>JBDMZE010000019.1:0-73869 GCA_039769075.1 Akkermansiaceae bacterium | reverse complement strand
TTCGTTTTCATTCGTTCTCCGATGGCCTCCCCGCAGGATCGAGCCTCTCCATCCCCGAGAAAGATCTTCACACCACCGATGCAAAATGGCGTCGCCTCGTTTACGATGAAATGGTCCAAGGGCTCCTCAGCACCGGGCTCACTGCGGAAGAAGCCCACGGGATGGTCCAGACCTGGTGGCACAGCTACTTCGAGCAGCCCGGCCTCCGCGTCTTCTGGGTCGTTCCTATCGACAAGACAAACGAGATCCTCCCGCTCACCGTCAGCCCGGCTCCGGAAAAAACCGTGCGCGTTCTCGTCGGTCGCAGCGAAGTCCTCCGCCCCCGCTTTGAGCAGCAACTCGTGGAAGCCTACAAGGTTCGCAAGGAAAAGAAAAAGGGCGCCATTTGGGCATCAAATATGTTCCACCGCTACGGCCTCGCCTTTCAGGAAAGGGTCCAAACTCTGAGCGGGGAGAAGATCGCGAAAAAATAGACCCCAAGGAATCTCCCTTCCCTCTGTGAGGGAGGGAAGATCAAAATGTCGGTTGCGCAAATGCCGTTCTTTGCCACTCTAGAGTGCAATTATGGATGAGCTGATCAACGAGCCGCCGACTTCGTCGGCCTTTCTACCTTACCCGGTCTCAACCCTGAGCCCGAAAATCATCCCGAATGATCTCACCTCGTTCAAATCCCGGGGCCTAAGCCAGGTTGAGCGCGATCTCCACCAGAAGCTCACCGAGATGCGGGAGCAATACGAGCGCACCATCGAACACTTCAATTGGAACAAGCTGGTTTACGAGGCTGATATCCAGTTCGAACCCGTCATGGGCGAGACTTACCACCTTTACCGCGTCCGCCAAAAGCACGTGCTTTCAATGATTGGACCGGATCAATGGGCTCAAAAGCACCTCGCGAGCTTCCGCTTAAACCTCGACCGCCAGTGGGAGCTAATCGAGGCAAGTGTTGACGCGCGTGATCTTTTTAGCGACGAAGGGGTGGCCGACGTCGGCTAATTCTCTATGTCCATCCATCCCAGCGCCGTCATCTCGCCCAAAGCCCAGCTCGGTGAAGACATAGAGATCGGCCCCTTCTGCGTCATTGAAGACCATGTCACCCTCGGCGATGGCTGCCGCCTCCACTCGCATGTCGTCATCCACGGCCACTCCGAGATTGGAAAAGAGAACGAATTTTTCCCCTTCGCAGCGATCGGGATCAAATCGCAGGACTTAAAATATGCCGGAGAACCCACCGCTCTCATCATCGGTGACCGGAATGTCTTCCGTGAGAATGTCACGATCCACCGAGGAACGCACGAGGCGCTGCCGACGCGGATTGGCTCGGACAATCTCTTCTTGGCCTACGCACATGTCGCGCACGACTGTCAGATGGGAAACCACAATATCCTCTCGAACAATGCGAGCATCGCAGGCCACGTCGAGTGCGAGGACTACGTCATTATTTCCGGACTCACTGGGGTTCATCAATTCTGCCGCTTGGGGTCCCACGCCATCATCGGCGGGATGACGAAGGTCGCGCAGGACGTGCCACCCTTCACCATCGTGGATGGAAATCCGGGACTGGTGCGCGGGATCAACAAAATCGGCCTTGAGCGCCGCGGCTTCAACGCAGAGGACCTAAGCGCACTCAAGACCGCTTACAAAAAGCTCTTTTTCCGTAAGGACGTCAATCTCAGCGAAGCAATCGCATCGATCCCCGAGGAAACCGCGACACACCCCTGCGTGAAGCAGCTCGTGGATTTCATCCAAACGTCTCAGCGCGGAGTCATGCGCTAAAAGTCGAGCTTGAAGGCCGCCCAGAGAGTGGTCGCCTCGACATCAACGAAGCGGCCCGTAAGCGTCTCGTATTCCGCGCCAATCTGAAACTTGGCGTGATCCTCACAGAGGAAGTAGTTCAAGCCCGCGTAGATCGTGTGATTCAAATCGCCGGCCCCGATGCCGACGCCGTCAGCGTCCGCAACATTGTCGACGTTTCGCTTATTGATCTCGAAGACGCGTGCATCCGCATTCGCATATTGGTAGCGCACAACGGCCTCGAGCTTGTTCTTGATAAGCTCGGTGGAAGGCATGACAACAAATCCGTAGACGTCATTTCCACCGTGAGTTCTGCCGTAGGTCGCATTTAAAAAGAGGTCGATATCACCGATCTCAGAAAGATGAGTCACCGAGGCGGCCCACTCGTAGCCGATGGAATCAATCTTCGAAGCAGGGTTCGTGTCGTTATAAAGGAAGTCCAAAATCAGGTTATGGTCTTTACCCAGATCGAAATCGACACTGGCAAAGTAGGCGGTGCCGGCATTCCAATCAGCAAGCGCTTCTTCCTCATCGGTGGTAAAGACCCCGAAGGTCATCGCTGCGTCGCCATATTCCGCTTCGAGCGTAAAGCCAGTGGAACGATCAGGAGCGAAGAAATTATTCAAATTCGACCGCTCCACGGTTTTGATCTCAGCCGAGGAATCGTGCTCTTCACCGCCAAAGCCGATCTTATACCGGCCGTAACCTAGGACGACATTATCGAACACGCCGACATCGCCAAAGTCATACTCAAGGTAGAGTTGGTCGAAGTCATCGTAGCCAATTTTATCATCACGGTAGCCCCCTTCCTCGACGTTAATTCGTCCTACGAGCTTTAAACCATCAAGAAACTCGACTGCTGCGCCAACACGGAAACGGCGGAACTCACCACCGTGACCGGAAAAATTCTGGCCCAGATTATCACCATCGGTGTAGCCGAACTGGTAGTGAGCGCGGAAATAGAGCTCGATCTCTTGGATATAGGGGTTCTTTTTGTCCTTAAAAAGAACACCTATATCTTCAAACCGATCGCACCAGTCCCCATTATTTTTGGGTTTTTCGGTTTCTTGGATTGTTTCTCCGGCGAAAGCCCCGACGACAGTCAGCGCAAGAATGGCGGTGGTTCGAAGCTTCATAATCAACTGAAGGCTAAGAAAGCCATAGTTTGGACAAGAGGCCAATCGGTATTTTGACAAAATCGTCACATGCATCTTTAAGAGAAAACTAAAGAGTCAGTCGACCCACTCCCTACTTCAATGCGGAAGATATTCCGTAAAAAAAGCGAGCGTCCCTTTTGAGGACGCTCGCTTCAATGAAAAAGAAGCTATTTTGCGTCCTTAGAAATACATGCGGAAGGCCGCCCAGAGGGTCGTTGCTTCCACGTCTGTCGCGGGTCCATCAAAGGTCTCATACTCAGCTCCGATCATGACCTTAGCGTTGTGGTCACAAAGAAAGTAATTGAGGCCAGCATAGATGGTGTGATTCTCATCACCGCGATTCGTGATGGGAAAACCATCTGCTGCGGCAGAGTTACGAACGGAACGGCTGTTGATACCTAAACTATTTGGATCGTCAGACGCGGCATACTGGTAGCGGACGACAGCTTCCAATTTGTCCTCGATGAGGAAAGTCGAGGGCATCACAACAAGGCCGTAAACTCCAGCACCACCATGGGTTTCACCATAAGTGGCATTGAGAAAGAGATCCCAGTTTCCAATCTCAGACTCATGAGTGACCGAAGCCGCCCACTCATATCCGAAGGTGTCTTCGTCCACGACAGGATTAGCATCATTGTAGACGAAATCGACCGTCATCGCCCCACCGAGTGCATCGAACATAGCGCTTCCGTAGTAAGCAATACCTTCGTCCCACTGACCGAGAGTCTGATCAGCATCAGTCGAGAACACACCCACGGCGTAGTCAATGTCACCACGGGAACCTTTGACAAGAACTCCAGTGGAACGATTTGGTGCGTAAAAATTATTAATGTTTGAGCGCTCGACCGTCTTGATCTTCTTCGAAGACATGTGCTCTTCGCCACCGAAAGCAACTTTGTAACGACCGTATCCGATGGTCACATCCTCAAATCCAGCGACATCGCCTAAACCATACTCAAGGTATAACTCGTCCATGCTGCTGTAGCCCACCTGATCGGACCGGAAGCCCCCCTTCTCAAGGTTTGCGCGGCCAAGAAGCTTAAAGCCATTGAGGAATTTGATGGAGGTGCCGAAGCGCAAGCGACGAAGCTCACCGCCATCTTCGGAGAAATCTACATTGTTATTCTCACCATCGACATAGCTGAACTGGTAGTGAGCCCGGCCGAAGACCTTGATCTCCTGGATGTAAGGGTTGTTCTTGTCCTTATAAATGGTGCCGATGCCCTGAAGAGCATCACACCAGTTTCCATTGTTGACGGGAGCAGGAGGAGTCACCGCCATATCGCCAGCGAAGGCACTGAGGGTAGTGGCGGACACGCCAACACCGATTGCTTGGATCAATTTTTTATTCATGTTTGTCTCTGTGTAGTCACTGATGCCACTTGTGTTTGTGGCAGGTCTCGATTTAGACACCAAAATGCCCTTTTACAAAAGTTGAATTGTGACGAAAGCGCCAGATTGGCGACTCGTCATATAATCAATTTCTCAGAAAGACTCTGGGCGCAGTCGAGCCAGCTGCCTTACTGCTATCTAGTGAGATCTCCCTACCTTGCATCAATCAGCTCCAAAATGACGCCCATTCGGCATCCCTTTCCCCTGGCCGTATGGAGAGAAGGCAATTCTTCAAGATTGAGTCCTCCGCCGTGCTTCGAGGAAACTTTTCTGAAAAGTTTCCTTTAAAAAATTCACCGATGAGTTGACAAGGGCGCGGCTCTCGCTAGTCTCCGCCTCCCTCGCCGAGATGGTGAGCCTTTTTCTAAAACTTTTTCCGATCCACTGCTATGAAAAGAACTTTCCAGCCCTCCAAGCGAACTCGCAAGCGTCAACACGGCTTCCGTGCTCGTATGGCTAAGAAGTCCGGTCGTGACATTCTCAAGAATCGCCGCCGCAAGGGCCGCAAGCGCCTTCTTCCGAAGGGAGCCGAGATTCACTTCAAGCGCCACACGGTGCAGAACAACACCAAGTAATCAGCTGGCCGCCTCCGAGTTCTCCTCAGGCGGCCTTCTTTTTATCCACGTGCCGCCGCTGCTATGGAACTCTCCCGCAAGCGGCGCATGCGCGACTGGAGTGAGTTCCAGACCGTCCGTGAGAACGGGCAGTCGACCGCCGGACGCTTCCTAGTCATCGCGGCTCACCCCGATCCCACCCTCGATGATCGCAGATTCGGCCTCATCACTTCTAAAAAAGCCGCTCGTAAGGCTGTCACGCGCAATCTCCTCCGCCGTCGTTTCCGTGAAATCATTCGTAAATGGGGCGATCACCTCCCTGAAAAGCACCGCTTTGTCACCATCGCTCGCTTTCGCGCAGCTGGAGCCACCTTTCAAGAGCTCGAGGCAGACTGGATCAAGACCGCCAAGCGGCTCAACCTCTGGACCGAAGAACCATGAAATGGTTCATCCGCATCGGGATTCGATTCTACCAAATCTTCCTTCGTCCCGTGATGAAAGCCTTCGCCGGACCGCACGCTGGATGTCGCTTTGCCCCGACCTGCTCACACTATTTTCTCGAAGCCGTGGAAGTGCACGGCTCGCTCAAAGGCAGCTACCTCGGCATTCGCAGGATTTTGCGCTGTCATCCCTGGGGCGGGTCCGGTAATGACCCCGTTCCACCAGCGAGGCCTTCTTCGCCTCAACCCTGACCTTTTTTCTCTCCCGCCCCCTTTTATCAACCATGGATCGTAAAGCTTGGATCGTCGTCGCCATTTGCAGCATTCTGCTCGCCTATAATTTCAAAGTGCAGAGTGACAACTCCGCCATTCTGCGCAAGCAGCAGCAGGAAGAAACTGCGAAAAAGGAGGCTGCCGAAAAGGCCGCACAACCTGCCGGGGAAACCACCACTCCCGGCCTCAGCGTCGAGCGCCCCGTCGCCCCTCCCGTAGCAAGTAATGGCGCGGAAGAGTCCCACAAGCTTGAGACCGCCGAGACCACCTTCGAACTCTCCTCACTTGAGGGCGGCATCAAGCAGGCCACTTTTAAGGACGAACTCGCGGTCAAAGACCTCTCGCAGAATGTCCGCATGAACGACCTCGGAGCAAACCGCATCGGAGCCCTCATCGGCCCCGGTGGCGAGGTCCTTGACCAGCGATTTTACAATATCGAGTCCCAAGACGCCAATTCCATCGTCTACTTCGGCCAGCTTAGCAATGGGCTCGGCGTGAGGAAGACCTGGGAAAAAACCTCCGAAGGCGAAGGCACCGACTACCGCCTCAAGCTCACTCTCGACCTCATCAACATTTCGGATATCGCCATCCCCATCGGCTCCATCCAGCTCGTCACCGGCTCCACCGCTCCTCTTCATAAAGACGAGCGCGCCGACTACGTAAGCTTCTTCTGGCAGAACAATGGCGATTTTGATCACGAAAACCCCAGCTATTTCAAAGGCGGCTTCTTAGGGTCTGAAAAATTCGACTTCACCAAAGTCGCCGATGAAGGCCTCGACTTCGCGGGTGTCGAGAACCAGTTCTTCGCCACCATCGTAGACCCCGCCGATAAGTTCACCAGCACCGTGCGGGCCAAACCTTCTCAGGTCACCCTTCCTCCCGACCGCGGCGGCGACATCACCACCCTCCTCACGTCCACAATGAGCCTCCCGGACGAGAACCTTGCCCCGGAAAATCGCAAGACCCTCGTCTTCGACATCTTCATGGGCCCCAAGAACAACGCCCTCATCCGCAGCCTCGATGGGGAAAAGGATGACGTGATGAACTACGGCTTCTTCAGCCCCATCAGCCGCACCCTTAACTGGATCCTAAACTTCCTCTCTGGCCTCTTCGGTGGCGACGGAAATTCCTGGTCTTGGGGTTGGGCCGTTGTGGCCCTCACCATCCTCATCCGCACCGTGATGTGGCCGCTGCACGCCAAGTCCACCCGCACGATGAAGCGCATGTCCAAGCTTCAGCCTAAGATGAAGGCGCTGAAGGAAAAGTATCCTGACGATCCCAACAAGATGCAGCAGGAAACGATGAAGCTCTACCGCGAGTTCGGCGTGAACCCGATGGGCGGCTGCCTCCCGCTCATCTTCCAGATCCCCGTCTTCTTCGGCTTCTTCACCATGCTTCAATATGCGGTGGAGCTGCGCAACGAGCCCTTCATGTGGGTCACCGACCTCTCCCAGCCGGACACCATGGGGCACCTGCCCTTCGGACTTCCTTTCCTCGGCGATCCTGTCCCCGTCAACATCCTCCCCATTCTCATGGCGGTCACCATGGTCCTGCAGATGAAGATGACACCTAAGACCGGCGATAAAATGCAGCAGCGCATCATGATGTTCATGCCCATCATGTTCTTCTTTTTCTGCTACAACTTCGCCTCCGCGCTCGCCCTCTACTGGACCACACAAAACATCTTCTCCATCGCCCAGACTTGGATCATGGCAAAGATGCCTGAGCCTGAGCTCAAGACCGCCAAAAATGCCGGCAAGAAGACGATGATGCAAAAGCTCGCCGAGCGTGCCGAAGAAGCCCAGAAAATTCAGAAACAGCGCAAAAAAGGCGGCCAGCAACCCGGCGCCCAAGACGCCAAGCCGAAGAAGCCACGCGGCCCCAAGACCGGCGGATAATCCTCCCTTTTCCATTCACAGCTCTTCATTTGCGAACTACCCTTCGCGGATGAAGAGCTTTTTTATGACCCTCGTCCTCACCGCATCTGCATTTTCCCAAGAATGGAAGCCCCTCTGGCCCACTGAAGCACCCGGAGCAGCCCAGCCCCCAGCAGGCACCGAAGAAACTGGCGACGGACTCCGCTACCGCAACGTAGAGGTCCCGCAATACATGCTCTACCAGCCCGATGAGCCAAATGGGCAGTGCATCGTCGTCCTCCCCGGAGGCGGCTACAGCATTGTCTCAGGCGAGAATGAAGGCACCGACATCGCGGCCTGGGGACTTTCACAAAACATCACCATTGTCGTGATAAAATACCGCGTTGGAAAAGCCGAACTCGGTTACCAATTCCCCGTCCCCCTTCTCGATGCCCGCCGCGGCATCCGCACCGCCCGCGCTCACGCTGCCGAGTGGAAAGTCGACCCCAAGAAAATCGGCATCATGGGCTTCTCCGCCGGAGGCCACCTCGCCTCGATGTGCGCCACCATGTTCGATGACAAATTCGAAGCCGAAACAAAAGACGCCATCGACGCCCTAAGCTGCCGCCCCGACTTCCAAATCCTCGGCTACCCCGTCATCGCCATGGGAACCAAGCACGGCCACGGCGGCTCCCAAAACAACCTCCTTGGCAAAGACATTTCCAAAGAAGAAGCCGCCAAGTTCAACACCACCAATCGCCTCACCAAAGAGTGCCCGCCCCTCTTCTTCGTCCACTCCTCGGATGACCGCGCCGTCCCTTTAAGAAACTCCATGGACTACTCCGCCCGCGCCGCCGAGCTCGGCATCCCCGTCACTGGAATCGTCTACCCCACCGGAGGCCACGGCTACGGCCAAAAAGGACGTCAAGCCGCCGTCGGCTGGACTGATGGGCTCGACCGCTGGCTCAAGTCCCTCCGCTAAATAAAACGTCCCTCTTCACTCCGCTTGCAGAATTGATAGGGATCTCGTCTCACATATTTCCTTTTCAAGCCTCACAGAAGGACGGGAGAGAGCGAAGAAAGAGCGGCAAGCGCTTGGTCCTTAGTGACCACATTTTGCGCCGCCAGTTTATCTGAAACTGGGCCGCCGATTGATTCGAGAAGCTCTCGGGTAAAGATATCGTTGTTCATCTCCGCTACTCTATAGGAAAAGAGGGAGCCTTTTCGATCCTGACCAGCTAGGCCCGCTCAACCGTTGCAATTGCCCCCTCCTCATCGAACCCTAGAGCCACTAGAATACTCACAGACTGATGAAGACCGACCAACAACTCGCCCAACAATTGATGAAAATCCGTAAAGAAGGCTATCCACACCCTCTGAAAGTCATATTTTTTGCCAATAATAGGCAAAAAAACCGCCTAATCGTAATCATAGTCCTCATCACGATGGCGGTCGCTTGTGTCGCCGATCCCTTTCTTGGGAAGATCACCCTAGCATGTCTTTCTTTCTCGATAGGAGCCCTCTTTAACAATTTTCAATTCATCCGCCTGATCGCCAAAGGATGGCCCTTCACCGAGAAGGTCACCGATTGGGAAAAGGTCGAAGGCCTCGCCAACGCAAAAAAATAGAGCGGGAACGAACCCACCCTATTTCCTGAAATCATCTTTCTACTCGCTGGGACGCAGGCTCTTCCAGGGCTCCTGGTCAGCGACGTCAACGAGCTCATAGCCTTCCTCTCCCACGCATGGCCCAAGAGTGACCAAGAGACGGGCGGGCTCATCGCTGTCGTTATAGGTCGCGTGCACGACATCGGGATGCAGAAAAACGGCGTCACCAGGACCAAGGATCCTCTTCTCCTCGCCGATCCACTGCTCCACAGTTCCGCTCACGCAGACAATCATTTCTTCCTGATCAGGATGCTTGTGAAAGGCGTGACCATTTCCCGGAGCAAGCTCCACATCAATACTCGTAAGCTGCTTGCTGTCAGTGGCCGGTGGCCGACTAAGCCAAGTGAGTTTTCCCCACTCGAGTTCTTCGGTAGGAGTTTCTGATCTAAGGACAAATTTGCTCATAAAATACAGAGCCAGTGAGAAGCAATCGAAACGAAATGTCTATTCCCCTTTGGCAGAATGCTGACTACTCCACCGCGAGGAACTTGCGCTCCACCACTTCCATCGCGAGCGCTTCGAGGGTTTCGTCTTCGAGCTTCTCAACTGCTTCAGCAGAGAAGCCTTTGGCGACGAGGTTACGAGCAAGCTTCGGCTGAATGCCGCGTGCCATGAGGTAGAAGATTTCCTCTTCACTCACGCGCGCGCTGGTGGAGCCGTGCGAGCACTTGACGTCGTCCGCATTGATCTCAAGTCCGGGCATGGAGTGCGCCTCGCAGTCGTCCGTCATCATGAGATTCCGGCAGGTCTGGTAAGCGTCGGTTCCGTGCGCGCCTTCATCGACAAAGATGAGGCCGGAGAAGATAGTCTTCCCTTTTCCAAAGAGGGTATTTTTGAAAAGAAGATTCGAATAGGTGTCACGTCCGCCGTGGTGCTGGAAGGTGCGTTGGTCGAACTCCTGACCGGTGTCAGGGAGAGCGACGGAAAGAATGTGTGACTGGCCATCGGAGCCATCGACCGTGGAGTAAGTCTCCTCTCGGACCCACTTCGAGCCCGTGTGGATGACCGCTTGCCTGGCATCTGCGCCAGCCTGCAAGCAGGAGTCAGCGATGCGGATGAACTTACTCGCAAGGTTCAACTCCTGGGTGACGAGATACTTTACGTCGGCCTTTTCGCCGAGGTTCACATCGACCGCAGTGAGCACCACAGCTGCGGCGTCATCGGTCGAGATGAAGCGCTGGATGACACGGAGCTTCGCGCCGGCCTCGGCATTGATAACGAGGCTTGGCAGGAGAAGACCTTCGCCGGTGACGAAATGAATGATCTCGATGGTCTCCTCACCGGAAGCGGTGATAGAGATACCGTGATCAGACTTGGCAGAGTGAAGCGCAGCCAGCTTAGGCGATCCGAGACGAGACTCGGGGCCGAAGGACTCGCCGAGAAAGGTCACTGAACCATGAGATCCAGAGACGAGCTCGGCATTTTGAAAAACAAAGCGGGTAGCGCCTTCGATCTTGGAAGGGAGGTCAGCGGAAGCGCCAGCACCAAGCAGCTCGATGCCGGAAAGATTGGCTTCTTTCCAAGAGCCAAAGCGCCAGTTTTCGACGGTGCGAATCGGCCAACTAAGAGCGTCGAATTTCTCGAGCGCAGGAGATGTGAGAGTAGCGGACATCTTAAAAATCTAGAAATTAACCAACCGAGCCTTCCATCTCGAGATCGATGAGGCGCTTGAGTTCGACCGAATATTCCATCGGGAATTCTTCGACGAGGTCGTTGATGAAACCATTGACTGCGAGGGACATCGCTTGGGTTTCGGAGAGGCCACGCTGCTGCATGTAGAAGAGCATTTCTTGTGAAACCTGACTGACGCTGGCCTCATGCTGCGTAACGTGCTGGTTCCCTTTCACTGAGATCGCAGGATAGGTATCGGTGCGGCTCTTGGGATTGATGAGGAGCGCGTCACACTCGGTGTTATTCTTACAGCCCTTGAGGTGCTTGGGAATGTGAACTTGGCCACGATAGGTCGAGCGACCTTCGCCGATGGAGATCGACTTGGAAATGACGTTGGAAGTCGTGTTGTTCGCCGCGTGAATCATTTTTGCGCCGGTATCTTGGTGCTGACCATCGTTCGCGAGTGCGATCGAGATCACTTCACCACGTGCCCGCTCGCCCTTCATGACGACGCCTGGGTATTTCATAGTGAGACGCGAGCCGATGTTGCAATCGATCCAGCGGATCTCGGCATCTTCGTGCGCGAGGCCACGCTTGGTGACAAGATTGAAAACATTCGAGGACCAGTTTTGAACGGTGATGTATTGAATCTTAGCGCCCTTCATCGCGACGAGTTCAACAACAGCGGAGTGCAGTGTGGCAGTCTCGAACTTAGGTGCGGTACAGCCCTCCATATACATGACCTCGGAGCCTTCATCAGCGATGATGAGCGTGCGCTCGAACTGGCCAAAGTTCTCAGAGTTAATGCGGAAGTAAGCCTGCAGCGGGTGCTTCAGCTTCACACCTTTTGGAATGTAGATAAAGGAGCCACCGGACATGACCGCGGAGTTGAGTGCCGAAAATTTATTATCGCCAACGGGGATTACTTTTCCAAACCATGGACGGAAAATTTCTTCATGCTCCTTGAGACCTTCGGAACAGGTCACGAAAATGACACCTTCGTCAGCGAGAGCTTCCTTGACGTTTGAGTAGGCCGCTTCCGAGTCGTATTGCGCTTCTACTCCGGCGAGGAAGGCGCGCTCTTGCTGAGGGACACCGAGACGGTCGAATGTCTCAAGAACCTCGGAAGGAACATCATCCCATGAGCGCTTTGGGCTTGCTCCATCGGAGAGATAGTAGCGGATCTTATCAAAGTCGATGGCATTGAGATCCTCCGTGGCCCAGTTGGTGGGCATTGGCTTGGAAAGGAAAACCTCAAGCGCCTTGTGGCGGAAATCATTGATCCACTGAGGCTCATCCTTGACCTTGGAGATGTAGTCCAAGGTGTCTTTGGTGAGGCCATAACCAGCATCGAACTTGTGGTTCTCAGGGAAAGAAAAGTTTCCAATGTCGTCTTTCTCAAGAGCGACTTGCTGAACGGTGGCGGTTTCTGAGTTCATAACGTGGGGACTTTAAAAATTAAGCAGTTTGCTTGAGGAAATCGTAGCCATTTTCCTCGAGTTCAAGGGCGAGTTCGGCACCGCCGGATTTTACGATTTGGCCGTCGGACATGACGTGAACCTTGTCGGGCTTGATGTAGTCGAGAAGGCGCTGGTAGTGCGTGATGACAAGGAAGCCACGCTGCGGCGAGCGCATCGAGTTGACGCCCTTGGCGACCACTTTGAGCGCATCAATATCGAGGCCGGAATCGGTCTCATCAAGAAGAGCGTAGCGTGGGTCGAGCATCATCATTTGGAGGATCTCGTTGCGCTTTTTCTCACCACCGGAGAAGCCTTCATTAACGGCGCGCTTGGTGAACTTACGGTCCATTTCAAGCTCGTCCATCTTGGCATACATGCTCTTGTAAAAAGCAACGGCGTCGATCTCTTCGCCATCAGGCATGCGGGCTTGGAGAGCGGCGCGGAGAAAGTTGGCATTCGAAACACCGGGAACTTCAGCAGGATACTGGAAGGCGAGGAAAATACCGGCGCGGGAACGCTCATCGACCTCAAGCTCGGCGATGTCGACTCCATCAAGGAGGACTCTTCCGCCCGTCACTTCGTAGTCGTCATGACCCGCGATCACTTTGGAAAGGGTCGATTTTCCGGAACCATTCGGTCCCATGACTGCGTGGACTTCGCCCGCTGGGATTTCGAGGTTCAGACCTTTGAGGATCGGCGTTCCGTCAACGGACGCTTGGAGGTTTTCGATGGTGAGGCTCATGTTTTTGAGAAAAGTTTCTAGTTTCCGATTCGGCCTTTCAGGCTGATTTCGAGGTGGCTGATTTCGGTGCCTTGAGGGAGTTCGAGAAAATCTTCAAGCTTAACTCCTTTTTTAAAGACGACATCATGGATCGTTCCCGTCTTTTCATCCTGAAAATGGCAGTGATCGGCCAAGTTCGGACAGTAGCGGGAGGACTCGCGCTCGAAATTCACCTGCTTGACCAAATGGTGCGAAACAAGCGCTTCGAGGCAGTTATAAACTGTTGCCAGCGAAATGGTCGGCATCCGCTCTTTAGAACGAGTAAAGACGTCATTCGCGGTAGGATGATCACGATTCCCCATCAAGACCGAGAGCACCTCACGGCGCTGCTTTGTCATGCGCAAGCCTTCGAGCTCAGAGGGAAATTCCTCTGGGGCAGGGCTGCTATGGTGATCAAGTGAAATCATCGACGACGGGAACCTAGCCCTGCTAGAACAAGGATCAAGCCCAAATTGGAATTATTCTAATTCGGGATTGCTGACCACTTTCATCCTTCGCTCATTCTAAGCATTTTGAACGTTTTCCCACTCGATCCCTCTAATCCCCCAGAGATTCAAATCTCAATCTATGAAAGTCTATCTTACTTCCCTTGCCATTATTGCCCTCATCGCCGTTGCCGGATTCCGCATCGCCAGCCCCGGAGGTCTGATGGGCTTTAAGTATGAATCCACTGCGGTGGTTCAGGTTCATCCTTCGATGATTGCGATAACTACTCCCCCAGGAAAATCGCCGATCGCGGGAACTCTGATGAGCAGGAACTACATGGAAAGTGAGTTCGAAACCATCATCTCTGACCAGACACTCACCTCCGCACTTGAAGCGATCGACCTCGATACTCGCTGGGATCTCTCCGAAGAAGAAACCCTAGAAGCCTTAAGAGAAATGGTCTCCACAAATCCTCGTCGAGGCACCGATTTCATTGAAATCAAAGCACGGAGGCATACCAGAGGGGGCCAAAGTTTATCTCGTAAGCGGTCTCCATCTCACCTTCGGGCTTCTTTGACTGATCTGCTCCACGCCAGTAGATGTCGTGGTTTCCGGCGACGGGAAACCAAGGGCAGGCAAGCTCGCCCATGATCGATTTATATTCCTTCATCTGCTTCATCCAGACCTCTTCGTTGCTGTAACCATTGATGAGGTCACCGACGGCCATGACGAAATCAGGATCGAGGAGATTGGTATCGCGAACCGCGTCAGCAAGGATGGAGACACCGCTATCCGGCCCACCAGTGCGGTCGCTATAGACCACGAAGGTGAAGGCGTCTTTTTCGTTAGGGAGAGGCAACTTAACTGGACTCTTACGCGAAGTATCAAAGCGCTCAGCGGTGGGCTCAACCGTCTCGTTCTTCTCTCCGTGACAGTGAAGGTGGTGATTGTGGCCGATGTTTGGATTCACCGGCGGCGGATCAGCCAGAACTACCGAGGAGCAAAGGCAGAGGGCAAAAAGAGTAAACTTCATTTCACCTGATACGGGACCAAGTTCAAAAAACTTCGCCTTCATTTTTTCAACGATCCGAACCGCCCGGCGCTCTTTAAAGAGCCTGTGTCACCCTCTCATCGTCTTTAGGAGCGATCTTCAGTAGTATGAAATACAGGAGAAAAGCCACCGCCTGCAGAGTAATCAGGAAATACGGATAAGGCCCCATGTAGGCGAAAAGAGTATGCACCTCCGGTGCCCCATTCAAGAAGCCGTAGTTCTTCCCGATCATCCAATTGATCGTCATCACGATGACCATGTATCCCCAGCTCCAATACAGCGCCCGAACCCAAGCTCCCTTCTGCGGAACGATTTTGAGCCCCCATACCAAGAACACCGCCGCCACTGGAACGCCCCCATGCTGAAGGAAGAAGATATAGAACTCAATCGACCTCCAATCGAACCATAACGTCGGCGTGATGAGACCCTGCACTGTCCCGGCACATCCCCAGAGGTAACCAATTTCAGCCACGCGCTGGCTCTTTGTCACCAAGGCGTATGCGAGAAACACTGAAACGACATCGCATAAGTAAAGCGGTAAGGACGAATCCACCACCAGTCCCCAGCCAAACTCCCCCATGCCATATCGGCGTAGGGTCAGAATAGGGTCCAAGGCCACTGCCGTCACCAACAAGACCGCCATCGTGTAGCGCAGCCTCTTCAAAACCTTCTCATCAGGATTCGATTTCGCAAACCGGGTCAATCCTATCGCAAGAAACAGCGTCACCAACATCGCGAGACAATGAGCCAGCCCAAACAACTGAAACTCGGGTTGTGAAAGTAAAACAAAATCCATGAGCGCAAAAACTAGGCAAGTCACCCCTACCGCGACCAATCGAAAATGCTGTTCCCTTCATCGAGTGAATCAATACCCAGCTCTAAAACTGAAGCCAAAGGGGTTTAAGACCTTCATTTTCAGAGTTTGACCTCCCCCTTTTTATTCTGCTTGATGACGAAATGAACATTCCCCCCTGCTTCGTCTTGATTGTGCTCAGTATCTGGTCGCTCCCGGCAGCTCCGATCATCTCCGAGTTCATGGCGAGCAACAGTGGCACGATCAACGACGAAGATGGCGACTCCTCCGATTGGATCGAAATCCACAATCCCGACGCCTCACCTGTCGATCTCGACGGCTACCGCCTCACTGATGATGCCGGACTCCCCACTCTCTGGACCTTCCCCGCTGTCACCTTGGCTGCAGGTGACTACCTTATCGTGTTCGCTTCAGGTAAAGACCGCGCAGTTTCAGGGTCCGAGCTCCACACCAATTTCAAACTCTCCGCCAGTTTTGGAGACCTTGCTCTCGCCGATGCCAGCGGAACCATCCTGACCTCCTTCACCTACGCCGCCCAAGATGAGGATATCTCCTACGGCGAATCACAACAGCTCATCCAAAACCAACTCATCGGAACGGCCGCGCCAAGCATCCTTATTCCCAGCTCCGCCGCCGATCTCGCCTCCAATTGGACGTCGCCCTCCTTCACCCCCGGTGCCCCATGGACCACCGGCACTGCTCCCACCTCAGTGGGATACGACACCAGCGGAACTTCCGGCCCGGGAGGCGGCGCAGCACAAGATCTTGCTCCCAGCGGGACCGCAAGCCAGTCCTCTACACTGGAAGGCTATCCCGCAAGCTTTGGCATCGACGGCCTCACGAACAATTTCACCCACACCGAAGGTGGCGACCCGAATCCCACTTGGACCCTCGATCTCGGCTCACGCGGTCTCCTTTCAGAAATCACCCTCAACAATCGCAACGGCTGCTGCCCTCAGCGCCTCCGCGACATCACAGTTCAAGTGATCGACGAGGACGGCGTGACCGTCGTCTTCGACTCCGGCCTCCTCAATCCCAACAACGAAGACGACGGCCCCGGACTCATCAATATCGACCTCATCGGAGCCACCGGAAGCGAAGTCGCGGGACAGATCATTAAAGTCACCCGCACCCCCGATCCAAGTTCGTCAGGAAATGACGCCTCTGTGATCTCGCTTAGCGAAGTCCAAGTGATGGGAATTCCCAACTTCGGGTTCTCCACTCTCATTTCGGACGACATTGAAACCGAAGCTCAAGGTGAAAATGCCTCTGCCTTCCTCCACATCCCCTTTAATGTCACCGACACCTCAGTTCTCTCGTCCCTCGAATTGCAAATGCGCTACGATGCTGGCTTCGTGGCCTACTTGAATGGCACCGAAATCACCCGAAAGAACGCCCCCACCACTCCCGTCTGGAACAGCTCTGCCACCACCGAGCGAGACAATCTTGACGTCTTCGAATTCGAAATCACCGATCTCAATTCCGACCTCGGCTTGCTCACCAATGGCAACAATGTCCTCGCGATCCACATGCTCAACTCGTCCGCGAGCGACGTAGACTTTCTGGCGACCCCACGACTCATCGCAGGTCAGACCAACACCAACGGTGCCGGCTTCCTCGTCACCCCAACCCCCGGCACGGTCAACGACTCGGCCTGGTATCTTGATAAAGTCGCCGACACGAGCTTCGACATCGATCGCGGCTACTACGACACCCCTTTCTCGCTCAATATCACGACCCTCACACCTGGTACCACCATTCGCTACACCACAGATGGCACCCCACCAAGTGAGACAAACGGCACCCTCTACACCGGCCCGATCTCAATCTCCGAGACCACCGTCGTCCGCGCCCTCGCCTATAAGACGACCTTCCGCTCCACGGATATCGACACCCACACCTATCTCTTCCGCGACGACATCATCGCCTCCTCCGTCATGGACACGGCCATCACCCAAGACGCTACCTACGGCCCCCAAATGCGCGACGCCTTAACCGACCTGCCTGCCATCTCACTCTCCTTTACCGGAGGCATTGATCGAATCGAAAAAGCCGTCGCCGTCGAACTCATCGGCTTTGAAAATGGCGACCTCCAAGTCGATGCTGGCATGGAGCGATACGGCAACTACGTCACCAACTTCGACAAACGAAACATCCGCCTCAACTTCCGCAGCAGCTACGGCCCAAAGAACCTCAACTACCCTCTCTTCGAAGGCCACGAGCACAACTTCTGCCCCGTCGGCCAGTTCGACTCCCTCGACCTCCGCACTGGCTCACACGACATGGTCTCCCGTGGCTTCTACATGTCCAACCGCTTTCTCGACGACACCCATCTCGACATGGGCCACATCAATCCTCACGGACGCTTCGCCCACATCTATGTCAACGGCACCTACCAAGGCATGTATCACCTCCGCGAACGCTGGAACGCCGACATGCACGCCAACTACCTCGGCGGAAATGAAGAAAACTACGAAGCCGTCCGCTCAAACCGCGGCGGCGGCTCTTTCTCAGATGCCACTCCTTTTGATGGCGACGGCTCCGCCTGGGCCAACGTCGTCGCTAATAGAGGAAACTATGAGGGCCTAAAAGACCACCTCAACGTCCCTCAATTCATCGACTTCATGCTCCTCCTCAGCAGCGGAAACTGCGAGGCCGAGCACCGTGCCGTTGGCCCAGTTGGCGCCGGAAGCGGATACACCCTCTACCACAACGATGGCGACGGCTTTACCCGGAATCCAAACTTCCGCACCACTCACAACGGCCCCGATGGCCTCTGGGCAAGCCTCCGCGCCGAGGCCCACCCCGACTTCATGACCCTCCTCGCAGATCGCTTAGAAAAACACTACAAAAACGGTGGTGCGATGACGCCCTCAAAAGCCCTTCCCCGCCTCGCCGAGCGCACCACTCAAATCGAACGCGCCTTCTTCGCCGAGTCCGCCCGCTGGGGCTACCGCACGCCGGCCTCTTGGGTCACCGCGCGAGACAACTACATTAACAACAACCTTAGCGGCCTCAGCGATACCGTTTACAACCGCTTTAAGACCGACGGCCTTCTCCCCGCCGCCGCCGCGCCCCAGTTCTCACAACACGGAGGAACAGTCGCTTCCGGCTACCAACTCGAGATGTCCTCCACCACCTCGGGCACCATCTACTACACCACCGATGGCACCGACCCCCGACTCCCCGGCGGCGAGATCTCTTCCTCAGCAATCTCCTTCATCCCTTCGGGAAACAACGTTCAATCCCTCATCTCGTATGGTGATAACTGGAGCTACCTCGACGATGGCTCAAACCAAGGCACCGATTGGCGCGCCTCTGTCTTCAATGACTCCTCGTGGGCCAATGAAGCCTCTGAACTCGGCTACAACCAAGGCGGAACAAACACCGAAATCAGCTTCGGAAATGACGCGAACAACAAGCACATCACGACCTACTTCCGCAAACAATTCACCGTCACCGATCGAGCCGAGATCACTGCCGCGGAAATTGGAATCATCCGTGACGATGGCGCCGTCGTCTACCTCAACGGAACCGAAATCGAACGAATCAACCTCCCTGCGAGTCCCGCCACCATCATCTTCACCACCGAGGCAGATGACGCCATTTCCAACACCAACGAGAGCACCCCGGTCATCTTCACCTTCGATCACACTCTGCTTGTCAATGGCACCAACACCATCGCTGTAGAGATGCATCAGGCCAGCCCAAACAGCTCCGACCTTAGCTTCGACCTCCAACTCAATGTCACGAGCACGGCCACCACCGGCGACTCTCTCACCCTCAGCGATAACACCCATATTCGCGCCCGCACCAAGGGCTCCGACTGGTCCGGACAAACGGAAGCTTTCTTCACCGTCAACGGCATCGCCCCTCTCCTCCCAGCCGACATCGCCATTTCAGAAATTCACTACAACCCCGATGGCGGAAGCGAGGACACTGAGTTCATCGAACTCCTCAATACCGGAACCCGCCCCGTCAATTTGCGAAACAGCAAGTTTCTCAACGGCATCGTCTACGACTTCCCTAACGACTGGGACACCATCATCCACCCAAACCAGCGCCTCGTCATCGTCGGCAGCCTCTACGACATGAACGTTCTCCACGGACTAGGCCTGCCTATTGCCGGAATTCAAAAGGGCAACTTCAACAATAGCGGCGAACAAATCACCTTGGTCGACGAAAACCTTACCGTCCTCTCAGACCTCACCTACACCGATCTTTGGCCCTGGCCCTCGGCACCGGACGGCGACGGGCCTAGCCTCACCCTCATTGACAAAAGCTCAGTCGAAAGCCCTGAATCCTGGAGATCCAGCCTTGCGGCAAATGGCACCCCCGGAAGCTCTGATCACACCACCTTCAGCGGCGATCCTCTCGCAGACAACGATGGCAACGGCCTGAGCAACCTCCTCGATCACGCCCTCGGAAACACCCTCGTCGCGAGCGAGGCCTTCCCCGTCATCACGAATGTCTCGCTTGATGACGGCAGTGGATTAAAAGACTACCTCAGCGTCAGTTACCGCGCCAATCTCACCGACCCAAGCTTGAGCTTCATCATCGAGGTCTCACCGGACCTAGTGAACTGGGATGATGGACCCGCCGCGACTCAACTTGCCGAGCGCGTCGACCAAGGAGATGGCACCGCCAACTTCATCATTCGCTCCGCCACCCCCGTCGCGGATCTGAGCCGGCAGTTCATCCGCTTAAAAGTCGTCCAAGCCCCGTAATTTGTATTCCACGAACTGAAACTGCTAGCCTATCAAGAGTCCCAGAAGGCGGTCGCGGACGGAGTCGTTTCTCACGAGACCTGCGAATTCTCGCGCTCCAGGCCCGATGGCGGTGAGCTGGGTGGGATCCGAGGTGTGGCAGATTCCGGTCCAACCGACTCCCGTGACATTTCCCACGATTTGGCCGAGGAGCCCGACTGGATTAGAGAGTTGATGACTCCACTCGGTCACCTTTTTTCCGGAAATTCGATCCATCATGGCCTCCAGTTCCTCGGGGCGGGGCGCAAAGCCGTAGGTCGCCTCCATGAGCTTACTCATCTCCTCAGACGACTTCGTTTTAGTCCGTCCCCAGCGCTGGAGAAACCATTCGGCGGATCCTTTGATCTGAGCGATTTTAGCAAAGTGATCATTGGTCTGACGATAGCCGGCTCCGGTGCCATTGAGGCCTGGATTGGCATTGCCATGGTCGCTGGTTAGCACGACGAGGATGTCATCGTGGCCACGGGTCATCGCGAGCATTTTTTCCACCGCATCATCAAAAGCCATTTGCTCGTTCAAGATCGCCCCGATGTCATTCTTATGCGCGGCATGGTCGATCCGGGCTCCTTCGACCTGAAGCAAGAACGGCGCTTCATCATCTAAAAAGCGCGATAAGGCCGCTTCCGACATCTCAGCGATGGTCGGAACCTTCTTCTGCATTTCCGCATCCTGATCACGATCAATCGTGTAGGGAATGTATCCGGGAGAAAAGGTGCCCAGGATCTTCTTTGATTTCGATTTCAAGAGTGCCCCTCGTGTCCCAACGACATCATACTTCTCCTTCGCAAAGCTTCCAAAAAGATCCTTCTTATCCCTCCTTGCCTTCGGGTCAAAGAACTTCGACCCCCCTCCCAAGATGACATCCACGCGATTGAGATATTGCGGAGCAATACGATCCTCTTGCCCCCGCTTGATGACGGAAGCAGCAAAGCCTGCCGGGGTCGCATGAGTGATGCTCGCGGTCGATACCAGACCGAGACGAACCTTGCTCTTCTCCAGCGTCTCGCCAATCGACTCCAACCTTTTTCCGTTTTCATCGAAGTTGATCTGCCCATTCGGAACCCGTTTTCCGGAACTCCAAGCCGAGGAGGCCGCCGCAGAATCGGTCACCATGGAACTGGAGGATGCAGTGTCCATGAGACCGAGGGTCGCTTCGCGATTCGCAAGCAAGTCCCACCAAGCGGTTCCCTTACCACGGACTTGCTGAGAAAAAGCTTCTGTCATCGAGAGCACTCCTTGGCTCATGCCATCGGAGACCATGAAGATGATACCCCGAGGCTTCTTCGCCTTAGGACTCTCGTGTGACTGACCGCTTGCTTGGGATATCGAAGAAAGCATCGCAGCCGCGCTTCCCGCAAGGCTGCTTTTTAAAAGATGACGACGGGTGTGGCTCATACGTTGAAGAACTTACAACAGTTTTTGAGATTTGCAGAGGCGAGATTTTCAATTCTCATCAAGGTCTCAGTGAGAAAATTTCATCAATGACCTGTATCTTTATCCTGACGTTCTCTACCGAGAATGTCTTGAAAGATCTTTTGCTGAAAGCGCTTACTCCTAAGGTCTATGATTTTTAAGAACTTCTGTTTCATCCTTTCCCTTCTCTGTGGTCTTGCCGCGTCAGAAGCTGCTCCGCTGAAACTCTGGTATTCACAGCCTGCGGAAGATTGGACCGAGGCTCTTCCCATCGGCAACGGGCGCCAAGGCGCGATGGTTTTTGGCGGAGTTGATCTTGAGCGGGTGCAACTCAATGAAGACACGCTTTGGAGTGGCGGCCCTCATTCTTATGACAACCCCGAGGCCTACCAGCACCTCGGACCGGTTCGCAAATTGCTAAAGGAAGGCAAGTATGCCGAAGCCGAAGACCTCGCGCAAAAGATGTTGGGCACTCCGATTCATCAGGCTGCCTACCAGCCCTTCGGTGACCTTTATCTAAAGTTTTTTCATGGAGAGAAAGCGAGCGGCTACCGTCGTGAACTCGATCTCTCGACCGCGGTCACCACGGTGAGCTATCGGATCGGCGAAGCCCGCTTCACCCGCAAGGTGTTCGCCTCTCACCCCGATCAGGCAATTGTCATTCGGCTCGAATGTGATCGCCCCGGACAAATCAGTTTCGATTTTTCCAACACCAGCCCGCACCCTTCCGAGTCCATCGCAGGAGAAGGTGGCACCTTAGTGATGACCGGACGGATCGCGCCCCGAACCGGAAAGAAAGCCAATGGATCGAGAGGGCTGACTTCTCTTTGGCCTGACAATGGATTGAAGTTTTCCGGGCAAGCCAAAGTCGTCGCCGACGGCGGCACGATGTCAGGAAAAGACGGCATCGTTTCCGTTCGGGATGCCGATGCCGTCACGATCTATTATTGCGCAGCGACCAGCTACGTGAACCATCAGGACACCAGCGGCGATCCTGTCGCAAAGGCAGGCCGCGACCTCGCCGCCATCGCAGGCAAGGCCTTCGAGAAGGTCTATCAGCGGCACCTTTCTGACTACTCCAAGCTCTATGATCGGGTGACCTTTGATCTTGGTGATGACCCGCTCGCATCCCTCCCCACCGATGAGCGCTTCCACCTCGTGCGCGAAGGAAAAAGCGACCCAATCTTGGCTGAACTCATTTTCCAATTCGGCCGCTACCTCATGATCTCCGGCTCGCGCCCCGGAAGCCAGCCGCTCAATCTACAAGGGATCTGGAACCACGAAATGAGCCCTCCTTGGTCCAGCAAATACACTCTCAACATCAACATCCAAATGAACTACTGGGTGGCCGAGGTTTGCAACCTGAGCGAGTGCCATGAGCCGCTGCTTCGGTTGGCGGGCGAGCTACAGGAACCGGGGAAAAAGACCGCGCAATCTCACTACCGCGCGGGCGGTTGGATGATGCATCACAACACCGATCTCTGGCGCGGCACAGCCCCAGTCGATGGCGCTCAGTGGGGCATGTGGCCCATGGGAGGCGCGTGGCTCTGCCAGCACCTCTGGGAGCACTACCAATACACCGGCGACCGCGAGCACCTCAAAAAGAGTTATCCCATTCTCAAGGGCGCGGTGGAATTTTTCCTCGATGTTTTGGTCGAAAATGAAAAGGGCTTTTTGATGACCTCGCCCTCTATTTCTCCAGAGCACAGTCATGGTGGCGGCACGAAGGACGGGCTCAGCGTAGGGCGTTCCGGAGTTGCACTCTGCGCGGGGCCCACGATGGACCTGCAACTCCTCAACGATCTTTTCGGTAACTGTCTCAAGGCCTCTGAGCTTCTGGAAATCGATGACGAGTTCCGCAAGAAGCTCACCGCAACAAAAGCCCGCCTCCAGCCCATGCAAATCGGCAGCCACGGCCAACTCCAAGAATGGCTCGTCGATTGGGACAACCCCAAGGACCAGCACTCGCACGTCTCTCATCTCTATGGCCTCTTCCCCAGCGGTCAGCTCAATCCAAACGACACCCCTGAACTTTTCGAAGCCGCCAAAACCTCCCTCATCCACCGCGGCTTCTCCGGTGGCTGGCCCGGCGCATGGCGGATCTCCCTCTGGGCCCGCGCCCTTGATGGCGACAAGGCCTTGAAATCACTCACCGACCGCGTAATGCACGGCTTCGGCACGAACCTTTTCAATGGCGGCGAAAAATTCCAAATCGATGCCAACTTCGGCGCCACCGCTGGCATCGCTGAGATGATGTTGCAAAGCCACGCCGGAGAAATTCATCTCCTACCGGCACTCTCAAAGGCGTGGCCAAATGGCAAGGTCACAGGCCTGCGCGCCCGAGGTGGCTTTGAGGTCGGCCTCGAATGGAAAAACGGCGAACTCACTCAGGCGACAATTCATTCAGACAATGGCAGCCCCATGAAGCTTCGTTACGGCGGGGCGACCATTACCGAAGACATCCCGAAAGGAGAACTCTTCATTTGGGATGGCAAGCCTCAGTAATCAAGGACGTAAGCCGACTCGGAAAAAGGCTCTGTAATCGTTCACGTTTTCAAGTGCAGTTCCAGAATCGCCGATCAGGCGGATATCAT
Organism: Akkermansiaceae bacterium; assembly: GCA_039769075.1. Classification (GTDB taxonomy): domain Bacteria; phylum Verrucomicrobiota; class Verrucomicrobiia; order Verrucomicrobiales; family Akkermansiaceae; genus SW10. The sequence goes on along the minus strand of JBDMZE010000019.1, from coordinate 49,823 downwards.
CGTATCGAAGGCCTCCTGCAGAATCGAGGTTGTATCCGTATAGCCGAAATTCGATGGGATCGCTTGAGGCAAAGTCGGTGAAATCAATCGACTTAAAAGCGACCGGCTCATTGTTGGAGCCTCCCGTCGTGTGCGAGGTCGTTCCGAGGGTGGCTTCGACGTTGCCATCCCATGCGCGCAGTTCGATATCGTAGGTATCATTTGCACCTTGCACTTCCGTATAGAGGGAAAGGAGGGAGTAAGTCACCGAGCCCGAGACAGGCGTGACGGTGAAGGAAATGTAATTGGTCGGGGTTGCCTGATTAGCATTCCCTAGGTTCATCCCCACACTGGGGGTCGCGCTCGTGGTGAAGATCGATGTTCCGGGGTCGACATCTCGGATGTAGAAGGAGTCATAAGCTCCTGCGGTGTATCCACTATTGCTGAGCACCGAAGTCGTCGTATTCAGATCACTATCTTCGGAGGCAGCATTTGCGGCAAAGGTTGAAAAATTGCTTTCTTTGGAGACAGACCAAGGCGGCCCCGTGAAGGTAAAATTCGAAATGACATCCGCTGTCGAATAACCGCTGAGAGTGATATCGTCAAATCGAGTACCAAAGTTGCTTGCTGAGGCCCCATACAGATAGAAGGTCCAAGTGACATTCGCAGTGCTGGAGAAGTCAGTAAAATCGATACTTTCCAAAGTAACAGGATCATTGTCAGCGGTCGGAACAAGGCCTTGGGTGACAAAAACTTCACTGCTCGCCCCAATCGTATAACTAACGTCCACCGTTGTGCCTTCTCCAAACTGGTTGCTGTAGAAGCTCAGCGCTTCGTAGACGACCTCGTTACCCGACGGCTCAATCGTGAAGGAAAAGTGATCCCCGGCTGCCGCTGCTGCTGCTTGATCTGCAGTCGCCACCCCACCGATATTGAACCCAGGAGAACCAGATTCACTCGGGTTGAAAATATTATTGGAAATCACAAAGGATGCAGAACCTCCCCCAGTGAGGCCGCCTCCTTGATTCAAGCGGTTGGCTGTCGTCCTGCCATCGGTATCCACCGAATCAAAAGACGTCGTATTAAAATCCCCATTAATCCCAGTCTCCGCGTCATAGCGGGCCAGAACTCCATCGCCTTCCTCTGTCGGTCCGTTCAAGTCATCAAGACCGATCGTCCAAGTCGTAACGCTGCCTGGATCATCTGCTGCGTAATCGCTTTCCACAGTCTCCCACTCAACGAGATCATCGCTGTATTGAATATCGTAAGAATTCCCCACCATGCTGGGCCAAGTCAGGGTCACTTGATCCTCGATCAAGTCAAAATCAGTGATCGCAAAGAAGGACGCGCCACTCTGTGGATCGGTTCCCGCTTGATTTTCAAATCCATCATCTTGCCCGTCATCGTCTGTGTCGGCTTTGTTCGGGTCCGACCCCAGAGTTGTCTCTTCACTATTGAGGAGCCCATCGCGGTCGGGATCATTGGCTTCCAAGGTGAGCATTTGAGCGGCGCTTTGCTGGCCAATCGTGATTTGAGCCGAGGCTTGAAAGTGGACGGCACCATTCGAGTAAGTCGCAAGGCCATCGGTATCCACAAAGGCCGCTTGCCGTGCGGTGGCTGCCACGGTTTCCTGAGCCTGTCGGACCACATAAGGACCACTTCCCACCGTCGTGATGTTGGAATACTGACTATCGGAAAGACCACTGATCAAAAAAGGAAGCGTCATTCCTCCGGGCGTCAGGCCACCAAAAGTATCCTGACGCACGCGCGCGATGAGGTTGGTCAAATTGGCCTCATAATTTGCCGCATTTGCAGCGCTCGTATCAGCCTCTCCTTGAACCCAAATCATCCCTCCGACCTCATAGGTGTGACCCAAATCAGTGAGAGCCGCCAAGCCTGACTCAACCGTGGCCGTGAAGCTGCTATAATTGGTCCCACCTGCTGCCCATTGGGTGTGCAAATTGGTTCCTCCATGGGTGTATTTGATAATGGCGATTTTTACCGACGGGTCGTTGTCCGCCATGGCCCGTCCGAAGGAAAGTTCAGGACCAAATTCCACCGCATGCCCAGAGGGGCTGTTGACACCGTGGCCAGTGTCTTTCTGAAGATCGAGCCAGGTATTCTGAGTGAGGTTCCCGTTGGTCGTGCTTTGGGTCTTATGCCAGTAAAAGAGAACGTCCGTTTGGGGAGCATCCAAGTTGAAGGCGTCGAGAGGAGGAACTGCGAGCTCGGCAGCATCGCCCCGGCCATTGCCATTGGACTGTCCACCGAGAAGGTAGACGCGATAGTGCTCAGCTTGTGCGAAGCCGACTGAACCAAGGACCGCCAGACTCATCAGAGTGGAGGCCAGACGGAAAGAAGGCGAGATAGATTGACGGGGGGACATGGAATGAGATGGGGGTAAGAAAGGATCGTTGAAACCAAAAAAAAATCCAGCAGCAAGCTGCTGCTGGACTTTGAGAAAAGATTCAGAGTCGAATACTAGGAACGACGGCGGCGCTTGAGCAAGCCCAGTCCAGCCAGAGACAGAAGAACTGCAGAGCTTGGCTCAGGAATAGCGACGACCGTTCCATTCAAGACGATATCATCCAAACGAACACCGGTGTTGGCATTGGTGCCACCCCAAGCATAGAGGCGGAACTCTGTGGCACTGGAGGAAGCGAAGTCCGTGAAATCAAAGGTATGAGCGGTGATGGCATCATTCGTTGCGGCACCCTCACCCGGATTGGGATCGACGAAAGAGTAGTTGCCCAAGGTGGTTTCAGCCGCACCATCCCAAGATCTCAGCGAGAACTCGACATCTCCGGCATTCGTGCCCGCATAGAGGCTGAGGCTTTCGTAGGTGGCTTCAATCATCGCGGCCGGCGTGACGGTGAATGAGATGTAGTTCGTTGCCGTTGCTTCTTCCACATCGGCGAAATTCATCCCTACTCCGGCAGACGCGGTGCCGGTAAAGATACCGAAAGGGCCGTCAACTTCGCGGATGTAAAAGGACGCATAACCACCACCATCAATATTTGCGGTCTTGGAAAGATCCGACGTAGTGGTGTTCAATTCAGTGTCCACTGAGCCTGCTGCAGCGGCGAAGGTGGCAAAGTCATTTTCTTTGGCTGCCGCCCAAGGTGGCCCGGTGAAGTCAAAGTTTGAAATCACAGCAGCAGAGGCTGTGGGCATGGCAAGGGCTGATCCAACGAGGAGTATCCGGCCCATTTGGAGTGTTCTAGAGTACTTCATGAGTTGAGGAATAAAGAATCGTAACGGAACTTTCAGGGGCAGTTATTCAGTACAAATCCAAACTCGCCAATCACTTTTTCCATCCCACCTCCTCTTAGAGATAATCTCAAGTAAGGAGCTACCTGAACATTCTTGATATTCTCTTGTGTATGGTGCTTGAGGAATGGCCAGAAAATCATTTACAAGAATGAAGATGAGATTGATGAAACGCCTCCAAATTCCTTTGGTCCTTTTAACGAGTTGCTGTCTCCTGTCGGCCGAAGAGGGATTTAAACCGCTCTTCAATGGGAAAGACCTCAGTGGATGGCACTCGATGGCGGAAAATAAGAAAGAAGGTTCCGGTTCCTTCTTTGTCGATCAGGAGGAGCGAGCGCTGCGCCCCTACGCCGGGAAAAAAGCTGAGAGTAAGCAGGAGATTGATTGTCTCATCACCGAAAAAGAATACGGAAACTTCATTCTAAAGCTAGAATACAAGTGGTTGGACAATCGCTTCGCCCCCCGGACGACCCATGATCGAGATGCGGGCATCCTTTTTCATGTGCACGGTGATTTGAAAAGAATCTGGCCGAACTGTGTCGAGATGCAGTTGGGTGAATCGGAGGTAAAAAAAACGAAGGACCGCTACACCACCGGCGACCTCTGGGTGATTGGCAAAGACATCCAAGTTGAGAATGAGCGAGAAGGTGAATTCTACTCACCCGGAACCAAAAAAGTCCTCGTGGGGAAAAATAAGAAATACGATAAATCCTTTATTTCCGCTTCAAACGAAAAACCACACGGGGAATGGAATGAAGTCACCATGACGGTCCAAGGTGGTGAAGAAGCCATTTTCGAACTGAACGGAAAAGTGGTCAACCGCCTCGGAAAGATGACTTACGAGGTCGATGGTAAAAGAGTGCCTCTCGCGAAGGGGCGCATTGGTCTCCAAGCTGAGTATGCCGAGATGATGTATCGCAACATCCGCATCAAAGAATTGGAACCCTCTACCGAGCCCGCGAACTAGCTACTTAGAAAGCCCGCAGGGCATGCTCCTTGAGCCGAAATTTCCTTGTTCTCTGTTGTTGAGATGTCTCAATCCAATTGAAATGAAGATCGTCGCAACAAGTTTCAACCTAGTCCCAGCAATACTCGTTTCCGGCTCTCTCCTTTCTTGCAGCCACACAGGAAACGATGACGCGGTGCCCGGAGCGGTCATTCCGCTGAAGAACATCTCACCAGGAATCGATAATTCAGACTGGAGCAACACCCAATCAAAGGCCGCTTGGCGGGAATACGACCAAGAGAGAAATATCGAAGAGCACCCGTTCCGCTGAGACTAAGAAATCTAAGAGGAATTAACTAATGGCTCTTCAATCCTATTTTTCCCTGCATCCTCAGGGCCCTGAGGCCAACTTGCAAAACACAGAATTCGAGTTGACCAGAAGCGTCATCGAACCTATGCAGACACCGTTCTTTAGATTGATCTAGCGAATCTAAAGGAACAATTCACCTTCTTACAGCTAGGAAAAAAATACGATCATGGCTTCATCACTAGAGCGCAACAACAACAGGACTCGTCCCACGAAGTCAAATTCAGCGAGAAACAAACGTCAAGCCGATCACCGGAAGCGTCTCATCGCACTGGGAATGGATGAAGCTGTCGTCACCAAATTGAACCCTTCAGAGGTTCGCACGAAGCTGAAGCACCCTGCCAAAGTGGCCAAGGAATTCGGCGCTAAGTAATCCAACTCGGATTCACCAACAGATTTTAAAAGGCCGCATTTTATGCGGCCTTTTCTTTGCCCTCTCTCCCTCTTCGGCGATGCGAACTTTAGATCAGGGAGTCTTGGCCTTGAATCCTTGATCCTTAATCGTGATCGATTTGTCTAAGCGGAGGTGCTTGGAGAGGAAGTCGGAGACACTGCGATTCACCTGATCGGTGGCCTTGCCGAAGTTTCCGTGGCCGCCGTCGGTGATGGTGATGAGATTGGAAGAGACGCCGGCCTCGACGAGCTTCTGATTGAAGCTGACCGACTGAGCATAGGGAACGAGGGCGTCGGCGGTGCCGTGGACGTTGAGGATGGGTGGGTCGTCTTTGGTGATATGGGTGATCGGGGAGGCGCTACGGGCTTTTTCTTTGTTCTCAAGGATGGGGCCGCCGAGGAGGAGGGACTCTGGAGAGTCGGGGGCATTGTGATCCATGGTGCTGGGGTGGTCGCCCATGGTGAGCATTTCAGCGGGGCCGAAGAAGTTGACCACGGCATCGACGCGGCTGCTCTGATCGAGGTGCGGGCCGATCTTACCCTCGAGCTCTTTGACCTCGCCAGAGGTGCCGAGCATGGCGACGAGATGGCCTCCGGCGGAAGTGCCCCAGACGGCGATCTTTTCTGGGTCGAGATTGTATTTCTTGGCGCTCGCACGAACCCAGCGGATCGCGGCCTTGCAGTCGTGGATTTGCGCGGGCCACTGGGCTTCATTGCTCAGGCGGTAGGCGACACTGACTCCGGCGTAGTCGCCACTGGCAATGAAGGGGGCCAGACGCTTGAGGCCGGAACGCTTGTCGCCCGCCCGCCAAGCTCCACCGTGGATGAAGACGATGACGGGGAGGGCTTTGTCGGTGGTTGGTTTCTTGGGGAGATAGAGATCGACCATCTGCCGCGGGTTGTCATTGGCAGCGTAGGAGAGGTCGGGGGTGACCCTGATATTTTCGTGCGCTTGGGGTCGTGGTTGAGATTCACGAGGGCGGGTGAGGTGGGCCTTGTGTTCCCCCTGGGAGATGAAGCCGTCACGATTGGTGTCGACCTTGCCAAAGTTCTTCTGGAAGGGCTTTGGGAGTTCGTCTTTCGAGAGTTTCCCGTCGTTGTTTTTGTCCCAATTTTTGAACTGGCGCTGCTGACTGAAGGCGAGTGACACGGAGGCGAGGAGGAGGACTAGAATTAATCTCATGGGGATGGAACCATTTTGAGTATGCTTGGTTGTGGGGGAGTCTCACGCTGAGCAGCGGAGACGCTTTGAATTTCTGAAGGCTTGGTTGTGGGCGAGGATTAGATCACCCATTCAGGGCTTGGGAGCTGATGCCTAATGGAATGCGGGCAACGGGGACATCACCTTGTCCGGCTTTCAGGACTTTTCCGAGAGGGTTTCGAAGAGCGCTATTTCTCTGAATAGATCGACGTGATCGATGGCGATCTCGCTCTGCTGCTCAGCATGAAGCAACTCGTCATAAACTTCTGAAAACTGTTCCAATAGACCCTGAGGAGTGCCGGTCGATCCGCGCACGACCATGCTCCACTTGAATAACAAACGAACCTCATCTTCCACTTCAGAGATTACTTTGATCACAGTGTGACGGCTGTCCTTTTCAATCTTGGAATAAAGTTCACGCACAGCGTCTTCACACCCTTCCAATATCTGAAGAATCCGTTCGCCGTTGGCGATCAGGATCCCAGTGACGTCACGAGCATTGTTGGCTTCTATCGATTTGCTCTCGATGTCATTAAAGTCGGCTTCAGTGAACGGTTTGACAGGGTTGCTCAGATAACAAAGCCGGAAGATGGGGTAATCTTCCACCTGCTGAATCGTCTCCCACAAAAGGCTTCTCCGTGATGGTTCATCTGACATGCCATGACGTTGGCACAGTTGGAAGATTCTGCGAGAAATTTGCTCTTGGGACGGAAGTGATGTAAATTACGAAATCAGGAGGAGAAGACGGTAGCTAGTGAGAGACGCGCCCTTAGTCGGGGAAGACTTTTAAAGTATCGAAGGCGATGGCCGGTTGAAGCTTCTCCTCCTTACCCTTTTTACTTTTCGCAAAGGTGGGAAGCATTAAGGAGCAGCCAATGATTAGGCCTAGGACGAGGAGAGAGAAGGACTTCATGGATAAGGGAAGAATAGGGAAAAATGTTGGCATATTCAACCTTATGGGAAGCTGATCTTGCTCCGTCTCGGCAGCTTGATCTGCCGAGACGTTGTTGAGTGAACTCGTTCCTAAAGTCAGGCTTATAGCAGCCTCGCGGCGCCAAGGACCGGGGTCACCGGTGAGCTCTTTGGCGGGGGTAAATTGGAAGTCACCGACTTTTCCGCAGACGATCCATTTATCGTGATGCTCGTCGCTTTCGTCAGCAGTGACACCAAGTGAAGTTCTGAAGCTCTTTGTATGGCTCAGAGTGAACCCGTGACGTGGCTACTTAGGGTTGCCACACCACTGGGGAATTGCTTCTACTTTTTGGCCTTCGGATTGAAATCCTCGAGATTGAAATCGGGGTCAGATTTTTTGATCTGCTCAACAATCGCGGGGCGTGGACTGAGGACGTTGTAGATGCGGCCTTTCATTTTGGGGTTCTTTGCGTCGAGGCCACTGAGCTTTGAGCCAACGGGCATCACCGAGCTGTCCCAGCCTGCGAGGTCGGATGGTTTGACGTCCATGCGGAAGAAAGCACCGGTGGTGTAGGGGCTGGGATTGAAGCCGCCGACGAAGCTGACGTTGAGGTTGGGCTTGATACTGTCCTCGAGGCCGAGAGCCCAGAAGGTGGAGTTGACGAGGAATCGGCGGGAGTTTTCATCGGCGAGGTCTTCCGAGGCTCCGAAGGAGGTGTAGACGACGCGAGCGTCTTTTTTAGCACCGGAGGGGGCGACGTAGTGGTCACGGCTCCAGCCGGCATTGACGGTTTCTTTGCCTTCTTCGAGCTCGTCGCTTGGGCCGAAGGTCTTGAGGACTTGGACTTCGAGGAGTGGAGTAGACTCCTCAGGTGGTCGGGAGATGTAGGCTCCGGAGTAGGCGTGCAGTGGAGAGACGCCGGTGAGGATGGGATGAGTGACTCCAGCGATGGGAGAAATGCGGGCTCCTTTTTTATGGTTCTGGCCGTAGTGGCCTTGGCCACGCTGGCCGTGCCAGGTGTTGCCGTAGATTTGCTCGCCAAGCCCTCCAAGGTAATCGGCTCCATTGTGGTTAAAGTTGAGCTTGGCCCACTTGCCTTTTTGTCCGTTGAAGCAGTGGGTGGAGGTGCGGAGGCCGATGGTGGGACCGCCGCGCTCGAAGTAATCGACGAGGGCATCGGCTTGCTCATCGGGGAGGGTCATGAAGCGGGTGTAGAAGAAGAGGAGATCGGCGTCCTTGAGGGCTTCGATGTGCGGAATAGGAGTTCCTCCGCCTTTGATGTTGCCGTTGTCATCGATTCCGAAGAGGACGGTGCATTTAAAGCCGTGATGCTTGGCGAGAATCTTGGCAATGAGGGGGCAAGTTTCTTCCGAGCGGTATTCGTGGTCGTTCGCGATGAAGACGATGTGCTTACCCTTGCCGGGGCCTTCGGTGCCCTCGAAGGTGAGAGGTGCTGCGATGGCCATGGCGGAGGTTGAGACGAGGAGGAGTGATTTTAAGAACATGAGAATTTAAAGAGAGGTTCTTTTAGGATAAATGAGGTGAGATTGGAAAGTTAAGAATTATAGGCCACTGGGGAGATTTCGCTATCGGCCATGTTTGAAGAAGCCCATCGCGAGGCGGTTCGCCCTCCAAGGGTGGGTGGAACCGAGGGTGTGGTAGGTGGCAGCCCAGACGATGAGGAGAAGGATCGCGAAGGCTGGAAGGGCCAAAAATTCCAATTTGGCGGGGTCGGTTTTTAAGACGTCCCTGATGAGGATATCCAAGCTACCGAACATGGAGACGAATAAAATCATTCCAAAAATGGTGAAGGAATTCCCTCCGAAGCGGAGGAAGATAGCGAGGACGAGGACGATCGTGGAAGCTCCCATCACCTTCATGGAGAGTGGTTGCCAAGGAATAGCGGTCCCTTGGAACAAGGCTTGCAAGAAATATACCACAACGGCGAAGGCGGCGATCACGGCGATGGCCTTAGGCGAGTTTGTAGTGGCCTTGCCACTCCTTCCGAGCGGGTGGGTTGAGGAGGGCGTTGGCAGTGTCGTTATTGACGAACTGCTTTTTCTTAGCGTCGAACTTGAGGTCGGTGTTGAGGTATTGGGCGATGGTGCCGAGAGCGAAGACCTGGGTGAGTTTTGCGCCGATGCTAAAGGGTGAGTTGGTGGTCCCCTCCCCCATGCAGGCGTGGATGAAGGACGCGGAGTGGTCGTGCTTTGAGTTGGGGACTTCCTTGAGCTGGGCTTGGTATTTTTTCTGGTCGTCTTTTGAGACAAGCGATGGGGACGAGCCGTGACTGGCGCGCATGATGGCGGTGGAGCTGTCTTTTCCGCTGAAGAGGGTTCCGGCTCCGCCGATCTTTGGTGCCTTTTGATTTTCGCTAAGCAGGCGGGCAGGAATTTCGTGGAGGCAGCCTTCGCCGTCCTTCCAGGTCATGTCGATGGCGGGGCGCTTTTCTCCCCGTGTGGGGAAATGCATCGAGAGTTGGGTGGCGAGGGGGAAGATCGTTTTGTTGTAGTCTTCGAGGTGCTGCACTTTGATCTCGGTGGGGAGTCCCATGTCGAGCTTGTCGTGGAGGTAGTCGATGATGTGAGCGCCCCAGTCGCCGAGCATGCCCATGCCGTATTCGTGGAAGCCGCGCCAGCTGAAGGGATGGTAGAGGGAGTTGAAGGGGAGCTGCTTGCGGGGGCCGCACCAGAGGTCCCAGTTTTTTAGGGAAGCGGGGATGGGAGATTCGGTGAGCGGGTAGTTTTTCTCGCGCTCACCCTTATTCATGAACCAGAGACCGGGGGTTTTCCAGGCCGCGAGTTGGGTGAGGTTATCGCAAAGGCCGAGCTCGACCATTTTTGAGAACTGATTGATGCCGCGCCCAGTGTGGCCTTGGTTCCCCATCTGGGTGACGACACCGAATTTCTTTTCCGCGCGCATGAGGATTTCGGATTCCTCAAAAGTGCGGGTGAGTGGTTTTTCGACATAGACGTGCTTGCCGAGAGACATCGCCTGAATGGCAGCGGTAAAGTGGGTGTGGTCAGGGGAGCAGACGGAGACGGCGTCAATATCGTCGCCCATTTTATCAAACATCTCACGAAAATCATGGAAGCGCTTGGCGTCAGGGTAGGCTTTGAGAGTTTTGCCGACGTTCTTGGGGAGCTCGAAGTCGACATCGCAAAGTGCAATGGGGGTTGCGATGCCACCTTTGCAAAGAGAAGGGATGACTCCGGAAGCTCTCCCCCCTGCCCCGACACAAGCAAGGTTGACCCGCTGGCTCGGTGGGAGCTTAGGATTCCCCTGAGCTCGAGCGCTGGTGAGATAGGCTGGGATGAAAGTAAATCCAAAGGCGGAGGCAGCGGAGCCGGTAAGAAACTTACGGCGGGAGGAGTTGGTCGGTTGGCTCATGGTTGATTGATCTCAGGAAATGAAAGGGAGAATTTATCGAATCGATCCAAGATAGGAAAGAGGCGAATTTGAGGAGCCTATCGAGCAAGCCATGCCTGATCACTCGCTGGAACACTCTTGAAAAACAATGAGACGCATCCCGGTATTGAGGGGGTGAAGCCGCTTTATCTCCTCCCTCTCGCCTTTCTGAGTGTGTCCCTCATGCAAGCCGATCCTCTGATCGTTGCTCACCGTGGGGCCTCGGCTGACGCGCCCGAAAATACGTTGGCGGCTTTTCAGAAAGCATGGAATCAAGGTGCCGATGCGATCGAAGGAGATTTCCGGCTAACCAAAGATGGACAAATCGTCACGATGCATGACGCCTCGACCAAGCGGACTACTGGACGGAAGTTTGTTGTCGCCGAGACTGACTGGGCGACCCTGAAAGACCTCGAGGCGGGCTCTTGGAAAGAGAAGAAATGGGCTGGTGAGAAAATCCCCCTATTGTCCGAAGTCCTTGCAGCCATGCCGAAGGGGAAAGGGATTTTCATTGAGGTGAAATGCGGCCCTGAAATCGTGCCAGTGCTTTTTGAAACAATCGCCTCGTCCAAGGTTGCGTTAGAGCAGGTTACGGTAATCGCGTTCGACAAGGAAGTGATTCGTGCGGTTAAGAAGCGTGAGCCGAAGGTTACTGCAAATTGGCTGAGTGGCTTTAAGAAGGGGAAGAAGGGAGCTTATGCCCCCGATCTAGATTCGGTCATTCGAATTTTAAAAGACGTCGGAGCTGATGGGCTCGGGGCGCAGGCGGTCGGGAAGCTCGCCGAAGATTTAGGAGCGGAATTGCGAAAGCATGATCTTGGCTATCACGCGTGGACGATCGATTCCGCTGAGGTGGGACTTCAGTTCGTAGAGGCGGGAGTCCAGTCGGTGACTACCAATGTGCCGAGGAAGATGAGGGATTATCTTGCCGTCAAAAAGGCTTCGAGATGAGAGGGCTTGAGACTTACTGTTTGCTAGTCTTTCCTCGCTCCATTGCTTATCTGGAGACCTTGGCCCAATTGACGCTCTTTGGGAATGGACCAAGTTTGCCACTCGTAGATAACGCGCCCTCCCTTGGCGGGCATCCGTCCGAGGTTCGCGAGGAGAGTTTGGCCCGTGTCATCGATTGCGCCGAGTTCCCTGATCCACCAGCGATTTTTCCCGAATAGTGGGGTTTCAGAGTAGGTGAAAACCCGCTCGAAAACGGCCTGCTTTTCGGGTGCTGAAACTCGCAAGAGGCTCCCTCCAGCGCCGTCGCGATTTGGGAGAAGAAAAACGAAGACTTTACGACCGGGGCTTCCGACAACTTCGCTAATGCGATCTTCTTTCGTCAGTTTATGAAGCTGGTTCCTCTCTGGATCGTAAAAGACCAAAAGACCGTCCTCTGATTTTTTCAAAGCAATCTTGAAATCGTTGTCAAAAGTCCACTCGGTCACCCCGTTCAAACTCCAGCCCATGCCTGCTTTTCGATGACTGTCCTCGACTTGCTCTTTCTTGGTCTGCTTGGGTTTCTCCAGATCCACCTCGATACGATTCTTGGGGATTTTCAGCAAAGGCCCGAGTTTCTTGCACCATCGTGTGATTTCTTTAGGATCATCATTTTCGAGAAAAAGAGCGGGCGGGAGTGTTCCATTTGATGAATAGCTCATCGATATGGCACGGAGGATAATCTCGTTCCCCAATTTAAGTTTTGGAATGAAGCGAGGTTTGATCGCTTCTTTTAAATTGATCTGGATATGATCGGCTCTTCATTTTCCCAAGCCCTGATAAGATGCCCTCATCATACTGGCTTCTGGAGTGGTAATTTTTTCGATCGGAGTTCTTGTTATCAGTTCGCCATTCTCAATTTTAGGGGCTGGTGCCTCCCTATCTGGCTCACGAGAGTAGATGAAGAAGAATGATTCCGCTGACAGGGGCTGGAGTGAAAGGATGGGAAGGAAAAGGAAGATCAATTGTATCGCCCATCCAAATTATCACATTGATCGTGAATGGTGAAGAGCAATCAAAAAGCAGATCCTTGGACGTTGAGGTCCCCCCAAGCACGACATAGGGGTCTATTTATGCGGGTGCTCTTTGAGCAGGTCGGCGGGGGCGTAGAAGCCTTCTTGGAATTTGGTGGCTTCGCGGACTGCTTTGACTTGCGTGGGGCTAATCATGGAGGCGGAGTTACCGAAGGTATTTCTGACGTAGGTGAGGGCGGCAGCCATTTCTTCATCAGTGAGTCCTTTGAAGGCGGTCATGGGGACTTGGCCGGGGTATTTTTTGCCTTTGATTTCGATGGGTCCGAGGAGGCCGTGCATGGTGAGCTTGATGAGGCGCTCGGGGCTGCCTTGGACCCACTTTGTTTTGGATAGCGGAGGGAACATCGCGGCGGGGAGTCCTTCGCCATCGGGTTGGTGGCAGGTGGCGCAGTGGCCTTCACGGGAGTAAACCTCGGCTCCTTTTTTGAAGAGGGCGAGGGCTTCGCCTTTGAGAGGAGTGGTAGGCTTGTGGAGTTCTTCAGCGACGTCTCCGGTGACGGCTTTTCCTTCGAGGTGGGCCTTGGAGGTTTCGAGGACAGGCTTGATCCAGGAGTCGACGGGTTTGGCGGCGACGGCTTCCAGGACGGGGAGGCCTTCTTTGGAATCGAGCCAAGAGGCAACGACGGCGGTCTGGAGGCGGACGCGGGCAGATTTGTCGGTGGCTGTTTTTTGAAGGAGTTCTCCTCGGTTGGCGATTTGGTGGCCGGAGTTACGGAGGACTTCCAAGGCGGCGGCGCGGACACGGGCGTCTTTTGCACTGAGAAGATTTTTGAGAAGGGGCTCGCTGACTTGGTCGAATCCCCACGTGACCCAGAGCGCTTCGAGGAGGGTATGCTCGTAGTTCTGCGCGCTGGGACGCAGGGTGGAGACCCACTTTTTGAGCGCGGGAAGGACTTCGCTGGCATCACGGCCGCGGAGCTCACGACGAGAGCGGTAGCGGGTGCGGTATTCCGGGAGAGTGAGGTTTTCGAAGAGGGTGGCAAGGGGTGCATTGTGAATCTTAGCAGGCTTTACGAGGGGACGATCGGGGTAGGTGATGCGATAAATGCGGCCGTGCTTGTGATCACGGAGAGGATCGCGGGCGCTGTGTTGCATGTGGCCGACGAGAACGTTGTGCCAGTCGACGATGAAGAGGGAGCCATCAGGGGCGAACTCGAGGTCGACGGGGCGGTAGTTGCCGTCCTTGGAGATGACGAGATCGTGGCGGTGTTTTGATTTGTAGCCGGATTCGGAGTCGGTGACTTGGTGTTGTTTGGTTCCGAGGAAGCCGATGGTGTTATTTAAAAGAACGTCGCCTTGGACTGCGTCGGGGAAGTGTCGGCTAGAGACGAATTCGAGACCGGAGGTGGGACGGACACGTTGTTGTTTTTCGAGAATGGCGGGTGGCTTTGGGGCAAGCTGCCCGTAGTCGACGCTAATATTGCAGGGCGTCATCCAGTGGAGATCGGGGTCGGATGTTTCGAGGAAGAAGGGTTGGCCATGGTCATCGAAGGCGGTGCCCCAAGGGTTAGGGATAGAGATGCGGGAGGTCCGCTCGAGGTGGTTACGCTGCGGGCTGTAGCGAAAGAAGCCGCCATTTGAACTGCGGACGGGGCCGTAGGCGGTCTCGATGTGGCTGTGGAGGAAGGTCCCCTCCCCCATGTAAATCGCTCCGGAAGGATCGGCGCAGAAGGCGCTGATGACGTGGTGGGTGTCGTGGTCATCGAATCCGCTGAGGACGATTTCGCGGAGGTCGGCTTTGTCGTCGCCATCGCTGTCTTGCAGGAAAATGAGGTGATTGCCTTGAGCGACGTAGACGCCGTTGTGGGCGATCTCGAAGCCGGTTGGGAGGTGGAGGTCTTCGGCGAAGATGGTCTCTTTGTCGGCCTTTCCGTCGTTGTCAGTGTCCTCGAGGATAAGGAGTTTGTCGGAGGGTTTGGGGTCGCCGGGTTTCCAGTGCGGGTAGCTGGGCATAGTGGCGATCCAGAGGCGGCCTTGACTATCGAAGGAGAGTTGGACGGGGTTGGCGAGGTCGGGGAACTCTTTTTCAGAGGCGAAGAGCTCAATCTTGTAACCGGGAGCGGTGGTGAAGGAGGCGAGGGCTTTGTCGCCGTAGAGGTATTCGGTGGAGCCGTTTTTTTTGCTGGGCTTGTAGTTGGTTTTGATCTCGGGGAGCGGAGTGGTGTTGGCATCGGAGGCGGCGAGATCGAAGGACTTGCCAGAGAGGGCGGCCCAGATCGCTTGGTCGCGATTGGCTGTCATTTCTTCAAGCTTCTTGAGCTCGGCGGGGTAGTTTGCAGGACCGTAGGGCTTGTGGCGCTTGCCGTAGACGTGGACGCCGTTGGGGATTTTGTAGTATTTTTCCCAGAGCCAGTTTTTTTCGAGGACGGCGAGGCGGGTATCACCTCGGGTGGCATCAGTAGGGCGACTGCCAAAGATGTATGCAGTGAGAATTTCGATCAGGTGTTCGTAGCCGGTGCGATTGAGGATGATACCATCGCGAGTGAGTTTCTGCTTCTGTTGATACCAATTGAGAGAGTGCTGGTAACAGTTGGCCAAGACGATGTTTTCTTCCCTCGCGACTTCAGCCATTGCCGAGGTGTAGAGGGCAAGATTGGCGTCGATAGATCGTTCAAGGTCGGTGGATGGGTCTTCGAATCCCATCGGTGAGACAAGGGCGAGTTGGGGGGCGGTGCTGCCGTTGTATTTCTGGGAGCGGGTGTGCTTGATGAAGGCACGGAGTTCGTCCTTGAAGTTGTCGAGTCCTTCGGGGCCGTTGAAGGATTGGCTGTAGCCGAAGAAGGCGATGATGGTATCGGCTTGGAGGCGAGTGAGCCACTGATCGGGTGTGGGCATGGAGCCGGAGCCGGTGTGACCGGAGCGCCAACGGTCGGTGATTTTTGAGAGGGGGGGATGGAATTTTTCGGCTCCGGGGAAGGCCCAGGGATTTGAACGGGCGGAGTGGGGGCGGAAGCCCGGGGTGTTGCCCTCATCGCACATGTTGCGGATGACGAGATTTTTATCAGGATAGAGGAGCTGGACTGAGGCTTCAAAGACGCCGTATTGCATCATGCGTGAACCGAGGCCGTTTCCGAGGAGGACGACGTGGTCGTCTTTTGAAACGGTGAGAGGTTCTGCGGATTGGGCGGTGAGGCTGAGCAGGGAAAGGGTGAGGGAGAGAAAGGCGACTTTCATGAGGAGATTACGTCGAAAAATGGAGAAGGCTATCGGTGATCTCCGGCAACTTTTCTCTGACTCCGCTTTTCTTCACTAGGCGCGAGATCCTTCGCAAGAATCCGCTAGGGAACGAGATACTGGTTGGTGGCGGGGAAGGTGCGGCTGGTGCCGCCGGCACCGGGGAAGGAGACGATGATGTCGTAGGATTGACCGCTGGTGAGGCCGGAGGCGGCGAGATCGAACTGAGCGACGACTGAGAATTGGTCGGGGTCGCCATTTTCATCGACGCGGGCGGCGGAGGTGATGGTGCCGCCGACGATGATGTCGCCGGTATCATAGGTGGCAATGACGCCGCCGATGGTGATGCCATTGGGGCGGACGATATTTCCGTTACCCGTGTTGATGAGGGGTGGGGCGGTGGTGGGAAGGTCGATGTGGACGGTCTCGGGAGGGACGGTGGTGTCGGGGACGAGGGATTCGTTTTTGGCGACGAGGGCGTTGTAAGCGGCTTCCCAATCATCGCCGGGATTTGGCGGGGTGGTGAGAGTAGAATCTTCCATGCCGTTGGCGCCAATGAGATACATTTGGTAGGCGGGGACCGAGGCGGGGTCGGTGACATCCTGGATGGAAATCAGTTTGTAGTTGGGCCAGTCGTCCATGATGAGAGAGCGGCCGTCGGTAGCGACATTGAGGCCAAACTTTTCAGCAATGATGCAGCGGTCGGCGGTATCGGTGCCGCTGAAGATGGGGGCGAGGGAGGTGGAGTGGAGGTCGAGTCCGGCAGGAACCGGGGTGTCGGTGAGGTCGAGAATGGTGGTGAAGAGGTCGATGACGTGGGCAAACTTGTCGGTCTTTCCGGTCTGAAGGATATCGGGGCCGTGGGCGAAGAAGGGAACGTGGATGCCGCCTTCATTGAGGGAGCCTTTGGCGGAGGCAATGCCACCAGCAGGTGCTTGGTCGACTTGTCCGGGAGTGCCGTTGTCTCCGACGACGATGATGTTCGTTTTTGTGAGATCGACGGAAGCGAGGAGGCGGCCGATTTCGGTATCGAGTGCTTCGAGGGTCTTCACATATAGATCAGCGTTCGCAGTGCCGGTGGTGGAATATCCTCCAGCGGGAGCGAGGTTGGCGGGTGGGTCTTGGAAGGGATCGTGGGGGGCATTGAAGCCCATCCAGACAACCCAGGGGTCGCTGCCTTGTGCGCTGATGAAGGAAACAGCTTCGTCGACTTGGACGGAGGTGGCGTAAGGAGAAGAGTAAGTGCCGTCGGTGACGAGATCGGCAATGGCGGTACCGTCATCGACCAGGATGCTGTTCTCGATTTTGACGCGGGTCCAGACGTTGTAGTCCTGCACTCCACCACTGAGGGTTCCAGAGAAGTTGGGCCAACCGCCGGTGTCGAGGGGGCCGGTGTCTCCGGAACCGAGGTGCCATTTTCCGAAGGAGGCGAGTCCGTAGGCGGGAGATGAGGTGGAGATGATTTCGGGGAAGGTTTGTTCCGAGGCTGGAAGAGTGGCATTGGCTTGCGGGTTTCCGACGCCGTGTTGGTAAGGCTGTCGCCCGGTGAGCGTGGTGGCGCGGGTGGGCGAGCAGATGGGCTGGGCGTAGCCGCGGGTGAAGAGGAGGCCTTTGTCGGGAGTGCCGAGTGGGCTGGTGTTGGTGTCGGTGAAGAGGAGGCTCCGTAGGTTGGGCATGTTCGCGAGCTGGATGCCGGGGCCGGTCTCGGTGTTGTAGAGTTCGGAGGCGTCGATGCCCCAGTCATCGAGGATCAGGAGGAGAACGTTGTTGGGGCCGGAGACGAGGTATCGCTCTACGGAGGTGATGGAACCGTCCACGATGGCCTCATAGCTCCCGACTGTGAGAGATGTGGGATCGAAGCAAACTTCCGTGAGTCCGGTGTCTGGATTGTAGGCGATGATAGTGGCGGGAACCCCTCCAACCGTGACCGTCGTGATCGATGACGGGGGAATCATGGTGGTGGCGAGGTTAAAGAGAAAAGTATAGCTCGGAGCGAAGGTGAAATCTTGGATGCCGTCTTGGTCGAAGGCGGCGAGACTGTTCAGTTTGGTGCGGAAGAATTTTTTAGGATCGTCTGCTGTGCTGGTGGTCAGGGTGAGCTTTTCCTGAAGAGGTTCAGCGTCGTTTGATTCACGGTTCCAAGCACCGACCTCAAGCGAAGTAGAGGAATCGATGGTGTATTGGCCTCCCTCGACGGCGTACCATACCAGAGTGACCTCGTCATTGGTCGATGCAAACGAGTTGATTGCGGTTTGTTTTTTAGGGCCGCCTTCCCAGTGAATGGTGGCTCCCGCAGGAACAGTGTTGGGCGAGGTGCCAGAAGGGTTTCCGAAGTAGTAGCGGGCGAGATTGTAGGGGTAGATGGGGGTGCCGTCGGCTTCGATGTTGGTGAAATAGGCCCAGGTTCCGGCGGGGAATTCGGGGGTGATGCAGAAGCGGACGTTGTATTCGTTGAGATCAAAATCGGTTCCGAGAGTGAGTCCAAGGTCCCCTTTATATGCGTAGTCCTCAAGGTAGTGGCCAATGGGGATGGCGGGAGAGACAGCGGGGCCTTGAAAATTGGCGGCGATGGCGGCTGAGGTGCCGTCGTTTCGGACGACCCATTGTGGGTGGGTGGTGCGACCTGTGGTGGCGAGATTCGTGGAGCCATTGGAGCCATCGCGCATTTGATAGCCGGAAATCATGCGGCGGACGGTGGAGGCGGGGTCGTTTGGATCGGAGTAGCCGTATGGACCGTAGAGTGGGAGTCCATCGCGGAACCAACCGATGATGGGTGAGTGCTGGTTGTTGAAGTTTTCGGTGTAGATGTTTGTGGTGGGATCGTAGTCGACCGAGTCACCGAGGAAGTGGCGGATGGCGGGGGCGTTGGCGTGGTAGTGTTGGTTCGCTCCAGCTTGGTGGGCGAAGGCGCTATCGAAGGTGTCGCTTTCATTGACGTAGGCGTCGCGGTTCCAGACGTCGTCGCCATTCACTGCTCCGCCCGCACCTGGGCCGTCATCAACTCCTTGGGAGGTGTCATATGAGAAGGCGTCACGGGAGTCGAAGAGAGCGATGCCATCGACCATGTAGCCGATGACACCTAGGCCTGTGCCGGTCTTGGCAGCGGGGATTTCTGGAGTGCGGGGGAAGCGGTAGATGTCGGCCTGGTTGGCTGGGTAGTTCGGGAAGAGGTTACCATTTCCACCATACCAAGGGCCCATGATGTGGAGGCCAAGGTTGGAGGTGCGGATGTAGACGTCGGTCGCAGTGGCAGAAATTTCGGTGATACCGGCGTAGACAGGATCGGCTTGGACTCCCGCGCCGCGGTTCCAGGTGGTGACGGAGGCTTGGGCGGCCATCGCATCATTGTCGGGATAGATGCGGGCGTAGCGGCCAGAGAGATCGGTGAACCAGGAGGAAATGAGTGGAGTGGCCTGGAGGGAGAGGGAAGAGAGTAGAAAAAAGAGGATGGCCTTCATGTCGTGCGGAGTGATGCGTTATAAGGCGTGCGAATACTTACAAAAAGAGAAACCGCTGAAGTTCGGGAAAGTTGCTCTGAAAGTGAAAGAATTTGGTTAAAATGCGGAACGAAAAAGAGTTTCACACGAAGGATAATCACCCGAAAGCGAAAGGGTTTTGTTTCTGAAACGTTCTATTTTAATCCGTCATGAAACTTCTTCTCCTGAGCTCCCTTCTGATCACTCCCATTTCCGCGAATGAGAAGCCGGAGTTCACCGATTACTGCGAGCAACTTGAGCAGGAAATTCAAGGAAGGAAGCACGGGTTCCTTGCAGGAAATGTGACTTATTATGTCGGGGGCTATCATGCGAGCTGGAAGCTCATTGAAGATGAGACCATTGGCCTCACTCATCCTTTTCATCATGACCTGAGAAGTCGAGGGAGCGGGTTGGTAAAAAGTGATCTGAACGGCACTGAGAATACCGGGATCGGAAACGACTATCGTGGTTGGGAATTTTATAAAGATACCCGCGTTCTCTACGGAAGCGTCATCATTGATGGAAAAACCTACGAACATCCGAAGCCAAAAAATATGCGCTGGCGGCCGGATAAAATAATCTGCGAATACGAGGTGGGTGGAGTAACGATCCGCGAGGAAAAATTTATCGGAGCGAATGACGCCGCCGCTTCGATCATCATGGCATCGGAACCAGTGACTCTGGAGTTTTCAGGGCAGAGTTTTTACAGCAGAGGGAGCGTGACCTCATCTGCTGCGATTCGCTTTCATAAAAATGTGAATGCTCTCGTGATTTCCGAAGGTGGCACGGTGAAATCCGTCCCCGATCCGGACGGTGCGGAACGCACCGGCCCCTGCGTCTACTCGGGAATGACTACCGTGCTGAGCGCCTCGCGTGATCTCTCTAAGAACTTGGAGATACGACGCGACGAGCGTGGGGTGCAGCACTATCGCTTCTCGGTTCCCTGCGATTCCCAAGGCACCACGGTTTCGTGGGCGATGCATGACGACCCAAAAATAGCGCTGAAATCTGGGCGGGAAATCATTGAAAATGTCACTCCCCTACTCTCGGAAAAGACGGCTGAGATGAATCGACAACTCAACGATGAAGTCCCCTTCTTCCGCTGCCCGGATGAAAAATTCGTCGATATCTACTATTACCTCTGGTCGCTCTATCTCATGTATTACATCGAGGTGGGCGAGGGCTGGGAGATGGAAAACCACACGCAGACCGCGGTGAATAATTTCCTCGGGATGCACCGCTACGATGCCGCCTTCCAGATCAAGGTGGGGGCTTGGATGGCTGATAAAAAGCGCTATGCCTATGGCAATGTCCTGACGTGGAAGCATCTCACAAAGAACAACCGCTTCCGCGAACTGCCCGATGGCTTCCGCATGATCTCTGACAACAAGGGGACGACCTGGCACAGCGGCGCCTACGGGGGCGAAACCTCCGAGCACGTCTTGGGGGCGTGGCAAATTTACCAGCACACCGGCGACGTGAAATTTCTGAAGGATTGCTACGAGGATCACTTTGCGAAGCTCTACGAGAAGCGCCTCGGGAGTTTTTCGATGAACGAATTCGAAGTGGCAGACACTCTTGAAAAAATGGCGCTGCTCACAGGCAAAGAGGCCGATGTGGCGCATTGGAAAAAACTGGTCCGACGAGACCCGGAGCACGTTCGCCTCATGTTCAAGGATCGCTGGGAGATGAATGGCATCCCGAATTTTCTCCTCGCTCCAAAAGATGGAATGCTCATGACGAATGCCTTCTGGTCGATGCGCTCGCCCCATTTTCCGAAGGAATATGCCAAGCCGATGGTGGAGGCTTGGGCTCTTGATCGAGAAAAAGGATTCTACGGCGAGTTCTTCCCGCTCGCGATGGCGAAGCAATCGATGCAGAAGTTCAAAACGGAGGTCGATCACTCCTTCGGCTACACACCCGACACCGCTTACTTCATGCTCGATGGCATCTTCCGCCAAGGTTTAGCAGAGGAAGCCAGCGAACTGACGCTGAACCATCTCGCGAATTACAACTACCACGATGAATGGGAGATTCCGGTGGCTCCCGAGGCTTACGAGCGTGATCTCACTCTCTTTGGCGATCAATATTCGAACTTTAATGCCGGGAAGATCCTTCTCTATCTTGAGGGCCTCGCGGGATTGAAATATTCCCTCCCCGACCAGCAACTCACGGTCTCACCCGCGCTTCCCGCCGCATGGGATTGGATGGAAGTGCGCCTGCCAATCGCAGATCAATGGACAAAAATCCGCTACTCGAAAGAAGGTGCCGAGGTAACTGGGTCTCCCCTCCCCTTCACCAAAAATTAGTCTTTAGTGAGGCAGTTTATCAAACTCTTTGATCTTAGCAGCGGCATTCGCGGCATACCTTGATTCAGGAAAGTCTTTTACGATGCCCTCGAGAATGCGAATGGCCTTGATGTGATCGCAGAAATCGATCTCATAAATCTCGGCAATGTAGGAAAGCATTTTGGTGGCCTCGTCCGTTGACCATTCGCGACTGTCGAGCGCTTGCTGGAGACCGTCGGCGGCCTGGCGGGATTTTTCGAGATGCTTGCGCTGGATTTTGGCAATTGCCATGACAGCCGAGCTGTCGCTGTGGTCTCGCTTAAGAATCTCTCGATAATTCGCGATCGCTTGAGTGTAGTCTCCATCTAACACTTCCTTCTGTGCCTGAAATCGGAGGTCATCTGATTCGAGATTATGAGGCTCGTAGACTCCATCGGACATCCTCTCGGCGAAGTAAGGGAAAGCGTAGGCGTAGGCGAGGTAGGACCCGTAGGCGAGGGTGATCAGGAGAGGAATCGCAGTCGAAGTGATCTCTCCCAAGAGATTAGAGCTATCCTCGCCAAAGTCCTCCAACGAGGCGTAGTCTTCATCAATGTATTCCTTTTGCTCAGTAGATTCCGCGGAGCTGACATAGTAGATGATGGCAGTCACTACGATCAGCGCTGCAAAAATACGAAGGTGGATCTTGAGTTTGGGAGTCATAAGAAATCGCTCACGACCATACTAATTTTCACTTCGCAGGGAAGGTTCGATTTCCTCAATGCTCTCATCTGAACACAATGTGTCTTGGGGAACTCGATGATCGATACAGGAGTTCTTTAAAAACAACGGGGGCCTAAGAGATTAATGGTCCGGCTTTTTGTAGAACTCGACGGCATCGGCGATGACATAGCCATCGGCATTTTCATCTGAGATGGTGACCTTACCCGAGGTTCCTTTTTTAAAGGGAAAGACGCCGAGAGTGATGAGAGGGGCGGAGAGAGCCTTACGCTGGTCGACCTCTATTGTCTTGGTGCCGCCATGGTAGTGGACTGTGACAGTGACATTGGAGGCGCGGTTGGCATTGGGAGTGTATGCGACCCGGATCTGGTAGGTGCCGTCTTCCGGAAGATCGGGGATGAATTCGGCGCGCTGGACGGCGTCCGTTGCGGGGCCTCCATTGTGGAGGTAGCCGGTGCCCACGTAACCGGGAGTTGCGTGGCTGCGGTGGGCGAATCCGGTGAGCTTGGCGTCCTTATCATCGACCACGATGCCCTTGAGTTTAGAGATGGAGATCGGTGCTTTTTTGGGTGGGCGAGCGAAATCTAGGACTTGTTTATCGGCTAAAAGACGCGCGCTGAGCTTGGCGGGATCGATGTCCTGCACGGCAACTTTTTGATCAATCGCCTGGCAGGCTCCGGTGGCGGCGGATTGACCCAAGACCATAAAGACGGGTTCCATGCGGATAGAGCCGAAGGCGATATGAGAGGCAGAGAGAGCTGCGGGCACGAGGAGGTTTTGGCACTCTTCTTTCTTGGGGCGAATGGCACGGTAGGAGATTTGGTAAGGGCCACCAGGAGAGACCTGAACATCGCCCTCGTTACGCGCGAAGCCGTCCTTGTCGACGTAGCGTTGGACATGGTGGGAGTCCATGTTGTAGGAGCCCATGCCGACGGACATAGGGGTCTGACGGGTGCGGAAGCAGTCGGCCTCGCTCTGGACGTAGTCGCTCACCATGCGGCGGGCTTCGCGGACGTAGATTTGGTGTGGCCAATGTCCGTTGTCGGTAAATTCGTCCTTCGAGAGGCCCCATTTGTTAATTTTTTCGCGAAGGTCGACGGGGACGCGTGGATCATTGCAGAGGAACCAGAAGAGGCCTTTTTGGTAAACCTCGTGCTCTTTAATGATGGCCTCGCGGGTGGCATAATCGCCATCAGGGTAGGCGTAGTTCATGCCGATATTGTCGGTAGAGAAGCCGCCGTGGTTATTGGTGTCGGTCTTACGATTGGGCATCGGCTTGTGGTTACCCCAGACGTTACGCCATCCTTTTAAAATATAGCGGAGGGAGAGTTCGTAGCGGAGTGGATCGTATCCCTGAGGCTTAGGAAAGGCGACCCGGTTGGCGGGATCATCGGTGAGGCACATGCGGAAGCAGTAGGCCTGAATGCGGTGGTCGCCAGATCCTTCCTCGCCAGGGCCTTCGCTCTGGACGCCGGGGAGAAGTCCACTGGTGGGGTCTCCGGGAATGAGGTAGGGATCTACTTGATGGAGAAACTGGTGGGAACGGGCATTCTGAGTCTGGACGCCATTCAGAGATTCATCGTACTTTGAATTAGACTCGCGTCCTATGGCATAAGTGACGCCTGCCTTTGCCATCAGGTCGCCCTCGTAGGTGCCATCGATGAAGATTTTTCCGCGATAGGCCTCGCCAGATTCCATGCGGATTTCTTGAAGGGTGGGGCCGGATTTGGTGACGCCATTTTTAAGATCAAGGCGCTGTCCGTGGACGACTTCGACATTTGCTTCGGTGAGCATTTCCCGAAGGGTCTTCATGGCCACGTGGGGCTCGAAGCGCCAGATGGCATCGTCTTTCTCTTTGTAGTAGGCGTAGTCGGCAGGCTTTTGCTGACGCCAGGACTCGGGCTGATGGTAATGCTGCTGGAGGCGCTGGTAGAACTCACGAGAGATGCCGCCGATGACTTCGCGCTTGCCGGAATCAGTCATACCGAGCCCGCCAGAAGTGAGGCCGCCGACGTATTTAGTGGGCTCAATGAGGATGACGCTTTTTCCCATCCGCGAGGTCTGGATGGCAGCGGCGACTCCTGCGGAAGTGCCTCCGTAGACGATGACGTCGCGCTCGATGGCGCTGAAGGCGAGTTGGGGAACAAGGAGCAAGGAGAGAACTTTGAGCATCAGATGGTAAGAATTGAAAATTAGAAGCTTCGATGAGGATTAGGAGACACACGTGCGGGGGTCCAGATCTATCGTCTGGTTACGGGGTATCTCCCTTCGCTTTTTCACAATGCGGTGCCAAGATATGATCTACGGACTCCAACGCACAGCAGCGCCTAACGCGATGAGGGCTCCTTGGCGGTGAGTTTTGATGAGGGAAGCGGGCATTGGGGAATCCTTACCTTCTAGGGGGAGGCTCGCCTTCGAGCGAGTGCCGGTGGTGGCATCGAGGAAGGCGAGGTTCACTCCACGTGATCCGGCCCAAAGGGGGGTGGGGATAAGGAGAAAGGTCTTGGATACGGCGACTTACGCAAAGAACAAAGAGGAGCCTAGAGACGCTTGGGATTGACCGGTGAGGTGGGAACCGTGCCGATGGCTTTGCCTTCAAAGTGCTTGCGGAGGCGGGAGATGACGGCGCGAGTTTGGTCATCGAGCTTGAGCGCGAGGTTATGAAATTCTTGCGAGTCCGTGGCGTGATCGTAGAGTTCCGTTCCTTCTTGGCCCTCGGCCCACTCGGTGTAGCGCCAGCGGTGCGTGCGGACGCTGCGGCCCATGACGGGGGCTTTGAGGCGGGAATCTGCAGGGCGTAGAATTTGAGAAATGGCGACGCCGTTCCAGTCGGTGAGTGGATCGTTGAGGAGAGGAAGAAGACTGCGTCCGGCGAGGTTCTTTTCGAGCGGGAATCCGGCGAGATCGGTGATCGTAGGATAGATGTCAACGAGCTCGACAATGCGCGGACAGGATTGACCATTTCCTTTTGCGCCAGGGGCGCGGATGATGAGGGGGGCGCGGGTCCCCTCTTCAAACATGGTGCGCTTTTGCCAGACGCCATGGTGTTCTCCAAGGTGGTAGCCGTGATCGGACCAGAAGACGACGATGGTATTCTCAGCAAGGCCGAGACGGTCGAGTTCGGCGAGCATGCGACCGACTTGGGCATCGATGAAGGAGACGCAGGCGAGGTAGGCTTGGAGGCCTTTGAGGAGGTGGGGCTTTTCGATATTGTAATTCGGGATGGGGTTATTGTGAGCGAAAGCGGCGGTGGGAATATCGTCGCGGTCGCCATCGGGTGCGTAGGGAAGGCGGAGCTCTTCGATTGGGTAGAGGTCGAAATATTTCTTGGGTGCGATGAAAGGTGAGTGGGGGCGAAAAAAGCCGGCGGCGATAAAGAAGGGTTCGTCTTTCTTCTCGCGCATTAGGTTGATGGCTTCAGTGGCGATCATGCCGTCGGTTTGTTCCTCGTCGGTGCCCTCTGCTTCGAGCCAGCTGATGGTGCCGGAGATTTTGCGCGCGGGTTCGGCATTGAAGACGAGATGCTCGTCGGTCTTGTCGCGGCCTTTTGGGTTGATCGTTTTTTGCCACGAAGGGGCGTCGTCGAAACCGTCCGTTCCGATGGAAGCGGGGACGTTGTAGTGGTAGATTTTCCCGACGCGAGCGGTGAAGTAATCGGCTTTGATGAACTGCTGGGAAAGCGTGACGACGTCTGGGACGGCGGTGCGGAAGTGGGCATCGAGATCGTAGACCTTGATCGTATCAGGGCGCAGGCCGGTCATCACGGAGGCGCGGCTGGGATTGCAGAGCGGGAGCTGATTGTAGGCGCGATCGAAGCGGACACCAGTAGCGGCGAGGCTGTCAATGTGGGGAGTCTTGGCAAGGAGGTGGCCGTAGCAACCAAGCGAGGAGGCGAGGTCATCGACTGCGATGAAGAGGACGTTGGACTTCTTTTCAGCAAAGGAAGGAAACGTTGCCAAGAGAAGAGCGAGGAGAATTCGGGCCATCGCTTCATTTTTGACAATCGAGATGACAATGCCAGCAAGAAGCAGGCAACGATGATTGAGTCTGCCATTTTCTCGCCTACGCTTGTTCCTATGAAACCCCTCATTTCTCTCCTTTTTACGATCCTAACAGGTGCATCGTTGGCGGCTGCGCCGAATATCGTGCTGATCATCGCGGATGACATGGCTTGGGATGATTCAGGGGTTTATGGAAATCCGCATGTCTCTACGCCGAACATTGATCGACTGGCTGGAGAAGGGATGCTGTTTCATAATGCCTTTTTGACAGCGTCATCGTGTTCGCCTTCACGCTGCTCGATCATCACTGGTCGCTATCCCCACAACACACATGCGGAAGAGCTTCATTGGCCGCTTCCGGCGAATCAGGTCACTTTTGTGGAGGAGCTGAAGGCAGCGGGATATTGGACGGCAGCGGCGGGGAAATGGCACTTGGGAGACGCTGCGCGCGACCGCTTTGATGTCATTCGTGAGACGGACACGTCAGGCTTTCAGCTTCCGGCGGGAGCGGAAGGGCAGAAGGGGGAATTTATCGAGACGATGGAAGGCGAAGCGCAGTCGGGATGCACCGAGTGGGTTCCTCTTTTAAAAGATCGCCCTCAAGACAAGCCCTTCTTCTTGTGGCTGGCGGCGCTTGATCCTCATCGGCCCTACCACGAGAACATCATTCCGAACGGAACTGATCCAGCGAAGGTGCGGCTTGCCCCCTACCATCTCGACACCCCAGAGGTTCGAAAGGACTACGCGCTTTACTACGATGAGATCCGCCGGCTCGACAAATATGTCGGTCTCGTGATGACAGAGCTCGCCGCACAGAAGGTCGAGAAGGAGACGATGGTGGTTTTCATGTCCGACAATGGGCGGCCCTTCCCACGCGATAAGACGTCAATTTACGATTCAGGAATCAAGACGCCCTTCATCGTGCGTTGGCCCGCGAAGGTGGCTGCGGGGGTGGAAACGAAGAGTCTGGTGAGTGCGCTCGATCTCGCTCCGACCTTTTTAAAGATGGCTTATTTGGAAGTCGGGAAATCATTTCAAGGGAAGAGCTTCTTGCCGATCCTGATGGACCCGAAAGTAAAAATCCGAGACGTGGTGATCGCCGAGCAGAATTGGCATGACTACGAGGCTCACTCTCGAGCGGTGCGAAATGAGGACTTCAAATACATTCGTAATTCCTATCCTGATCTACCGCTCACGCCTTCGGCGGATGGCGTGCGCTCGCCGACTTTTCAAGCGATGATCAAGCTGCATGCGGAAGGGAATCTTTCTGGGGTGCAGTCGGTTTACTTTGTGAATCCGCGTCCGAAAGAAGAACTCTATCACGCGTCGATAGACATTCATGAAACGAAGAACCTCATCGATGATCCCGCACACCAAAAAGTCCTGAATAAATTGCGGACATCTCTAGATGCATGGATCAAGGAGACGGGCGATTACGTTCCCGAGCTGAGAACCGCAGATGAGTTTGATCGCAGCACAGGCCTACCGACCCCAGCGCGGGTGCGACCACGACTTTCCAAGGAGGAAATGGTGAAGAAGGGCTTGGCGGCGCCGTGAAGATTTTTCCCGCTGGGTGGAAAGACTTGGGCTCTGCAAGCGCTCTCCTTATTAGCCCTTGAGGGCAACGATTTCAGCGGTGCTGTCAGCGAAGCGCTTCATGTCTAACCCCATCATGCGGGCTTGGGTGAGCCAGAGGTTTGCGAGAGGTGTGCCCTCGGGCATGTTGATGTGCTGGCCTGATGCGGTGGAAGCACCCCCACCGGCGACGATGATGGGGAGGTCGTTGTATTGATGGGTCGATCCGTCGCCAAGACCAGAGCCGTAAGTGAAGAGGGTGTTGTCTAGGAGTGAGGAACCATCGGCTTCCTTCATGGCCGCCATTTTTTCAAGAAGGTAGACGTATTGCTCCATGTGGAAGCGGTCGACCTTAAGGAGGTCGTCGATCATCTTTGTTTGATTGTGCGACATCTGATGATGGCTCTTCGGGGTGTCGAAAAGGCCTTCGAACTTATAAGGAGTGTCCCATCGTTCGGGGCCTACCATGAAGGTGGTGACGTTTGTTAATCCTGTTTGCAGGGCGACGAGCATGAGGTCGCCCATGAGGCGGATGTATTCGCCGCGGGGAAGGTAGGCTTCGGGTGGCTCATCGAAGGTGATCTTTGCCAGTTCGCCTTTCATTTTCTCGAGCCGGTCCATCTGGGTTTCGATGGCACGGATGGAGTCGAAATATTCAGAGAACTTCTGTCCGTCTTCGTAGCCGAGATCTCGTTTTAAAGAGCGGGCGTCTTCGAGAACGAGGTCGGTGACATCACGGTATTTTTCGATCTCGCGGGTGGAAAAAAGACGATGATACATTTTGCGCGGGTCACGAAGCGAGGGCGCGACGTGTCCGGTGCCATACCAGGAAATGTTGTCGAAGTAGATCGACTCCTTGTTGTCCTGGTGGCTGTTGCAACTGAACTCGAGAGTGGGAAAGGGAGTCTTTTCCCCAACGACATCGGCGACGAGATGATCGAGGGTGCGATCGAGCGGCCAAGCGGTGCCCTTGATGGTGTAGGCCGGGGCGCTGCTGAGGTAGCAAGAGGCGCACTGGGCGTGGACATCGGTTCCTTGCTGGAAGGTGCGGTCCATCCCGGTAATGAGGTTGATCTGATCCTTGAAGGCTTCAAGGGGCTGCATCGTGGGGGTGAGACGATCGAGCTTGGTGACAGAATAATTAGGGTTCTGTTTGCCCAGTGATTTCCTCACGTTGCCCAAGTTTCCTTTGGGGATGACGTGGTCTGCTTCACCCGGGAAGAAGCCTCGCCGGACCACTCCGATGGGGACGTAAAAATGCGCCATGCGCTTCGCCACCTGAGCGGACTTCACCGGCGTGGCGACACTTTCCAGCCAAGGGAGCGCCAAGGCGGCACCGCCGATTCCGCGAAGGAAGTCACGTCGTGATGTTCGTCTCATGGGCCTGCGATTTTCTTGGGGTTTGTCTTTGTCAGGAAGGGTTCGCTTTTGACGACCTCCCGTATCAAGGACTTGAAACGATAGCCATCTTTTGCCGTGGTGTCGGCAATTTCATCGAGGATGACCGCATCAGCGACACCCAGTTCCCGGCCCAAGCTGAAAGATAGCAGATGTCCGGCGAGCCCGCGGCTGAAGCGGTCTTTTTCTTCTAGGATAGCGTCTTTGAAATCGGTGACGTTTTGAAAGTCGTGCTTTCGAAAGAGCGTGCCCTGCATGTCGACCTCGCGGCCGTTCTCGTATTTTCCCCGCCAATTTCCGACGGCGTTGTAGTTCTCCAGCGCAAATCCGAGGGGGTCGATTTGCTCGTGACAGCCGCGGCAATCTGATCGCTCGCGGTGCATCGAGAGGCGCTCGCGCAGGGTGAGGTGCTCTTCTCCTTCTTTTGGTTTTTCGCCAAGAGAAGGAACGTTGGCCGGAGGCGGTTCGGGGGGATTGTTAAAAATGACACCGGCCAGCCAAGCACCGCGCGTGATGGGTTGGGTGCGCTCAGGCCCGGAGGTCATTGTCATCACAGCGGCGTTGGTGATGATGCCGCCGTTGCGGCGGTCTTCCACGGGGACACGGTGGAAGGTGAGAGCGCCGACTTCGCCCTTCTTTTTTTCTCCGGGCGCTCCGAGTGCTCCATAAGCTTGTTCCAAATGACCGGAGCGATAGGTAAAATTAGAGTCGAGAAACTGGGTGATGGACATGTTTTCGATGAGCACCGTTTCAAAAAGAAGAAGTGGCTCCATTAACATGTGCATGCTGTTGCGGTATTGTGAAAAATAGAACCGGGGGAATTTTTTTGGATCGGGCACCGAGGAAATAATGCGCTCAAGCTGCAACCACTGGGAGGGGAAGCTGTCGCAGAAGCGCTTTACTTTTCGATCCTTCAGCATGCGATAGATCTGCGCGTCGAGGACGTCGTCGTTTAAAAGAGTTCCCGCTGCGGCGAGTTCAAGAAGCTCATCATCGGGGAGGCTTCCCCAGAGGAAGAAGGAGAGTCGGGAGGCGAGATCGTAGCCATCGACGCGGTTCATTGTTTCCTCCCCACTCACGCCATCGTAAAGATAGAGGAATTTGGGAGAGGAAATGATAGCGGCCGAAACGGCTTTCATCGCGCTGGTGAAATCGGTCCCCCGCTCGAGCTGTCCGAGGACATAATTCGAGTAGCGCTTGAGCTGCGAGGCTTCGATGGGCCGACGAAAGGCTTTTTTGAGCAGGTGTTCAAGTCGCTCGGGAACGACCTTCGAGAGGTCTTCGTTTTCATGAGGTGGAGCGAAGAAAGATTTCCAGAGTCCCACTCGTCCCTGATTAAAGTCGGGACTTTGCACGATCGATTGGCCGAGCTTTAAAAAGGCTTCCATGAGGAGCGGGGACAGGGACAAGTGGTCCCCTTGATTGTCGTATCCATGTTCCGCTCTGAGATCCTGTGGGTAGGCGGTCACGCCCGCAAGGCGCGGCTCGATCATTTGCGATTTTCCTAAAGGGCGATTTCCGACCGTCACCACTTCCGCCATTTTACCGGTCTCGGGTTTGAAGTAGTCTCGGTGGTTGCGCATCATGCGCTCGGGGAGGGTGAAGACGGTGCAATGGAGATCAAAGAGGTCGGTGACCGCATTGTCGTATTGAAAGCGCGTCATGCGACGGATCGGGGCCTGCGGGTAAACTTTGGATTCCGCGAGCGATTCGTCCAGCAAGGTTTCGAGACCCGAAAGGAGACCCTTTCTTGCTTCGGAAGCAAGCTGGGGTTCGTCCTCGGGAGGCATTTCCTCGAAGTCGATGGCTTCGACAATTTTCCCGAGAAGATCGGGGTTCTTTTTGAGCTGATCGAGGCTGTGGATTTCGAGGAGGTTGACCTTCCCTTTGACCTTGTCGCCTTTTCCGTGACACTCGATGCAGTTGCTTTGGAAGACCCCAAGGATGTCCGCATCGGGAGCAGCGTGGAGCCCTCCGCTGACAGCGAACAGAAAGAGCGAGGCGATTCCAGGGCGAACCATCACCATAGAACGCGCAATTTTGCTCATTCTTACAGCTCGGCGCGGTGTTTGGCGATAAAGAGGGCAAGGGCGAGGCGTAGTGTCTATCCCATGCATTTTGCGATTGTTTCAGCTCTTCTTCTTTCCCTATCTTTGGGTCTTTCGATTTCCTCCTTTGGACAAGATCAAGAAACACTTCCCTCTCTGAAGCAGGGGGAGAAAGGACCTCAGAATTTTGAGCGAATGTGGGCGGGTTTCGATCCCCGGGCCGAACCCCTCGACATCGAAATTCTTCACGAATGGGAAGAAGAGGGAGTCGTCATGCGCGTCGTCCGCTTTCGCATTGGCATTTTCAAAGACCAAAAATCACTCCTCGCCGGCATCTATGGCTTTCCAAAAGGGGCCACCAAACTCCCCGGCCTCCTCCAAATCCATGGCGGCGGACAATATGCCGATCATAAGGCCGTCCTCACCAATGCCCGCCGAGGCTACGCCACCCTCTCGATCTCTTGGGCCGGTCGCATCGCTGCTCCCAATTACAGCGTCAACCCCGCCATCGTAAAACTCTTCTGGGACGACAAAAAAGACGACCCAGACTACAAACTCATCACCGACTGGGGCGCTCTCGACGCCTACCACGCGCCCTGCCGGTATAAAGGCACCGCCTTCGCTCACGTCTCCCCTCACCCATGGACCCTCGACTCCGTTGACTCCCCTCGCAACAACCCCTGGTTCCTCTGCACCCTCGCCGCCCGCCGCGCTCTCACCTTTCTCGAAAAGCAACCCGAAGTCGATCCCGCCAAGCTCGGCGTCTACGGCCACTCCATGGGCGGAAAACTCACCGTCGCCACTGCTGCCAGCGACAAGCGCATCAAAGCCGCTGCTCCCTCCTGCGGCGGCATCAGCGATCTCGACTCCCGCTTCCCCCTCTACCTCAAGACGATCAGCGACGACATCCAGCTCCCACACATCACCTGCCCCATCTTCTTTCTAAGCCCCGCCAACGACTTCCACGGCCGCCTCGGCGATCTCCCCGCAGCCATCTCCCAGATCGCCAGCACCGACTGGCGCGTCACCTGCGCCCCCCACCACAACCACCAAGACACCGCCTCCTTCGAGGTCGCCACCCAACTCTGGTTCGATGAACATTTAAAAGGCACCTTTCAAAACCCAAGCACCCCAAAAACAACCCTCACTCTCGAGGGCGTCCCCACCCTCACCGTCATCCCCGATCTCTCACGCACCATCCACTCCATCGACATCTTCTACACCCAGCAAGGATCAGAAAACGAGGGGAACGAGGACGCAAAATATCGTCATTGGCAACACCTCAGCGCTGACCTCGTCGATGGTAAAGCCACTGCCGCACTCCCCCTCCTCGACACCGATCGACCTCTCTGGGCCTACGCCAACATCCGCTACGCTCTCGACAAACCCATTACCGGAGCTGGCTACTACTACGGCATCTACACCACAAAAGACTTTAACATTTCCTCCCTCGTCCATCTCGCCAGCCCCGAGCAACTCCAAGCCGCCGGCACTCAAGCCACCGATAAACCCACCACCCTCATCGAAGACTTCCAAGGGGACTGGCAAAAAGAGTGGTTCAACTACAAACCCGAAAAGGACTGGTCTGTCACGACCCATAAACTCCACGACCCAAAGTGGGCTGCCCCCGCCAATGCCCAACTCTCCTTCGAGGTCCGCGCGCAAGAAGCCAACACCCTCGTCATCAAAATCGACAACTACGCCACCGAAGCTAAACTCACGAGCAACAACGAGTGGCAAACCGTCACTCTCTCTGCCAAGTCTTTCCGGGACATCGATGGCAAAACCGACCTCACCTGGTCCGCCATTAAACAATTCAAATTCAGCCCCACCGAAATCTTCCGCTCCAAAGACCGCAAAACCAACGTCACCTTCGGCGGCTCTTGGAAAGGACCCAAGCCCGAGTTCAAAAACCTCCACTGGCTCAAAAAATAGCTCCATCAACCTCAGCGTCTTTGCAGTTACCCCATCTTCTCATGCTCATCAAAGCTCTCACTCTCCTCACTCTCTTCGCCCCCCTCCTCGCGGCCAACCCCTTAATGCCTACCCCGAAGGACCACACCAAGATGTGGTGGTCCGAGGGCTTCCCTAACAACAATCCCGGCGCACCTTGGCTCCGTGTCATCGAAACCGGAAACTACCGCTTCGCACTCAACACCGAGACGCTCGAAATACCAGAACTCGGGAAGGAGAAGACACCCGCTAAGCTTGAACTCAGCATCACCGCAGATGGCACCACCTACACCGCAGCAGGTGGCTCAAAGTGGAGCCGCTTCACCGGCCCGCGCCTCATCGCCTCAGGCCACTTCTTTCAGCGCATCGATGTCACCGACCTTACTTTCCTTTCTCCCGAAGGAAAAAAACTCAGCACCGAAGCCAGTCTCGAAGTCGCCGCCTGGCCTGACCGTCTCGGCCTCAGCCTCATCGCCAAGCCCGGAATCGCTCTGCTCAAACCCGGGAGGGATGCCTTTGGAAAAATCGGCGGCGGATTCGGTCTCGATGCAAAAAGTGACTTCACCATTCCACACGCCAAAGAACTCGACCCCGCGCAATTCACTCTCGAATTCTGGGCCTACATCCCTGCCGATCACCAAGCAGGAAAGCACTCACCTTGGCTTGTCTGCAAAAACCGCAACGAAGCCTCCAATGGCAACTTTGGCATCATGCTCGTGAATGAAAAAGCGGTCGCCCTGATGAATATCGACGGCTCATTCCGGATCACCTCCCGCCCTGTCAACATCGACGCATGGAACAAGTTCTCGCTCAGCTACGATGGCGACACGATGCGCTTCCACCTCAACAACAAGCTCGCGGGCGAACAAAAAATCGGTAAACCCCGCAAGCCGGGACGTCATGCTCTCGCCTTCGGTCGACGCGAGGACAATCACGGTGACGGCTATCCCTTCCGCGGAATCATTGATGGGGTCAAACTCTTCGATCACACCGTTTCAAAAACAAAACCCGTCCGCCACTGGGGCTTCCTCGCCGATGGCAGAGCACAGGAAAAGCCAGCCCGCGCATCTTGGACTTCCTCTCAGCTCGACATTCGCTTGAAGAGTGAAAAAGGCACCCTTCATCAGCAAAGCAGCGGCAAGCAAGCCTTCCTCTCCTTTAACCCGAGCACCTTCTCCAGTTCGCCGCCCAAAAGCCCCCTCGTGGTCAAAGCCTCTGGTCACCCCGTCACCTTTGAGCCCGCGCTCGGCTGGCACCGTATAAATCTCGATCAAGTAAAACCCATCGACAAGGGCAATAACGTCATCGACCGCGTCCACTTCACCCTCAGCAACCCCACCGACCGCGAAGAGATTGCCCGTCTCGCCTTCGAAAAATCGCGATTCCCCGGTCGCCTTGGCAGCGCAATCACCGGCGTCACCGCCATCCTTTGCGACGCCGATGGCCACCCTACCGGCATCCACGTCCAGCTCAGTAAGAACTGGCACCGCAAGCCCGAGGCCGGAACTCATCAGGGCCCTTGGTTCCACGGCATCACTCAGCTCAGACTTCCACCTGGCGCAAAAGTGGACCTCCAAATCGTCATCGCAAATGGTCACTGGGGAGGCGTGGCCGCAGCTTCCCACGCCCAGCTCAGTCTCATCGGCTGGGGCACCAATACTCTCTGGGATCAAAGCGCCCTTGGCTCCTGGGGCGAAAGCATCTGCTACGACCCTTCTCAAACTCTTGCCAACTCCACCATCACCGACGTCCGCCCTCTCATGGTCACCCCCAAGGGTGGCAAGGGCCAATGGAACTGGACCAACAACATCGGCGGTGGCGATTTTTTTCGCCTCTATCAGCCCGACGGAAAACGCACCGCCCACTCCGCGATGCGCGCCACCTATCACAAAATTGGACCCTGCCTCACCGAAGTGACCTATGAAGGTAAGCTCACCGACGGTATCTCCCACCAAGCCACCGTCAGCCTCGGCCGAACCGACGACCTCGTCCGCGGCACCTACCGCATCCGACTCGACGTCGAAAAGGCGACAGACTTTTCCCGCTTCATCATCTTTCAGGTCGGCTCCGACACCTACAACTTCACCACTGAGCGAAAAATGGCCATCGGAACTGCCGACGGCCTCACCAAAGAATGGAACACCCAGTGGGGAGGCAACACTTACCGAACCGAGACCGTCGCCCTCAGTGGCACCTACCCTTGGGCCTCCCTCCACCAGGGCGTTCCCGACCCTTCCGAAAAGGGGGCGATCGCTAACCGCGGCTTCATCATCCGTGAATGGAAAGCCCGCCTCGGCGGAAAAGATACCGCCCCCTTCATCGCCGAACGCGGCCTCTCCCGAGGCAGGACAGACAGCTCCACCCTCGACCTCCTCCCCCCTCCCGGCATCACCCGCCTTGAACCCGGCGACTTCATCGAAGCCACCATCGAGCATCTCGTCATCCCCCAATTCGCAAAGGACTACTACGGCCCGAACCAAGCCCTCCGCGCCGCCCTGTCTAAAAACGAAAACACCTGGAAAATGGTCCACCGCGAAACCGCTGGCAACGCCCGTCAAATCGAAGTCACCCAAGGCACCTTAGTACGAAAATTCCCCGATATCCGCATTCAAACCGAAAATAACGCCGCCACCTTCACCCTCACCAACGGCCTCGGCTACGTCCCCCTCACCTTCACCGGTCTTAAAAGTCACCGCGGCGGAACCCTCACCGTCAATGGCCAAAAAATCGATCAATCCATCCACGGAAACGATTTCTGGCAAAGCGACTTCGACCCCACCACCCAAACTTACTCCCAAACCTTCAACCTCCCCCTCCCAGAAGGAAACACCCACACCATCACCTTCCAACAATAAGCTCTTCAGCTGGGAGTATAGGCTTCAGCAGAACTCCCCCAGCCTCTAGCCTCAGAGCCCAACGGCCTCCAAACCCTTGCGCCACTCGCTTCCCATCCAATTCGCTGCAGGACTCTTCTTCCTAGCAATCGTGAACTGGCTCGTCCCTCTAGCGGAAAGAGAACCCCGCCCTCAAAAAACCACCTTCGCTCAATCTGGCGGCACCTTCCGAACAGTCTGCGCCACCTGCCACGGCCAGATGGGCGAGGGAAAAAAGAACTTATGACGCCTTCCATCGCGTCCCTCCCACGCTGGTATCTTGAGGAGCAAATTCAAAAATTCCGCAACGGACAGCGCGGGGACCATCCCGACGACCTTCACGGCAAGCAAATGAAAGCCGCCGTTTCCCGACTCACCGAAGAGCAACTCAGCGAGGCCCTCGACCACATCGACACCCTGCCTCCCCTCGTGCCCCCACCGACCCTCACCGGCGACGTCAAAAACGGCTACGAACTCTACTTCGAAAAATGCATGGGCTGCCACCGCTTCAACGGCCACAGCGAGAGATCCTTCCACAGCGCCGCCCTCAATGGACTGCAAGATTGGTATCTCCTCGAACAAATGAAAAAGTTCCAAACCGGCGTCCGCGGCTATCACCTCGATGACGAAAGCGAGGCAAAGATGCGCGACACAATGAAGTATCTCCCCTCGGACCAAGACCAACTCGACATCCTTGCGCTCATCACCAAGCTCGCCGAAGCGGCGATACCTGCTGAGATAGAGAAAATGAGTTTCATTGAAGCGTGTGTTTAAGGGATCATGAGCTCTATAGCGTGGAAGATAATCAGTCAAGAACCCAAAAGATTTGAGATCTCTCCTCACAGAGTTCCGGCCCTATCGTTCTAAAATCTGACAGCTCTTCGGAGAGCTGTAGCGATAAAAGGGGCCTACTTTAATCGGTCATTTGGAACAATTGTCCCCTTTTTGAGGACTGGTTAACTTTGGGCTGAAAGTGTTCACTAGCGAATCGACCTTATGATTCAGAGATTTTCTTCACTAGCGGCTCTTGGTGTTTCCTTTTTGACGGCAAGTGTTGCTCATGCGAAGCAACCAAACGTCCTTTTCCTCGCGGTGGATGACATGAATGATTGGATCGGCTGCCTCAACACGACCCCCAGCGCGATCACGCCAAATATTGATCGCCTCGCGGCCCGTGGGGTGAATTTTACCAATGCCCACACGCCAGGGGTCTACTGTGCGCCTGCTCGGGCGGCGATTTTCTCAGGGCAGTTTGCTTCCACGACTGGGTGCTATCAATCAGCGGACTATTTTACCGATCATCCTGAGATCGAGGGCTTGCAGACAAGTTTCTCGAAGGCAGGCTTCACAACCTTGGGTGCAGGAAAGCTTTTTCACCATCGTGAAGGCAGCATTGATGTGCGGGGGTGGGATCACTTTTTTCTCCGGAAGGAATCACAGCGCAAGGAAGGCTGGACGCTCGATAACTGGAGTAAAGAAACCCCTTTTCCAGATCCCTTTCCCGCCAGCCACTTCAACAAAGGCAAGAAAGTAACCGGCGGACTCTTCTTGGAGTGGGCGGGCTTGCCAAATGAAAGCGAAGAGAAAATGGCGGACACCATTCGCGTGAATTGGGCGGTCGATCAGCTGAAGAAGGAGCACGATAAGCCCTTCTTCCTCGCCTGCGGAATCTATGCCCCGCATTTTCCAAACTACTGTCCGCAGAAGTATTTCGATCTCTACGATCGCGACGCCATCGAGCTGCCACCTTATAAAGCAGACGATCTCGACGACCTTCCCGCTAAGATCAGGAAGGCCAAAACCGGGCGCTCCAGAATCCACAAAGAGCTCGAGGAAAAAGGCGCAGTGAAGGACGCCATCCACGGTTACCTCGCCTGCATGAGTTACGCCGATGCCATGATGGGCCGAGTGCTCGATGCGCTTGATGCCAGCCCTCATGCCGATAACACAATCGTCGTCCTTTGGTCAGATCACGGCTACCACCACGGTGAGAAATACGACTGGGGAAAACACACCCTCTGGGAGCGCACCTCGAACGTCCCCTTCATCTGGGCCGGGCCGGGAGTGAAAAAAGGCGCGGTGACGGGTGTGACGGCGAGCTTGATCGACATGTATCCCACCTTTGTCGAGATGTGTGGATTGCCGAAGCCTCATCAGAAGCTCGACGGCACCTCGCTTGCCCAGACTCTTGCGAAGCCGGAAGAAGCTAAGGACCGCGATGTCTATCTCCCCTACATGGATCCCGGCGAGTTCGCGATCATCAACAAAGACTGGCGCTACATCAGCTACGGAGAGCACGGGGAGGAGCTTTATGATCTCAAAGCCGACCCGAACGAGTGGCACAATCTCGCTGAGAAGCCCGAGCACGCGGCAACGAAGGCGATGCTGCGGAAGTCGGCGCCGATGGAATTTGCTCCGGCTAATCCGAAGCGGAATATCAATAAGGACCTCATCATTAAGGGGGAAACTTTTCACTGGATCAAGAATCCCGGGAAGGAGGCCAAGCCGAAGGCTCCTGCGAAGAAGACGGCGGGTAAGGAGAAAAAGAAGAACGTCCTCTTTATCGTCTGCGATGATCTCAACACCCATGTGACGCCGTCCGGCTATGAGCATATTTTGACTCCTACGATGGCGCAGTTCGCCTCTGAGGCGATGACCTTCAAGCGAGCTTTTTGCCAGTATCCGGTCTGCGGGCCTTCACGCGCTTCGCTCCTCAGTGGCCTCTACCCTGAGTCGACAGGGATCCTCGATAACAAGTCTGATATTCGTGAGACTCGTCCGGGCACGGTTTCGATGCCGCAGTATTTTAAGGAGAATGGTTATTGGACCGCTGAAGTGGGCAAGGTTTTTCATAATCCGCAGAGTAATCATGGCGAGGTTGCTTGGCATGAGTCCCACTTTTACAAGAACGACGAACTTCCCGTTGTGACGGCTGCGCGTAAGAAGTTCGAAGCTGAAAATGGTTCCATTGAACTCGCGAAGAATCGTAAAGCGTGGCGTGAACTATCCAAGGAAGCCGCGAGCAAGCTCGATGCGCAGACGCCTCCGGGGTTTGGCCGCAGTGGGCTGACGGATGAGCAGCATAAGGACGGGAAGAATGCGCGCACGGTTTCCAAGTGGCTCCGTGAAAAGTCGAATGGCGACAAGCCCTTCTTTATCGCCTGCGGGATTCAAAAGCCGCACGTGCCTTTCCTCGCGCCTTCGAAATACTTTGATCGCTACCCTCTCGATCAGATCGTCTACACGCCTGACAAAGCGAACCTCTGGGAGACCATTCCACGGGGGGCGCTTGATGGGCGCTACAAGCAGTTTGGCTTTGAGCTTGGCGTTGAGAACGATGCACGTCGTCGGGAATACATGCAGGCTTACCATGCGTGCATCAGCTTCATCGATGCCCAGATCAAACTCGTCATGGATTCGCTTAAGGAAAGTGGTCAGTGGGAAGACACGATCGTCATCCTCACTTCCGATCACGGGTATCACCTCGGTGACCACTTTTTGTGGGGCAAGGTCTCGCTTTTCGATATCGGAGCGAAGGTTCCCTTCATTATTCATGCGCCGGGCCTGACCAAGCCGGGGACGGAATCACAGGCGATGGTGGAGTTGATCGATATCTACCCGACCCTGACTCATCTCACCGGACTTGAGAGGCCTGCGCATGTGCAGGGCGCATCTCTCAGGCCTCTTCTCACTCATCCCGAGCGACTTGGGAAAAAGAACTACGCCTACAGCGTGGTGAAGCGTGGCGAGCGAATGGGCTATGCGCTCCGCAGTCAGAAATGGCGCTACGGGAAGTGGCATGACGGTGAGGAACTCTACAATTTGACCAATGATCCAGAGGAGAAGAAGAACCTCGTGAAACGACCGGATCTCAAAGTCCGCCTCGATGAGTTCCGCCGCGTCCTCAAGATTCGCCAAGAGCAAGCTGCTAGCCGTCGTCAAAAATGAAGCGCCTTTCTTCCATCTTATGTCTGGTGATCGGTTTGGCTTCGGCTGCCGAGAAGCCCAACATCGTGCTCATCATCACCGATGATCAGAGCTGGGACTCGCTCGCCTTCATGGGCGGGAAGGTCCACACGCCGCGCATTGATCGGATGGCAAAGGAGGGACTCTTTTTCACGGACTTCAATGTCACCTCGACGGTTTGTTCGCCGTCGCGTTACAGCTTTTTGACCGGCCGTTATGCGGGGCGCTGTGAAGGCGAGCTCTTCATGAAGGAGCATCCTCCGGGAGATCAGACGCAGGTGGAAAACATCGGGGAGCTGGAGCCTGATCGTTGGAATTTGGCGAAGGTGCTTCAGAAAAATGGCTACCGCACGGGCTTCGTGGGGAAGTCGCATGTTGTGCGTCACGATTGGTTGAAGAACCAGAAGGACTCGCCTTTGAAAAGCTATCCACCCAGGGCTGATCCGCGTGATCCGGTGGTGAATGAGAAGATGCGGGCGAACCATCAAGCTTGGTGCGATGAGATTAAGAAGTATGGCTTTGATTTCGCGGATGGGGTTTATGCGGCCAATCTCAAGAAGCTTGGGAGCGAGCAGCTGAACGTTCATAATCTCGATTGGACGGTCGCGAAGGCTTTCGACTTTCTAGAAGATGAGGAGTCGAAGAAGCCCTTCTTCCTCTACTTTTCCACGACCCTTCATCACGGGCCTGCGCCTTGGGTGAACAAGTTCTCGCTGACCGCGGATGCGCGGATGACGGGAGAGGGCTTTGTGAAGGAGGGCTTCGAAGTGATGCCGGCACGGGCTGATGTTTTGAAGCGCAACCGCGAGGCGGGCTTTCAGGATCGTGATGCTTATGCGCTGTGGCTCGATGACGGGGTGGGCGCGATTCTCGATAAAATTTCATCGCTCGGTTTGGAGCAAGACACTCTCATTATGTTCGTGCCGGATCATGGGTCGTATCGTCACGGGAAGGCGACCTTGCATGACTTTGGGATGAAGGTGCCGCTGCTGATGCAGTGGAAGGGAAAGATCAAGCCGGGCCAGAAGAACGATAGCTTGGTCGCGAATATTGATTTGGCTCCGACTCTTTTCGACCTCTGTGGCATCACGCCGCCGGAGGACTATCAGATTGATGGTCGGAGTTTTAAGCCGGCGCTTTTTGGTGAGGAGTTTGAGGCGCGGAAGGTTCTCTTCGGCGAGCTGGGTCATTCGCGTTGTGTGAAAACGAAGGACTGGAAATACATCGCGGTGCGGTATCCTAAGGAGGTGCAGCGCCGGCTCGATGCTGGGAAACAGTTCAAGGGCTTCCAGGAAGAAGACCTCGCGCGGCCCTATCTCACGCGCAACAGCCACCTCGGTCATTTTGCGGCGAAGGTGAATCCGCACTACTTCGATGCGGATCAACTTTACGATCTCACCAGCGATCCCGAGGAGAAGCAAAACGTCGCTGACAACTACCTCGAGACCGTGAGGCAGATGCAGGGTCACCTTTCCACCGAGTTAAAAAAGTTTCCCATGCGCCCCTTCGGCGAGTTCACTCAATAGATTTTATTTTATGCCCACCATTCCTATCTTAAAAGCTCAGTCGGAATACGATGTCATCATCGTCGGCTCCGGTGCCGGAGGCGGCCAGATGGCCTACACCCTCACTCTCGCCGGAATCAAATGCCTCATGCTGGAAGCCGGGCGCTCCTACGATGTCGCCGCGGAAACGCCAATGTTCCAGACCGGAAAAGACGCCCCGCTTGGTGGCTCTTCCACCCCTGATAAAAACTTTGGCTTCTTCGATGCCACCATCGATGGCGGCTGGCAAGTTCCCGACGAACCCTACACGCAAGCAAGCGAAGATCCTGAGGAGCAGTTCC
This sequence comes from Akkermansiaceae bacterium, assembly GCA_039769075.1. GTDB lineage: Bacteria > Verrucomicrobiota > Verrucomicrobiia > Verrucomicrobiales > Akkermansiaceae > SW10. The sequence continues at coordinate 8,007 of JBDMZE010000019.1, read as the reverse complement.
GCTGGTGGCGCGCACGCATGATGGGCGGCCGCACCAATCACTGGGGCCGCATTTCCCTTCGGAACGGACCTTACGATTTCAAGCCCTACTCGCGGGACGGCCTCGGTTTCGACTGGCCCATTTCCTACGATGATCTCGAGCCCTACTACACGAAGGTCGAAAAATTGATCGGCGTCTACGGCTCGAATGAAGGCCTCGAAAACACCCCTGATTCACCAAAGGGGGTTCTCCAGCCTCCGCCGAAAGGCCGCGTCGGAGATCTCATGATTCAGAAGCATGGCAAGAAGCTCGGCGTGCCTGTCGTGCCCATCCACCGCGCCGTCCTTACTGAACCTCAAGATGGGAAAAAGCTCGCTCCAGAACTTCATCCCGATAACCCCGAGGCGCAAAAAATCGTCGAGCAATCGATGTCCTCACGCGCCACTTGTTTCTGGGCGACCGACTGCGGACGCGGCTGCAGCATCCGTGCGAACTATCAAAGCACTACTGTCCATCTCCCACCTGCCCTCGCAACGGGGAATCTCGACATCATTCCAAATGCCCACGTCCGCGAGGTCATCGTGGATAAAGAAGGGAAAGCAAAAGGCGTCCTCTTCATCGATAAGACCACTGGCAAAGAAGAGCGCGTCAAGGGCAAGGCCGTCGTCCTCGCAGCGAGCAGCGGCGAGACCGTGCGCATCCTCCTCAATTCAAAAAGCGGAGAAGGAATCGCAAACTCCAGCGGGCTCGTCGGGAAATACATCATGGACACCGTCGGATCCGACATGCTCGGCCAGATTCCGGCTCTCGAAAATCTCCCGGCGCACAATGACGACGGCGCGGGAGGCTGTCATTTCTACAGTCCGTGGTGGCTCTACAAGGAGCAGAAGGCGGGTAAGATGGACTTCGCCCGTGGCTACCACATCGAGATCAGCGGAACGCGCTCGATGCCAAAAGGGAACAGCCCGGTTCCAGGGCAATATCTTCAGGGACTTTATGGCACGAAGCTGAAGGAAGCGGCCCGTCGTTACTACGGCTCCTTCGTCCACGTCGCCTGTCGTGGTGAGATGATTCCTAATGAAGGCTCCTTCGCGGAACTCGATTCCGAGGTGAAAGACAAGTGGGGGATTCCCGTCATGAAGTGGCATTGGAAATGGAGCGACCACGAGCGAAATATGGCCGTCCACGCCCAAAAAACCTTCAGCGATATTTTCGAATCCGCCGGAGGCAAGGGGCTCTTCGACCCCAAGAAAGACCCCCGCAAGACCCTCCTAAAAGGCGGCGAAGTCATCCACGAAGTCGGCGGTGCCATCATGGGAGCCGATTCTAAGAAGTCGGTCACGAACGAGTGGAATCAGAGCTGGGATATTAAAAACCTCCTCCTCTGCGACGCCTCCCCCTTCGCCTCGAACTCTGATAAAAACCCCACCGAAACCATCATGGCCCTCGCCTGGCGCGCCGCCGACCGCCTCATCGAAGAAGCACGGAAAGGAAACCTTTAATATGAATTCTCAAGATCAAGAAAACCGCATCCCCCGTCGCCGAATCCTCCAATGGTTCGCCGCCGTGGCAACCGCCGAGGGACTCTCAGTTCCCGCCGCTATCGCTCAGGAAATCAAGCTCACCCCAACCGCGCCCACGGAAGCGACGGGCTACAGTCAAGACCCGGTGATGAATAAAACCTACGCGCGCGGCGAGGTCTGGCCCCTCACTTTTTCTGCCGAGGAAAAGAAGGCCGCCATCGCGCTCGCTGACATCCTCTTCCCGGCCGATGAGCTAGGACCCGCCGCAAGCGAGGTCCGCGTGGCTGACTTCATCGACGAGTGGATCAGCGCGCCCTATCCTCGTCAGAAAAACGACCGTAAAACAATTCTCCCCGGCCTCAAGAAACTCGATGAAGAATGCCAAAAGCACTTCCAAAAGAACTTCGCCGCCGCAAGCGAGGAGCAGAAGAAAGCGGCCTGCGATGAGATGGCCAAGGGGAACCATTTCTTCAACGTCTTCACCAGCATCGCAGCCGGAGCCTACTACAGCGACCCCAAGTGCTGGAAAGCCCTCGGCTACGCCGGGAACTCACCCTACGGCGGCCCTTTCCTAGGACCACCCGAGGAAGTCCTCAAGCAAGCGGGAGTCGAGCAGACGGTGGAATGATGGAGTGTTCCTTTGTTGAGGGCAGTCACCATGGAGAAATCTGCCCCAGATCTGAAGAACCCAATGGACCTTCAACCTGCAGAGCCGACAATGATAGAGCGCTTTTTCTCTGCAAATACGCCCAGCGTGTTTTTGTGATCAAGCTTTCAAGCGCGTTCTGAGCTGGCACAGGTGCTCCGATAGTTTATATCTCAGGCGAATTCACCAATGAGCCTGACAAAATCAAAACAACGAGTCGCCGACCACGGAGAGGTTTTCACCCCCGAGTGGATGGTCGAGGAGATGCTCGATTTGGTGAAGGGTGAGACCGAGCGGATTGATTCCCGCTTCCTTGAGCCCGCCTGTGGAGACGGAAACTTCCTTGTGAAAGTTCTTCAGCGTAAACTCGCTGCTGTAGAACTTAAATATGGAAAGTCTGACTTCGAGCGACGTCACTTCGCATTACTCGGGGTAATGTGTATCTACGGCATCTAACTCCTTCCCGACAACATCGCGGGATGCCGAGCCAATCTTTTAGAAATTTTTGCAGGCTACCTTGGGCTTTCTCCCTCGGATGAGCTGTATCTCGCCGCCTTCTTTGTCCTTTCGCAAAACCTGGTGCACGGTGATGCCATGAAGATGCTCACCCACGACGGTCAGTCCATCCTCTTTGCCGAGTGGGGCTACGTTGGTTTACCTCGTTGAGGGCGTGGCACAATTTCCCAGGGGTTCCGCTATGCTCCACGCCCCGGCTAGTTTCTGTCATCCCATCCGGGATGGGGACTTTGAAATTCACAATGTGTGATGCGCGCCAGTATAACGAGGTGTCCCCTTATTGGGGACTGTTTCGATGGGTTCTTGTAGGGCTAGAGTGTGGGCCTTCTCTGGTTTATAATTGGGGATGAACTGACGAGACTTTTACCCGATTGACCTATGCCGACTCCGAATTTTTTCCGCTTTCTCCTTCCTCGCTGTGCTCTTTTTTTTGCCGTTCTTTGTCCGGTGATGGCGCGGGGTGAGGTGGTGGTGGATTTTAGCCATTCTTACTCGGGGGGGGCGGGTGGTTTTCAGAATGCGGGGGCGATTAGTTTGGCATTTACGGTGGATGGATCGGGTGGGATAACGCTGGATGCTTCTTGTGCGGAGACGGGGCCGGCGGCTTATGTCGATGACTTTGATGGGGCGGTGGGGACGGTCTCGAATCCGGCGATCTTTGGCGGGAGCTTTACGGTGGTGTTATCGCGGGCGGTGAATCCGGCGACCTTGCGGATCGATCATATGGGAGCGGGCTTGGCGATTCAGGGTCAGAATCCGCAGTGGATCGATGCGGCGGCGGAAGTGATCGAGGTGAACATTCCGGTAGGGGCTGCGATTTTTGAACTGCGGAAGGTGAGCTATGCGCGGGCTTCGACCTCGGCGGGGACGAGTCTGAATGTGAATGCCATTTCCTACCCTCTCACGGGAGCGGCGGGGACGGTGGATGTTTCCGGGCAAGGCGTGGGGGCTTCGTTTTCGATCTCCTCGGCTGGGGATGCCGACACGCAGGGTTTTGTTTTGAGCGGGCTGGAGTTTGACTTGGTGGCAGCGCCTGCGGGGCCGTCGGGTTTTGATAATGGGGCTGGGGATTTCGACTTTGCGGCGGCGGCGAATTGGAATCCTGATGGGGTGCCGGTGGCTCCGAGGGATGCGATTATCGAGGGCTTTGAGGTGACGCTGGAAAGCGCGGTGACGAGCGGGCCTAGTGCGCTGGAGCTGCGTGAGGGGTCGCTCTTGATTCGGGGAGCCGGGACTTTGTCGCTGGATGCGATGGAGCTGGGCCGGGAGCTGGAGGATGCGGCGGCTTTGATTCTAGAAGGTGCGGGGACGAAGTTGAGTTATAGTGGGAACCTTGGGAACGGTGCGGGGACTTTTGCGGTTGGCTCGGCGGGGACGGTGGAGACACGCGTGGGTGCTGCGGGAAGCGGGCTTTGTGATTTGGGAGGAGGAGAATTGATCTTGGACTTGGGATCGCAGTGGATTCTCGATGGCTCGGATTACGCGGGGCCTTACGCGGTGGGGACGCGCTTTGTGCTGGCGGACTTTGCTTCCTTTTCCGGAAGCACGATGGGCGTGCGGACGCGGAATTTCACGCTGCCAGCGAATCGGAAGCTGGAGTTGGTGAACGGGGCGACCTCGCTTTACTACGAGATCGTGGCGCAGACGGCGGCGGCGGGACCGAACATCATCATCATTAATGTGGATGACATTGTGGGCGGGCAGCATTTCGGATTTGAGGGCCGGGATTGCCTGACTCCGAGCATCGACTCGCTGGCGGCGGGCGGGATTCAGTTCAGCGAAGCCTTCGCGGCCTCGACGGTGTGCGGGCCGTCTCGTTACGCTTTGCTGAGTGGGCGTTGGCCCTCGCGGAACACGAGCGCGAACTTCCTCGCGAAATTTCCGACGGGGACCTTGGGTCGCTTTGGGGTCTCGGATACCGAGTTAGAAGACGATGGGCAGAATCTGGGGGCCTGGTTACAGGAGGCGGGGTATCGCACGGGCTTTGTGGGGAAGTCTCACGTGTGGGATGATGATGTTAAGAACACCTCGAACTGGGCGGCCAAGGGGTTGATTGGATATTCTCAAACGACCGACCCGGCGACGGATGCGACGGTCAATGGAGCGATGCAGCACAATCATCGGGTGCTCTCTCAGCGGATGCGGACGGTGGGCTTTGATTTTGTCTCGGGCTTCTACTCGGCTAATCTGCTGGAGCTCCGGAATGATCATCTGAACGTTCACAATCAGGAATGGATCACGAAGAACGCCCTAGATTTCATCGAGGAGAATCATAAGCAGCGGTTCTTCCTCTACATGGCTCCGACGATTAACCACGGGCCGGTGCGGAATGATTTATCGAAATCGCTGGGCGCGGACCCTCGCTATACGAGCGCGGGATTTTTTCCGAATCTCGATTATTCCTTCATGCCGACGCGCACGGAAATCCGCAATGAGGTGACGACGGCGGGGAAGCAGTTGATCTCGGCTCGGGAGACCTGGATTGATTATTCGATCGCGGCGCTGCGGGACAAGCTTCAGGCGCACGGGATTCAGAATGATACGCTCATTATTTTCACCTCCGATCATGGGGAGAAGAAGTTGAACGTCAGCCCGACTGATTGGGGGAAGTCATCGCTGAATGACATCGGGATGAAGGTGCCGCTGGTGATGCATTGGCCCAATGGGATCGCGGCGGGTGGACGGACTTATAGCGAGTTGGTGTCGCAGGTGGACTTTGTGCCGACTCTGCTGGAGCTGGCTGGGGCGTCGAGTCTCCCGACGCGTCCGGTGGATGGGCTGAGCTTAGTTCCGGTTCTGAATGGTAGCAGCGCGGCGCTGCGGGACGAGGTCTTTTGTGAGATCGGGTATGCGCGGGGGGTGCGGACGAAGGATTCAAAATACATCGCGCTGCGCTATCCGCAGTCGGTTTACAATCAGATCGAGAGCGGGGTCCTGTGGCCCAATTTTTCAACGGGGCTGCTGACGGAGCCGCGACCTTATTATACGAATAACGGGAGCTTGGGATTCAATACGGCGGCTTCCAATCCGAGGTATTTTGATGACGATCAGGTTTTTGATTTGGTGGCCGATCCGGAGGAGGAGGTGAACATTTATGAGACTGTTCCGCAGAAGGCTTATGATTTGAAGAAGCGGCTGGCTGGTTATCTTGGGTCGATCGCGGGGCGGCCGTTTCGGGATTTGAATGACGCGTCGACCGAGTTTTCGCCAGCTCCTGCGACTGCGCCGATCGCTCCGGGCGGGGTGCAATCGGAGTTCCTTGATCTGCAAAATGTGCGGCTGAGCTGGTCGGATTCGGCGAGTAATGAGCTGGGGTATATCGTGGAGCAGTCGACTGCTGGAGGTGATTTTGAAATCGTGGCGGAACTTCCGGTGGGTTCTGAGACGAAGGATGTTGCGATTGATCCGGCGGAGGAGGACATCGTGTTTCGGGTCTCTTCTTACAATGTCTTGGGAGATTCGCATGGGGCGGCTTCATGCGATCTGCTTTCGCCAGAGAAATGGCGCTATCGGCAGTTTGCGGACATTGACCCGGCGCTGAGTAATCCGGTGAGTCAGTGGGGTTTCGATGCGGATGGGGATGGGCAGGCGACCTTATGGGAATACGCCTTTGCGACGGATCCCCGGCTGGCAAGTTCGGTAGCTTCTCCGGTTCATTCGGTGAGGCAGGTTGGGGTGGATTCGTTTCTGGAGTATCTCGTTCCGCGGGTCTCTCGTCGGGAGGTGGTGATTGAGGGGGCGGTTTCGCTGGATTTGGAAATGTGGAGAAGTGGGGTGCCGGATTGTTTGTTGATTGAGGAGGAGGCGGGGCATCTGCTTTTCAGAAGTGCGGTGCGGGTGGAGGATGAGGTGAGGCAGTTTATGCGGGCGCAGATTGAGGAGCCTTAGGTTGGGGGATTTGACCGCTAAGGCACGATGACGCGAAGTTTTTGAAGGCTTGGTTGGGGGGCGGTCTCACGCAGAGCAGCAACCGGAGCGAAGCGGAGTTAGCCCTTAGGCAAAGCAGCAGAGGTTTGGGGTGGGCTCTAGAGTCTGAAGCATGTGATGGTGCCGGCCTTGCTCTTTGGACTTGCGGGTTCGCTGTCTGGAGAGTTGATTTCGATGACATGAAAGAGGCGCAGACCTTTTATTAAGATCCAACACCGATTGAACAAATAAGATGAACCGCCCAAAGCTACTCAAGAAGCTACTCCTGACCCTCGTTTTCGCGATCGTTAGCTACTTCATCCAACTGCATTACCCTTTGGTTGCGTTTTGCCTCCTTATTTTACTCATCCTCATGATCGGAGCGACTGAGTTTTCAAACTTCGCCTCGCCATCGAAAACGAAGTCTGAGTGGCCGATCTTGTTCGCCCTTTTTTGGGGGATGTTGATCGGCCTATTACTGCCTTTTGTCATCGAGGAGTACCTGCTTTGAATCAAGGGCCTTTTTGTGGCTTGGTTGAGGGGAGATCTCACGCAGAGGCGCGGAGGCGCAGAGGTTTCTGGGTGCTTGGTTGGGGGAGATTTTTAGCACAGATTTCAGGAAGGATTGGGAAGGGATTTACACGGATTTTTCGGAGAGCTTGGTTGAGGTCCGTGATTTTTGTTGTCCCCGCTTTGGGGACTATGAGGGGTTGGGGATGGGCTCTAGAATACTTATTATGTCGTTTTGGCGCTTTCCACCTCTCCTGTTTGGACTTGTGGGGGCCTTGTCGGGAGAGTTGGTGATTACGGAGTTTCTGGGGTCGAATGAGACTGGGATTGTTGATGAAGATGGTGAGTTCTCGGATTGGGTTGAGATTTTTAATCCGGATGGGGTGGTTTATGACTTGGGCGATTATGCGCTGACGGATGAGGCGGGAGATTTGTTGGGCTGGAGTTTTCCGAGTGGGACCTTGATTCAGCCGGGGAGCTATCGAGTGGTCTTTGCTTCGAATAAGGATCGGCTGGGCAGTGAGCTGCATACGAATTTTAAGCTGGCGAAAGAGGGTGGGGTTTTGGGGCTTACGAAGGGTGGGATTTTGGTCAGTGGGTTCGATTATCCGGCTCAGACGACGGATCAGTCGTTTGGGATTTCGGTGGGTGGGCAGATTGCTTTTTTTACGTCGCCGACTCCGGGGTTGGTGAATGGAGTAGGAGTGTTGGCGGGGCCGGTTTTTGATGAGGTTTCGCCTGAGCCGGTGCAGCCTTTTGCGGGGGCGTTGGAGGTGATGGCGCGGTCGCGGGCCTTGAATGGGAGTGTTTCAGGAGTGAAGGTTTTTTATCGAGAGGGCTTTGGGAGCGAGGTGGAGCTGGCGGCGGTTGAGCTGGGTGGTGGGATTTATTCGGCGACGATTCCGGCAAGCGCCTTTGGGCCGGGGG
>JBDMZE010000018.1:0-12233 GCA_039769075.1 Akkermansiaceae bacterium | reverse complement strand
TCACTCCCAGCGAGCAGCCGCTCGACCCTAACCTTTTCGCTCCAAAGATCGACCACACCTGAATCTACCAACAAACGAGCTTCCAAACCAGTCTCAAACCCCTGAGGACTTTATAATCTCATTCTCATCGTTGAGAACGTGGCGGCGTGGAATAATGTGCGCATCAGAAATTCCAAAAGCCATGATCGTCACACACTCCCCTTTTTTAATGAGATGGGCCGCGCCTCCATTAATGATGATATTGCCCGTCCCAGACGGTCCGGTCTGCGCATAAGTCTCGAGACGACCACCCGCTGTCATTGAAGTCACGAGAACCCTCTCGCCCTCCCAAAGCCCCGCAGCCTCCATGAGATCCTCCGGGATCTCGATGCTTCCCTCATAATCGATATCGGCCTGCTTAATAATCGCCCGATGGAGCTTGGACTTCAGTTGAATGCGTTGCATTGCTCCACGAAAGAAGGAAGCGCCCCCCGGGTCAAGTGATGAAAACTCCACCATTGAAAAAGTCACCCTAAAGCCTAGCCTTGTCAGACACTTATGAGACTCCCTGCCCTCCTTTGTAGCGCACTTTTTGCCGGACTTCTTCCTGCTCAGGAAACCGACCCCGCCATCCCGCCCATGGCCGTGCGTAAGGCCCTCCAGTGGATGCAGGATCAGAATGCCGAAAAGCGCGAGGCCGCCTACCGCACCTTCCAACTTTACGGCGAATCCGCCAAAGAAGTCTACACCGCCACTCTCGAAAAAGCGCGCACCTCCCACGAAAAGCGCCTCACCCGGCTCCTCAATGACAAAAGCGAGAACCCCTACCACGGCACCGACCTCCTCACCGAGGAACTCAAGGCCGAGCGCGAGCGCATCTACCCCCTCATTCGCACCGACTACAAAAAGGACCCCGCCAAAATAAAAATGCTTCGGGGCGAAATAGAATCCCTCACCAACCTCAACGCGAAACTCCGCAAGCTTTCCCACGCCGATTCTTCCAAGTTCGACACCGCTGTCTCCTCCATTTCCACCGCCCTCGCCGAAGTTCGGCGTGAACTCATCCTCGCCGAGGGAGAAGAACTCGAGGACCAAGAACTCGACCACCTCGCTGCCCTCCAAGACTCATTCGATGGCGAAGTCTACCTCAAGACAAAATCCCAGATCGCCAGCATCCAAAAAGAAGTCGCCGCCCTCAAGGAAGCCACCGATGCCAATGCCGCCTGCGCTTGGGCAAACTCTTCCCAAAAAGACTTCACCAAACTTCTCAACGACAACCGCTCCCTATTCGGCATCACCCCCCTCCGCATGGAGGAACGTCTCTCCGCTGCTGCCACCGGCCACTCTATTGACATGGCCACCATCGGATTCTTCTCCCATACCTCCCCCGTCAAAGGCAAAAAATCCCCCGGCGACCGCGCACGCGCTGCCGACTACAAGTATCGCTGGAGCGGTGAAAACATCTTCATGGGCTCCACCTCTCACGCCTCGGCCTATAATGCCTGGTTCGGCTCAGACGGCCACCGCTTCATCATGTTCTCCGACGGCCCGAACCTCATCGGCATCGGCCCTCACGGGAAGCACTGGACCATGATGACGGGCAAAAAATAAGCTCTCTAAGCACAAAAAAGGCCCTCCGCAGAGGGCCTTTGAATTAAGATCTGATTCTTTAAAAGAGCGCCGCAAGCTGAGTAGGATTCATCTTGCTGAGCATGAGGAACGCGTGCTGCTCGTCAGTCCACTGAGTGGCAGACCAGCCGGAACTCTCGCAACCATCGCAGTGACCATCAGCTTCCGCAAGCTGAGGCATATCTTTATCAGCCAACTCGTCTTTTTTCATGATGACGAGGTGGACAACAGTGCCGTCTTCCTGACGGTAGCAGATGAGAGAAGCACCGGTCTTATTTTCACCGATTTCAAGATACTTGCAGCCGATCCCTTCGAGGCCCTGAAGGCCCTTTGGCAGGACCTCGGGAGCAGGGAGATTTTTCCCCTCCAGCCAGCCATAAAGAGCAGCCTGTTCATCGTCCTTCAGATCGAGCTTAAAGAGTGGACTGCTGAGAAGATCGATGATGGAGTGCTCCACTTCCGCGACCGTCGTTCCAGCAATCGCATTACCACCACCTACGGTGAACACAGCGACAAGCGAAACGGCGATCACCGCAGCCACCGCTGAAGAGACCCACTTCCACTGACCGAAGCGAGGGCGAACCACTTTTTGCTCCACCTCCATAGCGGTGAGAATCTTGTCACGCAGCCCCTCCGGAGCACGCACCGAGACGAGAGCTCCGACAAATGAAGCATCGAGATCGGTCAGCTCCGAGTCTCCTCCTTCCAGCACGCCGAAGATCGCTTCACGGAGATCTTCCGGGATGGGAAGCTCACCCAGCGCTGCTGCGAAGGCCGCGTCACGAGTACGCTCTTTCGCAAGCCACTCGCCGAGTTCACGGTCTTTCGTGGCGAGAGCAAGAGCCTCGGCGAAGTCAGGATCACCAGCGTCTGCGCCATCGGGGCGGAAGCTCTGGAGAATAAATTTTGCACGTTCTTTATCCATGGGTCTCTTTGAAAGTTTCGGATTGGAAATCGACGATTTTCTGAGGAGCGCTGCTCGGCTCAGCCGTCATTTTTTTTCTAAGTTGTTCTTTGCCGCGGGAAATGCGGGACATCACGGTGCCAATGGGCACATCTAAAATTGAAGCGATCTCCTTATAGGAGTGCTGCTGGAGATAAAAGAGGGTCAACGGTGCTCGGAAGGTCTCGTCTAACTTACTCAGAAGATCGACCGCTTGCTGGGCATCCATTTGGCGATCCGACCCGTCTTCCACTCCCGGAATCTCATGCTCGACCTCGCCGATCTCACTCTCAGGGTGCCGCTGGTTACGGCGGGCCTGACCGAGGTGCTCCCGGTAGAGGGTGGTAAAGAGCCAAGTCTTGGCCTTCGAGCGATCCTTCAGCTGGTGCCCTTTCTGCGCCCAGATGCAGAAGGTCTGCTGGACAAGATCGGCGGCTCGATCGGGATTTTTAGCGAGGGAGAACCCAAAGCGATAAAGTGCTTGGTAATGGGTATCCACGAGTTCTTGAAATTCGTCCATAGTCGTATCGGTTAGACAGCGATGAGAGTGGATCCCGCCTGAATTATTCCCAGAAAAAATCCCCGCTCCGGCTTTCACCAGAATCGGGGACAGAGGGGAGCATTTTTCTAGGAACGCTTACGACGCGCGATGAGACCCAGTCCAGCAAGACTCGCGAGCGCTATGGAGCTCGGCTCGGGCACATTTGTAATCGTGATTCGTCCGAGAATCGTATTGCCTACTCCCGCCGAATTAAAATCAAAGGTAGTGGGATCAAAAGAGGCGGGCGAGGTATTCGCAAAACCGCCAAAAGGATTCGCCTGATCAACCAGCGAGATCGCATCAGAGGTAGAGGTGCCGCCACCTGGCATGGCCATCGTATCAATTCCGATGAAACCGTTTCCTGGAGAAAAGGCGAAGTCCTCGGTCTCGGTGCCCGCGTCATAGACACGCCCGAACTCAAGAATGCTCGTCGCGCCCAGCCCACCACCGATGACTGAGGAGATGTCGATGGCGTTGTTGTTTCCGATAAACCAATCGTTGGAGGGAAGCACCATCGCCACGAAAGAGAGGAGAGTATTCGTATCGGAGATATCGAAAGTCACCGTGTTACTGCTTCCAGGGGTAAATGGTCCGCCGTTTGCGATGGTAATATTATCGGATCCAGCAGCGAGTGAAGCTTGGAGAACTGAAGTATCGCCCACTTCCGCGAGAAGCTCGAGACCAGCTGAAGCAGCGGAGCCCGTGTCAAAAAAATCAACGGAGCCATCATGAAAAGAGAGCAGTGCCGGAGCGAGGCCGACATTGGAAGGAGCCTCGACGGTGATGCGGAGAGAGGCGCCATTTGCGGAGCTAATCAGAGCACTGAGTGACACGATGATAGAAGTATTAGTGGTTATTTTCATAAGCACTGGGGAGAGCTTCTATTGGTCTTCGTTATTCCAAGAAATGAGTAAATTACATCTTTATTTTCAATACCGAAAATATCCGGAATAATGCCCTTCGAAATATTTCTTACAGGGCTCCCGTAGAGACATAACGATGCGAATTCTACTCGGACTCTGCCTTTTCACCCTCCCTCTCTGTGCGCAGCTGAAGCTCACCGAAATCGACCGCACAATCCAAATGACGGATGGCGATCAACTCATCACGACTTTCCGCGCAGACAAGCAAGTCCCCTGCCTCTATCCACTCATCGGACCCGGCGGCTCAAACATGACCCGCCACTACCCTTTCAAGGAAGACGTCCCAGGCGAGCAAAGCGACCACCCCCACCACATTTCCTTTTGGTTCACCCACGGTCTCATCAATGGCCACGACTTCTGGCACGAGAAAAAAGGCGTTCCTCCCTCAAAAATCGTCCTCAAATCCTACGAGGAAATCGGCGACACCTTCTTCACCGCCAACCTCGCTTGGGAGCACGACGCCAAGGCCCTTCTTTCTGAAAAAAGAACCTACTGCTTCAGCTCCAGCGACACTGAGCTCGTTATCGACCTCACCTCAACCCTCACGGCCTTGGAGGACGTCACTTTTGGCGATACCAAAGAAGGCTCACTCGGGCTCCGCCTCACCCCCAGCCTTCGGCTCAAAGGGAAAGTTGCCAAAGGCTCCATCGAAAATTCCGAAGGCCACAAGAATGCCGACGCCTGGGGCAAGCGCGCTAAGTGGGTCGCTTACCACGGCCCCGATTCCCAAGGGAAACCCAGCGTCGCCACCCTAATGGATCACCCCTCCAACCTCCGCCACCCCACCTGGTGGCACGCCCGTGACTACGGCCTCCTCGCCGCCAATCCCTTCGGCCAGCACGACTTCGAAGGCAAAAAAAAGGAGCCCCATCTCGGCGATTATCTGCTAAAGAAAGGTCAGTCCCTCACGCAGAAATACCGCCTCGTCCTCCAGTCGGGAGATTTCGACAAAGCCACCCTCCAGAACCACTTCCAAACCTTCTCAAAATAATGAACCGCCGTAACCTCCTCCGCTCCTCCCTCTACGCAGGCACCTTTTCCCTCCTCGCTCCCCATGCCCGCGCCGCGGGTGCAAATGGCGAGCTCCGCATCGTCGTCATCGGCGTCAAAGGCCGAGGCTCGGCTCATATCAACGGCGTCATTTCTCATAAAAAAGCGCGCCTCGTCGGCCTCTGTGATATCGACACCGACCAGCTCGACAGACGAAAGACCGAACTCGAAAAACGCCACAAGCTCACCGGCCTCAAGACCTACACCGACTACCGTAAAGTCTGCCAAGACCCCGAGGTCGATGCCATCTGCATCGCCACCTGCAATCACACCCACACCCTCATCGCCCTCAGCGCAGCCGCTGCTGGCAAGCACGTCTACGTCGAAAAGCCCGTCTCGCATAACGTCTGGGAAGGGGAAAAACTCGCCCTCGGCCAAGCCGACTACGGCGTCACCATCGCCCACGGATTCCAGCGCCGCTCCGAGCAAGCCTGGCACGACGTCTTCGCTTGGGTAAAGCAGGGCGAGATCGGCAAGCTCACCCTCGCCCGTGGCTTCTGCTACAAGCCCCGGAAATCCATTGGTAAAGTCTCCGCTCCCGTGGCCCCGCCCAAGACCGTAGATTATGACCTCTGGTCCGGCCCCCGCGAAGTCCTCCCCATCCGCCGGAGCCAGTTCCACTACGATTGGCACTGGCAATCGCCCTACGGAAATGGCGATCTCGGCAACCAAGGCCCGCACCAACTCGATGTCTGCCGCTGGGCTCTCGGCGACCCCATGACCTACCCCGCCGGCTTCCTCACCGCCGGTGGCCGGGTCGGCTATGATGATGATGGCGACACCGCCAACACCCAGATCCTCTACATCGACGCCAAGCCCGCTCCCATCCTCTTCGAAGTCCGCGGACTCCCTAAAAAAGGCCTCAACTGGAAAAACGGTATGCCTGACTACCAAGGCGTCACCATCGGCAACGTCATCGAATACGAAGGAGGCAAAATTCTCGGCGGCCACGGCGGCTCCTGCGAAGTGGTCGATCACGATGGCAAGGTCATCAAGAAATTCAAAGGCAGCGGAAACTCCATCCACAACTTCATCGATGACGTCCGCGGCGGAAAACAAGACGCCGTCCGCGGTGCGGAGAATGGCCATCACTCCTCCGCTCTCGCCCACCTCGGCACCCACGCTTTGAACCTCGGAAAAACGGCTGATCCAGACCAGATCAAAGCCGCCTTCTCCAAAACCCCGACCCTCAGCGACGCCCACGCCCGCATGCAGGAGCACCTCGCCGCCAATGGCGTCACTGAAGGAATCACCCTCGGCGTCCCCCTCACCACTGATGGCGTCCGCCTCACCGGAGAATTCGCCGCCGCCGCCAGCAAGCTCGACCGCGAAACCTACCGCGATGAGTTCAAGCTCCCGAATGCGTAGAGTATAATCCCTCGTCTCAGTAAAAATTGGCAGTGCTCCTTTTCTTTCGATAGCTTCATTTAAATGAATGTTAATCCCAAGAGATGGATCACTCTGATTTGCACCATCATCGACACTTCAACTCTCGTAGCGGGCGAATATGGAGGAAAATGGACCACCATCTCGAAGGCCGATGTCAGCTGGAAACTCATTACTAATTTAAAAGAAGAGCAAGATGAGCGCCTCAAGATGCTTGAAATCCATGAGTTTCCCGACGTGCCAAGCCTCTCATTCTATCATTTCCCTGAAGCCGCAGGAAAAGCAGGAGCGAGGCTTCTTGACCGATTCATGAATGGCAAACTGGGAGGTGCAAAAACCGAACAATTTCTCCAAGGCATTCATCAGGACCTCAAAGCGAACCAAGACAAGCTCTATGAAGCCGAACAGAAGGCGGCCAAAATCTGGAAACCTGCAGAAGGGGTCAGTAAAAATAGTATCAAGGAGTACACCGCCAAGGTTCTTGGTGAGGCGGTCATCGCCAGCCAGATCGGGGTCATTTTGGACAGTAGTCCAAGCATGAAGGAATATGTTGAGAAGCTGCGGACTGAAATCTCAGAGCAGTTTCGCTACAGCTATTTTGTAGAAGTAGAAGAATGCGCCATTGATCGACCACAAGGACTGTGGAGCAGATTGGGCCGGAACATTAAAATCCATCCAAAATCATCTGTCATGGTTCGATCAGCCCCTTGGTTTTATGCTGATCCTTCACCTCATCTGAATCCCTTCCTCCCCAATTGGCACTCCCCAAAGGATCTCTCAGTCCTCAAGTCACTGGACAGCTGTTACGTGGAGTGGCCCGCGCTCTCACGTCATTCGAATTCAGCTTTCCTCGCGATGATCGACCTCTTGGATGTTGATTCCATCTTTTGGTTCTCAGATTTCGAGGACGATGTGGATGAGAAAATGAATAACATCTTAGTCACTCTCATGAAGGAGAAAGGAATTCGTCTCTACCTTGTCTCCGTAGATAACAAGCCGTCAAAAATGTTCCGGGACTACGCCAAGGAATCAGGCGGAAGTTATCGTAAGGAAAGAATAAGAAGGTAGTGCAGCGCGCTTTCTCAAAAATCGGAGGCGCCCACTATTTGCGGTGATTTAAGCGGGCTAGCGCTTTCCCCTCCGAAGCTCATCAATCTCGGCCTGCATTTGGGCCGCTTTTTTCTCAGTCTCTCCTAACGGCTGAGGTGCCACCACTTTCTGACGGGTGTAGCCGATGTGCTTCATCCATTGCGCACTGCGATAGCTCCGCGAGTGAGCGATCTTCTTGAAAAGAGGGTCTTCTTGGATGGTTGCCAGATCATCCGCCGGCACCTCGACCCCCAGCTCCTCCAAAATTTCCGTCGCCATAAAAAGGTGCCCTTCCATCCCAGGATGCACCTTATCTTTTGAAAACACCTCATCCGCGTCATGCTCGCCGATGGCTTCCGCGTCCCCATGATCCGCGAAATGCTCGAAGGAAAAACCACCGAAGATTTTGAAAAACTCCTCGAACTCGGCCCCATGGTCGCCCGCAAGATGGCGCGTGATCTCAACCCCGAAAAATGCCGAGGTGAATCAAGGGAAGGCCGAAGTGCCTGGATCAGACTCGAAGTGGCTCCGGGCGTAGAAGTCCACCTCGCTCGCAGCGTAGAGCCTCCTTCTTCAAAAGAAGAAGGCATGGAAATCCGTGAGGAAATCTCAATCGCCCTGCGCGATGAGTTCCAGCGTCGCCGGAAGCGTGGCCGCGCCCGTGCCTAAACCACACCACTTCCTTCCAAGACCGTCCCGACCTTCACCATTCTCATGAAAAACCCTCATTGATCCCACGTATTACTTCTTTCACACTCCATTCACTATGAAAAGGCCTGCGCTCTTTGTCGCCCTCCTCACCCTTCTTGGCTTCGTCGCCATCCCCGTCCTCGCTCAGCTAAAACAAAACGGCTCCCCCCGCGGAAATACCCCGAAGGGCTGGACCAAGTTCGATTGGGCCGAGAAAAAGAAAGTCCTTTTCGGCCTCTACGCACCTACTGAGGAGGAACTCGCGCTCATCAAAGAGGCGATCCCCAAAAAGCTCACCGCCGCGCCCTCTAAAAAGCGCCGCATCCTCGCCTTTTATAAGTGCAATTGGCCGCATTCTTCCATCGCCACCGGACTTGCCACCTTCCGCATGATGGCGGAGCAAACCAAAGGCTACGAGATCGATGTCACCGATGACCCAGCCCAGTTCACCTCGGAAAATCTTGCCCAATATGACGCCGTCCTCCTCAACAACTCGGTCGACTTCGAAACCTTCCTTACCGACGAGCAGCGTGAAGCCTTCCTAGAGTTCATCAAATCCGGCAAAGGCCTCATCGGCATCCACGCCGCCTCTGACGCCTGCAAAGAATGGAAAGAAGGCGCAGACGTCATCGGTGGCGTCTTTGGCTCCCACCCCTGGACCTCTCGCGGCGAGTGGGCCATGAAACTCGAATCCCCACTCCACCCACTCAATGGCGCGTGGGGAGGAAAAGGCGACCTTATCCGCGATGAAATCTACCTCTACCGTGAAGGCTCATTTAGCCGTAAGCGCTCCCGTGTCCTCCTCAGCCTAGACATGTCGAAACAGCGGAACTTTCAGGGCGAAGGCCTTGCCGCCAACCAAGCCGACCAGGTGAAAGCAGAGAGCGACTACCCCATCGCTTGGATTCACGAAGTCGGCCAAGGCCGCGTCTTCTACTCCAATCTTGGCCACAACAACTTCACCTACTGGAACCCCAAAGTCCTCAAGCACTTCCTCGATGGCATCCAATATGCCCTCGGCGACCTCCCAGCCGATGCCACCCCTTCCGCTGAGATCGCGAGCACCCTCACCAAGCCAGCCCCCATGAAGAAGATCATCTTCCTCGCCGGAAACAAAAGCCACGCCTCCGGTGATCACGAGTTCCGCGCTGGCTCCCTCCTCCTCGCCAAGCGTCTTAATGCGCAGACCGACCTCCCCATCCAAGCCGAGGTCATCTCCGGCTGGCCGAAGGATGATACGATCCTCGATGACGCCTCCTCCATCGTTATCTACTGCGACTCAGACTCCGTAGTGCGCGATCACTACCCGCGCCTCATGGAGCTTTCGAAAAATGGCACCGGCCTCCTCTTCATGCACTACGGCGTGCACCCCAGAAAACCGAAGGATGGGAAAGACCACTACCTCCCCACCATCGGCGGCTTCATGGAATCCGGATTCTCCGTGAACCCCCACTGGGTAGCTGACATCAAGGTCGCCAGCGACCACCCCATCCGCCGCGGCTGCGAGAAGCCCATCAAGGTCCTTGATGAGTTCTACTACAACATGCGCTTCGCCGACAAAGCCATCCCCCTCGCCACCGCCGTTCCTCATAAGGACAAGATGAAAACCATCAATCTTTGGAACGACTACGGAACCAAAGGACTCGGAAAACCACAAACCCTCCTCTGGGGCTTCGAACAAGAGAACGGCACCCGTGGCGCAGGCTACACCGGCGGCCACTACCACCGGAACTGGGCAAACGATGGCATCCGCGCCATGATCCTCAACACCATCGTCTGGACCGCTGGACTCGAAGTCCCGGAAGGCGGAGTCGAATCCAAAACTCCTGACGAAGACGAAATGAATGCCAACCTCGACAAAAAGTCCGACATGAAACGCATCAAGCTCCCGCTCAAGAATGCCGAAGAATACCTCAAACAGATGATAAGCGCGCGCGCTCAGAGCGATGACGCAGCCGAGAAAAAGAAGGCCGCAATGAAAAAGGCGAAAAAAGCGAAGAGGGAAAAGGCCAAGCCTGCTCCCAAAACCACCATCTCGGCTCCAAAATGGCGCTCACTTCTCGACCAAGATCTCAGCGACTGGGATATCTGGATGGGCGTCCCTCACAAGACCGTCAAAATCCCCGGCCAACCTGATCCCACCAGTGAAGACGGAATGAAAGGAACCCCTCTCGGGCTCAACAACGACCCCCTCAAGGTCTTTTCCGTCATCGCAGAAGACGGCCACAAAGTCCTTAAAATCACCGGCGAGATTTACGGCGGACTCACCACCAAAGAAGAATTTGAGAACTACCACATCACCATGCAGACCAAATGGGGTGAGAAAAAATGGGAGCCTCGTCTAGGCGACAAGCGCGACTCCGGCCTCCTCCTCCACTGCGTCGGAAAACACGGCGCCTTCTGGAACGTCTGGAAGCGAAGCCTCGAGTATCAAGTCCAAGAAAAGGACAACGGTGACTTCATCGGTCTCGCCGGCTCCGGAGCGGACATCAGAATTGGGCAAAATGAGGAGAAACGAAAAGCATGGGATCCGAAAGCAGAGCTCGCTGACGGTGGAGGCTACATCGATCACGGCCCCTCGGAAGAACGCCCAAATGGCGAATGGAATACCATCGATGTCTACACCATCGGGGATAAAATGGTCTTCCTCTCCAACGGCAAGGTCAACATGGTCCTCCACAACACCCGCCAAAAGACCGCCCACGGACCAGCCCCCCTCGCCAAGGGCCAGATCCAGATCCAGTCCGAAGCCGCCGAGGTTTACTACCGCGATATCAAGATCCGCCCGATTAAGGAATTCCCCGCTGCCTTCCAGAAATTCCTAAAGTAGTCTCTAAATTTTCACCGACCCCGGAACACCACCGGGGTCTTTTTTTGCACTCGTCTAAATCACCCTACAGCTTCATCTCCATAAAAAACGCCTGACCCATCGCCGGGTCGAGTTCATACCCCACAAAGCCGAACTTCTCGTAAACATGCTTCGCCACCGCATTTCCCTCAAGCACCTCAAGTGTCGCCTTGCAGCAGCCCAAGCCCCGCGCCACCTCTTCTATTTTTAAAAGAAGCTCTCGCGCCAACCCGCGCCCTTGATAAGCAGGCGAGATCGCAAAATCATGAATGTTTAAAATCGGACGACACGCAAAGGTCGAAAATGCCTCAAAGCAGATCGCCACTCCCACCGGAGTCCCCTCATCCATCCCCAGAAGCACATGACAGGTGGGACGCACCGCAAGCTCCTTGATGAGGTTCTCTTTCGTCTCCACCGGAAGCCCTTGGCCTCCCCCACTGATTCCTCCGGCATACTCATCCATCAACCCTACGATGGCGGCTTGATGATGAGCATTCGAAAAATCCGGAGCGAAGAACTGAATCATCACCATTCATAGAAATTCCCTTCTTACCCCGCAAGAGAGGAATGAGAAAGAAGCACTTTCCCTATTCATCAAAAGCCCGAGTCAGGATTCAGGAGATTTTGTTTCGTCGTGCGGCGCGCGTGAGTGAAATGATCACTCGATGGGGGCCTATCCTTGAGAGCCTATTTTTGAATCCTAGGGCGCAAAAACAAGCTGACTCCGATTAGCCAGCTGAGACCGAAGATAAAAATGGCTCCAGGAATTCCGATCATCCAAGCACACTCATGGTAGTGCGACTCTGCCTTTTTTATTTGAAGCAACTTAGTCAGAGAGCGCAAGCCCATGAGTCTCAGTGGTGGTCGTTTCGGTAGACGAAGTATCTTTAGAGACCCTCCTGTGAGCACGGTTCATCCAGCTCGCGTGATCATCCAGATCTCTTGGATTCAAACTGGAAGTGCGCTGGTTGGTTTGAAAAGCAGGCCAGGAGTTGATTTCATCAGCACTGGTTCCGCCGATCAAAACCGAACCGATGCACTTCCAGTTTGAATCCAAGGGGCAAAAAAGAGCCCGATTCTTTCGTTAAAAAGAACCGGGCTTATACCTGGCGACGACCTACTCTCACAGGACCTATCGTCCCACTACCATCGGCG
>JBDMZE010000017.1:0-290578 GCA_039769075.1 Akkermansiaceae bacterium | reverse complement strand
CGCGAACCATTACCTCGCGAACCATTACCTCGCGAACCATTACCTCGCGAACCATTACCTCGCGAACCATTACCTCGCGAACCATTACCTCGCGAACTAAAATTTACCCGTTCGACTTAACCCTTGGGCTCTTTAACTTAAAAAGTCACACTTCACATAGCCGACAAGATTTCTCAGATGCCTTCCCTCTCCCACCTAACATTTGGACTCCTCTCCCTAGGCTATGCTCAGGGAGCCACAATTTGTTCCTGCACCACCATAGACCCTTGGGACGGCTCGTTTCCTATTTCTCTTGTCGGCCCATTCGGCAGCAATACATCCTCACCATTTCTCACTGAAATTGGGGACTACAACACCCATGCCACGGGCGTCTTCACGAATGGACAACCGAACCAAATCTATCTATTTTGCCCTCAAGTAGACCAAGGAGAAGCAGGCTTCCTAAACCAGCCCCGTCATCGTAGAAGTCGACGTCGCAAAGCTCTCCGCCTCCATCCCAAGATTCTGTAGTGCTGAGAGATACAGATTCGGAAGCGGGTAGTTATTCGTCTGACTAAAGGCCAAGTGCTGACCGTGCTTGAAGCCACCGCCGCCAAAAAGAACCGGCATATTCCGGTTATCGTGCGATGACGCATTTCCAAGATTTGACGTCAGAATCACCATCGTCTCATCGAGTAAATCAGCCCCCTTCAGCTGCCGCAAAAAGTCACCCCAACGATCAATCGTGGCCTGCTCCACAATCGCAAGCTGATCCAGCTTCTCCTCGCTCCGCCCATGGTGCGATAACGAGTGATAAGACTCATCCACTCCTTCCAAGGCACGCACTGCGTTCCCAGTGCAATGAAGCGTCAAAAAACGGGTCGAATCCGTCTGCAGTGCCAGAAACATCGTATCCAGAAAAGCCCGTGCAATATCCGGAGCGCTATTCCGATCTGCCGGAGCTGGCATTTTTCCAACCTTCGGCTTCGGCTTGTTCACCCAAGCCTCATTTGCCTCGAGCCGTTTCTCCAACTCGCGCACCGAGGTGAACCACTCGTCGAGTTTCTCACGATCACCGGAGCCCACTTTGCGCTCAAGCTGCTTCGCTTCGGCCCACACAATATCCATGATCGACTGCCCCCCTTTTGCGATGTCTCGCTGACGCCTTTTGGCATCCGCACTGTCATCGATAAATAAGGACGCGAACAGTTTCCGCGGGTCATTCACCGCCGGAATCATCGATCCACTCTCGGTGTAAGACGGTGATGACTCATTCGCTGTGTTCATCACCAACGATGGAAAGCGCGTCTCATGCCCCAAGTGCTTCGCCATCAGCTGATCGAGCGAAATGGTATTCTTCGTGCTGCTTCCCTTCTCGCGAGGACAGGCTGAAAAAATGGAACTCTCAGCGGTGTGTCCACCCTTCACTCTCGGGTGCGATGCACCCGAAATCACGGTGAAGGAATCCCGAATATCCTGAAGCGACTTGAGATACTGCGATGGCGTGTAGCTCGCCCCGCCGTCCTTCGGCACCAAGAATGGATTATGCAGTCCCAGCGAAAGAGACACCCCCACAAAGCGCTTCGGCTTCACTGGACTCGACGCCCCAAAAGCGGGATTCATCGCATCCAAAAAAGGCAAACTCAGCGCAATACCGGCTTGTTTGAGAACCGTCCGACGGGAAAGAGATTTTTGAGTCGAAATATACATCACAAATTAAAGTTACTTTTTCTTAAAAATGGGGCTCGAAACACAGGCATGAATGAGAGACCTCAATCCATAATTGCGGTCCTCATCACCGGACCAGGAAACGATCCGATCAAGATGAGCCCGATCACTAAAATGAATCTCTCCTCCCGTGCTATACTCAATAACATTCATCGCAAAAGCCCTCGCTAAAATCTCTGGTTTTTCGAGGTAGATACTACGCCATCCTTCGAAGTTGTCAAAAGCAGTGCCCTCAGGTGTCTCTCCCGAGGGATCCACCTTCGCCGAGGTCTTTTTCTTGCCGTAACTCATCCGGAAATTTCCAATCGGATCAAACTGCTCCAGCGCAAACCCCGGAGGATCGATCTTAGCATGGCATCCCGCACAAGAAGCCTGCGTCGTGTGCTTCGCCAGCTGATCTCGGATCGAAACTGCCCCGCGAATATCAGGCTCCACCGCCGGAATATTCGGAGGGGGAGGAGGAATATGATCACCCAGAATGCGCTCATTAATCCACACCCCTCGCAAGATCGGCGAGGTCACCGACCCATCAGCCGTCACTTTTAAAATAGAACCCTGCGTGAGCAACCCCGACCGCTGCTTGGGCCCCAGTGTAACCTTCTGCATCCCCTTCCCCGGCTTCACCGGAAGATTCTTCAAACCATAATGATTTTTCAGTCGCGTGTTGAGAAAAGTAAACTTCGACTTCAGCAGATTCTTCACGCTCAGGTCTCTCCTAATAAGCTCCGTCACAAAAGCACGCGTCTCCTCAACCATCGAATTCTGAAGCGTCATATCAAACTCCCGAAACCTCTTCGGATCAGGCTGCGTGAAATCAATCTCGCGCAACTCAAGCCACTGATCGCTAAACGACCTAAAAAACCTCTCCGCTTTTGGATCATTCAAAAGACGATCCGTTTCCGCGAGAAGCACCTTGTTACTCTTCAGCTTCCCCTCCCTCGCCAAACTGCGGAGTCGTCCGTCCGGAACCGATTTCCAAAGAAAATAACTCAGTCGCGATGCGAGCTCAAAATCATCCAACTCCCCCGGCTTCTCCACCAATGTCAAAAAATGGGGCGACGTCAGCAGCGCATGATAAGCATCCTTAAGCGCGGCCGGAAATCTCCCACTCTCCTTTAGACTCGCCTCCGCCAGAGAAAAGTAAGCCGTCAACTCCGTCGCCTTAACCGGCCTCCGAAAAGCCATCGCCGCAAAGCGCTGAATCAACCGACGAAGCGCAGCCTTCGGATTCTCTCCGCCCGAAGCCACATCCTTCGCCAACAAGTCCCCAAAAAGACGCTTCCGCACCTCCCAGCGCGTCGCGTTTGGGTAAACCCGCTCCACCGTAATCCCACCAAAGCTGATTCCATCGAATCCAGCCTTCGTGAGATTCTTCCCCTGATAACTCACCCCCCCGCCATTCCCCAACCGCGCAAGCTTACGACCTCCCTCCGCGGGACGTAGAAGCAAGATATGCTCCCTTTTCATCCACGTTGTAAATGTCTTCGTCTGCGGCGTCGCCGTCGCCTCGATCATCCCCACGTCATAAAGAAGCGCTTCCGATGAATGCCCAAATCCTGACTGCAGCGTCCCCCAAACCACCCCATCGTCACCCTCGTTGATCGATGTGACATCCTTCACCGTCACCCGATACCAACCATCCGCCGGAACCTCCGTCTGCGTCATCCTTCCGTAGAACTGCACCTGAGCCCGCCACGAGACCGCTTTACCATTTAAAAACTGAGGCCCTCGTGGATTCCCCTTCCCTCTAGGGTCAGCAAGCTGCTTGGGTGAAAAGTTCCTTTGAAACTTCTCGTCACCTTTCAAAGCACGAGAAAAGGCCTCATCAAGAGCCGCCCCCGCCGCTCGCAGATAACCATCCAGATGGAAATGCGAGAGCTGCTGCCCCTCCGCTTGACTATCGAAACCCTCCGTCGGATCAGCCGTCAAGAGGTCTCCCATCGGCAGATCAATCCCCAAAAGATCATGCACCGAATACTCATATTCTTCCTGACTCAGGCGCCGGCTATGCACTCGCCCGTTCTTCTCCAAATCCTTCCGATCAGCCTCCGTCAACGTTCCCTCCAGCACCTTTAGAAAAGGAACCATCACACTCGCCTCCGGACGCTTCTTTTTCTTCGGAGGCATCTCCCCGCTCTCCACTCGATGAAACACCGTTTCCCAAATCGCCAAATTCTCCGGATCATTCGCATCCACCTTCAGATCGAGCAGGTTCAAATCCCCCTCCATATCGAAGTCATCATGGCAGTCATAACAATGCTGCGCCAAGAAGGGCTCCAACTCGGCACGCACGTCTCCGTGAGACAAGCACTGAGCTCCGAGGAAAAGGATGATGGAAAAGCAGCGAACCATGATTGTAATGTCTTCTACGGGATGTAGATCACTGAGATTTCATGCAATAAAATCCGTGTAAAAAAATTCCCTTTCTCGTCATTGCCTCATCCACATCATGAAACCCCTCCCCTTCCTCTTCGCATTTTCACCAGCAGTCCTCGCGACCCCGTTGGAAGTCCCACCTCTTGCCCAAGGACAACCCACAGCAGGAAAGCGAATTGCCCTCACTCCACCCGAATACCAGGACACCCAAGTCCACCACATCCTCTACCTCCCCACCGAATGGGCCCCCGACTGGAAGGCTCGAAAAAAGACCTATCCCCTCATCGTCGAGTTCACAGGGAACTACCACCCCCCTTCCGGCTCCACCGGCGAGATTAAAGACGCCGCTCTCGGCTACGGCCTCTCCGGCGGCAAGGCCATCTGGCTCACTCTTCCCTATATCTCGAAGGACGGTTCCAAAAACGAAGTCACATGGTGGGGCGATACTCAAGCCACCATCGACTACGCCCTCAAGAACGTTCCCCGCACCTGTCAGAAATTCGGAGCCGACCCCGACCGCGTCATCCTCTGCGGCTTCTCCCGAGGCGCCATCGCCGTCAGCTACCTCGGACTCCACAACGATGAGATCTCCAAACTCTGGTCCGGCTTCGTCGCCCACGATCACTTCGATGGCGTCAAAGAATGGCGCAAGCCCTGGGGCTCTCCTCTCGACAAATACCAAAAGGAAGCCACTCAACGCCTCGCCCGCCTCAAAGGCCGCCCCCTCTTCATCTGCCAGCAGAACTCCACCAAAGCCACTCGTGATTTCCTCACCGACCGCGTCCCGCTCACAAACATCACCTTTCTGGACGTCCCCGTTTCCCAAATCTTCCCCGCCTTCCCCAACCCCATCGCCAAGCATCCTCACACTGATCGCTGGCCCCTGATTCACAGCCCTTCAAGAGATTCCGCTTGGGAATGGTTTAAAAAGACCACAAAATAATCTCATGCGCGTCCTCGCCCTCTTTTCTCTCCTCTTCCTCATCCCGGCTCTCCTCCAAGCCGCCCCGCTCCGACAATCCATCGACCTCTCATCATCGTGGAACTTTCGTCTTCTGGATGACAAAAAAAACGACTCCTGGACCACCGTCGATGTCCCCCACGACTGGGCCCACCAAAACGGCGTCTCCAAAGACGGCGCCCAAACCGATAAAGGCGGCTACTACTCCGGCGGAGTCGCAATGTATCGTAAAATCTTCACGCCCCCCGCTCTCACCGACACTCAGGAACTCCACCTTCACTTCGATGGCGTCTACATGAACTCCGAGGTCTTCCTCAACGGCACCTCCCTCGGCACCTTCCCCTACGGCTACCTCTCCTTCTCCTACGAACTCACACCCCATCTCATCGAAGGAGAAAACCGCATCGATGTCCGCGTCGATAACTCCCTCGAGCCCTCCGCGCGCTGGTATCACCCCTGCGGCATCTACGCCCCCGTCACTTTAAAAGTCCTCCCCAAGTCCCGCATCGAGCACGTCTTCATCACCACTCCCGAGATCACCGCCGACTCAGCCACCGTAAAAGTCGCCACCCAAGCACCTGCAGGCCTCACCCTCTCTCACACCATCCTCAGCCCTGAGGGGAAAAAAATCGCCACTTCAAAAACCGACACCCTCACCGTCTCCAACCCACAACTCTGGAGCGTCGAAACTCCCACTCTCTATACCCTCGTCACCCGCCTCGGCGAAACCGACGAGCTCCGCACCCGCTTCGGCATCCGCTCCATCAAGTGGGACCCCGCCACCGGCTTCCACCTCAATGGCAAGGTCACCAAACTTCTCGGCGTCTGCGAACACTGGGAAGGTGGCCCCGTCGGCGGCGCATGGACGCCCGACCTCCTCCGCTGGAAACTCCAGCTCCTCAAGGACATGGGCTGCAATGCCATCCGCACCTCCCATAACCCCTTCCCAAACTACTTCTACGATCTCTGCGACGAAATCGGCCTCCTCGTCATGGACGAGATCTTCGACGGCTGGATCAAAAAAGCCCCCCACGACTACGGCGCCCGCTTCTTCGACAAGCATTGGAAAAAAGACCTCACCTCCTGGATCATCCGGGACCGCAACCACCCCTCCATCATCATTTACTCTGTTGGAAATGAAACCCGCGGAAAAGTCGCCCCGCTTCTCGTCAAAACGATCCGCGACCTCGACCCCACCCGCCCCGTCACCTCCGGTCACTCCGGCTCCGAGCACATGGACGTCTACGGCGTCAATGGCAGCTCCGAAAAACAAAACTTCTACACCACCTACAAGCGTCCCAAGGACAAAGCCTTCATCGCCACCGAAGCCCCGCACACCTGGCAGGTCCGTGGCTACTACCGCACAAAAACGTGGTTCCGCGATGGCTTCCCGAACAAGCGCCAAGATCCCTTCCCCCTCCCTGATCTCACCGAAAAAGAAATCTTTACCTACGATTGGATCGCCCCCTCCAAGCGCAAGAACCGGAAGCAAATCTTCAACTCCTCCTACGACAACGCCATGGTCCGCATCACCGCGCGTAAGAACTGGGAAATCCTCCGCGACACCGACTGGTATGCCGGCCACTTCCGCTGGACCGGATTCGACTACCCTGGCGAAGCTGGCTACGTCCACGGCGGCTGGCCCTTCCGCGCCTTCATGGGCGGCCCGCTCGACCTCGCCGGCCTCAAAAAGGACCTCTACTACTTCTACCAATCCCAGTGGACCACCAAGCCCATGGTTCACCTCCTCCCCCACTGGACCCATCCTAAGATGGAACCCGGCACCAAGATTCCCGTCTGGGCCTACTCCAATGCCGACGAAGTCGAACTCTTCCTCAATGGCAAATCCCTCGGCATCGATCGCCCCGGAAAAGACGCCTACGAAATGCAATGCGAATGGCTCGTCCCCTGGACCCCCGGCACCCTCACCGCCATCGCCCGCCGTGGCGGAAAAGAAGTCGCCCGCGCCAGCCACACCACCGCAGGACAACCCGCCACTTTCACTCTTAATCAAGAATCCCTCGGCGACTCCACCATCGTCACCACCACCCTTCGCGACAAAGACGGCAAACCCACTCCCTACGCCGACAACCGCATCCACTACCTCCTCCTAGGTGACATCCGCCTCCTCTCCCACGAAAACGGCAGCCCCGTCGACACCGAAAACGGCGTCAAATCCACATCACGTCGCGCCTTCATGGGAGTCACTCGTTCTTTCTTCAAGAAAGCGCAAAGTTTGTCATCCGTCACCGCTGCCGGCATCCTTGGTTCCCGAAATGGAGTCACAGGTGAACCTCAAGCTTCTATCCAGACTAGCTCCGTATGGACGGGCCTGCCCTACAACATTCTAAGTCTCCCCCATCAAAATCTCACCATCCACTACACCACCAACGGCTCCCCACCCACCACTAACAGCCCCATCTACAAAAAACCATTCGCTGTCACAATGCCCACCACCGTCAGAGCGATCGTCATCGACAACTACCGAGGTCCTACAGATCAGCAACCCCTCTTCACTCTTGAAGAAACCTTCGCCTCCGACCAAGGCCTCTACTGGTCCGACGGCACCGTAGAAACAAAAGAACTCGACCCCTTCCTCCAAGCCGAAGCCGCCAAAATCAGCCAAGGAGCCAAGATCAAAAAGAACGCCAGCGGAGACGCCTACGTCGACTTCCCTAAAGCCAACTCCACCATCACCTTCCCTCTCGGGAACAACGGCATCGCGGGCGAGACCAAACTCATCATCCACTACGCCCAAAACGACCCCAAAGGCCCCCGCAAAATGGACCTCCGCATGAATGGCAAAAAAATCAGAACCCTGACCTTTCCCAATACCGGAAGCTGGGACGGCGACTGGAAAACCCTCACCACTACCATCCCCCTTGCCGCCGGAGCAAACGAACTCACCCTCACCGTTCAAAAAACCGGCGGCCCCGCCATCGATAAAATTCTGATTAAGGACTAAATCTTTGGCTTGCGGAAAGAGACCTTTTCGAGATCAGGGACGCCTTCGCGGAATTCTTCGAGAATGTCTTCCTCGTAGTCTTTGCAAAGAGGATGAGTTCCTTTGATGAATTCGGCGTAGCCTTTCAGGTTCTCGCATTTCTCCGGTGGTCCGTGGCCTAGGCCATCGTGGAGAAGCGGGCGAAGATCATCGGGAGTCGCGGAGTCTGCGGGAGGAAGCATCGTCTCGATCCGCACGAGGTGCTCCCACTGACCGTAGAGGTAGTGAAATTCGGACACCCCGCTTTGGTAGATATCGATGACGTGATTCTGCACCTCGCAGTAGTCCGTTTCCTCATCACGCTTCGCCGGATCATTGCTGAAGGTGATCTCGACCTTCCCGTCCTCGCGGAGCTGGAATTCATGAAAATGCGAATCTTCCCAGCCGAAGGAATCTTGGATCGCTTGGTGGAGGTCGATAAAGGCGGCGTCATTTGGAAGACTGATTCGACGCCAGGTATCGACCGGGGCATTCGGAAGTTCGACGAGGATGAGAAGTCGCACCGTGCTCCCGGGAGGTTTGTAGAGTTCCTCCTTTTTTTCATCCTCCTTCAGCATCTGGTCGAGCGCCCCGCCCTCCGTGATCTGACCAGCAAACTGCTTGAGCATATCCTCCCCTCCCGCAGTGCTCATGAACTGATTCATGAACTCCGCGATGTCTTCCTCGCTCGCGTCATCCCCGGGCATGTTCGTGAGAAGGTCTTCAAGTGGATCATTAGCCATGCCCGAGGATTGCCAAAGATCTAGAAAAAGCGCCAGAAGAACCTCTCTGGATTGAGTTTGAACTTTCAGCCTCCTACGACGATACTCTTCTCATGGCTGAGCCGCGCGCGAAAACGGAAACCCTTGTGGGAACATTTGTTCTCCTGGGGATTCTCATCTTGGGCACGCTCGTCATCCAGTTTGGAAAGATCCGCAGCTGGGCCAAGGGAAGCTATCCTCTCACCATCGATTTTCAGGAAGCTTCCGGGCTCATCGAGGGCTCTACCGTGCGAATGCGCGGGGCAAAAATCGGTATGGTTTCCAGCAAGCCACAGCTTCATGACAATTCGGCAGTGCGCGTCTCACTCGGGATTGAAGAAAAGTATTCCATTCCGGTCGGCTCCATCTTTCGAGTCGGTCAGGCGAGTATTTTAGGTGACAAGGAAATCATCATCACCCCGCCCGACCAATCGGTGAGCGGATTCATCGAGTCCGGCAGCACCCTTTCTGGAGGAGGACCAAGCGGACTCGATAAGCTCCAGAACGAAGCGGGAGAGATCGTCGATGAAACCCGCGCCCTCATGACCGAAGCCCGTGGTGCCATTGGCAAACTGGAAATCGCGCTGTCCGATATTCGCGAGGGCACCAGTGGACTAGGCACCACCATGGAGACCGTCAATAACGACCTCCTTTCAAAAGAGAATCTCGCGAACCTCAGTTCGGCGCTTGCGAACTTCGACCGCGCCGCCAAGACCATCGCGGATCTCGGCGACGACGCCGGCCCGGTGCTTGCCGATGCACGGGAAGCGATTGCCGAGATCAAATCAGCGACCCGCACGGCGAAGAACGCGCTCGCGAAAGTGGAACCCGCTTTGGAGAAAGTCCCCCAGACGCTCAATTCGATTGAAAAAACAGTCGATCAAGCAGGCGATGCGCTGACATCCGTGCAAAGGACGGTCGATAATAAAGACAGCGCCCTCTCTGCTCTCACGAACGATAAGGAGACGAAGGACGACACTCAGGCCTTCATCAAGAACCTCCGCAAATATGGCATCCTCCGCTATAAGGATAAGGAGACCAAGGAGGATGACCCACGCGATCGCTTTCAGGGTCGCAGAAGGTAGCCGCTCTTACGAGAGGCCGCTGCGCCTTCTTAAGACCCACTCGCTGGTGAGGAGCACGGCGAGGAGAAGCATAAGCAGCCATTGATCCCAGAGGGTGGTTTCGCGGAGTTCTTCTTTGGTGTCATTTCCTCTTAGGAAAAGGTCGGCGAGGTTTTGATCGTCAGCGGTGACCATCCGGCCGCCGGAGAGCTTGGCGACGTTTTCCAAAAGCGGCTTATTGAGGGTGGTCTCGGCGAGTTCGATCGCGCTGAGTGAACCGACGACGCGGAAGTTGGTCGTGATTTCTTCGGTAAGGGCGTCGCCTTTGAGCCTGATCTGGTATTCGCCCGGCTCACGGAACGGACCAGCTTGCGCTTGGTGAATACCATTCGATCCCTCGCGGTAGTTGAGGGGAACGGTGGCGACTTTACTGCCATCGCGCATGATCTCCGCTTGCAAGGTCTCATCCTGAATGGGAGCGAGATTTTCTTCGCGAAGACGCGCGAGGATTGAGACGGGGTCATCGCCGGTGTAGGTGAGTTGATCCGTGCCAACGCGAGCCGTTTGGACTCCCGAGCGCAGGTTCGGCCCTGCGCCCCAGCGGACGAGCTGACCCCAGAAGCGGTGGTGGTAGACATCGCCCACTCCCTCGCGGAGACGCCAGGTGCGGTCGGTGAGAAGCATAGCGACTTTACCATTCCCGGTCTGACGAGTGACGAGGAGGGCATTTTCAGCTTCGTGGGCACGGCGGTTTGAGATCTCGGCGAGCGCATTTTCTAATCCCCTTGCGGAGCTAATGACGGCCTTTTTTTGATCACTCTTCTCAGCGTAGAGCAGGACCTCGGCGCCCTCCTTGACTCCGGTGATCGGGTGACGCCAGCGCAGCTCAGGGAACTCGGCCCAGACTTGCTCATTGCGAACCTGCCCCTCGACTTGAGCAGCGATGGGATGGCTACGTCCGGCATTGGTGAGGGCAATCTTGAACTTCTCTTTCCCGCCAAAGTAGGTGCGGCGAGAAACCTCATAATCCACGGGGATGAGCGCAGTGGCGGCTGCGCCGGAAAAGGCGTGCGGCATGGCGCGTGGCCCGGCGATGATGACCAGCAGCGCGGCGCGGTCCACGACACAGCGCTGGAGAATCTCCCACTCTTCATTACTGAGTGCTCCTGCTTCGAGATCACCGATGATAATAACATCGAACTTACGCCACTCTTCTTCGCTCTCAGGGAGAGCGGTCGCTTCTGAATCACCGAAGGGACGGCTGGCCGAAGCAGGCACCTTCTTAATCTCCTGCCCCACGATACGATCCGGCTCGAGAAGGACTGACTGCAGGTGGATCGATTGATCACGACCGTAGAAAAGGTTCCTCAAATAGCGAAACTCCCAGCGTGGGGCGCCTTCGATGATGAGGACATTCGTGCGGGCATCGGTGACGACGGTTTTAAAGGACCACTCGTTATTGTTATCGAAGCGCTCGTCGGCGAGATCACTGAGGACGATACGGTAGTCGCCGATGCCGCCTTCATCCGGGACGTGGCGGAATCGGACTTCCTCTCGGTGATGGTCCTGCGGAATGGCAACCTCGCGGGATTCAATTTCTTCATCGCCAGAGAAGAGCGTGACCTTCGCGCGCTGGCCGCGGTAGCCATCGAACTTCAGCTTGGCGGCCATGCGGACGCGGTCGCCGAGGTAGACAGAATCTGGAGCACGGACACTCACAATGGCGGCGTCTTTTGGAGGAGTCTCACTGCCAGAAGGAATGACCGCGATGGGCGCATCGAGAATTCCGTAGCGGCGCGCGGCGTCCTCGACACTGCCGGGGCGGTTGTGACGGCCGTCACTCAGGAGAACGACTCCCGCAAGCTGGTCGGGAGGAACCTTCTCCATGACTTCATCGAGCGCGCCCGCGATATCGGTCGCTTGGTCCCAGCCTTCCACGGCATCATCTTCAGAAAGGAGAGCGCGACGGGCAGCGCGGACCTCACGGATCGCGACTTTCCCTTCGAGTTCATCTTTCAAACCAGAGCGCTCCAAGGCCGCTAGCGCCAGCTCAGAGCGAGTCGCACTTTGCCCGTCATCGGTGAGATTCATGGAAGCGGAGGAGTCGATGAGGATGACGACCTCGCGGCGGATATCGCGTTCTTCAAAGCGGCTGTAGACTGGCTCAAGAAGAATCCACGCGAGCACCGCGAGGCTGGTGAGGCGGAGGCCAAGGAGCCAGTGGCCTCGTCTTGCTTCGAGGGCTTGGCGCTCGTAGCGGTAGCTCCATAGAATGAGTTCAGCAGCGAGCGCGACGCCCAGAGGAATGACCCAGACGGGCCAAAGCGAGGAGAGTTCGAAATACTTCCCGAGGAGAAGCACGAGCCCCCAGACACCCAGAAAGATCAGGACACCACGGATAAGAGATTTCATTTCCCTCCTCCTTTCACTTGGCTGAGGGCATCAACGAATTCCGACGATGCTTCACCTTTATTCTCAAAATCAACTCGAATATCTTCGCCAGCCTTACGGGACTTCGAGACCCAACGGGCGAGAATTCCTTCGATCAAAAAGAGAGCCAGCGCCGCCAGCGCGAGGATTTTCCAGATCTCACGACCAAAGCCCTCGCCTCGTAGGACAGCGAGAAGGTCGCCCGCAGAGGAGATCTCGATAAGATCGATCTCACGGAGAATCAACCTCCTGTCATCTTCATTGAAATCCTGGAAGCGGCTTTCCTCCGGCTCGCGCTTCACCACAAGCGGCACCGATTTTTCTCCGCCAAGGGCAGCTGAAACAGTCTCGGGAACGGTAAGTCGATATTCGCCCGGAAGCGCGGAACCGGAGACTTCCAACAAGCGGCCTCGACGACCTTGGAGGGCTTGCACCGTGCGCTTGTCCCCACGTGGATCGGTGGCTTCCGTCTCAGCAAGGAGTGATTCGTCGCCCTCACCCGTGAGAGGCACGAGCGCAGAAGCCGGGATGACTTCCGTGACGCCATCGGGTCGGGTCCAACTAAGAGTCACGAAGGCCTCGCCCCAAGTTTCCACGAACTCAGCTTCAAGGCGAACGAGCTTACCAACTTCGAGCTTTACTGGGGTGCTTTCTTTTTGGCCGTTGGTGGCTTCGAGGACCAGCTCGTCATCGAGCTTAAGGCGGAAGTCGTCATCGACAGCCACTTTAAAAATGTAGTCGCCCGAATTCGGCACAACGAGCCCACCCGTCCAGCTGATGCGGAATTCGTCACGTGGCATCCCCTTACCGACGGGCTCATTCCGCCAATTGAAATCAATGACTGGATCGACGCGGTCGAGCACGACCTTTTCCTTCTGATTCTTTCCTTTGAAATATTGCCCCCGCAGACCGCCTCCACCGGGAAGGGCAAGCGTGGGACTCCAACTGGCGGCGACATTGAGTTCAATTCCCTGTCCGCCCGCGAGCCAGTTCGTGATTTCATGAACGAGCGGGACGAAACTGGGACGCACCGGGAGATTTCCCATCCGGCCATCGAGCCCGCAAGTGCTGAGCATGACGCGGCCGCGGCCGTAATCGCGGGTGATTAGGAAAGGCTCTCCATTTTCAAAAGTCGCCGCCACTTTTCCTCCGGTCACCAACTCGCTGGCGCTGCGGTAGGAATCAAGGAGTCCTTCGGCAAGATCGTCTCCCGCACCACCTTTGAAAAGGCGCAGGGCAGGATGATCGAAGCTTCCGGGCGCCGCGTGGATTCCACCCTCCGGCACGATCGTTTCGCCGATCCGCATCGGGGAAAGGGTGCCATCGCCGCCCTTCCATGAATTGTAGAAAGCGGGCTCGTTCTTTGGTCCGTTGATGATCCAGAGTCCGCCTCCCTTGATCACGAAGTCGGCGATCTTGGAGGCGGCACCGGAGGGAAGGCGGGGAACATCGGCGAGAACGACCACGGCGGCATTCTCCAACTCAAGCGAGGCAACCCGCGAGACATCGACGACCTGCGGATCCATGAACCAGTCATCGCCAGCTTTCGCACTGGGGACGAGCGCGAGACCGAGATAGGATGCGGCGCGGTCGAAAAAGTCGCCCGTGGGATTACCCTCAACGAGCACGACGGGCAGCGATTTCTTCACCCAGATCACGTGCTCGGCTTGGTCGTCTCCGGGGAGATCATCGCTGGCCTCAAGCTTAGCGGTCACGACTTGCGGCCCCAGCTTTGTAAAACGATGACGGAACTCAAGAACCTGCTGCTCGCCCGGAGAAAGCTGACCCACGCCTTTTTCACCGATGACTTTATCATCGATCCGGACCTGGAGAAGACCGGGAGTAACAACCTCGCTCCCACCATTTTCGATAGGAATGCGGAGGATGACCTCGCGATCCATGCCAACGACTTCGCGGGAGGTCTCGATGCGAGTGAGCGAGACATTCCGAAGGCTAGCAGGCGGCGGAAGATTGCGTAAAAGAAGGCGCGGCTTCGAGGTGAGACCTTCCCAAGCATTCCCGAGATTCTCCCAAGCGGTTGGGCTTTCGAGACGCCAGCCAAGACGCTGGGAATCGGTAAAGACGACGAGATCTTTCGAAGCTCCATTTCCCTCGGCAAGACTCAGGGTCGCAACTCCGAGCGCTTCATGCGCCCTGAAGGGACCGCCGACGGGTTGGAGATCATCGAGCACCTCCAGCACATCAGCGCGATGCGTCAGCGGAGTCGCGGTGCGAAGTTCGGGCGCGGGTCCGCCGAGCACGACCGAGAAGGCGGTGCCACGAGGGGCATTTTTGACAAAGTTACGTGCTTCGCTCAGCGAGCGATCAAAGGCAGTCATCCCACCAGCATCGAGCGACATCGAGGTGGAGCCATCGATCACAAGCGCGATATCGCGGCGCTCGCTCGTTTGAAAACGGCTCAAATTGAGCTGCTTCTCGAACCACACAGCACCTGCAGCAGCAAGGAGACAGAGGAATCCTACGACGCGAAAGATCCAGCGCTTTTTCAATGATAAAAGAACGAACGAACCACCAAAAGCAGCCACCCCAAGCAGCGCCAGCGGCAGCACAAAGAGCCACGGCACCTGCGAATCCGGTGGAGAAAAAGGACGAGCCAAGGCGAGCGCGATGAGCGCCAGCAGGAGGCAGCGCGTGACCATGAGAAGAAAATCCTCCCACTCCATGCGCTTACGACGAGTCGCCACGGTATCGAAGAGGAAGCGCATCGCGCCCCAGTCGTAGGGCTTCGCGGCCTGACTGCGGATCAGATGAAGAATCACCGGGATGAGCACCCCGGCGAGACCTAAAAGAATCCATGGATTGAGAAAAAGCATCCCCTAGATTCGCCGAGAGCCGAGATAGCGGGTGAGGGTTTCCGGCAAGTCGGTCTTTGTCGTCACCGGCACGTAATCGGCGCGGAGATTTCCACAGACACCCTCGATGGTCGCGATGAACTCGCGTAGTTTTTCAAGATAAGCGGCGCGCATCGCCTGCGGATCGATACGGAGCATTTTCTCGACGCCCTCGAGATCTTTGAAGCGCTGGAATTGTTGAAAAGGAAAACTGAGTTCTTCTTCCGCGAGGAGGTGGAAGACGACGAGATCGTGCTGTCGATAATTAAAGTGGTGCAATGCCTCAGTGATCTTCTTCGGATCATCGAAAAGATCACTAATGAGAATTACAAGCCCGCGTCCGGGAACTCGCTCGGCCACTTCGTGAAGGACCTCCCCCACTCCGGTCTCTCCGCCCGGCTCGCTGCCGTGGAGGATCTCGCAGATTCGTCTTACTTGGCTCGGACGACTCTCCGCGCGCATGAGTTTTTGCACTTTGTCATCAAAGGTCACCAAGCCAGCAGCGTCCCCCTGTTTCACAAAGAGATAGGCCAAGGCCGCGGCCAGCTCGCAGCCATATTCAAACTTCGACTTTTCCGACTGCTCGCCTTTGAAGGACATTGAGCCGGAGATATCGAGCACGATGTTCGCGCGGAGATTCGTCTCTTGAATGAACTGCTTTACGACATTCCGGTCGCTCTTCCCCATCACGCGCCAGTCGAGATTCTTGGTGTCATCGCCCGGGGTGTATTCGCGGTGCTCGGCGAACTCCACCGAGACTCCTTTATCCGGGCTGGTGTGGCGGCCGGAAAGAGTGCCCTGCATCCGGCGACGCGAAAGCCACTCCAGGCGCTTCATCGCCGCCATCGTCTGAGCCGTGAGCAGACGCATGCACTCTGGCATCTTCAGCGTTCCGCTCTCATCACTCATTCTTTATCGGCGAGATTAAATTTTAATGTCGTCCTCGCCCGCGCCGATCTCCTCGAGAAGGCGGCGGATGATATCGTCGCTCTTCACACCCGCAGCTTCCGCATTGAAGGTGGTGAGAACCCGATGACGAAGAACGGGATAAGCGACCGCGGCGACATCTCCGGTCGTTGCGTGCATGCGGCCTCTTAAAACGGCGTGCGCCTTAGCCGCTGAAATGAGGGCGATGCCCGCGCGTGGGCCTGCTCCCCAACCGACCATCTCTTTCACGAAGTCCGGTGCCTCATCAGTGCCCGGACGCGTGGCACGAGCGAGCTTGGCGGCGAAGTCGATAACGTGGTCGCCTACTGGGACGCGCTTCACCACTTCGTGCAGCTCGATAATTTCCTCACCCGTCATGAGTGCGGAAACTTTCGCTCCCGTAGGGCTCGTGACACGACGGATGATCTCGCGCTCTTCCTCGGCGCTAGGATAATCGAGAATGATGCTGAAAAGAAAGCGGTCGAGCTGAGCTTCCGGAAGCGGGTAAGTTCCTTCCTGCTCGATCGGGTTCTGCGTTGCGAGCACGAAGAAAGGCTCCGGCAACTTGAGCGTCTTCTCCCCTACCGTGACTTGATGCTCTTGCATCGCTTCGAGCAAAGCAGCCTGCGTCTTGGGTGGAGTCCGGTTAATCTCATCAGCGAGGACCATATTTCCAAAAAGCGGTCCCTCGACAAAACGGAAGCCCCGGTGCCCGGTCTCGGGATCTACTTCGAGGACATCCGTGCCCGTAATATCGGCCGGCATGAGATCGGGAGTAAACTGGATCCTTTTATACTGAAGCTCCAACGCCTCCGAGACGGTCGAAACAAGCAAGGTCTTCGCTAGTCCGGGAACCCCCACAAGAAGGGCGTGGCCCCGGCAAAACATCGCCATCAAGACCTGCTCCACCACCTGTTCCTGCCCCACAATGACTTGGGACAGCTCGTCCTTCATCAGCTTGTAGCTCTCATGCAGTTTCTGAACTGCTGCTTTATCGTCACTCATTCATTTTGCTTACGGCTTTCTGGCAGAGGGTCTTGCAAAAAGAAAGGGTCTAAATGGCGATGAACACCTTCCGTAAGCATCACCGAAGAGTTCAGCACATCGCAAGGAGCCCCGAAGGAGCGATGGCATCTAGCCCCGAACCTTGGCTCAGGGTTTCCAATCACCATAATTCCTCAGCTCCGAAGGTGCGTCGGGCGTCCACTTCGCGCCGCCTCTGCTTTTGCCGTCTTCCAAGTAGTATACCACTGCACCCCTTCTGCTCCAATAGGCATCGGATTCGCCCCCAAACCACCCTTTTCCCGGCCTTGAGCCGAAAGTTCTGTAGCGAGCGCCAAATTCAACAGCACAAAAATCTTAAATATTCTCTGGTTCGTTCTCATCTCTCTATCAAACCTCATCTCGGCGTCAGAGTTGCAAAGAGGTCCTCTTCCAGTCATAATTTGACGGCGCAGCGAACAAGATCCTGCGATGAAAAATCGACCCCACAGCGGATGATTTTTGCTAGGCTGCAAAGCCAAAAAAAGCGACCCTCCGAGGAAGGTCGCTTTTGGAAAATCTAGAGACTGGATCTACTGATCCTTTTTCTTCTCAGGGGCTTTCTCTGGAGGATGCATGCTTTCAAAGCGGAGACGGCTTCCGTCTTCCCCACTCACGGCTTCGATGCGTTCGCGGAGTTCTTCGGGGACCTTTGCTTTGTCCTCATCGGTCGAGTAGGGGCCATCAAAGAGGATCTCGCCTTGCGGGTCGGTGACTTTGGCGTGCTTCTCCTCACCCTTGACGGTCATCTCGACGGTTCCTTCTTCATTAGTGAGGCTGAAGGAACCGCTCATGGTGGATCCCTTGATGCCGAGATTGAACCGCTTGCCATCGGGAGACATGCCATTGAGGAGGTCATTGAGATTCAGCTCCATGCGACGCTGGACAGCTCCGCCTTGGCGCTTACCGAGAGATTCTTCAACGCGCTTCATGAGCTGACGCTGGAGAGCTTCCATATCTTCCATGGCTAGACCATCGGGAAGGTCTCTCTGAACTCCTCCGGGAATGACGCCCTCGGCAAAAGGAATACGAGCAACACCGGGAAGTTCTTCACGGCCTCCGAGGATCACTTTTTTCTCAAGCTCAACACCCTGACGGATGATTTTGAAAATCGCTTCCTCGCCGGGTTGATGGGCGATGATCGCGGCTTTCACTTGGTCGCGATTTTGGACGATCTTGCCATCCACCGAAGTGATGATGTCGCGGTCTTGGAGACCGGCTTCAGCGGCGGGGCTGTTGGGATCAACGACACGGACGATGACGCCGGAGTTGAGCTTGAGATGCCATGCGAGATCTTCGCTGAGCGCTTCACTCAGGACTCCGAGCCAAGCAGCTTGCTTAGCGGCGGGTCCTTCCTGAGCTGGAGGCTCCGTGACAGGAAGAGTTTCAACCTTCTCACCAGCGGGACGCTCAATAGCGAAGGAAGGGAGAAAACCAAGGGCCACAGAGAGCCCTGCTGTCATTAGTTTATAGGATGGTGTTTTCATTCGGTGGTGGAGCGGTGGAGATTTCGAGATTTGTTTAATCAACATCGACTGGAACAAAAATTACTTTGAATTGGGGTTTTTTGACGGTGACTTTTTCACCGTTGGCATTGCGGAAACTGACTTCATTGGCAACTTTTACCGCGACACAGCGGAGAGCTTGGCCGTTGCCATTCGAGATAACCGCACCCTCGTGATAATCGACGACTTTTGCGGAAGCATTACGAGGCTGGAAGGTCGCAAGCGCGATTGGGCTGCCCGGGGCAACCGAGGACTGCGTTGAGACTCGCTGCTGCTGAGGCGAGGGAGAACCATCTTGGGTAAAGTAGAGCGCTGCGGAAGCGCCGAAGAGTGCGACGGCGGCGGCGCTGCTCCAGCGAAGGAAGACGCCCTTCCCACTCTGCTCGGCAGGTTTTTCTCCGAGCGAAATCACCTTTTCTTCTACCGGCACTGTCTCGTGCCAGCGGCTCATCGCGGCGTCGAGGCGATCCAAAAGATCATCAGAAGCGACGAGGGGCATAAGCTCAGCGAGTTCCATCTCTGGGTCATCGATCTCGATCAACTCTTGGGAGGCAGACATCGCTCCATCGAGCCGATCCAGCAGGTCGCCGGAGAGCTTCAGGGGAACGAGCTGCTTGAGCTCATCTTCAATCGCTTGCACGTCGATTTCTATAGGTTGATCG
Source organism: Akkermansiaceae bacterium (assembly GCA_039769075.1). GTDB lineage: Bacteria > Verrucomicrobiota > Verrucomicrobiia > Verrucomicrobiales > Akkermansiaceae > SW10. The sequence goes on along the minus strand of JBDMZE010000017.1, from coordinate 271,309 downwards.
GTCATGAAATTAGATGTCGCCATTGACCCGCGAGGTCGCGAGCTGCTTGCGGAGGGCATCGATCCCGTAGCGGTAGCGGGAGGCGGCGGTGTTGAGTGAAATGTCAAGCGCTTCACCAATCTCGGCGAAGGTGTGCTCTCCCCAAAGCTTCAAAGTGATGACTTCAGAGAATTTTTTTGGCAAAGATTTGAGGCCATCGACGAGGATTTTTTTTGTCTCGTCACTGCCCTCGAAGTTTTCAAAAAGTGGAAGTTCGATGTCGCCACCGAGTCCCTTGGTGTCATCGACGACGGCGACCTCGCGGCGCTTGCGGCGATCATCCTTACGACCAAGGTCAATCGATTCGCGGCGAATCTGGGTATAGATAAAAGGGAGCCATGATTCCTGACCTCCAACAAAGGTGCGTTCCTCGACCTTGCGGGCGAGTTTTACGAGGGCTTCTTGGAGGACATCCTCGGCATCGGCGAGCGAGCGGGTCTGCTGGCGGGCAAATAAAAGGAGCTTGGAGCCGTGCTCATTCAGCCAGGGTCTCCAGCGTGAGGCTTGTGGTGCTTTCGCTTGTGCTAGGTTCACGATGTTTGAGTTGTTGGTCTAGGAGCGTCAGGCAGAGACGGCTTTGTCTCTCTAATCAGGCGAAAACTAGCGAGGTTACACAAAATTTCAACCTCTCTCGTCGAGAAGGGCTTTTCCGGTGGCAGAACCTTTAATTTTCATGACTTCCGCAGGGGGACCGGAGGCGACAAGACGGCCCCCTTTATCCCCACCCGTGGGGCCAAGATCGATGAGATGATCGCAGACGGCGATGACATCGAGATTATGCTCTACAACAACCACCGAGTGGCCGGCATCGCGGAGGCGGAAGAGGACTTTGAGGAGGACCTGAACATCCTGATAATGAAGACCGGTGGTGGGCTCATCCAGAAGGTAAAGGATGTGGCCGGGGGAGCTTTTCGCGAGTTCACAGGCGAGCTTGACCCGCTGAGCCTCACCGCCGGAGAGGGTGTTCGCGGCTTGCCCGAGGCGGACGTAGCCGAGTCCGACGTCATCGAGCGCGTTCATGATGGCGCTGAGCTTGGGGACTTTTGCAAAAAAGGCGCGCCCTTCCTCGATGGTCATCGAGAGGATATCGGCGACATTTTTTCCGCGATAGCGGACCTCGAGCGTCTCGCGATTGTAGCGCTGGCCATCGCAGGCTTCGCAGGGAATCCAGATGTCGGGAAGGAAGTGCATGTCGATACGGATCGAGCCGCCGCCCATGCATTTCTCGCAGCGCCCGCTCTTGATATTGAAACTGAAGCGGCCTGATTTGTATCCGCGCTGGCGGGAGATCGAGAGCTTCCCGAAAAGCTCGCGGACAAGATCGAAGGCTCCGGTGTAAGTCGCGGGATTCGAGCGAGGGCTTTTCCCAAGGGCACTCTGATCGACAACGACGACGCGCTTAAGGTAGTCCAGCCCCTCGATTCGCTCGTATTTACCAGGGGTCGCTTTTGCACGGTGAAAATGGCGGGCGAGGGCTTTGCGCAGGACTTCATCGACGAGAGTGGACTTTCCACTTCCGCTCGGTCCAGTGACCCCGACGAGCTGACCGAGGGGAATGTCCACGCGGTCGCCTTTTAAGTTATTCTCGGTCGCGCCGATGATGCTGAGACGGAATTCCGGCTCGCGCGCCCACGCGACGGGCTCGATCTTTTTCGACGAGAGCCAGCGGCCGGTCGGAGTATCAAGCTTCGCAATTTCAGCCGCAGTCCCCTGCCCGATCAACTCACCGCCATGCGCACCCGCTGCGGGGCCAATTTCGATGACCTGATCGGCAGCTCGGACCATCGCTTCATCGTGCTCCACCACCACCACGGTATTCCCGGAATCACGGAGACGTAAGAGGGCCGAAATGAGGCGATCATTGTCTTGCGGATGGAGACCAATGCTCGGTTCGTCTAAGACGTAGAGCACTCCGGCGAGCCCGGACCCAAGCTGAGTGGCGAGCTTTACGCGCTGGAACTCCCCACCGGAGAGTGTCCCGCTGGTGCGCCCAAGACTGAGGTAGCCGAGGCCGACTTCATCGAGAAAGGACAGTCGTTTCGCGATCTCGCTGATCACGCCGCTCATTGCTTCGGTCTGGTTTTTAGGGATGTCTACTTTCGCAATCCATTCCCCTGCGGAAGAAATGGCGAGGTCGCAGAAGCCATCGATCCCGAGTTCGCTTTTTTCACTCTTCAGGGTGACCGCGAGATACTCCGGCTTGAGTCGCTTCCCGGCGCAGGCGCGGCATTCTCGAGAGGTGATGTAGCGCGACATGCTCCGCTTCACCGAGTCGCTCTCGCTATCCCGATAGTGCCGCTCGACCTGTCGACAGACGCCCTCGAACTCTTTTTCGAGAACCTGAGATCGTCCGTCTTTTTCCCAAGCGACGTTGATCTTTCCACCCCCCGTTCCGTAAAAGAGCGCAGTCTGAAAATCCTCCGGGAGCTTCACAAATGATTCCTCCAAGCTCACGCGATAATACTTCGCCAGCGCTTCGATGTGGAGCTGGTTCCAGCCCTTCTTTTTCTTAGAGCCACTCGTCCACACGGTCACCGCGCCTTCGCCCAGCGATTTACTTTTATCCGGCACCACGAGCGAGGGGTCGCAAAAATTCTCGGTCCCCAAGCCATGACAAACTTCACAGGCTCCAAGATGGCTATTGTAAGAAAAATGCCGCGGACTCAGCGCTTCCAGTTCGAATCCGGTCTCGGGATTCCGAAAACTCGTCGCAAAGGCGAGCTCAGCCCACTCGGCGTCACCTTTCATCTGCGTCAGGGCCCGCACCTCCATCCCGCAGATGCGCAGCGCGATCTCCACGCTGTCCGCCATCCGGCTTTCCACCCCTTCTTTTACGACAAGGCGATCGACCACGATTTCAATCTCGCCGCCATCGCTCGGCCACTTTTCAGCAGCCTCCTCCAGCTCGAGCACCTCGCCTCCGATCCGCACCCGCACGAATCCCTGACGCTGGAGATCAGCCATCATGCCCGCCGCCTCACCCTCGGTAGTCATGGGCGCTAAAATCATGACCCGCGTTCCTTCCTCGCGACCACAAATGCTGGCCACGATGTCTCCCGTGGTCATTTTTTCCAAGCGCTCGCCCGTCTTGGGATCGTGCGGCACTCCCACCGCAGCGTAGAGAATGCGGAGAAAATCATGCAGCTCGGTAACCGTCGCAATCGTCGAGCGCGGGTTTCCTCCCCCGCCCTTTTGCTCGATCGCAATCGCCGGACTCAGCCCCTCGATGGAATCGACATCCGGCTTCTTCAGCTGGTCCAAAAATTGACGCGCGTAAGCCGAGAGCGACTCGATATAGCGACGCTGCCCCTCGGCATACAGGGTGTGAAAGGCGAGGCTCGACTTGCCACTCCCGCTCACCCCAGTGATCACCACCAATTTCCCACGGGGAAGATCGACATCGACTCCCTTCAAATTATGCTGTCGTGCTCCCCTGATCCGAATCACAGTGAAACTCTACCCAAACAGCGAAGAAATTCCGAAGGCTATTTCCCTCTTAAATCCGTCAGAAAAATCGACTAATACAGAAAATGTTGGTTTCTGGCGGCAAAAATGAAAAACTGGCTTATACGCTACTAATGTTCAACGACTTCTGTTCACCCATGACGTCGCTAAAAATCTGTGGAATCACTTCCGCAGGCGACGCTAACCTACTTGCCGACCTCGGAGTCGAGGCCCTTGGCGTCAACTTCTGGCCCTCCTCTTCCCGCTACTGCCCTCCTGACATGGTCGAGGAAATTCTTACTCCGATGAAGAACAGAATCTTACGAGTCGGCGTCTTCGTCAACAACTCCCGTCCTCTCGCTGATGAACTTCTGGAGAAAGGCCTCATCGATACCGTCCAGCTTCATGGCGATGAAACATTGGAAGATATCCGCCATTTTCTCGACAAAGGAGCCTCGGTGATCCGTGCCGTCTCCGCAAATCACCTCCCGGACTACGAGCTTCCTACGGAAAAATTCGCCCTCCTCGTCGATACCCCCGCCGGAAAAGCCTATGGCGGCACTGGGCAGACCTTCGACTGGTCGATTGCAAAAAACTTCATCAACGAGCACCCCAGCGTTCCGGTTATTCTCGCAGGAGGCCTTAATCCTGAAAATGCTACCAAAGCAATCGACGCAGTCGAACCCGTCGCGATCGATATCGCCTCCGGTGCCGAGAGCGCCCCTGGAATCAAAGACTCGACAAAGGTGCGTGCCTTGCTCGACGCTCTGACCGCATGAATGCCTTACTCGTCTTTCTCGGTGGCGGCCTCGGCTCTCTCGCCCGCTGGTCACTTGCCGCAGGCATCCAGTCACTTGCAGAAAAGACGAGCCTTCACCGCTTTCCCATCGGCATCCTGACTTGCAACGTTCTCGGGTGCTTCCTCATCGGCTGCCTCTTCGGCTACTTCACAAACAAGACGACCCCGCCCTGGGTCTTCCCCCTCCTCGCGACTGGCTTCCTCGGCGGCTTCACCACCTTTTCCACCTTCGCCAAGGACACCCACACCCTCTGGACCAGTGGACTTACCGCGCTCGCTGTCGCTAAAATCGTCCTCAGCATCCTTCTTGGCCTTGCTGCTGTATGGGCTGGAATCAGACTTAGCCACTCCGCGTAGGCTATGAAACGCCTCATGCTTCGGAACAAACTAGCGACGAACACCTAGATTTCTAGACTAACCACCTCGGTATCGCCGCTGATTCAGTCAGGGAATCTGCCTTTTTACCTTCAAAAAGAATGGCACATTTAGAAATCAATTCATGAAAAAGGCATCTTTCATTTTAGGCATCGGACTCTCAATGGCCTTCACTACGACATCCGCAGCTCGAATTTTCACGGACCTCGAGGGGAGAGAAATCGACGCTGAACTCGTGAGTGCCACCGATACAAAGGTGGTCTTGAAGCTTAAGAAAAACCGAAAGACTTACACTCTCGATATCGCCAAGTTCTCTGAGGAAGATATCGAGTTCATCGAGGAAAGACGTGAGGAGTTAGAAGCGGCAGCGGAAAAAAAAGAGATCCTCGATACCATCAGTCACGGGGCGAAAAAATTCGCCGATTTTGTCGAAACCAACAAAGGCAAGAAGGTCGGAAACGGCGAATGCTGGACGCTCGCCAACGAGGGCTACAAGAGCGCGGGAATCAAGCGTCCAGGAAATCACAATCGCATCTGGGGCCGAGTCGTCGATTGGAAAACTGAGGAGTTTCTGCCGGGCGACGTCCTGGAACTCAAGGCTGCGAAATTTTCAAATGGTCAGAAATCGGGACCTGAGCACACTGCGATCATCATGAAGCAAGGGCGGAGAAAAGGCCAAATGACAGTCTACCACCAGAACTGGGGGAAACCGGGAAAGATTGTTTCAGAACTAGACTTCGATCTCAAGGAGCTCCAATCAGGGGAAGCCATCGTCTACCGCTACGGGCGTCGATAGCCTCTCGCTTGCACAATTTACCTCACTTGTGATCAAGTAAGATCGACGCAAGTGATGTTCGCCCTGAGAGAATTCAATTTTCCAGCAAACCGATACACTGCTATTATTCTAGGATGAATATCTGGAAGCGAGTTGGTCTGATCATCCTCAGCGCGCTTCTGATTATCTTGAGCATCGAGCCGTTTGCGCTGTGGGGCTTGTCTCTCATTGCGTGGGTCCCTTTATTTATCGCTCTTCAGGGAACAAGCTTCCGCGTCGGTTTTCGACTCGGAGTTCTTCACGGATTGCTCACGCTGGCTGGAACCTTGCCTTGGCTCTTTGATATTTTTAAGACGCTCGCTCCCGCGCTTTGGCTGATTCTCGCCCTCTTCACCGGTCTCTACGGCGGACTGGCTTCCTTGCCTCGTTTCAAGAACTCCCCCGCTCTCCTCGCCCTCATCTGGACGGGTCTGGAATATTATCGCTCCGAGCACTTCTTCCTGAGCTTCCCCTGGATCACGCCGGGCACCGCCTTCGAACCGAATCTTCTCACGTCGATGATTGGCGTCTTCGGCATCACCTTCCTCATCATCTTTTCCTCTCTTCATCTCTCGAAAAAACGACTTGGATGGGGCGTCTCGATCATCATTGCTTTGCTCGTGAGCTACTTCGTTTCGTCTAAAGAGGTCGATAGCAGCGACTCCCTCACCGTCGCGCTCGTTCAGAATGAAGGAATGAATTTTGATGACTACAATACTCTTTCACAGCCACTAAAGGACGACGTTGACGTGATCGTCTGGCCGGAATATTCAATGTCCTTTGACCCCACTCACGAGATGAATGCCTATGCGATCAAGGACATCTCAACCCTTCTCAATTCACGAGCCCAGCTCCTCATCGCTGGTGGTCAGACTTGGCACGACCGAGAGAATCAAATTTGGTCCAATACGGCTTTCACCTTCGGCAAGGGAGGCGTCTTAGGGACTCACTATAAAAACCACACCGTCCACATGTTCAATGACGGCGAGAAAGGCACCACCGCAGATGCCATTGAAACTCCAATCGGAAAGATCGGCACTCCAGTCTGCTTCGATTGCGACCATCAGGATGTCGTCCGCAAGATGACCGCTAATGGCGCGGAAGTATTTCTCATCCCCAGCATGGATGCAATTTCATGGACGGAGCGTCAGCACCTCCAGCATGCCACTCTTTTCCGCCATCGCGCCGCTGAAAATGGCCGCTGGCTGGCAGTGGCCTCGACCTCAGGGGTGACGCAGATCATCGACTCAAAAGGACAGCCGCGAGCCGTGCTCCCAATGATGGATGAAGGAGTCCTTACCGGAGAGGTCGCCCTCAGAAATCACCGCACCATTTTCCAAAGAGGCGGTTGGCTTTTTGGTCCGGTCTGTCTCGCAGGAACCTTAGGTCTGGTTCTCTGGCTGGTCTTCGACGCTCTGGCAGCTCGAAAAACAAAAGCCGCCTAATTGGATGAAATCGGCCATGGAGCCTCCCAGAGGAATCAAAACTCTAAGCGAATCGGCTTTTGAATTCCCATGCGATAATAGCGGAAGGGGTGTCTCCCTTTTTTTAGATAGATGGTCCCACTCACGATATTGCTCGCAGGTTTATAGGCGGAATCGATCACAACCGCGTCATGAATCCGCAGTAGGCTAAGCTCACCTTCCGGAATCCTAAATTTAACGGCTCCATCTCTCCTAACATAAATGAATCCGCTGACAAGAATCGCATCTCCTTTGTCGGGATGAACTCTCATAAAGTCGCCTGCGACTCCGCTCGCGACCGGCTCAAGATCATCAAGCTTAGCCAGCCAAACCTCTGGATTTTTGAATGTTTGCCATTTGATGTCCATATCAGAAATGACCTCGCTGATCGCGGGAATTAGCTCTCCATCGTAAGGACGCTTAGCCTTGGCATGGGGGCGGCGCATTCGGAGCACCTGATCGCTCATTTTTTTGTGCAACTCGGGCATCTTCTCCGCCAAATTCTTCAGCTGCTTTGGGTCCTTCGTGATGTCGTAAATTTCAAAAGGAGTTTGGTGATTCTTCACGTTGTAGCGCACGCCGACATGATCGCCGAAGCGGATCATCTGCATCTGCTTTCGCTGCTTGCCCTGCCGCTTTTTCTCAAACTCGGGATAATTAGGCATCTTGCCACTATTGAGATATTCCACGTAAACGAGCGGTTCCTTTTGGCCTTCCCCTCCCGTAAGCGTCGGCACCAACGAAGTCCCGTCACTGCGCGCTGGTGCTGATACTCCGGCGAGGTCCGCAAAGGTCGCCATCCAATCGTGAGCCTGGCAAGGCAGGTCGCTCACTGCGCCCTTCGGAGTCGATTTTGGCCAGCGCACGAGCGCCCCTGCGCGGACTCCACCCTCATAGACATCCCGCTTGATGCCATCGAAGGGCCCAAAGGAATTGAAAAAATCAGGGCGATAGCCTTCCGGAAGATAGGACTCTTTGCTCGGTCCGTTGTCGGTCGTGAAGACAACCAGCGTGTCGTCATCGATCTTCATCTCCTTGAGCAGGTTCAGCAAATCTCCCACGCAGTCATCAATGCGACGCACATTGGTGGCGTAGCGCTGATAGACGTTCGGCCACGACTTTTCAGGAGTCGCAGCATCGCCATCGTGATCCCACTTCGCCTTCGCATAGTCCGGATGGGTATAACTGTCTTTTTTACCCACCGCTGAGTTGATCATCTTCCCCTTCTCACCGAGCCACTTCAGCCCTTCCTTGGGAAATTCACTCGGCGGAAGCTGCAGAATCGCGTGCGGGGTATCGTAAGCGAGGTAGAGAAAGAAGGGCTTCTCCGGCTCGGCTTCCTTCTGATCGGTGATCCATTTCTTAGCGCGGGCGGTGAAGAGATCGGTCGTAAAGCAAAGATCGAGACCATCTGCGATTTCCTCATCATTCTCCCACACTTCTTTGCGATCCTCCTTGGGGTAGTGCATGTGCCCATCCCGATGTCTCACGTAGCCGTGGAAAAAATCGAAGCCCCTTTTCGTTGGGTAGCTCGGCCACATCTTAGGATCGCCCTTCTTCTTGGCTTTCTCCCCGTGCTTGGCTTTCTCTTCCTTACCCCCGCCCTGCAGTCCCCACTTACCGATCGCGGCTGTGGAATAACCAGCGCCTTTTAGGACGGTCGCGATGGTGTGATTATCCTCCAACTCCTGATCGAACATATTGTCCCGGATATTGGCGTGCCCTTGATGCACTCCATGTAAAAGCGATCCTCGCGACGGCGCACAAACCGGAGCTGCGCAGTAGTAATGACGCAGCTGAATTCCCTCCGCCGCCATCTCATCGAGTTCAGGGGTGATGTGCCAAGGCTCGGATCGGTCATTCTTGTCTTTCCGGAGGTTTTGAAAAAAGACCCCGTAATCACCATAGCCCAAATCATCGGTCAGGATGAAGATGATGTTCGGTTTAGAGGCAGCCTGCGCCCATGAAGCCGCTAGGCAGAACAAGAGGGTCACTTTTTGAAAAATCATGCTGCATCCTATGATTCAGCAGCACCGCGACAACTCGTAAATCTCGCAATCATCCCTGTAAGGAAGCTCCCCGCAATCCGGTATCTCTCCCATGCTTCGTTTCCTCTTTTTCAGCCTCGTCATCCAAGGAAATGCGGCCCCGCTGAGCTTCGATGACGCCAAACCGCAGCGCTATGATCTCACTGCTCGTGCGAATAAGATCGACCAACGAGTAAAAGCGCACCCCGAGATCGGCTTCCTCATCGAATCGGAATCCGGAAAGCCTGCCGACATTCAAAACGCGAGCGTGGACACCCGGGTCGCGCCCCGAGGAAAGCTCGTGATCTGGCTCATGGGCCACAATACAGAATTCGTGAACCAGCTCACCGGCCACGGCCTCCATGTCATTCGCGTCCACTATGCCAATAAATGGTTTAGCATTTGCTGCAAAGGCCGTCCCGTGAGCGAGCACTGCCGGGGGAATATCCGACTCGAAGCAGGCACCGGGGAAGACCACAGCGATGAGGTCTCCATTCCTAAACCTGACTCGATCAAGGAGCGCGCCTTCCAATTCGTAAAACACCTCGCAAAGGAAAACCCACAGGGAAAGTGGGGCTACTTTCTCAATGCCGACAAAAGCGACCTCCGCTGGGATGACGTCATTCTCTCCGGAAGTTCGCACGGATCCACGACCGCGGCGCGCCTTGCGAAGCACACCAAAGTCAGCCGTGTCGTCGCCTTCTGCGGCCCCCGTGATCAGCACCAGAGCTGGCAAGCCCTCCCCTCCGCCACCCCAAAGAACCGCTATTTTGGTTTCTCCCACCTCCTCGATGGAGGCTGGGAAGCCGACCACTACTGCCGCTCATGGGAACTCCTCGGCATGAATGACTATGGTCCCATCGTGAATGTCGAAAAGGCCAAGCCGCCCTACAAAAATACCCGTCGCCTGGTGACCGATTACGATGTCGGGAAAGATGCCAAAAAAGCCCATAGCGGAATCCTTCCTAAAAAGTATTCTCCGAAGAAAAAGGACGGCTCATTCACCCACGCCGCTGTTTGGAAATACCTCTTCACTCATCCCGTCGATGAAGTCGGAGTTCCAATGCCGCCCGATGACTCCTGCCTGAAGGTGCATCCGCAGTAGATTGCCTTTGCATCTCGGCGAGCTTCGCTGATCCTCTCTCATCACCTCCCCGCAGTCAGTCCGCGAGTTTGCCGAGCGCGTCCTTCTTTCCACCTCGCTGGAGGAGAAGCTCACGCACGCACCGAAGTCGCTTATCATCGACCCGCCTCAGCGCGGCAGCTATCGCTCACCCGACCTCCCAGGACGGCCCACGGAACTGAGGCCAGTGAAGACGAAGTCGAACAACCGCTTCCCCAGCGCCGAGCAGCTCGAAGACGAGGAACAACGCGCCTTGCTGCTCCACTTTTTTGCAAACCACGAGCTCCTTGCTGTCGAGCTCATGGCTCTCGCTTTGCTAAAGTTTCCCGACGCTCCTGACTCCTTCCGCAAGGGCGTCTTGCACACCTTGCAGGAAGAACAAAATCACACCCGCTGGTATATGCAGCGCATGAAGGAATGCGGGATCACCTTCGGCGACATCCAAGTCAGCCCCATGATCTGGGAGCACATCGCCGATATGGAGAGCCCGCTCGATTACGTCTCGCGGCTCTCGCTCGCCTTCGAGCAGGCCAATCTCGATTACGCAAAGCACTACTCGCAATTGCTCGGCCAAGCAGGCGACACCAAAAGCGCAAAGATTCTAGACAAGGTCTACCACGATGAAATCGCCCACGTCGGCCACGGCCTCAAGTGGCTCCGCCGATGGAAAGAAAATGCCCAGTCCGATTGGGACGCTTGGCACAAGCGACTCCACATCCCCCTCTCGCCGATGCGCGCAAAAGGAATGGCTCCCTTTAATGAAGAGGGCCGCAGAAAAGCGGGACTCAACGAAGAGTTCATCGCCTCACTCAAGCGCTACCAATCCTCCCGTGGGCGCTCCCCCGACATCTGCTTTTTCAATCCCTTCGCCGAAGTTGAGCAAAGCGACCCGAGCTGGAATTGCCCGAAAAAACTGGATCAGCTCGCCGCTGATCTTGAACCCGCCTTCGCGCTCGCAGCACCGACGCAAGACGATATCGTCCTCCTCCGCCGCCCGGTCTCAGATCAACATCGGGACCAACTCGCGCGCTTCGGACTCACCTTCCCAGAAGTCGGCCTCCTCTCCGAGATCAAGCAGATTAAAAAGACGCGCAAAATTGGTTCCATCCGACCTTGGGCAAACAAGTCTCCCCTACTCTCGAAGACCGCCACGCAGGATCTTAGAAATCGACTCCCCGAAGAACTCACACCCCTTCCCTCACAGATCTGCGAGGGCAACATCACGGAGTTCATTTCAAAACACTCTCATCAGAACTGGGTCGCTAAAGCGCTCGATGGCGCGGCCGGACGCGGGCTTCATCGTTTCACAAAAGAGACCCTCGATCGCCTCCCCAAGCGCCCCCTTTTAGTCGAACCTTGGGTCGAGAAACTCCACGAATTTTCCTTCCTCCTCCATCGCAGTCCTGAGGCAGAAGGCGGACTCCGCTTCCTCAGCATCGTGCACCAAAAAACCTCCGCTGATGGGCAGTGGAAGAGCTCGGAGTCTCGCGCCAAGCACTCGCAAGGACTCCCCTCAGATCAGGCTCAACTTCTTAATCGCCACGTCTTTCCCACGCTCAAGGAACAAGTCATCCCTGCGCTAGAAACCTTGCTCGCAGAACACGACTTTCTCGGGCCACTCTGCATCGACTCCTTTTTCTACGCAGATGAAAAAGACGAACTCGCATGGCAGCCCGTCGTCGAACTCAATACTCGCTGGACGATGGGCCGCATCGCCTACCAGCTCCGTCTCAAGCTTGCCCCGCAGGGAAGCGTCACGCTGAGCACCTGCAGCCCTGAAGAAGCGAGAGAACTCTCTTCTCCACGGCAAGAAAACGATCATTTCCGCGAGGGATCCATCGCACTCGGTGACCCCGAGACATCGGCGGCTCGAGTTCCGATCATCAACATCAGCTAGCGCCCGGGCTCATACCAATATTCGTCACCCGCTACTTGATCTTTCCCAGTAAATGCGCGCGCTACAAAGCCGGAATCGCGCACGAGATGCCAGTCGCCGAACTGATCAAACTTCCGACAGGATGTCGTGAGCGCGCTGCGCCAAAGGGTGCCGAATTTCTGATCACGATGCTTCCCGAACTTCTTCAGCCGCACCGCAAAATCGACATCCTCAATCGTGACAAACTCGGGATTGAATCCACCCATCGCCTCGCAAGCCGCACGCGTTGTCCAAAAGGTTCCGAAGGACACGTTAAATTTTGCGAGATAAAGTGCCGCGACAAAACCTGTCGTGATAATCCCCATAGAATAGCGCTCGGGATAAACCATCGCTCCCCCTCCCACATAGCGACCGGACTCGAGCTTCTTCGCCACATCACAAAAGGTCATCGGATGGAATCGGCTATCGGCATCGATCGTCATGATCATCTTGCCCGAAGAAGCCGCGATCCCCGCATTCCGAATCCGCGAAAGGTTCTTTGCCTCCTCTTTTGCAATCACCGCTCCTGCGGCCCTCGCTATTTCTTCCGTGCGATCCGAGCAGCGATTTAAAACAACGACGATTTCCACCTCTCCACCCCAATTTTTCTGCGCAGCATCAATCGACGACAAACAACCGGGGAGAAAGTTCTCTTCATTGTGCGCGGGAATGATGACAGACAGTTTGATCCCCCAACTTGGGTTCGATCTCGACGGAAGCAAGGAGAGTGTTAGAACTAAGCGTGTTATTTCCGATCAGCGATGACGACCGGCACCTGACCAAGCGCGCCTACGTCACCATCACTTTCCTCGTGATCAACGTTGCCATTTTCATCTACCAAACGATGAATCCCGAATTCACGATGGGCTGGAGCGTCATCCCGCAGGAGATCACCAGTGGTCAAGACCTCGTCGGACCCACCGTCCTCGAGACCCCGGGCGACCCGGAAATCCTCAACCAAGTCGCCGGACCCGTGCCCATTTATTTCACTCTCATCAGCTCGATGTTCATGCACGGATCCTGGGCTCACCTCGGGGGAAACATGCTCTACCTCTGGATCTTCGGTGACAACGTCGAGCACCGCTTCGGCCATGTCCGCTTCCTCCTTTTCTACCTCATCAGTGGACTCGCCGCCTCGGCCGCGCAAATCGCGCTCAATACCCAAAGCATCATCCCGAACCTCGGAGCCTCAGGTGCGATTGCCGGTGTGCTCGGCTGCTACCTCGTTCTTTTTCCGCGAAACAAGGTTAATGCTGTCTTCATCGTCCGCATCGTCTCGATTCCTGCCTTCGTGGTCCTCGGGATGTGGGGAGCAATGCAGATCTGGCAAGGCGCAGGCAGCATGGCGTCGGCGGGCCACGGCGGCGGTGTCGCTTATGGAGCTCATGTCGGCGGCTTTGTCGCAGGTCTCCTGATCGGTCTTGTTGTCCGCTTCATGATGAGAGATGAGCCGCCCTCGATTCTGAAGACCCAGTATGCCAGAGATCCAAAGGCAAAGCGGCTTTGGTAATGGTCGTGGGTAGAGGTTGCCCCTCCCTCCCGACTGGGTTAAGTGTCTCCCATGATTCGTGAAATAGTAGTGCACCCCGGCGGCGCGCATAAGGATGACTTCCTCGCCTGCTCCCTCCTCATCGCTAAGTATCCCGTCACCATTTTTCGTCGTGAGCCGACAGATGCGGACCTTGCCGATCCTTCTGTCTGCGTCGTAGACGTCGGCGGTGATTGGAACGAGGACTTGATGAACTTCGATCACCATCAGTTCCCCCGCGACTCCGAACCGCTCTGCGCGATCAGCCTCGTGCTGAAACATTTCGGTCTTTACGAAGACGCGCAAAAGTTCTGTGACTGGCTTGAGGTTGCCGAGTGGTTCGACACCCGCGGCCCCGTCGACACCGGAAAATGGCTCGGCATCGAGCGCGAGACTCTCTCCAAGCTCAACTCCCCCATCGACATCACCCTTCTCCGTCGCTTCGCGGGCGGCACCGAGCACAACGCCGGGCAGCCCATCTGGGAAGTCATGAAAATGGTCGGCGAAGACCTTCATCAATATCTTACTGGGATGAAAGCGAAGCTCGAAGAAGTCGCTCGCCTTTGCGAGTGGTGGGATATGGGCTTTGGGAAAAAAGTTCTCTTCATGCCACGTGTCGAGCCGCTCAGCGATGACGCATCATCCGGGATGGGTCGCTTCGTCAACGACAGTGAATTTTTCGAAGAAACCGTCGGCCTCGTCTACCCCGACCGCCGAGGAAGCGGCTACGGCATGTCTCGTTTCAATGACGACAAGCGCCTCGAGTTCACCAACGTAGGCGAGGAAGAAGATGTCCACTTCGCACACGCCAAGGGATTCATTGCGAAGACCTCAGCGACTGACAAAGCGCGCCTTAAGGAGCTCCTTGAACAGTCTTGGGTTGGGTAAATCCTCAAGCGCCCCTTCAGTTCGCAAATCTCCGGCAGCTGGGAACCCCAAACTGAAATCCCGGGTAAATTACTGCCAGATAATTTGTCTCCTGAAGGGAGACTGGAAATCAAGACCTGATCTAAAGCGCCTCGATAAGGCGAAGGAAGAGAATCAGCGCTAGACTAAACCACACAATCCCGACAGACCAGCGGCTGAATTTGAGATGTCCGTTATTTGTCCATCCAGACACCACTGCGATGACATGAACGAAGACAAAGCCAACAAGGCCAACGAAGAGAATATAATCAGATCCGGGAGCCTCGATAAATTTCGAAAAGTAGCTCCCAACGAAAGACACTCCCGTCACGATAGATATCACCAGTAAAGTCCAATTCAGAACCATACGCTCATGCATCTTCAGCTCATGCTGAAACTCCCCGACCTTTATGCTGTTGCCACCCCCTCGCGTGGGAGTCGGCCCCGGACTCACGGGCTTCTGTTTCTTTAAGAACTGCGTCCTACTCATAACTACTCCAAGATATGACATCCCCCAGTCTCAGCTATGGTAATCGCGAGGCTCTTTTGTAATCTAGATGAGTGCTCAAAGACTCAGCGCTTTGGACTAAAGTCACCCGCGCTGAGCGACAGGAATCCTCTTCTACTTCATCAACGATCCAAGAAGCTCGTTCATGCCAGCCACGATACCAGCAGGATTCTTGACGAGTCCAGCGGCTAGGAGCGCATTATCAGCGAGCTGGTTCGCGACCTTCGCGGCAACCTCGGGCTGATCGTTTTTAAGAGCGTGAAGCTTGGCGACAATTTCGTGGCTCGGATTAAATTCAAGACGGGCCTTCTGCTCGGGAGCATTTTCGCCCATCGCTTCCATCATGGCGCGGACTTGGCCACTTGGCGCGTCCTGCGCTTGCAGGGCGACGACCGGGTGGGAAACGAGACGCTTGCCGAGCTCCACTTTTTCAACCTTCTCTCCGAGAGTCGTAGTGAGCCATTCGACGAGATCTTTGCTGTCTTCTTCGCTGAGCTTGGATTCTTCTTCAGGGAGATCATCGAGCGCGATTTCAGCACGGTCGGCGCTGACAAGCTTCTTGCCTTTGAATTCACGGAGGGTTTCGAGAATGTAATCATCGACTGAGTCGGTGAAGAGAATCACCTCGATCCCCCGCTTCTGGAATGCTTCGAGATAAGGCCCCTCCATCATGGCATCGCGGTCAAGGCCGACGAGGTAGTAGATCTCTTCCTGCTCTTCCTTGGCACGCGTGAGGTAGTCGGCAAATGAAGTTTTCTCGCCCTTGTCCAGCATGCTGGATTCGAAACGGAGGAGACCTGCGAGGGCCTCGTGATGCTCGGGAGCAGTGGCGATGCCTTCTTTTAAGAAACGACCAAAGCGCTCGAAGAATTCCTGATACTTCTCGGGTTCGTTCTTAGCTTGCGTAGCGAGGTGCTTGAGGAAGCGCTTCGTCAGAAGACGGTTGAGCTTCTGCACGAGCGCGCTGTCCTGCATCGTCTCGCGGGAAATATTCAGCGGGAGGTCTTCGGAATCGACGACGCCACGGAGGAAGCGCAGCCACTCGGGAAGAAGTCCCTGTGGTTCGGAGTCGATGAGCACCTTACGACAATAGAGCGACACGCCAGACTTCATCTGACCGAAGCCGAAGCGCTCGTGGTTCTCATCGGGAGAAAAGAGGAGCGCA
Source organism: Akkermansiaceae bacterium (assembly GCA_039769075.1). GTDB lineage: Bacteria > Verrucomicrobiota > Verrucomicrobiia > Verrucomicrobiales > Akkermansiaceae > SW10. The sequence goes on along the minus strand of JBDMZE010000017.1, from coordinate 255,203 downwards.
TTGATATTGATCGGGGCATCAGCGCTGAAGTGAAGCGTGTGGCGCGGCTCATCGGCAGCGTGGGCACAGTATTGATAAAACTCTTTATACTCTTCCTCAGTGATCTCCTTCTTCGACTTAAGCCAGATCGCTTCGACCGTGTTGACGCGCTCGCCATTCAAGTTGAGCGGGAAGGAAACGAAGCGGGAATATTGCTCGATGACCTTCTTGATCGTGGCCTCAGTCGCGAACTCTTTCGAGTCCTCCTTCAGATACACCACGATCTTCGCGCCCCGCTGCTGAGCATCGGCATCTTGAATGGTGTAGCCGGTCTGGCCATCGCTGTCCCACTGGAGACTCTCAGCCTCAGGATCCCAGGAGTGGGTGAAGACTTCCACTTTTTCAGCGGCCATGAAGACGGAGTAAAAACCAACTCCAAACTGACCGATGACAGACGCATTGGAGTCGCCCTTTTCCTTCAGCGCCTCGAGAAATTCCTTCGAGCCAGATCGAGCGATGGTTCCGAGGTTATCGGTGAGCTCCTGACGATTCATCCCGATGCCGTGGTCAGCGAAAGTAATCGTGCCCGCTTCCTCATCGGTGGTGATGGTGATCTCAAGCGGAAGATCGGCCTCAAAGACCTTATTTTCGGTAAGCTGTTTGAGACGAAGTTTCTCGAGGGAATCAGAAGCATTCGAAATGAGCTCGCGCACAAATATCTCCTTATCTGTATAAAGAGAATGGATGACGATATCGAGAAGCTGACGAACTTCGGCTTGGAAGGATTGGGTCTGGGGCTGTGAATCGCTCATATTATTTTTCTGGCGCGCAAGGTAGCGATGAATCCCCTCCTGTCAACGGCTAGGGACCACCAGTCGATCTCGGACGACAATTCAGACCGTCTAAGAATCGAATAACCAAGAAACGTTTCATCTTTTGCTTCCATTTCTCTACAGAATGATTACGAACCCTCTCGAACAGCCCGATAAAGGCACCAGAAAATGAAAAATCTAACTACCCTCGGAGGTTTCCTCCTGGCTACTACTTGGTCAGCCTCCGCTGTCACCATTGCTTCCTACGAGTTCAACGGCGCGAATAACGGCTGGACGAGCACGAACATCGTCGACGCTCCTGCTTTGTCCACCACGACCACCGACGTCATCGGCCAGGCTACCAGCAATGACCCCCAGCTCAAAAGAGTAGGTCTTACCCTCGACGTTACCTCGGGTGCAAGTTGGGACTCAGTTGTTTTCCGCGTCAGAGAAACCGAGACCTCTGGCGGGGCACCGATTGCGTTCGATCCAGTAGGACTGATTGTGCAAATCAATACAGGCGCAGGTAATACCCCTGTCACTATCAGCGCAGCAGCAATTTCAGAAGTTGATTCAGGAGGCGGATACTTTACCGTGACCGCTGACATTTCAGACGTGGGCACGACCCAGATTAAGAACATCCGTCTTGACCCTATCGGTGGAGCTGCAGCGAATTCCAATTCCGAGACAAACGGAAATTTCTTTGCTGTCGACTTCATCCAAGTCAACGACACCAGTATTCCTGAACCTAGTTCAGCATTGCTCTCACTTCTTGCTGGCGGGCTTTTGTTCAGCCGTCGCCGGAAGTAGAACCTCTCTAATCGTTCTCAGAAACCAGCCCGGCAATTCGCCCGGCTGGTTTTTTTTGTGCCCAGACCATTCACTAGGCGATTACCCTGTCAGAAAGGCCGTCGAATTTTTCGCACATTGGGCGAGCTTTGTCCTTTAGAAAAATGCGTGGGGTGTTATCTCCAGCCTGATTTTATTTTACCGCGCTTACCTATGCCGCAATCGACTGCTCCCGCACCCTCAGACACCTCTTCCGCCGCCCTTCGTAATGCCGTCATCCGCCTCGCTGGAAATTCCCAAGACGGAATCCAGTCGATCGGTGCTTTCCTAGGCCAGCTCGCTGGCTCGACGGCGCAGGAGGTGATGACTTACATGACGATCCCCTCCACTATTTCCGGAGGTCCTTCTATCTTTCAAGTTCACCTCGGCTCTGGTGATGTCCTCCACCCCGGAGACGAAGCAGACACCTTGGTCGCCTTTTACCAGCACTCCTACGATAACCATCTCAAGACAGTGAAAGATGGCGGCATCTGCTTCTACGACAGCGATCAGGTAGAAGAGATCAAAGAAGAACGCGGCATCATCCACATCGGAGTCCCCTTCACTTCTGCTACGATTGAGGCAATCGGCGGCAGCGCGAAGTCACGGGGTAAGAATATTTTCGTCCTCGGTCTCCTCTGCGCGGTCTACCAGCTCGACAGTGAACGGATGAGCGAGATCATCGCCGGTAAGTTCGGCAAAAAGTCGGAAGACATCCTTCGCAATGCCATGCTCGCTTATGATGCGGGCTATGCTTGGCCGGTGCACGACATCGAGCACATGCCAATGGCTCCCGGTGAAAACGAGGGAGAAAAGCGCCTCTCGACAGATGGCAACACCATGCTCTCTCTCGGCCTCATCGCCGGTGGCGTGCGCTTCGGTGCCGGATATCCTATCACTCCATGGACGACCATCATGGAATTCCTCCGCTCCGAGCTTCCCAAGTATAATGGAATGTTCATTCAGTGTGAGGACGAGCTCGCGGCGGTCTCGCTCGCCATCGGAGCTTCCTACTCAGGCCACCTTTCCATCACTGGCTCATCCGGCCCAGGCTTGGCGCTCAAGTCTGAAGCGATCGGCTACGCCTGCATGGCTGAGATGCCGCTTATCGTTGTCAATATCCAGCGAGGCGGACCTTCCACCGGCCTTCCTACGTCAGTAGAACAATCCGACCTCATGCAAGCCATCTATGGCTCGCACGGTGATGCGCCCCGCGTCGTCGTCGCTCCTAAGAACGTCGAGGACTGCTTCTACACTGCCCTTGAGGCCTGCCGTATCGCAAAGGAATATTCCACTCCCGTTCTCATCCTCTCCGATCAAGCAATCGCGACCCGCCTTGAAGCCTTCGAAGAGCCAGATCTCAGCAAGCACTGGATTGAACCCACTCTCGACCTTTCCGAGCGTGGTGAGGATTTCAAACCCTACCCACTCGATAAAATCACGAAGCACTCCCCTCCCGGCGCACGCTCTGGGATTGAAAAGTATCCTGTCGTCACTGGTCTCGAGCACGACGAATGGGGCCACCCTTCCGGCAATCCAGCGAACCACGAGAAGATGACAGCTAAGCGCCGCAACAAGCTCCTTAAACTTGCAGAAAGCTACGATCCCACCGAAATTCACGGTGAGACCAGCGGCTCACTTCTCATCGTAGGCTGGGGATCGACTTACGGTCCAATCAAGGAAGCGACCGACCGCATGATTTCCGAAGGCCACAAGGTCGGTGCGGTTCACCTCCGCCACGTCCACCCTCTTCCAAACGACATCACCGAGATCTTTGAAAAATACGATCACGTGCTCGTCCCTGAAATGAACGACTCCGGCATGTATGGCATGGGCCAGCTCGCCACACTCCTGCGGGCAAAGACCTGCAACCCTAAGATTCAATCAGTCAATAAAGTCCAAGGAATCAGCTTCCGCGTCCTCAATATCGTTACTGCTGCCGAGCAGCTCATCGCTAACAAATAACCCTTTCATACCATGTCCGACATCACCTCCGCTGCTCCCGCAGAAAAGCTCACCAAGAAGCAACTCAAAGCCGATCACCCTACTTGGTGCCCCGCTTGTGGCGACTTCGCTGTTCTCGCTTCCTTTTTCAATGTCGTCCAGAAACTCGGCATTCCTCATGAGAAGATCTGCGTCGTAGCCGGCATTGGCTGCTCCTCGCGCTTCCCCTATTTCGTGAACGCCCACGGCATTCACTTCATCCACGGACGAGCTCTCCCGCTCGCCACTGGCATCTCGCTGTCACGCCCAGACCTGCACGTCTTCGTCTTCGGAGGCGATGGCGACGGCTTCTCGATCGGAGGCAACCACCTGAACCATGCGGCTCGGAAGAATGTGAACCTTTCTTACGTCGTCATGGACAACTTCGTCTACGGCCTCACCAAGAACCAGACCTCTCCCACCACTCCTCTCGGACGTAAGTCTAAGACCGATCCTAGGGGAGCGATCGACCAGCCCATAAACCCGATGGCGCAGCTTGTTGCCAGTGGCGCGACCTTCATCGCCCGCACTCACGCCGCGCAGGTGAAACACATGAATGCCATGTTCGAACGCGCCATTCTTCACCCCGGGTTCGCAGTCGTGGAGACTCTCTCCGAGTGCACCATGTTTTACCCGGGAGCTTTCGATGATGGTAACCCACGGAAAGGCGGCACCTTTGACCTTGTCGATGAAGAGACTCAGGAAATGGACTCCATTTCGGCCGCGATGAATCTCAGCCAAGATCTCAGCCCTGGAAAATTCGGAGTCTACTACGAGGCTCAGCGCGCTACCAAAAACGAACTCGAGCGCGCTTGGCTCAGCGATGCACAAAAGAGCGTGGCCGGAATGTCAGAGCAGGACATCTTACGTCAGCGCTTCGCCTCGATGCGATAGATCAATTCCCAATATGCGGGGCATCATAACCACATTCGTGCGCCTTGATGACAGCGATCAGTGACTGGGCCTGAAGGAGATATCGATTCGCGTTTCGCTCCATGCGTTGAGCCCGCGCACTCCAAGTCTCAAGCCCGTCCGGGCCTGATCGATCGCTCGAGTGGGCGTCATTTCGGCGGGCGGTGGCGGCCTTGGCGTGCTCCAACTTAAGCTTCTCTCCTTTTGGCTGCTCCACTTCATCTGCCGCTTCGGCCGCAACGGACTCTGCTTCGTCAACTTTAAGAGTGATCTCGGCAAGTTCTTCGGTCGGGTCATCAATTCTGTTGGCCGCGACGTCGTGGCGCACCATTTTCAATTCAGCTTCCTTGGCTTGAATCTCAAGCGCTTGCTTATCGAGCTGAGCTTTCAGTTTTTTATCTTCTTCCTCGCAAAATAAGAGGCTGAGCGCCAATGCAGCAATCGGAAGGGTTCGAGCTATGAATTTCATGACTGATTTTGGTGTCTCCAGACTAGCGGAAAAGTCAACCTCCAGAGGGTTCTCTGCTCCACCAAGGAGCGACACAATCCAGCAAGTCTGTTTGACAAACAGTGCTGCCTCGCGAGATTCTCTCTCATGACCTGGGATCACCAATTTACCGAACTCTTCCGCCGCTGCCTTGACCTTTATCAGGGAGGGAATACAGACTTCATGAGCTACTACCGAAAAGAGGATTTCTCTTTCCTAAGCAGCATCGGGTATAAGCCCCGTGAGCTTTTTGACTTTGTCGAAGACCTCGCGGACAAAGGAGTCCCCTCCGAATCGACCGCATTGCTGATCGCAGCTGTTCGCCGAGACTACTTTCTCATCTTGCAGGAATGCAAAGCGAGTGAGAAAGAAGTGACTGGCGATGATATTCCCTCCTTTGCCGAAGAACTCGGTGGAATCGCTTACCTCCCCCGCATTATTGCAAAAGCAAATGCCAAGCTTCGAGGCGAGCTCCACCCAGACCTGATGTTCAGCTGCGGCGGAGATCGTAAGTTTCTCAGCGACAACAATATCCACGCCGCTGACTTCCTCCGCCACCTCTGGGCAGCGGATGGGGACGATGAAAAGATGGTCTCCTTCGTGAAATCATCGACAGGAAAATAGCATCATGGCAGCCTCCGCTCATGAAGGACTACAAAGGTGAAGAAATTCTCGTAATCCCCCGTTCTCTTTTCGATGAGCTGGGATCTTTTCAAGGTATCGAGACAGACGTTGATCGCTATCTCGACGCCATTCTGGACCCAAAGAACAATTTCTTCATGGACCGTGGTGCAGCTGAAGAGGATCCCGGATTCAAACAACTCATCCCCTACTGCCTCTTCAAGCACGGCGACAGCTACCTCCACTACGTTCGTGGAAAAAGCGGCGGAGAAAGCCGTCTCCACGCACAAGGGTCGGTCGGAATTGGCGGACACATCAATCCCGTCGACGCGCGGGAAGACCACCTCGGCATGGCGACTTACCTCGCCGGAGTGGAGCGTGAGATCGAGGAAGAGCTCAACATCATCGGCGGACACACCAATAAAGTCGTCGGCCTGCTCAATGACGACAGCAATCCCGTGGGCCAAGTCCACCTTGGGGTGGTGCACGTCTTCGAGCTCGAGACCGATCAGGTAACCTCCAATGAAGACGCTTTGGCAGAACTCGGCTTCTACGATGCAGTAACCCTCAAAGGAGAGATGCTGGATCGCCTCGAAACTTGGTCGAAAAGCTGCGTGGAAGCGCTGGTCTAGATCGCATCAATGATGCCATTGAAGGTGCCACTCGGGCGCATCGCAGCGATGAGAGCCGCTTCATCGGGCGCGTAGTAGCCTGAGAGTTCGACTGGCTGGCCTTGGACCGCATTCAGCTCCTCGATGATCGTCGCTTCCTGAGCCGCGAGCTTTTCAGCGATCGGGGCAAACTCGGCTGCGAGATCTGCATCGTCAGTCTGGGCGGCGAGCGCCTTGGCCCAGTAGAGCGCGAGGTAGAAATGGCTGCCGCGGTTATCGAGCTGATTCACTTTGCGCTGTGGAGACTTGTTGTTGAGAAGCGCTTCAGTAGTAGCGTCATCAAGAGTCGCGCCAAGGATCTTCGCCTTCGCCGAGCCGATGTGATCGAGCGAAACGGCAAGAGCAAGGAACTCGCCCAGCGAATCCCAACGAAGGTGGTTCTCCGCGACAAACTGCTGCACGTGCTTCGGTGCGGAACCGCCGGCTCCGGTCTCGAAAAGTCCCCCGCCATTCATGAGCGGGACGATTGAGAGCATCTTGGCGCTCGTTCCCACCTCGAGGATCGGGAAGAGATCGGTGAGGTAGTCACGGAGGACGTTTCCGGTGACAGAAATGGTGTCCTCGCCTGCCTTAAGACGCACGAGGGTTTCTTCGGTCGCCTCCACAGGAGAAAGGATGCGGAGGTCGAGTCCATCGATATCGTGCTCACCGAGATACTGCCCCACCTTTTCAATGAGCTGCGCATCGTGTGCGCGGTCTTCATCGAGCCAGAAAATCGTCGTCACTCCGGTCGCGCGAGCACGCGTGACCGCGAGCTTCACCCAGTCCTGAATCGGTGCGTCCTTGGCTTGGCAAGCGCGCCAGATGTCGCCTTTTTCCACCACATGCTCCATAAGGGTTTCCCCTGCGGAGTTGATCACGCGGACGGTTCCGGCGGTCGGGATCTCGAAAGTCTTATCGTGCGAGCCATACTCCTCGGCTTTTTGCGCCATGAGGCCGACATTTGGCACCGTGCCCATGGTGGTGGGATCAAAGGCACCGTTCTTTTTGCAGAACTCGATCGTGGCATCATAAACTCCCGCATAGGAACTATCAGGAATCACTGCGAGAGTATCGCGCACCTTGCCTTCGGCGTCCCACATCTGGCCTGAGTTACGAATCATCGCAGGCATGGAAGCATCGATAATCACGTCACTCGGGACGTGGAGGTTGGTGATCCCTTTATCAGAGTCGACCATTGCGAGATCAGGACCAGCGGCATAGGCAGCTGCGATGTCGGCTTCGATCGCCGCCTTTTGGTCAGCAGGAAGTGAGTCGATCTTCGCAACGAGATCTCCAAAGCCGTTCTTAAAGTCGATCCCGAGAGGCGCGAGCACATCGCTGTGCTTGGCGAGGAGATCTTTAAAATAGACCTCCACCGCGTGACCGAAGATGATGGGATCTGAGATCTTCATCATCGTCGCCTTCATGTGGAGGGAGAAAAGAGTGCCGTCTTTCTGAGCGGCTTTAATCTGCTCGCCGAGGAAGCTTACGAGAGAGTACTTGCTCATGCAGGTACCATCGAAAATTTCACCTTCTTGAAGTGCGATGCCCTCCTTGAGAACGGTCGTGGAGCCATCGGCTGCGGTCAGCTCGATCTTCACCTCGGTCGCTTCCGAAATGGTGACGGACTGCTCATTGGAAGCAAAGTCACCTGCGCTCATGGTCGAGACCCGGGTCTTGGAATCAGAAGCCCATGCGCCCATCGAGTGCGGGTTGGCTTTGGCATATTCCTTCACTGCCTTCGGCGCGCGACGGTCGGAGTTTCCTTCGCGGAGAACAGGATTCACCGCGCTCCCCTTCACCTTGTCATAGCGGGACTTAATATCAGCCTCGTCATCGTTTGCTGGAACTTCGGGGTAATCAGGAAGCGCATAGCCTTTTTCCTGCAGCTCAGAAATGGCGGCGACGAGCTGAGGAACCGAAGCACTAATGTTCGGAAGCTTGATGATATTTGCCTCAGGAGTCTTGGCGAGTTCGCCGAGTTCAGAAAGAGCATCACCAGTCTGCTGATCCGCAGGAAGGCGATCTGCGAAGAGAGCCAAAATACGACCAGCGAGCGAAATATCACGCGTCTCGACTTCGATCCCCGATGACTTCGTGAAAGCCTCGATGATGGGAAGGAGTGATTGGGTCGCGAGATAAGGAGCTTCGTCGGTCTTGGTATAAATGATCTTGAACATGGCTGGAGGCGGATTTACGGTGGGAATGCTGTAATTGAGGGAAGCCGCAGGGTCAAGGGACTCGCGACTTGATGTATTCTAGACGAGTCGGACGCTCTGCTTCTTGCTGAGACGGAGGATTTGTCCTGCTTCTCCAGCGAAGACCGCTTGCGGGTCGCTGAGCTTTTCGCCATCGAGCTGAACCGCTCCCGTGGTGATGAACTGCTTGCGAAGCTCGCCATTGGATTTCTCCATGCTGAAGGCTTCTTTGAAAACCAGAGAAGCGGCTTCCGTGATCGTCTTGCCATTGAGATCTGCTGCGGCCAATTCAGGGAGGTCCGCTGAGTTGAGGTCACGTTTTGAAAAGCGCAGATCCCAATCGGCTCGTGCAGCCTCTCCGGCGGCATCATCGTGATAACGGCTCACGATTTTCTGAGCCAAGGTCTTCTTCGCCTCCATCGGATGGAGTGCGGCGTCACGCGCTTCCCCGAGAAGAAGGAGGTAGTAGCGGTCCATGAGGTCATCGCTGATGCTCATCATCTTGCCATACATTTCATTGGGCTCCTCTGAGACGCCGATGTAGTTGTGCGAGCTCTTCGACATTTTCTTCACGCCATCAAGCCCTTCAAGAAGAGGCATGAGCATCACGACTTGCTGAGCCATCCCCTCCTCCTTCTGGAGGTCACGGCCGACGAGGATATTGAAAAGCTGATCCGTCCCGCCGATTTCGACATCCGAGCGGACTCTGACCGAGTCCCAGCCCTGCATGATGGGATACTGGATCTCGTGAAGGCGCACTTCCTGGCCCTTCGCGACGCGCTCTTTGAAATCCTCCCGCTGGAGCATCTGCTGCATCGTCACGCGGGCGTTGAGCTTGAGGACTTCCTCGTAGGTCATGGTGCGGAACCACTCGCCATTGAAAACGACTTCCGTCTTTTCACGGTCGAGAATTTTAAAAGCCTGCTCGGTGTACGTCTCGGCATTCGCAAGGGCTTCCTCACGCGTGAGTGGAGGACGCGCAGTGCTGCGCCCCGTGGGATCACCGACCGTCGCGGTGAAATCGCCAATGATAAGCACCGCCTGATGACCCAGCTTCTGGAACTGACGTAATTTTTCTAGAGGAACGGTGTGGCCCAAGTGAATGTCCGGAGCGGTAGGGTCCACGCCCAGCTTAATCCGCAGCGGGCGGCCTTCCTTCAGCTTCTCGGCAAGTTCCTTCTCGGAGAGCACCTTTGCGGTGCCGCCGACGAGTTGGGCCAGGGCGTCTTGACTCATAAGGGCTGGATACAAGCGGGACCAGCCAAGGAGATCAAGCGCAGGCTCAAGTTTCCTCGGTTCAAGACCAAAATTCAAACCGCCGATGAACGGGATGAACTCAGATCTAAGAAATCCGTGTCAATCTGTGCGAAATCAAAACGAGGCCATCAGGCAGGAAAAATCTGTGTCAAAAAAATCTTCGGCATCCTAGAACATGCGTCCCGCTTGTCTTCAAAGCCGAAGCCCAAGCCAGTTCTTCGCCCAGGCGCACTCGCTCCGCAGAGAAGACAGCCGGGACGGGCGGATCATACGAAGAATTAAGAAGTATTGTCGATGAGGAGACACCCTTGTTGCTCAAGAGCTGGTGGAGTTCAGAAGTTTTCGAATTAAAAGATAGAGAACAAACCGTAGATTGCGACTCTCAGGAATCTGCAGCCGAGGGCCATCAAAAAATAAGTCGCATGAAATCGTATTACCTTAGAATCGCTCTGGCTCTTCCCCTAGTCAGCCTAGCGATTCCGATTTACTTAATGTTTACCGTCCCCGTTCCGGATGGAAGCTGGGCATGGTTCCCTGGTTTGGCCGATGGAATTCAAATCTTCTTCGGGAGTTGCATCCTTTCTCTCACCTTAATCATCGTCCTCTTTTTTGTGAGATTCTTACGGGGCATCTGGATTAAAAACACCATGAATGCACGATTAGCCGTCTATCTCCTCGCTGGCGTAGGGCTCGCCGGACTCATCCAAGTAACCATTCTACTCACCGAGTATTTCTGATACGAGGAGTCCACCCAGCCTCCCTGAACGTTCGACTCAGAAAAAACGAAACCTCTATTCGTCCCTTCCCCGCGCTCAGTTTGCTTCTTCCGTCGAGGGTAGAATGATCTTATCTTTCGAGAATGACCACAGACCCCTATTCCACACCGGAAACATCTCCCGCTCCTGCGACTCCGCCTCCGATGATGAAGAAGCCTGCGCGGATGATCGTCTTTGGCATCTTGCACATCGTAGGAGCGGTGTTTGGGTTGATCACGCTCGTGATCAACTTCGCTCAAGGCGATCCACGGGAGGCTTTTAAAAAGGCTTTCGATCAACCTGGGATGAAGATGGAAGTGAGTGACGAAGCCTTGAGCGCGCTGGATCCTGTCTTTCAATACACCACTCCCATCTTAATTGGCACGCTTTTGGTCGCGGTGCCTCTCCTCATCAGTGGCATTGGCCTTTTGATGTCCACAACTTGGTCGCTGAAGCTCTCAAATATCTACGTGGCGCTCTCGCTCATCATGAAGATTGCAACTCTGGTCATCGGCCTTCTCATCCTCGGACCCGCTTACGACCAGTTCTTCGACGCCATTGGCGGAGAGAATAATACGATGATCAAGATCATGAAAACCTCCACAAAGGCAGGTATCTATGCGGGTCTTGCTGTCGCCATTTACCCCATCCTGAGCTTCATCCTGCTGAACAACAAGGTGGTGAAAGATCACCTGAGATTGCGGTAGATCAAAAAAGCCGCTCTTTCCTAGGAAAGAACGGCTTTTAAAAAGTGGGGCGACCGACGGGGCTTGAACCCGCGACAACCGGAATCACAATCCGGGGCTCTACCAACTGAGCTACGGCCGCCATCTAGTAGACGGGCGGAACCTAGCGTTGCAAGGAGGATTTATTCAAGTGGAAAAAATGGTTTCCTGCTCTAGGTCTCTACAAAAAGAGAAGTTCGAACGCGAATCTACGCAAATTGACGCGAATCTTGGTTGAGGGGGGCTTGGGATTCGAAGAACTGAACCGCAGATGAATGGGATGAATAGAGTTGAGCACAGCTGAGGCGGAGAGGATTTTTTGCACAGATTTTTCCTGACTGTTGCACTCGTTTTGATTTCGCACAGATTGACACAGATTTCTTCTGTGGCTATGGGCAGGAAAACTAAACTGCAGAGCTTGGGTATTCGCGTAGATTCGTGAGATTCGCGGTCAAAATCTCTCGGGTTGGGCTCTTACTTTGCGTTGCTGTATTCGAGGTAGACGTCCTCAAGTGAGCGGCGCACGGGGGTGATTTCTGAGACTTTTGCTCCTGCTTGAACAAGGGCGCTGACGATTTCTGGGACGGCAGTTTCCTCGGGGAAGACGATGCGGCCACCGGGCATTTCTTCACCTCTGAAGCGGGTGATGATTTCCTGCCTCGCTTCGCCGGGTTCTGCGGAGATCTTTAGCCCGAGACGATCATCGCGGAGGTCATTGACCTTGCCTTGGAAGACGTGCTCACCTCCGCGGATGATGGAGACGCGGTCACACATCTGTTCGACCTCAGAAAGAAGATGGGAATTGAAGAGAACGGTTATTCCTCTCTCCTCACGCAGGGAAAGGATGAAGTCGCGAAACCACTTGATCCCTTCAGGGTCGAGACCATCCGTGGGTTCATCAAGGAGAAGGATTTCGGGCTCAGGGAGGAGCGCTTGCGCGAGGGCGAGACGCTGGCGCATCCCGTGGGAGTAGGAGCCGACCTTTGAATCAATGCGATCAGTGAGGCCGACGCTCTCGACGACTTCGCGCGCCGCCTTTGGGTCAAATTTTCCGCTCAATCCGACGAGGACCTTAAGATTCTGCCAACCGCTCATGTAGTCGTAAAAGGCAGGCGCTTCGAAAATCGCGCCCACTTTCTTGAGCGCGCTGGTGTGGTCATCGAGGACCGAGACACCGCCTACCTCTACTTCTCCCCCATCGGCTGAGACCATTCCAAGGATGATTCCGACGGTGGTAGATTTCCCCGCGCCATTGTGGCCGAGGAGTCCGTAGATTTCGCCTTTTTGAACCTCGAAGGAAACTCCCTTGAGCGCATCTTTTCCAGCGAATCGTTTTTTAAGGTCTTTGACGCGGAGGATAGGGTTAGTCACGGGAGCTTGTTTCAAAGTTGATTTTGCTGGAGGTTGATTGGTCGGCGTAAAGGAAGTTCACTCCGTTTTGGTCGCCGTGGTAGGCTTCTTTATCGAAGACGAGAGGGATGATCGAGCTATCGGCATCCGCTCCCATGAAGGTGAGACGGGTGCGACGAATATTGCTGAGATTTTCATTCCAAAAATAAGACGATCCTGATTTTTCGAAATGCTCGTGATCCGAGGGGCACTTGAAGGCGAATTCATCATTTCCCAGGTAGGTAAGCAGCTCCACTTCGAGCACGGCTGCGTCTTCGTCCTTAGTTTTTCGCCCCATGAACAGCGGCGGCATGACATCGTTATTTTCAGTAAGATAACCCTCTAACCCGATGCCGATGTTGCGGAGCTTACTCATGCACGCGACTCCCTGAGCGCTCTTCTTCACTTTATTCGCAACCGGATAGACCACGGCTGTCAAAGCCCCGATCACAAAGATGACGACAAGAAGCTCAGTGAGGGTGAAGCCGCGTTTCATCAGGAGCTAGAGAGAATTGACGCTGGGACGGGCAAAACCATTGAGCATTTCGCCAAAGGCGTCCATGAGCGGCGCGAGGTCCATCTTGGTATCGGCGCTGGCATTCTGGTAATAGGACGCGAGTCCTTCCTTCACGATACGATCAATGATTTCCGGATCCTCTTCCTTAAGTCGTGCGAGATCTTCTCCGCCCTGCCCTTCCATATCGCGGAGGGATTTTTCGACGAGACGCTGACGCTCTTTGGGGTCCATTTTATCAAAGGCTTCCATCATGCGCTGCATCGATTGCGTGAGAGTCAGTTCGAGAAAGTAAATACGCTCGGATGGGGTGAGTCTTTTAAAGAGGTTGAACCCTGATCGACTGTCTTGCAGGCGCTCGCGCTCGCGGAGGTCGAGACGGTTAAAGACGGTCGCGATGTCTTCGAGGCGCTTCCTGCGAGTCCCACTTGCTTCCCCGCCGTCCATCTCACCCGACCAGTCTTCGAAATTCGCCTCCTCAATCATTTCCGCGACGCGGACTGCCGAGGCCTTACGGTTTGCGGCCCACTCGGTAACACCCCAAACGGCCAGCCAGAGAGATGCGATGACGAGAATGCCGATCAGGAGAGGTTTCTTCTTCATGGGAACGGTTCAAATTAAGCCGGATTTTGATGCGTGCAACCAGCGAGATCGCTAAGAATGAGGAACTTCTAGAACGACGACCAAGCCACCCTCAGAGCGATTTTTTGCAGAAATGCTCCCACCCAAGCTCTCGATACAGGTCTTGGCAATCGCAAGGCCAAGCCCCGCTCCGCCGGCTTCGCGGGTCCGCGCAGTGTCGGGACGGGTGAAAGGCTCGAAGATTTGATCAAGCCACTCAGCGGGAATTCCGGGGCCACGATCAAGAACTTCGAAGCAAATCACGTCTCCTTTTTCCGCCACCTTCAATTCGATCCCCTCCGCATAGCGCACCGCATTCCGGATGATATTAGAAAGAGCACGGCGAAGGAGATCTTCGTTCGTCGTGAGAGAAAGAGAGGCAGGCACTTTAAGAGAGATCTCCTGACCAACTCTTTCACGGCCGATGATTTCAGAGCAGAATGGCTCAAGCTCGATCGCCTTCTTTGTGAGATTCTTTGGTTTCAGAGAAGCTTTTGAAAAATCGAGAAGCTCATTCACGAGCTGCGAAAGCTCTTCGACCTCGCCTCCGATCGTTTCTAGTTTTTTGACATCGCCCGGCTCCAACTGGTGCTCAAGCACGCCGAGCCCCATGCGGATCCGCACGAGCGGTGAACAAAGCTCATGTGCAATATCGCCGAGAAAGCGCCTCTGGCCCGAGACGAGCTCATCGAGCTTACCCGCCATCTTTTGAAGTGAGCGGCTCAGATCACCGAGCTCATCTTTCCGCTTGGTCTCTACTGCGACCACGAAATCTCCTTTCGAGATCGACTCGGCACCTCGCGTCAGAATTCCGAGCCTCCGCGTGACGCGATAAATCCAAGGAACCCAAACGAGAAGCGTGATCAACAGCACCGCTACCAGTGCCCAGAAGAGAGGCTTCCAGCTGAAGAAAAGGGCGCTCCCCTCCTCTTCTCTAATTAATAGAACCACCGACTTAACCCGTTCATCAGAATTTTCCTGAAGACGCATCCGCACTCCGGCGACGCGACCAGATTCTTTCGTGACAATCCCTAGGAAGTCCACTTTTCGGCCTGGCGATTCAGGCCAACCACCTGGACCAGGCATGAAATCACCTTCCAGGTCCCATTCATTCTCAAAACCCGGTCCTCCTGAGGGAGGACCTCGCAGCCCCTCTCCCGGACCTTGAAAAAGAATCTCCTCGTCCGGAGAAACTTCCCACTCGGTTCCTTCCATGAGGGATTCACCGAAGGGCCGATAAATTGCCAGGCTCACGCGGTATCCCTGCTCGTATTCTTCCAACACCGGAGTCCAGTCTTCACGATCCAGCGGCTCAAGACTCGCGTCGAGAAGCTTGCTCATCGCCATCACCCGACCCTCGGCATTTCCAGCGACGAGTTCATCTCTTCCAAGATCATATTTCTCAGAAGCAACCCACCAGAGAATGGCAGCGACGAGTGCGACATTCAGGAGGAGGAGAAGCAAGATGCGAAAGCTGATCGGAATCTTCATGACTTAAGCTCTTTCCGGATCAAATAACTGATAGCCAACCCCACGGACGGTGCGGATGTAGCGCGGGTGCTTCGCGTCATCGCCGAGCTTCTTCCGGAGGGCGGAAATGTGGACGTCAATTGAGCGATCGAAGACATCGAACTTCCGCTCGGACACTTCATCGATGAGCTGCTCCCTCGACTTCACCCTTCCGCGCGAGCGCATCAGGCAAGCGAGCATCGCGAATTCCAGCGCGGTGAGATCGAGCGGTTCTTCAGCGAGCGTCACGGTGTGCGTGCCCTCGTTCAGGCGAATCTCGCCAACGACCCAGTCGATCTCGCTTTCCTCAGGAGCCGGAGCCGCTTGGTGCACCCGACGAGTCACGGCACGGAGACGGGCAAGAAGCTCACGGGTAGAAAATGTTTTAGGAAGGTAGTCATCAGCGCCTAGCTCAAGCCCCACAATCCGGTCCGCCTCGTCCCCCATCGCAGTGAGCATGAGCACAGGGACTTGAGAGGTTTTTCGGAGTTCCTTGAGAACCTCGAAGCCATCCATCCCCGGCATCATGATGTCTAACAGGACCGCTTCATAATCACCCTCAAGCGCTTCCGCTAGGCCTTCATCGCCACGATGTCTCATCGAGACCTCGTAGCCGAGAGGCTCTAGGTAGTCATGAATCAAGCCGCAGAGCTTCCGATCATCATCGATCACCAAGAGTCGTTTGCTTCCGCTATTAGGCATAAGAGATTTCGACACTAACCCGATTCGGTTGAAAATGACGAATGCTTTTACGCTTCCTTAACACTTTGGCTGAAAAGGTCGGAACTACAAGGAATCGGCCTTTTACAAACACTTCACATCTTTTGACCGAATTCGACATCATCGCTTCACAAAGCCCCTGCATGGTTTGTGACATCAGACAAGACGGCCCCGATGGCCAATCTGCCAACCAGATAAAATACCATGAGAAAACACCAGAACACGATCCAGCGAGTAGGAACTCGTCTGGCCGCGACTCTCACCATGACAGTGATGGTCGCTCAGGGGCAGCAATCCCCTGACCGGAACCCTCAGCCTAGCGTCCGTCGCCCAGCGGGGATCCCACGGGAAATGCCACCCCGTGGGCAGCAGCAAAATGATAATAATCCCGATGCCTCAGCGGAGGGAATCGAACTCCCCGCCGAGAATCGCTCGATCGATGGCAGCGGAAACAATGAGGCCAACCCCACCTGGGGCCAAGCCAAGCATCCCTTCATCCGCAGGCTTCAATCAGCCTACGCCGATGGTGCAAACGAGCCCTCAGGAGATGATCGACCTCCTACCCGCGCCGTCAGTAATGCGCTCGTGGCCCAAGAGGAATCGATCCTCAATAGCCGGGGCGCCACCGACTTCCTCTGGCAGTGGGGTCAGTTCATTGACCACGACATTGTCGAGACGCCCACCATTTCTCCGGCCGAGGAATTTGACATTCTCGTCCCCACTGGCGATCCGTGGTTTGACCCGAGCAGCACTGGGACACAGACGATCCCACTCAACCGCTCCCTTTATGAAGAAGTCGATGGTGTCAGAGAACAGATCAATGAGATCTCCTCCTACATCGATGCTTCGAATGTCTACGGATCGGATGACGTCCGCGCCTTCGCTCTCCGCCGGCTCGATGGCAGCGGAAAGCTAAAGATTACCGAGTCCAATCATGGCGACCTTCTTCCCTATAACGATAGCGGCCTTTCCAACGCCCCGAGCGTGAGCCCCATCTTCTTCCTCGCCGGAGACGTTCGTGCCAATGAGCAGCTCGGACTCACCGCCGTGCACACTCTTTTCATGAGAGACCACAACCACTGGGCCGAGACCTACGCCGAGATGAATCCGCAAGCGATGGATGAAGAAATTTATCAATTCGCCCGCATGATTGTAGCCGCCGAGTTGCAAGCGATTACCTACCGTGAGTTCCTTCCCGTCCTGCTGGGTCGCCATGCGATTCGCCCCTACCGTGGCTATGACGAAAATGTCTGCGCTGATATTTCGAATGAATTTGGCGCAGCCGCCTACCGCATCGGTCACAGCCTGCTCTCCCCGACCCTCCAGCGTCTCAATACTGAGGGAGAAGAAGTAGAGGAAGGTCACCTCGCTCTCGCTTCCGCCTTCTTCAACCCCGCGTTGATCGAGGACGGTGGAATCAGCTCCGTCCTGCGTGGCCTCGCCGCCCAGCAATGCCAAGAGCTTGATGAAAAATTAGTCGATGATGTGCGAAACTTCCTCTTCGGCCCTCCGGGATCAGGTGGCTTCGACTTGGCTGCGCTGAACATGCAGCGCGGACGCGATCACGGCCTGCCCAGCTATAATGAAGCTCGTCGCGAGCTGAGACTGCGCCCCTTGCAAAGCTTCCGCCAACTATCCCGCGATCCTGAAACCGTGGAAGCCCTCAGCTCAGTCTATGGCAGTGTCGATCAAATGGACCTCTGGGTTGCCGGACTGTGCGAGAAAGATGTCCCCGATTCCATGGTTGGTGAAGTCTATCAGCGCCTCTTGGTCGATCAATTCACCCGCCTCCGTGATGGCGACCGCTTCTACTACGAATCCGCCCTGCCACCGGAGTTGGTCCGCCTCGTAGAAGAGCAGA
Organism: Akkermansiaceae bacterium; assembly: GCA_039769075.1. Classification (GTDB taxonomy): domain Bacteria; phylum Verrucomicrobiota; class Verrucomicrobiia; order Verrucomicrobiales; family Akkermansiaceae; genus SW10. Next base: position 237,379 of record JBDMZE010000017.1, on the reverse strand, counting down.
CTCTTGCCACGATCATCCGTCGCAATACCGAGATCGGTGACGAACTTTCTGACAACGTCTTCGTCATCGGCGATGATCGCCGCCAGCAAAGACAGCAGCTTCAGCGAGCACCCCGTCGCAGCAGACGCTAGAGATCAGATAAGGCCCCCGTGATTGCTCTCGAGCAATTGCGGGGGCTTTTTCTTAGTCAAAAATAGAGGTCACTGCTCCAGCAACACCTTCAAAGACAACCTCGATGAGCTCAGGGCCACTCACCACATCCATCCCATCGACCACCTTAGAAAGGGTCTTCCTATATCCATAGATTCCTCCCATGAGAAAAAGGAGGCCTAGGAGAAATAAGAAAATCGAAAAGCCACCCGCCAATAAAGAATAAGCGATCACGAACACCCCAAGACTCGCCGAAGCGATCCGAAATGGAGAAGGCATCACCTGCACCTTCATCTTAAGAAGATCCTCCTTCGTGAGAACGTGCCCTTCCTTTTTAGACTTCTTTATCCCAGCCTTCAGCCCGTTTTTCTTGAGTCGCTCAATCTTCGTCATCGGAGAAGAGGGAACCAGAAATCAGGTAGTAAACAAACCCTCAACATCAGGAAGGTCTGATGCAGAGGCCGCTTTCTGACCTCGGATAACTTCCCCATCTTTCACGAGAAAGGCACCCGGCATCTGAAGCCCGTCCCCAGCCAAGTGACCCACTCCACAACCACGGAAGATCGCGATGAAACCACGGAGCCACACGCGGGGCCCGAAGAGTTCGATGAAGCCACCTTTGCCCAGTCCAAAAGCGCGGTAGAGATCACACCGAGGGTCGGCAATGCGGGACACTTTTTCATCACGCATGTATTCCGCCTCCTCGCCTTCTTGGAGCATGTGAACGAGGATTAATCGTGCACCTTCCTCATCAGCTTTGTGCTGCATCGTTTCGAGTTTTCGCAAAAGCTGCCTCGTGAAGGTGCAGCCGAAGTGACGCAGAAAAACGACCGCGAGCATCTGCTTCTCTGAAGCTTCCTTAAGAGTTTCGCCTGAGGCCAGATGGAACTTCGACATCGCCTCATCAAGATCCATCGGCTCCCCGGAAACGGGTCGGCCAATTGCGAGACAAGCCGCGTGCCAAAGAATGACTGCAAAGGGAAGAAGCCAGATGATGTCGTTGAAAATAATCATCCAACCGGCCGCCCAAGGAAGCTCGCCTTGTGAAGCGGCAAAAATAAATCCCAACGGCCCGAACACTTTCCCCAGAAATCCTACAAGCACAATCGGCCAATGCCGCAATGGCGAGAGTGATGCACAGAGGTAACCCACACCATAGACGCCCACGATCATTCCGACACACTGCCAAAGGAAAGGGTAATCTGGGGCCGCCATCCCCGAAATACGGAACCACTCGCCCGGCCAACCCACCGCCCAAATGCCAAAGAGGATGTTGTAGATCCCCGCCAGCCGTAGCACCGAGATCATCCAACAAGGCGCTGAGCCGCCCCCGTTGGTGCATTGAACATTCATCCCCAAGAATAGTGCTCTTTTTTAGAGCCGCAAGCGAGAGCTCGAGATTCTTTTTCGGGACTTGCCGACAGGAGGTTCCTGCTCTTCACTCAGCGCATGCGCAACGCTGTGACAATCGCCGGAACCGGAAGCTACCTTCCTGAAAAAGTGATGACCAATGAAGATCTCTCGAAGATCGTTGATACCAACGATGAGTGGATTTTTTCCCGCACCGGCATCCGCGAGCGTCGTATCGCAGCGGAGGGAGAGTTCACCTCACACCTTGCAACTAAGGCCGCCGAAAAAGCGCTCGAAGACTCAGGCATTGCTGCCGAGGACATCGACCTTATTATCGTAGCTACTATTACGCCCGACACTCTCACGCCAGCCACCGCCTGTTACGTTCAGGAAAATCTCGGCGCAAAAAAAGCGGTTGCCTTTGACATCTCAGCCGCCTGCTCAGGCTTCCTCTACGCCATGAAGCTCGCGAAGCGCATGATCGAAGGTGGTGCTTCTACCAATGCCCTTATCATCGGCGCGGAAAAATTATCCGCCTTTGTAAACTGGGAAGACCGCACCACCTGCGTCCTCTTTGGCGATGGTGGCGGAGCAGCCGTCCTACGTAAGGCAGAGGAGGGCGAGGGAGAAATCCTCGCGACCGATATCGGAACCGATGGTGCTCAGACTCACCTTTTAAATATCCCCGGCGGCGGCTCGGCCTGTCCCACAACCATCGCGAATGCTGGAGACGGCCTCGCCACGCTCGCCATGTCAGGGAAAGAAGTCTTCAAGCATGCCGTGAGGCGGATGAAAAATTCCGCCAACGAAGTGATCGCCCGCGCTGGCCTCCAGCCTGAGGACATCGCACTCGTCATTCCTCACCAGGCCAATGTCCGTATCATCGATGCCATTGCGGATCGTCTCGCTGTTCCTAATGACCGAGTCTTTGTAAACCTTCATAAGTACGGCAATACCTCCGCTGCCGCTATCGCCATCGCGCTCGATGAAGCGAACCGCACCGGCAAGATCAAGCGCGGCGATAAGATCGTCATGGTGGCGTTCGGAGCCGGGATGACCTGGGCCGCGGCAGCCATCGAGTGGTAATTCGCTAACCTCGGGGATTGACCCAGACACCTGAGCAGGTGAAATGGCGCTAACAACTCCGTCATTTTGAGCTCAGAATTCCGATCCACCCCATCCGACACCGCGGGAATGCCTAGAGGCATCCCCTACATCATCGCCAACGAAGCCGCCGAGCGCTTTTCGTTCTATGGAATGAAGGCGATCCTTTCGATCTTCATGGTTCAGTATCTTTGGCTCATGGGAGATATCCCGGGCGAGCAAATGTCGGAAGTCGTCGCCAGCGAGAATTACCACAAGTTCAACAAATGGGTCTACGCGACCCCCTTCCTCGGAGCGCTCCTTGCTGATATCTTCTTTGGCAAATACCGCATCATCATGTGGCTCAGTGTCGTCTATTGCGTCGGTCACAGCTGTCTCGCCCTCATGGGAATTTCAGGATCTGCCGGATGGTGGCTCTTCGCTGGCCTTGCCCTCATCTGCCTGGGATCTGGTGGCATCAAGCCCTGCGTCTCCGCGCACGTGGGGGACCAATTTGGATCAAACAATCAGCATCTTCTCACCAAGGTCTTCAACTGGTTCTACTTCTCAATCAACCTCGGCGCATTCATCTCGATGCTCGCCACGCCATGGTTTCTCCAGTGGTATGGACCGCATGTCGCCTTTGGCATTCCAGGCATCCTCATGGCCCTTGCCACCTTCTGCTTCTGGCTTGGACGTAATAAGTTCATCCACATTCAGCCCAAGCCTAAGGAGTTCAAAAGAGAGCTCTTCAGCAAGGAAGGTATTGGGGTCATCCTAAGACTTCTCCCTCTCTACTTCTTCGTCGCCTTTTTCTGGGCTCTCTTCGATCAAACCGGCTCCTCCTGGATCTTCCAATCACAAGACATGGATCGGCACTTCGTTATCGATTGGCTTCCCTCCCAAATTCAGTCGATCAACTCCGTCCTCATCCTCACACTCGTTCCCCTCTTCACCTTCGTCCTCTACCCAGCGCTCGGAAAGGTCATCAAGCTCACCCCACTTCGTAAGATTGGCACTGGATTATTTATCACCGTTCTCGCCTTTGCTGTCATCGCTCTCATTCAAATCTCAATCTCGAATGGAGCCACCCCTAACATCGGCTGGCAGTTCCTCGCCTACCTGATCATCACTTGCGCCGAGATCATGGTCTCCATCGTCTGCCTAGAATATTCCTACACTCAGGCTCCTCGGAACCTGAAATCCTTCATCATGGCTATCTTCCTCCTCTCAGTTTCATTCGGAAATCAGATCACCGAATTAGTCAACTCCTTCATCCAAGTAGAAGACCCCGTCGTCGCCTTCGCCGAGAACCTTCCTGATGGTGAACATTCTCACCCCGGGTTCGATGGAGAGGTCAACACTGCCGACGACATCGTCGTCACCCGCGAAGAAGGAAAAACCTCCAAGCGCACTCTCCCAGATCAAGCCACCCTCGATCGCGCGGCAGAGATCATCACCCTCTGGTCTGAGAATAACGAACTCACCCTCCCCACCACCGAGGAAGCAAAAACTCTCCTTTCTGGAATGAAGGACCAGTGGGGCTCAGCCATCACCTACACCCGCCTCGCAAACCTTACCGCACGCCTCAACAGCCCAGGCCCAGACAAAGAAGAAGGCAGCCAATGGGACATTGGTTTCATCATGGGTGCTCCGGACAAGAGCGCAGCATCAGAAGAAAAGAGCGACAAGAAAACGTGGCTTGAAAAACGAAAAGAAGAACTCGGCGTCGTCGATGAAGTGGCCGATTCCTCCTCGCCAATCACAAAGTCAGCCTTCACTGGCGGCCAACCAAAGCTTGAAGGTCCTGCCTACTACTGGTTCTTCACGGGCCTCATGCTAGCCGCAGCGATTCTCTTTGTTCCCTATGCAATCTTCGCGAGAGAGCGGAGCTACCTACAGACACCTGAATCATGATCGACTTCTGGCATGTCGACCAAAGCGACGAAATCGATAAGGCCCGTCATGAGGCATCTCGGGCGAAGGATAGTGCTGATCAAGCAAAGAGTGATCTCATCGGGATGCAGCGGCAGCTCGATCACCTCACCCTCCTCTGTCAATCGATGTGGGAGATCATTCAGGAAGAGACCGAGATTACGGAAGCGCAGTTCCGAGCGAAAATTGCCGATGTCGACACCCGTGACGGAAAAGCCGATGGAAAGATCAGCCCGCAAGTCTTCGCCTGCCCTTCTTGCGGAGCAAACTGTAATTCAGCCCGCCAGCGCTGCACGATGTGCGGAGCAGATATCTCCGGCCACAAGCCGCATCTTTTCGAAGCATGATCGACTCCCACTGCCATCTCGGCTCTCACAAATTCTCCGCAGAGGAGATTCCGGAAATTATCTCGAATGCGCGTGAGCACGGGATCACTCACATGATCACTCTCGCCACTGCCGAGGATGACATTCATAAAAACCTCTACCTCGCACAGACGAACCCGGAAGTCTCGGCCTGCCTCGGCATCCATCCTTGTGATATCCACAACACCCGAGATGATTTTGAGACTCTCCTCACTCCGCATCTCGATGACCCAAAGGTGGCCGCGATCGGCGAGACCGGGCTCGACTATTTTCATCCCGCCCCCGAAGGCTGGACCGAGGAAAGCTACCACGCGCGACAGCGCGATTTTCTCCGCCGCCACTTCCAACTCGCGGAAGCGCATGGCTTAAATGTCGTCATCCACACTCGTGATAAAAGTGGGTCAGCGAGCTTCGATGACGCCCTCGAAATCTACCGCGAGTTCCACGAGAAGGTCCGCGCCGTCTTCCACTGCTTTCCCGGACCATATGAGCAGGCGGAAAAAGTGATCTCACTCGGCGGGCTCATTTCCTTCACCGGAATCGTTACTTTTAAGAATGCCCTGCAAGTCGCCGAGACCGCCACTTCCTGCCCGGAAGGAAGCTACATGGTCGAGACCGACTCGCCCTACCTCTCCCCCGTTCCGCATCGGGGAAAACGATGTGAACCTGCCTTCACCAAATTCACCGGAGATAAAATCGCCAAACTTCGCGGACTCTCGGTTGAGGAACTCTCAGCGGAGACCGACACGACTTGCTTCAGTTTTTTTCGCATTTCGTAAAACAAAGTCAGCCTCCCGCCCCGCTCTTAGGAGGAATCCTCCGAAGTAGTTCACCAAAGAAACTATTTCACAAATCCTAAATAATAGCCTACTCTACCAACCATGAAAGCAAACTTCCTCTCGATTTTCACCATTCCAGCTCTCGGCGTCTTGGCCTCTTGCACGCCTCCGGCGAACCCTCCAGCAGCTCCGCCGCTCACTTCGCCAGATGCCTTCGCCCAAGGATCCAATCCTTACGGAGTTCCCGGAGTCCCCCAAGCGAACCCATACGGAGCGCCCACTCCAAGTTACACCCCTGAAGCCGCCGCTCCTTATCAGCCGATCAATCCCCCAGCTGCCGCTCCTTACAGCCCACCCGCACCAGCTGCCTACACCCCACCTACACCGACCTACAATCCTGCGCCCGCAGCGGGAGCAGCAGCAGGAGCGACCCACACCATCGTGAAGGGTGAATCTCTCTGGGGCATCTCTCGAAAGTATGGCGTCACCGTAGATGGTCTCCGCCAAGCGAATAGCATGACCGGCGACACCATCATTGAGGGAAAAACTCTCATCATTCCGGGTCAGTAAACCAAATCATCTTTAAACCTAGTAAGACGGGAGGGCTTCGGTCAGCCCGTCTTTTTTTATCATGAAACTGCTCCTCCTCTGTCTTCTTTCTCTCTCTCCACTCGTCGCGCAAGACGCTCCTAACCCGCAGGAACTGATTGAGATCCTCTACAACGAACGCGACCCGAAAACCTTCGAAACAGCTCATGCCGCAGCGATAAAAAATGGCGTCGCCCAGCAGATTCTCGTCGAAAGCCGTTTCCTCTACATCATCGATACCGGAGACAATGCAGCCATCGCTGCCTACGTCCCCGTCCTCGAAGCACAAACTCTTGTCTACTCTCCTGACGAATCCATGGCCTTCCCGGTGCGCGATAACTTCTTCGCGATTGTCGAGTATGCCCGTGCCATTGCAGCTCTTGAAAAGAAGGACACCGACTTGTTTAAAAAGCACATCACCGAAGCTTTTTGGCTCTCCCCCGCCCAGTCCGGATTCTTTGGAAAACTCGTTGATGACGTCCGCCTTCGCGAAGCAATGGACTTACTCACGATCGACATGAAGCGCACCCTCGCCGCGCAAGATCCGAAAGATGAAACGAAATCTCTTAAAGCGCATCTCGAAGAAGCACCAGGTCTCCTTCTTCACTTCTGGTCACCATGGTCCCGTGAATCAATCGAGAGCATGCCCGATTTTTATCTCACCGCTGCTGCCTTAAAAAAACAAAAGATTCCAGCGCTCTCAATTCTTCCCACCAGCGTTCCGGAATCGCAGCATGAAGCAAACGAATTCATCAAAGATCAAAAGACAAAGACGAGCGCGCCTTGGCTCATTGATTCATCAAAGGATGCGCTTGAGTCAGCCTTCCGGGTGCAAGCCTTCCCGACCGTCGTTCTCTTATCGAAGAAAGGAAAAGTCCTCTTCAACGGACACCCTGGAAGCGACTCCTTCTGGCAGGAACTCAAGACACTGGCTCCCGATTTAGAACAGCCCGACGCACCTGTTAGAGAGGACGCTCCGGCTCAAAAAAAAGAGTAAGTCTTGCTGCCTCAAGCACATGCAGAGATTTTATAAGGTAAAATTAACCTTGATCTTTTATGAAATGTTCCGCTTTCTAGTTGCGAGTAATAATTCACTTCCTTGATGTCAGCCACGCCACAACCTTCTCCCCAAGAACTCCAGGTCCTTTCGGTCCTCTGGAATGAAGGTCCAAGTACGGTATCCTTCGTTCATGATTTCCTCTACGGAGACACTCTCGTCTACACCACCTCACTGGCGGTAATGAGGAACCTTGAAAAAAAGGGACTCGCGAAAAGACGCAAGGAAGGAAGAGCGCACATCTACACTGCGAAGGCAGATCGTGCGTCTGTTCTTAAGCCCAAGCTTAAAGAACTCATACAATATGCTTTCGGAGGTAGCCTCGGTGAGGCTATGCTCTCCCTACTCTCACTCGGGGTATTAACACCGGAAGAGAAGTCCGCACTCACGCGGGCTCTACAACAGCACAAAGCTATGGCTGCCAAAAAGAAGACCACAAAAAAGAAAGCTGCGAAAAAACCAGCTCCCAAAAAGCCCGCTAAGAAAGCCGCCAAGAAAAAGGTAGCAAAGAAAGCGGCAAGCAAGCCTGCCAAGAAAAAGGTGGCTAAGAAGAAAGTAGCAAAAAAGGCCGCCAAGAAGGTGACCAAGAAAGCCGCTAAGAAGAAAGTAGCTAAGAAAGCAACCAAGAAAAAGGTCGCTAAAAAAGCCGCTAAGAAAAAAGTAGTGAAAAAGGCAGCCAAGAAAAAGGTCGCCAAGAAAGCCGCTAAGAAAAAAGTAGTGAAAAAGGCAGCCAAGAAAAAGGTCGCCAAGAAAGCTGCTAAAAAGAAAGTCGCTAAAAAGCCTGCTAAGAAAGCCGCCAAGAAAAAGGTCGCCAAAAAAGCAGCTAAAAAGCCGGCTAAAAAGAAAGTTGCCAAGAAAAAGGCAGCGAAGAAGAAAAAGTAGTCAGTGAGTTCCCTGCTTCGTCAGGATCACTTTCTCTAACACTTTATCAAGGGACGCTCTTCGGAGTGTCCCTTTTTCTTGCACTTAAATTTCAAGATAGACGTCCCAAAAAAACAAATTTGTTCTCACCAAGCATCAAGGAGCGTAGGCCCGCACTCCCCTTTTACCACTCGCGAGTCAGCTCGTATTGGTCGGCCAAGGTAAGAAGTTCGGGGCGCATGGGCCACTCGTCCGGGCGCTCACAGGGGCCCTCGTGGCGGATACTGGCTCCCTTGAGCGACATGCAACCAGTGTTATCGCCAATCGCTCGAATCTGATCTACTTCTTCCGCAGTGAAGCGGACAGTCCCAGGGAGTGAGGCGTAGTCACGGATCTTATCCTCGATCGGCACAGCATTTTCGCCGGCTTCTTGAATCACCGTAGGGACCACGCATTTGACGGGGGCCTGTGAGAGGTTCCAAGCCGAGGCAAACTGGATCATGCTGAGTCCGTGCTTCTCAGCAATGGGCTTCATTTCCTGAAGCTTTTCCCAGCCGCGCTCGATCCAGCCATCAGGGCGGTAAGAGCGATGGTCGCCAGGGCGGAAGACGTGACCGGGTTTCATGTCGCCGTGGAAAAGTCCGCCGTAGTCGACTACGCGAGTAAGGAGATCAATATCGTTCTTTTTCGCGGAAGCGAGGACCTGCTGACCCGGCCACGGTTCAAGAGGATTGAGAATGATCATCGACCAATCAATGATTGAGCCGAAATTCTCAAAGACGTGAAGGAGATCGAGAGTAAAGCCATTGGCAGGTCCGGGCGCGATGCCGAGGCGTTCTGAAAGACCTTCTTGCTTGAGGGCGTCCATTCCCTTCCAGACGTCCTCGTGGGTGTAACCCGCTTCATCTGGATTGTGAAGCATGACGAGGTCAAAGTGATCCGTCTGGCAATTCTTGAGCGACGCTTCGCAAGCCTTGCGGAGGAAGTCGCGGTAGCCTGCAGGCTTGCGGAACTCAGGATTGGTGAAGCGAGGATATCCAGCACTGCCTTGGCGCTCTTGATCCATATCGTGACCGACCATCCCGACGAGGCAGTAGCTGTCGCGGGGATACTCGGAAAGAGTTTCGCCGAGGGCTTTATCAGCGCGACCTTGCCCGTAAACATCGGCGGTCACAAAGGTGCGAATACCAGACTCGTAAGCGACTCGGATACACTGACGGTAGCGATCTTCTTCAAGAACTTCACCGAAGTGCATGTAGCGTCCACCACTCCAAGTTCCGTAGCCTGTTTGCGTCAAATTCATGGTGTCAATAAGCGGCAGGAGAGCGAATTTTTCAAGCGAAAGGCCACGGAAAATAAAAAGCCCTAGCATTTCTGCCAAGGCCTTTTTAAAAAGATGAATCGCTCAGAATTATTCAGCGTCTGAGAGATAGCGCTCGGCCTCGAGCGCAGCAGCACACCCTTGTCCGGCTGCGGTAATCGCTTGGCGATAGACGTGGTCTGCTACGTCACCGGCAGCGAAGATCCCGGGGGTCTTAGTGCTGGTGCTGTGGGCATTCTGGAGAATGTAGCCACCATCATCGAGATCGACGAGGTCGCCTACAAACTGGCTGTTCGGCACGTGGCCAATCGCTACGAAAACGCACTTCACTTCCAGTTCGGAAGTTTCGTCAGTCTTGAGATTCTTAAGAGTGGCAGCGCGGACTTCGCCGGCATCATCGGTGAGATACTCGGTGATGGCAGAGTCCCACACGGGCTCGACCTTCTCATTGGCAAGAACACGGTCCGCCATGATCTTAGAAGCACGAAGCTCGTCACGGCGGTGAATGAGGTAAACCTTGGACGCAAAGCGGGTCAGGAAGTTTGCTTCCTCACAAGCAGAGTCTCCCCCACCAACGACGGCGACGGGGACATCACGATAAAAGGCTCCATCGCAAGTGGCGCAGGAAGTGACTCCGTGACCGACAAGCTTCATCTCACCTTCAAGGCCGAGGTAGCGGGGCGCTGCTCCGGTGGCGATAATGACTGTCTTGGCCTGGACCGAACCATTATCAGTAGTAAGAGTGAAAGTGCCATCGTCATTTCTGGCGATTTCATCGACCTTCTTATATTCCACACGAGCGCCAAACTTTTCAGCCTGCTGCTGCATCCGGCTCATGAGCTCTGGTCCCATGACTCCCTCGGGGAAACCGGGAAAGTTCTCCACCTCAGTGGTAGTGGTGAGCTGACCTCCGAGCTGAGTGCCGGAGAGGACGAGAGGGCTGAGATTTGCGCGACCGGTGTAGATGGCTGCGGTCCAACCAGCACAGCCGGTTCCAATGATAACAACGTTTTCCATGATCTTATGAGGGTTTGCTCAGGAACTAATTCCAGAAAAGTTAGGCAGGTGCTCCTACGACGTCTCCAGCGAGTGGGCCGTCACCTTCAGTGGCTTTTTCTTCCTCCACCTTAGGCGCTTCCTTTTTTTGAATATCCTCAGGGACATCGGGAGGAGTTGGCGGCAGAGGAGGATCTTTCATCTCACCGAGCTCAATGAGGTCCATAATGTGAGAGGCATCGAGAGTTTCGTATTCGAGAAGAGCTTCGGAAATCTTATCAAGAAGGTCGCGGTGCTGGTTGAGCATCTCGCTGGCTTTTTCATAAGCAGAATCCGCAAGGCGCTTGATCTCGGAGTCGATCTTCTGAGCAGTTTCCTCAGAGTAGTTCTTCATACTTGAGCCGTCAGGAAGGAAGGCTCCCCCCCCTCCACCGTCGCCATATTCGATCATGCCGAGAGTGTCGCTCATGCCCCATTCGCAGACCATTTTACGGCAGATATTCGTCGCCATGCGGATGTCTCCCATCGCGCCATTGGTGACATCACCAAAGGCAATCTCTTCAGCAACCCGACCACCCATGAGGACAATCAGTTGAGAAAGGAGTTCGTTCTTGCGGTGGTTAAACTTGTCTTCTTCAGGAAGAAACATCGTGGAACCCAGCGAGGGGCCACGCGGAATGATGGTCACCTTGTGAAGTGGATCGGTGTGGTCCAAGAGGACATTGAGAATGGCGTGGCCGGCCTCGTGGTAGGCAGTATTCTTCTTCTCCTTATCCGAGAGGGCAAGACTACGGCGCTCGCGGCCCCAGCGGACTTTATCGCGAGCTTCTTCCAGCTCATCTTGCGTTACTGCCTTAATCCCCCGGCGTGCAGCGAGAAGAGCGGCTTCGTTGAGGAGGTTCGCAAGTTCAGCACCGGAGAAACCAGGAGTTCCTTTGGCGATGAGGCCAAGATCGACACCAGCGGACAGCTTGATCTTCCGGGCGTGGACGCCGAGGATTTGCTCACGGCCATTGACGTCTGGAAGAGGAACGGTGACCTGACGGTCGAAACGACCGGGACGCAGGAGCGCGGGGTCGAGAACGTCGGGACGGTTCGTCGCGGCGATGATAATGACTCCTTCTTGAGTATCGAAACCATCCATCTCAACGAGGAGGGCATTGAGAGTCTGCTCGCGCTCATCGTGACCACCGCCCATGCCTTGGCCACGATGACGGCCCACAGCATCAATCTCATCGATAAAGACAAGACAGGGAGCGTGCTTCTTGCCCTGCTCGAACATGTCGCGCACCCGACTAGCACCAACTCCGACGAACATCTCGACGAAGTCCGATCCGCTGATTGAGAAGAAAGGCACGTCAGCCTCACCTGCGATGGCGCGAGCGAGGAGCGTCTTACCCGTTCCGGGAGCACCGACCATGAGGACCCCTTTTGGAATGCTCCCCCCGAGGCCTTGAAATTTCTTAGGATCGCGAAGGAAATCGACGATCTCGAAAAGCTCTTCCTTAGCCTCTTGAATGCCGGCGACATCTTTAAAGGTCACTTTTACCTGATCCTCGGTGAGAAGCTTAGCTTTCGACTTACCGAAGCTCATCGCACCACGTCCAGCAGACTTCATCTGGTGGCGGAAGAGGAAGAAGATGAGGGCGATGAGGAGAAGGACGGGAAGGAAGCTGAAGAGAACTTTACCAAAAGTGTTGTCTTCGGGGCGTGGCTTCACGTTCGAGCCAAGGAGGGTTCCCAATTCATCGCGCATGATCAAGCTATCAGTGCGCACGATGAAAGGTGTTCCAACCGTCTTGAGTTCTTCGTTGGAATAGCCGACGGGATTTCCTCGGGTCGCTACCAACACAGCCTCTTCGGAATCAGAAAGCTGGTAAACCTTCATGTTCTCAGATGCACCGAGGACGATCTTGTTGTCAAAAAAGAGCTGCTTAAAAGCGGCGTAGGAGACGGTCTCGCCCTCGTAGTCAGCAGTGGCGCTCCCCTTCTCCCAGAGAAGACGCTCGCCAAAAGTATCCTCAATCTCTTCACCGTGGACGCCCAGCTGGACGTTTACCTTTACGGGGCTTTGGTCGGTCCATTCCTTCAAGAGGAGTTCCTTCTCACTATAAATACCACGAATCTCGGCGCGCACTTCGCCAGCAAAAGTCACCAACTCCAGCTGTCCATTTTTGATCGGTTCCTCAGAAGTGCGGAGGACGCGGCCTTCAAGGAACGCTTTGCGGAACTCAGGAAAGGTCAGCTTATCGGCATTTGCCGCACCACCATACTTAAAGGCACCCCAAATCACCGCAAAAGCGAGAGACAGGAGGATAATAACCTTCCAGTTCACTCCACCTTCTGGAGTTCCTTTGGACGACTTGTTTGGGGGAGTGGGCTCGGGATTTTGATTGTCAGACATGAACCTAGATAGTTCGGGCGCGAGAATGCCCCGCGCCGGTTTGGGGAACGCTAGACCAAGATCGACAAATGAAAATGCCTTTTTTGCATTGTCTGGGCCCTTGTCGCCTTGACCGATGGGAGGGATCTCTCATCTTCAGAGGGTCCCCAGCGGGTCACCTTGGCTCTCCCCCGCTCAAATCCGATGAAAATTGCTCTTATTCACTACCATCTCCGTGCCGGAGGGGTGACGCGGGTGATCGAATCCCAGGCCCGCGTTCTTGAAGGAATGGGCCATGAAGTGCTCATTCCACAAGGGCTACCGCTGCTAGATTACTGCCGAAAGACCAAGGCAAGAGCTATGGATCTCCTGGCTGAAATCGATTACGAAATTTTAGAAAAAGTTGACCTTTGGATCATCCACAACCCTGCCTTGGGGAAAAATGTCCTGTTTCCTGATCTCATCGAGGCTCTCGCTCGGCGAGGTGAGCGACTTCTCTTACAATGCCATGATTTTGCGGAGGACGGCCGACCTTCTAATTACGAGATTCTTCGTGATCGAGGAAACCTTTACCCCCTCGCAGAGCATGTTCACTACGCCTTTATCAATGAGCGGGACCGGAGACTCCTGATCGAGGCGGGAGTTCCAGAGGAACGATGCCACGCGCTCCCGAATGCGCTGAACCCAATCACGATCAAGCCGGGTGAAAGTGAAGGCACCCTCGTCTTTTACCCTGTCAGGGGAATTCGCCGGAAGAATCTCGGAGAGCTCTGCCTCTGGGCGGCGCACGCGCCAAAGGGAGTGCGCTTTGCCATCGCCCGCGCTCCTGAAAATCCAGAGTGGATGGCGGTGCATAATGATTGGCGCCGCTTTGCGGAGGAAATGGACCTACCGATTGAATTCGATGTCGTGGACTCGCCAGATGATTTCAAATCTTGGCTTGAGCGAGCCAGCCACATCGCGACGACTTCAGTTGCGGAAGGCTTCGGGCTCACTTTCATGGAGCCCCATCTTATTAATAAACCTCTCATCGGGCGTGACCTTCCGGACATCACCGCTGACTTCAAGAAGCAAGGGCTCTCCTTGGGGCTTACTTACGAGAAGATTTCGGTGCCGCTTGAGCTTCTCAATCAGAACGCACTCAGAAGAGATTTCGCGATGAGCTTAGAAAAAACTTTTTTGGCTTATGGGAAATCGCCTGACGTCGAACTTGCATGGGAAAAGTTCATTTCAAAGGGTGAAGTAGATTTTGGAAATCTCCCTGAAAAGCATCAGCGGGAGTTTATTCAGAAACGTCATCTCCCGGAGCTTCATCGCTGGCTCATCGAAGCACTGAAGACTCGTAAGGCTCAGCCTCAAGACATCTCCCACTGGTCACTGGAGGCATACCAAAAGCGGATCTCAAAGGTGATCCAGCAGATCTCAGAATCGGAGATTAGCCCGGTAAATCACCTGGATAAGGAACGTGTTCTAAAGAGCTTCCTTCACCCTGATCGCTTTCATTTCCTTCGCACGTAATGCTCGAAACAATCCGCCAGCAAACCCACGAGATAGCTCCCCTGCCAACCGGAGTTCCCTCGAGCGTGCGAAGAATCGATGGCGTCCGCTACCTTGTCTGGGATCTCTACGGCACTCTTCTGATCTCGGGTGCGGGTGATCTTTCTCGTTCGCAGACGAAGGAAAAGACGCTACGGGCTCTCCTCGGGGACGAAAAATTGCCGTCCTTCTCCCTCGTGACTCATCTTCACAATCTCATCGCTCAAGAACACTCCCGAGCTCGAAAAAATGGAGTCTCATTTCCTGAAGTAGAAATCCGCGAAATCTGGCAGCACTTCTTCACATCACTCCAGCTCACCTGTCCGAGAGACCTCGATAACTTCGCCCTCCGCTACGAGCTTGCAAACAATCCCGTCAACGCGATGCCCAGCGCACGCGCGGCCCTCACTCACAAGGCGACGCTCGGACTCATTTCGAATGCCCAGTTCTACACCCCTCTCATTTTAGAGGCTCTCAATCTTCCGGCCCCGGACAAGGCGCTCTATTCCTACAAGCACCGGCAGTCAAAACCGGGAAGCTTTCTTTTCGAGCAGTTTCTCAAAGATGGCCCGCCGCCCGAGGAAATCCTCTACATCGGAAACGATCGCCTGAGTGACATCGCCCCCGCCCATCAAGCAGGCATGCGCACCGCCCTTTTCGCAGGTGACCTACGCTCGTATCGACCTCGGACGGATCGCACTGACCTCCCTACCCCCGACGCGGTCATTACTTCCCTTGCCGAAATCTGGATCCTCCTCGGTGAATGATCGCTGGAGTTTTTGTAAAAATAGAGCAACTTTAGGAGTCCTTAGACGTTCTATCATCATGAATCGTAACTTTCTTTACGCCATCGCCTTCCTCCTACTCGGAGTGGGTGCCGCTTGGCTGATCATCCGTGACGCCGCAGAGGATCAGGATAAACTAGTCGAAGCTCCGAAGGAAAAGTCATCTACCGAACACCTACTCTCACCCAACTCGGATCTTCCTAAGAATCTCGGGACCCGCAAAAAGAGGAAGTTAACCGTCGATGACATCCTTGCCATCCCGAACGAACGCATTGTTCGATTCGCCAACGAAGCTGCCTACCGAGATGCCCTCGCTCGCCTGAAAAACTCCGACTTCAAGCTTCTCGGCCAGCTCGACCGCTTTCGCGCCCTGAGAATCGGCGGCACTGATTTTTCCAATCTAAAAGATCTCCTCGGTGAAGATACTAACGGCAGCTCAAACTACCTCGTGAGCCTTCCTCTGGTTCCGGATACCAGCACCATCAGCAATGGCGCCGGCTTTGGCTCAAGCGCGCTCGATTTTCTCAATGTCGGAGACAACGCCGCTTGGGGTGAAGGCGTCACCGTCGCAATCATCGACACCGGAATCACTTCTCATATCGCCTTACCTGAGGGCATCCGCCAAATCACGGTCAGTGGTGTCTCTGCTGACGACGCCATCCACGGCCATGGCCAAGCTGTCACCTCTCTCATCGTTGGACAGCATTCCCGCATTCCCGGAGTCGCTCCAAGCTCTACCGCGATCTCGATCCGAGTCGCTGACTCCGGCGGATCATCCAATTCGTTTCTCTTAGCCGAGGGCATCAGCGCCGCAGTCGATGCAGGCGCGCAGGTCATCAATATTTCGATGGGATCTTACGGCGATAGCCAACTCGTTCGGGAAGCGATTTCCTACGCCCAAGCTTCCGGCGCGGTGATCGTAGCGTCTGCCGGAAATGAGGGGTTCCCAACCGCAGCCTATCCCGCAGCTTACGATGGTGTCATCTCGGTCGGCGCGATTGATGCCGCTGCCACCCAAATGAATTTTTCTAATCAAAGCGACAATCTTTCCATCACCGCACCCGGCTACGAGGCCGTTGCCGCATGGACCGATGACAGCGCAATTAGCTTCACCGGAACCTCGGCCAGTGCGCCCTTTGTGAGTGGAACTCTCGCCGCCATCATTTCTGAAAGCAGCGTCCCCATCAACGGAGCCCAAGCCGGAGAAATCCTCCTGCAATACACGAACGAAGCAGGCGCGCCCGGTCACGACTCCTCCTACGGGAATGGATACCTCGATATCGGCCGCGTCATGGAACGAGACACCCCCGGCATCACCGACCTCGCCCTCGCCGGTTACTATTACGAGTTCGACCAATTCAGTGAGTCCGGCAACGGCCTTCAAATCACGGTCGAGAATCAAGGCTACGAGACCGTCTTCGGCAGCCAGCTCTCGGTCGATGTCGATGGTGCCAACTACCCGATCCGCATCCCTCAGCTCGCTGCCAACGAGCGCCACGTCGTCAATCTCCCCGTCGGCCAAACTGCGCTTCAGCAGGATGGCCTCCTCCCAGTCATCGGCGTCCTGACTTACCTTGGCGAAACGGTCGACGCGCAACCTGCCAACAACCACCGGGCCGAGACGATCACCTCTCCCACCACGTCTGGAAATGGTCCTTAGACTCGCTCTTTTTCTCAGCTGCACTCTCCCGCTCCTCGCTCAGGAAAACTGGCGAGCTGCCCCTGATCTCTCTCACAAACCGATCAACCAACTCCGCACCAGCGGGAATGCTTGTGGGCCCGCCTGTCTCCTCGAAGCCTTCCAATCCGGCTCGGAAAAATGGCAGCAATCCGCCGCCGTCATCACCGGCGACACCCAGCGCGCGCGCCTTCTTAAAATCATCAAAGGTCACGGCGCAAGAGCCTCTAAGGTCAACCCAAAGCGTAGGCGCTGGGACCAGCGCGGCGGCATCAATGCCGAGGACCTTGCCATCATCGCAAACGAGATGCGCACCCGCTCTTGGATGGGCACGGCAAAACAGGAACTCTTTTTCAAAGGATCCCGCGAGACCCAAGCGAAACTTCTCAAGCGCGCTCACGCCGACCTCCGAAATTCACTCAAAAAAGGCCTTCCACCCATCATGAGCATCCGTCGCGTTGCCCTTCGCCAGCTCCCCGGGTCCGCTATCCCAAGCTGGCTCACCCTCAAGCGCCACTACGCCGTCCTCACCGGACTGCCGGAATCACTTCCAAAAAATGCCACCTCATTTGCCGTCTCCTACCGAGACCCTTGGGGTGGCTATTCCTGCACCGGAATCGTCCGCATCGCGACCCAGCCCGAAACAGGCATCGCCACCCTCATTCTCGATTTCCCGAAGTCGACGATAGGAAAAGACCTCGTGCGTAAAAACGAGAACTCCGCCCTCTCCTTCTCCTCCGCAATTGGTTTATTCTAACCAAAAAGCGCGAACTTCGCCGCCTGCGCCATCATCCCCTTCACCTCGCTGCGGCTCACCTTGACCCGCGCGACCCACTCCTCCCAGCTCGCACCTTCGAGTCGATTGAGAGTCTCACGTCCGATCAGCGCTGGTAGCACCGTCGCAAATCTCATCCGACGTCCCAGCAGCGCTTCCGCATAGCGCTGCGCATCATCCAACCCCTGATGAGCCTCCGCAATCCAGCAGCTTCGCTCCGCTAAAAGAACATCCGGCGAAACAACTTCCGGCCCGGGCAGATAACAACGCCCATTCTCCAGATCCTCCGGAACGTCCCGCAAAATATTAATCAACTGCAGCGCCCGCCCATAACTCTGCCCCCACGCGTCCATCTGAATCCGATCCACTTTTGAAAATTCTCCCAGACCAAAGCCCAATTCCGTCCAAAACTCCCCCACACATCCCGCTACCTGATAAGTGTAATTCCGCAACTCGTCATCGTCCTCAAGGCGCACGACCCCATCCTTTTTAAAACGAGTCAAATCCCAAGCCTGCCCATCCGTGATAATCTCCACCACCCGCCGAATCGCCCCCTGCTGCCACTCCGGCAGAGTTCCAAGCGCGTCTAAACAATCACCCGCACGCAAAAGAAGAATCTCCTCACCCGCACTCACTCCCTTTAACTCACGAAGATCCATCAACCACCCTTTTTCCCGAGTAAAAAGTGAATCAGTAAAAGCATTCAGCAACTCCTGCCGAACCCCCACCAACTCCTCCCCCGCATCTGCGATCGTATCACTCAGCCGCGCCAGCAAATACCCCAAACTCGCCGCCTCGCGAAACCCCTGAGGCAAAAAGCGGAGGCTCAGGTAAAAAGAACGAGAAACATCCTTCAAAACCTCCGTGCTCAGACCAGATTGCATTGCCACACCCCTTTCTTCCCCCAAAATCCCTTCCACCACAAGTCCAACTCTTTCCTCCCCAGTTTCGAGTTTCCTCATTTCCTATTTGTTTAGGATTTCTTCATTTAGATTTTAGAATTTTCTCCAGTGCATCTCTACCTCCACATTCCCTTCTGCCACCGCATCTGCCCCTACTGCTCGTTCTACAAGCACACCCCAGGCGGCACCGATCTCGGCGCATTCGTCGAGGCACTCCTTGCAGAAGCTCGCTTCATGCAACAAGGGCCAGAAGCCCGCTTCGCGGAAAAGAAAAACCTCCCTTCCCTCAAGACCATCTACCTCGGCGGCGGCACCCCCTCGATGCTCTCGCCCACCCATCTCACCCGCCTCTTCACCGGCCTCCGTGAGATCTTCAAATGGGACCCCCTAGAAGAAGTCACCCTCGAAGCAAACCCCGCCACCTTCACTGCCAAGACCGCACAGCTCTACTCTGATCTCGGCGTCACCCGCGTCTCGCTTGGCATCCAATCCTTCCACCCCACCCACCTCAAAACCCTCGGCCGCGAGCACACCTCCGAGCAAGCCCGATCCTCCGTTGCCGCCCTCCAAGAACCCGGCTCACTTGAAGTCAACATCGACCTCATCTTCTCCGTCCCCGGCCAAACCCTTGCCGACTGGGAAGACACCGTCACCGAAGCCATCGCAGCCCAGCCCGACCACATCTCGGCCTACAATCTCACCTATGAAGAAGACACCGCCTTCTTCGACCAATTTCAAAAAGGCACCTACCAAGACGACCCCGACCTCAACGCCGAAATGTTCTCCCTCAGCCACCGGCTCCTCACCCAAGCCGGCTACGACCACTACGAAACATCCAATTTTTCCCTTCCCGGAAAGCGCTCCCGCCACAACCACGGCTACTGGGTAGGGAACGACTACCTCGGCCTCGGCCCCTCCGCCGTCTCCACCATCAACCGCACCCGCCACCAAAACGTCTGCGACACCGCCGCCTACCTTAAGCGCATCTCCGCCGTCGGCCATGCCCAAGAAACCAGCGAAATCCTAGACGACGAAGCCTGGCGACTAGAACGAATCGCCCTCCAGCTCCGCACCACCGAAGGCCTCCCCAACGAGTTCCTCCTCCCCAAGATCGACCTCTCCCACCTCAAAGCACAAGGCCTCATCGAACAAACCGAGACCCACCTCCGCCTCACCGGCCAAGGCCCTCTCCTCGTCGACTCCATCGCCGCCGAACTCGCATAACCTTAATCCTCAACCGGACGCGAACGTCCCTCTTTGATTTCTGCCCGGCTCTTCTCAAAGAGTCCTCGGTGCTTCGTCACCCTTCCGCTCACTCGCTTTCGCCACCGCTTGAAACTTGATGCCTTCAGTCCCCCGCGCATCACCTTGATGACATCCGCCTCACGATAACCCGTCTTCTTCTCAATCTCATCGAAGGTCGTGCGATCCTCCCAGGCCATCCGAATGATTCGATCTCGTAATTCTTCCATCACTTTAAATCCCTCGCTCAGTTCTTAAAGAAAGCAAGCAGCTCACCTTGTCTATTTTCTCGCCCCCGAACTTGCAAAATCCACCGCCTCGCCGAAAAAGTCTCCCATGTCCGATCAATCCACCCAAGCACCCGTGATCATCATTGGAGCTGGACTCTCCGGACTCTCGTGTGCCGTCCATCTTCATAAAAAGGGAATCCCCTTTCTCATTCTCGAAGCCAGCGATGGCATCGGCGGCCGCGTGCGCACCGATCATGTTGAGGGCTTTCTCCTAGACCGAGGCTTTCAGGTCTACCTCAGCGCCTACCCTGAAGCAGGAAAACTTCTAGACCTTCCCGCTCTCGACCTTCAGCCCTTCGAGCCCGGTGCGCTCGTCTTTGACAGCAAGAAACTCCACCGCGTCATGGACGTCTTCCGTCGCCCCGCCAGTCTTTTCAGCAGCGCCCTCGCTCCCATCGGCTCCCTCGCCGATAAGATCCGTGTGGCCCTCCTCCGCTTTAAAATCCTCAGCGGCCCCAGCACCACGCCCGATCAATCAACTGCGGATTTCCTCTCCAGCTTCGGGTTCAGCCCCCGCATGATCGACACCTTCTTCCGCTCTTTCTACGGTGGCATCTTTCTCGAGAACGAACTTCGCACCTCCAGTAAAATGTTCGAGTTTACCTTCCGCATGTTTTCCAAAGGAAGCGCCACTCTGCCCTCCGCTGGCATGCAAGCCATCCCTCAGCAACTCGCTGATCGCCTTCCACCGAAATCTATCAGACTTCACAGCCCCGTCAGCGGTATTGCTGGAAAAAGTGTCACCCTCGCCTCTGGCGACGTCATCACCGGAAGCGAAATCGTTCTAGCTACCGAATCCCACCAAGCCGCCAAGCTTCTCCCCTCATTTGAAAAGTGCGCCCCCGCTTGGCGCTCCGTCACCAACCTCTACTTTGCCGCCTCCAAACCACCCTTCCCAGATGCCATCATCGCGCTCAATGGCAGCGGCAAAGGAAGGATCAACAACATCGCCATCCTCTCAAACGTCTCCCCCACCTACGCCCCAGCCGGACAAGCGCTTCTATCAGTCTCAGTCCTCGGCCTCCACAAAGAAGACGATCTCCCCGATCTCATCAAAAAGGAACTCCACCACTGGTTCGGCCCTCAAGCCGAGAGCTACCGCCACCTCCGCACAGATCACATCCGCCACGCCCTTCCCGAGCAACTTCCCGGCAAAAAATCGGCCTCTCACCTCGAGATCAACGGGATCCACATCTGCGGAGACCACACCACCACCGCCTCTATCGAGGGTGCCGTCATCTCAGGAAAAGAAACGGCATCAAAAATTATCGAAATTCTCACTAACCTTGCCTAATCTCCCTGACTCAGCCACATCTTTTCCGTGCTCAATCTTCTCTACCCAGCCGCACGTGCCGTTCTTTTTCGTATCGATGCCGAGCGGGCGCACCACCTCTCGATGAAAGGGCTGCGCGCTTCCGAGAAACTTGGCTTACTTGGAGCGCTCACCTCTCCACCGGAATCGAAGCCAGTGACGTTCGCGGGGCTCACTTTTCCCAACCCAGTCGGCCTTGCTGCAGGACTCGATAAAGAGGCGAACACCATCGATGCGCTCGGGACGATGGGCTTCGGTCATGTCGAGGTCGGCACGCTCACCCCCAAGCCGCAGGATGGAAATGAATCCCCTCGCCTCTTCCGCCTCCCCGAACATCAGGCTCTTATCAATCGCATGGGCTTCAACAATCCCGGGATCGATCAAGGACTCGCGAACGCCCGAGGCTCAGCGTCATTTAAGGGCATCATCGGCATCAACATCGGCAAGAACAAGGTTACGCCAAACGAGCAGGCAAATGACGACTACGCCATCGCCTTTGAAAAATCCTACCCTTGGGCGGACTACATCACGGCCAACTTTTCCTCCCCCAACACCCCCGGCCTGCGCGATCTCCAATCAGAAGATGCTGCCGGACGCCTCCTTGAAGTTCTTAAGAATCTCCAGACAAAGCTCCATCAGGAAACTGGGCGCTACGTCCCCTTCGCACTCAAGGTCGCGCCTGACCTCGACGAAGCGCAGATCTCAGGACTCTGCCGCGTCTTCCGCGATGGTGGGCTCGACTTCCTCATCGCCACCAACACCACGATCGCCCGCGACGCAGTAAAAGGTCACCCAAATGCCGAGGAAGTAGGCGGTCTCTCGGGCGCTCCCCTCACTCAGCATTCCACGGAGGTCATCGCCTCTTTCCACGCCGGACTTGGCGACGCGGTCCCGATCATCGGTGCAGGTGGCATTTTCACCGCAGAAGATGCCCTCGCAAAACGTGATGCCGGAGCCAAGCTCGTCCAGCTCTACACTGGATTCGTCTACAAGGGCCCCCAACTCATCCACGACATCATCAAAGCGTGGTAGACTTTCAAAAGTTGAATTTGTTTCGTATTTCTCCCTTTAGAATTTAGGATTCCCTCCAGTGACTGCTACCGAAAAATCCCGCGTCCTCACCGAAGCCCTCCCCTACCTCCAGCGCTTCCGCGGAAAAACTTTCCTCATTAAAATGGGCGGCTCGGCGATGGATAATCCTGAGCTCGTCCGCGAGGTCATGCGCGACATCGTCTTCCTCGAAGTCGCCGGCATCAAACCTGTCATCGTCCATGGCGGCGGTAAGGCCATCTCCGCAGCGATGGAAGCAACCGGCTTGGAGGCAAAATTCATCGGCGGCTTCCGCGTCACCACGCCCGAAGCCATCGAGGTCGTAGAGGCCACTCTTCACGGCGAGATCAATCAGGGGCTCGTCGAGACCCTCACTGAGTTTGGAGCCAAAGCCACTTCTGTCCACGGCACCTCCGTCTTTTCGGCCGATCAACTCATGGGTAAGGACGATGACGGGAAGCCCGCCGATATCGGACGTGTCGGAAAAGCGACCTCTTGTGATATCGATGACATTCTCAAGACGCTCAACTCCGGCGGAGTCCCCGTCGTCTCCCCTCTTGGGAAACACAATGACACCGAGGACACCCTCAATATCAACGCCGACCTCGCCGCCGCCGCACTCGCCTGCGCACTCAAGCCTGCGAAGCTCGTCTACCTCTCGGATGTTCCTGGCCTCATGAAGGATCACACTGATCCTGACACTCTCATTCACTCCGTCACCCGCGCTGAAGCGAACGAACTTATGGAAGACGGCACCATTTCCGGAGGGATGATCCCAAAGGTGACCTCTGCCCTTGATGCCCTCGCAGCAGGAGTTGAAAAAGTGCACTTCATCGATGGCCGCGAGGCCCACACCCTTTTGCTGGAAATTTTCACTCCCAACGGAATTGGCACCGAGGTCCGCGAGACCCGCCCATAAGCTCAGGGAGCCGTGTCACGTAAGCACGCCTCAGCACTCTCGGAAAAGTTGCTTTGTGTCTTTGTATTTACCTTGTAGTTTTTTAAAACACACATGGTTATGACAAGAAGCCTTCTCTATTTCCCTCTGACCCTCGCAATTTGCCACGGGCAAATTGTCATCAATGAAATCTCTGCTAGCGCTGCTGAGAGAAATCTCCGCTGGGATGGCAATGACCAACCCTTCGCAGGTGCCGGTCCCGCTTGGTGGTCTCCTTCTTTTAATGACGACGATTGGGAGAGTGGCACCATGCCCATCGGCTACTCGCTGGGATCGATCTCCACCAATCTCAGCGGCGAGCTCTCAGGCGTTTCACCATCCTTCTTCGTTCGTAAAGAGTTTACCGTGTCTGGCTCGGATGCCTCGTTGAGTGACCCGCTTGTTCTCAGTATCAACTACGATGACGGCTTTATCGCATGGGTCAACGGAGTCGAAGTCGCCCGCCGTAACATGGGCGAAGCCAAGGCACATATCTACCACGACCAACTGACCTACCGAGCGAGCACTCTCGGCACCGGAAATGAGACGATCAGTCTCGGCATCGCATCGGACCTTTTACTCTCCGGCAACAACGCCCTCGCCATTCAAGTAAACAACAACGCCCTCACGGGTGACATGCGCCTTGATATGTCCCTTAAGATTGATCGAGCCAGCGGTTCAGATCCTCAACTTTTCAATTCGGGATCCCCTATCACCTACATCCCCGGTCTTGATGAACCCAGCGCTGACCTCGTTGAACCCGCTCTCCGCGGAGAAGGTCCATCCGACTGGATCGAACTTCACAATATCGGGGCTGCTCCAGTCAATCTTAATGGGTGGACCTTGACCGACGATCCACAGCTTCTCTCCAAGTGGTCTTTTCCAGACAACACCGCCATTGAAGCAAATGGCTACCTCGTCATCCTAGCTGATAATCCTGACAACCCCATTCCTGGAGCCAGCTACCTTCACGCCAATTTCAAACTGAGTGGCAGCGGAGACTACATCGGCCTCTTCGATAGTAACACCGATCCAGTTTCAGTAATCACCCCCGACTACCCTCCCCAGTTCGCGAACTATAGCTACGGCAGGGAACCCTCCGGACAAATGATGTTTCTCGCAGAGCCGACTCCGGGAGCCGTGAATTCCACCTTCACATTTGTCGATAAAGCCGATGCACCGGACTTCGATAACAAGGGCGGTTTCTACGACCAGGCCGTCACCGTGACACTCACTAGCGAGACACCCTCCGTCACCATCCGCTACACGACCGATGGCACCGCTCCGAGTTTGGAAAACGGAATCGACTACACCACTCCTCTAAACCTTGCGCAAATCACGAACAGAAAAGGACACGTCATCCGCGCCCGCGCATTCCGTGACGGATTCATTCCCTCGAATATCAAGACCCACACCTTCCTCATCGGGCAAGACGCCCGCCTCCGCACCAGCCCCTCCCTCATCTATACCGGAGAACCCCAGCGCTCTCTGTATGATCCCTTTGGTGTCATGGCGATCAATGGAGGAGTCTACTCAAGCAACCAGTGGCAACCCAGGAACGCCACTGACTACAACAACGTCATCAACCGAGGACGTGCCTACGAACGTCCAATTCATGCGGAGTTCTATTTCGCCGATGGCACCGTCGGATTCCGCTCGAATGTAGGCATCCGTGTCGCCTCAAGCTCCTATTCCCGGCCGCGCATGATCCTTAATCAAACGGCCGCCTCACCATGGCCCGCCAGCCCTACCCAGAAGCCATCCTTTAACCTCTACTTCCGTGATGATTACGGAAATGAATCCGTAAACCTCCCCCTCAATGGCCCAGGAAGAACTGTCGAGGATTACCAGCGCTTCCGTGTCCGTGCCGGAAAAAATGACATTAGTAACCCCTTCGTAATCGATGAACTCTTTCGCCGTCTCAGCCACGAAATGGGGAATGGTGCCAGTCTCGGAGTCATCAACAGCCTCTACGTGAACGCTGAGCTAAAAGGCTTCTACAACATGGTCGAACGCCTGCGCGAACCCTTCTTCCAATCCCTCCACAGCACCGATTCTGACGCGCAATGGGACGTCCTTCAGTTTGAAGGAAATGACAATATTGCCGAAGGGGACAAAGTCGCATGGGATGACATGATCACTCGACTCAACGCCTCCACAACCACTGCCAACTGGGAGGAAGTCCTCGCCGTCGCAGATGTCGCCAACATGGCTGACTACTACCTCCTCAACATCTACGGAGCCACTTGGGACTGGCCTCACAATAACTGGGTTGCCGCCAAAGAGAGATCTTCAGAAGGCCGCTATCGCCTCTATGTCTGGGACGCCGAAGGTGGAATGAACAACAAAGGAGGTCGGCTCATTTCTCAGGAAATGATCGCCCCCTTCATCTTGGGCACCGCCAATGGCCAGAACGGAACCTCCGGGACCGAAGGCGAACTCCGCGATCTCTGGAGAGGGCTCAATCGCTGGGAGGAATTCCAAATTATTTTCGCAGATCGGATCAACAAGCACCTCTTCAACGGTGGAGTGCTCGATGACCGTAATTACAGCACCTCAGTCATCAAAAAAGAAATGGATCAGCTCGTCGACGAATTCTCTGACCTATTACGAGTGATGAACAATCAAACCGTCCAGACCTCAAAAGTCACCGCTTGGACGAGCCCGACCGCCGGTAGACGTAGCTACCTTTTCGGACCTAATCGAGAGGAATTCCGTGACAACCAGCTCTGGCCTGAAGTAACCCCACCAAACTTCAGCAAATTTGGTGGCTCGGTTTCTCAGAACTTCCCTCTCTTAATTACTACCGCCGAGGGCGACTTCTACTACACCACGGATGGCTCAGACCCTCGCCTCTCTGGCGGAAACCCGAATCCTAGCGCAATTTCACAAGCTGGCGCACCTCTAGATGCCAGCATCATTCCGCTTGAATCCACCTGGAGCTACAGTGATGCCGATGGCGACCTCGGCACCGGATGGAAATCGCCTGCCTTCGATGATGCACTCTGGACCGAGGGGAGCGCACCTCTGGGCTATGGCAGTATTCGCGACTCTGGTGTGACCATTCCCATCGCTACCGAGGTGAACAACACAGACTCCAGCAACCGTCAGCCAACAACCTACTTCCGGAAGACCTTCCAGATCGAAGATGCGCAAACCTTCCTCGATCTTGAAGCACAACTACGGATCGATGGAGGTGCTATCGTTTACTTAAATGGCGTGGAAGTCATCCGTGAGTCGAACCTTCCAGCGACCGTCACTTACATCACGACTCCAAGCTCCGATTCTAGCGATGGAAATGAAGGAGACCTCACAACCTTCCCACTCGATGCCACCTTGCTGGTCAATGGTGCAAATACCATCGCAGTTGAACTCCACAACTCCCCCACGAGCAGCGATATGATCATGGATATCGCCCTCAAAGCGAAGCAGGTCAATTTAAGCAACCTCCCGATCACCATCTCAGAACCCGTAACCGTCAAAGCTCGAACCCTCATCAATGGGACATGGAGCGCACTCACCGAGGCTAACTTCACGATCGAATCCATCCCTGCTGATTCTACGAACCTCGCCATCGCCGAGATGCTATACAACCCAGCCGGGCCGAGCGCCGTAGAAATTGACGCGGGATTCGACGATGGGGACGACTTCGAATTCCTCCGAATTGAAAACACCGGGAACATGACAATCGACCTCAGCGATGTCCGTTTCACCTCGGGCATCAGCTACGATTTTTCAAGCAGTCAAATTATCACTATCTCTCCCCAAGGAATTGCGATCCTGGTCTCAAATCTCGACGCCTTCCGCTTCCGCTTTGGCAACAGCTTCGACTCCTTAATTGCCGGACAATATTCCAGTAAACTCGCCAACGGAGGTGAGCTTCTCCGCATCGTAGGAATTGATGACAGCCTCATTCACGAATTCACCTACAGCACCGAATCACCATGGCCCGATCTTTCCGCTTCTGATGGTCACTCCATTTTAATCAGAGACACCGCCGCAGGTCACGG
The DNA here is from genome assembly GCA_039769075.1 of Akkermansiaceae bacterium. GTDB lineage: Bacteria > Verrucomicrobiota > Verrucomicrobiia > Verrucomicrobiales > Akkermansiaceae > SW10. Next base: position 209,994 of record JBDMZE010000017.1, on the reverse strand, counting down.
AGTGGGAAGGAACTGGAAGACCTCCGAAATTATTGGCGGCTCCCCAGATGGGACCGTCCAATTTAACCAATGGGTGCAAGGCAACTTTAGTGCGCCAGAACAAGCAGACCCTACCGTCTCCGGACCCAATGCCGATCCAGATGGTGATGGCTGGAGCAACCTCTTCGAGTTCGCATTCGGATCGGCTCCGACCATCAATGGAAACCGTCCATCCCCTCTCGAAGCGACCACCGAGAGCATTGGAAACGATCAATATTTTGTCGTCTCCTACACCCGAGCGGGCGGACGACGTTCCGCCGAAATATCAGTAGACATCAGCAGCGATCTCGATGACTGGCCCCCAGGAGGAATCCCTATGGCTCCCGACGTCACCCATCCTGATGGCTCCGTCACCAGCAAGTTCCGCCACCCTGACCCGATTGGATCAGGGAAGCAGTTCATGCGCTTAAGAGTCAGTCAATAAGCTACCACTCAAACTTCGCACCCAGCACGAAGCTCCTCGCTTGCCCCTCAATGGGAAGAAAGCCGTCGTCTGAGACGAAGTAGTCTTGGCTGAAGAGATTCTCAACCCTGCCATAAACACTCAGGGCGTCGGTCACTTGATAAGAGCCGTAGATGCGAGTAAGGACCCGGTCATCGACTGCATTCGCGAGTCCATAAGAAGCACCCTCGACATAAGAGAGCCCGATTCCAGCTGACCAGAAGTCTGTCGCATAACTCAGATCAACATCGATCTGGCGATCCGGCACATCGAGCACCTCTTCCTTATTCTGCTCGGTCCAAGCGATACGATAACGAACTTCATCTTGGAAAATGGCTCCGCTTAATCCCATCTCGAATCCGCTAACTTGTGAGGTGCCCGGCAGGTTAATATTTTCGTAGCTTGTCACGCCACCCACCGTCAGGGAAGGCCCACGCGCGATGGCATTATCAAGATCCTGTTGGAAAAAAGTGACCTCCAAAAGATGGCCACCAAAATCTTGCTCCACTCCAATCTCGAACCCCAAGATCTCCTCTGTCTTGAGATTCGGGTTAGCACGCTGTGACGCACCAAACCCTGGATTAAAAGCTTCGGAATCAAGAAGTCTAGGCGTGCGAAAGGCTTCTGACACTCGTGCTTTGAGACAAGTCCCTGTGTGATTGAAGCTGTAAGCCACACCAAGATCCCAAGCAGTATCCCCACCGAAAAAGTTATGGTCTTCATAGCGCACTCCCCCATCAACGAGGAGTTCGTCAGTCGCTTGCCAAGTAGCCTTGGCATAAACCCCCAGTGTTTCATAATCCAAATCACGACCAGCTGAATTCCGGTAGCTACTATCTGAATATTCCAACCCTGCGATCAGATCGAAATCATCACTCAGCTCGATTCGGTTATTCCAGTTCACCGTGAAACGATCGTAATCGCTCGTGACCGGAAAACCGCTGAAGTCGGCATCATAGCTCTCATCGTAGTAACCGAGGGTCAGACGAGTGGTCCAACCGGGATTCACATCGTAGATTGCGTTGAGCGCGACAAGGTTGAGATCCGTCTCGATTGCCGCATCAGAGGGGCCAGAACCAAAGTCGGCTGTCGTGTCGAGCTCATTCTGACTTCCGCGATAGCTCAGCTTAATCCTGAGATCTTCACGCACCGTCCACTCGAGGGCCAGTGTCTCGAAATACTGTTCGTAGTCATGTCGAGAGATTACCGCAAAGGTTTCATTATCGGCGCGAAAAAATCCCGCTCCTACCGAGCAGGCAAGATCACCCACTTGTCCTTGTGCGCTAAACGAAGTACGATAATGCCCGTAACTTCCAGCCTCCCCGAGAATTTCATAACTCGGTTCGCCTTCACCTACTGTCGTATCGTAGCCGATGACTCCACCGGCAGCTCCTGACCCATAAAGCACACTCTGGGGCCCACGAAGAACCTCAAGGCTGGAGATATTTCCAAGATGCCCAGCGCCGAGGAAGTTATTAAGCCCATTGGTAGAGTCGGTAATGCGCACTCCATCGACGACCGTTTGCACATAACTCGTGCGCAGTCCGCGGACGATTACCGTTCCGATACTACCGGTATATCCGGCTGTCGAAAGGCCCTGCACTCCTGGAACAAGAGCCAAGGTATCAGTGAGACGCGTCTGCTGGATCCGGTCCAGTTCAGCGGCTGTGAAAACCGTTACCGATGAAGTGGTGTCACTGACCGGAGCGGCGAAGCGCGTCGCAGTCACCGTCAGAGGAGGCAATTCATCCTGAGCAACCCCGAAGGAACACCCAGCCAACACAAGCCCAAGTTGGGCTGCTTTTTTATCAATCATTCTAGTTTTTGAAAGAAGACCTCTGAAATCCGCAGAGTTCTAGTTTTCGTGATCTTCAGGCTTGTGATCTGGCTCATCCCTCTTTCGAGTGACTTACAGTGGCGGGACCGCTCCGGAATGACTGCCTTGCGGCAGCGTCACCGGATTCCTCATCTATTTCCTGCCCGTGCGACGGGCTTCCCAAAAATTGCTGCGGTTTGACCCGCTGCAGGCTCGGCTTATCTGGCCGAAGATGACGAATCAATGTGAATCCTACCCAATTAATCATTAACTTCCCCTAACTATGCTTTGAGATTGGTAAAAGCTGTGGCATAATAACGCCCTTTAAATGAAGCGCCTCCTCCTCTCTCTACTCCTCACCACATGGGTCACTGTGACCCTTGTGAGCTGCTCAGGCAGCAAGGATTCGGGATACAACCCGGACGTCGGCCCCTTCGACGCCGATGGAAATTATATTGAAGCATGGGCTGACAACCCGCCCAAGCGAGGCACCAAGCTGAGGAAAACAAATCCAAAGCCGACTTCTCAGCCGAAGGTCAAAGAGAAGCCCGCACCCAAGGTCACCCAGCCAGCTCCGAGACCAGTGACGAAGCCGACACCACGGCCCAAGCCCGTGGTTAAGCCAAAACCCAAACCGCGTCCCGTGGTGAAACCAAAACCGAAGCCAGCTCCGGTCAAGGTGAAGCCTAAAACCGTGCGCCACGTTGTGAAAAAGGGTGATACTCTTTACAGCCTCTCGCGCAAATACCGCACCACTGTTTCCAAGATCCAAAAGGCCAATGGCATGAGCGGAACAATCATCCGCGATGGCTCGACACTCGTCATTCCCCGCTAACCCATGAACGCGCTCCGTAGCAGCTTCTACGCATTGCTCACACTCGCCTCACCCCTAGCTCAGGGAGCCGAAGGTCTCGATCTCAAGCTCGTCTCAGACCTTGGCACCATCACTCCCGGCAAACCCTTCACGGTAGGGCTTCATCTCCAGCATCACGAGGGATTCCACACTTACTGGGAAAGCCCCGGCATTGTCGGTCTCCCCACCTCGCTCAAGTGGAAACTCCCCGAGGGCTTCAAGGCAGGCCCAATCCAGTGGCCCTTCCCCGAAAAATCACTCATGGCCGGGCATCCCTGCCATGGCTACGAGCGCGATATCACTCTCCTCGTCACCATAACTCCCCCAGCGATCCTACCGGAGGGACAGATTACCCTCAGCGCCGACGCCCAGTGGATGGCCTGCGCGCAGACCTGCCACCCCGGTTTTGAAAACTTCAGCATCAGCTTTCCCGGCGATCCGGCCGATGGCCCCAAGCTGATCAAAAAAGCGGAAAAACAAATCCCCCTGCCTGATCCAAAGCTCGCTATTTCGATCCAAAGCCAGCCTGATGAGCAAAAAATCACCCTTCTCCTCCCAAAGCGGCCGGATAGGAAGATCTACTTCTTCTCCTCTGATGGCCAAATCTCCTCCGATCAGCCCCAAGTAGTCACCGTTGAAAAAAACGGCAACCTTCTCCTCAGCATGACCCGCTCGGAAATCTCTCCCAAGAATCTTAAATCTCTCCCGGGCATCCTTCAGCTCGGTAAGCGCTTTATCATGATAGAACCCCTCTATCCTGAGTGATTTCGGCTGAAAGCTTCTTTAGCCTAGCACGTTTCTAATAAGCTCATTGATCTTTGCCATTGTTCTCGGCGAAATCTCGCGTATTCAAAACACCGCCGCATGTTTATTCTCAAGAAGATGTTCCAGCTCAGGGACAAAGCGAATCCTGATGCCGAAAAACCCTTTTTCGATCATCTCGAAGATCTTCGTGTCCTGATCACGAAGATCGTGGTCACTCTCCTCATCGCGACCTTGATCTGCTTCATGTATAAGGACCAGCTCATGGAGGTGATCCAGCGGCCGGTCAATGAAGTCTGGATCGAAAAAAACGAGGAACGGCTTCCGAAAGACGAAAGCATCTCGCTCGACGACTGGGAACGGGCACTTGCACTCTCGCAAATTACCCCCGCGCTTGAACAACAATCGCCCGAGCTGGCAGCGACTTTCTGGGCCTCTGAAGAAAATGCCTCGATCTCCACGCTGACGAAAGCGGCTCTGATCTACCGAGCGGTCAAAGAACTTCCCGAGGACGAGCAAACTCCCTTCATCGAGAGCATCCCCGATGCCGATAAAGAAGTGCGTGAGCTGGCAGCCAAACTCCTCATCTCCGAACCGGCCGCCAATCTCAATTCCCAAGGCAACCTCCGGATCATGAGTTCGCTCAAGCCGACGGAAACCTTCATGCTCACGATGAAACTGGCCTTCTTCGCCGGCATCGTAATCTCCTTCCCCTTCCTTCTCTACTTCCTGCTCCAATTCGTCTTACCCGGACTGAAGAAAGAGGAGAGGCGCGCCCTTTGGCCAGCCCTCGCAATCGGCTTCGGCCTCTTTCTTGGAGGTGTCTTTTTCTCCTACTTCTTCGTCCTCCCGAAGGTCCTCACCTTCTTCTACGACTGGGGCCAGAGCATGGGCATCTCGAATGACTGGCGCATCGGCTACTACATTTCCTTTGCCACCACCTTCGTCCTCATCTTCGGACTCGCCTTCGAGCTTCCCGTCGTGGTGATGACCCTCGTCCACCTCGGCATTCTCAGCTTCACCGTGATGAATAGCACCCGTGCTTACGCCGTGCTCGCCATCGTCGTGATCGCCGCAATTATCACGCCCACGCCGGATATCCCGACCCTCCTTCTTCTAGCGGGGCCGATGTATATTCTCTACGAAATCTGCATCTGGCTCTCCTATTTCTACGAGCGTAAGCGGAAAAAGAAGGAAGAAGCTGAGGAAAAAGATTACCTCAAGCGTCTCCTCGCTGATCCGACTGATCCCACCGATGAGCCTGATTCCGAGGAAGAAAGCGAAGAGGAAGGTGAGGTCGATGAATCCCATGAAGATGAGGATCACGATGATTACCTCGACTATCCTGGTGAGCATCAGAATCCCGAAGAAGATCCTGATCACGATCCCGACTACGATCCGCTCGGTCCTCCCGATGAAGACATCCCTTCTGAAGAACAGGATCGCAAGTAAGCCGGCCTCCCTCTAAGCTCCGGCCATGCAATCCATGACTGGCTTCGGCCGTGCCGAGCAAGCCACTGATCACCTCATCGCCCGAGTCGAAATCGCCTCGGTGAATCGTAAGCAGGCGGACATCGTCTTCAACCTCCCTCGCGAGCTTTCAGAAATCGAACCCGCTCTCCGGAAGTCGGTTCTTGAAAAAGTCTCCCGTGGCCGCGTCAACGTCTCGGTAAATCTCGAAGCCGCCTCGGCAGCAGCCGATTCCCTCTCCATCGATCCCGCCCGTGCGCAAGCGCTTGAGGCCGCCTTTACCGAGCTCTCCGACCTACTCAACCGCCCGATCCAACCCGACTCGCACGATTTCCTCCGTGCTCCCGGCGTCTTCCTTTTTAAAGAGTCTGGCATCGAGCCCGAGCAAGCCGCCGAGGCCATCCAACCTGCTCTTGAAGCAGCGCTGGAACGCCTTGTAGAAATGCGGACCCGGGAAGGAGCAGACCTTAAAGTTGATTTCATGGAGCGCCTCACTCTTCTCGAAGCCGCCACCGCAGCCATCAGTGAAAAGGCTCCTCTCGTCGTCATTCGTCAGCGCGAAAACTTGCACAACCGTCTCCGCGAAGCAGAAATCGAAATCGATCTCAACGACGAACGCCTCCTCAAAGAAATCACCCTCTTTTCCGAGCGCTGTGACATTTCCGAGGAAACCACCCGCCTCGCCTCCCACTTCACAAGATTCCGCGAGTCACTCGAACTCTCCGAACCGATGGGCCGCTCCTTAGACTTTCTCTGTCAGGAGATTAACCGCGAGTTCAACACCATCGGCTCCAAGGCCAATGACGCCGGAATCGCGCAACACGTCGTCATCGGAAAGACGGAGCTAGAAAAGATCCGTGAGCAGGTCCAGAATGTTGAATAGCATGAAGCTTCCACTTTTCCTCACCCTCATTACCGCCAGCGTCATCGGCCTCCTTTCCTGTGGAAGCGGCGGCACCGGCTCCCTCATCGGAGCTCCCTACATCACAAAGGCCTACATTCAAAAAGGCTCTTACGGCAGACATCGCACCCGCTACATGTCGCCAAAATACATCACCATTCACTCGACCCAGAGCTACAGCAGCGGCGCCGACGCCCGAGCACACGCACTCATGCTCCAGCGGGGCGCGCTTGAGGGGAGTAAGAACTCACTCGGCTACGTCACTTGGCACTTTAGTGTCGATGAAAGCTCGATCTACCAAAGCCTGCCCACCAATGAACAAGGCCAGCACGCCGACTACAAAGGACGCGGAAACCGCCAGTCCATCGGGATCGAAATGTGCGAAAACCGTGGCAACTCGCGCTCCGCAACCCTCGACCGCACTGCCCGCCTCACCGCCGCCCTCATGCGCAAACACGGCATCCCGATCAGCCGGGTGGTCCCCCACCAACACTGGCGCATGATTCGCTACTCCGATGGCCGCGATCTTGGGCATAAAAACTGCCCTCATTTCCTAATGACGAACGGCAAGCCCGGCTACAAGTGGCAGGCCTTTCTTAATCAGATTAAGCGCCACCTTTAGGAGTTGGCGATCCCCTAGCCCTTCACAGGGAAACAAACTAGCGTCACTGGATCATGTCCTTCGGTAGGAGTTTTTTCGTAGAATTCAAAAGGGTGCAATCTCTTAGCTTGATGAAACTTCTTCGCGCGACCGTGGAAGATGCCGGACGCCCGGGCATTTCCCAGATGACGATAGGGTCCTTCATGACGGATCGCGTAGACCGAGAGAGACGGCAAAACTCCTTTCACAAAAGCCTTAGGAGCTTTTTTCGGTAAGACCGTCACAGGAACTCCAATCGTGTAACACACCATCTGATTTTCCAGGTCCCACTTGTGATAAATACCAAAGGCGTGGCCGCTCCCGATGAGCTGCGGATCTTTGAGAAGCTCTTCCACCTCACCGAAATCTGCCTCCATCGTCTTGGGCATTTCTGCAATCGTGCAGGTCCGTTGTTTCCCTAGATAACTGAAGCCCGTGATCACTTTCTCGCCCACGAATTCAAGAGACGAAGGAACCTCACCCGTCTCCACATGATCTTTGAGCATTTTAAGCCCACGCTCGTAGTCCATCCCTATCAGACCGACCATCATTCCCTTCATCCAGAATAAGAAGAAGGGTAGCGAGCTATCCATCGACCACGTGACCTCCACTCCACCGGCCTTTTCGAGAAAGCTCATCCGAACCGCTGCCTTGGATTTCCACGGCTTGAGAAACTCGAGATCGTAATCGATCCACTTATTCTTCTCATCGTTCGACACCGTCATCGAGCCACTTCCGATGATCTCGCCATCCCAACTGTAGGCGTGACCAGACGGCGAATAAGTCAGCGGGCACTCCGGCTCCGCGACCAACCAAGGCGACCATTCCGGCCAGCTCTTAAAATCACGCACCTCGTCATACACCCGCCCTAATGGCGCGGAGATGATCTGACTTTGGGAGACTGAAAGATTTGGCATATCTGTTAGAATAACAATCTTAACTATCGATTCAAGTCGGCTCTAAAATAGCTCTCTCTTTATAACGGACAAGCATTCTTTAAGCACTCATTATTCTTACGAGCTAGCAGGGTAGAATATGAAAAATCGACTTCAAAAGGATTTCAAACTCACCGCCGAATGGCCAGAGAACCTTCTTTCTCACTGTCCAAAATGTGGACAAAAATATTGCCCTCATTTTGGTTTGGAAATCGGACCGGACTGGGAGATTTTTGAGAAAATATGGGCCTGTCTTCTGCCTCATCTTGATCGCCCTAATGCTCGGCTTCGGAGTCATTATCCCACCCATGCACTTGGCCCTTGTGGTCATAGGCCCATCTATTGCGCTCCATATTATCGCTGGCATCCGTCCAACAAAAACACGACTCTATTGCCACAAGTGTAATTTGATTACTTTCCACCCTCTCCCGAAGAAGATCGATAATCGAATCCCGCGCGTCACCGAGTAGCTCACTTCATCCAAGCCAAGAACTCCACGTTCCCATCCGTTCCCGTGATCGGGGAGGTGATGAGCCCACACCATTCGCGGCCGAGCTCTTCGGTGATGAAGGTCTTGATCTTATCGACCGCTTTCTGGTGACCCGACTCATCGCGCACAATCCCGCCTTTTCCCACTTCGCCTTTCGTCAGCTCAAACTGAGGCTTGATCAAAGACACGACCGAACCTCCTTCTTCCAAAATGCCAAAGGCAGAGGGCAGAACTTTCGTCAGTGAAATAAAGGAAAGATCCATCACGACAAGATTCACGCGCTCGCCGATATCTTCCACGACGAGGTTCCGCGCATTGAATCTCTCTTTTGAAATGACGCGCTCATCGCTGCGAAGTTTCCACACCAGCTGGTTCGTCCCCACATCAATCGCATGCACCTTCTTCGCGCCATGCTGAAGAAGGCAATCGGTAAAGCCACCTGTCGAAGCTCCCAAGTCCGCGCAAATCCACCCCGTGGGATCGATCCCGAACTCGCTCAAAGCGCCTTCCATTTTAAATCCGCCACGCCCCACATATTTGGGACGCTCTTTCACGGTAAGCACGGTATCCGGACCTATCTTCTGACTCGGCTTGGCTACCCGATCAGACTCAGTAAAAACTTCGCCGGCCATGATCAGCCGCTTCGCTTGCTCGCGCGAGTCACAGAGACCCCGCGACACCATCAGAATATCAACACGCTCTTTTGCCATTAACTTTCGATTTCGGAGTCGTTGATCTCATTAATCAGCTGACGGAGACGCCCAAAGTCCCGCCTCTTGTGACGCAGCTTGAGTCGATAAAGATCGGCCAGCTCTGGTTCATTTTCTTCCTCCTCAAGCGCATCACATTTTTCAATCTTCCCCACCTTAAGAATGTCTTCAAAATCCTCTGTCAGCTTTCTCACGGCGCCATCCGTCAGTTCTTCAGAAAGGCGCAGCACCAGCTGATCGCCGATATAGCGATAGGAGTGGAACACCCTATAAAATTTCACGATCTCTTCAATCGCCTCATCGACATTATCCGTCACCTTAAACAAGTGAAAATCCGTTGCTGAAATCAGCCCCAGTCGGAAAAGATGCTCCGTGATAAACTGATTCCACGCCTTCCAATAAGTCCCGCCTTTGGAATCAAGACAGATGATCGGATACACCGTCACCTTCCCTGTCTGAATGAGAGTGAGCGCTTCAAACACCTCATCCATCGTTCCCACTCCACCCGGTAGGCCCACCGCCGCGGCTGCTTCTTTCACGAAGGCCAGCTTACGAGTGAAGAAAAAATCGTAGTCGATTAACTTTGGGTCCCCTTTGATAAAAGCATTCGCCGATGCCTCAAAAGGCAGCGTGATATTCAGCCCGAAGCTGAAGTCGCGCGTCGCCCCTTCATTTCCTGCCGCCATGATTCCCGGACCAGCACCCGTGATTGTCATAAATCCGAGCTCCTTCATTTTATGGGAAAACTCGACCGCCGTCTGATACTCCGCCTCATCCGACTTCGTCCGCGCCGAGCCAAAAAGCGCCACCTTACGGAAGCTCCGATACGGATAAAATACCTCGTTTGACTCACGAAGCTCGCGAAGGGTCCGATTTGCCAATTTGAAATCACTCATCTCGGTATTCCCCCGCGCCATCCGCACTGCCGTCGTGATCATCTCGGCTAGGAGACAAGCTCGGTCCTCGGAAGCGAGCTCCGATGCCAGCGCCATGATCTTTTCATCCACACTCTTTTCCCCGCTCGATCCCACGAAGGAACACGCCACATTCGACACCACTCCTCCCGTAAAATCGCTCCGCTTGGGCATTTTCTCCCTCCGCTCCTTTTTCGACATAACTAAGGATGAACTCTTAATTTGAATCTGACAAACCTCCACTCTTGAAAACTGTTTCCAGAAAAGGCAGTTTCCTCCCGTGGCCACCACCAATACCGACGACCTCCGCATTGCCGGAATCTCTCCGCTGATCTCCCCCGCGGTTCTTTCCTACTACCTCCCGATGACCGAAAAGGCGGCAAGCCTTGTCGAAAGCTCGCGTCATCAAGCCGAGGATATCCTTTCTGGAAAAGACGACCGCCTCCTCGTCGTCGTCGGTCCCTGCTCCATTCACGACCCTTCCGCTGCGCTAGAATACGGCCAACTCCTCCAGACAGCCATCGAAAAGCACAAAGACGACCTCCACATCATCATGCGGGTCTACTTTGAAAAGCCCCGCACCACCGTCGGCTGGAAGGGCCTCATCAACGACCCCCATCTCGACAACTCGTTCGACATCAACCGCGGCCTCCGCATTGCCCGAGAACTCCTCCTTCAGCTTGCTGAAATGGGCATCTCTGCAGGAACCGAATTCCTAGACACCATCTCCCCGCAATACGTCGCAGACCTCATCGCATGGGGAGCCATCGGCGCGCGCACCACCGAGTCTCAGATCCACCGCGAGCTCGCCTCCGGCCTCTCCATGCCTGTCGGATTTAAGAACGGCACTGGCGGCTCCACCCAGATCGCACTCGATGCCATCGGCGCGGCGAACAACCCACACAATTTTCTCTCCGTCACCAAGCAAGGCGTCTCCGCCATTGTCACCACCAGCGGAAACAAATCCTGCCACCTCATCCTCCGTGGCGGAAAAGACGGCCCGAACTACTCGCGCGAGAAAATCGAAGCCGCCACCTCCGCACTTCGCGAAAAGAACCTGCCCGAGCAACTCATGATCGATTGCTCACACGGCAACTCGAACAAAGACTACCGCAACCAGCCCGGCGTCGCCGCAGACCTCTGCGAGCAAATGGCCAATGGTGCCAAGGACATCGCCTCCGTCATGATCGAGTCCAACCTCATCGAGGGAAATCAGAAGATCAGCGATGACATGAGCTACGGTCAATCCGTCACCGACGCATGCATCAACTGGCAGACCACCGAGGAAGTCCTCGAGGCCTTCTCACAAGCGGTCCAGAAACGACGGAAGGCTTAAAGCCGCTTCCGCATTTTCACATGCGCCATCCCGATTTCCTCAAAGATCTCGCCCTCCCGCTCGTATCCCAGCGCCTCATAAAAGCCCGCCACATTCAGGCGGGAGTGAAGTTCAAATTCTCTGATTCCCTCAGCATGGAGAATAGCTTCCACCTTTTCCATCAGGTGCTTCCCCAGACCCATGCCTTGACGGCCCCCGCTCACTGCAATCTGCCGAAGCTTCATCGCGCCACTCGGGAGATCGCGTGCGACGACACTGCCAACCGCATCGCCTAAAATAAAGAGACCAAAGTGTCGCTCGAGCTGCTCCCATTGTAGATCCTCTCTACTCCACCGCAATCCCAGCGGCAGACGGAGTTCCCGAAACCGCAGATCCAACAGAGCATTGTATTCTTCCGTCGCGATCCGACATTCACGTACCTCGGCAATCTCGATAAAATCTCGTAGTCGCTTTCCAAAAATCTCCTGAACCAGATCCATCGTGGGCCCACTTCCCTCCATCCTCACAAAAAGGAGATCCCGCTCACCAGAAGCTGAAATCTGAAGAGCGGTGGGCCGACCCCGATACCGCACCGAGAATAAGGAAGACAGTTGTTCCTCGTTCTTAAGTCCCGCCATTTTACTCATCAGCAGATTGAGTTGGCCGGCTCGGAACCCTTGTTCCAGCCGCCCGTTCAGCTCCGCGACAAACTCACGAAAAGCCTCTTTTTCAATCACCCCCGTCACCCACTGGGGCGGATCAATCCCTGTTTGATCAGGCGGTTCCAGATCGGGTCTCTCGTCCATCGCATCCATTGGCCCCTCAACCAGGCTGTCCGCAAAACGACCAAGAAGCCACCCCACCGCAATTCCGATCAATCTTCCTCCAATCATCGCGCCCACGGTAGCCGCTCCCTAAGCGCTCCCGCAATGATCGATCCACAAAATCCCGCCGAGAGACTTCAACGTTCAAAGCCCCCTCAACCAAGCCTCTGCTCTCTCAGCTTCCTTTGTGTGCCATCCCTCCTACCACGCTCCTAAGATTAGCACCATTCGCATAATTCGCGTTCTCTCCCCCTCAACCTCCTGTCCGCCGTAGCTCGAAGAGCGAAGGAGGAAGCCCCCTCAACCCCAGCTCCCCCATTTTCTATTTCAAATTTTGAGTTTGTTTCGCATTTCCTCATTTAGAATTTAGGATTGCCCCCATGCCTCTCTCCGCCAGTGTTCTCATCGATGGGCCCTCCGAGCTCGTCTTTGACTACGCCATCCCGGAAGGCCTTCCCGTCGTCCCCGGCTGCCGCGTCCGCATTCCCCTGCGCAACCGCCCCGCCACCGGCACCGTCCTCCGCGTCGCGGAAAAGCCCCAGGGCGACTTCGCCCTCCGCTTCCTCACTGATCTCGTCGACCCTGAACCCCTCATCACCCCCGAGCTCCTCAATCTCGCCGAGTGGATCACCTCCTACTACGGCACCCCACTCGAGCAAGTCATCCGCGCCTTCATCCCCGCCTCCATCAGGGGAGAAAAGACCTCCGCCAAGACTGCCCGCGCCGTTCTCATTGAAAAGGCGCCCACCGAGGAAGAACTCGCCACCATGGCCAAGCGAGCCAAGCGACAGCACGCCATCATCGAACTCCTCACCGGAGCCACCGAACCCATCCCCGTCTCCCAACTCGGCGGCAGCGCCTCCGCTTCGCTGAAAGCCCTCGCCGAGAAAGGCTTTATCAAAATCATCGAGCTCGAAGTCCGCCGCGACCCCGACGCCGGAGAAACCATCATCCCCACCGAGCCCTTCACGCTCAACGACGAGCAAGCCGAAGCCCTCACCGCCGTCTCCGACTCCCTCGTATCCGAAAAACCCGATCCCATTTTACTTCACGGCATCACCGGATCCGGCAAGACCGAGGTCTATCTCCAAGCCACCCAGAAGGCCCTCGACCTTGGAAAAAATGTCATCATTCTCCTCCCCGAGATCGCGCTCGCACCTCAGACCGTGCGCCGCTTCAAGGCCCGCTTTAATCAGCTCGACGATAAGATCGCCGTCCAGCACTCCCACCTCTCTCAGGGCGAGCGCTTTGACGAATGGAACCGCATCCGCTCCGGCGAAGCCCGCATCATCATCGGCGCCCGCTCCGCCATCTTTGCCCCGCTCAAGAATCTCGGCCTCATCATCGTCGATGAAGAACACGAGCCCGCCTACAAGCAGGAAAACCCGCCCAAGTATCACGCCCGCGACCTCGCCGTCGTCCGCTGTCGCCTCGAAAAATGCGCCGTCCTCCTCGGCTCCGCCACCCCCTCACTCGAGACCTTTAACAACACCCTCGCCAAGAAATACCAGCTCGTCAAAATGACCCAACGGGCTGATGGCGCCACTCTCCCGCTCACCCGCGTCGTCGACATGCGCATCGAGTCCCGGAAGCAGAAAGGGCGCGATGCCATCCTCTCCGACCGCCTCCGCAGCGCTATCGATGAGCGCCTCGAAAAGAGCGAGCAAGTCATCCTCTTCCTCAACCGCCGCGGCTTCGCCCGCTCCCTCCAGTGCCCGCCCTGCGGCCACTCCATCGAGTGTAATCACTGCGCCATCCCCCTCACCTACCACCGTTCTGAGGAACGCCTCATCTGCCACATCTGCGGCCACCAAGCCGTCGTTCCCCGCGTCTGCCCCGAGTGCAAGGACCCCGCCATCCGCTTCCAGGGATACGGCACCGAAAAAGCCGAGATCATCTTAAACAAGCTCTTCAAGGGCTACAAAATCGCCCGTCTCGACACCGACACCACCCGCCGCAAGAACGCCCTCCGCGACACCCTGCGCGACTTCCGCGCCAAGAAGATCCACATCCTCCTCGGCACCCAGATGATCGCCAAGGGACTCGACTTTCCAAACGTCACCCTCGTCGGCGTCCTCAATGCCGACCTCTCCCTCTACGCCCCCGACTTCCGCGCAGGCGAGCGCACCTTCCAGCTCCTCACCCAAGTCGCCGGACGCGCCGGACGTGGCGACCTCGCCGGAGAAGTCATCATCCAAACATCGACTCCCCACAGCCCCAGTATCCAGTTCGCGAGGCACCACGACTTCGATGGCTTCGTCACCCAGGAGCTCGAAATGCGGAAGCAATTCTCCTACCCGCCCTACACCCACCTCGCCCTTCTTTTAGCGAGATCCAGCCACGAGCGCCGCGCCGAATTCACCCTCGAAACCCTCCATCTCAAACTAAAAGAGAACCTCCCCGAGGGCGTCATCCTAGGCGACCCCATCCCCAGCCCCCTCACCCGGTCCCATTCCCAGTTCCGCTTCCAGCTCCTCCTCCGCGGCCCCAATGCCCGAGTCCTCTCCCGCCATATCAAAAAGATCCTAGACGCCACCCCCACCCCCGAAGACGTCATCGTCACCAGCGACCTAGACGCCTACGATCTCGGGTAAAAAGTAGCCCCAAAGGGGCCATCGCATAATAGCCCGAGGTGAAACCTCGGGAACAACAACCACCGAGTCAACTCGTTCTGAAGGAACGGCGCATCAATGGTCCTCGGTGACGGATAACCCATCCCACAAAATACGGCGTTCCTTCAGAACGCGAGAATTCCCCTATTCGATAACCCGGGGTTCTACCCTGGGCTATTATGCCGAGGCCACTTTGGGGCTTTAACAAGCACGACTCCCCTCCATCGGAAACCGACCCACCGCTCGCCTTGTCATACATCTTTCGCAATTCGTTCGCCGTCTCGCAAATTCCATTGCCAGCCCCTTCTCTACCAGTAGCTTGGGCGTTTCACAATTCTCATGCCCGAACTGATCACTCCCGTCCTCGGTCTTATTGGCCTCGCCTTCGCCTTTCTTATTCTTCGTAACATCGTCAGCCGTGATGGTGGCGAAGGAGTTGTCGCTGACATTGCGGAGAAAATCCACCGCGGTGCGATGGTCTTCATGCGCCGTGAGTTCAAACTCATTTCCTACTTCGCGATCGTCATTGGCCTCGCTCTTTTCTTCTTCCAAGATCAGTCGTTCGCGAGACCTCAGGCCTTCGCCTTTTTCCTCGGCTGTCTCGCCTCCTCGGCGGCTGGTTTCATCGGGATGTATACCGCGACCAAGGCAAACGTCCGCACCGCGCTTGCTGCGAAAAACAAAGGCGCAGCGGAAGCCCTCACCATCGCCTTCTTCGGTGGATCGGTCATGGGACTCACCGTGGCTTCAATGGGCCTGATCGGCCTCGGCGGACTCTTCGCTTACTTCAATTCTGACCCCACCCACCTTGCAGAGATTCTTGAAGGCTTCGCGATGGGCGCTTCCCTCGTCGCTCTCTTCTACCGTGTCGGTGGTGGTATTTTCACCAAAGCTGCCGATGTCGGAGCTGACCTTGTCGGAAAAGTAGAAGCCGGTATTCCTGAGGATGATCCCCGCAACCCGGGTGTCATCGCCGATAACGTGGGAGACAATGTCGGCGACGTCGCCGGCATGGGATCCGACATTTTCGAATCCTACTGCGGAGCGCAGATCGCGACCGTCGCCATCGGAGCCTCGCTCGGTGCGCGCCTTGCCGAATCCAGCACCGGAGCCGCAGCCGCTCTCATCGAAAAACTCGGAGCCAGCGGAGATCCTTCGATCCTTCTTCAGCTCCCGCTCATTCTGACCACCGTCGGTCTGATCTGCTCCATCCTAGGCATCTTCCTCGTCCGCACCCTCTCTGATAAAGACCCGGCCAAAGCGCTCCGCTACGGCACGATCGGCTCCGCCGTTCTCTTTATCATCGCCACCTTCTTCACAACCTCTTCTCTCGGCCTTTCCTCAAATGTCGCTCTCGCTGTTCTCACCGGAGCCGTCGGCGGCATCATCATCGGACTTGTCACCGAGCACTTCACCGGGGGAGCTCCCGTCCGTGAGATCGCTCGCCAGGGCGAAACCGGAGTGGCCACCCTCATGATCTCCGGCCTCGCCGTGGGCCTTAAGTCTGTCGTCATCCCGATGTTGACCATCGCCGCCACGATCTATCTCTCCTATGAGTTCGCTGGGCTCTATGGCGTGGGACTCGCCGCGGTTGGCATGCTCGGCACCGTCGGCATCACGATGGCCATCGATGCCTACGGACCCGTGGCAGACAATGCGGGTGGTATTGCCGAAATGGCGAAAATGGGACCTGAGACGCGCAAGATCACCGACGGTCTCGACGCCGTCGGAAACACCACTGCGGCCATCGGAAAAGGCTTCGCCATCGGAGCTGCCGGCCTCGCCGCTCTCGCCCTCATCACCGCCTTCATCCAGAAGACGCAAATCTCACTCGACCTCTCCGATCCTGACGACCTCCGCCTTTTCTTCGTGGGCCTCATGATCGGTGGAGCGATCCCCTTCCTCAACGGAGCGATCACCATGAATGCCGTAGGCGAAGCCGCCTTCGACATGATCACCGAGATTCGCCGCCAGTTCCGCGAAATCCCCGGACTGCTCGAAGGCACCGCTGAGCCCGAGACTGATAAGTGCATCGACATCGCCACCGCCGCCGCCACTCGACGCATGATCGGGCCTGCCCTCCTCGCCGTCGGCACCCCGCTCATCGTGGGATTTGGATTTGAAATGATCGGCGCGGAAGGCGCTCAAAGTGGAGCGAAAGCCCTCGCGGGAACTCTCATCGGAGCGCTTCTCGGCTGTGTCCTCCTCGCCCTCATGATGTCCAATGCCGGTGGAGCCTGGGACAACGCTAAGAAATATGTCGAAGAAGGAAACCACGGCGGCAAGGGATCAGACACCCACACTGCCACCGTCGTCGGTGACACCGTCGGTGACCCTCTCAAAGACACCTCGGGACCTTCGATGAACATCCTCATCAACGTCATGGCCATCGTCAGTCTTGTCATTGCTGGTCTGCTCTAAGCGGGCTGAACAAATTGACCTTGGCTCGCAGCCTCTCTTTCGAGAGGCTCAATTTCATTCCCCCCATGAAATTCATCATCGCTCTTCTCGTAGGAACTTTTTTGTTCTTCCTGCAGCGTCGCTTCGTTCTCGCAAGCAGATCCCGAACGTGAACTCGCTTCTTATTTTAGGAACGACCCCAAGCAAAAG
The DNA here is from genome assembly GCA_039769075.1 of Akkermansiaceae bacterium. GTDB lineage: Bacteria > Verrucomicrobiota > Verrucomicrobiia > Verrucomicrobiales > Akkermansiaceae > SW10. The sequence goes on along the minus strand of JBDMZE010000017.1, from coordinate 192,661 downwards.
CGCCCCCAGATGATCTACGATCAGCGCATCGCACGAGCAGCCAGCGCCAAAGCTCACGACATGGCCCGCCGGGGCGACTTCGCCCACGTCGATCCCGATGGCAATGGCGCAAACTACCTCATCAGCCGAACCGGCTACCGCCTTCCTGCGAACTACCTCCCTCCCCGCAGTGCAAACTACGTCGAGTCCCTCGCAGGCGGCCATGACACCGCGGAGGAAACCTATCGCCAGTTCCTCACTTCCGCCTCCCATCGACGTCACCTCCTCGGAGAGAACCCCATCTACTCCGGGCAAACCAGAATCGGCGTGGGCTACGCCAATGTCCCCGGTTCAAAAGTAGGCCACTACTGGGTCGTGATGACCGCTCCGCCGGAAGGCTCGCGATAAAAGGCGATCTGTTAGAAACTCGATAACTTCGCAGGAACCATCTTCTTCCTCCGGCTCCGGGCCACGAGGAAGCCGCCCATCGCGCCTCCCAGGTGTCCTTCCCAGCTGATGTTCGCGGTGCGGACAATCTTCGTGGGTAGCATCGTCCACAGCGCTCCTCCGAAGAAAATTACCACGAGCACTGCGAGAAGAATCGTCCGGGGTGTCTTTTGATAAAAAACGGATGCGATCAAAAATCCGAAGTATCCAAAAACAACGGAACTCGCCCCGATATGCACCGAGTTCGATTCCCCGATCACCCAGACAATCACTCCCACCACGAGTGCTGAAACGACGGAGAGGATGAGCAGATCTCGCCATCCGGACATGAGAAGAGCTGCGCCTAGAATCAAAAGAGCGATCGAATTGCTCAGCAAGTGCCCCCACCCGGCATGGAGGAAGGGGGCAAAAATGATGCCTTCCAGCTCTGAAAAATCGCGTGGCTGAATCCCCCACATTTCAAACCGGCTTCCCAAGAGGAGGCTATCGAGGAGTTCGATCAACCAAAGAACCGCTATGACGATTCCGTAACTACGAAGCCTCACCCAATAAGGCGAGGGCCGCTTGGGCAAGGGGTCGATGTTCGGGATTGAAGAACTCATTTGGGGATACCTTTACTCTGACAGTCCAAGTGCTCGCAGGGAAAGTCGAAACTGGTCATCGCATTTTTCGCAGGTCACACTCAGCCATGCTCTCAGTCCTCATCGTAGAAGATGAACCCGCAATCGCGGACACCCTCATCTATGCTTTAAAGACGGAAAATTTTGGAGTGACTCATGTCGCTACCGGAGGTGAAGCACTCGCTCATTTCGATCGTCATGCGCCGGACTTCGTCGTGCTCGATATCGGACTTCCCGATTTTACGGGCTTCGATGTCTGCCGCACCATCCGGCAAAGCTCTCAGGTTCCGATCCTTTTTCTGACGGCACGGAGTTCGGAGATCGATCAAGTCCTCGGTCTCGAGCTGGGGGCTGATGACTATGTCACGAAGCCTTTTTCGCCCCGCGCGTTAGTGGCAAGGGTTCGGGCGATTCTCCGGCGAGGTGGTGCTGCAGGAAAAGAGGAGTCCTCGGAGTTGCTCGCTCATTGTGAGGACACGATGACGATTCACTGCTGTGCGCAAGCACTCGATCTGACCGCGCATGAGTATAAAATCCTCGCTATTTTACTGAAACAGCCCGGCCGAGTCTTCACCCGTGAGCAACTTCTTGAGCAGGCTTGGGACGATCCGGGCTCGGCGATGGACCGGACGATTGACGCTCATATTAAGTCCCTGCGCGCGAAGCTCCGCGAGACTTCTGAAGATGCGGCTGAAACGATTCAAACCCGGCGCGGCCTCGGCTACGCTTTAGTCTTGTAGATGAGACTCACGCGCGTTGTCCTCTTTTTCGTGGCCCTGATCATGGGCCTCGGGTTCTACCGGCTTATCGATTACCTCCTCGAGGATCTCGAGTTCCAGACCTTCCAAGCAACAGAAGAATCGATGGTGGATTCAGCACAGCTCCTCGCGGCAATGGTGGAAACCAACTGGGAAGACCCAATGACCCTGGAGAGAGTCTTTTCAGATGCGCGCGGGAGGGAATTCGAAGCCAAGATTTTTCAAAAGGTGAAGACTGAGGTTGGCCTCGATGCCTACCTCACTGACACCGATGGAACGGTCATCTTCGATTCAGGAGACCCAGAGAACATTGGGGAGAATTTCCTAAAATGGCGGGACGTGAAGAAAACTCTGAAGGGAGAATATGGCACGCGCTCGACCCGAGCAAATGAGCAAGAGCCAGATTCCTCGGTGATGTTTATTGGAGCACCTATTTATCAACGAGGAGAGATCGTGGGCTGCCTCAGCGTCTATAAATCACAACAGGATGTCATCCCCTTCGTGAAAGCACGACGGCAGCAAATCATTCAATCTGTCGTCCTCATCGGCTTGGGAATTCTCGCGCTCATCACTGCGGTCTTCGTCTGGCTCTTCCGTCCGGTGGGCAAGCTCACTGATTATGCCCGCTCGATCACGCGAGGTGAGCGAAGATCGAAGCCGAATGTCGGCCTGGGCCGGGAGGTGAACACCCTCGCAAATGCGCTTCACGACATGCGTAAATCTCTCGAGGGTCGAGAGCAGGCCGATCAATATGTGCAAACATTGACGCACGAACTGAAGTCCCCTCTCGCGGCGATCCAAGGGGCGGCCGAACTCCTCAACGAAGAGATGCCAGCAAAAGATCGTGCTCATTTTTTAGAAAATATCCGGAGCCAGACGGCACGCTGCGAGCGGCTGACGCATCGGCTTCTGGAACTCTCGGCAGTGGAGGCGCAAACCCACTTGGAGGTCTCGCATGAATTTGATTTTGTAGCGCGTTGCTTACAGAGCATCGATGCACTGAAGCCGCTGGGCGAGACGCATCAGGTCGATCTGAAGGCGGAACTTCCGAAGCGACAACCCTATCGTGGAAATGAACTTCTCATTGGCTCAGCACTCAATCACTTGATTGAAAATGCGGTGCAGTTTTCGCCCGATGGCGGCACCGTTCTCCTTGAGATGAAGACGACCACCGATGAGCTGATCATTTCCGTAAGGGATCAAGGTCCCGGCATTCCGGACTTCGCCGCAGAGCGAGCCTTCGAGCGCTTCTATTCCTATCGGCCTGAACATCAGAAGACGACCAAAGGGAACGGCTTGGGATTGGCCTTTGTCAGAGAGGTTGCCGAACTCCATCACGGAAGTGCAGAGATCGCGACCCACCCGGAGGGAGGGACCGAGGCTCGACTCCGCTTCCCGATTCCAGCGAGGGACTAGCAGCTTCATCGCCTTTGTCTACGATGGTGAGACCGTTACCATCGTAAAAGGTAAGCCTAAACCCACTCTCGCCAGCGATCTCCGCGAAATTCTCCAGCGCACTGATTTTGGGTCGGGAGAAATTCAACTCCTCGGTAACCAGCGCATCAAGTTCTACGGCAATATCAGTCCCCGCGCCCACCAAGCCATCCGAAACGCCCTCGTCAGCACCTTCTAGGGGCCATCTCTCGCAAAGCGCATTTTCGCTTTGCCTTCTCTCTGCTTTCAGCGAATCTCCGCGCGTCATGGCCAAGCCTAAGAATGCAATCTCTCCAACCCGCTCCGAGAACTTTCCCGAGTGGTATCAGCAAGTCGTCCGAAATGCCGATCTTGCCGAGAATTCCGAAACTCGTGGATGCATGGTCATTAAGCCGTGGGGCTTCGCCATTTGGGAAGCGATCCAGCGCGATCTCGATGGCCGCTTTAAAGCCACCGGGCATGAGAACGCCTATTTCCCTCTCCTGATCCCTCTTGCCTATCTTGAGAAAGAAGCCGAGCACGCCGAGGGATTTGCGACCGAGTGTGCCGTCGTCACTCATCACCGTCTTGAAGCGCAGAAAGACGAAAACGGCAAAACAAAGCTCATCCCGAAGGGCAAGCTCACCGAGCCCTACGTCATCCGTCCGACTTCCGAGACGATCATCGGTGCCGCCTTTTCCCGCTGGGTTGAGTCCTACCGCGATCTTCCCCTTCTCATCAACCAGTGGGCAAATGTCATGCGCTGGGAAATGCGCCCCCGCCTTTTCCTCCGCACCGCTGAGTTCCTCTGGCAAGAAGGTCATACCGCGCACGAGACGCGCGATGAAGCGATCGAGGAGACCAAGATGATTCACCAACTCTACTCCGACGCTCTGCGCGACCTTCTCGCGATCCCTGTCGTGATGGGTGAAAAGACGGAGGCCGAGCGCTTCCCCGGCGCGGAGATGACCTTCACTGTGGAAGCGATGGTGCAGGATAAGAAAGCAATCCAGGCCGGCACCTCGCACTACCTCGGGCAAAATTTCGCGAAAGCACAGGACATCAGTTTCGTCGATCGCGACAACAAAGAGCAGCACGTCCACACCACCTCGTGGGGCGTCTCTACCCGTCTCGTGGGAACCCTCATCATGGCGCACTCGGATGACGATGGACTCGTCCTCCCTCCTCGCGTGGCTCCACAGCAGATCGTCATTATCCCTGTCACACCAAAACCAGAGAGCCGCGATGCCATCATCGATGCCTGCCAATCTCTCGCCATCCGTCTCCGTGAGCAAACATATGGGGGCGAAGCGCTCCGCGTGAAAGTCGACGACCGCGATCTCGGTGGCGGCGTGAAAAAGTGGGAGTGGGTCAAAAAAGGCGTCCCCCTTCGAATCGAGATCGGCCCGCGCGACATGGAAGAGCGCAAGGTCTGCCTTCAGCGTCGTGACAAGGCGGCGAACGAAAAATCTTTTCTCAGCAAAGAGGACTTCCTTCGTGATGTCGTCGATACCCTCGACGAAGTCCATCAATCGCTTCTTGAGAGCGCCCGGACCCTACGCGACGAAAACATCGCCCACTGCGGCGATCTCGCTGAGTTCGAAAAACACTGGTCGGGTGAAGATCCCGGCTGGCTCCTGACTCCATGGGCAGGCAGCCGCGAAGAAGAGGAAGAGCTTTCCAAGAAGCACAAGATCACGGTCCGCTGCATGCCTATTGACCAACAAGAGGAAGCGGAAGCTGCTTGTGTCCTCACCGGGACGCCGACCAAGGCCCGTGCGCTTTGGGGACGGAGTTATTAGAAGGAAAGTGAGGAGATCATTTCTGTCGTGTGGCCTGACCGGATAGCCAGATGACCCAGCAAAGCCAACGCTTTGGGCTGGAACTGTCGTGCTACAAGAACTGGCGCCGTCGAACCTCAAGTAGGCCCGACGGGCCGACACTCCTCAGCCCAGGTCAGAGCGCAGCGCAGGCCTGGGTTAGCTCACCCCGCTAGTTCTTGGGCAAGCCATTGAGGTCGCTTCTGATATCGTAAGCACTCGGCCCGTCATTCCAGCTGCGCTATCACCGAACGACCATCAGGAAGCCGATTTCGATATCGCTCTGCACTGGCTCGCCCATTGATTTTCGGATAAGGAACCCAGGCCTGCGCTGCGCCCCAACCTAGGCTAAAGAGTTGCGCTCCTTTGGAGATCCCCCGACTAGTATTTTCTAGCGATGCACCTCTTCACGGCGCTGCTCCAAGGTTCCCTTGGTCACTCCGAGTCGCTCGATCGCACCTAGCTGGCTTGCGACATCGCGGGCCGTTCTTTCTTTGGCAAAGAAGCGCTTGTAGACTTGGACTAGTTGCTGTGCTTCCTCCTCGTCTTCCTCAAGAAGTTCGAGACGGAATCGACGCAGTCCCTTTTTCTGAAAGCCTTCCACGCTACCGACTCCCGTCTGAGCGAGGCCATTAAAGAGAGTGTTTCGGCAGCCGACGTCGGCGCTCAGGGTGTGAAGCTGTCCGACGCGATCGCGCAACTGAACCTTGTGCGTCGCGCAGGGTTTTCCGCAGTCCTTGATACTCGTCCCCTCACTCAGGAAGGTGCAGAAGACGCAGTGCTCCATATGAAACATCGGCATGTGCTGGTGAACCGTCAGTTCCAGCCAATCAGCGGGAGTTCCTGCGAGCATTTCGCCGACCTGACCTTCATTGAGGTCATAGGAAATGGTGAGATTTTCAAAGCCGCCACTCTCCATGAGCAGTTTCGCGGTGAGCGGGTTCGCGACATTCAGCGAGAAGTCGCCGATGAGTCGGAGGTCGGAATCTTTGAAGAACGAAATCGCTCCAAGATTTCGAACAAGCACACCGTCCGGCTCGGAATTGGTGATGAGCTTAAAGTAGCCCACTTCACTCGGCTTCTGAATCCGTGGAGTGGCGAGGAAGACTTCCCCACCGAACTCACGCACGAGCGCGACAGCTTCTTTATAAAGACGGAGATCTTCGAAGTCGCAGTAGATAAACCTCGCTCCAGCGATCAGGGAACCGTGGACTTGTGCCAGGCTGCGACAGAGCACGCGCAGCTCGACCTCGTTCTCGGAGGCTTTCGCAGACGGCAGAATCGTTTTTAAAATGGCACTGCCGTCATTCACGACGCGCTCCGCAACGAGCAATTCGACCAGACGACGGCGGCAGCGGTTCAGCTCTCCGAGCGGAATGATGACCTCGCCCTCGATTTCACAGGTGACAGATCCGAGCGCAAACCCGGTTCCACCTAGTCGACTCAGCTGCGCCTCAAGAACCTCCTGCCCAAGGGGACGCCTCTCCGCTTTTTCTAAAAGAATTTCGCTCGAAACTTCCTTGCCCCGGCATTTCAAAACAAGCGGCTCTCCCACTCTTCCGCTCGCGCTGATTTCCAGAGCGTCGCCCTTTTCAATCAAGCGCCCACCCTTCCAAGTCTTGCGCACTGCGGCATCGAGCTTGGGGTCACTTGTCTTCCAAAGTCCTTGGCCTGGCTTGACGCGATCCCAATCGATATTAACGCGACGATCGAAGTCCAAGCGGCCGCCCTCGATCTTCCAGACCATGCCGCCTTGCTCCTTGTTCCGATCTTCTCCGGCATCGATGACGAAGCCATTGCCCGGTTCGATTGGCACCTCGGGCTCATCAATCGCGATCCAGCCCTGACCACTTGCAGTGATCTTTCCAACAAAGGCCCCCCGCTTCTTGCCCCACTTACCATGGGTGAGCTTCGGGTGATTCGTGCCGCCTAGCCAACCCGAAGAAAGCCCACGGGAAAACATCATTTCCAAGATATGGCGGTCGTGATCCGTAATCTCGACGTCATCGAGCGCCTTACGATAGACCCGCGTCACGGCCGCGACATATTCCGGACTCTTAAGGCGGCCCTCGATCTTAAAACTCACCACGCCGGCCTTCACGAGATCCGGGATGAGATCGACCGCCGCGAGATCTTGTGGGCTAAGAAGGTAGCGCACCTCCCCCATCGGCTTCGTCTCGCCATCGACCACAAGCTCGTAAGGCATGCGACAAGCTTGCGCGCACTCGCCGCGATTTGCGGAGCGCTGGCCGAGACTCTCGGAAGTCAGGCATTGTCCAGAATAGGCCACGCAAAGCGCGCCGTGGACAAAGACTTCCAACGGGACGTCGTTCTTCTTATTCACCCGTGCGATCTCCTCGACCGAGAGCTCCCGTGCGAGAACAGCTCGTTCCAAGCCGATGAGTTCATCAATAAAAGCGAGCCCTTCCGGAGAAGTGATCGTCATCTGAGTCGAAGCATGAACCTCGATATCAGGCGCTATTTCCTTCACGAGTTTGGCGGCACCGAGATCCTGAACAATGACAGCATCGACACCGGCCCGCGCCATCATTTCGATCTGCTCGACCGCCACCCCCAGCTCGCTTGGAAAAACGAGGGTGTTGAAAGCGATAAATCCTCGCACTCCGTGGCGATGGAGAAAGTCCATCAGCTCAGGCAGATCTTCCTCGGTGAAATTATCAGCACGCATGCGCGCATTGAAGCGCGGCAAGCCGAAGAAGATTGCGTCAGCGCCATTGGCGACTGCAGCACGAGCGCAGTCCCAATTACCTGCGGGGGCGAGGAGTTCGGTCACGCGCGCAAGCTAGCGGAACGAGCGATCAGGGGCTACTTCTTTTCCCAACGGCCGATCGCGAGATCGGGATAGCTTCCGAGATCCAGTTCGTCGCCGACGGTCTTTTGCAGCGCCTTCAATTTTTTCAACAGCTCACGGGCCTTGTCGCGGCCTTGGTCGTGTTCAAGAAGATCGTTATTCTCTGAAGGATCGTCCTTCAGATTAAAGAGGCGCGCGACTTCACCCATCGGGTAAACGATGAGCTTGTAGTCGCCCTCGGTGATCTGACGCTGAGACATCCGGTAGCCGGTGTAGATCGCGCCGCGTCCTTCCGAGCTCCCCTCGATGATCGGGACGAGACTTTGAAACTGCACGTGCTCAGGAATCTCCGCTCCAGCTATTTCGAGCGAGGTGGGGACGATGTCTTGGAGGTAGATTCCGTGGTCGATCTTGCGGCCCTCCTCAAGCTCAGGACCCGAGATCACGAAGGGAACTCGGATGCTGTGGTCATACATGTTCTGTTTCCCCACGAGTCCATGATGACCCACCGAGAGTCCGTGGTCAGCAGTGAAGACGATGTAGGTATTTTCACGTTGGCCGTTCTTTTCGAGCTGGTCGATGACACGGCCAATCTGCGCATCGAGATGTGAAATAAGGGCGTAGTATTCGCGGAGGTGAGTCTGAATCGCGGCGGTCGTGCGAGGAAAAGGAGCGAGCGCTTCATCACGAAGATTGCGCCCTGCCTGCATGACATTCCGGTGCGGGTAGAGCGGCTGAAAGTTTTCGGGAACTTGCACGCCTTCAGTCGGGTAGAGATCGAGGTACTCCTGCGGAGCCTGACGTGGATCGTGAGGCGCATTAAAGGCAAGATAGATAAAGAAGGGCTTCTCCGATTTCTTGGCGTGATCGAGGTAGCCAATGGCGGTGTCAGCCTCGACCTCGCTCCAGTGCTTGCCCCCTTTCCAAAAGCCTCCTTCTTCTCTGTCGGTAGGACTCCAGGTATCGGGCTTCCCATCGAGCGGGCGATTGTAAGCATTCTTGCGGTCGCGGGGCATCCCAGGACGAACATCACCGACGTGGTCGAAAATATCTGCAGGCGGAATCTGGATGTGCCACTTACCCGTCATGTAGGTTTCGTAACCAACCCCCGAGAGCATCTGCGGCCAAGTTCCCTTCTTTGTCACGAGATCCTTCTTCATGGTAGAAGCCTCCTTCTCGGCATACCAGAGCTGGCGGCCGCTCATGATCATGGCGCGGCTGGCGACACAGATCGCGCCATTCCAACCACCAGGATTATAGGCGTGGGTAAAGGTGGTGCCGCTGTGAACGAGTTTATCAAGATTAGGCGTCTTAATTTCCTGATGACCCAGGGCGCCGATGGCTTCGTAGGTCATGTCATCGGCGAAGATAAAAAGAAGGTTCGGCTTTTCAGCGGCAGCAAGCTGACTAGCTAGAATGAGAGGCAAGAGGAATCGCATGGAGGGGCAATGTGCCAAAGACACCAAAAGAGAAAAGAAATTAAGCGGCCCTTTCTAACGAATCGTTTAAAAAACAAATTCGTCTTCCCCAAGGATCTGCACCTCGGTGTCGAGATCGACCCCCCTCTCGGCCTTCGCCTTTGCTTTGATCTGATCGATAAGAGCGAGGACATTAGACGCAGTCGCCTTTCCCCGGTTCACAATAAAGTTACCGTGCTCAGGAGAAACCTCCGCTTTTCCGACGCCCGTTTCCTTGAGACCGAGTTCATCGATGAGTCTGCCGGCACCCATCACCTCGGGGTTTTTGAAAATACAGCCAGCGCTAGCCGCTTTCGGCTGGGTGGTGTTCCGGTGATGTCGTGATTCATCGAGCAGCTCTTGGATATTTTCTGCACCCGCAGAGCTTCCCTTAAAGGTAGCCGCCAGCGCGTAGTTGCGCCGCAGTTCCGGCACGCTGCGATAGGAAGATTTGATCTCATCGCGGGTGCGGATTTTTCCATCCTCATCGAGAAAGGTGACACTAATCACTTGATCAAAGGTCTCCACACGCATTGCTCCAGCATTCATGCGCAAACCGCCGCCGACGTTTCCGGGAATTCCTTCCATCCACTCAAAGCCACCGATGCCATGCTCGCGTGCGACGCTGGAGAGCTTTTTGAAGCGAGCTCCCGCTCCGGCGGTAATGGTATTCCCTTCCGCTGTGACCTCACTAAAGATGCCGCCTTTGGGATGAATGACAGCTCCCCGGATTCCGCCATCGCGAACAAGGAGGTTCGAGCCACGCCCGACCACTCGCACAGGAATGCCGCGCGCTTTGCAGTAAATGACGGCCTCAGCAAAGCTCTCGAAAGTGCTCGGCTCGATCCAGAATTGCGCCGGTCCACCGACTCGCAGCGTGGTGTGCTTCGCCATCGGTTCGTAGAGACGAATCGTCTCCACTCCTGAGTCAGAGACGATCTCATCCAGTATCTTAAGATCGGCGATGAGCTTGTTCCCCGCTTCGTGGACATTACCCGCACCGAGAGTGATGAAAAGGTCGTCGTATTGCAGCGCATTTCCCACCACGTGGTGCGCAGTCGAGAGGTCAGGCAGGTAGACCGCCTTGGTGTCGCCATTTGCATGGATGGCATCCACGATGGTCTGGCCGCTGACGCCCTCGATCGGATCTTCACTCGCGGCATAGACCGAAGCGACAAAGACGAGATCGGCCGCTTGCAGCGCCTTACCAAAGTCATCCGCGAGCTTCTGCGTCCGGCTGTAGCGGTGCGGCTGGAAGAGAACCACGACCCTGCTCCGGTCATAGGTGCGAGCAGTCTGGAGCGTGGCCGCGACCTCCGTGGGATGATGGCCGTAGTCATCCACGATGCGACAGCGCTTCGTGAGATACTTGGTCTCAAAGCGACGCTTTGCTCCGGCGAAGGAGCCGAGAGCACGTGCAATTTTTTGAAAATCCACGCCACAGAGATGGCCAATCGCAATCGCACCTAGCGAGTTCAGCACGTTGTGCCGCCCGGCGATCCCGAGTTGGACGCGCCCAAATTCTTGCCCTTTAAAATGAACCGTAAAGCTGGTCGTGCCGATCTGCTCGGAGATATCCGTCGCGGTCCAATCGGCATCACTCCAGCCGTAGGAAATGCTATTCTCACGAGAGCTACAGAGATGAGTCGCCTCCTCGCACTCACCGCAATAAATGATCGATCCGGAAGTCTCATCGAGAAGAGTAGTGAAGACCTCGCGGATCTGCTCGATGCCACGGGTATAGAAATCGAGATGCTCTTCTTCGACATTCAGCACGATACTGTGCTTCGGTTTATAAAGGGCAAGTGTGCCATCGGATTCATCTCCCTCAGCCACGAGATATTCGCCTTCTTCGTTCCACTCCGCATTGCTACCGAGCACGGGAATCTCCGCGCCCACGTAGTGGCAGGGAGTGAGGTCACTTTTTCGTAAAATGTGCGCGACCATCGAGGAAGTCGTCGTTTTCCCATGGGTTCCGGAGACCACCACTCCGGATTTCGTGTGAAGAATCGCGGCGAGACATTCGGCACGGCGGAATGTTGCCGTTTTATTAAAGTGGGCTGCCGCAAGCGCCGGATTGGTGTCCCGAATCGCAGATGAATAGACAACCACCTCAGCATCACGCACCGCATCTGCAGAGTGTGGTGTCGAAAAGCTCAACCCACGCTCACGAAGTCGCTCGGTCTCACCCGAGGTCACTCGGTCCGAACCGCTGACGACGTGGCCCATTTCTAAGAGAAGACGCGCAAGCCCACTCATTCCTGACCCGGCAACACCAATGAGGTGAATGCGCATCGGCTTCTCGCGATCTAAAAGACGCTTACTGAATTCATCAATCTTCATCCTTCGACCACGTTGGCTATTTGAGATGCGGCATCCGGAACGGCGAGTGCGGTCATCGCCGCGGACATTTGTGAAATGGTCTCGTCATTCAACTCCGCGAACATTTCTTTCACGGCCTCGGCGCTGAGCTCGGCTTGCTGCTTAAGAACGGCAGCACCGGCTTTCTCATAGACGGCTGCATTGGCAGTCTGATGGTCATCCGCTGAGAAAGGAAATGGCACGAGCAGCGCAGGGAGACCTGCCCGGCTCAGTTCGGTCAGTGACGACGCTCCCGAGCGTGCGACACAGAAATCCGAAGCGGAATAAGCGGCGGCCATTTGATCACAAAAGTCGAGAACCTTGTAGCCCTCGCGGTCCCCCACTTGTTTCGTAAGGCGATCAAAGTCACCCTGCCCGGCGAGGTGGATGACCTGCCATCCAGACTCCTCAGATCCAGCGGCCACGATTTCATTCAGCTTCGCCGCGCCCTGACTCCCTCCCATGACGAGGAGGGTTTTCTTAGCGGGATCGAGCCCGAAGACCGCGCAGGCCTCTTCACGCGAGGGGAGATTTTCGAGTTCATCGCGCACCGGAGTTCCGGTGATCACGACTTCAGCCTTGGGAAAATGTGACACCGCTTCTTTCAGTCCGAGAAGCACCTTGGTGCATTTCTTCGAGATCAGGAGATTCGAACGACCGGGAATGGCATTCGAATCATGGACATAAGTCCGCAGGCCCTTCTTCGCTCCCGCATAGACCGGAGGCAGCGAAGTGAAGCCCCCCATCCCGAGAACGACATCCGCTTTTTCCCGCGTCACGATCTTCCCGCAGTTCGAAATGGTCTTCATGAGCCGCCAGAGGAAAGGAACCATTTTCGGCGAGAGCGTAGGCGGCTTCGCGATCGCTCGCACCGTCTCGAAGCGGAGCTCGGTGTATTTTTTCGATGCCTGAGCATCGACCTTCTTCTCGGAAATCAGAAGAAGAACCTCATGCCCACGAGATTTCAACTCTTGAGCAACGGCGATTCCAGGAAAGAGGTGACCCCCTGTTCCTCCACAGGCGATGATGACGTTCAGCGGTTTAGACACGGTAATATTAAAAAAAAGAGGGCCCGGAAGAAGTAGCGACAACTCCCCCGTCCGAAGTCTATTTTTCCGCTTTCCAGAGGAACTTGGCAAGTTTTTCCCTAACAGGTCTTTGAGCCGATGAGAGCGCGAAAGAACGTCCAATCACCGCGACCACCTGATCTCGCAAAGTCCAGAGTTCATCCGTCGCCGCAAATTACCAGGCGACCGCCCTCAAGGTTCTCAAAGAAATTGACACCGCCCAAATCAACCTCGGCAACCGCCAAGCCCAGCTCGCCACCGTCCGACGCGAAGTCAGCGAAATAGAAACGACCCGCAACTACGCCCGCGAGCAATTCGACGCCGGACTCACCTCCCAGATCGAATACCTCGACGCCGAGCGCCGCTGGCTCGAAGCAAAGCGCAGCGCCATCACTCTCCAGAAACGACCCTAAACTCGCACATCGACCTCATCAAGTCCACCGGAGGAGCACTTCTTTGACCTCCTTAGGAGTAGAAAAATCCTTGCCAAATCAGCCTTTTTCTCGTATCTCGCGCGCCCCACCGCTTAGCCGCTTTATAAACAACGAGAGATCGCAGAGGGATCACAGCGGCAGTTTCTCAACCACAGCGCTTACGTGCTTTAACGTAAGACCAATACAAAATGATTAACGAACTCGTAAAAGAGATGGTCGAGGCTGGTGTCCACTACGGTCACCAGACCAAGAAATGGAATCCGCAGATGAAGCCTTACCTTATGAAGAATAAGGGCGGCATCTACATCATCGACCTCGAAAAGACGGTCCAGTGCCTCGATAAGGCTTCTGAATTCCTCGCTGGCCTCTCATCGAAAGGCAAAAAAATCCTCTTCGTCGGCTGCAAGCGCCAGGCTCAGGAAGCTGTTAAGGAAGCTGCTGAAGCGACCGGTCAACTCTACGTCAATCACCGCTGGCTCGGTGGCACCATGACCAATCTCACGACCATCCGTAGGTCGGTTGCTCGTATGAAGTATCTTGAGGACATCGAGCGTGCTCCAGAATACAAGCTCATGTCTAAGAAGGAACTCTCTGCGCTCAACCGCGAGAAGGAGAAGCTCCGCCGCAACCTCCACGGAGTGCGGAACATGGAAGAGCAACCTGACGCACTCGTCGTTGTCGACGTTGCCAAGGAGTCCATCGCCGTTGCGGAAGCACGTCGCCTGAATATCCCAGTGATCGGTATCGTCGACACCAATGGAGACCCTTCCAAGATTGCCTTCCCCGTCCCAGGAAACGACGACGCCATGCGCTCCATTCGTCTCCTCCTCCAGCACCTTGTTGACGGAATCATCGGCGGTGCTAAAAAGTAAATTTCCTCACTAAGAAACAGATTATGATTACCGCAGCTCTTGTAAAGGAACTCCGTGAAACCACAGGCGTGGGCATGATGGAGTGTAAGAACGCACTGAAGGAAACCGAAGGTGATATCGAAGGCGCCATCAAGCTTCTCCGCGAGCGCGGACAGGCCAAGGCAGTGAAGAAGGCTGACCGTGATGCCAACGATGGTGTCATCTCCGCTAAGATCGATGAAGCTGGCAAGACCGGCACACTCATCGAGCTCAACTGCGAGACTGACTTCGTCGCGAAGAACGAGAACTTCCAGGCCTTCGTCGCTGAAGTCCTCGACACTCTCACCGCTGCTGGAGCTGATAGCCCAGAAGCCGCTGCTGCTCTTCCTAAAGGAGACGGCACGCTCGACGAGTTCGTCAAAACCAAGGTTCTCGAGATGGGGGAAAACCTCCAGCTCCGCCGCGTGACCCGTTTCGAGGTTGCTGGTGAAGGTGCCATCGCTTCCTACATCCACATGGGTGGAAAAGTAGGCGTCCTCATTGAAGTAGGTGCTGAGAAAGCTGAATCTATCGCTAGCGATGGTTTCCGTGATCTCGTCAAGGACCTCACCCTCCACATCGCAGCGTCTGCTCCTGCCGGACTCGCTCGCGAGGACATCCCTGCCGACCTCATCGAGGCCGAAAAGGACATCTTCCGCAAGCAGATGGAAGGTCAGAACAAGCCCGCCGACATCATCGAAAAAATCATCGATGGTAAGATTGGTAAGTTCTACTCCGAGCGCTGCCTTCTTGAGCAAGGCTTCATCAAGGATCCTGACTCCACCATCAAGGCTCTCCTTGAAGCGAAATCCAAGGAACTTGGCGACACGCTCTCTATTCGCCGCTTCGTCCGCTACGGACTTGGTGAGTAAGACTGATTTTTACCAAATTTTCAAAACGGCCATCCTTGAAAAAGGGTGGCCGTTTTTTTGAGTCCGCGTAGCAGAGACTCTTAGCCTCTGTGAGCCTCTGTGGCATCTGCCCGGATGAAGAGGCTAAGAGCCTCTTCTACATCCCCCGCAAACCCATGCGGATGATTTCTCCGCTGTCGGCTGCAGGGTTTTCCTTAAGCGCCTTATCAACCGACTTCCGGGCATCAGCCTGCTTAAAGCCGAGCGCCATGAGACCCATCTCGGCATCGCGGGCAGCATCCGTCCGGTCTGGATTCTGCTCCCAAGTCTGAGCCACTCCGACCTTGTCCTTCAGTTCCAGGATGATTCGTTCGGCGGTCTTCTTTCCGATTCCTTTAATCTTCGCCATCGCGGTGGCATCACCACTCACTACCACTTGCTTAAAATGCTCCACCGGCATCCCGCTCAGCACCGCCATCGCGATCGACGGACCGATCCCACTCACCCGATCGATCAGCAGAAGAAAAACATCCCGTTCCTCATCGCTGACAAATCCATACAAGGTAAGTGAGTTTTCACGGACATGTTGATAAGTCCGAAGATCGATCTGCGAGCCTTCGACCGGGTTCAATCTGTCGTAAGTCGACATCGGAACGAGAGTCTGGTAGCCCACTCCCCCGCATCCCACCACGACACGACCGGGGAGTGCTTCCCAAACTTCACCTTTTAGACGAGTAATCATTCCGTGGAAATTAATAAGATCGGCGCGATCCCTCAAGATTCTTTACCTTTAAAGTGAGGGACATGAGCCGAAGTCATTAACATTTCCTTAATTTAAAGCTTGCGAGCTTTTTAGAAAAATGTCGGTATATGAGACTTTTCGGTCGCTTTTCTTGCACTTTTGAGCTATATTCGCGTCGTTATGGCAACTACTAAAAGAACACGTTTCTCTCGTCGGCTCCCTGATCATGTCACCGATGAAATCGTCAACGTGCTCGGCGGAAATGATAAGCTCTTTGGATTCAACGAACTCTTCGAAGACGTCTATGAGCGTCTTAAGACTCGTAATGCAGTGAGTGGTGGCGAAGAGATGCTTCGTCTTCGCGCATACGAAAAGCTTCAAAACCTTGTAACCCGTGGTCTCGTAGAGAAAGACGGCAAGGAATACCGCGGTCTTGAGCGGATCGAGGAAGCGCACAGCGACAACATCGCTAAGCAGGAAGCTTAATTCGAGCAAGAGGCTTAATCCCCTCACTTCCCCCACACGGAGGAAATCATCAAAAAAGTGTTGGTTTTACCAACGACAAAATTTTAATTGCCCACGTCCACAAGACGTGGGCAATTTTCTTTTCCAAAGGATTGATTTAGATCAGTCTCGCTCCAGCTCCGAATCACTCGACTCATGCTCTCCGACTACACACCCGTCATCTTCCAGACTATCGTCGCCATCGGCTTCGCCGCCATCGCGCTCGGCCTCAGTGTTCTCCTTGGAAAAAAGGGACGCGATTCCAAGATGAAGAATACTCCTTACGAGTGCGGAATGCTTCCCATCGGTGAAGGCGCCCCCCGCTTCAGCGTGAAGTTCTACCTCGTCGCGATGCTCTTCGTCATCTTCGATATCGAAGTCGTCTTCTCCTACCCATGGGCCCTCGCCTTCCGCGATTCGATCAAGGAAGGCCCGATGATCCTCTGGAGCTTTGCCAGCTTTGCAGGTATTCTTACGGTGGCTTACGTCTACGCGCTGAAGAAAGGCGCCTTTGACTGGAAGTCCTAAACTTACTCCCGGATGATCGACCACCTTCTTTTCTAAAAGCTCAAGCCGGAGGTCGATGAAGGCAAGCTAGAGGACATGATCCGCATGTCGCGGAGTCTTCTTCTCAAAATCCCCGTGGTCCTCACGGTGCGGTCTGGCAGGACGATCGCTCCTGAGTCGGACTGGCCTTTCTACATTCTCTTGGAATTCGACTCTCTCGATAAGAAGCGCATTTTCCAAGATGATCCGAACTACCTCAAGTTCCTCAAGGTGATCGTCGATCCCAATACGAGCAAAAGCTACTCGGTGGACTACGAGACGGACCCCTCGAAGGACATTAAGTATTCCTAGCCCTCGCTTCGGGTCACTCAGTCTTTGAGACGTTGCTGGGTTTGTTTCGCCATTTGTAAGAGCTCTTCGTCCTGCCCGGATATCGCGGGATCAAAGCGCACTTTTTGGTAAATCGGAATGAGCTCAGGAGCTTTTTCACGAAGCCACTCACCCATTGGAACGGAAGCTGGGCGGGGGCCGATGCGCTTACCAAGCCACCTTTCAAAATCTGCTAGAGGATTCCCGCTACGGGAGCGAGACTCCCAGCTTTCGAGAGCGGAATCTCCCCCTCCCTTGGTCGTCCAGAGCCGGTAGGCGACACGGACGATGATGAAAAGAAGCCCGCCGCCAAGAATAAGCTTCACCACGAGAGATACGATCTCTCCCGAGAACCAGACGATGGTGTCCGCCAGCGAGGTCTGCCACCAGTCTGAGAGAGATTGCCTCCATCCTCCAGATCCGGTGCTTTCAAGCCAACTCGACGGAGTATAATCAATCTCGACCCACTCGCCGCCACGGCACCGCCAGATCGGTGTCTCTCCCGGCAGGGCTTCATCGATCCACTCACCTCCGAGATAGGCTTGGGCCCAGGCGTGGGCGTGCTTGCCACGGAGAATGAACTCGCCGGGAGATTCACCCCTCTCATTCAGCGCATAACCAACGACGTAGCGCGTAGGAATCCCGGCACGCCGGAAAAGAAGGGCAGCCGAGCTGGCGAAGTATTCGCAGTGCCCACCACTCTTCGGATTCTCCAAAAAATTAGTCACCGGAGGAGCACCCTTCACCGAATTGAGACGGAGGGAATATTTGAAATTTCGCGCGAAATCAGCCTGCACCATGGTGCCCAGAACCTCCTGCTCGCGACGGTCGTTTTTACGAGCTTTCCACTCCGGGCGGCGTTGCGATCTGCGCTTCCCTTCAGCCCATTTCGGAAGATCTTCGACACCAATTTTTTTCCAGTAAGCGGTCAGACCAGGCAGCTCCCAAGACGGAATTTCGAGATCACGGATCGTCGGATCGAGATCGACCGAGGTCAATTCCATCTGATCACCAGCCACGATCTCAATTGAGATCGCACCATTATCGGGATCACTAATCCGGGTGCTACCCTGCGAGTTCACCTCAATTGATTCGGCTGCGACCTCTTCAAAACGAAGAGCATTGTGCGGAAGCGGGATGAGGCTCTCATCTCTGATCAGGCCAACGATACGGCTGCGATGAGCGGCTTCCTTTTTAAAAAACTCTCGTTCGTATGCGTGATCTTGATCCTGAGTATAGAGGCTCTCGAAACCACCCCCGACATCGCGACCAAGATCAGTCTGCTCGACCAACCCACCAAAACGGATACGAGCCTGCCAATAGCTCTTACCTCCTAAATAGCTCCTTGGCTCATCGTAGACCGCGAGCCGGAGAAGATCTGGTTGCTGCCCTTCTTCACTGTAATAGCGCCATTCGATCTTCGGATTCAGCACTAACTCACCAACCTGTCCGAGCCCGGTGCGGGTCTCGCGAGCTGAGGTTCCGTCGTTCCCCGAGGTAAACTTCCCGGAGCTTACCAAATTATAGACATAAAAAACGCCAGCGGAGAGAATACCCGCGAGAATCACCGAAACGGCATAACCGGCAATCCAAGCAAAGGGACGTCTCCTACGCGCAGACATGAAGTAGAGCCCGATCCCGAAGAGGATAGCGATGCCCAGGCCGTAGGTCAGGACGCTACGAAGTCCTAGTCCGGCAGAGACGAGAATGACCCCCAGATAGGGAAACCCAATTTGAGCGGGGTAAATGACGACCGATCTTCCCGCTTTGCGATCCAAGGTAATCTTCCGTCTCGCAAAGTAAGAAAAAGAAGTAAGTGGCACTCCGCGATCAGCGGCATATTGCTGCGCGAGACCGAGCGGCATGAAGATAAAAGGGAGCCAAGCAAGAAGCCCCAGCGAGGCTGTGGAAGATTCAACCTCATCCGAGGAAAAAAAGATCACCGCTACGATGATAAAAATTACGACGCTGAGCTGCCACGCGCGCACGAAACCCTTTTCGCCAAAATGCCAGCGCAGTGGCGTCCAATGCCGAGCCTCAAAGGCGACGGCCCCGAGAAGGCCCGCGAAGGGATAGTCCCCCATCGCACCCCAAAAAAGGAATCCCAGCCCCAACAAGAGACGGGGCGGCGCTTTGAGCATGACCTTTTCTTCTCTCATGATGCGGTGAGTAAATCTTCCTGCACGTGATCCCAGCGTAGCCAACGAATCTCTGAGCCGTCATCCGGCGCCTCCCCCACCCCGATGACATAAAGGTGGAGCGTAAGGCCGCTCCGGCGAAGCTTCTTTACAAATTCACGGCGCTCTTGATTCCAGCCGGTGAGGACGAGGACACAGGCTGTCATTTCCGCAGCATAGCGGAGGACGAGCTCACTCAGCGGATCGTAATTACCCCCCTCACTCCCTTCGACACGCGCAAGCACGTCCATCAACTCTTCGGCACGAGCCACTCCACGACCCGCAGTAAAAACGACAGGAGAATCACGAACGAACATGAGATCGAGTAAGCAGCGCTCACGATCCATCGTGGAAACAAAACTGGCAGCAACTGACACCGCTTCTTCGAAAAGCTCCGAGGCGCTTTCATCGAGCGAGGTATCCAGCACAAGCCCGTAGCGCGGAAAGCGCGCCTCCTCGAACTCTTTTACAATCGGTTCACCAGTGCGCGCCCAAGCCTTCCAATCGATACGCCGAAGTGAATCTCCCTGATGATACTCACGCAGCCCGAGAAACTCACCGCCCTCGCCACGGGCATCCGAGGCCGTTTCTCCGCCGACTTTCAACTCGGATTGTCCATCGAGCTGGAGATCAGGAAGGCGGTAGCGCTTTGGAATGACGAGGATTTCATTCGACTCTCCGTCGGTCGCCCGGAGGCGTTGGAAAAAGCCAAAAGGATCAGGAAGAACGACGCGGAGATCATCGAGAACAAGCAGGCCGCGTCGATTCGGAAGAAGTGTGAGCCGGGTGCTTAGCGATTCGCCCACCTCGAGCTCAAGCTCCTCCGAGCGACCGATGGGCTTCCACTTTCCTCCGCGCTCGACGAGCCATTTCCAGCGGTAAAAATCAAAGAAGCGATCAAAGGGATTCCGCTGTTCTTCATCCGGCTCTTTGATATTCAGAAATTCCCACTCGGTCGGACGCGGGTCATCACCGGAGTCTTTTAAGTAGAACCCGCGAAGAACTCCTCGCCCTTCATTGGTCGCGGTGACGGTGTAGCGGATCTCTTCACCCACGGAACCGGTCGATGGCACTTCGCGGGAAATCACGACACGCGCGCGGCGCAATAAAGCCCACAGTAATCCGATCCCGAGCGTGCAAGAGAGAAGCGCAGAAAGCAGCACCGTGACACTCTGAGCTAAATTCGCCCCCACCAGCATACTGAGGCCGAGCAAGCCCATGACAAACCAAGCAAGAGGGGTAATGCGCCGCTTGAAGAAGAAGCTAATCGCACTTCCCCGCCGGTAGTTTTTACACATCCAGCGGTAGAAAGTTTGGCTTACCCAATTCTTCTCCATCATTCTAAAAAACCACAGCTTCCTCCCCTAAGCAAGGTCACACTGGGACATCGAGTGACTCGATCACTTCAGCCACCACATCGCGGCCACTTTGTCCCGCATAGGATGCATCTGATTGCAGGACGAGGCGATGCGCCACGACATCCGGCGCGAGCGACTGGATCGTCTCAGGGACCACGAACTCACCACCATTAAAAAGAGTAATCGCTTGGGAGATTCGGAGCAGACTCAGCGAAGCGCGCGGACTTGCTGCCAGTTTCACCTCCGAGCGCTCCCGGGTCGCAGCGACGAGGCGCACGATGTATTCCTGAAGATCGCGCGTGATGCGGACCTGCTTGGCAGCCTCACGCAGCTGGAGGATTTCATCGCGTGTCGCGACCGGAGTAATCAAGTCGAGAGGATGCTCCTGACTTTGCGCTTCAAGAATCGCGAGTTCATCGGCGATGGAGACGTAGCCCAATGATCTCTTCAAGCCAAAGCGATCCATCTGCGCTTCGGGGAGCGGATAGGTGCCGCGTAGCTCAACAGGATTCTGGGTGGCGATGACGAAAAAGAGGTCTCCAAGATCATGACGCTTTCCCTCGATAGTTGCCTGCCCTTCCGCCATCGCTTCAAGCAAGGCGCTCTGAGTGCGCGGCGAGGCGCGGTTGATCTCATCGGCGAGAAGGATATCGGCGAAAATGGGGCCCTTATGAAAGCTGAAACTCGAAGTGCGCGCATCGAGGACGCTCACTCCAAGAATATCGGAGGGTAAAAGATCGGGAGTGAACTGGATACGCTGGAACTGAGTCTCACCAATCGAAGCCGCGATCGCCTTGGCCAAGGTCGTCTTTCCTGTCCCGGGAGAATCCTCGAGGAGGACGTGCCCGCCGGCCACCATCGTTGCAAGAACTCTCCGCACCGTCTCGGGCTGGCCGAGCATTACTTTTTGAATCGAAGCCTCCAGACGGGAGGCCGTTTCCATTGCCGCGCTAATCATTAATTTTTTTCGTTCCGCTCCTTATCCCAGGCGTCCCAGACGGGACTCGCCACCTCATCATGCCAATCGAAGAGGAGTTTTAGCGAAGCATAATCCGCTTCACTCAAATCTTTTTTAAGTTGGATCAGCGCACTGGCATTCCGCATCTTCTTACCGCGATTAGTCGGGAGCCAAAGCTCGATATCGATGAGCACGCGTGGGCCCTTTTCGGTCTCGGCGACAATAATGAGAGGGCAGTGCATCTCAAGCCCACGACCTGCGTCCACCATCATACTGACGGCATGAAAAGGCCCCTCACTTTTCGAAGCAATGAGCTGGTCTTTTACCACTCCCGCGCGGGCTCCTTTCATTGCAGAAGAGAGATCACGGAAAATCTTAGTCACTTTTTCCGGAATCTTCACCATCCCTGCTTGAGCGAGGAGAGCAGGAGACTCTCCAATCACGAGAGACTCACGCCACTTCGTGACAACCTCACGCGCAATTTTTTCCGCAGGAGCGCTCTTACCAGAAACAAAGGTGCCAACATCGGCGAGTTGAGCTTTCTCGGCCTGTTCCTTGAGCTGCTCTTCCTCAGCCTCATAGAAGGCATCAAGAACTTTCATCTCCTTCTCCAACGTTGATCCGACGTCCTGAGAAGAGGGCAAAAACGACCAGCCTTCTATGGTCTTACGCATCCAGATCTTGGAAAAGTTTGCATTCCAATCACCGGGAAGGGTCGTCTTTAGGATACCAAGAGCCAGATCGCCCTCAGTCTGAACTTTCACCGCGACAGCGAACACCTCCTCCTTTTTATCGAAAAGGTCATTCCACCAATCCGAGGATCTGTTGTAACGAACATCGGGGCTCACCGCTTTCTCCCCCTCCTCGGGAGCGGGATCGCGATAGAGCAGGCGCACGAGCTCTGAATAAGACTGCGTCCCAAGATCTTTTACAATCATCTCGAGAAGATCCTCCGGGGTCTTGCCGCGGCGTGCCTTGTTTTCCTCTTCAAAAAGCGCGGTAAGTTTGGAGGAAAACTGATTGTCACGCCAATTGATGTGCTGCTGGTGAACATTGTAATGAGAACTGGCATTCTCATCGGCATAAGAGAAAAAAGCAGGCATTTTCACGCGCCATCCCACGCCATGATTCTCGAGATGGAAGCGAATGACGCGATTTTTCTGCCGCTGCATTCCCGTTTTAAAGGTAGAGATGAAACCGATCAGGACAGAGGTTTCATCATCATCATTTTCTGTTGAGACTTGCAAGCGGATGACATTGGGACTGGTAAGGAGTCGCCAGACATTTCGATCATCCTTACCCTCAAGACCTACTTTCGCAGCTGCTTGGACACGATCCCACTCGTAGTCGTCTACAGCGCTGCGTTCCAGAATCCCTTGCCAGACCAGCATGACGTCATTTTTCTTCTCAAAGGTCGCTTTTAAAAAATGCTGCACTGCCTCTTCCGGCGTCGCATCTTTCAGAATCTTCTCATCGACAAGCCCCGCGAGCTTTTTGCGATGCTCATCGAGCGCTGCTTGCCGGATCTTTTCACCTTGGAGGACACGTTCTTGTCCGAGCCAGCTCTCAAGCTCCCGTGCTCTCGCCAAGCGATCTGGCGCGAAGCTAAGCCCCGCGTTCTCAAAGGTTCCCTCACTCGGCGCGATCTTCCAGCCGGAGTCTCCCTTCAACAAACCGAAGCCAAAAATTCGAAGATCATCCAGACCCGATTGAGTCGATCCGGCAGCAAGAACAACGGCGAGATCTCCCTCGACCTTCTCGCTCGCTGCGGAAAAAGTGATCTCTTCCGACTTCGCCCACGCTGCCAGCGCAACCCATCGCTTCTCGATTGCCTTCTTTTGATTAGGCCCCACGAAGCGTGAGATCGCCAAGCCCTCCAGCTTTTCGAGCTTGCCGTCAGAAGATTTTGCCTTTTCCAAAAGCTGCAGCAGCGCCTCGGTGGGTTCCCCGGCCGAGAGAGCCAGAGTAGTGGAAAGCAGGAGAGCGATCAGTCGCATGGAAATACTTTCGCACCGCCCGCATAATGGCACAAGCCCGCAAGTCAACTCCAACAGCTCGCGAAATCGCCTTGCCGCTCTCCTCCCACAGCGCTAAAGCGTCCTCCATGAGAATCTTGACCGGACTTCAACCCAGCGGCCGCCTCCATGTGGGCAATTACTTTGGTGCCATGAAACCCGCCATTGATGCTCAGGATGAGGGAGATGGCTACTACTTCATTGCCGACTACCACGCCATGACCACCACCAGCGAGGCCTCCGCCCTTCGCGAAAATGTCCGCGGCGTCGCCATCGACTTCCTCGCCTGCGGATTTGATCCCTCCCGAGGCGTCTTTTTCAAGCAAAGCGCCGTCCCCGCCGTCAACGAACTCGCCTGGATCCTCTCCACCGTCTGCCCCATGGGCCTTTTAGAAAGATGCCACTCCTATAAGGATAAGATCGCAAAGGGTTTCTCCGCGAACCACGCCCTCTTCGCCTACCCCGCCCTCATGGCCGCCGATATCCTTCTCTACGATTCCAATGTCGTCCCCGTCGGTGAAGATCAAAAACAACACCTCGAGGTCACCCGCGACCTCGTTGGGAAGATCAACGAGCGCTACGGCGATGGCACCCTCGTCATGCCCGAGGCCCGCATCCGCTCCGGCACCGCCAAAGTCCCCGGACTCGATGGCGAAAAGATGAGCAAGAGCTACAACAACACCCTCCCCATCTTTGGCGAGGAAAAGTCCCTGCGTAAGCTCATCATGAAGATCCAGACCGACTCCGCCCAAGTCGAGGACCCCAAGCCCACCGAGAACTCCATCATTCTCTCCCTCTACAAACTCTTCGCCAGCGACTCCGACTACGCCCAAATGGTCACCGACCACGAAAACGGCGGCTGCGGATACGGCGACTTCAAGAAGCGCCTCGCCGATGCCTACTGGGACTACTTCGCCCCAATGCGCGAGCGCCGTGCCGAGCTCGTCGCCGACCCCGCCCAAGTCGACGCCATCCTCGCCGCTGGAGCGGAAAAGGCGCAAGCCGAAGCTGCCATCGTCCTCGACCGCGTCCGTAAAGCCGTCGGCCTCATATAAATATGGAGCGTGGATTTGTAATCCTACGTCCCCTCAACCAAGGCTCCGCATTCCGTAGGATTACAAGTCCACGCTCCATAACCGAGACTTAGAATCTAGACACTCATGCGTCGACGCTGTTTTCAACCTTACCTACTCGTGGAGGTAAGCCCACTCGTGAATTCGTTCAAAATAGCCACTATACCCGCGCTCAGGGTAGTTCTGGAGCGGGAAATACATGAACTTATCGAAGTTGATTCCGCCGCTTGGGGTGGAGACAATAAGAATCCAAGGGTTCCCTTCATAGCGCTCCGCCTTCTCGCCAACGTAATAGCGATAGTCAGAGTAAGCCATAATTCCCGTTTGGGGAATCTCGCTGAGATAGTCAGGAACAAGCTCGTCCAACGATTTGGGCAGTGCTCCGTGGTCATCGGTATATTGAAAAATAGCTGTGACAAGTGGCGTGCTACGCTCGGCAAGGTCGTGGAATGCGGAAGACCTGATCTTCTCCCCGAGAATAAACCCTCCGAATGCGAGTGGGAAAAAGCACAAAGAGGCCAACAACCAAGCAAGGGCAGTTTTGCGCAACTTGCGAAACATAAGAAGAAGCGGAAGCACGACTACGGCGATGATCGCGGCAAGAAACCCCAGAATGAATGGCAGCTCTAACCAGAGGAAAAAGTGAGAGCCTATCGGGGCGACGGCAAGATACTCGAACAAAACCATCAGAAAGGGACTTGCGATAATCCATCGCCACCACCCCTTCGTTGCGGGTGATCGTAGCGCATCAATGACGTAGCTTTTGGCACTCATTTTATTGTCGTTAATGCTCTGCCGACCCACCAACCGTGACACCAGTTCGGCGAAGGGTTTAAGACTCTAGAGACCTTCAATCTTAACTACTCGATGTTAGCTGATTCCTCTCTGTTTTGCGTTCGTTCATCACTCTCAATCCAGCGATCAAGCAGCTTGGGACCACGCAACAGCCAACGACCCCCTAAGAATAAGATGAGGAAGGATCCGATCCCGTGAACCATTCCGGATATTTGGCTCGCTTTCCACGTATTCGCGATGTTGTCACCGAGTGATGGATCTAATTCTGTGAAGTCGGTCGACGCTACGAAGTAAATCAGTGCGATGAGCCCTCCAATAGCCTTAGCGGCCGCGAAGAACGAGCCCACAATCAAGCCTAGTCCAGCTAAGTTATAGAGGTCACGGCGGAAAAGGTTCATTTGTATAAAGGACGGTAGGGATTATTTAGTCCAGTGGAATTGAGATTGAATATCTCCCCCTTCGTAGACCTCTATCACTCTACTAATCATTTGATAATCTCGTCAAGGAGCTAGGATCCTCAATCACCCAAGACTTAGAATTGCGACGCTCCTCCCGCGACCCTACAGTGCCCCAGTGAGCGATGAGGTCTTCTTGAAAATCCGTAGTCTTGAGAAGAGCTTTGGTTCGCATCAGGTGCTGAAGGGAGTGGATCTTGATGTTTACCGGGGTGAGACGCTGATTCTTTTAGGCGGTTCGGGTGGCGGAAAGTCAGTGCTGATGAAGCACATGATTGGGCTAGTGAGACCGGATGCCGGATCGGTGATTCTGGAGGGCAAGGATCTCGCGGGCCTGAAGGAGCGGGAGCTGACCTTTGCGCGGCGCCGGGTGAGCATGATGTTCCAAAGTGGCGCGCTCTTCGATTCGCTCACGGTGAAGGACAACATCGCCTTCCCTCTTCGGGAGGCAGGCATTCGTGATAAAGACGAGATCAGCGAACGGGTCGCCGAGGCGCTCAAGATTGTGAAGCTCCCCGGGCAGGAGGAGAAGATGCCTTCTGATCTCTCAGGCGGGATGCGTAAGCGAGTCGCGCTGGCTCGGGCGGTGGTGAAGAAGCCCTGCTGTGTTCTTTATGACGAACCGCATGCGGGACTTGATCCGGTGACGGCGGATGCCATCGATCACCTCATCAAGGATCTCGAGTTAGACCACGGGATCACGAACATCGTGGTGACGCATGAAATGCGGAGTGTCTTCCGGATCGCGAGCCGGGTCGTCTTTATGCAGGAAGGGCTGGTTTACTGGGAGGGCAGCGCGGATGAGCTGAAGAAGTCTGCCGATCCTCTGCTGAAGAACTTTATTGAGGGCAGATCAGAGGAGCAGTGGGACTAGGTTTGGAACCGCAGATGAATGGGACTTTTTTCCGGGGTTCTGCAGGGAGATTTTGTTGAGGGACCTTCTGCTTAGCTGAGGAAATCTGTGGAATTTGTGCCCAATCAAAACGCGGTCACAGGATAGTAAAAATCTGTGTTAAAAAATCCTCGATCGGATTTGAAAGCAGAGAATTTTTTACACAGATTTTAACGGATTGAGCACAGATTACACAGATTTCTCCCTGCAGGTGACACTTCTTAGTAGCCGTAGTGACCTCGCTGTCCTCGGCCACGCTGATCGCGGTAACCTTGGTTATTATTGTAACCACGGTTACCATAGTAGGCGGGCTTATTGTCGTTCTTGTGACGATTCTTCGCGATGTTATAACCGATGAGGCCTACGGCAGCGGCTCCTAAGAGGGCGCCTCCGGGGCTGACCTGCTGGGTGGCACGTCCTTGTTGATCATAAGTGGTGGTGCAGCTCACGCCCATGGTTGCGGCGAGAGCCGCGATCACGGAAAGGGCGGCAGTTTTGAGGATGGTTTTCTTCATGGTAACTATGAGACCATGAAGAGCTGAAATTTATTCGAAAAAAGTAGGATAGGCGTCTCGCCTGTCTTTGTTCGATTGAGGACGGTCAGGAAACAACCAGGACAGCTATCCTACTTGAAGAGGCTCATGAGTTCGTCTTCTTCGAGACCCGGAACAAGGGCGCTGCCGCCATCGAGGACGGACGCCATCATCGCTTTTTTCTCTTCCTGAAGGGCGAGGATTTTTTCTTCGACGGTTCCCCTAGTGATGAACTTGTAACTATTCACGACACGAGTCTGGCCAATGCGGTGGGCACGGTCCGTTGCTTGCGCTTCGACGGCTGGGTTCCACCAGGGGTCGAGGTGTATGACGGTGTCGGCAGCGGTTAGGTTGAGACCGACGCCGCCGGCTTTGAGGGAGATGAGGAAGACGGGTGCAGCCCCCTCTTGGAAGCGCTCGACGACTTCGCCACGCTTTCTGGTCTGGCCATCGAGGTAGCAGTAATCCCACCCGCGTCCGAGGAGCATGGGGACGACGCCTTGGAGGAGCTGAACGAACTGGCTGAAGACGAGGACGCGGTGGCCGCCTGCGACGGCTTCTTCGAGGAGGCCCTCAAGTTCGTCGAGCTTGATGCCCGCGTCTTTGTCCTCGACCTTGATTCCGGGTAAAAGGCGGAGGTCGCAGCAGGCTTGGCGGAGGCGCAGGAGCGCGGTGAGGGCGACCATGCGCTTCTTGCCATCGTCTGCGGCATCCACTTGGCTGCGGCTCTCGACAAGGAGCTGGCGGTAGATGCTGGATTGTTTCGGAGTGAGATCGCAGTAGCGCACCTGCTCGATGCGGGCGGGAAGATCTTTCGCGACTTCCGTTTTCAAACGACGCAGAACGACGGGCTTGAGTCGGCGAGCAAGGCGACGAGCGAGTGCAGGATCACCGCCTTTTCGGAGAGGCTTTTCGAAGCGCCCGACGAAGGCCTTGCGCGGCCCGAGATAGCCCGGCAGGGCGAAGTGCATGATCGACCAGAGATCGAGAAGCGAGTTCTCCACAGGCGTTCCAGAGAGAGCGAAGCGATGGCGCGCCTTGAGTGCGTGGACGGCCTTACTGATCTGGGCCTCGGGATTCTTGATCTGCTGTGCTTCATCGAGCACCGCGATATCGAACTTGGCGGCGTGAAATTTCTCGGCATCGATGCGGAGAATGGCGTAGCTCGTGATGACGAGATCGGCCTCAGGAAGTTCGCCCCGCTTGCTGCCGACGTGGTTCGCGATTTTTAAATCAGGGACCCATTTTTCACACTCAGCTGCCCAGTTAAAGACGAGCGAGGAGGGACAAACAACGAGCGCTTTTCCGCCACGCGCTTTGATAAAGGTGAGGGTCTGGAGGGTTTTTCCGAGACCCATGTCATCGGCGAGGATTCCTCCCATGCCGAGTTCGCTTAGCCTCCACATCCAGCGGACACCCTCGGCCTGATAAGGGCGGAGGACATCAGGAAGAGCTAGCATTTCGGCTTCTGCTTCCGGCTCAAGGGCCATACCGAAGTCGCGCGCGCTGTTGCGGAGATAGGCGGCTTGCTGGGTGCTAATTTCGAAAACACCGGATGCTGTTTGCGTGGGATCGCAATCGCTGAGGGTGTCGCTGACTTCATCGATAAAGCCGGAGTCAATGACGGCAATTTTTCCACGGCCATAGGCCTGCTCGGCGGAGCCCATGCGGAGCATCCGCTGGACTTGATCGCGGCCGAGCTCGTCATCGCCAACCTGGAAGCGGGTCTCGACAGTGAACCAATCCTGCCCGCTCCCTTGCTTCATCTCCCAATCGGGGCGCACCGGCACAATCTGGGCGGCGGCGGTCTGGAAGCGCTCGCCTTTTTCTACCCGCCAAGTGGCAGGGAGTTCGGCGAAGGCGTGGAACTTGAGTATGTCCTCGCGCTCACGCAGGGGCATGCGATTTCCGGTGACGGGGCCTTCGAAATTCCACGCGCGGAAGAACTCGACGACGGCATTTTCTTTGGATAAAGAAGTGAGCAGTCCGGTGTCGCCGACGAGTTGCGGCTCGCCATCTTGGCAGGAGGCCTTGGTGCCATTGTAAAAGAATTCGAGGCGTGCTTCGAGGTGACGCAGGGAGCCCTCGAGGTGGATGACGACTTCGGGGATCCCCTCTTGTGGGAGCGCTTCCCAGATCCGCTCGGGGATCTCGAAAAAGCGCTCCAGCTGGCCGAGAGTGAATTGCGCATCGCCCGCGCTGAGACGGAGACCTTTTTCTAAAACCGCGGCATGCTTTGTGGGAAGGCCCAGCGCGACGGGCGAGAATTCATTTTTTTCAAGAAGCCACGAGCCGAGCGGATTGACATCGGCAGGCCAGCGGACGGCGACGCGCTCGCCGACCATGCGGATAGGGAGACGTGATCCTTTTGCTAAAATAGTAACGTCGCTTTTTTTACCAAACTGCACTCGTGGGTGGCCGATGAGGCCTTCGAGAAGCTCGTTGAATTGCGGACGGTCGAAGTTCACTACGCCGGGAGCTTCTCCGGGGGAAATCTCGCGCAGCACGCGCCAGAGTTCTTCATCATGCGCATCGAGCCGATAGGAATCGAAGAGCGCAGAGAGGAGGGTTTCCTCGCCATCGACCACGGCGCCGAAACCCACCATGAGCTGGCCGCGCTCCCAAGCGGGTTCTATTTTGAGGGGAAGCATCACCTGCAGCGTCGCTTCTTTTCCTTCTTCAGAAAGGGTCGGCCACTTATCTTCCACCGGCTCCGTGCTCGCCACTTCGGGAGCCTTTTGAGGATCAATGAACTCCAGACCGATCGCGATAACATGCGCACAGACCCGACCATCACGGCGCACCATGAGGCAGGTGCACTTATTTTCCATGTTGGTTTTGGAAATGATCTCCATCGAGATCTTCTTCATCTTCCCGCCGATGCGCATCTCGCCAGAGAGAACGCCATCCTTATATTCAGCGGACTTCACCCCGCCATCGCGATGAATGGCACGTGCTTTTTTCATCTCCTGCCAGCCTCCGGCATCCATGAGAAGGTCACGTGTTAGTTCAAGATGGCTCATCGCGGCGCAGACTAGTCTTGCGTCCATGGCCATGTCTCGCAAAATTGCGCTCGTGACAAAAAGCGAGGTCATTTCCCAACTCAAACTCAAACTCGACGAGCAAGTCGCAGTGATGAAATCCGCCCTCGCTGATTCAGCAGAGAGCGCATCCGGCGATGAGACCAAGTCCGAGGGAAAATACGACACCCGCGCGGTGGAAGCCTCCTACCTCGCCCAAGCACAGGACGGGCAACTTGCCCTCACCGAAAAATCTGCCGCTACTTTTTCTCGCTTCGAAGCCGAGGACTTCGACATCTCAGATGAGATCGCGATCGGTGCGCTTGTGGAAGTCGATGAAGAAGGCGAAATCCGCTTCTTCTTTCTCGCGCCAACCGGAGGCGGCCTCGTAATCGACTACCTTGGCTGTGAGCTCACCGTCATCACGCCCGACTCCCGCCTTTATCAAGAGATGGTCGGGAAAAAGATGGGCGAGGAAATCGAATCTCCTCCCCTGCTGATTACAGGGCTGGAATAATTCTGAAAAAGGAGCATCTTAACTCCATGATCAGATCTCTCTTTACTTGCGCGCTTCTTTCTATCGCACCCTCTTTTGCTGAGGAAATCAAAGACGTCACGCCTGCAGAAGCCCAAGCCCGACTAAAGGAAGAAAAGCCACCCGTGATCATCGACATCCGCACGCCGGCTGAATTTAAGAAAGGTCACCTCAAGGGAGCGAAGAACATCAACTACCGTGAGGACTTCGAAGACAACCTCGCGAAGCTCGATCCCTCCAAGCGCTACATTTTTCACTGCCAAAGCGGAGGTCGCAGCACGGCCTCGATCCCTACTTGGAAGAAGCTCGGCTTCACGAATATCCTCCATTTGAAAAGCGGCTATCTCGGCTGGCAAAAAGCGAAACTTCCCGTCGTCACCAAAGCGACAGAGAAGAAGTAGCTACTCCGCTGCTGGCCCAAGGGCGTCTTTAAGAAGTAGCTGGTAAACATCGCGCGACACCTCGTAGCCGCCAAACTGCCGGAGATGCTCGGTCATCCACTGGGTGTCTAAAAGGGTCACTCCTTCCTCGCGAAGCCACTCCACCAGCTTCACGAGCGCGATCTTGCTGGCATCGGTCTTCCGGCTGAACATGCTCTCGCCGAAAAAGACGCCCTCGATCTTGATCCCGTAAAGCCCTCCCTGAAGCCCCTCGTCATCCCAGCACTCCACCGAGTGCGCGAAGCCGAGATCGTGAAGGTCGCAGTAGCTCTCGGTGATGATTTCATCGATCCAAGTCTCCTTTCGACTCGCGCAACCCTCCATCACGTCACGAAATGCGGTATTCCAGCGCACCTCAAAAAGTCGCCTTTTCAAACTCCGCTTGAGCCCCTTAGGAATGTGAAAGCGCTCGTCGAGCGGGATCAGCCCCCGCTCAGTGGGAGAAAACCAATAAATTTCCCCATTTTCCGCCATCGGGAAAACCCCCTCGGTGTAAGCACCGAGTAAGACTTGCGGGGTAATTTTCTCCACGGGCAGGATTTCACGATACAAATCGACATTTTCAAACTACAATCCGCTCATGAAAATCGAACTCGTCAACCTCCCCGAGGAAGGCAAGACCTACACCGGAGAAATTCCGGCAGAAGTCTTCGAACTCGCAAAAGGCCACACCAAGGCCGCCGGACCTCTGCGCTATGACCTGATGGTGCAGCGCTTTGACAGCGAACTCCTCATCACCGGAGCCCTCTCCGCAACCTTTGAGCTGACTTGCATGAGAAGCCTCCATCCCTTCCTGCAGACCATCGAAATTCCCTCCACCACAATCAGTATCGAAATCACCGATAGTGGGGTCATCGACGCCTCAGAAGCCCTTCGGGAGGAGATTCTGATCGAACTCCCAGACAACCCTCGCTGTGAGGACGGAGACGATCCCGGCACCTGTGAGATAGATCCACGATATTTAGCAGTGGACAAGGTCCCAGAAGCTGGGGTAGACAACGCCCCTGCGCCGGACGAACCCAACCCTTGGGACGCACTCGATGCGCTAAAATCTAACGATTAACAGTCAACACCTAGAACCATGGCCGTACCAAAAAGACGCACCTCCAAGCACAAGCAGAAGCTTCGTCGTGGAGCAAACCGCTGGAAAAAGCCCCTTCTTAAGACCTGCCCAGAATGCGAAAGCCGCATCCCGGGACACATCGCCTGCCCTTCTTGCGGAACTTACCGTGAGCGTCAGGTTGTCGATGTTGACCTTGTATAATTTCCTTTTCCTGAAAGGCGCGGAAGTGATTCCGTGCCTTTTTGTATCCTAAAATAATCCAATATGAAGATCGCTCTCGATGCCATGGGTGGGGACCACGCTCCCGGCGTCAATCTCATCGGGGCGCGCGATCTTCTTAGGGAAAATAAGGAGATTCAGGAAATCATCCTCACCGGACCCGAGGATCTCCTTAGAAAAGAAGCCGCTGCCTGTGGCCTCATCGACCAGCGAATTCGCTTTGTCGATGCGCAGGAAGTCGTCGGAATGGATGAATCCGGAGCCAAGGCTCTTCGCAGGAAAAAGAATTCCTCCATCGCGGTCGCTGCTGATCTCGTCAAGCGTGGCGAAGCCGGAGCGATGGTCTCAGCAGGGAACACTGGGGCAGCCGTGGCAGCCGCTACCGTAAAGCTTCGCCTTTTAAAAGGAGTCGCCCGAGCAGGCATCGCCTCCCCCATGCCCAATGAGCATGGCATCTGTAATCTCCTCGACTCCGGAGCCAACCCGGAAGCCAAACCTGCCCACCTCCTGACCTATGCCATCATGGGCAGCGTCTACGCCCGCGAGGTCCTCAAGGTCGCCGACCCCCATGTCGGCATCATGTCGAACGGTGAGGAAGACGAAAAAGGCACCACCTTTACCAAGGAGACGATGGTTCTCCTCAAGCATCTTGTGGACCGAGGCAAAGCGCCTTTCACTTTCCGAGGCAACGTCGAGGGCCACGATCTTTTCCAGACCAAACTCGATGTCTGCCTCTGCGATGGCTTCACCGGAAACATCGTCCTCAAGAGCTGCGAAGCCACCGCCAAAGCGATGTCAAAGTGGATGAAGGCAGAATTTAAGAAGAATCCCCTCCGCATCGCCGGAGCCCTCATGGGAAAGGGAGCCTTCCAAGCGGTAAAGGACCGCACAAATTACGAATCTTACGGCGGCAGCCCCCTTTTGGGAGTGAACGGCGTCGTCATCATCGCCCACGGCGGCTCCTCCGCCCTAGCGATCAAGAATGCCCTGCGCATGGCCTCCGAGGCCCTCAAGCACGAGATCAATCCTAAGATTGAGGAAATGCTCAACGAAGTGACCCTTCCCGTGACGCAAGCAAATCCAGAGGCCGAATAGCGCTCTCAGTTTTTGACCTTTCCTAACAGGTCGCTTTCACAATAGCTTCTTCCACCCTCGCACGTGCAGTTGTCACGCAAGCGGGTATCCAACACACACTTAGGAACAATGACCGTTATTTCATTTATTCTCTTCACCGCCTTTGCCGCCATCCTCACTTGGTGGCTTACTCGTAAAGACGTCAACACCAGTTCCGAGGGCTTCTTCCTCGGTGGCCGTAGCCTGACCTTCCCCATCATCGCGGGATCGCTGCTACTGACAAACCTCTCGACCGAGCAAATGGTCGGCCTCAATGGATCCGCTTATAAAAATGGATTCAGTGTCATGGCTTGGGAAGTCGTCGCCGTCATCGCCCTCGTCCTGATGGCTACCTTCTTCCTCCCCAAGTTTCTTCGAGCTGGAATCACCACCGTTCCTCAGTTTCTTGAGCAACGTTTTGATAAGAGAACTCAGACGCTAGCGAACTCGATTTTCCTGGCTGCTTATGCCCTCCTCCTCATCCCGATCATTCTCTACAGCGGAGCGAAAGGCTTGATCAACATCATGGACCTTAAGGCCATGACCGGAATTGAAAGCGATTACACTCTTCTTCAAATCTCCTGCATCGGTATTGCCATCGCTGGCATGATCTACGCACGCTTCGGCGGCCTTCGCACTCTTGCTGTGCTTGATACAATCAATGGCATCGGACTCCTCATCGGAGGCTTCATGATCGCCTGGTTCGCACTCGGCGCACTCGGTGGTGACGCTGGAGTCTCAGGAGGATGGGAAACCCTCAAGACCGTCCACCCTGAACGGATGGACTCAACCGGAGAATCCGATTCAGAGGTTCCCTTCTCCACTCTCTTCACGGGAGTCGCCCTCCTCAACCTCTTCTACTGGTGCACCAACCAGCAGATTATCCAACGCACCTTTGGAGCAAGCTCCCTTGCCGAAGGTCAAAAGGGTGTCCTTCTCACCGGTGCGCTCAAGCTTCTTGGACCTGTCTATCTCGTCCTTCCCGGCCTGATCGCCTACCACCTCTACTTCGGACAAGAGGTCGGAAATGACGACGCCTATGGAAAACTCGTCGCTGATGTTCTTCCAGCCCACCTCACTGGGTTCTTCGCAGCAGTGATGGTCGGAGCGATCCTGAGCTCTTTCAATGCAGCGCTGAACTCCACCTCTGCTCTCTTCTCCATTGGTCTCTACAAGCACATGATCAATCCAACTGCGAGCGACGAGAAAACTGTGAAGACTGCAAAACTCTTCGTCACCGTGATCGCAATCGCCGCCATGATCGGAGCGCCACTTCTCTCGAAGACAGGAAGTCTCTTTGGCTACCTGCAGACGATGAATGCCATTTACTTCATCCCCATCTTCGCTGTTGTCGTCATGGGAATGCTCAACAAGCGCACTCCTTCCGGAGCCGCATTTGCGAGCATGATTGTGGGTCTCGTGATCATGATCTCCACTCTCATCGCGTTCCCAGCAATTCACACAGAGCTTTACCCAGAAGCTGAAAAACACGGCTTCGATATCGTCACCGGATTCAGTAATTTCCACCTAATGGGCATCACCTTTGCTCTTCTTCTCGCCATCATGTTTGTCGCTTCAAAGGTCGCACCTCGTGCCGAGGCATGGAAAATGCAGACGAACACTCCAATCGATATGGCGCCATGGAAAGGCGCTCCTATCGTCAGTGTTATCCTGATCGTATTGGTTCTGATCGTCTACGTGTCCTTCCACCAGTAAGAACTCGTCTTCTTCAAACTCTCAAAAAGCCCCGCCAATCTGGTGGGGCTTTTTCTTTTCCAAAGTCTCCCCTCACTCTAATCTCCTTCACCGATGCTTCAGGAAAACGATTCCCTCTCCACCCTCACTGCTGCCGCAAATGCCGATATGCTCCACCACTACGGAGCGGAAGGAACCGTCATTGCAGCTGCGCCAGGTCGCGTGAATCTCATCGGAGAGCACATCGATTACTGCGATGGCTTCGTCCTCCCACTCGCCATCGAGCGCTACATCGTCGTCTCCGCTAAGCCGAATGGATCTTCCGAAGCACGCCTCCGCAGTGGCGACCAACCGGAAGCCGTCATCGACCTCTCCTCACCTCAAGCGATCTCAGATTTGAAATGGTCGAACTACATCCGTGGCGTGATCAAAGGATTCAATGACCTCGGCCACGAGATCCCCGGCTTCGATGCCTGCATCGTTTCATCCGTGCCCTCCGGTGGTGGACTTTCCTCTTCTGCGGCGCTCGAGTGCGCCATAGCGACCCTCTTTGAAGGATTGCTCGGCATCACCTTGGACATCCGAGAGAAAGCGCTCCTCGCGCAAAAGGCGGAGCACGACTTCGCCGGAGTCCCCTGCGGAATCATGGACCAGTTTGCTTCTGCCTTCGGTGAGAAAGATCAACTCGTCCTCATCGACTGCCGCTCCGGCGAGCCGGAAATGATTCCTTTTTCAAATCCTGACCTCTCGATCATTGTAGCGAACACCTGTGTCTCGCACGACCTCTCCGATGGCGGCTACGCCGAGCGCCGAAAGGCCACAGAAGATGGTATCGCAATCATCGGAAAAGAGAGCTGGCGAGATGCTGTTCAAGAAGACGTCTTGGCCAAAGAATCAGAAATGGGAGACCGTGTCTTCCGTCGCTCTCGCCATGTCGTGGGAGAAATCCAGCGAACAAAAGATGCCGTCACCGCATTTAAGACAGGCGACTTTTCAAACATCGGCCAGCTCATGGCGGATTCACACGCCTCGTTACGTGATGACTTCGAAGTCTCCTGCGAAGAACTCGACCTCATGGTCGAGATAGCCAGCGGCCTCGAAGGAGTCCTCGGCGCCCGCATGACCGGTGGAGGATTCGGAGGCTCCACCGTGACTCTCTGCGAGAGTAAACACGCGGAAGAGATCGGGAAAATTCTCCACGAGCGCTACAAGGCGAAGACAGGAATCACGCCTGTCATCTTCGCTACTCGCCCAGCGAAAGGAGCGCATCTGATTGGCTGAATGGTAGGGAAGCCTCGCCGAGGCCTCCGGTTTTGAGAAGAAAGACAGCCGAGACGGCTATCCTACTTTAAGAGACTCTTCCCCGTCATCTCTTTCGGCGCCTCAAGGCCCATCATATCAAGGAGAGTTGGAGCAATGTCAGCTAGAATACCGTCGTTGACCTTCTGCTTTTTACCCTCGGCAGAAACATACCAGCAGTGCACAAGATTCGTGGTGTGCGCGGTGTGCGGGGAGCCATCGGCATTGATCATGAATTCACAGTTTCCGTGGTCGGCGGTGATGAGGAGCTTTCCACCAAGGCGAAGAGTTTCTTCGGTAACTGCTTTGACTGCGTCATCGATGCGCTCGACGGCAGTGGTCGCTGCTTCCACGACTCCGGTGTGCCCCACCATATCGGGATTGGCGAAGTTGATGATGACGAGATCGTAATCCTTGAGGTGACTGACGACGAAGTCCTCGACCTCGTGCGAGCTCATCTCGGGCTTAAGGTCGTAGGTTGCGACGTCCTTTGGTGACGGAATCACTTTGCGATCCTCGCCTTTGTAACCTTTCTCAAGTCCCCCATTAAAGAAGTAGGAGACGTGGGGATATTTCTCGGTCTCGGCGATTCGAAGCTGCTTTTTACCAGCCTTCGAAACGACTTCACCGAGGACTTTCTTGAGAGTCTCAGGAGGAAAGACAACAGGACAGGTGTAGGTTTCGTCATACTCCGTGAGAGTGAGGAAATCGACCTTGGGACGACGTCCGGTTTTGAACCCTTTAAAGGTCGGACGCGTGAGGAAAGCTTCGCAAAGCTGGCGGGCGCGGTCAGCGCGGAAGTTGAAGAAGATGACGACATCGCCATCACGCACGCGCTTCTGCTCGTGGCTGAAGAAGATCATCGGCATGATGAACTCGTCCGTCTTGTCATTAGCATATTGCTGAGCGACTGCTTCGCTCGCGAGGACATCGTGCTTCTCCCCTTTTCCCCAGACGATGGCATCCCATGCGAGCTGGGTGCGCTCCCAGCGCTTGTCACGATCCATGGCGTAGTAGCGGCCAATTACGGTGGCGATGCGTGCGTTATATTTGGCGAGCTCGTCTTCAACTTCGCTAAGGTAACCTTGGCCTCCGGTCGGTGACGTGTCACGACCATCGGTAATGGCGTGGACCATCATGTCCTCGCAGCCGCTCTCGCGAGC
This sequence comes from Akkermansiaceae bacterium, assembly GCA_039769075.1. GTDB lineage: Bacteria > Verrucomicrobiota > Verrucomicrobiia > Verrucomicrobiales > Akkermansiaceae > SW10. The sequence continues at coordinate 154,827 of JBDMZE010000017.1, read as the reverse complement.
TGCCTTAGCAAGCGCTACGAGATGATCTTGATGGCTGTGCACCCCGCCATCAGAAACGAGACCAATGAAATGGAGACGCTTTCCTTTGGCCTTAGCGAAAGCATTCTTAAGAGTCTTGATTTGGGCAAGTTCGCCGTCCTCGATCGACTTATTGATGCGGGTGAGATCTTGGTAAACAATGCGTCCGGCACCGAGATTGAGGTGGCCTACTTCTGAGTTCCCCATCTGGCCATCAGGAAGACCGACATCGAGACCAGAAGCAGAAACGAGTCCCTTGGGATACTTCTCCTCCATGACATCGTGAAAAGGCGTCTTGGCTAACTCGACGGCGTTCCCGTCTTTTTTAGCGGTCTTGTTTCCACCGGGATTCACTCCCCAGCCGTCGCGAATGATAAGAACTGTTGGTTGATGCGCCATGTCAGCACGGTCCTAAGCACTGGGAAGCGACAGGTGAAGCCTTAATCAGCCTGCCAGCGATCTTTCCAGTCCTGCGGAATGCGCTGGGGACGGCCCGCTGGCATCTGGACCATGGCAAGAGCTTGTCGACAAGTGACCAGTGCACGGTCCTCGCCCTTCCGGACCATTTTAAACTCACACCAAAAGCGAGCGCGCTCGATCTCGGCGAGAACGCCATGAATCTCAAGGTGATCTCCCAGCTTCGCAGGCGAGCGGTAATCGATCTCCGTGCGAACGACGACCGGAAAGAGCTGGGTCTTCGCCATTTCTGCCAAATCCATGCCCATGAGCGCAGCGAGCCGGGTGCGGCAGGTTTCGATCATGCGGAGATAGGCGATATTATGGACGACACCTCCACAATCGGTATCAAAAAACATCACTTCTTCCTGAGTCGTCAACTGGGGCTTAGCCATGAGGAAAACTCAGATGCACACCGGAAGATGACGAGTAAAAAAAGAGGCCAGACTTTCGTCCGGCCTCTCTCAAATTCAAATGAATCTGTAGCGATTACTTCTTAAGAAGGTCACGAATCTCCTCGAGGAGGACTTCTTGCGCAGGCGGAGCTGCAGGAGCTGCTACTTCTGCTTTTTGCATTCCACCGACAACCTTCTTGATCACGATGAAGACGACGAACGCCAGCATGGTAAAGGAGATGAATTCGGTAATGAAAGCTCCGTAATTAATCGCGACTTCAGGCACTGCCTCGGTAACGACTTTCTCACCATCTTTTACGGCATCTACACCAGGCTGAAGCACGGTCTTCATCTTAGTAAAATCGACTTTTCCGAGAACCATCCCGAGAGGCGGCATGAAGACATCGGACACAAGTGACTTAATCACAGTGGCAAAAGCACCACCGATGATAATTCCGACAGCCATATCAATCAGGTTGCCTTTGAAGGCAAATTCTTTAAATTCCTTAAGCATTATTTTTTATTGGTTGAGATTAGGTCTAACTTACTAGTTAACAATCAGGTAAAGGTAAAGAGATTCCGAGATCGCGCATTGCCCCATCCCCCTTGCGAAGTCTACAATACCCCCATGAAATTTGTCCAACTGCTTCTCGCAACCGCTCTTGCCTTGCCCACCTTCGGACAAACCGACCACTTCCCCGGCATCAAGTGGAAGGAGAAAGAGACCGATCAGTTCATGATGCGGGCCCATTCCACGAATCACGATCCTGCCCGGAAGTTCGCCAAGCGCGTCTGGAAGGAGATGAGCGAGATCCTTCCGACCCTCGCAGATGACTTTGAGAAAAAGGAATTCCGCACCCCTGGTGGCGATGACCCCTCAAAAGGCGACCATTTCAAATACACCGTGTATCTTATGGACGACGGAAACACCTTTCACGAGGTGGTTCAGGCCGATGCCAAAAGGAACGGCTGGGATCTTGACCGAATCAACCTCTTAAAAAGAGTCGGAAACTATCGAGATCCTCAAAACCGCTATCTGGTTATTTGCAAGACAGACGCAATGGCTTCAGATGGTGGAAACGAGCAGGACAAGACACCCTTGTTTGTCCATGCGACCGGAGCCCACTTTCTCTCCGGTCAGACCCGCCAAGGCAAACTCCCCTTCTGGCTCGGTGCCGGGATGGGCTACTATCTGGAACACGTCGTCTTCAAATTATGCCGCGTCCACTACCTTGATTTCGACAAATACTATGCATCGGAGGACGGGAAAGCCGAAGCCGTCAAAGGCGGCACACTAGGTGTAGACAAGGCTTGGCCCAGCGTCATCCGTAAACTCTGTAAAAAAGACAAGCGCGTAAGTTTGGACGAAGTCATCGGCGCAAAAGTCACCAGCCTTACCCCGAACCAGACTGGCTACATCTTCGCCCTCACCCACTTCCTAGTCAGTGATGATGAGCGACTCGTAAAATACCAAGCCTTCGTCGCGGCCATCCGCGGGGAAAAAGAACCTACTAAGGAACTCCTCCTCGAAACCTTCGGTTATGCCGATGATGCCGCTCTCGAAACAGAGTGGTATGAGTTTCTTGAGAGTTCGAAATTCAAGTAACCCCCCCATGGATGAACCCGGCGAAATCACCTCATCCCTCCTCGACAATGTGCGAGCGGGCCACGAGGTTGCTTGGCGGGAACTCGTCGATCTGCTAAGCCCCCAAATCTTTGGCATCATCCGAAATCAAATCCGGCAATCATCGGATCACGAAGACCTCGCCCAAGAGGCCTTTACCAAAATTTTTCTCAAACTCGATCAATTCGACGCCCGTCGCCCCTTCCGCCACTGGGTCTCGCGAATCACGATCAATACTTGCTACGATTGGCTCCGCCGCCACAAAGCCCGCCCCCTCGTGAGCTACGCCGATCTCGGCGAGACCCAAGCCGAGCTTCTCGAAAAGACCCTCGCGGGAAACCCCGGGGATGAAACCGAGAGCCTAGAAGCGATGCGCGAGCTCCTCAATCGTCTCATCGCCACCCTCAATCCCCGCGAACAAATCATCATCCGCCTCCTCGACCTTGAGGAAAAGAGCGTGCAGAATATCTGTGATCTCACGGGCTGGGGCAGCTCAAAGGTGAAGGTCACCGCGATGCGCGCTCGCACAAAATTGGCGGACCACTTTAAAAAACTCGATCCCGACCATTCATAAGATGACCCCCTCCGAAGATCCCTGGAAGCGCCTTGTAGAGGCAGCGAAATCCTCTCCTGAGGAAGAGGAAGCACGCACGCCCCGCCTGAGTGTAAAGAATCTCCGCACGACCGTGCATCAAATCGCACTCACGCTCACTTGGCGAAAATGGTCGCTCCTTGCCGCCATCGCCGCCGGTCTAGTCTTTCTTGTCGTCTTCTTCCTCATTCGTAATGATGACCCTGCAGAAGGGCCCATCATTCAACCTGCACCCCCGACCTCTCCATCCGCACCATGAAACCTAGCCTCCGCGAATACCTCACCATCTTGATGGCGCTTCTCGTAATCTTCCTCTGCGGATATGGCGTCGGCTTCCTCTTGGGAGAGAAAAAGGGAAAGCAGCAAGCAGCTCCACTCACCCTCGTCGCTGGAACTGGTGAAAACACCTCCGCTTGGGAGGAAAGCACCCTTCAGCGCATCAGCAATCTCCTCAAGCTCACCGAGGAGCAGCAACGATTGGTCGGAACTGAGGTCAAAGTCACCTCGCAAAAAATCCAAGCCAGTCGCACCCAGGCCTTCAAGGATTACTACCTTCACCTCCTTGATCTCCACGAACGGCTCCTTCCCCATCTCACTGATGAGCAGCAGCTAAAAATAAAAAAAGATCAAAAAAGTTTGCAACGTGCCATCGATTTGCGGTTTAATTCTACAAATACCGAAGAGCGTTAACCCTTTTTTACCCATGTCCAGATCCCAATTTATCCTCGGCGTGACGCTTTTAGTCGTCGCTGGGACCTTCGCATTCTCGATCTCTTTTTTCCGGAGCGATGACTACCGCCAGTCGTCCTTCGCCGATTCTGCTCAGACTAGCCAAAAAGACTCAGGGCGGAAATCAGTAAGCATGGACCGGTCACCAAGCCGATCTTCCAGAGCAGTCTCCTCTAGATCCACCGACTCTTCACGTCATGACCTCGGCCTCACCATCGCATCTATTTCCGGCCTGAGCGACGCAACCCTGAATCAGGTGAACTCGATCGTAAACCGCACCCGCCAAGAGAGCCGTGAGGAATTGGACAAGCTCACTGAGCAATATCATCTTTCCACCGAACAACGTCGGGAAATCTTTCCTCTCATCGTCGCTCATCACGATCAGGCCCATCCCGCTATTCTTGTGAATGGCCAGTCCCTCCCTACGATTTCCGGAGGCTCCACCCTCAATGATGACATTTATCCTATTCTCGATTCAGATCAACAGGACGCACTTGTCGAAGCCGCGATCGACGACGACGCATGGTGGAAAGATGTCGTGGGCCAGCTTGAAGATGATCTCAATGGTGCTATCGATAGTGGCGAAATGATTGCCGTGACAGACGAAACCTCGGAAGACGTTGGCGTCATCACATCCTCAGATGGACCCGCTGCAGGAGACGGTGAAGCGTCATCCCACTCCGGTGGAAATCTTTTCGAACTCCTCGGGCAATAGAGCTTGCTTCCTTCCCCTTCGTCAGCCGAGAGGCTCCTTTTCACCGAAGACAACTCACTATCGATCAGCAATCATTAAAAAAGATCTCTTTTTTGTAACCGAAGCCAGATCCGCCGCGTCACTCCCTATGAAAGCAGCGATCCCAAGCGTCCATTCACTTTCACTCACGCAAAAAACAATGAAACTTAAAACACTATTCATCATCGGAACCTTCCTCGGAGGAGCTTCCTTCGCAAATGCCGACGAAAAGTCGTTCGGTGACGGTACTCTCCCCGAGTTTCTCGTCCAGTATGACGTCAATGAAGACGGAAAAATTGACGAAGAAGAGCGTCAGGCCATTAAAGATACTCGGAAGGCAGCTCGCGATGCTCGCCGTGCTGAGATCGACACCGATGGTGACGGAGAAATTTCCAAAGAGGAGCGCGAAGCCTCTCGTGAAGCGATTCGCGCTGCCATCGAAGCCAAGCGTGCTGAAAAATTTGCAGAAATCGCTGGTGAAGACGGAGAACTCTCCCTCGAAGAACTCGCCACAATTCCTAACCTTGAGAATGCTCCTGAAGAAATGGTCGCAGCGATTTTCGCTCGCCTTGATGCCGACGAAAGCGGTGCTGTTTCTCTTGAAGAGTTCAACGCACGTCTCCGCCACCACCGCGGACACGATCAGACACGTCCCGGACACGGCAGCCCTGGCCCTGACCACGGACCTGGACCCAAACCTGGTAAAGAAGAGAAAGAAGAGAAAGAAGAGACCAGCGGCGAAGAAACTGCTGGTGAATAATCTCACCTAGTTCTCCCTATCAAGTTGAAAGGTAGCCTGAAAAGGCTACTTTTTTGTTGTTCCGCCCGTGCTAAAAACGGACCTCTCTCCCTTCCAGAAAAACATCTACCCTGTGAAAGTCCCCGTCTCTCTCCTTCTTCTTGGCTCACTTCTTCATGCCGATGTTCTTTATGATACCGACTTCGATGATTTTCCGGCAGGCAATAACCAATGGGCTGGAACCGATGGCTGGACCTCAAACGACACCACCTCAGGCGCCCAATCGATCGACTCAGGACTCATCCCCGCTCTCCTTCAAACCGCCTCGATTGGATTCAATCCACCGGACTCATCTTTCACTTTTGTCGCCCTCAATCTTGGATATGATCATGTCGCGACCGGAGTCTCGGAAGTGGAGATCGATGCTCTTTTAGGAATCGAGGACTCGACCAACAGCCGCCGCGACGACTTTTACCTGAGTCTCTACAACTCCGATGCCGATCGCCTCGCCTCCATTCGCTTCGACAACCAAGACCCCAGTATAAACAATAGCCTCTTCGGAATCTGGCGTGAAGATGGAACCACCCAATTCGACACCGAACTCGATTTCATCCCCGGTGAGCTCTTCAACCTCTTTATCACCCTCAATCTCGAAACGAACACTTGGACAGCCGATATCGATGGCATGCCCCTTTTCGAAAATGCCCCGTTCACCAATACAGCCAACCCCGTTAACCTTGGTTTCCTCGCCTTCGAATGGCAAATCAGCAACGTCACAACGAGCCAAAACGGCGATGATACCCTTTTCCCCGGCGACAACTTTCTCCTCATCGCAGACCTCTCCGTCCGCTCAGCCACTGAGGAACCTAATCCCCCCTTCGTCGTCACTCACTCCTTTTCCGAGTCAAACGAAGTCACTCTGAGCTGGCCCACCGGAGTCGGTTTTGAATATCAGGTGGAATACTCCACCGATCTCGATACTTGGCTAGATACCCTACCCAACTCTCAGTACGATAACATCACGAGTTCCTCGACAGCCTCCTACACCGATACCTCCGCTTCGAAAGGACTCTTCCGCTACTACCGCGTGCGCCAGACGACTGCACCTTAAGCGTGAGGCTTGAAGAGAACCTTGAGCAGGCCTTCCTTTCCCTCACGAAGACGTGCAAAATAATCAGCACCCTCTTCTAGAGGAACCGTCGCTGAAGTAAGTGGTTTGACTTGGATCTCACCCGCGGTAATTGCTTCAAGCGCCTCGCTGCACTCCCCTGCTGCGGCACAGGACCCAATGAGCGAGATCTCGCGGGTCACAATGTATTGCAGAGGAAATTTCACCTCGGGCACGACATTTCCAACAAGCCCTACCCGACCTCCTTTTCTGAGAGACTTAATCGCGAGATCGAGAGTAGCTCCGGCACCGACCACTTCCATCGAGAGATCGACACCACCCTCCGGCAGTATGATCTCGTCCTCGAGCGAATGGTAAGCCGCGCTTGCGCCCAGCTCCTTAGCGAGTGCAAGTCGGCCACGATCGAGATCGACAGCAATGATTTCTCCACAACCTGCACGCTTGAGCGCTTGGATCACGAGAAGACCGATGAGGCCCGCGCCGACAACCAAAGCACTCTCGCCTTTCTTCACCTTCACCAAATTCACCGCGTGAAGGGCTACCGCGAGCGGCTCGGTGAAGGCAGCCTCTTCGAAACTGAGTCCCTCGGGAATCTTCTCAAGAATGCGTGCGGGCACGATGACCCACTCGGCGAAGGCTCCATCTCTTTTGAATTCATCACAAGAGACGCCCATGACTTGGCGCTCATTGCAGAGATTCGTCTCGCCGCGCTCGCAGAACTCGCAGCTTCCGCAGAAGACCATCGAGTCAAAGGAGACACGGTCATCCAGATTCCAGCCGCTCACGTCCTCGCCCAGCTCCACGATCACTCCGCTGGCTTCGTGGCCCATCACCATCGGGGGAATGCGACGACCGCTTGAATTATCCATTCCGTGGACATCGCTTCCGCAAATCCCACAGCAGGCCACTTTTACAAGGACCTCGCCGGCTCCCGGAGAAGGCTTCGGCTTTTCGGAAACGACAAACTCGGAAGGGGCAATGAGCTCAAGAACTTTCATGCGCGAAGCATCTCGCGGCTGAGTAGCTGTGTAAAGATCTCCACATCTTCGATTGAAAAAGGCATAACGAGTCCATGCCGACCTTGGTTCGTCTCTACCGCCTCGCCGTGATCCTCGGCATCGCGTGGTTCATGCAGGCATCTAAGCAAGCTCCCACGCGCGATCTCCCTCTCAGTGAATTTTTTCCCACCGCAGCCGAGCACTCCGCATCGACCGGTGAAGTCCTCAATGCCGAGAAAAAACTCATCGGTTACCTCCTCACCACTCTTCCCGAGACGGCAGAGATCAGAGGCTACTCCGGCCCTTCTGATATCGCGATTGCGCTGGATGCCAGCGGCAAGCTCATCGACGCCAAAATCCTCTCCTCGCCCGATACCGAAGATCACCTCGACTCGGTAGAAAACGATCCCGCCTTTTGGAAAGGTCACCTCGGCCTGACTCTCGGTGCTCCCGGAAATCCGCAAATCGATGCCGTCTCTGGCTCGACTCTCACCAGCGTCGCTATTTCCCGTAGTATCATCGAGCGCCTCGGTGGCGAAACAAGCTCACTCCTTTTTCCGACCGAAATCCTCCTCGCCGAATTCGCGATCCTCTTACCAAAGGCGGAATTACTCGATGCCCATCCCGAGTGGCCCGGTGTCGCCCGTCTCTTCGACAACTCAGGAGTAATCATTGGACACGCCCTCCGCACCGCACCCTCACTGGAATACCTTCATGGATTCCAAGGACCCACTGATGTGCTTATCGTGCTCGACGAAAAGGCGGAAACCGTCACCGGGCTACGCTTCCGAAAAAGCTACGACAACGAGGAATATTATGAACGCATCCTCGATGGCAGCGACTACCTAGATCTCTACAACGGCATGTCGATTAGTGAAATTATCGGCCTCAGCGAAACACCCGAGGGCGTCTCCGGCGCGACCGACACCTCGTGGGCTATCGCCGAGAGTGTGAAACGCCGCCTTTCTCAATTCGAGGCCGAGCGCCATCCTGTGCCCTTCAAGTTCCCTTGGCGAAATGCCGGGCTCATCGTCCTCACCCTCGGGGCCTTTCTCTTTTCCTTCACCAAGCTTCGCGGCAAGCCCCTCGCCCGACTTGCTTGGCAACTCATTGTCATCATCACCCTTGGCTTTCTCCTCGGAGACCTCCTCTCGCAAGCCCTCTTTATCGGCTGGGCAAAGCACGGACTTCCCCTCACCGAATCTTGGGGCCTCATCTTCCTCGCCGCTTCTAGCCTCCTCATCCCTTGGTCCACTGGTCACCAGCTCTACTGTCACCAGCTCTGCCCCCACGGCTTCCTCCAGCAATGGCTCATCAAACTCCCCCTCAAGTCCCGCACCATTTCTCCCAAGCTGCACCGGGTTCTCTCAGCTGTCCCCTCGCTTCTTCTCATCATCATCGCCCTTCTCGCCCTCTCCACCATGGCGATTAACTTTGCTGACTTCGAAGCCTTCGACGCATGGCTCTGGAGAAGCGCCGGCCTCGCCACCATCGTCATCGCAGTAGTCGGTCTCCTCGCCTCCCTCTTCATTCCCCTCGCCTACTGCAAATACGGCTGCCCCACCGGAGCGCTCTTCAAGTTTCTGAGGAAGTCTTCGGCGAGCGCGAGCTTCGGGAGACGAGATATTGTCGCCGCAATTCTTCTCATTGTTGCCGCCTCACTCTATTTTTTCTAAGCAATGACCTTCCGTCGAATCAACCGAAACGAAGCAGGTTCCTATCGAAAAATCCGACTGGAATCACTCCGCGAGTCACCGGAAGCCTTCTGCTCAACCTATGACGAAGCTGTCCTCCGTTCTCAAGAGAGCTGGGAGGTGCAAGCAAGCCAATCTGCGGCAGGTTCTGACCGCGCTACCTTCTTCGCGATGCACGGCGATCCAGTCGGCTTGGCAGCCATTTACCGAGATGAAAAAATCCCCGTCATCGGCGATCTCATCCAAGTCTGGGTTGCGCCCGAGCATCGTGGAACTGGAACTGCCGAAGCCTTCATTAACTTTGCAATCTCTTGCGCCGCTCAACAAGACTTCCAAACGATCCGCGCAGAAGTGACACCAAGCAACTCACAAGTGATTGGATTCTACGAAAGGTTGGGCTTCTTACGGGTAGAAGAAGCTCACATTCCTCAAGCGGATGTCGTCTTAAATTACAATTTGCAGTCTGCGCCTCACCAAGCTCCGTGATCCGACTTCCTACGGCACCCACTTTTCTGAGCCATAAAAGCATCACCGCGGTCTTCAAAAAAATGACCCCCACTTTTTGAGAGGCTCGTTCCAGAAGCTGCGCTACCGCTGGGCACCCAGCCCGAACCGGCCATAAAGAAGTGCTTTTTCAGCAAGCGACCTTTCCCGTTGCATCTTGCCCACATTTAAATATTCTTATCCCCGCAGCCGGAATGGTGGAATTGGTAGACACGCGTGATTTAGGATCACGTGCCCTTGGGCGTGCAGGTTCGACCCCTGTTTCCGGTATTTCCATCTCATACAAACACTTATAAGCATGGAAGAACTCAAAGCAAAACTCGCAGGCCTCGGCATCGCCGAAGATCAAATTGACGGCGTCATTGAAACCGTCTTCGGCTTCATCAAAGAAAAGCTTCCTGACGGAATGGAAGGCATCGCTGATTCACTCATGAATGGCGAAACTCCAAACATGGGCGACCTTGGCGGAGACCTCATGGACAAGGCCAAAGGACTCTTCGGAGGCTAATCCTTTAATTATCCTCTTACTTTCAACGGCTCTCCAGCTCTCTGGCTGAGCCGTTTTTCTTTTTACCCAAAGCGATAAATTATCCTCTTACGGACAGTAAGCATCGTCGATAGTTGTCCGACACAAATCACCGTGATCTTGAAATCCTCAATTCTCCTGCTCCTCGCCACAGCCTCCTTCCTTAAGGCGGATGAGATCGATTTTGCTCGTGATATTCGTCCTATCCTGAACGCGAACTGCACCAGTTGCCATGGGGGGGTGAAAATGAGCGGCGATGTCTCCTTCATCTACCGTGATCTGGTCATCGCGAAGGGGAAGTCAGGAAAAACCACCGTGGTTCCCGGCGATCCCGACGCTTCGGAAATGATGGTCCGCATCACCACTGATGATCCCGACGACCTCATGCCCCAGCCCGATCACGGCCCTCGCCTCTCGGATCAAGATGTCGATCTGATCCGTCAATGGATTAAGGAAGGTGCAACGTGGAGCAATCATTGGTCTTTTGAATCCCCCACCCGCCACAAGACTCCCACCGTCCAGCTGAAGGATTGGTCTAAGGGCGATATCGACCGCTTCGTCCTCGCAAAGCTGGAAGAGGTAGACCTTTCGCCAAATCAACCAGCCAGCTCGGCCCGTCTTCTTCGTCGTGTTCACATCGACCTCACCGGCTATCCCCCGACGATTGTCCAACTGGACGCCTTTGAAAAAGCCTACGCATCCAATGCCGATCAAGCAGTGAGCGAAGTCATCGACTCCCTTTTAAAAGAAAACTCTTTCGGTGAAAAATGGGCCACTCAGTGGCTCGACCTCGCCCGCTATGCTGACTCAGAGGGCCTTGGTGCCGACCGCGCATGGACTACTTGGCCTTATCGAGACTGGGTCATCCGCGCGCTCAATGAAGACCTGCCATACGATCAGTTTTTGAAAAAACAGCTCGCGGGAGATCTCTTCCCTGATCCCAAGTTCGATGACCTCATCGCCACCAACTTCCATCGCCTCACCCAGCAGAACCAAGAAGGTGGAACCGATAACGAAGAGTTCCGCATGATGGCCGTGATGGACCGGGTCAACACCACCTGGACAGGTCTGCAGGGCATCACCTTCGAGTGCGTCCAGTGTCACGATCATCCCTACGACCCGATCACGCATGAGGAATACTATCAGTTCCTCGCTTTCTTTAACTCCAGCCGCGACCTCGACCTCGCAAACCATTTCCCGACTCTACGCGTCCCCCGTGAAACCAAGCATTATGCCAAAGCTCTCGAACTGAAGAAGAAAGCAGATGGTCTTCGCGCCTCGATCTTCGCCCAATCCGAGGATCAAATCTCTAAGGCCTCATGGCAAAAGATCGATCAAATGAAAGTCACCTCTCAGCGGATGACCTCGACCACAAAGATCGTCGATGGCTTCCTCGAGTTCCACGCCACCGGCACGCTCCCCCGGGGCACCTCCTTCACGCTAGAAATCCCCAAGCCCAGTGGACTAGAGAGACTCACGGCACTTCGGATTCACACCCTTCCCATCGATATCAAAAAGGCGAAGCACTCCGGCTTTCTTGGAGCTGTGCTCTCCCGCATCACGCTGAGTGCCACCATTCCCGGTGAAGAAAAACCGCGCGACATCCCGCTCCAGCGCATCGTCTCAGATGATGCCGTTAACTTTTACAACCCTGATGATTCCCTCAAAAAAGGCGGCTCTGGCTGGGGCGCGACCACTCATCAATATCACCCCCGTTCCTGTGTCGTCGTCCTCAAGGACGCTCTTACCCTCCCCGATGGCGCGCAGCTGAAACTCATCCTCAAGCATGATGCCAATGCGCCGACTGGACCGCTCGCAACCAAGCGAGGCCGCCTCGAACTCAGCGACTCACCCGAACTCCTCATCTGGGCCTCCGCCCCCGAGACTCAGAAAGCTTACCTCGACCTCAGCTTAACCGATTCCGCCTACAATAGGCTAGGTGCCATTGCCCTGCCCACCATGGAATCCCTTCCGCCAAAGCTCAGCCGCTCCACCCACCTCTTCGAGAGGGGCAACTGGCTTGAGAAAGATAAAAAACCTCTCAAAAGTGGAACTCCCGCCTCCCTTCCTCCTCTCAAAAGCAAAGGCGAAGAAGCCAGCCGCCTCGATCTCGCCAACTGGATCGCCAGCCCTCAGAACCCCTTCACCTCTCGCGTCCTTGTGAGCCGCATCTGGGAACAACTCTTCGGCAGGGGCCTCGTTGAAACCATGGAAGACTTCGGCTCCTCGGGTCTCGCTCCTTCCCACCCCATGCTTCTCGATGACCTCGCAGTGCGCTTCCAGACCGAGATGGACTACTCCGTCAAGACCCTCATCCGCGAGATCATGAACTCCGCGACCTACCGACAGTCCAGCGAGCGCTCCTCGCTATCTGCCGAAAAGGATCCACGCAATCGCCTCATCTCCCGCGGCCCGCGAAATCGACTCCCTGCCGAACTTGTGCGGGATAGCCAACTCAGCGCCTCCGGCCTTTTAAACCCAGCCCTCTATGGCTCCCCGGTTCGTCCCCCCATTCCCGCTGGCGTCTGGAAACCCTTCAGCGATGGCCCTTGGAATGCTTCCAAGGAAGGTGATCCAAACCGCTACCGCCGCTCCCTTTACACTTATAAAAAGCGGAGTATCCCACACCCCTCAATGGATGCCTTCGATGCACCCACGCGCGAGGTTTGCAGCCCCCGACGCCTGACTTCCAACACCCCACTCGGCGCACTCGTCACTCTCAACGATGAAGCCTTCGCCGAGATGTCCCAGGGCCTCGCCCGTCGCATGAAATACGACACCGAGGGCGACACCCGCACCAAGCTCATCGCCGGATTCCGCATGGCAACGTCGCTCAAGCCCAGCGAGAAGCAGCTCGAAATCATCACCGATCTCTTCGACCGCATCGCAGCAGACTACACCGCGAACCCCAAGGACTACGCTGGCCTTGCGGGCACTCCCGATGGCGCAGCCTTCACCATCGTGGCCTCGACCCTCCTAAACATGGACGACGCCCTTACAAAGTAAGCCGGAAGTCTGACCTCTGACCTCCGAAAAAAGAGGCCGCTCCCCTATAAGCCGGATTCTGTTCAGCTGGTCCAATTACCAGCCTTGGCAGTCATTTATCTATGCGACTATTACCCGGGGGTCAGACGGACGAGCAGCCCTTCCCCTGTTCTGTCTTGCACTGTGAGAGGTTTACCAAGCCACCTAAGTTACCCTCGGCGCGGTGGGCTCTTACCCCACCTTTTCACCCTTACCTCCCGAAGAAGGCGGTTTAATTTCTGCGGCACTATCTGTCCGGTGTCTCTCTCGATCCACCGTCCCCCATTTTCATAGGGCACACTGCTCTGTAGTGTCCGGACTTTCCTCCAGTCCCACCGAAGTGAAACCAGCGACTGCCCGGGGAGCGGACGCGCAGGCTAGTGGAGGTCTCCATTTAGAGCCAGAACAAATCGATGGCGAACACAACGACCATCAAGAGCGCGACCACCATCTTAAGCACTAGCCCCGCGACGGTGCCGATCACAGAACCCACACCCGAGACAGTGGCAGGCGTCGCGGTCTTCTTCGCAAAAAGCCACTCACAACCTGCTGCACCGATCAGCGGTCCTAATAAAAGACCGAAGGGCATGAAAAAGAGACCCACAAGGCTTCCCGTCGCAATCCAGACACCCCAAGTCAGCGTCATTTCTATGATCCAGTCCCACACGACCGAATCATCGCTGCGATTGCCCGGTCCAGCCATTGCAAAATAGTGTCATCTTTCTAGAAGACTCCATTGACGAGGCCCGTATAAATCCGTCTCCTTAGAGAAATCTCATGAAAAAGTTCATCCTTTCCCTCCTCGTCGCCTGCGCTCCCATGAGCCAAGCTAAGACCACCATCTTCGATGGCAAACTCGCTGGCTGGAAAATGGCCGGACCTGGCTCCTTCGAGATCGCCGATGGCATCGCCACCGCAAAAGGCGGCATGGGCCTCTGGTGGCACGAGCAAGAGCTCAATAATTTTTCCCTCACTCTTCAGTTCAAGCTCGATGATCCAAAGCAGAACTCCGGCGTCTTCATCCGCTTCCCAGATCCCGGTGACGATCCATGGGTCGCCGTCAAGCAGGGCTACGAGATCCAGATCGCGGGAAACGAAGTCGCCAATAACCAAACCGGCTCCGTCTATGAGATCCAAGCTCCCATCGCGAACCCAATAAAAATCGGCGAGTGGAATAATTACCAGATCATCAGCGCGAACGAAAAAATCGCCATCATACTCAATGGCGAACTCATCAATATCTTCGTCACCGAAAAGGGCCGCGGCGATATGAAAGGCTACATCGGCATCCAGAATCACGATGAAGGCTCCCCCGTCCAGTTCCGCAACATCGCGGTAGATTCCTTCGGAAAAGGCGGCACTCTCATGGAGACTCTCGGTCGCGCCGGCATCACTCGTTCCCAACTCACAAACTATTGGTCAAAGGCGAGCCCCATCGCTCGTCCCGACATGACCACCCGCAAGGGCGGCGTCACCAAGGGCAAGCCAGATTGGTATCGCATCGCCGACCACGGTCCCGCCTTTTTCCAGAGCTTTTCGGATTGGCACAAGGGCGAATATCGTCCCGAGTCAGCCATCAAAGGCCTCGCGATTTCCTATTCCGCGATCCCGACCCGTCAGGCGCTTTTCAATCTTGAGACTCTCTCGCTCGTCACCGCGACAAGCGATGGCACCGCACTCCACAACACCCCTTGGGGAGGTGGCCACGGTCAGGTGAATAAGTTCCTTAATAAAGACAGCTACCTCTTCACCGCTCCCTCTGGTCCCGCCTGGGCGGACCCGAGCGGCTCATTCGAGGACAAGCGCGAGATCAAGGGCCACGGAAACCTCTCCAATGCCAAGTTCAACGGCTACCTCAGAAATGGCAACGGCATCATCCTCGACTACACCGTCAATGGCACCCAGATCCACGAATATCTCGCCGAGAGCCGCAGCGGCCTCACCCGGCTCATGGAGTTCGACGCCCATCAAAAGCCACTCGTCTGCCGCTTACTCGATAGCTCCAGCTACGCGGACTTCGAGCTGAAGGTCGAGGGCGAAGGCGCTACGATCAAAGTCGAGAACGGTCTTCACACCCTCCACCTCGCTCCCTCTTCCGAGAAGAGGTCAGTCTCTCTCCTCTACGCTCGTTCAAAAGGCGGCACCGTCAGCCCACCCGTGGCCTTTGCGCCCTATCTCACCGCCGGTCAGGGCATCTCTCCTGAGACCTTCGAGGTCGAAGCAAAAATCGATAGCTCGGACTCCGCATGGCATATCGACACCATCCCTCTTCCGCCTGCGATGAAGGATTCTCCCTATCTCAGTAAAGTTCGCATGAGCGATTTTGACTTCTTCTCCGATGGCGACCGCGCTCTTCTCTCCACTTGGGATGGCGATATCTGGCTCGTCTCTGGTCTCAAGGAATTTAAGACCCTCACTTGGAAGCGCTGGGCCACCGGATTCTTCGAGCCACTTGGCCTCCGCATCGTCGATGACGTCCCACACATCGCCGGCCGCGACGCCATCTGGCAAGCCCGCGATCTCAATGACGATGGCGAAGCCGATGAGTTCAAAATCTTCAATAGCGACGTCCTCATCACGAACAACTTCCACGAATTCCAGTTCGGCCTTGAGACCGATGCCAAAGGGAACTTCTACTTCGCCAAAGCCGCCCCCGTCCTTCCCGGCGGCCGTGGCTTTGATAAGATCCTCCCGCACAATGGCGCCTTCATGCGCGTCTCTGCAGATGGCTCCACCCTCGAAACCCTCGCCACCGGCCTCCGTGCCCCCGGCGGAATCGGTGTCGGCCCTAATGGGGAAATCACCACCGGAGAAAACGAAGGAACCTGGCAACCTTGCTGCAAGATCAACTACTACGAGCCGACCTCCAGCGCCAAAGCCTTCTTCGGTGTCGAGAATGCACGTCATGGAAATGAAGCTCCTTTCACCGAGCCGATGGTCTATCTTCCGATGAACGTCGACAACTCAGGCGGCGGCCAGCTCTGGACAACCAAGGAGTCCAAGCTCGGCATCCCAGCCGGCGAGCTCCTCCACCTCTCCTACGGGCAGTCCAGCGTCTATCACGTCCTCCGGCAAAAGATCGGCGACGGACAATATCAGGGTGGCGTCACCAAGCTCCCGATCAAGCTCGGCTCCTCCGCCCAGCGCGCCGCCTTCCACCAAGATGGCTCGATGTATATCTGCGGCTTCCGTGGCTGGCAGACCAATGCTGCCAATGAAGCTGCCTTCCAGCGCGTCCGCAGAAATAAAGACACCGCTTACCCGATCCCCACCGGCATGGAAGTCACCCCTGAAGGCGTGAAGCTCAGCTTCGCTGTCGAACTCGATGAAGAACTCGCTACCGACCCAACTTCCTTCACCCTCGAGCGATGGAAATACATCCGCAGCGAGCAGTATGGCTCCGGCCAATTCTCCGTCGACAATCCCGACCTCGAAGCCGAGAAAGCAGCCGTTGAAAAAGAATCTAAAAAAGTCCGCGTTCACGACAAGGTTAAGGTCCTCAGCGCCCGACTCCTCAAGGATGGCAAGTCTGTCCTCATCGAGATCGATGGACACAAGCCAACCCAGCAACTCAAAATCGACTACGACCTAGAGTCCACCGATGGCGACGAACTCATCGGCACCATCCACAGCACGATTCACAAAGTTCAGTAATCTGGCAGGACCCGCCTCGCCGAGGCCGCCGCCTAGATTCGATCTTCCTTTTCAAGACGAACGCCTCACTCAGGCGTCCGTCTTTTTTTAGATCTGACTTCCCCGCGGATCTTTGCTCTCCTCCTGAGAGATTTGGGCTAACTTTCTCGTAACCCTAGACATCTGGAATCATGCGCTCCCTCATCCTTCTCCTTCTCCCTTCCATCGCCAGCGCGGCATTGACCGCTTCTTTTACCCAAGACGAGAAATCCATCACCACCGAAGCGCGTCTCCCTTCCCTTTCTGTCGAAGCAGAGGCGTCGCCCGCCCAAGGCCTCCCTCCCGGAGCCTTCACCTCAACTTGGTCCGGAAAAATCGTCATCGAGAAGCGTGCCCGCCTCTACTTTTCTTTCCAAGGAAAAGGAGACGCCATTTTAAAAGTCGGCGGTGAAGAAGCTCTCAACCTCAAGGGCGATCTCACCACCGAAAAATCCAAACGTCTCCGACTCAACCCCGGCGAACATGAGATCGAAGTCCACTACACCTCCCTCCCCGATGGCTCCGGCTCCTTCCGCCTCATGTGGGAAGGCTCGAACACCTTCCCGCTCGAACCCGTCCCCTCCACCGCCTTCACCCAACGCGACGCCCCTATCGATCCCGCCCACCTCATCGCCTCGCACCATTGCACCAAATGCCACGCCGCTGACTTTGGAAAAAGCGCCCTACCAGAACTCACCCACACCGCGCCCGACCTCACCCACATTGGCGACCGCGCCAGCGCCGAGTGGCTCACCCGCTGGATCGCCGAGCCCGACAAACTCAAGCCCACCACCACCATGCCCGCACTGGTGGATCACACCAAGCCCGAGGGCGCACAAGCCGCCGCCGATCTTGGAGCCTATCTTGCCACCCTAAACTCCACCGACCCCGGCCCCGCCCCCGACAAAGCGCTCGCCCAAGACGGCGGCGCTCATTTCCACAATCTCGGCTGCATCGCCTGCCACACCAAGCCAGACCAAAACGAGCCCGATTTCGAGCAAGGCCGCATCCCCCTCAACAACGTCGCCACCAAATACCGCGGCGACTCACTCGTAAAATTTCTCAAACAGCCCAACGCGCATCACCAAGCGATCAAGATGCCCAACTTCCGCCTCAGCGATCCCGAAGCCCACTCGCTCGCCGCCTTTTTGACGGAAGAATCCACCGGACGCCACACCCCAGATCCCTCCGAGTTCGCCCCCGGAGATGCCACCCGCGGCAAAGCCCTCGCCGCCTCGCTGAACTGCGCCTCCTGCCACCAAGGCCTCGCCGAATCCACCAGCAAAGCTCCCGCATTTTCCGACCTCAAAAACTGGTCCTCCCAAGGCTGCCTCGGCCCCGATGACAAGCGCGGCAAGGCCCCCCGCGTCCTTCTGAATCAGAAAGAAAAAGAAGCCCTCATCGCAGCCGCCCCCACGATCAGCGAAAAACTCAAGTTCGACACTCCAGCCGCCTACGCCACCCGCCAGACCAAAGCCCTCCGCTGCGATGCTTGCCATGCAAACGACGGCATGCCGTCCATGCTCACCGGAAATCACGCCGACACCAAATCACTCGTCGCCCACATCAAGGGCCACTCCGAAAAGCTCGAACAATCCCGCCCCCCCCTCACCCACATGGGCGCGATGCTTCAGACTCCCTATTTGGAAAAAATGCTCCTCGGCACCGTCGAGCCGCGCCCCCGCCCCTGGCTCGACATGCGCATGCCCGCCTTCCCGCTTCATGCCAACGCCCTCGCCCACGGCCTCGCCGCCCAGCACGGACTCGCTCCCTCCACTCCCTCAGAAAAAGCGCCAGATGCAGACCAAGTCGCGATCGGAAAAGACCTCGCCTCCATGACCGGCTACGCCTGCGTCACCTGCCACGCCATCGGCGAGGCCCCCGCCCTCGCCGCCTTCGAGGTCCAAGGAATCAACTTCGCGCTCGCCCACCAGCGCCTCCGTCCGGGCTACTTCCACCAGTGGATGCAGAATCCCACCCGCATGGTCGCTGACACCAAGATGCCAAAATATACCAACGACGATGGCAGCGGGCTGCGTCCCGATATTTTAGAGGGCGACTCAGCGAAGCAATTCGAAGCGATCCGCGCCTATCTCCAAACCGTCAGCAAAAAAACCACCCAGCCCACGAAGGACTGAGTGGTTGCATGGCTAAAAGGAAGCCTACTTGGTGACCATAATAGGAAGCCCTGGAGGAACTGACATATCGGGAGCGGGAGAAGATCCACAGCTCGTGAGCATTCCAAGGGCGGCAGCCGCGAGCGCGACGGTCAGTAGTTTCATCATTTTTTTCATAAGATTCGTTAGTCAGTGACGACAGCGCGAGCGCGGTAGATCGGCTCCTCTGCAAAAGCTTGTGCCCCGCCGCGCCGCTGCGCCTCCTGCCAAGTTGGGAACCAGGGATCGATCCCCTTTTCCGAGTAAACCGCCAGCCCAAGCACTCCGACATTCCGGGTCTCGCCGTGTCGGAGATTCGCGTAAGAATTTCCCACCGAGGAGAATTTAAATGCCGCCACCGCTTGATGGCTCATGCGGAAGCCTTTTACCTCGAGCGTCTTGCCCGGATAGACAAGGTAGCCACGCTTTTTGGTGCTCGCCGTTTTACCATCGATGACATCCAGCCCATCGACACTCATCACCGCTTCAAGCCGCGACTTGCTACGATTCTTCACCAAGAGAGAATAGTTACTGCCCTTATTCCCGATGACGAAACGACCGCCACGCGCGAGATAGCTCGGCAGAATCTTACGACGGCTCTTCACCCCCCACTCGACAAAGTCTCCGGGGACCCGCTGTAATCCTGATTTGCGACTTGAGCGATTCAAGCCCATTGCGGTAGCTCCTTCACTGTCATTGTAGCGGAGCGATGAAAAGGCGATCGGCTTTGTGCTGGAACGGTGAAAATCAGTATAAGCCATCGATGACGCCATCCGCTCGCCGAAGCCAGTTGCGAGGCCTGGCCGATTTTCAGGCAGAGCCACTCGCTTCGATTTCGCAGCATCACCCGCTTTGCTCACCGTCATCGGGGAACCTAATGCTGGGGCGGGCGCATAGCCCGGCCCCCCTGCTCCTGCACAACTGGCAAGTAGTCCTCCTAATGCGGCGAGCAGTGCCTGCCCACCCCTTCGTTTGATCGCACTTTTCATTCCCATGACTCTGCTAGAAAAACAGCAATTAGGTTGTGGGTCAATTTTTAAATGCTATTTTCCCAACACCTCAAAAAGTCGCCCTTACCCTTGTGTTCATGTGAACAAAACGTATAGTCCGCCCTCGTTAAGCAATTCTTCCCCATGTCCTCACACTCTGTTCTTGCCCTCAGCGCCGCCCTCTTATCTGGAGTTTTTCTCTCCAGTTGTAGTCCCAATACGACTCCTCCCGCAGACGCGGAACCAGCCGTTGTGCAGAAGGCAGAATTCGTAAACCCCTACCCTCCGGGCACCTATGATCACTTCAAGGCGGTAAAATATCCCGGTACCACTCGCACTTGGAAAAACGATTCCCTTTTAGCAAAAGCCAACTCCTCAAACACTAAGGTAAAGATTGATATCTCGGATCAGCGTGGATTCCTAATGGTCGGTGATGAAGTAGCGATGGACTACCGCATCTCCAGCGGCCGCCGGAATATATACGATACCCCGACAGGCGAATTCCGCATCACGGAAAAGATCAAAGACAAGCGCTCGAACCTCTACGGCACGATCTACAATGCCGAAGGTGGACGCGTCAAAGAGGATGCCGATTCACGTAATGACAAGGTCCCTGAAGGCGGGAAATTCGTTGGCGCTCCAATGCTTTACTGGATGCGCCTCACCAATGACGGAATTGGGATGCACAAGGGGAACGTAAACTCACGCTGGGCCTCCCACGGCTGTATCCGCAGCCATTACAGTGCGGTTCCCATTGTCTTTTCAAAGACCCGCATCGGCACCTCCGTCTCAGTCCAGCCCTAATCTCAACCCAAACGAACACACGCACTAACAAATATTGATAAAACGAATCATCTCCCTCCTAGCCATCGCAGCCAGCGCTGCCTTCCTCAGCAGTTGCTCCGATCTTGACAGCTCTGGCGTCAAGAAGTCCGGATCTTATAATTCCTTCAAGGCACGCTCAGACTACAAGCAGACTTCCAACGTCTATCGTGACCAAGCCGTCTATGATGCAGCGACCCAGGCCAACACCTCGGTCCGCATCGACCTCTCTGACCAGCGCGCCCAGCTCCTTGTTGGCCCCGATCAGAAAGTCGCCATCGACACTCCCGTCTGCACCGGCAGGGCTGGCAAGCGCACTCCGGTCGGTCGCTACCCCGTCCAGGAAAAGATCGCTGATAAGCGCTCGAATATCTTCGGCACGACCTACTACAAGGGTAAGCGTGTCCATGGTGGAGACCGCCGTAAGTATCGCGGTCGTAAGGACAAATATGTCGGTGCAGCCCTTCCTTACTGGATGCGCATGACTGGCGGCGGCATTGGAATGCACGGCTCCGTCCACCGCTACCCGGGTTCTAGTGGCTGCGTGCGCACCCCGCACACCGTCATCGATGACATCTACCGCAAGATGCCCAAAGGCGGCACCATCAACGTGGTCCAGTAGATTGATCTAAGATTCACTTTTTAAAGAGCGCGTTCCGAAAAGGGACGCGCTTTTTTTGCGGCTCTTCTTCGGCAGACCCAAAGGGAAGCGGGTGGCCCGCTTTCCCTCTTTTCGTGCAGCCACAAAAAAACACCCGGCCTTTCGACCGGATGTTTTACAAAAAATAAAGGGAGAATGTCAGGCGCTTAGTCCTCTTCTGCTTTGTAGGCTTGATGGCCTTCTTTCTTATTCTCCTTCAGCTTGTCATAGACTTCGTCATACTTCTTCTCGTCTTCCGCGATCACTGCTTCTTCGAGCTCGCAGAGAAGGACGTAGGTCATGCCAGACAATCTCTTATAACCGGCGGTCATTTTTGCCTTCTCCTTGGCGTCTTTGATTTTCTCGAAGCCAGCGGGAAGATATTGGAGCCCCTTGATTACAGCGGCCTGCGCCGTGTGGATGAGGGCGACTTTTTCATCGACAGATTCAGCACGGCGAAGTCGCTTGAGGGAGCCACTCAGCTCGCTCATTTGCTCGCCTAGAGGAGTTTCTTCCTCATCGGCAGCGACGGGGGAAATAAAGCTGAAGCCAAGCATGGCGACCAGCGCGAGGGATTTGAATGATGTAGTAACGGTCATACGGCAGAATTACTGACGAAAGAGCACCATCCTGTCAAACTTTCTGCCGTGCAGGGTCGAGAAAAAAGGGCTACCACTCCCTCACATGATTCGCGGACTTCTTTTCGATCTCGATGGCACCCTAGTCGATTCACTTCCCGGCATCGCTGCCGCGCTCAATCTCGCTTTGGTCGATCACGATCTCGCGACCTTTACCCAAGAGGAGGTTACCGAATTCATCGGTAATGGTGCGCAAGTCCTCGCTGAAAAAGCACTCGGCTCGCGCAAAGATGAACTTGGCCCGGCTCTTCTCGAAGGCTTCCAAAAACACTACAAGGAAGCATGGAAGAGCGGCACCACAATTTACCCAAGCATGGGTGATCTGATCGAAAAGGCACAGCAGCAAGGCCTGAAGATCGGGGTGCTCTCGAACAAACCGCACGCCTACACTCAGGAGATCGTGCACGCCCTTTTCGGGACGGACCTCTTCGATCCCGTCGAAGGCCACCGTGAGGAGTTCCCGAAGAAACCCGACCCTACGACCGCTCTCCTTATTGCGGAGAAATGGGGACTCAAGCCCGAAGAAGTGGCCTATGTCGGTGACTCCACCGTGGATCTTGCGACCGCACGCGCTGCCCAGATGCTCCCCGCGATTGTCACATGGGGCTACGGCACGCCTGACGACTGCCCCTTATCCTACTCGATGGATGAGCTGGCCTCTTTTTTGGGGCTTCATTAAAGAGCCGGAGAACCGCGTCATTTCAGTGTGACACTTTGTCCCCACCCGGGTCATTTCGTGCCTTCGTGTCTGAACGAATAAACCTGAAACCCTTGTGTTTCCAAAGATTAGGGCATTGGTCTGGCTCCTGCGATAGGGAAGGCACAACTCAGTAAAACCTAATTCAAAAATGACCATCAACCGACTCGATAACCGCCTTTTCTCAAACCTTGTCAGCCAAGCTGTCCGCAGCTTTGGACCCACGCCGGCCACCCGTGCTCCGGGAGCCTACCGCTACGAGGATGAAAAAAACTACCGCCTCCGCCTCGAAATCCCTGGCTTCTCAAAAGACGAAGTCAACCTCACTGCGGTGGACGATCAGCTCACCGTGAAAGCGGAAAGTGAAAGCCAGGAAGCAACCTACGAACGAACCCTCACCCTATCCGATACCATCGAGCGCGACGGAATCTCGGCGAAGCTCGAGAATGGAATCCTTGAACTTACTTTTCCGAAAGCTGAGGTCGTGGAGCCTACCACCCGGAACATTGAAATTTCCTAACCCCCTACCTTTTAAAAACTATGTCTGAAAATACCATTCCTACCGAACGTCCCCGCTTCCGCACTCGTGCGACCGAGGGCGGGCTGGAACTCACCATCCTGCTTCCGGGTGTCTCAAAAGATGCCCTCACTGTGAACGTCGAAGACCGTCTCCTCTCCCTCAGCGGCGAGCGGCGATTCGAGGGCGGCACAGAGGAGCGTGACTACCATCTCAAGGTGAACCTTCATGAGGATCTCGATCCGAATGCGATCGAGGCCCGTCACCAAGACGGCGTGCTGACCCTGAAGCTCTCCAAGCGTCAGGAACTCGCGCCGCGCAGGATCGACATTCTCGCGAACTAACTTTCTATTGTGTGAAGAGTGTGTGGGCGCACCGTTGCGAAAGCAGCGGTGTGCTTTTCGCGTGAAGCTTGCTCTACAAACTGGGGGCATTGAGCTCGGCGGAGAAATCGCGCTGAGCGATGGATCCCAGCATTTCCAGTTCAGCCTTGAGAGTCACGCGCGCGGGATCGGCATCTTGGGTGAGGCGTCCACAAGGGGTTTGAGAAGCAAAACCTGCGGCATCATTTCCCGAAGTGCGCAGAATGAGGATAGGGCGTCCCTCGCGCCTTTCGAGAAGGATAGGATGCATCCAGCAGGAGATGGGTTTGTAAAACCAAGGATGCTTTCCTTCTTCGACTGATTTAAGCTGCCACTTGCAGCGGTGCTCATCATCTAGAAAAACACAACGCGTCTCTGGGAAGTGAGCGGGAAAGTCATCAGCGCGGTGCTCCGGAGTAGCGGGAACTGTGGCCGTTTTTTGACGACCATCGCTGAGGGTCTCGACTCCTTCACCGATGAAGGCTGCTTCTTCCGACGAGAGGAAGACGCCATCGTGACAGCACGTCGCACGGCACTCGCTGAGCTGACAGAGAGGGAGCGGAATCTCGAAGGCGTCGTGATCGACCCCAGCTTCTCGAAGCTGTCCAGCAAGCGCACCGATGGTCTTGGGAAAGGCGCTGACGGTCATTTGCCAATCTGGTCCTTACGCGTGATAACGATGACAAAGCGGTGACCGCCATATTCCTCCTCAACCACGCCCGTCACCGCGATTTCATGGCCTACGAAGCGCTCTAAAAACTCGGCATCCAGCCCCTCTTCGGCAGCAGACAATTTGACCCCAATCGCGAGAACGGGCCGCTTTGCTGTGAAGTTCAAATAGAGAGTTTTTCCCGAACCCGATGCACCCGAACTCAGAACTTTTCCTCGGAGCGTCACGGTCTCTCCGGCCCGCGCCTGGATCTTGGCCTGATCCTCGATGCGGTATTCCTTTTGCTCGGCGACAACGACCTTTTCTTCGATCACCTCAATGTCATCAGGCGTCTCGATAATGAACAGATCCGCGCTCTTGAGTAGGCCGATGACACTCACGAGTCGGCCTTCGACATCCTCAGCGGGCACGCTCTCACTCATGCGTGCTTTGAGCGGCTCACCGCCTTCATTTTCAAAAGTCCACTCACCGCTGCCATTCACCTCTTTAACACGACCCTGAATAGCAACCCAGCGGCCCGCTTTCTTTGCCCGTGCTGATCGATCAGCGGCATCCAGATCAGAGATCTCGCCAGCTGGAGGGCGCTCCATTCCTCCGGTGGCAGGCTCAGGGGCCTCAGGAATTTTTGCAACTTGCGGTTCTTCACCGATGACCTCGAAGTCCATGTTCCGCTCGAATAGGACATACCATCCCCTCTTCGATCCCGATTGAGTCACCTTTCCGGTAATCCCGACTGTCTTTCCTTTCAGCGCCTTAAAAAAAGCAAGATTATGAGTTTTACTGAGATTCTTCTTTGAAATTTTTCCAGCCAGCACGCCCTTCTTCTTATTCTCCTTAAAGTGAAGATAAACCGAACTTCCCGCAGCCTCTAGCTCTAGCATCTTACCCACAAATCGGATTCTCTCTCCCTTCAATCCGATGATCGTTTTCTCGTCCTTGACCCTGAAGGTCCCTCGCTCTGCGATGAGCTCATTATCGTGAATGATGTCATCAGCAAAAACCTTCGGGAGCTTGAGCAGATGGCCCTCTTCTAAAAAGCCGATGACGCTCACGGAGCGTCCTTCGACATCGACATCCGATTCACTCTCGAGTCTCGCCTTAAGGGGGACTTCCCCACCTTCTGTCAGCGCGAAGACCCACTCGCCTTTGTCACTCACTGACTTCACCTTTCCCCACACATTGACCCACTGACCGACCAGCTCACCGAGGCGAGTTTCATCATCAGCGAAGACCTGATTATTTTCCTTCATCCACTCAAAGGTGGGCTTTTTGGAACGAACCTTAGCGACTGTTTTTTCTGGTGGGGTTACTTTTGCAGACTCGTGAATCACCCGAGGAGACTGGGCTGTGTCGACCTCCTCATTTTCAGCAAGACGATCCTCATTCTGACTTTTAGAATAGAGGAAAGCACCGATCACGAGAGCAGCGAGAGTGCCGACGATCAGTAAAATTTTCCCCATGCCTCCTCCTGACTTGGCCGAAGCGAGAGTGGTGACGCCGGGCGGCTCGATGACGGCGGGGAAAATAGGACGCGCAATCGGCGGACCTTGGATGACGGTAACAAGTCGGCTGAGTCTCTTCTGAGGGTCGACAGTTGAGCCTGGAGATGAACCCATGGCCCAGTCATCCATCCATTGGTAAAGATCGATGGTGAAGGTCTCGATCGTGCTATTATCGGCAGCTTTCGTGCTCACGATCTGGTTAGGCTGGAAAGCGAGCGCTCCCGCATAGGGGGTCACTTTTTTAATTAGGACCTGTGCAAGGCCCTGGAGTCGATTGAGATCTGATTCATCAAAGGTGGCATCGGCGAGGCGATCTTCGAGAGTCTCCCCTTCCCACCATTGACTGACGAACCAAGGCTGGCGGTCGATTTCATCACAGCCACCATCGAGCACGCTGCGGAGGCAGGGGTGCGCGAGCTCCTTAAGCTGGGCAAGAGCGGTATCGAAATGCTCAGCTGTTAGATTCTCCGCGATATCGTCACTGAGGACGAGCCGGGTGAGGGCGAAAATTTGGCTATCTTTGCCGGAAGCACGGTAAACCACCATGTTCGCAGATTGCGATACCAGCTCCTCGATTCGATAATCATTCTTCACCGCGCTGAGGATTAACAAAATGACGCCCGTTTCTCCAATCATATTCCCGCTTGCCGAGTGACGGGACACAGCTGATGGTTCCTTTATAGTGAAACGTCTCTTTTTTCTCCTCATCCTATCATCTTGGCTTCCAGCGGCAGAGGTTCGTGTCGCCACGATGAATGTCTTCTTAGGCATCGAGGAACCTGGAACCACAAGCCATGATGCGCTGGCGGCGGTGCTGGGCCGGATCGATGCCGATGTCGTGGCTCTCCAAGAAGTGCAGGGACAGGATCGATCAGGAAACCCCAGTTATTTAGATCAACTCGCGACGTCACTCGGCTACTCACATGTTTTCGTCCCAAGTGGGACGGCATTCGACACCAACTCAGGGGTGATCCTGATGTCCAAACTCCCTTTTTTAGAAACTGCGAGTATCACTTCACCCTTGGGAGCCAAAGACCTCACGAGAATTCATGCAGTAGCAAAGATCGATGTGCCGGGAACAAGCGAGGACCCTACCATCGTGACGCTGCACTTGAAATGCTGCTTTGATCCGGATGATTTTTTCCGCCGCGCGGTGGAAATGGAACGGATCAAAATCTACCTCGATGACGAAGGACTGGACGGCTCGGATAACGTCATCGTGCTCGGAGACTTCAATCTCCTGGGTTCACCGCAGACCTATAATTCTCTCCCCGACGGACTCCCGGTGACTTATTCTTTGGGGCCGGACATCAGTTTTCCAGTGCAGTATTATATGAACCCGGTATCCTACTTCAACGCCTACCCGCTCGTGAACCCGATGCCGCTTCAGCAGGATGGCATGGAGGACGCGACCTTTCAGGGAGGAGGTGTGCTGGACTACATCATCATTTCCCAAGCGCTTCTCGACCTGAATCCGGTTCTTGAGGTTTACAACAGCGAGCTGGAAGCAAACTTCCTCGGTCTTCCAAAATCTGGATCTCCTCTGGCGGCGGGCGTCTCGGAAGATGCCTCGGATCACTACGCGATCTTTGGCGACTTCAATCTCGATGCCGGAGCCCTGCTCGATCTCACCTTAGGGACCACCACTCTCAGCGAAGCTGGCCCGGGAACAGCACTCACCGTGACTCTCCCCAGCCCACCAGCACAACCCGTGACAGTTCTCCTCTGCTCCGCGGAGACGGACGAAGCGATGCCTGCGGAATTGACACTCACTTTCCCCGCCGGGGTGACGACGCAGTCGACGACTCTTTTACCGAAGGAAGACAGCATCATCGATGGCGACCAGACCTTCACCCTCATGGCCGCGGCAGCGGGATTCCAGGGAGCCTCGCTCTCTGTCACCGTCATCGATACTAATCAAGCGACTTATCAGATCTCCGCTTTAAACACTCCCGTGATCGAGGAATTCACAGGCTTCGTCGGAACCACCGCACCTGCGGGTTGGACTGTGAGCACGGGAACTTGGCTGGGAATCGATGATGGAAGTTCCTCTAGCGGAGGGCTTCGCTCTTACGGAAATGACGGCTCGATTGGGATTCTCGCAAATGGCCAGACGAGCTTCACGGCAAGCTTTGAAAACATGACCGGCGACGTCATTTCTACCCTAGAAATCAATTACGAAGCTGAACAGTGGCGAGCGGCGGTAGACGGAGTCCAAGACAAGTGGACCGCAGAAGTCATCACCGCTGCTGGGACCACTTTGGTGCCGGGGTTGGAATTCACAGCGGCAAATGATCTCCCCAGCGGAATGGTGATCGATGAGACCAGCACCGCGCTCGGAGCAATCTTGAGTGGGCTGAGCATTCCAGCAGGGGCAAGCTTCCAGATCCGATTCACCGCGATTCCGGGAGCGCCAGGCGTGGGAGGCGGAGACGCCATTTTCCTGAATGAATTTCACTACGATAACACCAGCAACGATGTGGGCGAATTTGTGGAAATTGTAGTCGGCCCCGACTACTCAGGAACCCTCGCTGATATCGAGGTCATCTTTTACAATGGCAGTAATGGTTCGCCCGACGGAACAACCCACAGCGTGGACAGCTTCACGCTCGGCGAAACGACGGCCTCTGGACATCGCATTTTCTGGAAGGATATTTCCGGAATTCAGAACGGCTCCCCGGATGGCATCGCGATCGTGGTCGATGCCATCGTGGAAGAATTCCAGAGCTACGAGGGCGTGATGACAGGGATGGCAGGACCAGCTAGCGGCATGACCTCAGTCGACATCGGAGTGAGCCAGCCCGGCTCCCTCCCTGCTGGCGAAAACAGCCTCGGGCTCAGCGGAACAGGCAGCGGTCCGGGAGACTTTAGCTGGGAGCGCTTCGCTGGATCATTCACCAAGGGGATGACGAATGCCGGGCAAACCTTCGGAGCCTCAACTCTCGGCCAAGGAATCGCGCTCGACTCGCTCAGCGTGACCGCACTTTCAGATTATACACCGGTTACCGAACTCACTGTGTCACCCAATTTCATCCTCTCTTTCCCGACCGAAGCCGGTCTCAGCTACGAGGTCCAGTCATCGACTACCCTGCAAAACTGGACTTTTTTCAACAGCGTCACCGGGGATGGCAGCGTGAAGAGTTTTGATGTTTCCTCAGGCGAATTGAAGCGCTTTTTCCGCGCCGCCATTTCCCCGACTCCCTAGTCTCCAGCGCCCAATCACCTTTCCGATTTGAAAAAGGTGATCATCTTTTTCGACCGCGCGCACCGTAATCCAATCGTCTTCTAGATCGACGCACCACGGCTTGCTCGCTCTCATGAAGGATCCTGTATTAATGACGAGCCGTCCCTCCTTCTCCCAGATTCCAGTTTGGTGAAAGTGACCGCAAATTAGAACGAAAGTCTCTGGTGCGACGCGCGCAAGAAAGCGATGACATTCCTCCCCCATCCCGCGCCAGACTCGGATCATCTCGAAAGGGCGCGACGGCGGCCAGAGCGCGGAGGCGAAGAAATTAAAGGGCGCGGGCAGCTTTAAAAAAGGAATCGGCGTTAGCGCAAGCGCGATTTCACGGGCACGGTCCGAACAGGATTGCGCATCCGAATCTTCATAGCACTCGACAATTTCGCGCACCTCCTCACGGTGCTCCGGCATCTCGCGCGACCATGGGGTCGCATCGCGGTAGACGGCATCGCCGTGCGTCACGAGGACCTTTTTTTCAGCGAGCCAAGCAAGTCCTTGCGGAGTGTGCGGATCGTGATTCCCCCTTAGAAAGACTCCTCGATCACCCACCATTTGCTGAAGCTCGGCGAGCATCTCTGAGGCTAGTGCGTGACCCGTCTTGCGCTCCTGCCAGATATCTCCGGCGAAGACGATTTGCTCACAGCCCACCAGAAGCGGAGCAAGCTGCGCGACCTCGCTAATCCGCGTGGCGCTGTGTCCAAGATGAAGATCTGAGAGGACTCGGATCACTTTACAGCCTCCCGTTGGCGCACCGCTTCGTAGAGGCAGACTCCGGTGGCGACACTGACATTGAGACAATCGACTGAGCCCTTCATCGGAAACTTTACGAGATGGTCGCACTCCTTTTCGGTGAGCTGACGCATCCCCTCGCTCTCGCGACCCATGATGATCGCAATCGGTCCCTTGAGATCGACTTCATAAAGAGACTGCTTCGCGCGATCCGAAGTTCCCACCATCCAGACGCCACGCTCTTTTAGAATGCCCATCGTGCGGACAAGGTTGGTCACTTTCACAAAAGGAACACTCTCAGAAGCGCCGACCGAAACCCGGCGAACCGTGTCGGTGATGCCGACCGCTTTATCCTTCGGCGCGATCACTGCGTCCACTCCAGCTCCATCAGCCGTGCGAAGAATCGCCCCGAGATTATTCGGGTCCTGGATGCAATCGAGAATCAGGAGCAGAGGTGAGTCTTTCCCTTCAAGAAGTTCAATCAAATCACCTTCATCAAGAGGCTTGGCCTCACGACCTCCACTGTGACGATTCTGTCGAGCTTCCCCTGCGCGCTTTCTCATATCCCTCTCCTACCTCCCCTCACCCCTTCCCTCAATCCCAATCAGAAAAATCCCCCTACCATCGATCACACCCAAAATCCTGTCCATCTCCTCCATCTCTGGTTTAATCACCAGCAAGATGAAATCTCTCCTCCCTCTCAGTTTAGCATTTCTCATTTCGAGTTTAGGATTTTCCGCGCAGCGGCCGAACATCGTCTTCATCCTCGCTGATGATCTCGGCTACGGCGAAGTCGGCTGCTACGGGCAGGAAAAGATCAAAACGCCCCATCTCGACCAACTCGCTCGCGATGGCATGCGCTTCACCCGCCACTACACCGGAGCCGCCGTCTGCGCCCCCGCCCGCTGCACACTCCTTACTGGAAAGCACCTCGGAAATGCCGAAATCCGCTCGAATGGCGACTCAAAAAACGGCCGCCCTTTCCCCGGCCAGTGGCCCATCTCTGATGAAGCTGTCACGATCGCCGAAGCGCTCAAGACCGTGGGCTACACCACGGGCGGATTTGGAAAATGGGGCCTCGGCCCCACCGACTCCACCGGCTCGCCCATGACCCAAGGCTTCGACCGCTTCTACGGCTACAACTGCCAGCGTAATGCCCACTCCTTTTACCCGCCCTTCCTCGATGACGACCTCTCCATCGACCCCATTAACAAAAACCCAGTTCCTGGGCACGCCCGTCAGCCAAAAGGCGAAGTCCTCGCCGACACTTACCGCGCTGATGTCTACGCCCCGGATCGCATTCTCGAAGAAGCCCTCGAGTTTCTCGATGACAATAAAGAGAAGCCCTTTTTCCTCTACCTCCCCTTTGTCGAGCCCCACGTCTCGATGCACCCACCGGAAGCTTGGATCGAGAAATACCCTAAGGAATGGGATGACAAAAACGGTCCCTACCGTGGCCAAAATGGCTACATCCCCCATCCGCGCCCCCGCGCTGGCTATGCCGCGATGATCTCCGATCTCGATGAGCACATCGGCAGCGTCCTCGCCCGCCTCAAGCAGCACGGGCTCGATGACAACACCATCGTCATCTTCACCTCGGACAACGGCCCCACTCACCCCAGCCGCGATCCCAAGTTCCACGTTGGCGGAGTCGACGCAAAGTTCTTCAACTCCAGCGCCGGACTCCGAAACTGGAAGGGCTCCCTCTATGAAGGCGGTATCCGCGTCCCCACCATCGTCCGCTGGCCCGGTCACACCAAAGCCGAAAGCGTCACCGATGCCCCCAGCTACTTCCCCGACTGGTTCCCCACCCTCTGCACCATCGCTGGAGCGGAGAAGCCCGACGGTCTCGATGGCACCGACCTCACCCCAGCTCTCAAGGGCAAGAAATTCGAGCGCACCAAACCCATGGTCTGGGAATTCCACGGCTACGGTCTCCAACTCGCCGTCACCGATTTCCCATGGAAAGCGATCCGTCAGCAGGTCAAAAAAGGAAAATCAGACTGGGAACTCTACAATCTCAAAGACGACCCGAACGAAAAAAACGACCTCGCCAAAGCACACCCCGAGACCCTCAAGCGACTCGCTGAAGTTTCAAAGAACGACCGCACCCAAAGCGAGCGAAACCGCGTCCCAATCTACGACAAAAGATAACGCTTCTTCATGACCGAGACACTCCCCAAAATGTTTTCACTCTTTAGCCCTTCTGCCAGCACTATGGCCAGATTAGTCCCTGATCGCACACGAACCAAAACAGAGGGACACCCCTATTACAAATATGCGGACCATATTTGTGGTAACTTAAACAACCCTGATTTCATAACAGTTTTAGATCGTTCCATTCTCATCAAAGAATCAGTGAAGGACACTTTAGAAAAAGAGGGAGTTAAGGGCATTGACTTCACCCACACTCCAAGAGTTACACAAGTGGAAGAATTGCGTAGTTAAGCCAGCGAGCGGTCGCAGCGGAAGGAAGCGGGCCTAATCGTGTAAAACAATATCATTACGTCTTCTCCCGCACCCACTTCACCAGCAAGCCATGCGCCGGGGTCGCCATGCCGCCGTGGTCGAATCCTTCCAGCTCAAAGAGTTCGCAATCGTGGTGCTTCACCTCCTGCATCATGCGCCAGAAGTAGGCATTTTCTTCGTAGCGACCGAGCATTTCCTTATCGCGGTCTCCAGTGATGAGCAACATGGGAGGGGCGTTTTTCCGCACATGAAAAAGGGGTGCCATTTCATCGATGATCGGAGTGGTGTCTGCGATCCCCCGCTCTTTCCGCACAGCGAAGTGCGTAATGGTGTGGCCGCTATAGGGGATGAGCCCTGCTATCTCGCTCGTCTCGATTCCGTGAACCTTGAGCCACTTCGAATCAAGACCCACCATGCTGGTAAGATACCCACCGGCCGAATGACCGCTGATGAAGATCTTCTCCCGCGCCCCGCCATGCTTTTCGATGTTCTCGAAAACCCAAGCCACCGCAGCAGCTGCATCGGCGACACAAGTCCCTGACTTCACCTTGGGCGTGAGCCGATAGGACGGAGCTACCACCGCAAAGCCCTGATCCTGAAGTTCCTTTGGAATCGACTTCTTCCCCCCGGTCAAACCACCTCCGTGGAACCAGATCACGGTGGCAAAGTTCTTCTTATCGGGGAGATGCAAATCGAGCACGCACTTCTCCTTCGTGTAGGCATCGAGTTCATCGCCTGAGCGATAAGGAACATCACGATGATCGACCGCACTCACCACTTGATTGAGAAGGACCGCGATCAGCAAAATTACTTTCATTGAGAAACTCTGCGCAAATCCCTCCCAAGCTCCATTCAAAAAATCAGGAGACGACGCTATCAGCTACGTATTTCCTAGTAAGAACTCCTCAAAAAAAATCTGCGCAAATCATCTTAATCTGCGGATAAAATGGCACCGGTTGGAAGCTTACCTGAAGAGGGAGGGTCCGCAGATTAAGATGATTTGCGCAGATTGGTTGAGCTGCCCCTTCTGTGGTAGGACTCCCCCCTAGCTTAATCGCCCTGAATCAGGAGAACACTTTCCAACCTTGGCAGCTCTCCAGAGCTTTCTTAACATTCCGGAAGTGAAATTTCTTCTCAGCCTCTTCCTCGTCATCGGCCTCGCTGGCTCCGCGCTTGGAAACGAGACGCTCGCAGGAATCATCGCGAAGCTGAGCGCTGAAAAAAAAGCAGATCGCGATGACGCGACCACGGCACTGGTGGTAGAGGGCATCCGGGAATACAGAAAGAACCTCCCCCTCATTGCCGCCGCTCACCGCGGAAACAAAGACCCCGAAGCAAGAGCCCGCCTCCTGAGTATCCTGCGCTCACTTTATAAAATCGAAGAGCTGAATGAGAGCCCGGGCGTCTTCGGCTTTGTCGTAGGCTGGTATATCGATCACAATGGCGAGAACCTCAAATCACTCCCCATGGTGATGGTCGTGGTCCCAGGAACCCCCGCTGAAGCAGCCGGATTCAAGCCCGGCGACGTCATTCTGGAGTGCGCCGGGAAATCTTATCGCTCCCTAGACTCTCGCAACGAACTGATCCGAGATCTAGGCGCTCTCCCCATCGGCACCGAGGCTTCATTTAAAGTCATGTTCAACGGAGATAAAAACGCCTTTTCCACTGACCCAAAAAAACAAAACGAAGTCCGTGTCATGAAGTCTGCCCCGCGCTCGGATTTCTCGGAAGGAAGCCGGTTCAGCGAAGATGAATTTCGAGCCTGGGTGAAGGCCATCAAGCTGAGCGACTAGCGCCCGGGATTCTTAGGAGCAACTTCCTGTGGTAGATCGCCATACTCTTTAAGAGCAGCGATCGCTTCGCCTTGAAACTTGGGACCTGTCGGGTAGCCCTCCTCGATCAACTGAGCGGCTTCCTCGAGCTGCTCTGGGCTCATCTTTTTCTCCACCAAGGGCTTTGATTTACTAAGCCATTTACTGGTATTTCTCTGAGCCTTGAGCGCCTGCTGCAGTGCGGCATATCCACGCACCAGATCAAGATTCTCAGGCTCTCCTTCGACTTGAACTCGCGCAAGGAACTCAAGCATCTGGGGCCTTACCCTAATAGAATAGATGAGGTTTGCAGCAGCTCTCTTGGGGTCGTAGTGACTGTTATTTTCAGGAGTTCCATAAAAACGGCCGATCGCTTCGCGTGAATCGCGGTCGGGAGTGATTTTAAGAATCTCAATCGCTGGACTCGCCAGCTCAGGCTGAACCGGCTTCTCCTCCCACGGGATGAGGTAGGAATTCGCGGTCCATTGAGCGACAAAGCGCGTCTCATTTCCGGCACCGAAAGCTTCCCGTGCGAGTCTATAAATAGTCGCATCCTGCCCCACCGAACTCCCTCGCCTTGAGTCGCTGAGGCCCAGCGCGTAGTGGAAGGCGACTCCGGAACGATGGCTATCAGGCTGCGCCGCGCCACGCAGAATCAGGGGAAGGCCATCAATGTCACGATCCTGATACGTGTAATGAACTCCGAGCGCAGTCATTGAGTCGAGATGCCCTGCCGCCACGGCGCTCTTGATCCGATCAAGCGCGAGTTTCTGGATCTCTGCATCGAGGAGAGAAGACCTCGTTCCTTTGTTCAATAAAGTCAGAACCATCCGGGCCGCGCCCATCCCTTGGAAATCGCGGAGGACGGTCACAGTTTCCTTGATCACTTCATCACTACCCAATTTATGGTAGCCAAAAAGAAAGCGGTTTTCCCTGGAAATGACACAGCCTCCTTCAATCGCTTTGTCCCACATCTCAATTCCTTTCTCAAGATTACGAGGAAGTCCCGCTTGGCCGGAAAAGTGAATATGGCCGATGCCATTGAATCCGAGCGGATGCCCCCCTTCAGCACTCTTTCGCGCGAGCTCCAGCGCCCGGTTTTCGTCCTTCTCTACGCCGTCACTTTGTAGATAGCAGCGCCCGAGAATGGCGTCCCCAAGCAAGCTCCCTCCCTCAGCGGCGCGCTCGGCAAAGCGGAAAATTTTCCCCTCGTCATACTTCAGTCCACCCCAACCCTCGCGCGTGCAATAGGCCCATTCAGCGAGCGCGGCAGGGTCGCTTTTCTCCACTCCCTCACTCAGAGCCTCCCGTTCCCATGGCTTTCCGTTCCACAGCCCATCGGTGACTTCACCGCCGAGAATTCCCGCGATTGAAACAAAGTTTCCTAAAATTGCCCAAATCTTTCCCTGCATGTTGGTTCGGAGGCTAAAGATCCTGCCGCTCCGCCACAAGGGTGATATCATCACCCATCTTGTTCCGAAATATCCGGCTTCCTGAAAGCGTAGAGATCTCCACATGCGCTGCCTTTCTTTCATCACCTCCCTGCTGCTTGCTCACGCTGCAATGGCAGCGCCCGATGGTGCCGCGATCTACAAGCAGCACTGCGCCTCCTGCCATGGCGACAACGGCGAAGGTGTCGCGGATGAATATGACGAGGCCCTCGTCGGGAAGCGCACCCTCACGTCACTGACAAAATACATTGATAAGTCGATGCCCGAGGACGAGGAGGAACTCGTCGAAAATGAAGACGCTGCTGCCGTAGCCGCCTACATCCACGCCGCCTTTTACTCACCCGAGGCTCAAGCCAAGCTAAAGCCGGTCCGAAAAGATCTCCTCCGCCTCACCCAGCATCAGCATCGCCGCGCGATCACCGATATCGTCCAGAGCTTCCGACACCGAGCGTGGGACGGTGGCGAGCGCGGTCTACGGGGGAACTATTTTAACAAGGAGAAGATGAACAACCGCAAGGGCAAGCTCATCGAGCGGATCGATCCCACGCTGAACTTCGATGCGCAAGGCGATCACAAGGTCGAAGGCCTCAACCCAAAGGCGCACTCCATCTTCTGGACCGGTTCGATCCACCCTACCGAGACCGGCGTCTATCAGTTCCGTGTCAACACTCCCAATGGCGTCCGTGTCTACATCAATGAGCACGATCAGAAAAAGGATGCCTTCATCGACGAATGGGTCTCGTCGGGAAATCAGATGCGCTCTGCCGAAAACTCCATCTTCCTCTTGGGCGGCCACAGTGTTCCCTTCTTTGCCGAATTCGTCGCATTTAAGGAAGAAAAGGCCTCTCTCACCATCGACTGGAAACCGCCTCATGGCGTCTGGGAACCACTCCCGAACCATGTCCTCCGCGCCGATGGCGCCGACCAAGCTACGGTCATCTCCACCTCCTTCCCCGCCGATGACGCTTCCATGGGCTACGAGCGCGGCTCCTCTATTTCGAAAGCCTGGCAGGAAGCCGTCGCGAACGCCGCAATCGAAGCTACCTCTCTCATCCACGAGGACATCGACAAACTCGCCCGCACCAAGCCCGGCGCACCTGACCGATGGGATAAGATCAAAAAGTTCTGCCACCAATTCACCGAGCGCGCCTTTGGTCGACCACCCACCAAGGAGCAGCACCAGCTCTATGTAGACGCTCCTTTTAAAGAAGCTGGAGACGATTGCGACACCGCCGCAAAGCGCTCCCTCATGCTCTCCCTCACCTCCCCCTACTTCCTCTACCCCTCGCTCAACCGAGATAAGGAAGGAAAGGCCGATCAGCATTCTACCGCCTCCCACCTCGCCCTCGCCATATGGGACTCCGTCCCTGATCAACAGCTCCGCAAAAAGGTCCAGCAAAACCAACTCGAGACCGACAAGCAGATCCAAGACGAACTCTGGCGCATGCTGGGCGACCCGCGCGCCAAGGCTAAGATGAAGCACTTCTTTTACCACTGGCTTTCCCTCGTCGAAAAAGAGGACCTCGGAAAAGACCCCGCCACCTTCCCCGGTTTCGACAAGCAGCTCATCGCCGACCTCCGCGCATCCTTGGACCTCTTCATCGATAGCGTCGTCTGGTCTGATCAATCCGACTACCGCCGCCTTTTCACAACCCAAGAAGTCTACCTCAACCCACGCCTCGCTCAGTTCTACGGCAGCGATCCTCCGAAAAGCGGCGGCTTCGAACCCCTCCTCACCCCCGATCGCCAGCGCGCCGGACTCTTCACCCACCCCTACATCCTCAGCGCCTTTTCCTACCACAAGCAGACCTCACCCATCCACCGAGGAGTCTACCTCAGTCGCAATGTCCTTGGTCGTTTCCTCAAGCCTCCGCCGAATGCCATCGAGTTCAAGGACGCCGACTTTGACCCCACCCTCACCATGCGGGAAAAGGTCACCGAGCTTACCAAGGACCAAGCCTGCATGGCCTGCCACGCCATCATCAACCCCGTAGGATTTTCTCTCGAATATTACGACGCCGTCGGTCGCTTCCGCACCTCGGACAATAACAAGCCCATCGATAGCGAGAGCGACTACGAGACACCCTCATCTGAGAAAATCCGCATTAAAGGCCCCCACGACCTCGCCAAAATCGCGGTCGAAAGCGACGACGCCCACCGAGCCTTCATCAAGCACCTCTTCCACCACCTCATCCAGCAACCGACAAATAGCTACGGATTTGGAAAAATGAACGAGCTTCACGACGTCTTCAAAAACAGCGGATTCCACATCCGGAATCTCATCGTCACAATTGCCAAATCCACAGTCCCACGCTGATCAGCAAACAGCTCCGAAGGTGCGTCGGCAAACTCACGAACTCGCCTTCCTCCCCCTTTTCCTTCAACCTCCCCCCATGAATCAGGAAAAGCCCCCCGAAGTGGGCCTCGTTCTCGACGATCTCTACCTTAAGCACGTCACCGGCCAGCACCCCGAGCACTTCACACGCTACGAAGCGCTCACCACGATGTTCAAAGAGAGCGGACTGGAGAAAAAAATGAAGCCACTCCGGTCTCGGCCCGCAAATCCCGAAGATCTTCGCGCCGTCCACGATCCTTCCTACGTCGCACTCGCTGAAAAAGAAATCCTCGCTGGCGTCTCCCAACTCTCTACCGGCGATACCGACGTCTGCCCCGACAGCTGGAAAGTGGCCACCCACGCCGCCGGTTCCGTGTGCGCAGCCGTCGATGAAGTTTTCTCACCCGAACCCGATGCCATCAAGCGCGCTTTCTGCGCCGTCCGCCCTCCCGGCCACCACGCCACCCCAAACCGCGGCATGGGATTCTGCGTCTTCAACAACGTCGCCGTGGCCGCTCGCTATGCGCAGCGAAAACACGGCATCGGAAAAGTCGCAATCCTCGATTGGGACGTCCACCACGGCAATGGCACCCAAGACATCTTTTACGAAGATGACACCGTCCTCTTTTGCAGTGCTCATCACTCACCGTGGTATCCCGGAACTGGATTTAACGACGAAAAGGGAACCGGAAAGGGCCGCGGATTCACCCTCAACTCAGCCCTCCCATCAGGTTCCGCGATGAACGAAATCGTCGGCGTCATCGACGACCAGTTCCTCTTCGCGATGAGAAAATTCAAACCAGAACTCGTCATCATTTCCGCTGGCTTCGACTCCCGCCTCGGCGACCCTCTCGGCCAATTCCGTCTCCTTGATGAGGACTACAAAACCCTCACCACCTAGATGCGCCAAATCGCCGACGAATTCTCAAATGGCCGCCTCATCTCCTCCCTCGAAGGCGGCTACTCCCTAGAAGGCCTGGCCGCCGGCACCCAAGCGCACGTCGAAGCCCTCCTGTAGCCCTTGCAAGCAACGAATCCTCTACTTCAGTCTTTATCTCAAAGTTCACAGATAAAAAAACCTCCTTCCTAACGTATTCCCACCATGACTTCACGTCGTCAGTTCATTCGCGATCTCGGTATCTCTACCGCGGCGCTTCCTTTTGTCTCCGCGCTCCCCTCATTCGCGGAGAAAGCGACCGTCGGGCGGAAGCAGCGCATGATCTTCATGTTCTCGCCGAATGGCACCCTCCCCGAAAAATTCTGGCCCACAGATCCCGCGAACCTCGCGAGTTCTCCCATCCTCGCCCCCCTCGCACCCTTTCAAAATCAATCCCTCGTTCTCAAGGGCGTCTCGAACCTCGTCGGCGGCGATGGCGACCGCCACATGCGCGGCATGTCCTGCCTCCTCACCGGAGCACGACTTCACCCCGGGAATATCCAAGGCGGATCCGATTCTCCCGCCGGCTGGGCCTCGGGAATTTCCATCGATCAAGAGATCAAAAATTTCCTTCAAAAGAACGAAGCCACCCGCACTCGCTTTGGCTCACTTGAGATCGGCGTCGCCGTCCCTGACCGCGCCGACCCCTGGACCCGCATGTCCTACGCGGGCTCGAACCAGCCCGTCGCACCCATGGATGACCCCTACCAGATGCTCAACAAGCTCTACGGACAGTCCAAGGACCGCGAGACCTACGCCTCCGTTCTCGACTCACTCGGCGGCGATCTTAAGAAAGTTTCCCAAAAGCTCGCCCACGAAGACAAAGCCCTCCTCCAGCAGCACATGGAACTCATCCGCCAGCTCGAGCAGGAAATGAAAGTCTCCGCCCAGCAAGGCGAACTCGTCCACCCCGAGCCCGATCTCGACCCCAATATCGAGCTGGTCAATGACAACACCCCGCAGGTCGCTCGCATGCAGATGGACCTCCTCGTCAATGCCATGGCTAATGACATGGCCCGCGTCGGCAGCCTGCAATTCATGCGCTCCGTCGGCCAAGCTCGCATGCGCTGGCTCGGCATCGAAGAAGGTCACCATTCCCTCAGCCACGAGCCCGATAAAAACGAAGGCGCTCAAGAAAAACTCGAGCGCATCAATATCTGGTTCGCACAACAGCTCGCCTACCTCGCAGGAAAGCTCCGCGACACCCCCGAGCCCGGTGGAACTGGCAGCATGCTCAATCACACCACCATCGTTTGGGTCAATGAGCTCGGAAAGGGCAATTCCCACAGCCTCGACAACATCCCGACCGTTATCATCGGCGGAGGTGCAGGCTTCAAATCCGGCTTCCAAGACCTCGGAAAAGTCGCCCACAATCGACTTCTCCTCTCCCTCGCCCACTCTATGGGCCACAATCTCCCCACCTTCGGTGAGGAAAAGTTCTGCCAAGACGGAGCTCTCCAGCTATCTTAGAGGGTCCAACTTCGGAGACTCTAAGCGACACTCTTCGCTCATTTCATTCTGCCAGAATTAGGCCTTTGGCAGTCCATCTTAATCTGTCTAGCATCTCGTAATTTATTTTATGAAACTCAGTATCCTTCTCACAACCCTGCTCCCGCTGACACTCTCGGCAGCCCTTCCCGACGTCGTCTTTGAAGAAAAAAACGGCACCGTCGCCGTCGAAGCCGAGCACTTCCAGTCCCAGACGAAGAACAAGGTCCGCGCTTGGCACATCACTTCCAACACCACCACGCCCAATATCAAACCCGATGGCGACCCCTCCCACGCCGCAACCGCATCAGGTGGAGCCTACCTCGAAATCCTCCCCGACACCCGCCGCTCGCACGATGACAAGCTGATCAAAAAGGAGAACTTCACCAACACTCCCGGTGAAATGGCGATCCTCACCTACCACGTAAAGTTTCACAAAGCCGGCCGCTACTACTGCTGGGTCCGCACCCACTCGACCAACACCGAGGACAACGGAATCCATCTCGGCCTCAACGGCACCTGGCCCGAATCCGGCGCACGCATGCAGTGGATCGCCAAGAATCATTGGCACTGGAATAACAAGCAGCGCACCGAAAAAGTCCACATCGGCGTCTTCGGCCAAATCTGGATCGATGTCCCCTCACCCGGCCTTCACAAGATTCACTTCTCCATGCGCGAAGACGGCTTCGAATTCGACAAGTTCGTCCTCACTACCGAGAAACCAACCGAAGAAAATCGCCCCAAAGACGCCGGCCCCAATTTAAACATCGTCGGCGGAAAAATCCCCGCCGTTTCCTTCCCAAAAAGCTGGGGTGAAGTTCCCAAAATTCAAACCCGGGACATTCGCAACCTCCCCGGAGGCTACGGTAAAGGGTCCGGCACCCTCGCCAAATGGATCGACGCCAACTTAAAAAAAGAAGTCGCCGCCGAGGCCAAGACCGCTGACGATCAAAAAGCCGCCAAACAGAAGAAAGCAGCCGAAAAAAAAGCGACTGCTCCTAAAAAGCCCACTGCTCAAAAAGCAGCTCCCAAAGGCCCACTCCACCTTAAGGCCACTGATTTCCCAGCAAAAGGCGGCTACTACCTCGACGAAGGCAAATGGCTCGCCATCGACCCGGACAATGCCAAGACCGCGAAAACTACCATCGCCTCCCCATTTCCATCCGGATCCTACGACCTCACCCTCCTTGCCGTCGGTGAAAACGACGGCCAATCCACCTACACCGTCTCCCTCAATGACAAGGTTGTCCTCACCCACAAAGCACCCCTCGCGAAAGACACTTTCGAGGAAGGACCCAAGTTCCACAAGACCGTCAAAAAACTCCTTATCGGACAAGGCGAAGACATCACCGTGAGCTCCACCATCGCCAGCGCCGATGGCAAAGAATTCTCCCGCGCCCGCCTCGCCGGCATCGCCCTCACCCCGGCAGATAACGACACCCGCAAGGCCACCGCTTCCTACCGCGCACCTGCCGCAAAAACGGGAAAGGCTGCTCCTAAAAAGGCCGCCTACAAACCGAAACTTTCCGCTGAGGAACTCAAGCCCTTCCAACAGCCCCGCCGCCCCGATGGCGACGCCTCCATTTCCATCACCGGCGACACGCAGTGGCAACCCGTCACTCTCACCCTCGATGGACCCTTCGCGCACGAGTTCGACAACGAGCCCAACCCCTTCCGCGACTACGCCCTCACCGTCACC
Organism: Akkermansiaceae bacterium; assembly: GCA_039769075.1. Classification (GTDB taxonomy): domain Bacteria; phylum Verrucomicrobiota; class Verrucomicrobiia; order Verrucomicrobiales; family Akkermansiaceae; genus SW10. The sequence continues at coordinate 112,841 of JBDMZE010000017.1, read as the reverse complement.
TTCACCCACGAGTCCGGCTCGCCCGAGTATCACGTTCCCGGTTACTTCGCGACCGATGGAAACGCCGCCGAAACCTCCGCCAAATCAGGCACAAAATGGCGCGCCCACCTCTCCCCCGACAAACCCGGAAAGTGGAACTACATCACCCACTTCCACACTGGGAAAGACGTCGCCCTTTTACCCGCCGGAGAGTTCCCCAAGCAAGAACTCAACTCTCTCGAAAAGTATAACGTCAACGGCAGCTTCAACATCAAGAAGACCGCCAAGAACGCCCCCGGCTTCTACGCCCACGGCCGCCTCACCTACGTCAACTCGAACTACCTTCAGTTCGCCGAATCGAAAAAGCCCTTCCTCAAAGTCGGAGCCGACGCACCCGAAACCCTCCTCGGATATGCTGACTTCGATGACACCACCGTCTCCACCAAAAAGGTCCCCCTCAAGCACTACAAGCCCCACCTCCGAGACTGGGAAAAAGGTGACCCCACTTGGAAGAACGGAAAAGGAAAAGGACTCATCGGAGCCCTCAACTACCTTTCTGGGAAAGGCATGAACGCTTTCTCCTTCCTCCCCTACAATGCGGGCGGAGATGGCGACAACGTCTGGCCCTTCGTCTCACGGGATAACAAATTCCACTACGACTCCTCCAAGCTCGACCAGTGGAACATCGTCTTCGATCACGCCCAAGCCAAAGGCCTTTTCCTCCACTTCAAACTCCAGGAAACTGAAATGGACGATAACAACCGTGGCGGACACCACGGCCCAAAAATGACCACCGTCCCCACCTCCCTCGATGGCGGAGACCTCGGCCCCGAGCGGAAACTTTACTGCCGTGAAATGGTCGCCCGCTTCGGCCACCACCTCGCCCTCAACTGGAACCTCGGCGAGGAAAACACCCAGACTACCGAGCAGCAGATGGACATGGCGCACTACCTCCGCGCCGTCGACCCTTACGATCACCACCTCATCGTCCACACCTACCCCAACATGCAGGATAAGATCTACCCTGCGCTTCAGGGCGAAGGCTCCCCCTTCACTGGTGCCTCCCTACAGAACTCCGCGCTCAAAGACTGCCACTGGCAAGTCGTCAAGTGGACCAAAACCGCCGAAGCAAAAGGCCAACCCTGGGCCGTCGCCTTCGATGAACCCGGTGACGCCGGACACGGAATGCCCGCCGACCCTGACTACCCCGGTATGCCCTCCAAAGCAGACGGCTACAACGGACCCACCGTCGATGATACCCGCAAGCTCGCCCTCTGGGGCACCATCATGGCCGGTGGCTGGGGCGTCGAATACTACTTCGGCTACAAGCTCCCACAAAACGACCTCGTCTGCGAAGACTGGCGCTCCCGCGACCAATCTTGGACCTACGGAAAAGTCGCCCTCGACATCTTCGATAAGGAAAACTTCCCCCTCATGGAGATGAAGAGCCACGACGAACTCGTCGGCAACTCCGAGAAGGAAAACAAAGCCTACTGCCTCGCTAAAAAGGGTCTCTACCTCGTCTACCTCCCCTACGGCGGCGAGCACAAAATCAAGCCCCTCGAAGCCGATAAAGTCCAAACCATCCGCTGGTATAACACCCGCGATGGCAAGCACGTCGCCAAGTCCGACTTCAGCGGCACCATCACTGCCCCCGACAACAACGACTGGCTCGCCATCCTCGAGTAATAATTCATCTGTAGCGGCAACGGGCGCTGGACGGAGATATCCAGAGGCAAAAAGCACCCCGCTTTTTGCCTCTTTCATTGTCTTCCTTGCACGACCTATTACACAGTTCCAAAACTTCCCCCTTCCCCATTTTCACATCCCCTCTAGGCTCCCTGCGATCATGCGCGCCCTTCTTCTGCTGAGTCTCCTCACCTCCGCGCTCTCCGCCGCTCCAGAGCGATGGGCAAAGGACATGTCCCGCTTTGAGTGGTCAGATCTCCTTTCTCCTCCCCCTCAGAACGCCCACCTCTTCGTCGGCTCCTCCAGCATCCGCAAGTGGGATTTAAAATCTGCTTTCCCCTATCTCATCACCCTCAATCGTGGCTTCGGCGGGTCCGAGCTCGAGGACTCCTTCTTCTACGCGGACCGCATCATCATCCCCCACCGACCAAAGGTCATCTTCCTCTACGCCGGGGAAAATGACATCAGCAGGGAAAAAACGGCCCAGGAAGTCGCCGCCGAATACTCTAAGTTTGTTGCGAGAATCCGTAACTTTCTCCCTAAAGTCCCCGTCGTTTTCATCTCCATCAAGCCCTCAATCGCTCGCTGGAGCCATTGGCCCGAAATGGAGAAAGCAAATCGTTTCATCGAGGCCCTGACCTTCCAAAACCCAGGCCTTCACTACCTCGATATCGCCAGCCCGATGATTCCAGATGGTCAAAAGCCTGCTGCCAATCTGTTCGCGGATGATGGAATCCATCTCAGCCCAAAAGGCTATAAGATCTGGACAGATCTCGTCCAAGGATGGGTCAATGAACAATCGTCTCGCCCAAAAAAATAGCCCAAATCTCTCTATCCACTTCCAAGCGCTGTAAACCTCCGCGTCCTCTGAGTCTCTGTGTTTAAAGGACTCTTTCCTAGCTTTCATCGGTTCCGGACGAAAGACCGCCTCTTAACTACCGCCTCGTAGAATCTCTAGGGGCGGATGGTTGCAGACACCCCGGCTCACCGCGAGACCACCCACGATAGCGATCGCTGTCACTGAAGTGAAAGCCCCCACAATTAGCATTGGATCAGGCCATGGGGAGGCTTTGAAAACGAAAATTGCCAGCGCGGCATTCGCAGCAGCGGCTAGCAACACGCCGGTCAAGGCAGAGAGCACACCCAGCGTGGCATACTCGATTACGAGGACGGTTCGCACTTGTTTTGCCGAAGCTCCAAGTGTCCGCAGCAGCACACTTTCCTTGAGCCTGACGTCGCGGCCATTGAGGAGAGTGCCAATCAGGATCGGCATTCCGGCCAGCACCGTGAAGCCAGCTAGGATCGTGATGACCATCGAGATTTTTCCAAGAATGTCGCGAACTGTTTCAAGAATCAGAGTCAGGTCAATCGCGGTGACGTTGGCGAATTCACCGGCCAGGTCGCGCTGCAATTCTCCAGAGGCCTCGGGCGTGGGCGTGCGTGTAGTGACCACGTGAAAACCAGGCGCTTCCTCGAGAACTCCCGGCGGGAAGACCATGAAGAAATTAAGATTGAAGCGGCTCCAATCGACTTTTCGCAAACTCGTCACCCGCGTCCGGATCGGGATGCCTTGCACATCTAGCGTGATCTCATCACCGATGCCGACCTTCATGTCCTTGGCGATATTTTCCTCCAGAGAAAGCGGCACGACCTCGGAAATGTCAGCCGGTTCGGTCGCCAGTTCTCCGGCGACCAACGTCTCGGTGAAATTCAACTCACTCCGATAGGTCGAACGAAACTCACGTCGCGCCACCCAACGGGGCACGCCCTTGGCCTCACTGACAGCAACTCCACGAATTGATTGAACCCGCATCGTCACCATCGGCGTGCTCTCTAAAATCGACATGCCATTTTTCTCCACCGTCTCCTTCACTCCGGCGACCTGATCTGGCTGCACATCGATGAGATAGAGATTCGGACTCTCTTCCGATTGCTGGATATCGAGGCGACTGTTCAAAAGCTTCCCCGCCGAAAGAACGGTGACTAACAGAAAGGTTCCGAGCCCCAGCGAAAGGAGAAAGAGAAGCGTCTGATTTCCCGGTCGATGGAGGTTGGAAACCCCTTGGCGAATCAGGTAAGGCCAGCGCTTGCCGACTACCCGGCGAGTCACCGCCATGAGCCCGCGCGCCACTACGACCAGTGCCAAAAAGGCCACGACCATTCCCCCGACCATCGCAAGCGCGCGCTTCCAGTTCGGGTCATTGGTATGCGCTACCATCACCATCAATCCGATCAGCAATCCATAAATTGGAAGCGACCTCAGCAGACTTCCTTTTAAACTACCGCCGCTGCGCAAGGTCACCGCCGGTGAGATTTCACGGATCCTCATCAGTGGCAGCAGCGCGAATCCACAACAAACTGCGAAACCTGTAGCGGTGGTTTGCGAGACGACCTTCCACTCCGGCGAGGGGCTCACCGACATTGGCAAGCTCTCACAGAATGCTTCCAGAAGTCCCATTTGCAGAGCGATTCCTAGCGCCGCACCTAACAAGGCTCCGAATAATCCAAGCGCGATCGCTTGGGCGAAGTAGATACCAAAAGCGAGGTGCCCCGGACACCCGAGACAGCGCAAAATAGCAACGGTGGGAATGCGGCGGGTGACATGAGCATGCACCGCACCGGCCACTCCGATCGCTCCAAGCGCCAGCGAAGCTAATGCGATGAGACTAAGGAAGCGCTGAAAGTTTTCGAGCGCGTCGCCCAGGTTTTCGCGGCGGTCCTCGGGGGTTTCGAGCCGCCACGTCGTATCCGGAAAGTCCTCGCGCACCACTCGCTTTAGCTTCCGAGACGACAAGTCGTCCTCCATTTTGAGATGCACTTGGTAGGACGCCATGCTGTTTTTCCCTAGTAGCCCGGTGCGTTCGATATCCGCCAGATTGACATAAACCTCCGGCGCAAATCCACTAAAACGATTCCCGCGCGGCACCAGCTTGTCGACCACCCCGAAAATCGTCAGTCGGATCCCTCCAAGTTCAACCTCATCGCCAATCTTCGCTCCGAATTGATTAAGTATAGCTGGCTCTACCAAAACTCCACCTTCACCCTTTAACTTCTGCCAAGCATCGGCCGGACGAGTCTCGACCTCTCCATAAAAAGGATAGTCACCCTCAATTCCTCTCACCTGCATCAGTCGGATTCCCCTGTCAGGCAGGAACCGCATCATGGAGGGAAATCCGATCTCACGACTGGAGCGACTCGCCATCCCTGCAAGTCGGTCCACATCCTCGCGGCTCATTTCCTTCCGCGAAGAAACCCGGAGATCAGAGCCCAAGAGTGCCTTGGCCTCCGAAGCAATGCCACGCTCCACGCTCGTCTTCAACGAGTGGATCGCCGTCAGCGCCGCAATGCCTGAAACAATCGCCAGAGAGAAAATCACCAGCCGCACCCGTTGCGAGCGACTATCCCGCCACGCCATCCGCCAGACCCAAGGATGAAACAAAGCGGTCCACAAACTGCTCGGCAGCTTCTTGTTTTTAGACTCCGTCATTTTCGTCATCGGAGACAATCGTTCCACCGCTCATCGTGACAATCCGGCGTGCCTTCGCCGCCAATTTCGGGTCGTGTGTCACCAGCACCAGAGCTGTTCCGGCCTCACGGTTCAGGCGGAAAAGCATTTCCACAATGGGCCCGCTGGTTTCCGCATCGAGATTTCCGGTTGGCTCATCGGCAAAGAGGATTTTAGGGCGATGAATGAAAGCCCGGGCCAGAGCCACGCGCTGCTGCTCGCCACCAGAAAGCTGCAGAGGATAATGATCGAGGCGCTCACCGAGACCGACCTGCTTGAGCAAGTCCGCGGCTTCCTCCTGCCTGCCAGACTCCCCGCGGAGCTCCAGCGGCACCAGCACGTTCTCGATTGCGGTGAGCGTCGAGATCAGCTGAAAACTTTGAAAAACAAAACCCACCAGACGATTCCGCAAGGCTGCCCGCGCATCTTGATCCATCGTCTCGATGGCCTGACCATCCAACTCCACCGAGCCCGAAGTGGCATCATCAAGCCCGGCAGAGAGCCCGAGCAAAGTCGTCTTGCCACTTCCCGATGGCCCGACAATCGCGAGCGTGTCGCCTTCATCGAGACTCAGGTTCACCCCATTCAGCACCGTGAGCTCGTGAGTCGCCCTTTGATGAACTTTGCGAAGCCCCGCCACCTTCAGAATGGCTGGTTTGACAGCCACGGAGGCTGGTTCTAGTTTAGCGGCGGGTGAAGATGACATTGCTGAAGATTTTTATGTTTGGGTTACTGCTCATTACAGGTTGTGGATCATTGGCCGAGGAATCTCCGAATGCAAATCCCGACGCCAAGCGCATCGTCATTCTCGGCGATAGCATCACCGCCGGTTACGGCCTCGACCCGAAGGAAGCTTACCCCACTCTACTGCAAACGAAGATCGATGCCGCCAAACTTTCCTTCACCGTCACTAATGCCGGAGTCAGTGGCGACACCTCCGCCGGTGGCCTGCGCCGTGTCGCCTGGGCCATGGCAAAAGGAGGCGACATTCTAATCATCGCCCTCGGTGGCAATGATGGTCTACGCGGCATTTCCCCCGAGGAAACCAAAAAAAACATCCTCGGCATCGCCGCGAAAGCCCGCACAAAAAATCCCGAGATCGAGGTCTTCATCGCGGGCATGCAAATGCCCGACAACATGGGAAAGGAATTTACCGCCCGCTTCAAAGCCGTCTTCCCAGAAGCCGCTAAGGAATCCCAAGCCACCCTGATCCCTTTCCTTCTCGAAGGCGTCGGTGGCGATGGAAATCTCAACCAAGCCGACGGCATCCACCCGACAGCGAAGGGCCAAGAGAAGGTGGCCGAGAATGTCTGGGAAGTTCTCCAGCCAACAATCATGAATATTTCCACCCCAGATCCCAAAAAAGTGGAGTAATGGTTATTCCTAGAAATCTAGAAACTCGAGGTGGCTCGCAAACGGTGGGACAAGCCTGAAGCAAAAAGGTGTTAAATTCTGGACAGACCTCATCTGAGGATGCCTCAATGAACGGTCGTCTTTTTCGGGCTAACAGCTTTTCTCACCTCGTCCCTTCTAACTTCTTTGATCATGCGTTCACTTCTTCTTCTCGCCCTCACCAGTCTCACTCTCTCCGCCGCACCCGACTGGGAAAACCAAGCTGTCTTCCGCGAGAACAAGATGCCGGCCCGCGCCGTCGCAATGCCCTTCCCCACCAAAGAAGGAGCCATGACCAAGAAGCGCATGGAGTCCCCCTTCTGCAAACTCCTCAATGGCGATTGGAAGTTCTCCTGGACCGACCACCCCGACAAGCGCCCCCTCGAATTCTTCAAGGCCGACTTCGATGACTCCGCTTGGAAAACCATCCCCGTCCCCTCCAATGTCGAACTCGAAGGCTACGGCACCCCCATCTACTGTAACCACCCCTACCCCTTCCTCAAAAACCCACCCTTCGTCATGGGTGAGCCCCCCAAGCACTTCACCACCTTCAAGGAGCGCAACCCCGTCTCCTCCTACCGCAAAACCTTCACTCTCCCCGCCGACTGGGCCGAGCGCCAAACCACCATCACCTTCAACGGCGTCGCCTCCGCCTTCTACCTCTGGTGCAACGGACAAAAAGTCGGCTACTCCCAAGACTCCCGCACCCCCGCTGAGTTCGACCTCTCAAAATTCCTCAAAAAGGGCGAAAACACCATCGCCGTCGAAGTCTACCGCCACTCCGATGGCTCCTACCTCGAATGCCAAGACTTCTGGCGCCTCTCTGGCATCTTCCGGGATGTCTATTTATCCTCGCTTCCTCACAGTGGACTTGCGGACTTCACTGTAAGAACAGCCGTCGAAAATATCGGGAACCCAACTCTCGTAGGACAGATAGGTCTCTCATTCAACGTCACCCATCATCCCGACGACAAAGTCCTCCCCCTCAGCATCCAACTCCTCGATCCCGACGGAAAAAACGTCCCAGAGTTCCCCCAACAAAAACTCCCTTTCCAAGCGACCATGAAGAACGATCATGAAGTGCTCAAAGTGATGGTGCCCAGAGTCAGAGCATGGACTGCCGAGACACCCAATCTCTACACCATCATCATTCAAGTAGGAGCAAAAGGCGCTCCGTCCACCCACTACTACGCCCAAAAAGTCGGCTTCAAAACCTCCGAGATCAAAGACGGCCAACTCCTCATCAACGGAAAATCCATCATGGTAAAAGGCGTCAACCGCCATGACCACGACCCCGACTCCGGCCACTACATCACCGAGGCCTCCATGCGCAAAGACATCGAGCTCATGAAGCAGCTCAACGTCAACACCGTCCGCACCTCCCACTACCCCAACGACCCCCGCTTCTACGAACTCTGCGACGAATACGGCCTCTACGTCATCAACGAAGCCAACATCGAATCCCACGGCATGGGCTACGGCCCCGAGTCTCTCGCGAAAGACCCCACCTGGACCGCCGCCCACCTCGACCGGGTGAAGAACATGGTCCACGCCTTCAAGAACCACCCCTCCATCATCATGTGGTCCCTCGGCAATGAAGCGGGCGATGGCGTCTGCTTCGAGGCCTGCTCCAAGTGGATCCGCGAAGAAGCCCCCGTCAAATACCCCATCCATTACGAGCGCGCCGAAAAGAAACCCCACGTCGACCTCTTCACCCCCATGTATGCCTCCATCAAGGAGTGCGCAAAATATGCCCGCGCAGAGGAAAAGAAACCCCTCGCCGAACAGCTCCCCCTCATCCAGTGCGAATACAATCACGCCATGGGCAACTCCTCCGGCAACCTCTGGGACTACTGGCAGCTCTTTGAAAAAGAACGCCTCCTCCAAGGCGGTTGCATCTGGGACTGGGTCGACCAAGGCCTCCGTAAAACCAAATCCCCCCAAGGCTCGCTCAACCAAACCGGCGACAACCAAGTCAGGGTCTCCGGTGAACTTCACAAAGAACACGGCCTCACCTCCGGCTACGCCACCGTCACTCACCGTGACCAGCTCAACGTCGGCAAAAACCTCACCGTCGACGTCCATCTCTTCCCCGGCCGTTCGAACTGGGGCGACAACCCCATCGTGACCAAAGGCGACGAATCATGGGCCCTCAAAATCAACCGCGGACGCAGCCTCGAATTCTTCATCTACGATGGCAACTGGCGCTCCGTCTCCGCCAAAGTCCCCGATAATTGGGAGCACAGCTGGCACCGCGTCACCGGCACCTACGATGGCAAAAAAATCACCCTCTCCTTCAACGGAAAGGTCCTCGCTCAAAAAGACCACGTTGGTTCAATTAAACCGACCTCCTACGACATCGGCATCGGCCGAAACGCCCAGTACGGCAACCGCCCCTTCGATGGCCAATTTAAGCGCGTCACGATCTATGACCAAGCCGTCGATCCCAACGCCCCAGCCGACGCCTGGCCCAGACCCCTCGTCGATCTCGACTTCACCGACTTCACTTCCCCCGAAGGAGAACTCGAATTCTTCGCCTACGGCGGCGACCACGGCGACTTCCCGAACGACAACAACTTCAACTTCAACGGCATCATCACCTCCGACCGCGAGTTCTCTCCCCAAGCCCCCGAGGTCCACAAATGCTACCAAAATGTCCGCCTCGTAAACCTCATTTCCACCGCTGAACACGAAACCATTTTGAAACTGCGGAACACCTCCAGCTTCACCAACCTCGGCCAATACGACGCCTTCGCGACCATCCTTCTCGATGGCAAGCCAAGCACCCAAGTAAAACTCCCCTCCATCAACCTCGCGCCCGAAGCCACCGGAGAGATCAAAATCCCAGCCCCCTATCCTGCCGATTACCCCGGCGAAATCCACCTCACCCTTGAATTCAAACTTCAAGCGGATCACCTCTGGGCCAACAAAGGCCACGTCGTCGCTCGCGAACAAATACGATTGAGCGGAACAAAAGGAAAAGCCCCACTCGCTAAAACTAGCGATATCGTCAGCGCAGAACGTGATCACGATATCGATATTCGGTCTGGAGATGCGATGCTTAGCTTCGACAAGGAAAACGGGCAGCTTTTCTCGTATACGATAAAGGACCGCCAACTCCTTGCCTCCCCCCTTCACCTCAATTTTTGGCGTCCTCCCGTCGATAACGACCGTGCCAATAAGTTCAACAACCGCTCCGGAATGTGGCGCTCCGCCGGACCCAAGGCTAAGGTCACATCCTTCAAGCATTCCGAAAACGACGGCTTCCACACCCTCGAATTCGACCTCAAGATCCCCGCCGCAGGAACAACAGGGAAGATCGCTTACAAGATCGGAGCCAACGGCACCATCGACGTTCACGTCACAATCTCCCCCGAAGGAAAGCTCGGCCACATCCCACGCCTCGGCATGCAGTGCACCGTTCCCAAATCCTACAAGCAAGTCTCCTGGTTCGGAAACGGCCCCCACGAAACCTACGTCGACCGCAAAGCCGGCGCTTGGGTCGGACGTTGGAACTCCACCGTCAATGACCTCTTCTTCCCCTACGCCGAGCCGCAGGAAACCGGAAACCTGACCGACCTTCGCACCCTTTCGCTGACCAATTCCGAAGGCCAAGGCCTCACCGCCACCGCCCTCGGAAAAGACTACCTCTCCGGCGGCACCTACCCCTGCCTCATGTCCGACCTCGAAGGCCGTCGCCACCCCGTCGACATCCCCAAGCGTGACGTCGTCACCCTCAACATCGACCACAAACAAGTCGGCGTCGGCGGCACCAACTCCTGGGGCGCCCGCCCCCTTCCAAAATACGAGATTGTTCCAAAGGGAACCTACAAGTGGTCTTTCCGTCTCGAAGGAAAATAAGAGATCGAGAGGATCACAATTCTCCACGACCCCGCTGATTTTCCAAGGACGGGTCCCGGGGGAGCGCCCCGTCTCGGGAGTCCCCTTTTTTAAAAGAGGATCTTCGTCGCATCATGCCCGCATTCCCACGGTTCACTGAACGACCAATTCTCAAAAGTGTTCCGAAAGACCAATTTTCCACTGAAATTCGACATGAAATCGGAGAAATTCCGACAGAATTATAGGTTTCTGTATTTACAGTGTCTCTACCGCTTGCAGTGATCTCCCAAAAATGTAGGTTTCTATAACACACACATGACAAAGACACTCCTCATCTTCCCCCTCATGATGGGTCTCGCTCACGGTGCCGAGACCGACCACCTTGTTTCTTACTGGGACCTTGAATCAAACACCTCTGATTCAGCTGCTGCTGGAAACACGACCGACAATGGCAGCTGGGTCGGCACGACCAACTACTCCCCCGGCAAGTTCGGTCAGGCCATTGACCTCAATGGCAACTCCCACGTGAGTGTCCCCTCCAGCGGAGACATCACTGGGAGCTCGAATACGATCTCGGTCTCGACTTGGTTCCGCGTCAATGCCTTTAGTACAAATTGGCAGGCACTTATTGCCAAGGGTGAGGGATCAAACTGGCGCATCGCTCGCCGTAGCGGCGGTAGCGAAATCGCATGGGCCGGAGGGGCAGGAGATATCTTTGGGGGAAATGTCGATGACGGAGCGTGGCATCATGTCATGGGAGTCTCGGAAGGCGGCGTGGAAACCCGCATCTATCTTGACGGAGTCCCCATCGAGATCGGAGGCAATCCCGTCATCAATGACACAGGGGAACCGATGTTCATCGGGAACAATCCGGGCAGTCCCAGCCGCCAGTGGAACGGGCTCATCGATGACGTGGGCATCTTTGACATCGCACTCAATGATTTCCAAGCGGCCGCAATTTTTTCCTTAGCGAATAATAACGACTACAACTACGCACTTTCCGAGGTCAACGAGCTCTTCCAACTCGCTGACTGCCCTGCTGGAACAACTGTGCAGGTGGGAAGTGATTCGTGGAGCAGCATCGCGGCGAACCCTGCTGACGGTCGCCTTTTCATCCAGCTGAAGGAAAATGGTGCAGGCGTGGTGACTTCAACCGGACCAGAGATTATCTCCTTCACGACGCCTCACACTTCGGTCCCATCTGGGACACCCATCACCTTCACTTGGGATGTCGATGCATCGGCGACTACTCTTATTCTTTCTGGTGTCGGAAATGTTACCGGAACCACATCCCACACCTTTAATCCAGGGCCCACTTCCACGACAGACTACACCCTCAGCGCGGTCGGCCCCAGCGGCACCAACCAACGAGTCGTGACCGTTACGGTAACAGACCAGCCAGTGATTGAGGCATTCTCCGCGAATCCTGAGGTGGTTGCTCAAGGCGGCAGCTCTACCATCACTTGGCAGACCTACAACACGACCTCGGTCACCCTAAATGGAAATCCTGTGAGTATGACTGGAACTACCTCGGTCACACCGAGCTTCACGACTTCCTACACCCTTGCGGCGACCAATGCGGCAGGAACTACATCTGAAACGATCAGTGTCTCCGTCATCACACCCGGCGAGCCAATCATCAGCGAGTTTGTCGCAAGCAATGACGGTGGAATTGTCGATGAAGATGGAAACAGCAGCGACTGGATTCAGATCTCAAATGCCACGAACATGAACACGATCATCAATGGCGATTACTTCCTCACGGACGATTCCGGTGACCTTCAAAAGTGGGCCATTCCAAACCAAACAATCCTTCCCGGGGAGTCTGTCTTTTACTTCGCTTCAGGAAAAATCGGAACTTCCACCCCTCATGCCAACTTTAGCCTCAGCGCGAATGGTGAATACCTCGCACTTGTAAAAGTGAGCGGCGGCATTACGACCATTCTGAGCGAGTTCAATGAATACCCCCGCCAGTTTAGCGGAGTGTCTTACGGGGTGCTTCCCGATCTTGTGACTTATCAGTTTCATCAAAGTCCCACCCCTACAGCTGAAAACTCAGGGGTGACTTTTGAAGACTTTGTAAGAGACACCTCCTTCTCGATCGGGCGCGGATTCTACACCACTACTCAGTCTGTTGTAATCACCTCAAATACCGTTGGAGCTGAAATTCATTACACCACTGACGGATCGGAGCCATCGACGACAAATGGGACGCTCTACACCGTGCCAATTTCGATTGGAACAACAACCACCCTTCGTGCAATTGCGACGAAGACCAACCAAATCCCCACCAACATCGACACCAACACTTATATCTTCACTGCTGATGTCGTGAACCAGCCCACCAATCCTTCCGGCTGGCCCAGTGGAAGCGTCAACGGACAGGTTATGGACTACCACATGGACCCCGGTTCGGCCGTAAGCTCAAGCACCGCTGGCGTCATCAGTGCGTTGGAAAGTATCCCCTCCTTCTCAATCGTCACCGACCAAGACAACCTTACCAATTCCTCAACGGGGATTTACGCCAATCCCGGAAATCGTGGCCGAGCGTGGGAACGTCCTGCCTCGGTCGAACTCATTTTCCCTCCGGGATACGTCAACCCTGATGGTCTCACTGAAGGCTTCCAGGAGAACGTCGGCGTTCGCGTTCGCGGTGGAGCGTCCCGTAGTAAAAACAATCCGAAGCATGCCTTCCGTCTCTTTTTCCGAGACGAGTATGGCTCGAATAAACTAAACTTCCCACTCTTTGGCACCAACGGAACTGATAGTTATGCCGGCTTCGACCTCCGGACCGCTCAAAACTACTCTTGGTCCTTTAAAGGAAGCGGTAGCCTGACGTCCAACAATGACAACAGCTCCAAGAATACCTTCATGCGCGAAGTCTTCGCTCGTGATACGCAACGTGACATGGACGAGCCACACACCCGCTCCCGCTACGTCCACCTCTACTTGAATGGAATTTACTGGGGCCTTTTCATGACTCAAGAACGGGCTGAAGCAGACTTTGCGGCATCCTATCTCGGGGGAAACGATGATGACTACGACACCATCAAATCCGCTGGTTCGAGCGGCGGTTATGGAACTGAGGCCACAGACGGAAATAATGTAGATTGGATGGCGGGTTACAACCTCGCCATCGCGACCTCGAACGAATCCGAAACGATTAACTCCTCGTATTTCCAAATCCAGGGACTCGATAGCAGCGGCAATCCCAGCCCCGCGGTGCCCACTTACATCAATGTCGAAAACCTCATCAACTTCATGATGGTCGTCTTCTACGACGGTTCTTTTGACGCTCCGCTCTCGACCTTCATCGGAGCATCTAACAATTGGTTCAGTGTGCGAAATCGGGTGACTGATGACCAAGGCATCGCCTTTTTCGCTCACGATATGGAGCACAGTCTTGGTTCCTACTTCACGAATCGTCAGGACCGCACCGGCCCCTTCTGGTTTGGATCAACTGCTGATCAACAAGGCTTCAACAAATCAAACCCGCAGTATATTCACCAGTATCTCGCAAACAATCGTGAATACCGCACGAAGTTCGGCGATATCGTGCATCGCGAATTCTTCAATGGTGGACTTCTCACGAACCAAGCAGTTCTTGCTCGCTTCGGTGAAAGGGAAACGACGGTTGATATGGCAATCGATGCGGAAGCAGCGCGCTGGGGAGACTCAAAGACCAGTCCTCCCCTCGACCGCACCGATTGGGCGCTCGCAGTCAATCAGCTTAAGGGATGGACCACGGACCGAAACCTCGAAGTTCTCGCTCAACTGAAGATCGACGACCTTTACCCCAGCACCGACGCTCCCGTCTTTTCCCAGCACGGGGGCGAAATCAGCTCCGGATTCTCGCTCGGCATGAACAACCCAAATGGCTCCGGGACGGTCTATTACACCACTGATGGATCCGATCCTCGAAACATCGGAGGAGGGATCGGCGCCAGCGCCACTAGTGGCGGGTCCGTGACTCTCAATAGCTCCACTCTTGTGCAAGCTCGAGTCCGCATCAATTCTTCGACCTGGTCTGCGCTCACTTCGGCCACCTTCGCCACTGCGGCACCACCTGTGGCTGGTTCGCTGGTCATCACCGAGATCAACTACCATCCTTCTGATCCAACCGCCGCCGAGCAAACCGCGGGCTTCATCTCCGACAGTGCCTTCGACTTCCTCGAAATCACGAACGTCTCCGGAGTTCCGGTTGACCTCACCGGCTCCACCATTGCCAACGAAGTCGCCTTTGCCTTCTCCACGATCACCGATCCCAATGATCGCGTGCTCGCTGTTGGCGAAAGCATCATCATCGTCAACAATGAGGAAGGTTTTGCGGAGCGCTATCCCGGCATCGAAGCCTTCGGCCCCTGGAATGGAGGCCTTTCCAACAACACCGGCACGGTCGAACTTCGAGACGGCAGCGACGTCCTTCTCTTTTCCGTGACCTATGACGACAACAACGGCTGGCCCGGTGCTGCCGATAGCGATGGCTACTCACTCATCCTCCGTGATTCGGCCACCCCAAATGATCCTGCCTCATGGCGCATCAGTGCCGGGATCAATGGTAATCCAGGAACCAGTGATAGTGAGCCCTTCATCAGCGGCGATCTCCTGACAACAGTTCTCCGTGACGGTCCCGGGAATTACGTCAAGCCTGTGGTCACCCTCCAAACCTTCGATGATGGAACCGGCCCAAAGGAGTTTCTCTATCTCAATCTCCAGCGCTTCCTGCCCGTCGATAATGCCGTGGTCGATGTGCAGCATGCTTCCGGTCTTCAAGGATGGCTGGAAACCGATATCGAGCTCGTCAGCTCAAGCCCCCTTGGCGATGGCACAATAGTAGAGAGCTACCGTCTCACTATTCCGACCAGTAGTGATCAAAAGCACTTCTTGAGGGTCCGTTTAACTGCCACGCCTTAACCTACTAATGCAATTTTATTGCATTAGTGGTTTGACAGCGAGACCCCACTAACGCAAGTTACTTGCGCTATGCGAAATCTCGTTCTTCTTTTTAGTCTTACTTCCTTACTCCAGGCCGAGCTCAAAATTGGGCCCACACTCCACCTCAATGCGACCGCAGGCCTAACCTCATCAGGAGATCCCAGTGATGTCGCCGCGCTTGAGCATGATCCTAATGACGATTTCGGGCTGCAAGGTCTCGACCTTGGTCTCAATTTGCACTGGAGCGATTGGTTACAAGGATTTGTAAACATCAATGCCTTCACTGATACGGAGGGCGGTCTCGATGCCGAATGGGAGGAAGGTTTCATCAAGCTTCATGATCTCCCTGGTGGGTTTTCGCTCAGAGCGGGTCGTTATTTGAATCGCTTCGGCCTCCAGAATAGCGTCCACCTTCACGGGTGGGATTTTGCGAGCGGCAATCTTTCTACTTCACGATTCTTAGGAGAAGAAGGACTTGCAACCGAGGGAGCCGAACTGACGTGGCTCTACGACTATGATCAGGGATTCCTCGCCCTCAGTGGAAGCTTTGGAAACATCGCCGGCCATGGTCACGAGGAGGGAAGCCACGATGAGCATGGGGATACCGTCGAGGACGCCTACTTCAGTGACACCGCATGGACCGTGCGGGCGCTACTCAGCTACAATCAAACGGACTTTCACCAACACCGCTTCGGACTCAGTACCGCTGCGGGAGACAATGGCTACGGCGGCGGGAGAGAAACCGAACTCTTTGGCGCTGACTACGTCTACACTTGGCGCGAGAATGGTCTTGAAGCAGGAGGAAAAGAACTGAGCCTCGGCTTGGAGTATACTTATGGTTCAGCTGACTGGGTTCACGAAGATGACCCTGCCAATTCTGGAAATACCAACTACGGCACCTTCATGGCCTTCGCTAATTATCGCTTCCATGAGAACTGGGAGGCAGGGCTCCGCTATGAGAAAAGCAATGGCCGCCAAGACGGCGCTGAGATCCACATGGGGGAAACCGAATACGCCTTCCTCGTGGAAGATCATCAGCGCATCACCGCTGCTCTCACACATGACTTTTCGATCAATGAATTTGATTCCCTCGTGCGTCTGCAGTATCAGTATGACGACCTTCCTGAAGACACGGCACACTCGGTGTTCCTTCAATTTGAACTCAACTTTGGCCCTGGCGAAATCCGCTAACTTCCGATGAAAAAACTTTTCCTTTTATTACTTTTTTCAGGGGTTGCTCAGGCGCTCGATGTCGCCTCGCTCCACCCACTCCTCACAGATGCCATCAGGCAAGTCGGTGGAGAGCGCGTCAATGTCGTCGAGATCGGCAAGCCCGGTATGAGCGTGCACGAATTTCAGCCCAAAGCTGCTGATCTTAAAAAGATGGCGAAGGCCAAGCTGATCTTCGCATCAGGCAAGAAGCTGGAGCTTTATCTTGGTGACCTGGAGGACTCGCTGGCACCGGACCAAGTCATCGTAGAAGTCGGACGCGAGATTCCCTCGCAGAAGGTTTCTGCCAAAGACCAAATCTATGCCTGCTGCCCAGTCCACTCCCACGGAGGAATCGACCCTCACTGGTGGCACAATGTGCGGCACATGGAGCGCGCGGTCCGTATCATCGAGCGGAAGCTCGCCCAAGCAGACCCCGTAGGGAAATCTTACTACTCAGCCCGCTCAAAGGCCGCGACGGCAAAGCTTCGCGCGCTCGATACTTGGGTCAAACAACAGACCGCTAGCATCCCAAAAGGACAGCGCCACCTGGTGACTGCGCATGCTGCCTTCGGCTACTTTTGCAAGGCCTATGGTTTTAAGGCGACCTTTGTGCAAGGCCTCAGCGCTCAAGGAGAAGTGCCTGCCAAGCAACTTGCGGAGTCGATTAAACAAATTCGTGATTCGGGAATTCCCACTGTTTTTCCCGAGCAGGCTTCAAACCCCAAGATGCTCAAGCAGATCGCGAAGGCATCCGGAGCTCAAATTGGTAAACCCCTCATTGCAGATGGCGCGGTAGCGAGCTACGACAAGATGATGCGCAGCAATGTCACCCGCCTCGTCGCCGGACTCAGAAAATGACCCGATCTCCCCTTCTCAGCACCTTTTTCTCGATCCTTCCACTGGTGGCACTCGCTGTCCCACTCTCGAAGGTGCTCTCGCCTGAGCCTGTTATACAGACCGAGATCAAGGAAACCGCTAAGGAGAGTGATCTTGTGCGTAGCGACCTCCTCCTGCGTAGCGCTCACCCGTTCGAGCGCGTCGTGGTGAATGACGTCATATTTGAAAAAGGCGAAGTGGAAAAAGAGATTTTTTTAAATCTCGAAGAACCTCTTACGGTCGAAGTGACATGGCCTGAAGGCACACCCGAGTCAGCGCTTCTTTTAGAACTTCTTCCTGATGCGCTGGAGATGAAAAGTCACACGCTTTGGGGAAGTGGAAGCGCCTTTGAAGAAATCACCTTTCACTGGGAGGACGCCGAATAATGGCCAGCGGAGATCACATGCTTGAACTCACAGGAGTGGGCTTTTCCTATGGCGCTAAGGAGGCGCTCAAGGACGTCTCCTTCTCCACATACTGCGGTCAGCGCCTTGCTCTGCTGGGACCTAATGGCGCGGGAAAGTCGACCCTCATCCGCCTCCTCGCCGGCCTACTTAAGCTTCAGAATGGCAGCATCGATTGGCGCGGCGCTCCCCTCTCTGAAGCGCGACGTGAGGTCGCCTACCTCCCGCAGGTCGATCACCATCAGAAGAACTTTCCTCTGCGCGTCCGCGATATCGTAGAGATGGGCCGCTTCCCACATCTCGGGCACTTCAAGCGCTTTGGAAAAGGCGACCGTGAAAAGACGGAGGCCGCACTCGCTACGATGCAGCTCGAGGACATCGCCGACCGCCAGATCGACCAACTTTCCGGAGGCCAGCAGCAGCGCACTTACATCGCCCGCGCCCTTGCGCAGGAAGCCCATGTTCTCCTCCTCGACGAACCTTTTAATGGGCTCGATATCGAGAGCCGGTGTCACCTTTCTGCCAGCTTGATCGACCTAAGCAACCGCGGCCACCTCATCATCGCCTCTCACCATCAACTTGAGAGTGTCGCCGAGATCTTCACCCACGCGCTTATTCTTGATCAAAGACAGGTCACCTTTGGCGAGGCCGCTCAAGTCATGGCAAGCCCGGAGGTGAAGGAGACGCTCCACGCCTGCCATCCCACTCACGATCACCCCGTGACAGATCCAAGCAAAACCGACTGCTGCTCATAATGGAATTCTTTGAACTCGGACTCTACCAGCGCGCCTTCATCGCCGCTGTCATCATCGGCTTCGTGAATGGTTACACGAGTGCCTTTGTCCTTCTCCACCGCAGTCCCCTGAAGCTCGCTGCTTTCAGTCACAGTCTCCTTCCCGGAGTGGCTATCGCGGCTTACTTTTTTACCCTCACCGTGGTCACCGCCTTCATGGGAGCGCTCATCGCGGCCGTCGTCATCGGCGTTCTCACCGTGCTGCTCTCCCGACTTTCTAAGATCAATGACGAGACCGTCTTGGCCGTGCTTTACACTGGAGCCTTCGCCATCGGGATCATCGTGCTCAATCAGCTCGGCTCGAATCAAGAACTTGAGAATTGGTTACTCGGAAACATCATCGCCCTCTCTGATCTCGATCTTAAAATGAGTTTCGGCGTTGGGATCATCGCGGTGAGTGTGCTCACGCTTTTCCGGCGCGCCCTCGTCGCAAACCTTTTCGATCCCGAGGTTGCGGCAAGCCTTGGCATCCGCACCCGTCTGTTGGACTACGTCAGCTTCGTGATCCTCATCCTAGTCCTGATCACGACTCTGCAAGCGGTCGGCTGCGTCCTCGCCGTCGGCCTCATCGTAGCCCCTGCTGCCATCGCAAGATCCTTTGTCTCCACTCCAGATGCCCTGTTCCCGCTCAGCGGATTCGTAGGCGCCGCCGGAGCCGCGCTCGGGTTGCTGGCGAGCTACCACTTCGACCAACCCGCAGGTGCCAGCATCACCGTAGTGCTCGCGGGAGGCTTCTTGCTCTCGGTCCTTTTTAAAAAGCGATCCTGAAGCATTTTTCTCACTGGCAGTTCTCTGAAGATCGATCCATTATTTCGCCAAGCATATGTCGGAAACACAATGGTTCTTCACTGATTCCCAGCAAGCACAGCAGGGGCCTTACATTCTTTCGCAAATCCACGAACTCGTGGGTAGCGGCCAGATCACTGCAGAGACGCTTCTCTGGTATGAAGGTCTTGAGACTTGGTCACCAGCGAGCCACTTTCCAGATGTTGCCCCTTATCTTCCTGCGCCCGCTCCTGTTGCCCAAGCAGCCCCCGCTCAAGTCGCTCCGGCTCAGGTCGCTAATCCTTACCAAGCGCCTCTTTCTCTGAATGCCGTTGCACCCGTCGGCGGTGAGTATCCCCTTCCTGCGGTGAAGCCTGCTTCCTTCGGAAAATATATAGGCCTTTTCATCGCTTCGATCCTGTTCGTGATCATCGGCATGTCCATGATCGCAGCAGGTGCTTCCTCCACTGCCGACGAATTCTCTGATTCGACCATGAATGGTTGGGCAGAAGACATGGAACTCTCAGATTTTGACGAAGACCTTGCCGCCCCGGACGGAAACCTACCTGCCCCTGAAGAGGAGATCACCATCACCGATGAGCAACTCAAAGCGGGTGCCAAGAGCATGGTCGTCCCCATCATCGGCATGGGTCTCATCTTCCTCGGATGTATTGCCAGCCTCTTCAGTGCGATCCTCTCATACATCTACCTCTACCGAGCTTGGTTCATCTTGCAGCCAGGTGGAGCAACCACGACCCCGGGCAAAGCGGTCGGCTTCCTTTTCATCCCCCTTTTCAGCCTCTACTGGATCTTTATTGCCTACGTCAGCTGGGCAAAGGACTGGAACCGGATCACGAGCAGCTACACAAATCTCGCTCACGCGCCTAAGGTGAGTGCCGGACTCTTCCTCGCCTTCCCGATCTGTATTGTTGGCATTGTCACCATGCCGATCGCAATGATCCTAGGCTTCGTTTGCCTCAACCAGATGTGCAAAGCAGTGAACTTCATCGCTAGCGCTCGCTCACAACAGCAGATGTCTCAGCCCGGCGCAGGTATGAAGCTCTACTAGCGCCACTTTGGCATTTCATCTTTGAGAAGATCTGCCTATCTCGGCGGCACGTTATGCCGACCCAGATTGGACTCATTTCCCTTGGCTGTGCCAAGAACCTCATTGATTCAGAGATTATGCTCGGCCACTTGCAGGACGAGGGCATGACGATTGTCCCTGATCCCGAGCTTGCCGATGCCCTGATCATCAACACTTGCTCCTTCATTGATGTCGCGAAAGATGAGTCAGTCGGGACCATCATCGAGGCCGTGAATGCACGCCAAAAGGATCCCGCTCGGCAAAAGCAGAAGATCATCGTGGCCGGTTGTCTCTCACAACGTTTTCAAAAAGACCTCCCCGGTCTTCTCCCGGAAGTCGACGCCTTCATCGGGCTCGACCAAATCACGGACGTCGGCTCCATCATCCGAAAGACGCTTGAGCGTGATCTCGAAGAGGACGGCTCGCTCGACACCGTCACCGCGAAATCCCGCTACATTCCTGATTACACCACGCCCCGCTTCCGGCTCACGCCGCAGCACATGGCCTACCTCAAGATCGCCGAGGGTTGTAATCACACCTGCTCCTTCTGCATCATTCCCAAGATCCGTGGCCAGCACCGCTCGCGGACACAGGAATCGATCGTGAAGGAAGCGCGCGGCCTCATCGCCCAAGGCGTGAAGGAGATCAACCTCATCTCACAAGACACCACCTACTTCGGGATGGATAAGTGGCAGGGCCTCGGCAATCGCCCGAACCCTCTCTCTGGCGTGAATTCAGACAAAGGCGAATCTCTTGCTTCGCTGCTTGAGGAGCTAAATGCGATCGAGGGTGATTTCTGGATCCGCCTCCTCTACACCCACCCGGCCCACTGGTCTGACGAACTCATCCAGACGATCGCGGATTGTCCGAAGGTGGCCCGCTATGTCGACATCCCGCTGCAGCACATCTCCGATCACATGCTGAAGGAGATGAACCGGAAGACTGATGGAAAATATATCCGTGATCTCCTTGATCGGATGCGCGCTGGTATTCCCAACCTCTCAATCCGCACCACTTTTATCACGGGATTCCCCGGGGAGACCGATGCTGATCACGAAGAGCTCCTTGAGTTCATCAAGACCTTCAAATTTGAGCGCTGTGGCATTTTCCAATATTCTAAGGAAGAAGGAACCCGCGCTTACAAGAAAGAGAATCACATCCACCACGCAACGAAGAAGAAGCGTCATCGTGAGCTGTCATCGGCAATCGATGAAGTGGCTCAAGACGTCAATGAACGTCAGCTCGATAAAACACTCCGTGTTCTCGTGGAAGAAGAAGGAATCGCCCGCTCAATGTGGGACGCGCCCGATATCGACGGCCGCATTTTCGTGCCCATCGATTCGACGGTCGGCGAGTTCTACGATGTCACGGTGACCGATCACCGCGGCTACGATCTCATCGCAAAGTAATTAATCGATGAGGTTATCGAGGCGCTGAGCCATCTCGATATCAGCAGAGGTCACGCCCCCGTCATCAGTGGTGGTCAGAGTCAAAGTGACTACTGAGTAAGCAACGTTGATCTCCGGGTGGTGCTGAGCCTCCTCGGCGAGATCCGCGACGGTGTTTACGAACTCGATCGCTTCCTCGAAGTCTTCGAATTCAATACTTCGGTAGATTGAAGATTCGTGAATGTCCCATTCGGGGCATTTCTTGAGGGCATCATCAAGTGCGGTTTCGTCGAGAATGTCGGACATAGTTTTAGGAGAAGGCAGGGAAAGTTTGCCGAAATGGCATTCCTTTTGGCAAGGATCTTTCGCCTTTAAACCGAAAATTCCTGGCTGAATCGTTTGAATCCTTCATTTCATCGAATAGATTGCTACGCGTAATCGTCGAATCTTTGTGAAAATCATCTTACTCCCCCTCCTCTCCGGCTTTGCCATTCTACTCGCAAGTTGTGCTTCGAGTTCTCCTACGACCCGGATTCAGAATAATCCGGTCATCTTTCAAAAGGTCCCCTCCTCTCAACGTGAAATGGTGGGGAGCGGGCGCATTAAGAATGGCATGAGCAAGGACGCAGTCTTCATCGCTTGGGGCAAGCCGGATTCGGTTGCCGAAGGTGAAACTGAAGGAAAGCGCTTCGAGCGCTGGACCTACACCAGCCTGAGCCCTGTCTATTCCACTAGTTTCTACGGAGGTTACGGCGGCGGATATGGAGGATATGGCTGCCATAATCCTTACTACAGGAACTCCGGATATGGCAGCAGGGGCTATGGATATGGCTACAGTCAGGCCGTGGATTACGTGCCAGTTCCATCGGCTACTGTTGATTTCAGCAATGGTCGTGTGACCAAATGGCAGCGCGGACGCCTGCCGAATTAGGTTTCCTTTTAAGAAAGACTCTTCGGCCCGAATGCTTCGGGCAGGAGCTGATTAAGCGTCATTTCTCTGACGAGCTGACCGTCTTCATCAGCCATGA
The DNA here is from genome assembly GCA_039769075.1 of Akkermansiaceae bacterium. Lineage (GTDB taxonomy): Bacteria > Verrucomicrobiota > Verrucomicrobiia > Verrucomicrobiales > Akkermansiaceae > SW10. The sequence continues at coordinate 89,948 of JBDMZE010000017.1, read as the reverse complement.
TGACACGGAGATTCGGGGCAAATTCATTGAGGACCTGACGGCACGCGCCACAGGGACTTCCTCCGCCTTTTACCGAAATTGCGATTGCTTCGAACTCCTTCTCACCGCTGGAAATAGCGACTCCGATGGCGACGCGCTCAGCGCAGTTGGTGAGCCCGTAGGAAGCATTCTCGACATTACAACCGGGGTAAACTTTCCCTGATTTCCCAAGGATAGCAGCGCCGACGTGGAACTTGGAATAAGGAGCGTAGGCCTGGTTCTTCGCTTCAGTCGCGATAGTGATGAGTTCTTGATCGGTCATGAGGCGACTTTTTTAGCGGCTTCGAGGGAGATCTTCATCATCGCGGTAAAACTTTTTTCGCGCTCTTCACTCGTGGTGGACTCCCCCGTGCGGATGTGATCGCTCACGGTGCAGATCGCCATGCCTCGCGCGCCGAACTCAGCACAGACGCCGAAGAGGCCTGCCGCTTCCATCTCGACACCGAAGACTCCCATTTTTTCCATGCGGTCGAACATCTCGGGCTGCGGGGTATAAAAAAGGTCTGCGGAAAAGAGATTCCCCACCTTCACGGGAACATCGAGCTCCTTCGCGGCTTCGACGTGCGCTGCGACGAGATCGTAATCGGCGATGGCCGCGAAATCATATCCCCCAAAGCGGGCGCGGTTCACTCCACTATCGGTGCAACCGCCCATCCCGATGAGAACATCGCGCACCTTCACCTTGGTAGAGACAGCACCGCAGCTTCCGACCCGGATGAGATTCTTCACGCCATATTCAGAGATGAGCTCTTTGGCATAAATAGAGATCGAAGGAATGCCCATGCCACTGCCAACAACCGAAATCGGTGTGCCCTGGTAAGTTCCGGTAAAGCCGAGCATATTGCGCACGCCATTGACCTGACGGACGTCGGTGAGGAATGTCTCCGCGATAAATTTCGCCCGCAGCGGGTCGCCGGGCATGAGCACGGTCTCGGCGAATTCGCCTTGTTTTGCTTCCAAGTGAGGAGTGGCCATGCGGCAGCCTACAAGATCGGAGTGCCTTCGTCCATCTTCAGGCCAAAGGACTTCGCAATCGTCGCTCCGACATCCGCAAAGGTCTCACGGATGCCGCCATTTCCTGGACCAGCGCCGTGGATGAGGACAGGCACGCGCTCGCGGGTGTGATCAGTCCCCTCCCAAGTGGGGTCATTGCCGTGATCAGCGGTGATGACGATGAGGTCGTCGTGGCCTTCGGCTAAAAACTTCCCCAACTCGCGATCCCACTCTTCAAGAGCAAGGCCATAGCCCAGCGGGTCACGGCGGTGGCCGTAAAGCATATCAAAATCGACAAAATTCGTCATCACGAGATCGGAACCTTGCCGAGCTTCACGAGTTTTCTCCCAGAGCTGGGGATGGCCGCTGGCCTTCAACTCTACCGACATCCCGGTGTGCGCAAAAATGTCGCCAATCTTCCCAACTCCGGCGACGCGCTTACCATCATCAAGCAAGCGCTGAAGCACGGTGGGCTTCGGAGGAGTGACGGCGTAGTCCTTACGGTTCGCGGTGCGCTCGTAGCCTCCTGCCTCACCGATAAAGGGACGAGCGATGACGCGGCCAATATTCATCTCCAAAGTAAGCTCGCGAGCGAGTTCGCAAAGCTTCAGAAGGCGGTCGAGGCCAAAGGCTTCTTCGTGCGCCGCGATCTGGAAGACGGAGTCTGCCGAGGTGTAAAAGATCGGCTTGCCGCTGCGGACGCTTTCCTCACCAAGGCGCTCGATGATTTCAGTCCCGCTGGCGTGGCAGTGGCCGAGTGAGCCATCCAGCCCACCTCGCTTCCAAAGTTCCTCGAGAAGATCCTGCGGAAAACATTCCTCGGTCTTAGGAAAGTAACCCCAATCCCAACGCGCGGGCACTCCGGCGAGTTCCCAGTGGCCACTCGGGGTGTCTTTTCCGGTGGAGACCTCGGAAGCGGCGGCGAAGTAGCCTGGCGTCTCCACCTTTTTCCAGCCAGTAGGGAGAGAGCCATGAACAAGACGGTAGGCTTCGCCAAGGCCGAGCTTCTCAAGATTCGGAAGAGCGAGTGCGCGGCCTTCATTTTCTATAAACCACTCGGCAATGTGCCCAAGAGTGTCACTTCCCACGTCGCCAAATGCCGCCGCATCGGGCGCGCCTCCGATCCCAACGGAATCGAGTATGAACCACATCACCTTCTTCATAAGTTACTTTGCGTCACCCTTTTTAAAGTCAATCTGGAGCTTTACGACGCGGATAATCACGGCGAGGAAGCAGGAAAACCCGCTGACGGCAGCTCCGATAAAGATGCCCCAGATCATTCCAGTGCTCGCGGCATAGCGCGCCTCATTTCCCTCTTCTACACCGAATAGATTCTGCACGAACTCAGGAGAAATGACGGCAACAATATAAGCAAAGACACCTCCCAATAATGCCGAGACCAGCGATCCTCCCAGAATCACGAGAAAGAAAGAGATCGCGGTGCGTGCGAAGGATTCGGATTGCATTGGTTTAAAGAAATGAGATTTCGCGGCGCAAATCAAGCTTGCTCGCCCTCTTCGCTCTTTCGAGCCATGAGCCAAAGCGCGTCTGAGAGGCGATTCAAAAAGATGCGAAGCTCGGCAGTAGCCACTTTCTCCGAGACATTCCAAGTGGAGCGCTCGGCACGCCGTGCCACAGTGCGGGCGATGTGGAGACGGGCTGCCAGTTCCCCACCGACGGCTCCGGGACGGAGCCAGCCTGCAAACTTACGATCACCCTCGATCTGCCCGGAGAGATTTTCGACCCAAGCGATCTCGGTTTCTGAAATACGACCGAACCCAGCCTTATCATAAGCAGCATTCTCTCCTTCCGGCATCGCAAGCTCGCCCATGAGGGTGACAAGCCATTTCTGAATTTGATCGATGGCGTCAGCCGCTTCTCCATCCATCGCGACCCGGGCGAGGCCGAGCACAGCATTGAGCTCGTCGACTTCCCCCAGCGATTCGACTTGCGGGGCTGTTTTGGAAGCCTTTCCTCCGAATAGAAGGTCGGTGGTGCCACTGTCTCCGCGCTTGGTTGTGATGCTCATGACCCAACTTTCCCCTTTCCTTGCCAGCAATCCAGCGCGAAAGTTCACCAATGTTACGTCGACACTTCATCCACGCCTTACTCGCTTCCCTCGCCGCAAAATCGCTTGCCGACCATCACGGTGCCCACAAGGAGAACCCGGAGTCACTTTTTAAGATCTCACTTGCCCAGTGGTCGAACCACCGCGCGCTTCGCAAAGGTGACTTCACCAACATGGAGTGGCCGGAATATACCAAGAAGACCTTCAACATTCTCGGGCTCGAATATGTGAACCAATTTTTCAAAGATAAGGCGAAGGACATGACCTACCTCGGCGAACTGAAGAAGCGCGTCTCGGATCTCGGGATGGAGAACGTCCTTATTATGATCGATGGCGAAGGCCACCTCGGCGCCGATTCGGATGAGAAGCGCCAGAAGACGGTCGATCAGCACAAGAAGTGGGTCGAAGCCGCAAAATTCCTCGGCTGCCACTCCATCCGGGTTAACTCGCATGGCGAGGGCGCGACCGACGATGAAAAGGCGCTCAACTGTGTCAAAGGCCTCACCGCGCTCACCACCTTTGCCCAAGATCACCACATCAATGTCATCGTGGAAAACCACGGCGGGCTTTCCTCGAATGGAGAGTGGATGGCGAAGGTGCTTGCCGATGTCGGCCTAGACGAATGTGGCTCACTTCCTGATTTCGGAAACTTCCACGGCTACGATCGCTATAAAGGCCTCAAAGAATTGATGCCCTTTGCAAAAGGGGTCTCGGCCAAATCTCACGACTTCGATGACAAGGGCGAAGAGACAAAGACTGATTTCCGCAAGGCACTTAAAATCGTGATGGATCAAAAATTCCACGGCTGGATCGGCGTGGAGTATGAAGGAAAAACCCTTTCAGAGGTCGATGGCATCAAGGCCACCAAGGCGCTGCTTGAAAAAGTCCGCGCAGAGATGGCCTAAGCCTAGGGTTCTCTCCCCCTTTCAAACCCGGCCAAGCGCGGGTTTTTTAGGCTCCAAGGGTCACCTTTTCCGCACGGAAGGCATTAAAGAAAGGAGCGCAATGAGCAGGACTAGATCAATCCGTAAGGCGATCAGATTTTTGGAATAGAGTTCCGCTCTCTTTTCTCTTAGAAGAGAACCATGACGAAGAGCTTCCTTTTTCTTGCCGTAGCATCGGCCATTTCTCTCGCAGCAGGTGCAGAACGCACCTGGACGAGTGCCGATGGCGAACGAACGATGACGGCACAATTCATCTCTTCCGAAAGTGAGATGGCGACGATTAATCGGAACGGCCACGTGCTGACTTTTAAAATATCCCGTCTTTCCGAAGCCGACCAAGCTTGGGTGCAGGAACAGTCAGCGCCCCTTGCACCACTGAAAGCGGTGTCTGCAGAGAAATTCGCTGTAAGTTCACTCGGCAAGGCCCTAACCAAGGCGAAGATCCGCGAGGGCGACAGCTTCGCCGAGCACACGTTCACTCCGGTGCCCAAGCTCTTTTTCCTCTACTACTCGGCAAGCTGGTGAGGCCCTTGTAAAGCAGCGGCTCCCCAGTTGGTGGAGTCCTACAATAAGAAGATCGCCACGAATCCTCTCGTGGAAATGATCCACCTCTCGCTCGATGCCGATTCGGAGGAAGCACTCGCTTGGTCAAAGGAAGCATCCATGCCGTGGCCGACGGTTCTGATGGAAGACAGCGACCCAGAGGTTTTCGAAAAGCCTTACTTCGAGTTCGAGCCCGAGGCTCCCTCTTACATCTTAATCGATGCCAACGGGAAGGAACTGGCACGAGGAAAAGAAGAAGCCTTTGCTTTGATTAAAAAGTATAGCGCCGCAAAGTAGCCGCTTACTGACCCAGCAACCTCCAAAATCAGTGCCGCGCATGAGCTGATCTTTTAAGAGCGGGATCATTAGCAAAGACCGCTCGGTGCCTAGGAGCACACTTTCCCAAGGTCCTTGATTTTTTTAACCTGTCTTCAGAATCCCATGAAACACCTTTCCCTCCTTCTGGCACTCTCGATTTCTACTGTGGCCGCCGAGGATCTGATCTTGGCCGACTTCGAGCAAGAGACCTATGGCAACTGGCTGATTGCAGGTGACGCCTTTGGGAAAAGTCCGACCCATGGTAAGGTGGCGGATATCAAAAACTTCCTCGGAAAGGGTTTCGTCAGCTCACAGTCTAAAGACGACACGCTCACCGGGCATCTCACCTCACCGCCTTTCAAAATCGAGCGGAACCACCTCAACTTTCTCATCGGCGGCGGGAGTCTCCCCGGAAAACTGGAGATCCAGCTCTTGGTTAAAGATCAAGTCGTCTATCGATCTACTGCCCTCAAAAATGACGAATCTCTCAAGCAAGGCAGCTGGGACCTTAAGGGGTTTAGAGGTCAATCGGCCCAGATCAGAATCATCGACCAAGCAATTGGAGATTGGGGCCATGTCAATATCGATCAGATCTATCAGAGTGACAAAAAGGCAGCTGGTAGTGTCATCACCTCCTACAAGCTCGAGCCTCAGGTGCTGGCGAAGGCAAAAACAAAGCCAGCCCCCAAGAAAGAACCGGCCCCTGTAAAGCCGAAGGCTGAGGAGAAACCCGCTCCCGTTGAAGAGAAGAAAAACGAAGCGATCACCGCTCTCGACCTCTCAAATGGTGACCTTTCCCAACTTCCAAAAATTGAAAATCAGCAGATCAAAGTAGACTTCACGCCTAGCAAGCAGCTCTTCACCATCTTCGAGCTGAACCACGCGATCCTCCGCTACGATCTCACTAAGAACTCACTGGAGTGCCTCCTAAAGGGCAATCAGTGGACTGCTCTTGGAGTCCCGATCAAGCCACGCGACGGGAAAATCTCACTCCAACTCGAAGTCAAAAAAGACTCGGTGGCAATTTCCGCTTTCAATGGAGAGATCACGGGCAGCTTCAACACCCACCCCAAGCAAGCTCCCAAAACACAAAAGATCACCGGAGCTAAGATTCATCGACTGAGCGTGAGCCCGATCGAGCGTGTTCCCAGCGCGAGCGAGATCGTCACCGTCGACAACTCCCACCTTCCTTTCGCCACCCGTGGTGAGGAACTCACCATTGAAGTCGTTCTTCGTCCGGGTAAATCGGCGACTTGCGGCGTCTGCCTCCGTAGCAATCCTGATCAGATCGATTCCGGGATCGTGCTTACTTATCATCAAGCCAAGGCGACCCTAGTCATCAAGAATGCCGGTGATAAAGAGAGCCGCATCGAGGGATTGAAGCTCCCTAAAGACGGAAACCTCTCCCTACAAGTTGCTCTTGGGAAAGAAGGACTCACCCTTTCACGAGACGCAAAGGAGATCTTCAAAGCGACCGGCCTTAAAATTCCAGCAAGCCATCAGAGCACCTCCGCCTTTGCCACCGGCGGCCGCGCCGAAGTTCGGATTCGCATCTGGGAATAGATTTCTAGCTCTCCCCCCCTTACTTCTGTGCCGCGCAATATCCCGCTCTTCATCGCGTTCCGCCTCTTATTCAACGCGCGCTTTTACTACCCGATCTTCGCGGTGCTCCAGCTCGACTACGGGCTGACCATGGCACAGTTCGCCATCCTCAATGCAGTCTGGGCCGCTTCCATCGTCCTTCTAGAAGTTCCCTCCGGCGCTCTTGCCGACAAGCTCGGCCGTAAGCCAATGGTGGTGATCGCCTCGGTGCTCATGATTTTAGAAATGGGCCTCATCGCTTTCGTTCCACTTGGAAATGCCAGTATCGTATTCTGGGTTTGGGTGCTCAACCGCATCCTCTCCGGAGCAGCAGAAGCCTCCGCGAGTGGAGCGGATGAAGCGCTCGCTTACGATTCCCTTCCTGAAGGTCAGCAGGAAAAACAATGGCCCAAGGTGTTAGCGCGGCTGATGACTTTTTCATCCTTTGCTTTCGTCATCGCCATGCTGCTAGGCGGTGCTCTCTATGACGCGGAATTTCTGAATAGAATTCTTGGCACCGATTTGGCTAAGGAAACAGTCATTCGTTTTCCTGTCTACCTGACGCTTCTCAGTGCACTCATCACCCTACCGGTGGCTCTGATGATGAAGGAGCCGGAAACTCAAAGTGAGGAAGCTGAAGAAGAACTGGGCGCAACCTTTTGGGGAAGCATCTGGAAGACTGGACACTGGATTCTCGGGACTCCGCTTGTCTTTGCGCTCATCCTTGCAGCGCTCGTTCACGATACTTTGGTCCGCCTTTTCCTGACGATGAACTCGGAATACTACCGGCTCATCGATCTACCCGAGAGCTCCTTTGGCGTCATCGGCGCGGGATTTGCAGCGCTTGGCATGATCGTGCCTAAAATCGCCCAGCGCATGGTGGAGGGCCGTAAGATGGCCACAAACTACCTCTGGGTATCTCTTCTCACCGTCGTCGGCCTCTTTTTGGTGGCGCAGGCCTGGCAATACTATGGCGTGATCGTAGTCATCTTTTTCTCGGCGGGATTCGGCCTACTCAATTTCTTCAGTTCCCATTATCTCAATGCGCAAGTGAGCTCGCGTCGGCGGGCCACCGTGCTGAGCTTTAAAGGGCTCGCACTCAATATCGGCTTCGGAGTGACGAGCGTCCTTTATGCCGTTCTTTTAAGCGGGCTCAATGACGACTTCAAAGCAAGTCTCGCCTGGCTCGCCCCGAGTTTCCTCGTGATGCTCGTGCCGCTGCTGATCTACTACCGCTTGAAAGTGATTCCCGTGGAAAAGGAAGCCTAATACCACGTAGAGTTTCAAAAGAGCAGAATGCCGGAGTGATTTCTCGAAATAGCAAGGCAGGACGAGGGCGTGGTCCGGGGACCACAACTGAGGAAGAACGCCGCTATCTCAAGAAAGCGCCCGGCTCTACCCCAATCGCAAAGCGCTCGCTCAAAAAGCGCCCCAAAATCACATTCTGCTCTTTTGGAACTCGGAGTGGTATAAGACCTGTAAGAACGCGGGAACGGTCGCGAAGACGCCTCGCTTGAGAGAACTCTCACTAGCGGCCCTGCTGATTGAAGACTCCTTGGTAAGCACCCTGTTGCTGAATATTCCATGGCTTGTCAGTCTTCCCATTATCAAGGACCGGAGTTCCGGGATTACTTCCGCAGGAGACGAAAACAAGCGAGATGGCAAAGATGAACAACTTCATGGAGCAATAGGATGAGGTGAGAACGTTGCGAACGAAAACAAAAAAGGCGACTCGTAAGAGCCGCCTTTTGAAAATTGAGAAGTTGCAGCTTAGTTCGCTGCGGTGTCCGCAAGGATGACAGAGTCACCTAGCTGAGGACGCACGCCTGTGGCCATGCTTCCTGGAGCAATCTCTGCGATGGCCTGGTTCGCCTCAAGCGAGGAGATCAGGACCTTACCGAGGAGACGGCCGTTACGAACGAGGAGAAGCTTGGAGTCACCAGCGAGACCAGATTTTTCTCCAGCAGCGATGACGAGGAAGCCCCACTCATTGTTGACGGAGGAGACTGTAGCGCGGAAAGTGTTCCCGTTCACACGAGCTTTACTCTCAGCAATCTTGCTTGTCTGACGGGCAATCTCAGCCTTGGTGTCAGCCACTTTCCTCGTGAGCTGAGCGTGAATGTTCTCAAGTTCGTCGAGCTTCTTCGTTTTGGCTTTCTTGTCTTCCTCGAGGTTCTCGACGATGCCGGGAACATCCGCAATGACGACGTCCTGACCAATCTCGTTTTGAAGAATGACCATGAGCTTATCAACTTCCGCGATGCGAGCTTGCTGCTCTTCGAGGCGAGTGCCTTCTTGATCGAGAGACTTCTGAAGGTCTCCTTTTTTGCCCTCGGCAGCTTCAAGGCCAGCAACGACTTCGTCTTTTGCTGAGCGAGATTCGTTTTTAGCGGTGTCAGCGTCAGACTTGTTTCCTTCTTCTCGGTCGATTGATTTACTGAGATTAGAAGTGAGGCCTTTAAGTTCGCTGAGGCTATCGAGTTGGGCATTGGTCTTGTCCTTGACCTGCCAGCTGAAGACTGCGCCTGCACCGATGGCGATAACAGCGAGAATGTAGAGAAGATTTTTCATGGTAATAAGGTGATCGTAGGTTGTGTGTGCAAATAATGCTTACTTGGCTTCCTCTGCGCTTGCAGGAACGACAGTGTCTCCGGGTGAAACGGTCACGTCATCCTTGACGCTGCTCGGGATGATGTTGGCGGCGGCGGTATTCGCCTCGACACCCGTGACGATGAGTTGAGCGACTTCTTCACCACCGCGCATGACGGAGAGCTTGGACTTCTTCACGACTCCGATGTTATCACCACCTGCGAGGGTTACGAAAGCATACTGGCGGAAGACCGAGCGAACCTTGGTGCTCTTGAAGTAAGAAGAACCTCCGACACGCTTGCTGATTTTCTCAGCGAGATCCTTGGCGACCGCTGCTGTGGATGTCCTGTTCCCCTCAAGGCGATCAACCTGAGCGGAGTTGAGGGAGATTTCGTCCTCAAGATCACGGACGTCGGCCTGAAGCTCTTTCATTTTGGCAGCAAGTCCCTTGATGTCGCCGAGCTCCTTAAGAGTATCGGCGGCCTCGTCGGCCTTAGCCATCGCGGCGTCAGCTTCGGATTTCTTGGAAGCAATTTCATCTTCGATGGCTTCATTGGTCTTCAACTGGCTGTCCAGCTTGACTTGAGTTTCTTCACGCGTGGTGTCGAAGCCTGTTTTCTCAGCTTGAAGAGCTTTGATGTCTCCGAGGAGAGTATCGAACGTGCCCTGAAGTTTGGCTTTGTTCCCCTCTTCCCTCGTAGTAAGATCGATAGTGTCTTTGAGGAACTCTTTGTTTTTGTGGGCGACGAATGCCCCAATAAGGAGGGCGACTGCTGCTAGGATTCCGAAGGTATTTGCCATGGTGTGTGTGTGATCGTTCCGGTGTGGTTTCGGGTAAGCTACCGATTCTCGGCGAGGTCCGGCAATCCTAAAGTTCACTGATTCGGCTCTTTCGGCTGAAATCGGTGTAAAATTGGGACGCTTGCCCCTTGCATCCTGTTAGACTGAAGGCAGATTGCCGCTGTGAAGAGTGTTTTGCGGGTTCTCGCCTATTTGCGCCGATATCCTGGTTTGGGGTCGGCTCAGCTGCTTTGTGCCTCGGTAATGGCCCTTTCGGTCATCATTTTCCCGTGGATTACGGGTTATGTGGTCGATAAAATCATTCCAAATCCAGATCGCCACGGGGAATTCTTCTTCTGGGTCGCTGCGGCTCTGGGCGGATTTTTTGCCAAAGACGGCCTGAATTGTGCCCGAATCATGCTGAATAACCACTTCGAGCAAAAGGTGATCTTCGATATCCGCTCCGACCTCTACCAAAAGATTCAGCGCCTCCCGCTGCGCTGGTTCGACACCCGCCGGACCGGCGATATCATGACGCGGGTCGTCGAGGATGTCACCGCGATGGAGCGCGTGCTCATCGATGGCATCGAACTGGGTCTCGTCTCACTCTTCCAGATCGGGATCGTGGGAGCATGGATGTATTACACGAATGCAGAAGTTGCTCTTTGGGCGACACTGCCAGTCCCCTTCCTCGCCTTCGGAGCCTATCTTTACACGAAGGATGCGCGGGGTCGCTACAAGGACCAGCGCGAGTCATCATCAGACCTCAATGCACTGCTGCACGATAACATCGCCGGCATTCGTCAGATCAAAGCTTACGCCGCGGAAGCGGAAGAGCACCGCCATTTCAACTCCCTCTCTACGAAGCTCCAAAAAGCGACGCTAAAGCTGATGCGCTACTGGGCGTTCTACTCACCAGGGATGTCCTTTATCGGAATGATCGGCTACGTATTGGTTCTCGGATCAGGGGGCCTCGCGGTGATGTCTGGTGAGATGAAACTCGGCGAACTGCTCTCTTGCTTCTTGATGCTTTCGCTTTTCTACGAGCCCGTCAGCAAGCTCCATCAGCTGAACCAGATGACACTTTCTTCACGCGCCGCAGCGGACCGGGTTTTCGAGATCTTGGACTCGGAAGACGAACCTGATGCCGCGAGTGGCGAACCCTTGCCGCGCCCAGTAAAAGGTGCCGTTTCATTTGAAAAAGTGAGCTTCGCTTACGATGACGACCAGCCCACGCTCCACGAAGTCACGATCAAAGCCGAACCTGGCCAGACGATTGCACTCGCAGGAACCACCGGCGCAGGGAAATCCACCATCGTGAATCTTCTCTGCCGCTTCTACGAATACGATTCCGGCAAGCTCACGATCGACGGCCACGAGCTCAACACTCTTTCTAAAACATCCCTCCGTGACGCCATCGGTTACGTGACGCAGGAAGCATTTCTCTTCAACGGAACCGTGCGTGAAAATCTCACTCTCTCCAAACGAAACGCGACCGAAGAGGAAATCTGGCGCGCGCTCGATGCGGCGAAGGCAGACTTTGTCAAAGACCTCCCCGAGAAGCTCGAAACTAATGTCGGCGAGCGTGGGGTGAAGCTCTCAGGCGGGGAAAAACAACGCCTCTCAATCGCCCGCGCCCTTCTCAAAGACCCACCGATCCTCCTCCTTGATGAAGCGACGGCTTCGGTCGACAACCAGACCGAGCTCTCGATCCAGCAAGCGCTTGATGAACTCATGAAAAACCGCACCAGCATCGTCATCGCCCACCGGCTCTCGACGATTCAAAAAGCGGACCGCATTTACGTCTTGGAAATGGGCCGCGTGATCGAAGAAGGCAGCTACGACGAGCTCGTCGCGCAGGATGGCAAGTTCGCCGAACTCGCAAGCACGATCGAGGAATAGTTTATTTTCCGGATCATCCTTTGCCATCCGCCCCAGAATCAGGTAACCGCTCGGCAGCGCAACACCGCTACTTCCATGCTTGATATCAAACTCATCCGCGAAACTCCCGATCTCGTCAAAGAACGTCTTGCCACTCGGCACGATGATTCCGCATCCATGATCGACGAGGTCCTCTCCTGCGATGAAAACCGCCGCAAGGCCGAGACCCAAAAGCAGGAACTCCAGTCGCAGCGCAAAAGCACCTCGAAGGAGATCGGCAAGCTCCGCGCCAACGGCGAAGATTCCTCGGCGATCGAAGCCGAAGTAAAAAAGCTCGGCGACAAGATCAAAGTGCTCGATGAAACCGGCACCAAGGCTGGCGATCGTCAAAGCGAGCTCCTTCTCCGGATCCCGAACCTCCCCCACGAAAGCGCCCCGCTCGGTGCGAGCGAGGAAGAGAACCCGATCCTCCGCAGCTGGGGTGCAAAGCCAGCTCTTCTCAAAGCGCGTGATCACCTCACGATCGCCGAAAAGCTCGGTATTATTTCCTTCGAAGATGGCGCTCGCCTCTCCGGCTCCGGCTTTGCGGTTTACCGTGGAAAAGGCGCCCGTCTCCAGCGCGCGCTCATTCAATTCCTCCTCGATCTCCAAACCCGTGAACATGGCTACGAGGAAGTCAACGTCCCCCACATCGTCCAGCGTCACTGCATGGAAGGCACTGGACAACTTCCTAAGTTCGAGGACGACATGTATGGCACGAGCGACGGCGAATTTTTCCTCGCCCCCACCGCGGAAGTTCCCGTCACAAATCTCTATCGTGATCAGCTCCTTGCTGAAGCTGACCTCCCCATCAAGATGACCGCGCACACCCCTTGCTTCCGTCGTGAAGCAGGCAGTGCGGGACGTGATAATCGCGGCATCATCCGCATGCACCAGTTTGACAAAGTCGAGCTCGTCCAGATCGTCCGCCCGGAAGATTCCCTCGCCGTCTTGGAAGAACTCACCGGCCATGCCGAAGCGGTTCTTCAAAAACTCGGTCTCCACTACCAAGTCATCGAACTCTGCACCGGAGACATCGGCTTCGGTTCGCAAAAGACCTATGACCTCGAAGTATGGTCGCCCGGTCAGGACAAATTCCTGGAGGTCTCAAGCTGCTCGAGCTTCGGCGACTACCAATCTCGCCGCATGAAACTTCGCTATAAGGATGCCGAAGGAAACAACACCTTCTGCCACACCCTCAATGGCTCTGGCACCGCTCTCCCCCGCCTTCTTGTCGCGGTTCTTGAGCAATATCAGACGCCTGAAGGTGACATCCGCATCCCGGAAGCACTCGTTCCCTACTACGGCTCCGAGATCCTTTAAGAAGCAGGGACCTGCAGAAGAATAGTTCTTTTGAACACTTTTCTATTGCCTGATATTCAGGATTCATTATGGTGTTCATATGCATCACCCAAGCATTTACACCATCGCTCCTAAGTCCTCTCTTCAAGCTCACCTCGCGCTCAAGCTCCTCCTTTTACAAAAGGAATATCTCAACGAGATCCCTCGAGCGCAGTTCCTCCTCGGCTGGGCCGCCATCGCCTACATCGCCCCGAACCTGCGCCCCGAGGAAGCTCACCTACGAGACGGCGGCTGGCCAGACTCATGGAAGTTCATCGCCAAGGAAGCCTTCGTCAGAGCGAAGGCGGGAGAGATTTCCCAAGAGGAACTTTTTCCCTACATCTTCCCCGTGAAGAAACAGCCCTGGAGAAGTCTCGCGGCTTAGTAAAAAAATTATCGCGGCCAAGCGGCGTGGATATGAGTCGAGTGACCTCTATCTCCTGGTCCAAGCGTCTCCGTCGCGCCAAGCTGGCGGCAGCGCTTCAAGAAAGCTCTCCAATAGGGTTTCCCGTAGCCAACTTTGCATCCGTTGATCAAATCAACGTCAAAAGAAAGCCCGGCGTAGTGCCTCGAATTACGGCTATGTGATCCCCCTGCGATCGATGTCACCCTGAAGCGATACCCCTCTTGAGCGAGAACCTTCATCGCATTCAACATGCGATGATCGAGCTTCACGTAGCCCCCCGGCGCGGTGCCATACCAGCTGCGCTTCGCACTTCCGCCATTCGCAGTCGCCACGATATTATCCCATGAAGAAGCACCATCATAGCGCCCGCTCACTTGGCGGCGCATGAGGTCGATCTTTGGCGACTTCTTAATCCAGTTTGCGGTCGTAGAGCGAAGGCTGAAGGCTCGTTTCAGTTTTGCCTGAGCTGACTCCCATTCAGAACCACAGCTCACGACACCAATGCCAACACCTAGCACAATGAGCGGGAGAAGAAGAATGATTTGAGGGGATTTCATCAGCGCGATTCTGCCTATTCGCTCGGCCTTGGCAAGTTCGAGATCTCCAGCCTAAGATCAACAATGCCAGCAATTCACGATGAACTTCTCCGCACCTTTGGTCATAAAGAGTTCCGGGGCGGTCAGGAAGGCGTCATCGACTCACTTCTCGAAGGTCGCTCGGCTCTCGCAATTTTCCCGACAGGCGGAGGAAAATCTCTCTGCTACCAACTTCCCGCGCTTCTCTTAGATGGCCTCACTCTCGTCATCTCCCCTCTCATCGCGCTGATGAAAGATCAGGTCGACACCCTGCAAGCTCGCGGAATCGCAGCGGCGCGCCTCGACTCTACCCTCACTGCCGATGAAGCGATGGCAGTCTATCGTGATCTTGAAAAAGGCCGTTTAAAAATGCTCTACGTCGCCCCCGAGCGACTCGCTAATGAGAAGTTCCGCGCTCGGCTTAAAAAGATCACCATTTCCCTCCTCGCCATCGATGAAGCGCACTGCATCTCGGAGTGGGGTCACAACTTCCGTCCCGATTACCTCAAGCTCACGCAGTTTGCTAAAGAGCTAAAAATCGAGCGCGTCCTCGGCCTCACCGCCACCGCCACTCCGGCCGTCGCTTCCGACATCTGCCGCCACTTTAAGATCGCCAAAAAAGACCATCACCAGCTCACCTTTTATCGACCTAACCTCAACCTCGCGGTCGCTCCCCTCGCCGGACGGGACCGACAGGACTACCTCTTAAAAAAGCTCCAGAGTGGCCCCATCGAACCCACGATCATCTACACCACCCTACAGCACACCGCCGAATCAATTGCCTCGTTTTTAAAACGAAACAACTTTCCCGCCCGCCCTTACCACGCCGGACTCCGGCCCGAAGCGCGCTCCGAAATTCAAGACCAATTCATGGCCGGCGAGACACCCATCATCTGCGCCACCATCGCCTTCGGCATGGGAATCGATAAATCGAACATCCGTTCCATCTATCACTACAATCTCCCCAAATCTCTCGAGAATTACACTCAGGAAATCGGCCGCGCAGGCCGCGATGGAGAAGCGGCCCACTGCGAACTTCTCGCCTGCCACGATGACACCCGCACACTCGCAAACTTCACCTACGGCGACACCCCCCACCCCGATAGCCTCCGCGCAATTCTCCGCATTCTGTTAGACCAACCCGGCGAGTTCGATATCTCGACATACGAGCTCTCGCGCTCCCACGACATCCGCCCCCTCGTCATCAACACCCTCCTCACCTACCTCGAGCTGGAGGGCTTTCTCAAAGCGACTTCACCTTTTTACTCCACCTACAAGGTAAAGTTCGTCCGAGGCTTAAAGCACACTCTCAACGGCTTCGATTCCGCCCAGCAAAAATTGCTCGGCAAGCTCTTCCACCGTGCCACCGAGGACTGGAAATGGCACGAGATCAATCCCGCCGAATCAGCGGTCGAGATGAACGTCTCCAAACAAAAAATCACCGACGTAATCGGGGAAATGGAAGACCTCGGCGACCTCATCGTAAAGCCCTCGAAGGTCAGACAAGGTTACCGTCCTCTCAAGCAACCCGATGACATGGCCGCACTCACCGAGCGACTCATCGAACTCTTCCGCAAGCGCGAGCAATCCGATCTCGACCGCCTCCAGCAAGTCGTCGATCACGCCCTCGCCCCCGACTGCCTTTATCAATCCCTCCTCAGCCACTTTGGTGAAAAAATGGAACCCTGCGGCCACTGCGCCCGCTGTCTTGGCGACACTCCCCCATCCGAACTCCCCAGCAACCCTGCGCCCGAGATCGGACAAGACGAGCTTGAGATTCTCAAGCAACTCATCGATGAAAAACATTCCGGCCTCCGCACCCCGCGCCAGCTCGCACGCTTCCTCTGCGGGATGACCTCACCCGCCACGACTTGGACTTGGTATCTCCCACCAGGAGCACGAAGGAAATCCCGCCTCACCAGCCACGACGCCTACTCGATGCTCGAGCAGCACGGATTTCAAGACGTTCTCGACCTCTGCGAGGGGCAGCTAATTCACTAGCCCCTCCGTCGGAGCAGGCCGAGAAGTGCAATCCTTGCAAGAGCTACCGTCGATGGCATGGGGCGCGATCTTCCTTCTTTGAAAATGAGAGTCTCCTGCTAACCTAACCAATGAACTCTGATCTCCACCGCCGGCATTTCCTCCGTCAAGCTACCCTTGGCTCTGCCGCTATCTTCACCGTGCCGGGAGCCTTTGCCGAAGCCCTCACGGCCACGCCCCCGATGACCGAGGGTCCTTTTTATCCCGACAAGCTCCCGCTCGATACCGACAATGACCTCGTCCGCATCAACGACACGATCACCCCCAGCGTAGGCGCGATCACCCACCTCCACGGAAAAGTCACCGATATCAAAGGCAACCCCATCCCGAATGCCCGGGTCGAAATCTGGCAAGTCGATGGAAAAGGCGCCTACATCCACAGCAAGGATGGCGGCCTCACCGGACCAAAGCGCGACGACCACTTCCAAGGCTTCGGACGCTTCATGACCGCCCGCGATGGCCGCTACTACTTCCGCACCATCAAGCCCGTCCCCTACGGCCCGCGCACCCCGCACATCCACTTCCGGATCTATCGCGGCGAGGAAAAAGCCCTCACGACTCAATGCTTTATCGCCGGTGATAAGGGGAACGAGAAGGATCGTCTCATCAAGCGTCTCGGAGAACCCGCCAAACATCTCATGGTAAAGTTTACCCCAATTCTCGATTCCAAGACAGGAGAGCTCAGAGCCGAGTTCGACATCATCCTCGGCCTCACTCCCGATGACGGCCACGAATAAGCTGCCAAAAAGCCCATTTTCAGGATTCACAAGTTACCCACAAAAAGGTAAGGTAGTCTTAAGTAAATGAGCAGGGTTTCGACTTTGCCTATTTTGAGGGACAAGAACCCCCTCTGGCATCGCCTTTACAATCCCTGCCCATGACCCCTGACCTCTTCCCAGACCTTCCTCCCCAGCGTAAGCCGGAACCGGAGGTTGTCCTTCCACCCGCTCCGGTGGCGAAGAGATTTCCACGTCGTAAGTTCATCGCAGGAGCCTCCCTACTCACTCTTGGCGCAGGTGCCGCCTGGCTCGCCTTCCCGAAAAAGCGATCCGATCTAAAGAAAGTCCAAGAAATGATTCTTAAGCCCCGTAGTTTCGAGGTCAATCCCGACCCGAAGCCCAAAGCCCAGCGCCGCCCTCAAGCTCGCGTCGAGCGCACTCCACTCCCCGGCGAGACCGATTACCGAGCCTTCCTAGCGTCACTCGATCTCCGCTATATTTCCGCAAACGAAGTTATCTCACCTCACATCAGCGAGCGCCGCGGCGTCTGTAACAAGCTGCCCCCGCGTCAACTTTGGACCCGTATGGCCACCACTCTCAAAGTCGCCGATGAACTCCGCCATCGCCTCGGCGTGAAGATGCGCTACATCACCTCCGCTTACCGCTGCCCGGCCTATAATTCGATCCTTTCCGGGTCCGCAAGCCGCTCCCAGCACATGCAGAATCGCGCGCTCGATATCGTCTACGATTGCTCACCGCGCTCCGCGATGACCGAAGCCCTTAAGATGCGAGACGAAGGATTTTTTGAAGGCGGCCTCGGCCTCTACTCCAGCTTCGTCCACATCGACACCCGCGGCCGGAACGCGACTTGGTAGAATCGCAACAGAGAGCACGACATCATTTTATCCTTGCTCTGCATCAGCATAAATCGAACGATCATTGTGCTATATGAAAAAATACTACTAACAATTGCGAGCGCGGCCCTTCTTTCTTCTACAGCACAGGCGCAAAACATCTTCGGAGATGACTCCTCAATTTTCGCCTCACCCTTCGTCGGATATGGATTCGATTCAGAGGAAATCTACGGCGGTGTTGCTGTAGGAATCGAGAGCGGCCAAAACCAGTTCTACCTGCAGTATGGCCTCATGAGCGCCTCAGATTTCGGTATCGATCTCGATCTCGACGCGATCTCCATCGGTTACACCCACACCAATCCTATTTCGGATACAATGAACCTCTACCTGGGAGGTAGCATCGGCTATGGCTCAATCGATGTGAGCACCCCAGGTGGCTCTGCCGATGATAGTGGACTTTACTTTGACCTCAAAGCTGGCGCGGAGATTAAAATAAACGATAGTGCCTCTCTCCTCGCTGGTATTCGCTACTTTTACTTTGAGGAGCCTTTGGGAATCGGCGAGGCCTTGGATGACGTCTCTCTCGAAGTCGGTATAAAATTCACCTTCTAGTCGTCATTGAGATCACTCAAACCCGCAGCCTCTCCACGTAACAGGGAGAGGCTTTTTTCTTGGGCTTTTTTTCACCCTCAAGCTCAAATAGGCATTTCTGACTTCACCCTTTATCTTCGCTGTTAGAGACTCCCCGTCTTATGCAAGCTACTGACTGGACCGTCGTCGCACTCTATTTCCTTGGACTCGCCGCCATCGTCTGGTGGTCGTCCCGGCAGCAAAAGACCACCGCCGACTTCTTCCTCGCCGGACGTAATGCCGGATGGTTCGTCGTCGGCACCTCCCTCTTCGCCTCGAATATCGGCTCCGAGCACATCGTCGGCCTCGCCGGAAATGGAGCCACCTCAGGAATGGCGATGGCCCATTACGAACTCCACGCCTGGATCATGATCCTCCTCGCTTGGGTCTTCGTCCCCTTTTATTACCGTTCCGGCGTCTTCACCATTCCCGAGTTCCTGGAGAAGCGCTTCGACTCCCGCACCCGCTGGACCCTCTCCGTCGTCTCCCTCATCGCCTACGTCTTCACCAAGGTCTCCGTCACCGTCTACGCCGGAGCCATCGTCTTCGAGGCCCTCCTCCCCGAAGTCCCCAATGCCTTCTGGATCGGCGCGCTCGCAACCGTCACCCTCACCGGCATCTATACCATCTTCGGCGGACTCCGCGCCGTCATTTACACCGAAGTCGCCCAGACCGGCCTCCTCCTTTTAGGCTCCGCCTGCATCACCTACATCGGGCTCAACCAACTCGGCGGCTGGGGCGAACTCAAAGCGGCCTGCGCCGAGAACAAAGAACAATTTGCCCTCTGGCGTCCCCTCTCCGATCCCGACTTCCCCTGGCTCGGCATCCTCATTGCCTCCCCCGTCATCGGCATTTGGTATTGGTGCACCGATCAATACATCGTCCAGCGCACCCTCGCCGCCAAAGGCCTCCGCGATGCCCGACGCGGCGCACTCTGGGGCGGCTTCCTCAAAGTCTGGCCCGTCGCCATCTTCCTCATCCCCGGACTCATCGGCTGGGCCCTCCATCAGCGCGGCGAGATCGCGATTCCACTCAAAGAAAGTGGCGACATCAATGGCGACGAAGTCTTCCCTACTCTCGTCTCCTCCCTTCTCCCCGTCGGACTTCGTGGCCTCGTCGTCGCCGGACTCCTCTCGGCCCTCATGTCCTCCCTCGCCTCTCTCTTTAACTCCTGCGCCACCCTCTTTACCGTCGACATCTACGAAAAACTCCGCCCCGGAAAGAGCCAGCAGCACCTCGTCAAGATCGGCCGTATCGCCACCGGAGTCGTCGTCATCTGCGGCATCATCTGGATCCCCATCATGAAAGGCTTGGCCGGAGGCGGGATCTACAAATATCTCCAATCAGTCCAAGGCTACCTCGCCCCACCGATCACCGCCGTCTTCCTCCTCGGCCTCTTTTGGAAACGAATCAACTCCCAAGGCGCCCTCGCCGGCCTCATCCTCGGCTTCATCCTCGGCATGGGGAAACTCGCCATCGAAGCCTACGTCTCCCAAGCAGAGCTCACCGCACAAACAGGCGGATGGGCAGACAAAATGACGCTTAAAACTTACTCTTCCCAATCAGGACCCATAAGCGGCTTTCTTGTCGACTTCGCCAAATTCAATTTCCTCTACTACTCCGGCGTCCTCCTTCTCATCTCCGTCGTCATCATCGTCGTCGCCTCCTACCTCACCCCGGCCCAAGACGAAAAATCCATCGCAGGCCTCACCTTCGGCTCCCTCACTGCCGAAGACAAAAAAGAGATCCGCGACAGCTGGACCAAGTTCGACATCATCCTCACCGCCCTCGTCCTCACCATGGTCCTCGGCGTCTACCTCTACTTTAGTTTCTGGTTGGATTAACTCACACAATCCCAATTCACTATTCCCATTGGGCCAACGGCCCAAAACATGCCAGCCTAGGGCAAAGCCCTAGGTCCTCCCCCGTCGGAACAACGAGGGCTATCAGCCCGACACATGCAGTTACCACACCTCCATGAAAAACATTCTCCTCCTCGCCCTCTCAACTTCTCTCCTCCAAGCCGTCAACTACAACAACTCCACCGGCGACCTCCTCTACGATGACGGAGCCGGAAGCACGCTCCCCTATCGTCTTTTTCTTCCTCAGGGATACGACCCAAACGTCAAATACCCCATCGTCGTTTTCTACCACGGTGCCGGCCAACGAGGCTCCAACAATCTCATTGCCGGAGGCCACGCCGAAAATGTCTACCAAGCCACTCAGGGGAATTTCGGAGCTCAATTCAAAGCCTTCCACCTCGTCCCCCATGTCCCACCGATCAGCGCTGGGTCGAATTCAACTGGGCCGCGGTCTCTTACACCGATGCGCAAGAACCCGCACCCGGCCAAGCCATGACAGCCTCTCTCGCGATCCTTGACCAAGTCATCGCCACCTATCCCGTCGACCCCAATCGCATCTATGTCACCGGCCTCTCCATGGGAGGAATCGCCACTTGGGATGTCATCCGCCACCGACCCAACCGCATCGCCGCCGCCATGCCTCTCTCCGGCGGAGGCAATAAAGATCAAGGAGCCCTCCTCTCTTCGGTCCCCATCTGGGCCTATCACGGCGCAGCCGATGGCGTCGTCCCCACTCGAGGAACCGATCAAATGCGCGATGCCATTGTCGCAGCAGGCGGAAGTATCGAATACACCCGCCCTGCCGGAATTAGTCACTCAGGATGGAGCACCTTTTATAACAACACCACCTACCTCAACTCCGCCAATCAAAGCACCTACACCTGGCTCTTTGCGCAGCAAAACAACGACCCATCGACTCTTGTCTCCGGACCCTCGTCCACTCCTGCCGACGGCTCCAGCACCGCCACCCTCTGCGTCTCTTTACGAGACTCTTCCAACACTCCCCTCGTCGGAAAAACGGTCACCCTTTCTTCTAGTCGCGCTGATCAAATCTCCCCCGCCAGTGGCCCTTCAAACTCCGAGGGACTGGTGATCTTCACCGTCACCTCGACCACTCCCGGGCTCTCCGTCTTCACTGCTACCAACACGACCGATAATCTGACTCTCGCTCAGACCGCTGCCGTCACTTTTGTTCAGCCCGTCGCAATGACTAATGACTTCGACTCTTGGGCCACTAACTTCCCTGGCTTCAGCGACACCCTTTTCGCCTCAGACCCAGACGCAGATGGCTTCGACAACTTCCACGAATATGCCTTTGCCCTCGACCCCACTTCTCCCAATCCATCCAGTGCCATCACCACACCACTCGATGCCTCAGGCAGCTTCACCTATCGCCGTCGTGACCCCGCGCTCACTGGGCTCACTTACACCATTTGGGTCTCTAGTGATTTAGACAACTGGCACCCGTCACTCGACTCTACCACCACAGCGGGAGCGACCGCCCCCGATCAAACACAGAGCGTCACAGTTGCCCTAAGTAACCTTCCTGACAGCAATTTCTTCTACCGCATCAGCGCGCAGTAACTACCTCTTCGGCCAAGTCCTCAAAACGTCTCCCTTTTTATCAAGGAGCCTAAGTTTTGAAATGGTCGCCATTCCTTTCCCACTCCCAATATCGAGACGCAGCTGATAGAGTCGTTCTTTCGTCTCCAGCGGGATCGAAATCATCACCGGCTTTCCTCCATTCTGGATTGGAAAAATTTTCTTCACTCCATTTGGTAAACTCGTTTGAGGATCAGTCGTAAAAAACACCTCTCCCTGAGAAGCTGATTTCGTAGCCAGCTCGAACTCTAGCACATAAGGTCCTTTGACGAGCTTCTCGCCTCGCAAGTCGATCGCGATCCCGGGATCTTCCCCGCTAAAAATAAGATTCAGTGTC
This sequence comes from Akkermansiaceae bacterium, assembly GCA_039769075.1. Classification (GTDB taxonomy): domain Bacteria; phylum Verrucomicrobiota; class Verrucomicrobiia; order Verrucomicrobiales; family Akkermansiaceae; genus SW10. The sequence goes on along the minus strand of JBDMZE010000017.1, from coordinate 67,807 downwards.
CCGGCCTCAATTCTTATCGAGGTATTCTTCCTCGCCCGAATCTCCTTCGTGGCATTCGCCTTCTTCCGCTTGGAGCCACCCTTACGGAGATAATCCTCAGGCCGGTCTGCCTCAAAATACGTCCATTCCCCGTGACGATGCGGAGGCCCTCCTGTCTTAACCTGCCCGTAGATCTTTTGATTCGCATGAAGCTCGTCCTTCGCCATCGCGGTCCAAGTCGCGATCATTCTCTTGAGCCGATCCGGTTCTTGCGCCGCAAGATTATTCGTCTCCGCCCGATCATCCGCCAGATTGTAGAGTTCCCAAGCCTGGCTCTGAAAACTGACCAACTTCCAATCGCCCTCACGAAGCCCCCGATCTTTGGCAAAAAGAAAATGCAACGGCGGCCTCTCACCCAACGAGCCCCCATCGAAAACCGGCTTGAGTGAAACCCCCGAAACTGGACGAAGCTCTCGCTTTTCCCATTTCTCAGGAATCTCACTTCCTGTCAGCTCCGCAAGCGTCGGCAGCACGTCGATCAAATGCGCGGGCTCGTGAACGATCGCCCCCTTTGCTGCCTTCAGCCCCTTCGGCCAATGCACGATCGCGGGCGTCGAAATCCCCCCTTCATATTGGTTCTGCTTGTAGTAGCGAAACGGGCTATTCCGCGCCCACGACCACCCTGTAGAATCACCCAAAAAGACCTGCCCGTTCGTAGGTTCCACATTCAAGAGCGGTGTCCTCCGATCATAAGGACACGCGCCATTGTCAGAGACGAAAAGGATGATCGTATTCTCGAACTCTCCATTCTTTTTCAAATCCGCCACCAAACGTCCGATCTCCTGATCCACTCGATCAATCATTGCCGCCAGCGTCACCATCTTGTTCGACTCGTAGTCTCGCTTCCACTGCGCCATTTCCTTCCACTCGGGAATATGCTCGGGCCTCGGACTCGGCTTCAGATCGCTCGTTAAAATCCCAAGCTCTTTCTGCTTCGTGATCCGCGAGTTCCGCACCGCATCCCAACCCTCGGTATAACGTCCTTTATATTTTGCGTAGTCCTCCGGAAGCGCATGCAAGGGCTCGTGAGGTGCATTGAAGGCCACATAGAGATACCACGGCTTCTTCGTCTCCCGAGCCTCCCCCAGAAACTTCAGCGCATAGTCCACATCCGCCACTGTCGTATAGAACCCCTCTTTGGGAACCGCCCACTTTTTTCCATTCAATCGAAAAGTGTCGTCACCAAAAAAGAAATTCGTCGCCCCACTCAGATGACCAAAGTAGCGCTCAAATCCAAAGTCAGTCGGCTCTTGATTCAAATGCCACTTCCCTGTCATCGCCGTGAAATACCCCGCTTTTTTCAGGACCTCTGCCGATGTCACCGCGTGCGAGAGCGCCACATCACCCGCCGCAATGCAATACTGTCCCGTCAGCAGCGACACCCTCGATGAATGACACTTCGCCGTGTTGTAGAACTGCGAAAACCGCAATCCATTTGATGCCAGAGCATCCAAGTTCGGCGTATCGATCTCTCCGCCATAACAGCCGATATCGGAGAACCCCAGGTCATCCACCATCATCACGACCACATTTGGGCGTTCGCTAGCCGACAGCGATTGAGCGAGCATCAGCAAGGAAAAGAAGAATCGTTTCATTGAGCACTCCTAAAGTTCAGCTCATGAAAACGGAAGCGCCAAGTTCCTGCCCGCTATTTCCAACGATAGGACGTGATGCCGAAAAGATCCCTCACGTAAACCTCATCGCCAGTAACCGCCAAGTGCGCCCAAGTTGGATGTTCACTCACCTTCATCCGATCAATCACCTTAAACTTATTCGGGTCGGCTTCGATCAGAAGCAACTCTCCACGATCGCCCAGCGCAAGGATCCGCGTCCCATTCGCCACCATCGACCAGTAGGAGCCAAACTTTTCTTTGGTCGACCACAGCACTTTCCCAGCAGCCGGATCCAAGCAATGAAAACGCTTATCGCGTCCATGCAGATAAACTTTCCCGTCGATCACCACTGGCGATGACATGTTCCCCTCAATTTTATCAGTCCACTTGGTTTCGATCGCAAAACCATCGTCACCTTTCCCAAGCTCATACCAGAACGAGCCTCCGCCATAGCTAGCCGTAAATAAATGATCCCCCAGCACGGTGGGCGTGAGGATATTCATTCCGCGAAATGCTTTCACTGGAGTGGACCACAGCACCTTCCCATCTTTTGGATCCACCCCTCCGAGTGCCATACGAGTTTGTACTAAAATTTGATCCTTCCCTCCGATGGTCGCCCGTGAAGGAGAGGAGAAAGCCGAGCCAAACATTGGCCGCTCATCTTCCAGAGTCTTCCAGATCGATAGAAACGGGCTCGTTCACATGCCCAGCCGATCCCACACTTTGGAATGACTTGTATTTCATTTGTGACGGAGGATCGGGAGCCATTGACCAACACACATTACAACGTTCTGGACCGTGAAACCAGCGCGATCATTGGCGGCCCTCCCAATTCTCCACCGGCCCTCCTTTCGTCAACTTCCTCATTGCAACCCCACCCTTTTGAGGAACGTTCATCCATGGTTCTAACAACCGCTGACTACCAAGCTCTCGACAAACTCGCACGCGTCCAGCTCGCCACATCTCTCCCGGGGCCGAAGCCGATCTGCCTCGTAAGCACCCGTGGGCTCGATGGCCGCTCGAATCTCGCACCCTTCTCCAGCATCACCCATCTCGGCTCCTCCCCGCTGTTGATTGGAATGGTCACCCGTCCCGCCACCGTAGACCGCCACACCCTACAGAACATTCTCGACACCAAATCATGGACGCTCAATCAGGTCACCGAATCGACTTACGAAAAGGCTCATCAATGCGCCGCCCGCTACCCTGGCGATGTCTCCGAGTTTGAGGCCACCGGACTCAGCGAGCTGAGCCATGACGGAGTGACTGCCCCTTTTATCAAAGAATGCCCCATCCGATATGCACTGGAACTTGAGGACGTCATCGATATCCCCGTGAACAAGACCAAGCTCATCGTGGGAAGGGTCGTTCTAATCGATCTTCCTGATGGAGCTCTTTCTCCTGATGGCACGCTCGATCTCCCAGCACAGGGATCCATCGCGTCCACCGCGCTCGACACCTATTACTCCATCTCTTCTCTGGGACGACTGCCCTACGCGAAGCCCTGACTTGGCATCTGGTCGTCAGGCGATAGCCTAGGCCGATGACGAACTACTTTGCTCTCGCGATTGCTCTTTGCTCTCCTCTTTTTGCTCAAGAAAAAGAGTGGATCAGCCTTTTCAATGGGAAGAATCTCGACGGCTGGACGCCCAAGATTGCGGGGCAGGAAATGGGGGTCAATCTTCACGATACTTTCCGCGTGGAGGACGGTATTTTAAAATGCGAATACGACAAGTATCCCGTCTTCAATAAGCAGTTCGGCCACCTCTACAGCGACCTCTCCTACTCGCACTACATCCTGCGGATGGAGTATAAATTTGTCGGCAAGATGATGGCCGATGCGCCTCATTACGTAAATCTCAACAGCGGGATCATGTTCCATTCTCAACCACCTCAGAGCATGACGCTTGAGCAGGCCTTTCCGGTGAGCATGGAGTTCCAATTCCTTGCCGATGAAGGAAAAGGACGTCGCCCCACGGGCAACGTCTGCACTCCGGGAACGAATCTCGAGATCGATGGCAAGCTCGTCACCCAGCACATCGTGCAAGCGTCGACGAAGAACATCGCCGCCGACCAGTGGGTCAGCATCGAGCTGGAAGTCCACGGAAATGACCTCGTCATTCACCGGGTCAACGGCAAGGAAGTTCTCCGCTACCAGAAGCCCCAGCTTGACCCCGAGGGGCGAGTTCAACCGACCGAATCACTCATTAAGGCAGGAGCGCCCACCCAACTGGGCTTTGGCCACCTCGCGCTACAGGCTGAGGGGCAGCCGGTTTGGTTTCGGAAGATCGAGCTGAAGCAACTCGCCAAATAATCTAACAGAGTTTGAGCTTGGTTTCACATTCTCTCCGTGACATAACGATCTGTTCTAGAACCAAAACCTCTATTTAAAAAATGACTATTATCGCAGGAATCCTCATGCTCATTGGCTTTGTTATCGCTCTTATTTTCGGTATCAAGCTCCTCATTATTGCTTTCAAAGAATCCGTTCTCTGGGGAATTGGTTCTCTTTTAGTGCCTTTCGTCTCCCTCATCTTCATCGCCATGCACTGGGACAAATGTAAGGGGCCATTCCTCAAGTATCTCGTCTGCATTCCATTCTTTATTCTTGGGGCGATCCTGATGCCCGGTGTCGAATCAGCTTAGTTAGAAACTTTTTCAAAAAACCGAAGCCTTCCTTTTGGATGCTTCGGTTTTTTTTGCCTAGCGCCTTAGGATCTTCTCAAGCTCTGCAAGGTAGGATTCGAAGGCGCTTCTCCCCCCGTCGGTGAGTTCATAAAATGTCTGCGGTCGGCCGAGGCCCTCAACCTTTTCCGAGAGGACGAAGTTGGCCTTCTCCAAAGTCCGTAAATGCGTAATGAGATTGCCATCGCTCATCTTGAGTTCGCTTTTTAAATCCTGAAAAGCCCAGCGCTCGGCACGAGAAGCCAGCAGGGACATAATGCCCAGCCGCGCCTTCTCATGGATGAGCTTATCGAGCTTGGAAAGATCCATTAGGAACGCTTGTTCTCGATAAAGATGACGTAGAGCCCGTAGATGACGTGGTAGCCGCCGAAGGTGATCTGCATCAATAAATCTGAACCAAAACTCGGCTCAGGATGCGGTGCCCAGAGTGGTATTCCCACGGGCCAGCGATAGAAGCAGTAGAGCCCACTCAACACAAAAGTATGACCCAACCACCAAATCGACCTCGGCGCAAAATTGACGGTAGCCATCAGTCCACCTCCATAGCAGAGCATCCAAATCCACGAGAGGAGAACCGGCGAATATCCACCCCTTGAAAAAGTCGCAACGATACCAATGACCGCCCCCACCAGCATCGGAGCCATGATCGCTTGAAGTCCCATTCTTAAGCCAGGCGTCACTAAGTTTTCTCCTTCCCGCTTCGCTTTTTTGAAAACCAAAATCGTGTTAAAGACTGCCACAACCCCGGCCAAAACGATCCACGGTAGCGCCCAATGCATCCTATGATTTGTAAGTAGTAGTGGCCAAATCAAAGCCAGTGAGCCAGCAAACAAAGCCGTCGGCCCCGAGATCATGCGATAGACGGTGGCGCGCTGCATCATGGAGCGAATCGTTTCGAGATTCCGCGCCGCTCGTTCCTGCTCATTCATGGGGAAATCTTAGCTGACTTTGTGACTCAAAGCGAGCCTGAGAGATTGAACCACTAAATACACAAAAGACGCTAAACTTTTGCAGGAGAAGAGAATCTTTAGATCTCATCCCATTAGAGGCCGGAGTATTTAGTGTATTTCGCGGTTTAATAATCCCCAGACCCAAACCCCTTGGTTTCTTAGCGCCTTGACAAATCTTGTTAGAAACCTCATTCCCCGATCCGTGACCAGTTTCGCACATCTTATTATTCGACTCCGAGCAGCCCTCTGGCTTTGCCCGGCGCTCCGGTAATGATGTCCTGATCATTCTACTCGGAGGTGCCACTTGATGACACTTCCTTGAATCACTTTATCCGCATCTGGATTGTCATCAGTGGCCCGCCTCAGCCAAGGCTCGCCATGACCCAATTATCCAAAAATCCGCACCGCAGAGGGATTGTCCTCATGCTGCTCTCGATCGTTTTCTTCACTGTGAACACGCTCGCGATCCGTGGACTCGTGGACCTTTATCCCGCGATCTCGGGCTGGCACGCGGTGATTTACCGGGGTGTCGCTGGACTCGCGGTGGTGTGGAGCGTCTACGGCTTTGGCCGGAGCTATCGCTTCCGGGTGCTTTTTCAAAAGCCGCTTCTTTTCTGGAGAGGAATTCTCGGCGGAGTCGGCACGGGATTATTTTACATCACGGTGATCGAACTCGGTGCAGGGAGGGCGACTTTTTTGACGCTGACCTACCCGATCTTCGCCGCCTTGATGGCTCACTTTTTCTTAAAGGAGAGACTGACAAGTCGGAGACTGACTTGGATCGTAATCAGCTTCGTGGGACTGGGCGTCTTCTTTTTGGAAAAGGGTCTGAGCCAGGAGGTGTGGTTCTACGACGCGGTGGGAATTCTCGTCGCGGTGATGTCGGCGGGTGTCGTGGTGCTCATCCGGAAGCTTCACCAGACCGAGCACGGGTCGACCATTTATGGATCGCAGGCTTTCTATGGCCTCATCTTTGCGATTCCGGTGAGTGGAAGCTCCACGATGGAACTTCCGCTGACTGCGACCCTCCTGCTGATCGTAGCGGGCTTCGTGGTCGCTTGGGGCCAGCTGACGATGACCTTCGCCTATCGCCATCTCGATGTCTCGACGGGGTCTTCTTTACAAATGCTCCTGCCGGTCGCGACCGCGCTCGGGTCCTGCCTCCTTTTCGGCGAGCGCTTCGGGATGATGGAAATCATCGGCGCCACCATCACTCTCGGAGCGACGTGGAAGATCAATCGTGAGACTTCCAATCACTCCAAAACCATGACAAAAATCAAACCCAAGAAACCATGACTACTGCAGAAAAGACCGACCACTACGTCCTCAATACCTACGGACGCTTCCCGCTCACCATCGCAAAAGGCGCTGGCAGCCGCGTGTGGGATGAAGCAGGGCGTGAGTATCTTGATTTTTGCGCAGGCATCGCGACCTGTTCGCTCGGGCATTGCCATCCGGCGCTGACCTCGGCGATCACCGCGCAAGCGAACCAGCTGATGCATTGCTCGAATCTCTACTACACGCCTCAGCAAGCTGAGCTTGCGGAGGTGATCGTGGAAAAAGTAGTCCAGCAACCAGGAAAGATCTTCTTCTCCAACTCCGGCGCGGAAGCGAATGACGGACTCATCAAGCTGGCCCGTCGGCATGGCGTGGAGAGCGGGAGACACGAGATCATCACCTTTCATCAATCCTTCCACGGCCGGACGATTGGGGCGATGTCGGCGACGGCCCAAGGGAATATCCACGATGGCTTCGGTCCGCTCTTCCCGGGCTTCGTCTACTGCCCTCTCAATGATCTTGAGGCACTCAAAGCTGCCCTCACCGACAAGACGGTCGCCTTTTTATTAGAGCCGATCCAAGGCGAAGGCGGGGTGAATGTCGTGACAAAGAAGTTCCTCGAAGCGCTGGCACAGATCGCGAAGGAGCGGGACTGCCTGCTTCTTCTTGATGAAGTGCAATGCGGAATGGGCCGGACCGGGACGCTCAATGGATGGGAAGTCATCTCGCCTGATCTCAAGCCAGACGCAATCTCCTGGGCCAAGGGCATGGGAGGTGGATTCCCCATCGGCGCTTTCTGGGTCAAAGATTCCCTCGCTCCCCTGCTCGGACCGGGAAGCCACGGCTCGACCTACGGTGGAAATGCGCTTGCTTGCGCCGCTTCGCAGGCGGTGATCGACACGATCATTTCAGAAGATCTCGTAAGCAATGTGCAAGCTCGCGAAGCGCAGATCAGGGAAACCATTTCCGGATGGAATCACGCCGCGATCACTGAAGTGCGGGGAGCTGGACTTCTTTTAGGAATCGGAGTTGATACCAGGAAGCTCTCACTCCCTGGGGGAGCAGTCGCCTCGATTCATCTCTGCAAGGAGCTCCTTGGAGTGGGACTTCTCGTGCCACCTGCTGGGCCTGAGACGGTGCGTCTTCTACCACCACTGAATGTCACAAAGGAAGAAATCGCGAAGGCGCTGGGGCTCGTGAAAGAGATTTTCGATGCAAATTTGCGATAGGTTCAATCAGGCGACAAAAAAACCTCGGGTGGTAGAACCCGAGGTTTGAAATATCGCTGAAATGACCGTGATGCGAATCAGTCCTTGTGGAGCATCTTCACGACACCACCCCAGATTTCGAGGGCTTTTTCGTCAAGGTTCTCACGCTCACGGTCGGAGACTTCACCATTCTTCTTGGCTGACTTTTCCTTAGAGGAAAGGCTATCAAGTTTCTTCTTAAGCGAGGAAATGCGACCTTTGGAAATCTCTCCAGTGTAGATGCCATAGAAGGCAACTTCATTCATGAGCCACTGGAGTTCATTGAGCTTAGGAGTGAGGGCCTCTGCTTTGACATCGTCTTTGCGGAGGTTCTGCACTGCGGCATCGAGACCCTCGATGCTGGATTCAGGGGTGCCTTGATCCTTTTTTGCCTTTTTTCCGATGCTGATGAGTTCGGCGAGGAACTTACGACCCTGATCCTCTGAAATGGCGTCCTCGATCGTGGCCTGGCGAATCTTAGAGGAAAGCTCTTGGTATTTTTTACGAAGCTCATCCTTGTCCTTACTGAAGAAGTCGGCGCCCTCGATGTTGGCGAGCTTCCATGCGTCGATCTTATCGGCGATACGACCGAGCTCCTTCATCTCACCCTGAAGAGGTGGCGGAAGGTCTGGAGCCTGACGGGGAGGGCGTGGCGGTCGCTGAGCAAAAGAAGTGACCGCCGAGGCGGCGATGAGGAAAAGGGAAAGAAAGGAGGATTTTTTCATTAATTCTTCGTTGTTGTGCTGATTGAACACCTTTTTCCGGAGAAAGTCGCAGGAAAAGTTCGCCGGAGAAAGGTCCGCTCGGCTTTGGTCACGCGAGTGAAGAACTGCCTCCGACTCACTCCGAGACTCATAAAACAGCGGCGATGATCGAACCAGACGCCCCACTTGATCCCCTGAAGGATCACTTCGCACTGCCAGCGCCAGAGCTGCTTGGTAATTGGTGACCAATCCGACATCCACGAGTGAAAAAAAGCGGCATGGAAACCGAGATGGCCCACTTCGTCTTTTAATATTCGTCCACATGCTTGCTCAATGACGGGATCTCTTGAGAAGCGGCGAAGGAGATCGTAGTAAGCTTCCGCGATAATCTCAGCGGTGAGGAAGATCTGAAGATGGAACTCAATATTGATCAGCTTCCGGAAGCGACGAAAGGCTCCGGCACTCCATTGCTTGGTAAGAAGAGTTCCTCCGAGACGCTTCACCATGTCGGCGAGAAGGCGCGCATGCCGATGCTCTTCTTCGATAAAAAGACGGAGAGCGACAGGGTAGTCTTCGTAGCCGGAGGTCGCCCCCACTTTTTCAGCGTAGCGAAAGAGCGTGGAGCCTTCTCCTGATTCGCCGAGCTGGAAAATGGCGAGACTTTTAGCGAGTTCTCGGCGCGGCAGTTCCTCGAGAGTGACCGGTGCGGACCAGTCGAGGACTTCTTCGTGGTCGTTTTCCCGGAAGCGCTGGATCCAACGGGCGATGTTCATTGCGCGACCTTTCCCCCGAGGGTTTCAAGGCGAGCAGTGACCTTTTCCACGCAGGAGGCGAGGGTCGAGGTTCCTGCGGTGACGCCGATCTTAGAGGCGCCAGCAAGCCAGCGGGGATCAAGTTCATCAGCGGTGGAAATGCGATGCGCTCGGCAACCGAGCTTTCGTGCGGTCTCGGCGAGCTGGCGGGAGTTGTTGGAATTTGATCCGCCGACGACGATGACGAGGTCTACTTTTTGCGCAAGCTCCTGGAGAGCACGCTGACGATTCTTGGTGGGCTGACAGACGGTGTCACGAAAGCGCACTTCACTGGTAGGGTGGTGCTGACGGATGAGCACGACGAGTTCATGGACGCGCCCAACGGGCTGAGTGGTCTGGGAAACGACACCGAAGATTTTTTGAGGCGCGAGCGCTTTAATATTATCTTCGCTCATAACGACTTGGGCTTCCGGAAAGTCTCCGATCAGGCCGAGGACTTCGACGTGCCCAGCTTGACCGATCACGACCGGAGCACAGCCCTCAGCTACAAGCGTTGCGAGTGCGGTGTGGGCTTTCTTCACCAAAGGGCAGGTGGCATCGCGGACGAGGTGGCCCTTACTTGCCCAGCGCTCTTTTTGAAAATCAGAAGCTCCGTGAGCAGTGACCAGAACCTCTGGAGTGGCGGCCCTTTCGCCGAAAAGATCACCCTCGGACGCTCCCGCGGTGCGGAGACGCTTTCGGACCACTTCATTGTGCACTAGCTCGCCAAGGATGGTGACGTTCCCTTCCTTCGCGGTCTTTTCCGCGAGGCTTAGGGCATCGCGAACGCCGAAGCACATCCCGAAGTGACTCGCGAGATGAATCTCGAAGCCAGACAGGAAATCACTTTGTGCCACAAAGTGATTTGGTAAAAAAATCGACCGACGCGGTTGAGCGGAGGTCGTGGCTGTGGGCTTAATATTACTTTGCATCGCAAAGTCAGCGCCAGAAGAGGAGGGAATCGTCTAAGAAAATGACTTTTTAGTAAACTCGGTCGTAGCGCTCGATCCCAGCGACGATCGCTTGGGCGGCTTGCGACTGATAGGTGGAAGTCGTGCAGCGAGCCCGCTCACGCGAATTACTGATGAAGCCACATTCTACCAAAACCGCAGGACAGCGGGTTTGGGTAAGAACCGTAAATCGGGCGACTCGGGCTCCACGGTTGGTCACCTTAAGCCGGCTCACAAGTTCCTTCTGGATCGCAGAAGCGAGGTAGTAACCCTTTTTCCCACCCGCATAGAATGTCTCCGCGCCGTGCACCCGGGTATTAGGGGTCGCGTTGAAGTGGATGCTGACAAAGATTGCGTTCCGATAGCGATTAGCGATGGAAACTCGCTTCGAGAGAGAGAGGAAGACATCGCTGCGACGGGTCATGGAGACGCCATAGCCGCGAGCCTTGAGGCTAGCCTCGACCCTGCTTGCGACGCGAAGATTAAGATCCGACTCGCGGACGCCATGCCAGTAGGCACCTTTATCCTTACCCCCGTGACCGGCATCCATGACGATGCGGAGAGATTTCGTGGTCACCACCTTACGGCTGGGAGAAGCCGTAGCGGAGGGAATGGAGAGCCGCTGCCCCACCTTAAGGTAACGGGGATCGCTTACCTTATTTAGCTTCATCAACGAATCGACGCCGACACCGTGCTTTTTCGCGATCGAGTAGAAGGTTTCCGAAGAACGGACAGTGTGAAAGGCCGCTTGGGTGACTCCCCCAAAGAAAAAGGAAGCAATCACCAACATTTTAAAAAAATTAACGTTTTTCATAAGGTCTCACAACGAAGTTGCAGCGCGTTTCAATCTTTTAACCTCTTAGATAGTAACGTCAATTTATTTTTAAGAAATACTAATGGTTTTGATGGGTCGATTATCAACTACTCGCCTTAATATCTTCTTTCTTCACCTTCCTCCGAAAGACCGGAATGAACAGATAGCCTATAAATACAAGGGATGGCGCATAGAGACGGAAGCGAATGAGGACAGCCAGCACCAAGGCGCCTCCGAGGAGCGTCCAGACGTTCGCCTTTGTCTTCAGATCGATTTTTTTAAAACTTGGGTAGACGATGTTGCTTACCATCAGGAAAGAGACGCCGAGGATCATGAGCGCTAGCACATAAGACCAAGGCCCCAGCGTGAGGAGTCCTTCCTTTTTCTCCGCGATGCTAATAATGAGATAAGTCAGAGAGGCTACAAAACCAGCTGCCATCGGGATGGGGATCCCTCGGAAGTCAGGTCCCCCGCTCCCGGTGCGGGCCAAGCAGTTGAAGCGGGCGAGACGAATCCCCCCGCAAAGAAGGTAGATAAAGGCCACAGCCCAAGCCACGCCATCTCCAGCTGGGTCGAGTTTAGTAGGCCAAGAGAGATCAGAAAGGACTGCGCGGGAAACCAACATCGCAGGAGCGATCCCGAAGGAAATCATGTCAGCAAGCGAATCGAACTCCTGCCCGAAGGGCGATTCCTGCCCTCCGAGACGGGCGAGGCGGCCATCGAGGAGGTCGAAGAGACAAGCCCCGAAGATATAGAGCATCGCTTTTTCATAAAAGGGCTTCGCAGCTACGAGGTCGACAGCCTGCATTCCTTTGAAAATGGTAAGAATCGCGAGAAATCCACAAAGAAGATTCCCAGCCGTCATGAGATTCGGCAGGAGGTAAATCTTTGGTTCGTCGTCTTCGTGCGCTTCCATACGGGTGGAAGCTGGCAAAAGATGGCCTCTTTTGAAAGGCTCAACTCTTCCGTCACGCGCCTTGCTCCAGACATGATTCGCAGTCATCTTCCCAGCATGGATGCAGCGCAGACGATGGAGTCTCTACTAGAAAGCTACCCCGGAGCGCGACGCGCCCTTTTTTCGGCCTTCCACATCGGGGGCTGCCAGTCCTGCGCCTATGAACTCAGCGATACCCTCGCCGAAGTCTGCCAGAAGCACGATCTCGCAGTTGACGGAGTTCTTACCTGCCTCACCGAGAGTCAGAAGCACGATGCTGAGATGCTGATTAGCCCGCAAGAATTCGCTGAATATCTCAGAAGTGACCCGATCCCCGTGATTCTCGATATTCGCACGCGTGAGGAATATGAATCCATCACCCTACCCGGAACTCAGCTGATGACGCAGGAGCTGCAGACCGAACTCTTTGCGAGTGCTAAAGAAGATACTCTTATTATCCTCTTCGATCACCAAGGCCGCTCGGTGCTCGATCAATGCGCTTGGTTCCGTGGCCACGGGCTCAAGGCGACAGTCGGTCTCGATGGCGGAATCGACCGTTACGCCAAGGAAATCGATTCCAGCATCCCGCGCTATCGTCTGGAGCTAGACTAGAGAAATATTTTACCTTGCCGCCGCCGTGCTCTCCGCTCATTTTTTAAAAATATTCAATGAGTTGGCGATCTTTAGCATTCACCCTGCTGGTCACTTCACTCCCCCTCCTCGCGCAAACCCCCGAGGAACCCGAGCCAGAAGAGACCAAACCTACCGCGGAATCCCTCCGCGAACGCGTCTCGATGGCCCTCGGTCATCAGGCCGGGATGCGAGCCAAGCTCAAGCGGATTGAAAAAAAAAACGATGTCACCAGCGACCAGTTTACCAAGGAATTCGAGCTAGCTCTTCAGGGTGAACCCCTCCCCTTCTCTCCCGAAGAAATCAGGGAAGCCTTTTCCATTCTTCAGAAAGAGATCACGAAACGCGAAGTCGCCCTCGCGGAAGCGATTGAGATGTCGCAGAAACTTTTCCTCGAGGTAAATGGCAAGTAGGAAGAAATCACCACTTTAGAGAGTGGACTCCAGTATCAAATCCTCGAACCAGGCGGGGAATTCGCCGAGGGAGATCAAGCCGAAGTCCACTACCTCGGCACTCTTGCTTCCGGAAAAGAATTTGAAGCCTCCGAGGGCGAAAAACCCTCCCTTCTCTCGCTTGATGAAGTGATCGCCGGCTTCCGGGAAGCGGTCACGATGATGCCAGTGGGCGCGCGTTGGAAAATCTTCGTCCCCTCTGATCTTGCTTATGGAGAAGTCCGCCGCAGCGACCTTATCGGGCCGAATCAACTTCTCATCTTCGAGATCGAACTCGTCGCGATGAAGCCTACCGAATCTAACGAGTCTGCTGAGTAAGCAAACGGGCTGCGTCTTTTGCAAAGTAGGTCAGAATGATATCTGCGCCCGCCCGCTTGATCCCCATCAGGCTTTCCATCATCACCTTTTCCTCATCGATCCAGCCGTCTTTCGAGGCACTCTTGATCATGAGATATTCTCCGCTCACCTGATAAGCAGCCATTGGCAGCGCGGTGTGGTCACGGAGTTCAGAAATGATATCGAGATAGGGTCCCGCGGGTTTCACCATCACGATGTCAGCGCCTTCTTCCTCATCGAGGAGGAGCTCGCGCACCGCCTCACGACGATTCGCCGGGTCCATCTGATAAGTTTTTTTATCGCCGGCTTTCGGGGCCGATCCCAGCGCTCCCCGAAATGGACCGTAATAGGCAGAGGCATATTTTGCGGTGTAGCTGCAGATCGAAACTTTCTCATGCCCATGCTCGTCGAGCGCGTCACGCAACTCGGCGACACGACCATCCATCATGTCACTCGGTGACACAATATCTGCGCCCGCCTCAGCGTGGCAGACTGCCTGGTGGCAAAGAACCCGGACCGTCTCATCATTGATGATCTCCCCTTCCACCACCAGACCATCGTGTCCGTCAGAATTATAAGGATCGAGCGCGATGTCCGTCATCACCACCAACTCTGGGTGAGCCGACTTGAGTGCTTGAATGGCCTGCGGGATTAACCCCTCAGCATTGAAGCTCTCTTCCGCTCCCGCTGTTTTTAAAGAATCATCAATCGCGGGAAAAAGCACCACTCCCGGAATCCCCAGCGCAAGCGCTTCGCCTGCTTCCTTCACCAAACCTTCAAGCGACCAGCGCGTGCAGCCGGGCATCGATTCGATTGGCTCATCCGCTGCTCCCGCATGGAGGAACAGCGGGAGAATAAAGTCACCCGGAGAAAGGCTTGTCTCACGCACAAGAGCGCGCACTCCGGCTGATTTACGATTGCGACGAGGTCTGATGGGAAGGTCCACGACAAGACTCTAAATCCGTTGTTTGAAAATCCGAATCTTAAATTAAGGTTCTGTCGTGGCCCACACTCCCTTCCACGAACATCTCCGAGGCGACCTCTCTACTTTGGAAACGAACCTTCGTGACCTCCTCGACCCGCATCTGAAGGAAAAAGACCACCTCGACCTCCTCAACCTCGCCTGTGGACGGGCCGATGAAACAGGCGTCCTCGCAAAAATCCTCGCCGAGAAATCCCGCTCCGCCCACATTCAGGGACTCGACATCCGCGCTCCCGAGATCGGCCAAGCCAACTCCCGTTGGAAAAAAGAACTCGAAGCAAAGAGCACCTCCGACTTCATCGTCCACCGGGGCGACCTTTTAAAAGACCTCAAGGAAGTAGGCACTCCGGACATCGCATTTCTTCGTCATCAGAACTACTGGAATGACAAACCGGTCTGGAGCCAGATCTTCGACCAAGCACTCGAAAAACTCGATGAAGACGGCCTCCTCGTCATCACTTCTTACTTTGATAAAGAGCACGAACTCGCCACCCGTGCCCTCGAAGAACTCGGAGCAGTCCAAGTCGGATCAATCATCAATCCGAACTCCCGCGCCCTCAGCGACGCGCCGGGGAAGTCAGTCGACAAACACCTTGCGGTGTTCAAGAAACTGTGAGGGCAATTAAATCGTTCCTTCTGAAACTCTGCCATCTCACGACCCTTCTCGCGAAGAACTCATGTCAGAGTTTTCTACTCCCTAAACACACACAAATCTTTCGGAGATCGCCTCTCCTATCGACCTTCATTCGCTCAGAAAAGCGACTTTCCAGACCTCACATTCTTCCTCCTGAAAAATTCTGAGGTTTCGCATCAAAGCCTTGCACAAAAAAGCGACCCCTGTTTCCAGAGGCCGTTTTTGAAAAGTGAATCGCGTGGATTATCCGAGGGCTTTCACGATCGTCTCGGCATTCATGCCAAGAGTATCGAGAACGACATCGCCGGGAGCAGAGATACCGAAGCGATCGATGCCCACGACGGCTCCATCAAGTCCGGTATACTTGTGCCAGAGACCGCTGACGCCCGCCTCGATGGCGACACGCTTGCGGCAAGCAGCAGGAAGAACTTCTTCGCGATACTCCGCTGATTGACGATCAAAGCGCTCAAGACAAGGAGCGGAGACAACCCGCGCGCCTGCGCCGATCTGATCAGCGGCCTCAAGAGCAGCTTCCACTTCCGAACCAGTGGCCATGATGATGCACTCAAGCGCGCCTTCTTCCTTACGGAGAACATAAGCACCCTTGCGGACACCGACGCGGCGAGTCTCAGCGGAGACCTGACTGAGCGTAAGAACCTTCTGACGGCTCAGAATGAGAGCAGTCGGTCCATCGGTGCGCTGCATCGCGGCAATCCAAGCGCCAGCGACCTCTTCAGGGTCGCCAGGGCGGATGACATCGAGATTAGGAATGACACGCAGGCCCGAGACAGTCTCGACAGGCTGATGAGTGGGCCCGTCTTCTCCCACTCCGACAGAGTCGTGCGTGAAGATGTAAGTGACAGGAAGCTTCGCAAGACCAGCAAGACGAATTGCAGGACGCAGGTAATCAGCGAAGACGAGGAAGGTCGCTCCACTTGCGCGAACGAGACCGTCATAAGCGATGCCATTACAAATCGCTCCCATGGCGTGCTCACGGATGCCGAACCAGATGTTCCGTCCGGTAGGATTCGCGGCCGAGTAATCGCCCTGATCCTTGAGGTAGTTTTTCGTAGAACCGTAGAGGTCCGCTGATCCAGTGATGAAGTTCGGCATGGCCTTGGCCACGGCATTGATGACGACTCCGCCGGCACCACGGGTGGCGTCAGCATAATCAGCAGCGAACTCAGGGATCTGCTCGGAGAGATCAGTAGGCACTGCTTTGGAAACACCACTGGTCAGCTCGGCAGCAAGTTCAGGATTAGCAGCAGTCCAAGCTTCGTAAGTGGCTTGCCACTCGGTAAAGGCTGCGGTGCGCTTCTCGGTCTGCTCGGCAAAGTAAGCGCGGGTTTCCTCTGAAACGTGGA
Organism: Akkermansiaceae bacterium; assembly: GCA_039769075.1. Lineage (GTDB taxonomy): Bacteria > Verrucomicrobiota > Verrucomicrobiia > Verrucomicrobiales > Akkermansiaceae > SW10. The sequence continues at coordinate 51,404 of JBDMZE010000017.1, read as the reverse complement.
AACTTCCCGCAGGAAGTCCAAGGCCCGCACGGGCGGACTCAGCGAAATTTGCGCCACTCTCACCGTGGCCCTTAGCAGTTCCCGCAACTTCAGGAATGCCACGACCGATCTCGGTCTTGGCGATGATGACGGTCGGCTTGCCATTGTCATTCGACTTCGCAGTCGAAAATGCGGAAGCGAAAGCGGCGAGATCGTGACCATCGATGGTCACGGCGTCCCAACCAAGCGACTGAAAATATTTCTCAGTGTCCCATCCCTGAGTGACATCCGCCATGGCGTCGAGAGTGACGTCATTTGAGTCATAAATCAGGATGAGGTTATCGAGCTGATTGTGACCCGCAAAAGCGATGGACTCTTGGGCGACACCTTCCTGGAGGCAACCATCACCAGCAAGCGCTACGATGTGGTTGTCAAAAAGGGTGTGCTCAGCGGTGTTGAAGCGAGCCGCAGCGCGCTTGCCAGAGAGAGCATAACCGACGGCATTTCCAACACCTTGACCAAGAGGTCCGGTGGTCGCTTCCACGCCGGGAGTCTCATCATACTCAGGGTGACCTGGAGTGATCGAGTGGAGCTTCCGGAAGCTCTTTACGTCCTCAAGCGTGACTGCGAACCCGGAGAGGTGGAGCCAGCTGTAGATGAACATCGAGCCATGTCCTGCGGAGAGGATGAAACGATCACGGTTCAGCCACTTAGGTGCGGCAGGATTGAAGGAAAGGGATTCGCCAAAGAGAACTGCGCCCATATCTGCGCATCCGAGAGGGAGACCGAGGTGACCTGAGGAACAAGCGTGGACGCCGTCAATAGCGAGTCCACGAGCCTCCGCCGCCACTCTTGCAAGTGCTTCTGTATTCATGATGGGCGGGACTCTCTTTAAATAGCGCGGTTCAATCAAGAAGTAATACTAACTAGCTTAACTACATTTCTTTTACCGAGCTGAACAAAAGTGGCCTTCGCACGAAAAAGAACCGTCTTTTAAGACGCCTGAACCCGTTGACTTGACCACTGGTGAGTTGAAGGCGATCTTATGACATGCTCGATCCTTCCCCTCACCCCCACGCCAATCTGGAAGGACGCCTCGTCTTGGCGACTCCATCACTCAGAGATGGCATCTTTGACAAATCCGTCATCCTCGTGGCCGATCACAGTGAGACCGATGGCGCCTTCGGGCTCATCCTGAACCACCCTGCGGGCCAGCGGGTGGGCGATCTTCTCAAGGATAACGCCTTTTCGGCCCTCGCCAACGTCCAAGTCCACATCGGCGGCCCCGTCTCGCGTGGACACATGACCTTTGCCGCCTTCTGGGAAGACGAGGACCGCTTCCGCTACGCCACCCGGATCTCGGCGGAACAGGCTGTCGATCACGTCCATCAGCCGGGGACGCTCGTTCGGGCCTTTGTAGGCTATACCGGGTGGTCGAAGGATCAACTAGAGGATGAAATCGATCAGGAATCCTGGGTCGTCACTGGAGTTCCAGATATTATTCTGGGAGAAACCCACGATCGGGCGCTCTGGGGGACGATTCTAAAAGAGCTTTCGCCATTTTACCGGATTCTAGCGAGTGCTCCAGATAACATTCTGGCGAACTAAGAAGGCTTAGAATCGCCCTAGCCACCTTGATTCCCCTCTGGATTCCTTTTCTCCTAGAATCTGGCACGGCAGTTGCTACCCTCCTTGCAGACCCAAATTTAGGATCATGAAAAAAATCGAAGCTATCATCAAGCCGTTCAAACTCGAGGAGGTCAAAGAGGCCCTCGCCGAGGTAAACGTCCAGGGAATGACCGTCACTGAAGTCAAGGGCTTCGGACGCCAGAAAGGACACACCGAAATCTACCGTGGATCTGAATACACCGTAGACTTCCTTCCAAAGGTGAAAATCGAGATCGTGGTGAACGATGAAGACTCAGCAAAGGTTGCCGAGGCAATCGTGAAGAGCGCCAACACAGGCAAGATCGGCGACGGAAAGGTCTTCGTCTCCTCTGTCGAAGAAGCAATCCGCATCAGAACCGGCGAGACCGGTGCCGAAGCAGTGACCGTGAGCTAAGCTCTCTACTTTTACAAAAGAGCCGCTTTCCCACTGGGGAAGCGGCTTTTTTTTGCCCAATCGGCGAGCTAGGCGAGAACTCCAGTGCTCGGAACGGGCGGGTGATCTTTGATAAACTGGACCACTTCCTCGACTTCATCGCTGAGGCAAAGGTAACGCTCGTAGTCTCGGCCTTTCGCGAGATCCTTAAGGCAGGGCCAGATATTGGTCTCCTCAGTGTAGCGCTCCTTACTCATGAAAACCATTGGGCTGATGTTTTCAAAGGTGGCGTAGTGATTCTGAGTCGCGTCTTGGAAGATCTCCTGAGTCGTCCCCGCACTTCCCGGTGAAAAGACGATGCCATATTGCGCGATCGCGAGCAGTCCGTCCTCCCGAATGCTATTAGAAAAATATTTTGCAACGTGTGCTGAAAAGAGATTCGTGGGTTCGTGACCGTAGAACCAAGTCGGGACCGCGAGACTGGAGTGACCCGTGGGGTATTGCTCGATCACTTTTCGCGCAGCATCCACGTAGCCATCGCTGGTGTAGATCGGAGCTTTCGCGAGATCATCAAGGACAGCATCGAGTTCTTCCTCACTCTGGCCCGCTAGATAAGCTCCAAGGTTCGATGCCTCCATCATTCCCGGTCCCCCACCACTGGCGATGAAGTAGCCCTCCATGGTGAGACGGCGCGTCAGGTGGGCCACCTTTCGAAACCACTGATCCGCTCGACTGGTGCCGTGACCACCCATAACGGCGACCACTTTTTTCCGGCCATCACCCTCGACACGACCTTCAAGAAGATCGGTCATGGCGTCATCAACAGCGTGATCGTGCAGCCGCTCCGCGAGCGCTTCCACGATATCGGGCGATGATTTTCCATGCTTCACAAAGTGATCGTAAATCCGCTTATCAAGGCTGAGATCCTCGTCCGCCGACCAACCATCCATGAGTTCTTCACGGGTGTAGAGCTGCGACCGGTAGGAGTGATAGGGGAGACCCTTGAACTCTGGAAACACAAGCGCCCCCATTTCCGTGAGCTCGCAGACGCCAATTTTTGGAGGGAACTGGCAACCGAGGAAGATCGCTCCCTCACAGGAGACTTTTTTCCAATCAAGATCCGCTTTTGAGAGATCCAGACCTTGAATGACGCAGCAATTCAGCTGCCCTTTTTGGCGAAGAAGGGTATCGAGCGAATCGAGTTCTCTGACGATGGAGCAGGTCATGATTTTATCACTTTAGGATCAAGGACGCCGACGTAGGGCAGGTTGCGATACTTGCCATCGTAATCGAGCCCGTAGCCGACGACGAATTCATCGCCGATCTCGAAGGCCGAGTAGTCAGCCTCCACGTCAGCGGCGCGCTCTTTATCCTTCGAGAGGAGGACCGCAGTCTTCACATCCTTGGCTCCCATCTCGAGGAGCTTGGCTGAGACCGCTTGGAGAGTGCGACCAGTATCGAGGATATCATCGAGAAGCAGAACGGTATGCCCTTTCACATCGGGGAGTTTGTGATCGAGAAAATCGACCTGCCCCGAGGACTCGGTTCCGCCGTGATAACTCGCAACGTTGAGACACTCGATCTCAAGCTTCAGTGGGACCCGTCTCAGAAGGTCGGCCATGAAGACAAGCGCGCCTTTTAAAATAGCGACCACCTGCAGCGTCTCTTCGTGGCGGAAGTCTTCCGTGATCTTCGCCGCGATGACATCGAGGCGCTTCTCGATGAGTTCCTCGGCTACGAGGATTTTTTCAATATCGTCATGCATGGGAGAGAGAGTGCGTGTCCCTACTCGGCGTTGCCAGCCCAGACTTGCTCCACGATTTTTTTCTTCAGCGCCATCGGCTCGATTTGACCAGAATGCTCGTAGAGAACCTTCCCCTCTGGACCCACAAGTATGGTGTAGGGCATTGAGCCGTCCCATCCCTTCAGGACCTTCCCGAGGTTCTCGGTGTCGTCATCCAGAATGAAGTGATTCGTCTTACGCCCGTCCTCTTCAAGAAGCGGCTTGGTGCGTGACGAGAGCCCGGCCTGATTGCGCTTCAGAAACTTGGTAACGTCTTTGATTGCTCCCGGAGGATCTAGGCTGATGGAAACGAACTCAAACTCCTGCCAGGAATACTGACGGTAGATTGCGGCGAGATCCGGGAACTCTGCGACACAGGGACCGCAGCTCGTCGACCAGATGTTGATGAGACGCATTCCGGTGCGGCCTTTATTGGCGATGATTTTTCCAAGGAGATCCACTTTCGCAAGTTCCACCGTGACAGGCTGAGCCTTCCACTTGGCATCTTCCTCCGCGACCTTGCCCGCCTTTTCCTTCCACTTCGTGGTGCAGCCTACCGGACGCGTGTTGGTCACAGCAGGCTCTTTCCCAGCAAGAATGGCCTCGATGGCATCACGTGCTTCATTTTTTTCAACGGGGCCGACTCGGCGGCGGCCATTGTCGATCCGGCCATCGTAGCGAAGCTTAAGATCGCCATCAAAAATGAAGACGTGTGGCGTCGCGATCGCGCCGTAGGCCTTTGCAGTCCCTTGCGTCTCGCCATCGTAGAGATAGGGCAGGTTGAATTTCTTATCCTTCGCGATGAGTTTCATGTGCTCAAAACCATCATCATAGATCGTCCAACCAAGTTCAGGCGGGTGCAGACCCTCGGGCGAGTTCGAGTTAATCGCTACGAAATTGACCCCTTTTCCCTTAAAGTGATCCACTAAAGCGACCATGCGATCGTGCGATGTGATGGCGTCAGGACAGTGATTGGTGGTGAAGATGACGGCGAGCGCCTTGCCGCCGGAGAAATCCTTCAATGTGTAAGTTTTGGCATCTGTCGCGGGGAGAGAGAAGTCAGGAGCCTGTGTTCCCAGCGTGATCGGGATCGGTTTGTAGGCGCAGAGGATACCGGTCGAGGCGGCAATAAAAATTGAAAACATCTTCATAAATCGATGAGCAAAGATCGCATTCCGAGTTTCAGATAAGAAGCCCAAATTTCGAATCAACGACCACCTTCTAAGATCGACCCCGGCAATCTCCCTCCCTATTGTTTCAGGATGATCTTAGGTGACATGTTTGACGTCTCGGTGGGTGGCACCGCTTTTCTTGCCATCATCTCGTTCATCATTAGCCTCATTATCTTTATTCTCTGGATTGTCATCGGCTGGAGGGCGATGAAAGCTCACGAGAAAATAGCAGACAAGCTCGAACAAATTACCGTTGCCCAGCAAAACACCGCTCTACCCCTGCCCCCCAACCAGCTCCACAGGAGAACTTCCGCAAACTGGACGTGGAGCAAAACAAGCTCTACCGCCACTTTCTAAACGATGTTCCCGAGGCCGCAGGTTCCCTCCCAAAAGTGCGCCACGAGCTCTTCCGCGAGTGGATAATCAAGAATGGGTTCGAATCCTGAAATTGCCCCAAATTTTGGGTTGCCAGCCCTCTCATTCGCTCCTAGCCTCCGCCCACCTCAAAAAAGCTCGGCTAGCTCAGGGGTAGAGCACTACATTGACATTGTAGGGGTCGTAGGTTCAAATCCTACGTCGAGCACCATCTTTCCTAAAGCGGCAACCTTGTAAATCGGGTTGCCGCTTTTTTGTCTCTCTTCCATTGCGTCGGCTTTGCAATTCACCCCACTTGCAAGTAAGGTCTAAACAATCGAAGACGCGATGCCTGCCGCAAAAATCACCTCCCTCATTACCCTCCTTGACGATGACACCGAGGAGGTGCGTAGCGGAGTCCAGCAGGCCCTTCTCGACTATCAAGGTGATGCCACCGATGAACTTATCGCGGCAGGCCTCCGACTGAAGGCAAAGCAAGCCAAGCTCCTCTCCAAGTCTCTGCATCCGGGTCGCCGCTCGGTGCTTCGGCGAGAATGGGCCTACCCAGCGGGACAGCTTGATGCCGTCGATGGTGATTGGGAATCCTTTGAAGCCCTCCTCCGTCTTCTCTCGGACTTTCTCCATGATGGTATCACGATGCGGCAATCGCTCTCGGACGAGCTAGACCTCCTCGCCGATGGTGCCTCAGAAAAAGTGACCACCGCCGCCGAGCTTGCGCGTCACCTTTTCGGCAACGCCGTTCTCACCGGGAATCGGCTCTCCCCTTTTAATATCAAGAACTCGGATCTTGCTTGGTGCATTCAGGAGGGCGAAAGCAACCCGCTGGGGTTGAGCCTTATCTACATGCTGGTCGCGAATCGGCTCGAGATCCCCGTCTTCGGCTGCAATTATCCCGGCCATTTCCTCTCGCTCATCGATCACAAAGGCGAGGCGACGATCGTCGACCCCTTCCACAACGGCCGACTCACTTCCGTTCGACAGCTCTTGCTCGATCACCCCGAGATTTCAAAGGCCGCCCAGGAATCTCTTAAGCAGCCCTGCACCCTCTCACAAATGCTGACACGCCTTCTCGCAAACCTCCACTACGGCTTCGCAAAGGTGAACCGGACAAAAGACGCCAAGCTCGTCGAGGAACTCATGCTGACGGTGCGATCATGATCGTCGAGTCCCAGAAAATCACGCTAGCAGGGCATCAGCTGCATCGCTTGATTCTTAAGCCAGAGGGCCTTTCACAAGGCTCGCTCGTCTTCTTCCATGGACAGGGTGACTTCATCGACCGCTATCCGTCTATTCTGGAGATCTTTGTTGAAAATGGCATCACCTGTATTCTCACCGATCTGCCCGGACATGGGCAATCTTCAGCAAAACGAGGACACGTTCCGGGATTCGACTTTGTCGATCTCTTGCTCGAGGACTCTCTGGAGAACCTCACCGGACCCTTCGGCATCGCGGGCCATTCGATGGGCGGAATGCTCGCCATCCGAGCGCTTCTTAAAAATCCCGACCGCTTTGACTACGCCTGGATCAGCTCCCCCCTTTTGGCACCGGCCCGCCAAGGCTCGCCCCTCATGCGAATCCTTCTTCCTCAGATCGCTCGCTACTTACCGTGGCTCACTTGGAGCACCGGAGTGACAACCGAACAATGCCGAAGCGGACCGAGCACTGAGCCTGAGCGAGATGCTCTTTATCACAGCAAAATCTCTCTCGGCTGGGTGCACGAACTCCTCATCGCGGCCCAAGAGCTTGAAGCGACTTTCCCCTCTCTTCCGACCGACCTACCCATCCTTTTCACCCAAGGAAGTGCCGATCCGGTTTGCCCTGCTGAAATTTTACGTGACCGCCTCGCGAAACTCCCGAAAAACGAGGTCACCTATCTTGAGATTCCCGAGGCCCTTCATGAGCCTTTCATCGGTGAGAATGGTGAGACGATTCGGCGCACCCTCAGCGAGTGGATCAAGTAGTCTTCACGAGACGGATGTGATCGGCGTGAAGAATTTTTTCGAGCCCTTCAGCTGTCTTTAAAAGAAGCTCTCCATTAATCGAAAGACCTTCCATGACACCTGTCTTGGTCACTCCATTAGTCTGGAGCTTCACCTTTCTTCCCCGGAGGACACAGCGCGTGTTCCAGCTCGTGAGAAGTTCGGGAAAGCCGGTCGAAATCTGACCCGCTCTAAATTTCACGCGCTCTAAAATCGCCACGAGCACTTCTTCACGCGACACTGGCTCTCCGGCTTCGAGCGCGATTGAGGTCGCTGGATGCGCCAGCCCATCGGGAAATGAAATCGTATTCACATTCAGCCCGATTCCAATGATAACGCAGCCCTCTGCACTCTCGACAAGGATGCCACAGATCTTGTGTTCATTGACCCAAACATCATTCGGCCATTTCACCTCAGCCGCGAGGCCAAAGCGATCCAGAGCCTCGGCCACGGCAAGGCCCGTAGCGAGTGAAAGCCGGGACCATAAAACCATGGGATCGCTCGGCCTGAGAAGGAGACTGCACGCGATACTCTCGCCCGCCGGACATGTCCACGGCTGGCCACGCCTCCCCCGCCCTGCGGTCTGGCGCTCGGTGAGCACGAGACTTTCATGACTAAGACCATCTTGAGCCATCCGCCGTGCTTCATCATTAGTAGAGCCACACTCTTCTAAAAAAATGATGCGCTCTACCCACCTAGGATCAAGCGCCTTGAGCAAGACCCCATCCCACTCAGCCTCAGGATTCATCGCTCAAGAATTCAAGAGAGAGATCAAGCGCGACGGCCGAATGCGTCACGGCGCCTACCGAAATGAAATCAACTCCAGTCGCGGCGATTCCAGCCACCGTTTCGAGATTCACCCCGCCACTTGCTTCGAGCTGAGGAGTGTCGCCTTTTCTCAAAGCGACAGCGGCACGGAGTTCATCGAGGGACATGTTATCGAGGAGAATGTAATCAACTCCCTCCAAGCCGAGAAATGCTTCGACCTGATCGAGACGGTCGGCCTCTAGCTCCACTGCCACTCCGGGCTTTTCTTTCCGCAGTCGGGAAATGGCATCTTGCATTGCGGGGATGCCCCCTTCTGCCATGAGATGATTGTCTTTTACCATCGCCCGATCGTAGAGACCGATGCGGTGATTCGTTCCTCCTCCGGCAAGCACGGCTCCTTTTTCAAGCGAGCGCCAGCCCGGAGTCGTCTTGCGGGTATCAAGAATTCGAGCCTTGGTGCCTTCCGTCAGCTTCACGAAGTGATTCGTCTTGGTGGCGACACCGGAGAGACGCTGAAGGAAATTGAGGGCCACTCGCTCGGCAGTGAGAAGCGACCGCGCTTTCCCACTCACCTTGAGCACTTGTGTCCGGTGAGTGACAGGATTGCCGCTTTCCAGGAGGATCTCGACGGTTGTGTCCGGATCCACCCGACGGAAAACCTCTGCCGCGATCTCCACTCCGGCAACGAAGCCAATGTCCTTAGCGATGATCACACCAGAGGCGAGACGATCTTCTGGGACAAAATATTCCGAAGTGACATCGCCGGAGCCGATATCTTCTGCAAGTGCGAGGTCGATGAGGGTAGAAGTTGTCTGATCCACGGAGGTAATTCTAACTGAAGAGGGGCTTTTTTAGAATCAACAAAGTCAAATTATCATCCATTCCAAGCGAGCAAAAAAAGAGCCACGAGGAAAACCCCGTGGCTACTTGGAAAAAATAGAGAAAGGCTTAGTCCTCCTTCTTATCGTATTTCAGAAACACCTTATATTCGGCTGGAAGCGGTTCGCCGCCGCCGAGGGACTTGTCCCAGAGCTTGATGAGAGCAATCCCTTCTTTGATGAGAAAAGCTCCATTAGAGTTCTCCTCGAAGTCGTCGGTGCCAAAGAGCTTCATCGCGAGGACGACATCCTCGTGAGTCTTAAGAATCCGGAGACAAGCCAGCCCAGCCTTACGCGTGATCACTTCTGAAGCAGCAAAGTCGGCCACAAAGGCGCCATTGTAAGCATTGAGTGCTTTGAGTGGTTTATCGACACCTTCGAGCGCGAGGCCCGTGCAGTAGGACACTTGAGCGCGGAGGTCTCCAGCGAGCTTGCGCTCCTCCCATTCTAGATCAGTCGCGATGGACACGATACGAGGCCAAGCCTTGGTGCGGACAGCATCCCAAAAGACCTTATAGATCTCGATCTGGGCGAGATGCTGCTGACGCATGAGTGGGCCGGCTACGAAGGTCTCGACCATCTTCTCAAGTGCTTCGAGGTCGCCGAGCTTCCGGTGGCACTCCATCTGGAAGAAAGTCGCCAAAGTGCTGTAGTTTCCGGGGACTTCATCGACTTTTTTATAAGCCGCGGCACAGACGCCGAACTTCTCAAAGGCAGCCTTATACTGGCGGCTCCGGTAAAGCTCCATTGCTTCGGTGAACTCTTCAGGCTCAAGGAAATAAACATTGATCGACGAAAGACGAACGTCCTTGTAGTTAGTCGACTGCTCGGTTTCGCGATAGCGCAGAGTCTTCGCAGACGAGGCTACGATGAAGGCAGGGAAGTCATCATCCTCGGTCATGATGAGGGCGCGTGGCTCCTTGGTCTGACCTGCCACAAAAGAAGCGGCAGAAACGAGAGTAAGAGCGGAAATAAGGAAGGTTTTCATGGTTCTATCTGAATTAGATTTCATTCGGGTCGGCATTACTTGATTTCGCTTAGTTTCCGTTTTTCTTCTCTTCGAGAATGGTGGCCATCGATTTAATCTCAGGGTATGCCTCGTAGTCTCCGACGAGTTTCACCACTGCGTCACGGTCTGCTTTTTCAGAATCCGTCAACTTACTGAAGGCCTTGGTGCCATCGACCCACTTCCAGCCTTCTTCGTAGACTTTCTGGCGGTCGGATTTCGTGCCTCCAGCGCTCGAGCCATTTCGCTCCCAGAGGAGTTCCATGTAGCGCTTAAGCGCGGGTGCGGAGACTTTGATATATCCCTGTGAGGTCGTCCAAATCTGACCGTAGATACCGATGGCATCTTCCGACTTACCCTGCTTGTCATAGGACTGGGCAATCATAAGGCGAGCCACCGGGCCATTGCGCTGCTTGATCGTCTTATCCGCGAGATAAGCACGACCACGCTTGATCGCTTCCTCGTAGTTCTCATTCTCAAACTCGATGCTGACAATACGGAAGAGAGCTTTCTCCTTCTGGTCCTTCTTATCAGCATCAGCATAGACGCGACCGAGAACCTTAATGGCTTCTACCCGGTCTGCTTTGCTTCCTTGGCCGAGAACATCGGCAAGACCGAAGAGAGCCGGGAATTCATAGGCCTTATCAGAGCTATCAAGAGCCGCTTGGTAATAGGACTTGGACTGGCTAGGAGAGGAAGTCTTCTCCCGAAGGAAATCACCAATGCTAACAAGGATGTAGTCCGAGAGATCCTTAGAATCGAAATCAGTTTTCAACTCGTTAAAGAGAACCTTGATGGTCGCTTGAGCCTGACTGATGTCTGCGCCTGACTCTTCCTTGGTAGCAGTCAAGAGCTTGTCTTCATAGACGCCGATGATGGCGATACGAAGAAGCGCGCGGCTGGCGGCGTCATTTGCATCGATCCCCGGGAAGTTGTAGTAATGATCCTTCAACTCCGCCGGAGTATTTTCCTCAAGGTAAGACTCGGTGTAAGAGTTAATTGCTTGTTCAAGCCCGGGAGTGCCTTCAATCTTGGAGAGTTCCGCGATGACACCCTGAAGGGTCTCAAGACCTTCCTTTATCCGACCACCGGCACGCATCGCTGGAAGACCGGTCACGGCAACCTGGGCCCGGTATGGAGAGTCTTGATACGACTTCCAGAAACGGTCGTAGTAAGGAAGCGCCTTTTGGATATCGGGATTGTCTTCGTTATCCACCTTCTCGGCTCCTAGAATATTGACGAGATAGAGGAGGACCTCACCAGAGACGATGTCATTTTCCTTGGTCTCGGCAAGCGCGAGCGCCTTCTCGTAATAAGCCACAGCCTCAGCAGGCTGAGCGGTGTTCTCAAGAATGTTTCCTTTGAGAGCGAAGATCGACTCCATGGCACCAAAGCCGGGGAACTCGGTCTCGACACGGGTCACTTTTTCCAAAGCTTCGGTATATTCTTCCTCCGCAAAGTGGCAGTTCGAGCGGTCGAAGAGCGCAAAAGGAAGATAAGGGTTAGAGCCCGCTTCAGGATACTCCTTCAGGAAGGAATCAAGAAGAGCTGCGGACTTCGTCCAATACTGGAGACGGAAAAGGTTCGATCCTTGGAAGTAGAGAGCGGCCTGGCGGCGGTGCCCCTTGGTCTTCGGATAGGTCTTTACGTGCTCGTCGAGCATCGGCTGGGCGACATCAAAGCTTCCACTGTAGTGGTGGCTGCCACCGAGGACGAAGAGGCAGATGTCGTGCTGCTCGGAAGGCTTGGGAAGCTTGTCGATCATGACTGATGCGACCTCGATGCACTTGGCATACTCCCCTTCCCAGAAGAGGGAGGAAAGAGTGAGGCGACGAACTTCATCGGCATACTCACTGTTGGGAAAAGCCTTCAGAAAACGGCTACCATACTTCTCAGTGGTGAGCACTTCGCCAATGATGGAAGAAGTGCGGACGAGATTGTAGAGGTTCTTCTCGCGAGCCGGGACGATTTTCTTATCGCGGAAGATCTTGGCATTTGGGAAGTAGAGTTCCATCTGCTCATAGACGGCGAAGGCACCACGGGTGTTGCCATCATCTTCATGCATCACAGCGGTGTTCAGCATGGCATAGACCTCATTCATCTGACCGGTCTTCTGCGCGTCCTTAAGAGCCTCAAGGTCTTTCTCAAGAGCTTCTTTTTTCACCAGCTTGGAACCATCTCTGATGAGGCGGGGATATTTCCCGACCATCTTGAGGCGGGCCTCGACATCATCGATCGCTGCCACCGTGCTGGGGACGAGCGAGTAGAGTTCAAATGATGAGCGCATCATTTCAGCGCCCTTGGCGTCGAGAGCGAGCTTCATAAAAAGAGGGGCAAACTCATAAGCCTCGAAGGGGTCGAGCTTGATGTGCCCGCGATTTTTGGCAATGAAATCGAGAAGCGCTTTTTCGTCATTTTTATCGATGACCGCTTCCACCATGGCATTGAAACAGAGGAGGATATTTTTATTCGAAGCACGAAACTTAACCTTATTAACGATGGATGTTTCGAGATTCTTGCTGCCCTCGGAAATTTTGCGAAGCTTGAAATAGCAAATTGCCATATTGGTGTAGAAGACACCTGGCTGATACTTGTCACGGGTCGGGTCGCGCTCGGCGAGGAACTTCTTATAAGTCTTGATCGCAACGTCCCATGCCCCTGCGCCCTTGGCCGCGTGGCCCCAGTAAAGGAGGGACTTTTTGTGATACAGGTTGATGCTCTCATTCTCACCACCTTTGCCATTGGGGTATTTCTTGTAGCATTTTTCGAAGGATTTCATGGCATCGGGATACATTCCGAGCATGAGCTCGCAGTAGCCGCGGTTATACCAGAAGGAACCAAAACGAGGGCCGAAGAGAGTGAGGGCACGTCCGTCGTATAGCTCGGTGGCCTGCTTGAGGATGGCTTGAGCCTCGCCCCACTTACCCGCCTTCATCGCTGTGATGGCATTGGTATTGAATTCTTGAACAGCTTGGGCCTGGACGGGCGCGGCGAGAAGACCCAGCGAGAGCAGTAGCATCGCAAGGGTCCGTCGAAGATTAGATTTTGGAGTCATGGGTGGTGGGGTTTGAAATAGTTGTTTTGAGAAAGAAAGGCTGCTGAGACCAGCAGCCTTCCAGTAAAAGGAGTAACGATAAGAGCCAGAATTTCTTAGGAAATTCCGGCGTAGAATAACTTACTAATCCTCGTCGATGAGGTCAGTGAAGGTCACTTTTGAGATGCCAGTAGCGGCGAGAGCATTGAGAACATCAATGACGCGCTGCTGCCGGGCCTCGGCCTCGACATACACCTGCACGAGAGCTTCCTGATCCACGGCAAGCGCCGCATCACGGTAAGTCTCGAGCATGGGACGGAGAACCGTGAGCTCGCGGGTGTCGGGATCCGACTCGACAAGCTGCTCGGGAGTTCCCTCGCCTTTCGTCGAGATGTAACCATTTGCTTCAAGCTTGATGAAGAAGGGGCTGATCTCAGGTGGAGTATCACTAGGAGCGGTCGATGGCAGAGCCATATCGATGTCCTGCTCTTTCTTCACAATCGTGGTGGTCACGATGAAGTAGATGAGTAAGAGGAAACAGACGTCAATCAGTGATGAGATATCCAAACCTGGCTCATCATCATCAGGAGCCTTCATTCTTTTGTGGCGTGCCATATCTTAAATTGGGTGGTTATTTATCATTGATGTAACCGCCAAAGGCGACTTGCGAGACGCCGACGCGGGCGGCGACGCGGATGACCTTCCTGCAGTGCTTGAAGACCGTGTCCTGGTCTCCACGAATGTGGAGCACGGGGGCATGTCCGCCACTTTCAGCAGCTTCCTTGCCTTCTTTGATGTAGGCTTCGAGGCCCGCATCATCGTCGAGAGAAACTGTGTCGAAATTCTCGGCTCGAAGGCTCCCATCTTGGTGAATGTTCACGACTATCTTGCCATACTTGCTCTTCGGAGTCTGAGCAGCGGAGGCGATGACCGGATTGACATTCGGGTCAATCTTGATGGTTTTTGGATTGGAAACGACGAGGAAGAAAAGAAGGAGAAGGAAGACCATGTCAATCATGGGCGACATGTCCATTTTTCCCTCTTCATCATCCCCTGCATTAACAGCACGGAGGCGATTGGAGGCCATAATTCTTAAAAGTAATTGGGTTTGGTTGAAGAGCGCTTGAAGCACCCAGCAGGTTAAACGGCGATACCTTCAGGAATCTTAGCAAGATGTGCGTCGGCATTGACGGTCTGGATGGAAGCGTTGAGAAGATTCTCAGCAGTTCCGTGGCAGTCAGCGACGAGAGCGTTGAAGCGGTTCTTGAAGAAGAAGTAAGCGAAGAGCGCGAGGATGGCGACGATCAGTCCCCACATCGTGGTCAGGAGGGCGATCGAAATCGATCCAGCAAGCTGACTCGGGTCCGCGGAGTTGTTCGTAGCGAGAGTTCCGAACGCCTTAATCATACCAAAGACGGTTCCGAAAAGTCCGAGCATGGGAGCGGACTGAGCAACGAGAGAGATCATGTTAATGAAGGTCATCTGCTTGCGCGTCTCGTTGATCGAGAAGTCAGCGATGGCATCCTCGACGCGCTCACGGCCAAGATCTTCCGGCTGGGTGGCATCGATATTAGGAAGGGAATAAGCCATCATGCGGCCAAGGTAGCTCGGGTGTGACGCAGAGAGCTCAATCGCAGAGCGCACGCGGCAGTTCACCATGTGATCCATGAGAGCAGCCTTGAGATCATCAGGAGCATACTTCGCCTTGGTAAGGTTCATGAAATTAAAGACAGTAAGGCTAATCAGAGAGAGTAGACCAACGGCAACGATAAAGATGGTGAGCGGGCCACCATCAAAGATGAAGCGCTCGAGTGCGTTCTTTTCAGCGGCCATCGCAGAGCTAGAAGCGAGGAGGCTAACGGCGGAGGCTACGGTCCAGATATTGGCCTTGGGGAGGGAGATGTTACGGATCATTTTTAGTGAGTTTCGGTTGGTGTGAGTTCGGCGGACATTCTGGAAATGGGGCACTGTGAGTAAAGGAGTAATTTCTTAATTCTCACTCATTTCTGACGTTCTCCAGTCTTGACAGAGACAACGATTGAGCAGGGGTTTTATTAGGAAAATCGTAGGGCTTGGCAGCTAACCCCGATAGCTATGGGAAATTCTTTCAATTATTTTTTCCAGATGACAGAAATGCGCCTTTTCGGGAAGAGATGACGGCAAATCGGACAGACTGTTCCATCACACCCGCGCGCGGTGCAAAACTCTCTTCCGTAGAAGATGATTTGGAGGTGTAGCTTACTCCAAGCATCTCTCGGAAAGAGTTTTTTGAGGTCTGCCTCCGTCTTGGTGACACTCCTTCCATCGGTGAGCTTCCAGCGCTGGGCGAGACGGTGAATGTGGGTATCGACAGCAAAGGCAGGCACACCAAAAGCCTGGGACATGACGACAGAAGCTGTCTTGTGACCGACGCCGGGGAGCTCTTCCAGCGCGACCATATCAGGAGGGACTTCTCCGCCGTGCTTTTCGATCAGAATTTCGGAGAGCCCTCGGATCGACTGCGCCTTTCTAGGAGCAAGTCCACAGGGCCTCACGATGGCATCGATTTCTTCCACGGTGAGCTTCAGCATCTTCTTCGCGCTGTTCGCTTTTTTAAAAAGGGCGGGCGTCTGGAGATTGACCCGCTTATCAGTGCATTGCGCAGAAAGAAGAACGGCAACGAGAAGAGTAAAATGATTACTATGATCAAGCGGAACAGGAGTCTCGGGATAGAGTTCCTCCATGCGCTGGAGAATATAAGCAGCTCGTTCTTTTTTCAGCATGAGCAGAGTTGATCGACTCACCCCAGAAATGGCAAGTCCCCTGCCCCGCGCAGGCATAAAAAAAGCGGCTCGATCAAGAAGATCGAGCCGCTTTAAAAATCTTAATCTCTCCTAGTTGGAAGCGAATGATCCACTATCGAGTTTCGCTTTGGCAGCATAATACATCTTCCGGGTATGCTTGTAGCCACGACGGCCTTTGAGAATATTCACGGTGCGCTCCATCGACCCCCACTGAATCACGGTAATCTCACACTTGCGAGTTCCCCAGCGATTCATCTTTCCAAGCGTCGGATGGTAAATATCGACCGTATTGGTGCCCACGAGAGCCGAACCGTAGTCATCGACGACGTAGGTATAAGGAAGGCCTTTAATCTTAAGCTTGGTTCCCACTGGGTAGCGTGACCAGTCAGCAGCCGCACTGCGGACTTGGCCATACTTAAGATAAGTTCCGACAGCATTCTTTTTCCAAGGAGCTCCTACCTCCATCTCCATGTGGGAGTATGCCGTGGTGCGGACATAGCGCTGGCGTTGGCTACTCTTGTAAGTAGGCATTCCGTACTTATCCTTAGGAAGAGAAGAACCCTTCGAGACGGTGCTGCCACCTACGGGAGCAGGAAGGAAACCATCGGGGCTCTTCCCCGCAGGAACGGTGACCTTGTTGGAAGCCGAGGTATTAGACACAAGCTTGCTCTTCCTGTTGTGAATTCCGTTTCCTTCAAAAACTGAGCTATCGAACTCTCCACAACTGGAGAGAAGAATGCTGATTGCAATACTGATCATGGCTGCTGTTTTCATTTTTACGGAGTGGGTTGGGACTCCGCTTGGGGGAGCCTGTTGAGTAGCGGAGCGGGAATGTCTAGATTTTTTGAAAGAATTTCAATGCTAATTTTGTAATGGTAAGTTTTGATTTCTGTGATCGGAAATTGGGGCCATTCTTGGGGATCAGACAAAAAAACGGCGACCAAATGGCCGCCGCTTTGCAATTAGGTTTCGAGATTCAAACTCGTCTAGCTTGTGACTTCGACTGGCTTGTAACCGCCTTTGCTCTTGAAGGAGAAGTAAAGGAGAACATAGACAACCAACATGATCAGCGGGAAGATCGCCATGTTTGCTAGAGCTTTCTGTCCACTTCCAGCCTGAGCATCAGCAACTGCAGCTTTAGTCTCGTCACTCTGCTCTGCGAGCAGAGTGTCAACTTCGTCCGCCTTAAGGCTCTGATACTTGATCGTTCCAAAGTAAATACTTTTGTCCTCAAGCGCAGCTGGAGCAACATTGCCATCAGCGATCAAACCAGGAACATCCACAGCATGCTCAATTGCAGCAACCTCCGAGACAGCTTTCTTTTCTTGAAGAGCTCCGATGTAAGGGAAGCCAAGAACACCTACTGCCAGCATTCCAATTCCAGAAACTGAGTTTAGAGTGAGAGCTCCACCTTTCGGCGTCTGCTCAGAGACGATTCCCAGCATTGTCGGCCAGAAGAACGTCTTACCCAGTGCATAGAGAGTAGCAGCAGCAAAAATCACGAAGACTCCGGAAGCTCCGGCAAGTGCCAAAAGACCTGCAATCGCAAGAACGCAGCTCAAAATCAGCAAAGGAAGAGGTTGGAGTTTGTGGACGATTGGCCCAGCGAAGAATCGAAGAACCATCATGATGAGTGACGTGTAAACAAGGATCCAACCAGCATGGAAGGTCACTGCATTTGCCATAACTCCAGAAATCCAACCGTCTGTGCCAATCTCAGTGGTAGCCAGCGGTGTCATGAGTAGAATCAAGATAAACATTAACGGGCGTCCAAGACTCTTAGTATAAACACCTAAAGCAACTGCCAATGCTCCACAAAGGACCATCCAAATTGCAGGGTTACCGGGAAAATATTCGTCAAGTTGAAGAAACATCAAAAATGACACCACCGCGGCACCGCCGAAACCAAATTCGGCAAGCATTTCACGATAACTGACTCCAGCTGCAACTCGCTCCTGAACGGGGAATGTGCAACGAATAAGCATTACCAAGTAGATGATCGCTGGAATGAAAATAAGGGCGATTTTTGCTTCCCATGAAGCACCTCCCATAAAGATCACGGCCATTCCTGCAATCACGAGCCCACCGGGCCAACCAGCGTGAAGGATATTCAACCATTTTGTTTTCTCCTTATCATACATGGTTGCCACCACCGGATTAATAAATGCTTCCACCGTTCCGTTACCAAGTGCCATGATCAAGCCGCCCCAGAAGATTAGGCTTTTGGCAAGCTCGGGATTTTCGGCAGCTACCGACAATCCGTAGATTCCCATAACTCCCCAGATGATCTGGGTCACAGCCGCGAAAATCATCGCAAATTTGTAGCCCACTTTGTCGATAATAAGACTAAAGACGATAATACTGATTGCAAACGGCCAAACCTGGATGCCTTTGAATTTTCCAACTTCGGCACCATCTAAGCCTAGGAGTCCTTCTGCAATCGCAGGGTCATCAAGAAGAAACATTCGTGTAATAAACCCGAATGCCGTCGTTATCAGTGCGATAAAGCAGCCCCAAAAAAGGGCCTGACTTGGTTTTTCGTTACTCATTTTTATTATTCTGTAGTGTGGATGCCTGAAGAGGCGGTGCGAGATACTGACGACTTCAGACCACAAGACAAGCTCAGGATCACACGAATTTTCACTTCTTAACAAAAAGTAAGGGCGAAGCATCGTGTGCTCCGCCCTTACCGGTAAATCCCACAACCCGACGGATGACTTCTAAGTAAGTCGCGGTCCAGGGTCAGGTTGTTTTCGAAATTCGGTCGGGCCCGAAGGCCTTCCCAGGTGACCGAAGCCCCTTTTATTTTTAGTTTATCTGACGATAACGGTTCCGTAGGTGTAATTATTGAACCGTAGTTAGGTTGCCTGATTTTAAGGATCAGACAAGGCAAAAGGTTTAGCGAGAGCGCTGGAGGAAAAGGTCGATCCCATCGGTGAGGGCGATCCAGCTGGCTTCGATGATACTGTCCGAGACGCCAACAGTCCCCCAGCTTGATTTACCATCGGTGTGGACGATGAGGACGCGGGTCTTGGCAGCCGTCGCATCCCCGCTATCGAGGATGCGCACTTTGTAATCGATGAGAGAGACATTCTCGATGGTTGGGAAGAACGGCAGCAGCGCTTTGCGGAGCGCTTTATCGATGGCATTCACAACACCGTGGCCTTCGGCGACAGTGTAGGCTTTCTCTCCCTCGACTTCGAGTTTCACCGTGGCTTCGCAGACGGGGCGCTGGAGATCCTGATACTGACGGAAGGAGCAGTGATATTCATCGAACTTCCAAGGACGGGTGCAACTTCCGATCTCTCGGCGAATCAGAAGCTCCAGCGATCCGCCGGCTGCCTCGAAGGAATAGCCTTCTTGTTCAAGCTCCTTGACCTGGGTAAGGATATTGAGCGCCTCGGCACTCCCCTTCTCCAGTTGAAGCCCCATTTCTTCAGCCTTGACGAGGATATTCGACTGACCCGAAAGCTCGCTCACGAGGATGAACTGCTCGTTTCCGACCTGCTCGGGGCGAATGTGCTCGTAAGTGCGCGCAAGCTTCTGCACGGCATTCACGTGCATTCCCCCTTTATGGGAGAAGGCGGTGCGACCGATGAAGGCGGCACGAGCGAAGTGCGGATTATTGGAAACGTCATCAACGAAGTACGAAAGTTCCCGCATTTTCGTGAGATCATTCACCGCTTTGCGGTCCATCTTAAGTTCAAGAATGGGGATAACGGAAGTGAGATTACAGTTCCCGGTGCGCTCGCCGTAGCCATTGATTGTGCCTTGGACTTGGGTGGAACCGGCATCGACAGAGGCGATGGCATTCGCAACTCCAAGCTCGCAATCATTGTGCGTATGAATCCCAACGCGGGTATCTGGAAAAACTTCGCAAACGGCACGGGTGAGATCAGCGACTTCGCTCGGGAGGCAGCCACCATTGGTATCGCAGAGGACAAGCCAGTCAGCTCCGCCTTCGACCGCAGCTTTAAGAGTCGCCATGGCGTGCTCAGGGCCGTCCTTATAACCATCAAAGAAGTGCTCGGCATCGTAGACGACTTCACGGCCCGCTTCTTTCAGATGGCGGACGGTATCGCGAATCATCGCCTGGTTCTCCTCAGCGGTGGTGCGAAGGACCTCGGTGACTTGGAGTTCCCAACTCTTTCCAAAAATGGTGATGACGGGAGTTCCTGCATCGAGGAGGAGTTGAACCTGCGGATCTTCTTCGACAGCGACATTTGCACGACGCGTGGAGCCGAAAGCGGCGATTTTAGCGTGGTTCCAAGTTTCCTTGGCGGCTGCTTTGAAAAACTCGATGTCTTTCGGGTTCGAGCCCGGCCAGCCTCCCTCAATGTAATCGACACCGAATTCATCGAGCCGCTTGGCGATCCGCATTTTATCGAGGCCGGAGAGGAAGAAGCCTTCCCCCTGGGTGCCATCGCGAAGGGTGGTGTCGTAGATTTGAACTCGTGCTGAGGCGCTCATGGAAGTCGTTTTTGTGAAGGGACGCAAAAGCTAGGAAGAAATGTGCAGAACTGCAATGCACATATCTCGCCTTTATTGAGGTCCCTAGAAGGGGTCGCGACAACGTGCTGTCATTTGTCATTTAGCGATTTCCAACTCGATGCGAAAATATCCCGAGCCCAACACGTCCGTCACCAGTCTCAAAGGCGGTCTTCCTCCTGCCCAAAATACCAATTATCGGCGGCGAGATACTAACGACACCGCACCAAACAACACCGAAAGTAGGACCGTCGACGGCTCAGGAACGGAGAGAAACTCACTCGGAGTGAGAACGGTATTGGAAATTCTGATTTCATCAAGGGCCTTAATGATTTGATAAAAAAACGATCACCTAAAATTGCGAAAAAGACTCTAACGCCTCTTGAGGAGTCATCTCCGACTCGCGCATCCCTTTTATCGAGGCAGCTTCGTTTCGCTTCGCCAACCGCTCGCCAGTGGCATCACAGATCAGTCGGTGATGCTCATACTCCGGTTCTCGAAAGCCCAGGAGATTCTGTAAAACACGATGCACATGAGTGGAGGAAAGAAGATCCTCCCCGCGGGTGACGAGATCGATTTCTTGCGCCGCGTCATCAACCACCACCGCTAGATGATACGAAGTCCCGATGTCTCTGCGAGCAAGGACGACATCACCAAGCAGAGTCGAGTCCACCTCGATCTCGCCGTGAATGCGATCGTTGAAGCTCAGCTCCGAAGTCACCTTCCCAGTGTCCAAGCGCCAAGCTGGCTCCGCCGTTTTACTCTTTTTTAAAACATCAGCTTCAGAAAGCTTCCGGCAGGTCCCCGGGTAGATCGGCCCCTCTGGTCCCTGCGGGGCATTGGCGATCTCGCTGATCTCGCGTCGCGTGCAGAAGCAGGGGTAGACGACGCCCATCGACTTCAGTTTTTCCAAAGCCTCCTGATAGTGAGTCATTCGATCCAGCTGCCGCCAAGGCACTCCTGACCAGTCGATTCCCAGCCAGCGGAGATCCTCCTCGATTTGCCCATAATATTCCTCCCGCACCCGAGTGTGGTCAATATCCTCAAAGCGCAACAGGAACTCGCTGCCACGCTCGTGAGCCACTTTAGCGGCATAGGCATGACCCAGGTGGAGCAATCCCGTGGGGCTGGGGGCGAAGCGGGTCGTCATTTTGGGTTAAAAAGAGTTAGCGAGACTTCCGGTGCTGGTTTATGGATCGAGCGTCAATGAGTGAGCAGGAAAAAGTTGTTATTGTAGGAGCGGGTCCGGGGGGACTCTCCTCGGCCATGATCTTGGCAAATCGGGGCTTCGATGTCACGGTCGTAGAAAAGGCGGATCGTGTCGGCGGCCGCACGGCTGAATTGAATGTCGGGGACTACTCCTTCGACACCGGCCCGACCTTTCTCCATCAGAAATTCACCCTCGATGAAATCTTCGCCGAGACCGAGCGGGACAGCGCGGACTACATTGATTTTGTCGCCCTTGATCCCATGACACGCCTCAGCTGGGGTGATGTCTCGATCGAGACCTCCTCCGATGAAGACACCATGGCGCAGCGCATTGCCGAGGTCTTCCCCGGTGATGAAGTGGGCTACCGCCGCTTCATCGCGGATCATGCCGATAAGCTGAACAAAATCTACCCCTGCCTCCAACAGCCCTACCACAAGGTCAAAGCTTACTTCACCAAAGATATCGCGCGTGTCCTGCCTTACATCGCCACCGCTAAGAGCGTGGTCGATGTTCTCGACACCTACTTCAGCGACGACCGCCTCAAACTCGCATTCACTTTTCAGGCAAAGTATCTCGGGATGAGCCCCTGGAAGTGCCCTGCCCTCTTCAGCATTCTTTCCTACATCGAATACAAATACGGCATTTACCACGTCCAAGGCGGTCTCAATAAGATCCCCGCCGGCATGGCAAAAGCCGCTACCGAAGACGGTGCGAAAATCCGCCTCAACTCCGGCGTAAAGGAGGTCATTTTTGATGGCTCCATCACAAAAGGAGTTATCCTTGAAAGCGGCGAGACCCTTGAGGCTGATCACGTCATCATGAACTCCGACTTCGCCCACTCCATGGTCCATCTCATGAATGGCCAGAGCAAGTCGGAGTCTGAGATGAGCGAAAAGAAATATTCCTGCTCCACCTTCATGCTCTACCTCGGTCTCGATAAACTCTACGAGGACGAGCCACATCACCACGTCCTCTTTGCCGATGACTACCAGCGGAATGTCGATGAAGTCCGCGGTGAAAAAGAGGTCTCGCAAGACATGTCGATCTACGTGCGGAACTCCAGCGTCACCGATCCCACCGTCGCGCCCGAAGGCCACTCTCAGCTCTACGTTCTCGTCCCTACCATCAACTGCCGTCACGGCCACGATTGGGAGGAGACAAAGAAAGAATACCGCGATGCCGTCATCAAGCGCATCGAGGAACGCACCGGCATGAAGGACCTCAGCGAGCACATCGTCGCCGAGCGCATCCTCACGCCCAATGACTGGCGCGATGAGGGAGATATCTTCATGGGGGCGACCTTCAACCTCGCCCACACCATGGATCAGATGCTCTACTTCCGTCCTCATAACAAAATGAAGGGCTATGACAATCTCTACCTCGTCGGCGGCGGCACTCATCCAGGGAGCGGCTTACCGACGATTTTTGAAAGTGGCCGAATCTCCTCAAACCTCATCTGCGATGACGCAGGCGTGAGCTACGGTCGCGTCGATCTCGCCACCGCCATCCTCGAGCAAGCCTAAGAAATGGCGGAGCAATTTTCCACGCAGCCCATCGGCTTCGTTGAGAGTTGCTTCGGAGAAAAATTCGCCACCCCGCGCCAAAGCGGGATCGTCACCTCCGCGCAAGGCCGCGTCGTTTTCACTCCGGAAGTCGACCCTGAAGCTTGTCGCGGTCTTGAAGAATTCAGCCACATCTGGCTCGTCTTCGTTTTCGATCAAGTTCCAGAAGAAGACGTCCGCTGGCTCGTTCGTCCCCCACGTCTCGGCGGGAATGAAAAAAAAGGCGTCTTTGCCACCCGCTCGCCTTACCGACCAAACCGTATCGGACTCTCTCTGGTGAAGCTTGAGAAAGTAACCTCGGAAGGAGTCGAAGTGAGTGGGCTGGACCTCGTCGATGGCACGCCGATCCTCGACCTCAAACCCTACCTCCCCTATGTCGAATCTGTTCCCGATGCGATTGGCGGCTTCGCCGAAAAAGCGCCTGAGAAGCTAGCCGTCAATTTCCCCGAGGAGCTAAAAAACAGCATCTCACCCGAGGACGTTGAACTCATCATCGAAACCCTCGCCATCGACCCTCGCCCGGCCTACCACAGCGATCCGAATCGCGAATACGGTTGCCTCCTCGCAGGCCGCAACGTCAAGTGGCGCGCCGATGAAACAGCCATCACCATTTTTAAAATCACCTAGCCATGGATATTCAAAACTACCGTCAGCAAGAGCCCTTCACCACCAAAGACGGGTCGATCATCCGAAGCCTTCTCGATCTCACCAACGCTCCGGTGAAGAGCCAAAGCCTCGCCGAAGCAACTCTTCCAATCGGAGGCGAAACCGAACGCCACTACCACAAGGTCAGCGAGGAACTCTACTACCTCCTCGAAGGAAAAGGCCTGATGGAGATCGATGGCGAAGAGCGCAAAGTCGGCCTCGGCGATGCCATCCTCATCCCAGCTGGCACATGGCATCAGATCAAGGCCACCGAGCCGCTCAAGTTCCTCTGCTGCTGCGCCCCGCCCTACCAGCACGACGACACCTATTTCGAGTAGACTCTCTTTGTCATCCATCCACAAAAAAAGCGGAGCATCGCTCTGCTTTTACTGTGTTTTATTAAGAAGCCTTACTCTCCCGATCCTGTATCAACCCGCTCAAAGCGTGCGCCTTTTGAAACATCATAGATGAAAAAGCCAGCTCCCCCAAAGACGACAATAATGACGACTGCAAGGAAGAGATTGAACAGAGTTTTCATGGGAGAAGACCTTTGAAATTAAGCGCGGCCGAGGTAGGAGGAGTCCTCCGTGCTGACCTTCAGGATATCGCCGGGCTTCACGAAAAGTGGGACCTGAATGGTCAGACCGGTTTCGAGAGTGGCTGGCTTGGTTGGATTGTTGGCGGTGTCGCCTTTAATGCCTTCTGAGGAATCGGTGACTTCGAGCTCCACGGAGGAGGGGAGGTCAAGGCTCACGGCGTTGCCTTCTACGAAGAGAACTTCGATGGACTGGCCTTCCTTGATGAAGTTTTTGGCGTCACCTACGAACTCATCAGAGAAACCAATGGTCTCGTATGTCTGCATGTCCATGAAGTGGACCATGCCGGGCTCGGCGTAGGAGAACTCAAGCTTCTGCCGGTCGGTCTCGACGATGTCGACCTTTTCGCTGGAAGAAAAGCGGATCGTTTTGGTCTTTCCGGTTGAGAAGGAGCGGATGGTGGCGGCGATGAGGGCGTTGCCTTTGCCAGGAGTGCGGTGATCGAGACCGAGAACGATTCCGCTCTCACCTCCATACTTGATGCACTGTCCACGTTTAAGATTGGTTGCGACGGTTGCCATGTTGCCTCTGGAATTAGGGAAGAGGAGGCCGCTGGTCAAGGCTGGGAAAACGGGGACTCCTCTCAAGGAGGGCACCTTCACTCGGATCCTAAACCACAGATGAATGGGATGGATGGGATCGAAGAATTTAAAATTGGAAAACTGAAGAGAAACTAAGGCTTCCGCACAGGCAGTGGATGCTGGTCCCAAAATATGGATTGTGGTTTAGCGCTCTTTATCTCCCTCATTCTCTATCTGTGTCCATCCGATTCATCTGCGGTTCATTTTCTTTTCTAAGTGCCCCGTCCTCCCAAACTCCCTTCATTGACAGCACCCTCCACATTGCTCACCTTTCTGCTGCGGAAAATATCGCCCTTGAGATCTCAGGAATGCGCAAGACCTACTCCGGCGGAGTCGAGGCGCTGAAGAGGATCGACCTCCAAGTCCCCTCCGGATGCATCTACGGTCTCCTAGGGCCGAATGGCGCGGGGAAATCAACCCTCGTCAAAATCCTGACCACCCTCATCCGCGCCAGCGGCGGCACGGGCGAGATGCTCGGACGAAAAATCGGAGACCGCTCCGCTCTCAAAGAAGTCGGCCTCCTACCCGAGCACGCCCGCTTCCCGGACTACCTCACCGGACGCCAGGTCATCGAGTTTTCAGCAGGTCTCAACGAAGTCCCCTCAAGCGAGGTCGGAAAGCGCACCAACCAACTTCTCGAACGTGTCGGCATGGCCTAAGCCCAGAATCGTAAAATTAAGAGCTACTCGAAGGGAATGAAGCAGCGCATCGGTATCGCCCAAGCGCTCGTCAACGATCCCAAGATCATCTTCCTCGACGAACCGACCGATGGCGTCGATCCAGCAGGCCGTCGCGACATCGAGCAGCTCGTCCGCGAGCTTCGCAGCGAGGGAAAGACGATCTTTATCAACACTCATATCCTTCCCGAGCTCGAAGAAGTCGTCGATCGCGTCGCGATCATGTCGCATGGCACCCTCCTCGGAGAAGGCCCCCTCGCCTCGCTCCGAACCACGGACATCACTTACGATGTCAGCTACCAAGGCACCCTTTCTGAAGCAACGCTCGCACCTCTCCTTAAGGAAAAAGTGACCTCCCAAGCAGGGAAGATCATCATCACGACTGAGCAGCCCGCAGAGGTTCAACCGATCATCGATCACCTCCGCACGCAGGGCCTCATCATCTCCGGCGTCCATCGAAAGGAACAATCGCTCGAAAATCTCTTCCTCGGACTCGTCGCCAAATCTGCTGCCACTCCCCCTCCCATGAAATGAAAGCCTTTCTCACACTTCTTCTCGACTCCTTCCGCATGCTAAAATCGGGAGCTATCTTCTGGGTCACCTTTGGCATCTCGCTTCTGGTTGCCGTGATCTATCTCTCGATCGGCTTTGATGAAAAAGGGGTCACCTTATTTTTCGGACTCACCGGCTTCCCCAGCGAAGATTTGGTTAAGGGCAGCCCGGGCGCCGCGACTTTTTACACCAAAGCAATCGTAGGATTCTGGCTCTCATGGTCCGCCATTATTCTCGCCCTCATTTCCTGCGCCTCGATCTTTCCAAAGACGATGGAGGAAGGTTCCGCCGGGATGCTTCTCACGAAAAAATCGTCCCGTCTCGGTGTATTCATCGCGAAATATATCGGCAGCCTGCTCTTCATGTTCGTGCAGGTTGGGCTCTTTATCGTGATCGTCCTCATCGCCATGAAATGGCGGCTTGGGTTTTAGAATTTCTCCCTCTTCTGGTTCCTTCCCGCGACCCTCCTCGCCTTCGGAATTTTTCACGGAAACATGTTTCGAGACCTCCCTAGGCGGGAAAGGGCCAATTCTCTAATGAGAAAGCTCCTCATTCAGGCAGGCTGCATCGCCTTATTGATTCTTTTTTTAGGTGTGTTTTCAACCTGGCCCAACTCAGATCCCAAGATCATTGACCCCTATTCTATCACTGCTGCTCTCTCCGTCTCCTCAGGCTACATCGTGTTTCTTGGCATCCCCTTCACCCTCGGCTCAGTGATTCTTCCGTAATGCCAATCGGAAGATTAGGCGAGATTTTCGATCTTGGTTCGCATACCTCGAGGCTTACGAACAAAGATTAAAAATCTCGGCTACTTTAAGAACCTAATCCTCCGTCGGGTCATGCTTCCGATCGCGGAGGCAGAGGCCGATCGAGCCGACAAAGAGCAGGTAACACGCAAGCAGCTCAAGGTAACCCTGCACCGTCTCAGGAATGTCGGGATGGTAATTCGCTTCAAGCGCGGCTTTCCAGAGAAGGGGCGTCCCTAAAAAGCGAGCGAGGACATAGATCATGATGAAGGCGGAGGCGAAAAATCCAGCCGCTGGGTGGGTGCTAAACTCGGTGTAGAAGGCCGGGAAAATTCTGCGATTCTTGAAAAAAAGCACGAGAATATAGATCGCAGGCAGAACAAAAATGGCCCACGATGGAAGGTTAGAAATACTGCGCGCAAGACCATCGATCTCACCAAGAGCAGCTGCGATTCCTCCTGCGCCCATGATTTTATAAAAGGGTCCAGTTTCTCCGGCGGATCTTGAAGAGCCGAACCAGAAGGCGGCGCTTGCAAGAAGGAGGATGATTTGCAGAGCCTCGACCGCGCTCTCCTCAGTCGGAAGCCTCGGATGATTCGGGAGCCAGGCCGGGAAGAGAATCAGGATCGAGCCGAGGATGACGAGAAAAGCGGTCACGAGACGCGCTTTCCAGAAGGCTTTGGCCATGATCATGAGGCAGTGTCTTTCGCTGAGGGTTCCGGGGCAAGCTCTCAGTAGGTCACTTCGAGTAAAGTGAGCCCATCAGCAGGCGCGCAGAGCGGGGATTTTTTGTCAGCAGGCTCCTCCAAGAGATCGGCGAGATCATCGAGGCGAAGGTAACCCTGCGAGGCATTCACGGCGGCTCCGGTGAGGAAGCGGACCATTTTATAAAGGAAGCCATTTCCAGTGAAGCGGAGGATGAGTCCGTCATCGGTGTGGACAAAGGAGGCCTCGGTGATGGTGCGGACGTAATCAGTCTTGGAGGTCTCATTTCCGCGAAGCGAGGAAAAGGCGCGGAAGTCGTGCGTGCCACGGAAGATCTCAAGCACTTCCTCAAGGGTCTCAGGATTCAGAAGACGCGGAAGATGCCAAGCGCGCCCCGCATCGAATGGCGGGAGGATGGGCAAGGTGCAAAGTCGATAAGTGTAAGTCTTCGCAGTGGAGTCGTAGCGCGCGTGAAAATCAGGAGCGACTTCCTCGCAGGCCATGACACGGATCGAGTGCGGGAGCTTTGTGTTGATCGCCGGCACCCAGTTACAAGGGTTCATCGTAAGATGAGGAGGCGGATCAAAGTGGGCGATCTGCCCGAGCGCGTGGACCCCAGCATCGGTCCGGCCAGAGCCATGGATGCGCACCTTTTCACTCCCGGTAGTCTCGATCGCGGCTTCGATGAGGTCTTGGACGGTGCCACCTTGGGGCTGGGATTGCCAACCTTGAAAAGAAGAGCCGTCGTAGGCGATGGTGAGTTTGAGTCGCATGAGAAAATTACCAGCCAAGGTAGTCGTTGAGGATTTCGAGCGCGGCGGCTTGGTCGATGAGGTCCCGCTGATTCTTTGCTTTTTTACCCGCTTCGCGAAGCTTGTCGGAGGCGGTCATGGTGGTGAAGCGCTCGTCAAAATAAGTGAGTGGAATCTCGCCAAGTTGCTTGGTGAGTTCATCGCCGAACTTACGGACCTTCACCACGCTACGCCCCTCCGAACCATCCATGCGGAGCGGAAGGCCGAGAACCACGGCTTGGATTTTGCGCTCAGCGATAATTTCTACGATGCGGGAAATAGCGCCCTCTTTTCGCGCATCAACGGTCTCGACCGGGTGCGCACCGATCCCGAATTCATCCGTGGCCGCGAGGCCGATGCGGGCCTCACCATGATCGATTGCTAGAATGGGGTGAGTCATCGTTACTGAAGCTCCGGTGGCAGCAAGTCGACGATCTTCTTAATGTCGTCCGCCTGGTGGCGGTTGGCGACGAGGACGGCGTCATCGGTCTGGACGACGATGAGGTCATCGACTCCGAGGAGGGCGATCTTGGAACCCTTACGCGCATTGAAGACAATGTTGTTCTGAGAATCGATCTCGGTGAGATCGGTATTGGTGCGATTCTCTTCGCCTTCCTTACCCTGGAGTTTGAGGTATTTCGCAACGGAGATCCATGAGCCTACATCGTCCCAGTCAAAGGTGGCCTCGATATTGAGGACGCGGGACGCTTTTTCCATGAGCGCGTAGTCGATGGAGATCGGGGTGAGGTCGGCGAACTTATCGGCGATGGTGGCGAGGACATCAGGGGAATTTTTGAGCTCCTCGATGAAGTCGGCAAGCTGCGGGGTGTGCTTCTGGAGTTCGGCGGTGACGGTCTTGACGGACCAGATGAACATGCCGGCATTCCAGGCGAAGTTGCCCTCGCGGAGGAAGGTTTCGGCGAGTTCGGGGTTGGGCTTTTCGCGGAAGCGGACGACTTCGATGGCCTCGTGAGTGAGCTTTACGTCGCCGAGGTCCGCCGTTTTTCCAAGCTCGATGTAGCCGTAGGAAGGGCAGGCCCAAGTCGGCTTGATGCCGATGGTAACAAGTCCATCAGTGCCCTGAGCTGCTGCGAGAGTATCGGCAAGGACAGCTTGGAAAGCATCGGTGTCCTGAATGAGCTGATCCGAGGGAAGCACCGCCATGACAGCATCTGGATTACGGGCGGCGACAAGACCGATACCGAGGGCGACGGCAGGCGCGGTGTCGCGCTTGGCTGGCTCGGCGAAGATATTCTCCGGCGGAAGCATGTGCGCGATCTCCCGGACGCCTTCTTCTTGAAGAGCATTAGTGAGGATGAGCATATTCTCTTTTGGAATGATTCCATCAAGTCGGGAGATCGTCTGATCGAGGAGCGTCGAGTCATCGAAGAGATTCAGAAGCTGCTTCGGTTTGGCATTTCGGCTTAAAGGCCAAAAGCGAGTTCCGCTTCCTCCGGCAAGAATCAGGGCATAGGCATTACTCATGTGACTTGAATAAAGGAAATGAAGACACACTTGTCAAAACTCGGGCATCAAAACCGAGACGATTTCTTTTTTCATTTTGGAAAGAGGTCCCTTCTGGGGTAAAGTCCAGCATGAACGAAGTTTACCAAGAGAAGGATTGGGTCGATACCACCTCTGCATTCGCGCCCGCGATCCTAGGAGCTGCCGCAGGTGTGCTCATCGCAGAGGCCCTCAGTGATGGCGCCCGCCGTCCGGTTGGCCTCTCTCTCGCCTGCATAGGATTGGCCGCTCTCGCTCCTGCGATTGTCGAGACCGTCGTGCATAAGGTCAATGGTCCTGGCACCCGCCGTGGATCCCAGCGCACCCTCCGCGGCATCCGCGATGGAGGACTTCCTCCCCGCGACATCAGCTATCTCGATGATGAACTCGGCGAAGAACTCGGAGTCGGTTAGTCAGTGGGCCTTAAGGCCGCAGCCAATTCACGCACGACTTCACTGAAGCCTGTGCGGAAAGGAATCCGGGCTTTCCACCCAAGAATCTGGAAGGAACGACTCACATTAAGCGCGTAGCGCATATCGTGTCCGGGGCGATCAGCAACATGGGAGATCAATGCCTCAGGCTTGTGGAGAACTTTTAAAAGGCGTCGTGCAATCCCAAGGTTCGTGCTCTCTGAGCCAGCGCCGATGTGGTAAATATTCCCCCTTGTCCCCCGCTCGTAGGCTGCGATGAGCCCGAGGGCACAATCCTCGACATGGATCCAATCGCGAATCTGCTGGCCTGAGCCGTAGAGCGGGAGTGCCTCATCTCTGAGCGCTTTGTAAATGAAATGCGGAACGAGCTTTTCGCGATGTTGGCGCGGTCCGTAATTATTCGTGCAACGAGCGATGACGAGATCCTGCTGATAGGTCGTGACGGCGGCGAGAGCGAGGAGATCGGCGGCCGCTTTGCTCGCGGAGTAGGGCGATGACGGATTGAGCGGGCCGCTTTCTGAAAATGAAACGTGCACGGGGGCCGACCCATAGACCTCATCGGTTGAGCAAATCAGAAGAGGAATCTTCGCGAGCCGTGCGCAGTCCAGCAGGCAGGATGTTCCTCCGACGTTGGTGTGGACGAAGCTCGAGGGATCGACAATCGAGCGGTCCACATGCGACTCGGCAGCGAGATGAAAAATCCCGGTGACTCCAGCTTTCTTGAGAAGGCGTTGGACAAGCTCTGTGTCATTGATCGAGCCCTCTACAAAGTGAAAGCGCGGATCCTGATCCGTTCCGGCGAGATTCCGGCGATCGCCAGCATAAGTAAGCGCATCAAGCACCACGAGACGCTCTACATCGCTCCGATCAAGGAGCTTGCGGACTAAAGTGGACCCGATGAACCCAGCTCCACCGGTGACGAGAACTGACTTAAAACTTCGCACTCATGAAATGATTACCTCAAGAGAGATAGTTTGGGAATGATGGATTTTGGGGAGCTTCAGGAGAGATATTTAAAACGAGTTGACCGTCTCGCTCTGCTCTGCTCGATTAAAGATGACGATGAAAACCCCTTATTACCTTCTCCTAGGTGGAGCGACCATTCTTCTGAATTCCTGCGGTGCCCTTAAGAGCGTGCAGCAGCCTCTCAATTCTAATGGCAGCTTCGATCCTCTCAATGCTCCCGGCAACCAGTCGCAATCTTCAGATTCGTCCTCATTCTCAGCTCCTACTTCGGCCAGCTACACGCCGGGTCAGTGGGTTGAGACTTCGATGCCGAACTCCACCTTCTTCCGGGTCATCCCGAAGGGAAACGCGACCGCTGACAAGGTTCTCCAAGCCGGAGTGCCTCTCAAGTTCATCTCTTCACAAGGTTCCTACACGAAAGTCGAACTCGACTCCGGCCAAGTAGGCTTCATCCCTGAAATCATGGTGATCGAGCGCAGTGCGGCAACGGTATTTGACGCCGGAGCAGTCGCACCTCCGCTTCCTTTCGTCGATGGCACCGTCCCAGGCACTGATCCTTTCGTCCCCCCAGGCGTTCTCCCACCCGCACCAGGCGACCCAAGCTCCGTTCTTCCCGACATCCCGACGATCCCGAACGAAGCTCCCGTAGTCCCTTCTGCGCCTGAGCTTCCTGGCGTGCCGGAAATTCCCGCTCCTTCCTCGATTACACTTCCCGACGTGCCTACTCCCGCTCCCATAGAGATTCCCGCACCGCCTGCGGTCAATGGAATCACTGAGCCGAGCACCACGGACTAGTCCTGACGCTTGTTTTTTTTCTAAAGACGGCCTTCGGTTTTTTACCGAAAGCCGTTTTTCTTTTGGTAAAAAGGCGGAAGTCGCTAGCGTCGCGCACATGATTGAGACACTCATCACGCTAGCGCTCCTCGTCATGCTGCAAGCAGTCCTGGGATTTGATAACCTTCTCTATATTTCGCTGGAGTCACAGCGGGCACCAGAAGCAGATCAAAGCCGAGTGCGTAAGCTTGGCATCGGCATCGCGGTGGCCCTGCGCATCATTCTCCTTTTTGTCCTAATCAATCTCGTCAAGGTTCTCCAAGAGCCCTTTTTCTCCATCAGCCACGAATGGATCAATGGCGTCTTTAATTTTCACAGCATCATCGTCCTCTTTGGAGGTGCCTTTATTCTCTACACCGCGACGAAGGAGATCGCGCACATGATGATGCTCGAAGAAGAGGGAAGCGTGGCTGACAGAAAGCCATCATCTCCTAGGAAAGTGATCGGGATGATCGTCTTCATGAACGTCATCTTTTCCTTCGACTCGATCCTCAGCGCGATGGCTCTCGCGAGCAATCCGGTCAATGAGGATGGCACCCACGGAGGCTACCAGATGGAGGTGATGGTCATCGCGATCCTCATCGGCGGGGCCATCATGGTCCTCCTTGCGGATAAAGTGACTACCTTCCTCCAGAAAAATCGCATGTATGAAGTGCTCGGCCTTTTTGTCCTCTTCGTCGTAGGAATCATGCTTCTTACCGAAGGAGCGCACTTGGCCCACCTCTCCTTCTTCGGGAATGAAATTCAAGCAATGACCAAGACTACCTTTTACTTCGTCATCGCCGTTCTTCTCCTCACCGACATTGTGCAGGGCCGCTACCAGAAGAAGCTCACCGCTGAGAAAATGCGGAAAGCGGCACTCAAGTAAACTCTGCCAGCAAGAGCCCCTGCTATGGGCGAGGGGGTTCATTTTTACCGTCATCAATCCCCCTGCCAGCAACTCCTCCACGCATCGTGAAATTGACCTCTTTTCTTTTTCTCAACATTGCGTAAGTTTTTTGCATGTCCCTCCGACAGCTTCCCCTTCTCCTCATTGCAGTGGGCTTTTTGACCTCCTGCACTAAAAACATAGATAACGCACAGCTCGCCTCTACCGTCAAAGCCGGTCAAGGCCCTGCCAAGGCTCTTTATGACAAAGGCCGCGCCGCGGAAGCCGCCGGAAAGTCATCGAAAGCGATCAAGATCTATCGGAATCTCGCCCGCGACTACCCGCTCTCGTCCTCCGCTCCAGAGGCCAAGTTCCGCCAGGCCTCCCTCCTCGATCGCTCTGGCAAGCTTCTCGAAGCCTTCGATGAATACAACGATCTCCTCGCGAAATACCCCGCTTCCACCCACTACACCGAGGCCATCAAGCGCCAAGAAGCCGTGGCCCACGCCGCCGCAGGAGGAAGCCTTAAAACCCCCACCCTCATCGGCCTCAAGACCCGCGTCGAGGCTAAGAAAGCCACCGAGATGCTCGCCAAGGTCCGTGATAATGCCCCCCGCTCCCCTTCCGCTGAGCGCGCGCAGTTCACCATCGGCGAAGTCTGGGAGAATAAAGAAAGCTATCCCAAAGCAGATGCCGCCTACCGTCAGGTCGTCCGTGATTACCCCGAGTCAAAATATGCCCCCGAAGCGCAGTTCCGCATCGGCCAAATCCTCGTCACCGAGGCGAAGAAAGGAAATCAAGACTCCGCAAATCTCGAGCGCGCCCGCCAGGCCTTCGATGACCTCCTCCTCCGCTACCCAAACAGCAAGCGCGCGGACGACGCCCGCCGCGAGATTAAAGGACTCTCCTCCGGTGAAATTCAGCGCACTTATGATGTCGCCGAGTTCTACCGCAAGAAGGGCAAGACCTCATCCGCCCTCTTCTACTACCGCGAGACCGTCCGCAAGTCCAAGCCCGGCGCTCTTCATAATAAGGCCAAAGCCTGGATTGCGAAACTTGGCGGTTAGTCGCCCGCAAAACTCGCCCCCTTTCAACCCGCGATGAAACTCTTCTTGTTCCCCTTCTTCTGCCTCATCGCGCTCACCTCTTGCGCAGGATACAAACTTGGTGGATTGAAGCCGAAGCATCTCGAATCGGTAAAATCGATCTACATTCCGCTCGCAAAAACCCGCGTCCTTTTCCCCCGTGTCGAAGCACTCACCACCAACTCGGTCGTCGATTCCTTCGTCACCGATGGCACCTACCGAATCGGCACCGCCTCTCGCTCGGACGCGACTCTCCACGTCACCCTGACCTCCATCGACTACCGCCAAGTCCGTGCCTCCCGCTTCGATACCCTGCGCTCGGAAGAACTCGAAATGGAAGTCACTCTCGACTGGGTTCTCGTCGATCCCATCAAACCCGGTGTCGCTCTCGATCAAGGCACCAGTAGCCAGCGCACTCGCTTCTTCGTCGCCGACAATCTCCAGACCGCCCGTGCCAACGCCCTCCCCGATGCTCTCGAGCGCGCCTCCCGAGGCATCGTCTCGCGCCTCGCCGACGGGTTCTAACAACTCTCTCTTGTTTAGAGTTTAGGATTTCCTACAATGCTTACCTTCGTCCCCACCCCGATTGGAAACTTGGGAGACATCACCCTCCGCGCCATCGAGACCCTCCAGGAGGCCGATCTCATCGCTTGCGAGGACACCCGCCACTCACTCAAGCTCCTCAATCGGCTCGAGATCTCCAAACCCCTCACCGCGCTCCACGATCATAATGAGGATCGGCGCATCCCCGAGCTCATAGAAAAAGCGAAGTCCGGCCAAAAGATCGCCATTATTTCCGATGCCGGCACCCCCTGCCTCTCCGACCCCGGCCATCGCCTTTTAAAAGCCGCGCGCGATGGCGAAGTCCCCTTCACCGTCCTCCCCGGTCCCTCCGCCATTACCACCGCTCTCGTCGCCTCCGGCTTTCCGCCTCATCCCTTTTCCTTCCACGGCTTCCTTCCTGTCAAAAAAGGCAAGCGCGGCAAGCAGCTCCACGCCGCCCTCCAGTCCGGCGAGACCACCCTCTTCTTCGAGTCCCCCCACCGGCTCCCCTCCACCATGGAGATCCTCAGCGAACTCGCCCCCGAGGTACGCGTCTGCGTCGCCCGCGAACTCACCAAGAAATTCGAAACCCTCCACCACGGCACCTGCGCCGAGCTCTTCGCCCACTTCAACGCGCATAAGCCGAAGGGTGAGATTGTTCTGCTGATCCCGCCGGCTGCGAAATAGAGAGGCAGCATCAAGCCGTCACGCCTACTTTTCAAAGCAGCGACTTGGTTCAAGCTTATATGATTGATTCGTCACGGCTCACTTTGGGTAAAAAAAGTTAGAACTGCGCGAATATATATAAAATGGCAAGAATGATCCACAAGGCTATAAGAATCATGAATCCTAGACAAATTCTACCGATTAAACTGCGCACGCCGAATCTAGCATCAAGAGCCTGGC
Source organism: Akkermansiaceae bacterium (assembly GCA_039769075.1). Lineage (GTDB taxonomy): Bacteria > Verrucomicrobiota > Verrucomicrobiia > Verrucomicrobiales > Akkermansiaceae > SW10. The sequence goes on along the minus strand of JBDMZE010000017.1, from coordinate 15,917 downwards.
ATTCGTATTCTGTCGGGCATGAAACCTGGTGAAGCATCGCGATAGGAAATACCTGCCTCCTGAAACAGTTCCTTGAAAACTTGCCAACCCGAGCCCTCCTCTTAACATTCTTAAGAAAATCTCTTTTTTCTCAATGCGCGCTGATAAATGGCTCTGGGCAACCCGCTTCTACAAGACGCGGAGTCTGGCGGCGCACGATTGTGCCGCGCATAAGATCAAGCGCCGTGGCGCCCCGATCAAGGCGAGCACCTCACTCAAGGAGGGCGACCAGCTTGAGGTTCCATCGCTCGATGGCTCGCATAAACGCTCTGTCGAAGTGGCGGAACTCATCGAGAAGCGGGTGAAAGCCGCGCTCGCAAGCTCGGCCTTCATCGATCACACCCCGGCCGAAGTCCTCGCGGAAGCGGAAACCCGCCGACTCGCCAATCGCGAGAATCGCGCATTCCGCAAGCTCGGTGATCAAGGCCGACTCACGAAGAAGAAGCGTCGCCTTTGGGAAGAAAAACAGGATTCTTAGGAAAGAAGCCGGGGCGTCTCACCCCGCGCATTGCGATTTGGGAACAGGATGCACCCAAGGGTATTCTATCCCCGCTCTTCCTTTGATTACTCTTGCCCTCATCCACTAAATTCTCTCCATTAGCGGAATGCGATACGAATCCATCGATCCAGCCTTTTTTCAGCGAAACCGTGCACGTCTGGCTGACAAGCTAAAGCCGAATAGCCTCGTCATCATCCACGCGAATGATCTGCTCCCTACAAATGCCGATGGCACGGTTCCTTTCCGTCAAAACAACGACCTCTTTTACTTAACGGGCATCGATCAGGAACAGACCGTCATCGTTCTTTTCCCAGATGCCCAACAGGAAGCGGATCGCGAGATTCTTTTCGTCCGTGAGACCTCGGAACTCATCGCGGTCTGGGAGGGAGAGTTCCTTTGTAAGGAAGGTGCTACCGGAGTCTCCGGCATCAAGAATGTCCAGTGGAGTGAGACCTTCGAGGACATCCTTCACCGTCTCGCGCCCCAGGTGGAAAACATTTACCTCCACACGAACGAGCACCTGCGCGCCGCGAACATCGTGGAGACCAGAAATGGCCGCTTCATCAACGAGTGCAAGGCCCGCTATCCGCTGCACACCTACGACCGTGTCGCCCCCCTCCTCAACGAGCTGCGCATGATCAAGGACCCCGAGGAAATCCGCTTCCTCCAAAAAGCAACCGACATCACCGAAGGTGGCTTCCGCCGCGTGCTCGAATTCATCAAGCCCGGCGTGGGCGAGTGGGAGATCGAAGCGGAATACATCCACGAGTTCATCAAAAACAAGTCCCGCGGCTTTGCCTACCCACCCATCATTGGCTCGGGAAAAAATGGCTGCATCCTCCACTATCTCGTCAACGAATCGATCTGCCAGGATGGCGAAATGGTCCTCATGGATGTCGGGGCCGAGTATGGAAACTGGAATGCCGACATGACGCGCACGGTGCCGGTCAATGGTAAGTTCACCGAGCGTCAGGCCGCTGTCTACAATGCCGTGCTCCGCGTGATGCGTGGTGCAAATGAAATCCTCCGCCCCGGCCTCACTCCAGTCGCCTACCAGGAAAAGGTCATCGCGATGATGACGAAGGAGCTCATCGGACTCGGCCTCGTCACTCAGGAGGACGCTGATAAAGCGACCACTGAAATCGAGAAGAAGGACGTCATTAAAGAATACTTCATGCACGGGACCTCCCACCATCTCGGGCTCGATGTCCACGATGTCTCGCCCTTCAATGCGCCCTTCGAGGTGGGCATGGTCTTCACGATCGAACCTGGAATTTACATCCGCAAGGAAGCCCTCGCGGTCCGACTTGAGGATGACGTGCTCATCGGTGAGAAGGAAAACATCAATCTCTTCGAGAACTTCCCCGTCGAAGTCGAGGAGATCGAAGCCCTCATGAATGCGTAAACACCCGGGCTCATTTCAAATGAGATTGAGACGTAGCCGCGCATCGGCTACGCTCTTCCTACGAGGCACTGCCTCAGAATCATGCCAAATCATTTTCAAAAGCCGACAGGTCGCTTTGCGATCTCGTTCAGCATCTTCAGCATCGTTGCTCTCCTCTTGGGATTTGCGACCGAGCTGACGGGCACCTTTGATGGCCCGAATGCCACGCTGGAGAAGGCTTGGGAGAATGGCGGCATCGTTCTTTCGAGATCAACCGGACTCACCAATCTCAGCGGATTTCTCATCGGCACCTGCGCCATCCTGGGACTTGTCGCAGCTGTCCTCGGAACTCCGGGAAATGCGCGACGCGTGATCCTCGGCCTTTCCGCTCTCGCTCTTTCTCTCGCACTGATTCCAGTGTTCGCGGTCTGGGGGATCTTTTGGAAACCCTTCGGCCTCACCCTCGGAATCTTCTGGGCGTGGTTCTCTTCGTTTATCTATGCGCGCACTCACCGGATGCCCTGCGAGGGTGTGACCGAAAACTCCGCGCAAAATGTTATCCACATGAAGCACGGTCTTCCTCCTGAAAACCGCTCCCGCCGTTCCGATGGCTAGTGTCGAATACCCCATCGAGGTCCGCGAGTTGATCTCGGAGCTCAAGCGCCTCCCCGGCGTCGGCCCACGCAGCGCCGAGCGCATCGCAGTCCATCTTTTACAGAATAAAAAGGCGACTCCGCTCGATCTTGCGAAGTCCCTCATCGCCTGTGAGAAGAAGGTGAAGTCCTGTGAAGTTTGCGGATTTTTCGCCGGAGATTCGGCCTGCCCGGTCTGCGATGAAAAAGGACGCGAGACGCAACTCATCTGCGTCGTAGAGCAGCCCACCGATGTCATTCCGATCGAGCGCTCCGGCGTCTATCGCGGGATGTATCACTGCCTTGGAGGCCGCCTTTCTCCACTCGATGACGTCCGCCCGGAAGATCTCCGCATCGGAGGCCTCGTCCGCCGCGTCCGCGAGGTCGCGGGCATGGAAGTCATTCTTGCGACCAGCTCTGATGTCGAAGGGGAAGCCACCGCAAACTATCTTTCAGACGCGCTCAGCAATCTCGATTGCACCATCACACGCCTCGCCCAAGGACTCCCCGCAGGCGGCGGGCTCGAGTTCGCCGATGAACTGACCCTGACTCGTGCCTTCGAGGGACGGAGAGGATTTTAGGAGGCAGTCTTTTCTTGCGAGTTGCCCCACCGCATTTTCACGCTAGTTTCCCCCAGTGGCCAGCGACCTCACTCTCGATTCTCTCAAAGCCTCGGCGCCCGAGGGCGGATTCTTTGCCGACCGCGAGTGGCTCTGGTCCCCTCGCCCTTTTCAGCTTTCTAAAAAAGAGCGCAAAACCCTCATCGGCCTTGGTCATCCCCTGAATCGCTTCCAGCAGACCTGCGACTCCCTCTACCGCAGGAGCTCTTCCAAAAAAATCACTCCGTGGATCTCGCAGGTGCTTGATGCGGGAAAGCCCTCTTGGCTTATTGATCATCAACTCTCCGATGCGGAAAATGATGTCACTCCCCGCGTCATCCGCCCCGATCTTCTCCTCACCGAGGATGGATTTTCGGTCTCGGAACTCGATAGCGTTCCTGGTGGCATCGGCACGCTCGGCTGGCTGAGCCAAATGTATGGCAACGCAGGCTTCGATCTCCTCGGCGGGACCGATGGCATGGTCGAGGGCTTCCGGTCTCTCTTTCCAAACGGCGCCGATATCCTCGTCTCGGAAGAGTCATCCGACTACCGCCCTGAGATGGACTGGCTTGCCAAAGAATTGGGAGATGCCTTTGAAACGAGCGCCGCCGAAGAGTGGAGCGGAGGAGAAAAAGATGTCTACCGCTTCTTCGAGCTCTTCGACTGGGAATCAATCCCGCACGCCAAAAAACTCGCCGAGCGCGGTCGCGTCACCCCTCCATTTAAGCCCCACTTTGAGGAAAAAATGTGGCTCTCCCTCTTCTGGGCCCCCGCACTCAAGACGATCTGGGAGAACGAACTCCGGGGAAGCCATTTCCGCCGTCTCCGCGAACTCATCCCGCGTGGCTGGGTTGTCGATCCTGCGAAACTTCCTCCCCACGCCGCCCTCCCAGGGCTCGATATTCACTCATGGGATGAAGTCGCTCAATTCAGCCAAAAAGAACGCCGCCTCGTCCTTAAGATCAGCGGCTTCGATGAGCGGGCTTGGGGCTCACGCGGTGTCCTCATCGGCCACGACCTTCCCTCAGAAGAATGGTCGGCCGCGATCAGCACCGCGCAGGATGATTTCACAACTCAGCCTTGGGTCGTCCAGGAATTCAGCGAGACCCGTCTCGTCGAGCATCCTTACTTTGATCCAGAGACTGGAATCGAGCGCATCATGACCGGACGGGCCCGCCTTTGTCCCTACTACTTTGTCGATGAAAAAGGCGAGACCTCTCTAGGAGGTTGCCTTGCCACCATCGTCCCCGCCGATAAGAAAAAGATCCACGGAATGCGCGATGGCATCCTCGTCCCCTGCATGTAGGCATAAAAAAGACCGCGTTCCGAAGAAGGCGGTCTTTTGGAAAATAGTCGGGAAAAATTACTTCCAGCCGTAGACGTTATCTTGGTTGTTCTCTTGGCCGATCTTTCCATCTTTCCCGTAGGAATAAATGAGGAATTTGACACCATACACAGTATCGCTGCCAAGATTCGTCGGCACTTCGATATTATCGTTGTAATCGTAGTTAAAGATCACTTGGTAATAGCGATCATTCACATTTCTGGTTCTCCACGGCCCATAAAGCTGGGCTTCAGTTTGGCTACGATCGAGTCCGCCATACTTATCATTGCCGCTGCCTTTCGCTCCCTTAAATTCGAAGAAAGAAATCTGATAAGGGTTCTGGTCCTTGGAGCTTTCCAACCCGCACAGAGGACCCATGAGTTCGTTGTCAGTGCGCTTTTCGGTATCGGTGGTCTCGCCCTCGCTCAGCGGCAGTTCGTCATACTTATCAAGGTAGAGGTCGATTGCGCTACCAAGTTTGCCGATGGCAGCCTTAGCGGTTACATCATTCGCTCTATCTTTCGCCATCTTAGCCACCCCTAAACCGAGGCCGGCAAGAACTGCGATGATGGCGACGACGACGAGGAGTTCCACCAAAGTGAAACCTTTTCGGGAGAGAGGACGGGCTGTGCGTGTTTTCATAACTAAGAATTGAATATGTGAGACTAAGACGGATTTCCAAAGATTGGCAACCTTCAGTTACTGGCAATTACCATGTAACTACACAATAACCCTATTTTCCGATCCGACCAGCGGAAAAATCCCCTTTCGCTGTCGCAGATCAGCAGTTGTTAGACCGTGAAAGATGGAGCATACTCCCGCATGCCCGGCAAAGCCCCACGCAATCACCCGCTTAAGAAGCGCATCCTCGCCCTCATCGGCGGCGAGGAGGGACGTCCCCTCAACAAAAGCGAAATCGCCCGCGAGCTCTCCCTTCCAGGATCGAAGCGCGCCGAATTCCGCGACATTCTCCGTGAAATGGAAAAAGCAGGTGACATCACCTACGGTAAAAAAGGCCGCTTCTCTGCGGGCTCCTCCCCTGCTCCCAAGGATAGAAAAAATGCCTCTCGCGAGCGCAAACCGAAATCTAGTAGATCCGGCGGCTCCCCTGAACTTGTTGGAAAGATCCGCCTCAACCCTGCAGGCCATGGCTGGTTCATGCCAGACTACAATGACGAGGGAAACCTCAACAGCGGCGTCGACATGTCGACTAAGCCTCGCTTTTACACCGCCTCAAATGCCCTCAGCACTTCGCTCGATGGTGACATCGTGCGCGTCCGTCTCGTCAAGCCCACCGGTCGACCACCCGCGAGTCGTCAGGGAATGAAGCCAGACATGCGCGCTCGCGTTATCGAAGTCATCGAGCGCCGCTCCAGCATCGTCACTGGAAAATACCAGACGCGCGGCAAGTCGGGCATCCTCCTGACCGATGACACCCGCGTCCCGGGTGGCATCAAGCTCTCCGATAACAAGGGCGCCAAGCCCGGCCAAGTCGTCGTCGTAAAAATCACCGAGTGGAATGACCCGAACGAAAGCCCCCTCGGTCACGTCACTGAGGTTCTCGGCTTCCCCGGCGAACCGGGAGTCGATGTCGAGCAGATCATCGCGGCCCACGGCGTCGCCCGTGGCTTCCCGTCCGAGGTTGTCGATGAAGCAGAGCAGGTGGAGGAAAAAGTTCCCGCCTCCGAGATCGAGCGCCGTGAAGACTGGCGGAAGAAAGATGTCATCACCATCGACCCCTCCACCGCGAAGGACTTCGATGACGCTATCTGGGTCGCCAAGACCGAGAAGGGCTGGCAGCTTGCCGTCCACATCGCAGATGTCTCGTACTACGTGAAGCCTGGCACCGCACTCGATGCCGAGGCCCGCGAGCGCGGAAATTCTACTTATCTCGTGGACCGGGTCATCCCGATGCTTCCCGAGGTTCTCAGTAATGGCGTCTGCTCCCTCAACCCTGGCGTCGACCGTCTCACCAAGTGCGTCGTGATCGACTTCGACTCTGCTGGCACCGTAAAAAAATCCCGCTTTATCGACGCCATCATCAACACCCCGCGCAAGTATTCCTACGAGGAAGCGCAGGATATTTTGGAAGATAAAGAGGACGGCGGGAAGCTCGGCGATCACATCCGTGAAGCCTGGAAACTCGCTTCTGTCCTTCGGACAAAGCGCTTTGCCAAAGGCGGGATCGACATGGACATGCCCGAGATCACCTTGATGATTAATAGCAAAGGCGTCCCCTCCGGCTACAAGAAGGACGAGTATAATGAGAGCCACCAGCTCATCGAGGAGTTCATGCTCGCGGCCAATGAATCAGTCGCCCAGAAGATCAAGAACTCCCACCGCGCCGCCATTTATCGCATCCATGGCGATCCAGATCCCGATCGTCTCAATGAATTTGCCGAGCTTGCCCGCTCCCATGGCTACACCCCCGGCGACCTTTCTAACAGAAAGCACATTCAGGAACTCATCGATGCCGCCCGCGGATCGGTCGAGGAGCACGCCATCAAACTCGGCCTCCTCAAGAGCATGCAGCGCGCAGTCTACTCCGCCGAGCCAGACGGCCACTACGGTCTCGCGAAAAGCGACTACGCTCACTTCACAAGCCCGATCCGTCGCTACGCCGACCTCATCGTCCACCGCGCGCTCCAGAACCTCCTCGAAAACCCTCCCAAGAAACTCGACCCCGTGCCGAAGCAAAGCGGCTGTATCGAAATCGCAGCGCACATCTCCGAGACCGAACGCACCAGCTCCAGCGCCGAGAACGAAAGCCGTCGCATGAAGATGCTCGAGTGGCTCGAACTCGGCATGGACTACAAAGAACCGCCCGTCTTCGATGCCATCGTCACCGAGGTGCGCGCCATGGGCCTCTTCATGGAGTGCACCGATATCATGCAGCGCGGAGTCGTGAAGCGCGAAGATCTCCCCGAAGGCCACTGGAAATACGAAGCGAACTCCGCCCGCTTCATCAGCCGCGATGGCGAGTTCACCTCCGGCACCCGCCTCAAAGTCAAAGTCCGCGACGTCGACCGCATCAACATGCGCGTCGACTTCGAAGCTTTAGAAATCACCGGCAGCACGACCAAGAAGCAGGCCCAGCCACCAAGGGAGAACAAGCGCCCCTCAAGAAAGCCTGCTCCGAAAAAGCGACGTCACCAATAAGTCAGAAGATCCATACCGCTAGGAAAAACCTTCAAGAATCGGAATCAATCCTCATCAATCTGTGTTAAAAATCAGAGACGGATGCCAGACCCCTACCAGCCACCCGCGATAGAAGGCGACGAAGTTTCCAGAGGGTTGCCATGCAAGAAATGCGGTAGCGGAAACACCACAACCAAGTCATTTTCACGAAGAAAGATCGGTATCCTCGGCGTCATCTTTTTCGGATGAATCTATCTCCTCATCAAAGGAGCATTCGCAATGCGGACCTCTAAATGCCGCGACTGCGGAGATACTCATCGCTTTAAGTCAGTGGGCTCTTGGATCGCTCTAGCCGTGCTCGTCTTTCTATCCCTGATCTTCCTCGCTGCAATTTTGACTGAGGTTTAAAGCTGATGACGCTTATTTTTCCCTCCCCATCTCCCCTCCCATTCGCGAGACTCCTGTCATGCCAGCGACACGCGAATTTCTCTCTTGGGACAGGCCTTTCGGGGCGGCGGCGATTGACTGGCTGTGGGAGCGCAAGGATCAGCTCGCGGAAATGCTCATTGTGGTGCCGACGGCTCAGAGTGGGCGTCGTTTGCGCGAGCAACTGGCGGAGCGGGGAGCTCTTCTCGGGCCGCGGGTGGTCACGACAGGTTTCCTGATGCGGCCGGATGACTTCGCGCCGGAGTCGGTCGAGCTTCTTGCTTGGTGTGAGGTCTTGGAAAAGATCGAAGACTGGGATCGCTACAGCGCTATTTTTCCTATTTCACCATCGCAGGGGGATGCCGCGGGCTGGGCGCTGGGGTTGGCGAAGTCGCTCGTGGGCGTGCGCACCAGTCTTCAAGAGGCCGGGCTTCTCCTGTCATCCGCGGCGAAGCGCATGGATGAATCGGTCGAGGCGGAGCGCTGGGAAGCGCTCGCGGATCTTGAATCGGTCGTCGAGCGCCGCCTTGAGCAGTTGGGCTTTGCGAGCAAGAACGCACAACTTGCGCGAGCAGCGGTGACTTTTCCTGAAGATGTCACCAAGGTGGTCGTCGCGGGAGTTCTCGACCTTCCTCCGGTGAGCGAAAGAATCCTCACGGAATCCAAACTCGAAATCACGATCCTCCTCACGGGTGAAGATGAAGCGGACTTCGATGACTGGGGTCGGCCAGTAAAAACCAAGCTCACTCTAGAAGGCGCTGTCGAGCGGATCGGCTGGGAAGATCGTGAAATCTCATGGCCTGAAAAAGGCTCCGTGGAACTCACCGGCGACCCCGGCCAGCAAGCGGCGCTCGCTCTTTCAAAAATCGCCGAGACCGGCAGCTCGAGCGCCGAGGTCGCTCTCGGCACGGGCGATGAAGAAGTCTCCGGCGAGCTCGTCCGCACCTTCGGGCGCAGCGGCTGGACGGTGCACGATCCCGGCGCAGGTCATCCTTCACCGCTCGCGGGGTGGCTGGGTTGCTGGCGGAGCTACCTCCGAAAGGAAGGCGTCGCGGAAGTCGTCGACCTCCTCGCCTTTTCTCAAAGCGGCGTCATGGCGAAGGGCCAGCGCGGCTTGCGGACCTCTGCTCTCTCACAACTCCGTGATCAGTTTCTCGTCAGTAGCTCGGATGACGTCTCGCGCGCTCAAGCTCTCATCACCGAGGAAATAGCGCGCTCACCCGAAGGAAGTAAAAAGGCGCGGCTTGAGGGAAATCTCAAGAATGCCAATCTCGCAAAAGAGACGATGGAAAATCTTGCGGAGTGGCGGAAGCCCTTCCTCGGGCGGAGCTTCCACGCCGCGATGCGGAGTCTCCTCAAAGTCATCGACCCTGAAGATCAGGCTGGCATTTTCGAATGGCTCGATGAGACCGCCTCTGTAGCCAAGGAGGTCAAACGATCCCCCGGATTCTGGCTCGAACTTCTTCTTTCAAGCCTCGGATCCGTGTCTGATCCCGTCCCCGAGGGCCGCGTGCTCGATGTGCAGGGATGGCTCGAGCTTCTCCATGATCCTGCGCCGCATCTCGTGATTTGCGGGATGAATGAAGGAAAAGTCCCGGGCAAGGCGAGCACGGATTCTTGGCTCCCGGAGGCCACTCGCGCTCAGTTCGGACTCGCGCATGATCAAGCGCGCGCGGCTCGTGACGCTTACATTTTAACTGCTCTTCTTAAGACGCGCGAAGCGTCAGGGCGGGTCGATCTCATCGTGGGGAAATCCTCCGGCAGCGGTGACATGCTCATGCCCTCGCGCCTCCTCCTCGCGGCGAAGGGTCAGGATCTCGCGCGGCGCGTGGAGCAGCTTTTTGAGGAGATCGAGCCATCGGACTCCGGCCTTGCTTGGACGCTGGAAGATCACTGGAAATGGCGACCCCGTGAGAAAACCCCGAAGGAGCGGATGTCGGTCACCGCCATTGCCAAATATCTTGCGTGCCCTTTCCGCTACTACCTCAGCCAAGTCATCAGGATGAATCAGCCCGAGCCCGAGCGCGCCGAGTGGAATCATCGCGACTTTGGCACCGTGATGCACGATGTGCTTGAGCGCTGGGGCTTGGATGAATCCGCCCGCGATCTTGATGACGTGAAGGCGATCGAGAAGTGGGTGCATCAGTCGCTCGATGAGGTGGTCGCGGCCCGCTTCGGCGAGGCGCTCCCGCTCGCGGTGTGCATCCAGAGCGAGGCGATGCAACAGCGGCTCACGTGGTTTGCAGAGGCTCAAGCAAAAGAGCGCCAAGCGGGCTGGCGAGTCGTCGAGGTAGAGAAGGATTTCTCAATCACGATCGAGGGCGTCACGCTCACCGGGCAGGTGGACCGCATCGACCATCACGAGGACGGCCGCGTCCGCGTCCTGGATTACAAGACGAGCAAGAAGGCGAAAAAAGTCATCGAAGAGCACATAAAGAATCTCCCCAAAGAACCACCCGTTCATCTTGAGGGAGTGGATGAGGTGCTGACACCTGCTGGGAAACTTTGGACAAATGTGCAGGTGCCATTTTATGCCGCCGCTCTCGAGCGGGTCGATGCCGTGGGCTACTTCGCGCTCGGCGAGACCGAGACGGATGTCAAGATTTCCCTCTGGGATGAGTTCGATGAAGAAGAGCAGGAATCCGCCGTGCGCTGTGCCGAGTGGGTCTTGAAGCAGGTGAAAAAACAGGTCTTCTGGCCGCCTGCCGAGAAGCCGCGCTACGATGACTTCGGCGGTCTCGCTTACGGGCGTCTTTTAGAAAAAGCAGTTGAGTGGCAGGGAGGTGCGGCGTGAATATCCTCGCAAAGAACCTCATGATTCTCGCCTCGGCGGGGTCCGGGAAAACTTACCAACTCGGGAATCGCGTGATCGGAAAAATCGGGCTCGAAGGAGTCCCGCCCGAGCGCATGGTCGCGCTCACCTTTACCCGAAAAGCAGCCGGAGAATTCGCGGACTCGGTCCTCACGAAGCTCGCAAAAGGCACGCTCGATCCTGAGGTCGCAGCAGCTCTCTCACGCGACCTCGGAGGCCAGATCGATGTCCCCGCAGTCCTTGAGCAAGTGGTGAAGGCGCTTCCTCGGCTCCAGCTCACGACGCTCGATGGCTTCTTCGCCCGCATCGTCCGTGGCTTTCAATACGAGCTCGGCGTGAGTGGCGGCACCTTTGACCTCCTCCAAGGCGAGCGCAAGAAGTCCGCCGAATCTGAGATCCTAGAAAGCGTCTTGCGCGATGGCTTCAGCGAGCGCGAGGACTTCTACCACGCCTTCCGCCGCGCCACCTTAGGCCGTGGCGAGCAGGGGGTGCAAAAATCCCTCGAAGAGTTCATCAAGGATTGGCACGGCATTTTGAAAAAAGGAGTGAGCCCCGCAATGTTCGGAGGCGCTCACGTCTTTACTGACCTGCCCGAGGTGGGTGATTGGGCTGCGCAAAAGACGGCCCTCATTAATTCGCTCCGCGTCGAGGGTCAGCTCAAGGCGCTCGATGCTCTCCTGAAAAATCTCGAAGATCACAGCGTAGGGCGCTCTTTGAAGCTCAACACCCTCGGCGAGCGCTTCATGGAAGTTCTCGATCAGCCAGGTCCCATCGAAGTCAAGAATGGCCGTGGCACGCTGGAAGTCTCTGCCGAAGATTGGAAGAAATGGCGCGCTCTTTTCGCGCTCGCGATCCGCTGTGAACTCGCCGCCGCCGTGGCGCGCACGCAAGCGGTGGGCGATCTCGTCGGCCAGATCGATCAGGAATATGAGCGACAACTCCGATCCAAAGGACTCCTCAGCTTCGATGACGTGAAGCACCTCCTCAGCGAGGGCATGAGCAGTGAGGAAGGCCGCCTGCGCCGCGAGCTGGTCGATTACCGACTCGATGGCCGCTACGACCACTGGCTTCTCGATGAGTTCCAAGACACGAGCTACGCTGAGTGGCAGGGTCTAGAATCACTCATCACCGAAGCCGTTAGTGACCCTGAAGGCGGGCTCTTCGTGGTGGGTGATCGGAAGCAAGCGATCTACGGCTGGCGCGGCGGCGATGTCAGTCTCTTCGATGACCTCACCACGCAATATGCGGGTGGCCTTGAGGTCGAGCAGATGTCGAAATCCTTCCGCTCCTGCCCGGCTGTCCTTGAGCTGGTGAATGCCATTTGTGGCAACGGGAAGACCCTGGAAGGTCTCTTTGGAAAAGGTCTCAACGAGCGCTGGATCTGGGAAGATCACCTTTCCGCGAAGCCAGATGTCACCGGTGAGGCAAAGGTCACCACCGTGGCGCGCGGCGAATGCGGTGAGGCCATGATCGAGCAGATGAAGGCGATCGGCATCGGCGATAAAAAGCTCAGCTGCGGCGTGCTCGTGCGCAGCGGGAAGCAGGTCGAGGACTATGCCGATCTCCTGCGTGCGGAAGGGTTCGATGTCATCGAGGAAGGCCAGCGCAAGCCTTGCGAGGATCATGCCATCGGCGTGGCGCTCTCGCATTTCGTGAAATGGCTCGCTGATCCTGCGGATCAATTTTCTCAAGAAGTCATCGCGATGTCTCCTCTGGCGGCGCAACTCGATGAGAAGTTCGGCGACAAGTGGCTCGCGCGCTGGGATGGCGTCTTGCAGCAGGTTCAGGAAAAAGGCTTCTCCGGTTTTATCGAAAATCTCGTGGAGCCTGAATGGGCCAACCTTTCCGGCTACGGCCAGCGCCGAGCCAGCGATCTCATTTCCGCACTCGCCGAGTTCGATGCCGGACCTGACTCAAGCCCCCGAGCCGCGCGTGACTGGATCTCTGATCTCGAAGTCAGCCAAGCGCCCGGCGCGGCCGCGGTGCAGGTGATGACGATTCATAAGTCAAAAGGTCTCGGCTTCGATGTCGTGATGCTTCCCGGGGTGGGCGATAGTCAGATCCCTGACGAAGGCTACTTCAAGGTCGCCCGAGGGGCCGACTGGCTCCTGCAGTCTCCTGCAAAATGGGCGCGCGAGCAGATCCCTGAACTGCAGAAAGCACGCGCACGCTGGGCCGACGAGCAGCTCTACGAATCGATGTGCGTCTTCTACGTCGCCCTCACGCGATCAAAGCGCGGCCTTTACCTTTTCCTAGAAAACGAACCTCCGACACGGAAAGAAAAGGAAGCGTGGCGCTCACCAGCGAACCTTGTGCGCATTGCTGCTGGGGAAGACTTCCAGTGCGGCGACCCGCAGTGGACCGAGGGAGTAGAAGGTCGTCCTGAGACGAAAGAAGTCACTCTGCCGACATTGGGCGAGAAGATCCCGCTGCGGCCACGGAGCAGTCCTTCATCTTATAAAGGGGACCTCGCTTCAGGAAGCGGCACCGGTCGGAAGATCGGCACGGAAGTGCATGAACTCTTTGAAAAGATCGCTTGGCTTGCGCCCTGTGAAATTCCCGATCAACCGCTCAGTCAGGCAGGCAAGATCGTGGAGGATGCGCTCAAGATTCCCGCGCTCCATGCGGTCTTCCAAGATCAGGGAGGGAAACTTTACCGCGAGCAGCAGGTCGAGCTCATCCTCGATGGCAGGTGGATGACGGGCATCGTAGATCGCATGCATGTCTTCCGTGAAAATGGCGCAATCACCCGTGTGGAAGTGATCGATTTCAAAACAGACGCCGTCGAAGGTCTTGAATTGCTCGGTCGCTACGCCGGACAGATGAAGAGCTACCGCCGCGCGCTCGCGCAGGTCTTCGGGGTCGATGAAAATATGGTGACCTGCCAGCTTCTCTCAACCCACATTGGCGAATTGATTTCGGTATGATCGAGGAACGATTTCAGCAGCTCCTTGAGGGAGAAGAACTCGGCGCGTCCTTCGTGGCATGGAAGGATGGCGAGGAAATCATTTCGCTCCACGGCGGCTGGCGGGATCGTGGCGAAACGATTCCCTGGGATGCGGAGACGCTTGCACCGGTCTGGTCCGCTACCAAAGGCCCGATGGCGGTGAGCGTGCTCATGGCGTTACAGCGATCCGGGATGGATTCAGAGAGCTTGGTCGGACGGGTGTGGCCGGAGTTAAAGGTGGGCGAGCTGACCTTTGGAGAACTCTTTTCCCACCAAGGAGGGCTCGCGGGCCTCGATGAAAAGGTGTCCATCTGGGATCGAGAGGCCGTCATTACCTCGCTCGAAAAACAAGAGCCCAAGTGGCAGGCGGGAGAGCACGGTTATCACCCGAGGACGATCGGCTTTCTCGCTGACGAAGTGGTGCGACGGATCGATGGGCGGAGTTTGGGTGATTTTTTCAAAGAGGAAATCGCCACGCCAAACGAGATCGATTTCTGGATTGGTATTCCCGAGAGCGAACATCATCGCGTCGCCGAACTCGCCCCCGCACGCGTGGGAAAGGGCGGTAAACCAGAAGCTTTCTACGAAGCTCTTTTTACCAAGGGTTCCCTGACTCGACAGGCTTTTTCCTCGCCCTCAGATCTCGCGGGTGTGAGTGAAATGAACCAACCCCGCGCGTGGGAAGCAGGCTTCCCCGCGATGGGCGGCGTAGGCTCCGCAAGTGGCCTCGCAAAATTCTACGACTGGGTTCTCAAGCAGGATTTCCGAACAGAACTTACCGAAGAGCGCATCGCCGGACTCGACCTCATCCAGCGGATCGAGAACCGCATCGCCTTCGGCATGATGCTCGGCCAAGGCCCGGATAAGAGCGGCTTCGGCCACCCCGGGGCAGGTGGAAGCTACGGCTTCGCCGATTCCGAGACGGGAGTGAGCTACGCATTCGTAATGAACCGCTTTGAGGCGAATCTTTATCCGAGCGCCCAGCGCTTAGACCTTTCCAGATTCTAGCGGAGCTTTCGGCGCAGAGACGACGGACTTTTCCACCCGATGGATGATATAGGCGACGACGCCGACGATCAGGGAAATCAGCTCAGCAAGATAGAAGAACCAAATCACTTCTCCGCCTTTGATAAAGCCGTAGCTGTGGAGGCCGACTTCCAGCATGTTCACGTGCCACCATGAGAAGGCTACGATCATGCCGCCGAAGATGCAGGCGAGGTGAACCCCCCAGTCCTTCATCCATCCCGCGAGACGGGCGTGGAGGATTAACAGCGACCAGAGGACGATCAAGAGCGCGCCATTTTCTTTCGGGTCCCAGCCCCAGAAGCGGCCCCATGAATCATTCGCCCAGATCCCGCCGAGCACGGTGCCGACGAGGGAGAAGAAAAGAGTGAAGCAGACGATCCCGTAGGCCGCCCGGGTCATGAAGCGCTGGAAGGATTTGTTTCCCTCGATCACCCCGGCGAGGCGGAGGTGAACGTAGACTTGCGACAGGAAACAGGCCACCAAGCCACCGGAGTAGCCGAGCGTCACCGTGACCACATGAGTCGCGAGCCAGTAGTTCGAGTTCAGCACCGCGACGAGTGGATCCATGTGATCCTTGGCATCACCATACTCGAAGCGGAAGGCGAGGAAGAGGCCTGCCATTCCAAGGAAGGAAGCGAGGGATAAAAGAAGACGGCGGCGGGTGAGCAGCTCCCCAATTCCCAGCACGACCACCGCTCCGGCAGTGATAAACGGAATGGTGTCGTAAAGATTCCCCACCGGAGGACGCCCCATCACGAGCGAGCGGTGCAAGATGCCTGCCACGAGATAGAGGACAGCGGCGATGAAAGTGACCCCTGCAAAAATCTGAATCCCTTTCCCAAGTCCACCCTGCGTGACGAGCCAACCGATGACGCAGACCACAAAGCTGAAGATGAACCAAGCGAGGGCATGTTTGAAATAATTCCTCTCGTAATAAGAAATCTCGCTGGGAAGCTTCTTTCCCCAACCTCGATTCGCACTGCGCTGAATAAGATCTTCCTGCCACTTGGTGAGCTCGGTGAGGAAAGCTTTTGACTCGGGTTGCGCAGCTAGAGGAGCGAGCTTTTCAAGGGTCTGGAGATCAGCCACGG
>JBDMZE010000016.1:0-36048 GCA_039769075.1 Akkermansiaceae bacterium | reverse complement strand
GATCCGCATCCACCACAACACCATTGAGGTCAATTTCTCAATCGAGTTTCCCTTCGAGAATGATGAAGACGTGGAGATTGATCACAACATCTGCGCCGGAACAATTTCCATCCCGAAACACGCCGGAGGACCCGTTCCGAAAAGCAGCCGCACCTTTCACATCCACCACAACTACTTCCGCGACACCTATGCCATCGAGTTTGTCCGCAATGGTGTCGAGATCAGCCACAACCTCTTCGATTTTAAGACCGAGAAAGATCACGGAAACCTCATCTCCGCTTTTGGAAAGACGCCCGCGAAAGGCCCCGCCCTTTTCCACAACAACCTCGTCAGTAATCCCGGACGCGGCGTGATCTGGATGAATGAACCGTTCGATCATCTTGAAGTGAGGAATAACCACATCATCGCCCGCACCACCGCCACCCCAAGAAAAGAAGGCCTTTTTGGGCTAAGCGAAAAGACCGACTTCAGCACCGTGGCGATCCGCGAAAACATCATCGAATGCCGAGGCCAACCCCGCGCCCTCTTCCGAAATGACGAAAGCTACCAAGCAAAGGTCGAAGACAACACTCTCATCAACGTGACCGATTCCTCGCACTTCGAGAAAAAGGGGCCACAAAAAAAGGGAGGCTTGGAAGCCCCCCTGCTTTTTCAATGTGGCGTCCACGGCGAGTCCACCGTGGACGGGTGGAACATCCGCCCTACGGCTGGTAAGTGACCTTGAGGCGGACGAATTTTTTAGGATCGGTCCCAGCGACACTTGTCTCCCGAATCAGCGCAAGCTCGGTGCCTCCTCCTTGAGGAACTGCCGAGACGACAGCGGATACCTGATTAGCCCATCCTTGCATGTCGCTGCCTTTCTGGAGCTGCCAGAGGAGATCGGCGCCATTGATGCGGCGCTTCACCCGCGCACCGAGGTAGGTCTGTCCACCCGTGGTGACGACCTCGCCTTCAAAGAGGGCGACATCCGCTACGTTGGGATCGGTGCCGAAGGCATATTCTTCCCAGTTCAGGAGACCATCGCCATCGGGGTCTGCCTCAGCCGTGCCTACTGCGGGATCTGCCCACTGCGCTTCGTTGAAGTTCCCTTCCTGCCACGCATTGTAATGAGTAGAAATAGTAGCATCAGCAGCACCGGGGGAACCATTGAGCGCAGTGCTGAGACCCCAAGCCGATGAAACATTCAGCCCACTAAAAGCCGCTTCACTCCCGGCGAGCACAAGGCTCTGTCCCCCACCATCACTGGGCGGATACCAGCGGTCGTTATAAGTGATAACCAGAATGTTTTCGCCGACACCATCGACTAAGCGGAGGGTATCGCCATCGTTATTTAGCAGGCCGAGATAAGGACCCACGACTTGAGCGGAGACGGAGGGGTAGCGCACGGCGAAGGCCGCGGGATTTTTAGCAAGGATAAGCCGTTGCCCCGCAGGAACCATGACGCCACTGGCGAAGGTGTAAGCGACGCCTTCCGTAAATTGAGCACCTGAGAGATCGAGCGTCGCGCCGGAGATATTTTTCAACTCGATGAACTCGAAATCCGAATCCGTCACACCAGGAAGCGTTGTTTGCTCGGTAGCGGTTGGATTCGACGGATGGTAATTTATTTCGGTCACACGTAGTCCCTGCTGAGCCAGTGTGGGAGCTCCAGTATAGGAAAAGGAATCCACTAGAAGCGCCTCGGCATTTCGGAGTTCAGTGGTCTCGCCACGAGCCGAGAACTGACCTTGATAACCCTCTTGAATAAAGCGGTATTCGCCCGAAGTTGGTCCCGTGCTTCTTGCACGGAAAGCATTCGCATCTCTCACAAGGTGAAGAGTTCCTATGTAGTCTCCGCCAGCATTCCCTGCTCCAGAAGGAATGACCGTGCCTGGGGGAAAAGTGTAGTCCACGCCACCGATCAGAGTGAAACCGGAGAGATCGACTGAGACACCCCCATGATTCTTCACAACGAGGTATTCTTCATCCTGATTTCCAGAGACTGGGAGGAACTCCACTGTCTCAATCGTCAGTGGCGGAATTGAAGGTTGATCCGCTGGAACACTCACGCCGCCCTGATTTCGAGCAGAGCTAAAGATGTAGCTGCGCTTGGCAGGAAGCCAGGTGAAGAGAATTCGACTCGCCGCCGTGCGTGATCGGTCGTTATTTCCCCAACTCCCCCATTTGTCATAATCAAGATCCGAGTCCGAGACGATCCCGATCGGGTCCATCTGGTCGCGCAGATCCTTCACCATGTCATCATACCAGTCAGGACCAGCCGAAGCATCACCCGTAGAAAGAAGGATCTCTTTGCGCAGCGTCGCGATGCGCCGAAGAATCATATGACGGAATTCTGGGGTGTTGTGAATGAGCTCCCAGAGACGATTCGGACTCCTGATCCACAGATTGCTGAAAAAAGAGTCATCGAAATACTTATCCGTCGAATTCCAGCGGCGACCTGCTGAGAGATCGACATCCCAAGGAAGCGGTGTCCACTCACCGTCACCCTCGGTATCGCGATACATATAGAAATTTTTGTGGCCAGTGTCTGAGATTCCGGCGACCACATAAGCGGCGAGGTGGTTCACTGTCGCGGCGAGATCGAGATTATCATAGGCATACTCACGGCGAGTATCGCGCGGCAGCGCCTCATTCAGTCCATTGATCAGAGCCTGGAGATCATCCGTGCCGAGTTCCTTACGAGACTTTTTCACCGCCTTAGATGCGACCTCGATCTTATCATACATTTTATAAAGAGTGCCCTCGCGGTCGAGCCCCACCCGATCCAAGAAGCGATCATCACCATCTTCCACGAGGTCTGTGATGGAAAAGAACTCGCCATTCCGGTCCATCCGGATCGGGAAAGCGTAGTGAGATGGAGATCCACAACGACGTAGGAACTCATACCCCATCGCATTCCGCACCTTACTCTTATCCGCCCAGTTCGTGAGCAGGTTAGTGTCCTTGACCCGCTCTTCTCCTTCCTTCCAGAGGAAGCGATTGCCCTTATTAAAGTCCAAGTCGTAGCTCTTCTTTGGGAACGCTCCTGTCGATTGACCGTGGCGGTCCATCTGCACGTTATCGTAAAAATTCCCCAAGTAATAAATCGAGGCCGTAGTTCCTGCGACGGTATCAACCGCGACCTCGTTTTGCACAAAAGTCTCAATGATCGTCAACTGCGAGGAGTCGTGAGCTGAATTTAGAGCGACAGTGCCGTAGTAGCGATCCGCATCAACCGGATCGAGATAGGGGGGCGAGAGCGAGACTCCGCTTACCGTGTCTTCTGCCTCGACGCGCCAGCGCATCATCTCTCCGGAATCAAGGCTCGTGGTGGGCAGCAAGGCAGAGTAAATCCCATCGCCCGCAACAGCATCTCCGCCGAGGCCACTGTCATTCATGACGAGACTGGATTCAGAGGAAAACATAATGCGGTGGAAAAGGCGGACTTGGGAAACAGCAGTCGTGCCATTCTGGACTTCAGCAGTGATCAAAAGTGGCGCGCTTCCCGCACCACCAGCTGGGCGCTCGGGTTGATCGGTAACCTCGCGAATGAGCGGAGGAACGGTCGCCAGACTCGTGCCATTCGGCGCTCCGGGAGTAACCGTGGTGTGATAGCCGATCGAGCCCCTCACTGCTCCCGGCACCACCACCTCAAGTTCGGGAAGAATCAGCATGTCTGAACTATTGGCAGTCTCATTCATCCCGTGAATCGCGAGAATGTTCTCCCCGGCCACCAGACTGAGAATAGATGGATCGATGGTGAAATTTACCCAATCGTCATTCTGAGCATCAGTCCGACCATCAGTTGCGGTGGAATTCCACTCGGGGGTGGTGTCGTGCTGATCCGCAGCGACCTGAACGCCATTGATGTAAGCGATGAAGCCATCATCCCAACGCATCCGCAGAGTAAACTCGCCGGCCGAAGCTGAGCTGAGGGTAAATGGAAGCCGCAGGAAAACAGAACCATTATTGCCCAGCATTTCCGTCAAAAAACTCCCATTCGTTCCAATAAAATTTCCGTAACCGCTGGTTGTCTCGTAACCGACGCCCGAGTTCACATTCCTCCAAGTCGAACCAGTCATCGCAGGTCCGGTAGTATTCCAGTTACTATAATTCGCCGTGAAGTCAGCGGCTGAGGTAGGAACAGCCGCTTGCCCCGGCGCACCTGTCGCGAGAAGTTGACTCGATCCGCCTGTCTGGCTCACGCCGTAGCTCGCTCCAGAAAACTGGCCGGGATACTGTGCGGCATAGTCGTGCTCCACCGTGCTCCCATCCGCTTGGATCAACCCGAGATACTCACCACTGCGCTTCAGAGAGTAGTTCGTGTGATACTCGTTTCCGGGAACGCGACGATTTTTCCCTGAAGCAAAGACAACAAGATAACCCTGCGAACCGATCGTCGCTCCGGGAGGGAAAACCCATTTTTGAAGATTCGCGTCATCATCAGTGAGACTCCACCCACCAAGATCCACGCTACCAGCTCCGTCATTGTAAAGCTCGACCCAGTCCGATTCATCATTATCTTCATCGAGATGGGAGCCGTCATTATCTGCGACGATTTCCGAGATCCAGATCTTCGCTGATACCGGAGCGACGAAAAGCGCAGAAAGACCCGCTAATTTAAGAATGTATAGAGCTTTCAAAACAGTGTGTATGACACGTTTAACCTCCAATATGAAAAACTTCCAGAGACAATTTTTAGCCAAGATCGCAAGTTGTGCGTTCATTTTGAGCTCATTCCCGCTCCAAGCTGAGGAAAAGCGCCCTAATATCGTCCTCTTTTATGCCGATGATCTCGGCTACACTGATCTTTCCTGCCAAGGATCTACCTACTACCGGACGCCTAATATCGACCGCATTGCCAAAGAAGGAGTCTCCTTCACCAATGCCTACGCCGCTGCCGCAAACTGTGCCCCCTCACGCGCGTCGCTCATGAGTGGACTCTACACCCCTCGCCATGGCGTCTTCACCGTCGGAAATTCCGACCGCGGTCAAGCGAAGCACCGCAAGCTGGTTCCCATCAAGAACACCCAGCTTCTTGATCCAAAATTCACCACCCTCGGCGAAGCGCTCAAGTCCGCCGGCTATCGCACCTGCGTCGCCGGGAAATGGCACGTCTCAAAGGATCCCACCAAGGACGGGTTCGATACCAACTTCGGTGGAAACACCTCCGGCCACCCCAGATCCTACTTTTCCCCCTATAAAAATCCCCAGCTCAAAGATGGCCCAAAGGGCGAGCACCTCCCCGAGCGTCTCGGTCGCGAGGTCTCCGGCTGGATGAAAGAAAATGCTGCCGATCCCTTCTTCGTCTACCTCCCCTTCTACTCAGTCCACACTCCGATCCAGGCGCGTGAAGACCTCACGAAAAAGTATTCTGAAAAGCCCAAGACCGACCCGCATCACAACCCAAAATATGCCGCCATGATCGAGGCCATGGACCTCGCCGTCGGCCAAGTCCTAAAGACTCTCGACGAGCTCAAGCTCAGCGAAAACACCCTCGTCATCTTCACCTCGGACAACGGCCCCCACGGCTCCTACTCCCGCGCCACTCCCCTGCGTGGAGTGAAGGGAATGTATTACGAGGGCGGCATCCGGGAACCTTTTCTCGCAAAGCTCCCCGGCATCATCGCTCCCGGCACGACCAATGAAACCCCGATTCACCAAGTCGACCTCTTCCCAACTCTCCTCTCACTCGCCAAAGCTCCTGCTCAGAAGCTCGATGGAATTAGTCTCACTCCCGCTTTTAAAGGTAAACCTCTCCCCGACCGCTCCCTCTACTGGCACTTCCCCGCTTATCTTCAAGGCTACGGTCAGAACAAAGGCTCCGCCTCACCCTACTTCCGCACAACACCCTGCAGCGTCATCCGCGATGGCGACTGGAAGCTCATCCAGTATTTCGAGGACAACTCACTCGAGCTCTATCATCTCAAAAATGATGTCTCAGAGACCACCAACCTCGCTGAAAAAAATCCCAAAAAAGCACAAGCGCTTTTGAAAAAACTCCAAGCTTGGCAAAAGGACGTCAAAGCCCCCATCCCCACCGAGCTGAATCCTAAATATCAAAAGTAACCCTACTTCGTAGTCGTTTCGATCCACTCCGCGATCTCGGAGATCCATGCATAGCTTCCCCGATCCCCATAGCTCGACCTCGAACAATTAGAAGCGGTGGAGGCAACCCCCGCGAGCTGTAATTTCCCCGCCACCTCCAAGAAAAGAGGCGAGCCGCTATCGAGCAGCGCGATCGTCACTTCATTTTTCTCGGCCGTTTTATCATCCGGCTTGCTCAAGCTGATCGAAATCTTGCCCCCTCGCAGGCCATCGAGTCAATATGAGGCGTCTTATAGCCCTTTGCCCCGAAGCATCCGATGTCCGCGTAGCCCAAATGATCGCAGAAAATGATCACCACATTGGGCTTCGTTGCTGCTTTTACCGACACCGAGAGCAAGAGAAAGATCGCCAAGAAGTGAATCATTTGGAAAGTCCACCACCGGCGATTCGTAACAGCAATCACCATCCACGCTCCCGCCACCGACATGCGCTTTTCCATTTCCCTCCTTCTCCTCGGGTTTCTTCCGCTCTTTTCCTCTGCCCAGGAAGAGAAAAAAACCGAAACCGAAGATCCACTCGAAGGCCACTCCCACCAAGGCCATGCCTTCAATGAAGGCCCCCGCCAAGCCTCGCCCCTCATGGGAAACACCGGGCTAGTCCACCTCCCCATCACGACCAAGTGGAATCAAGGACAAGCCTATTTCGATCAAGGCATCGGCCAACTCCACGGCTTCTGGTATTATGAAGCCGAGCGCTCTTTCCGTCAGATTCTCGCCCATGATCCCGACTGCGTCATGGCTTACCTCGGCCTTACCATGGCCAACTGGGAGAACGAAAAACGAGCCAAAGAGTTCCTCGCAAAAGGCGCTAAACTTCTCGAAAAAGCCACTCTCAGCCCACTCGAAAAAGCCTACTTCACCGCTCACACCAAGCTCTTCAGCGAGGAGCCAAAGGATGATAAAAAGCGCCGCGAAAACTTCCTCCGCGATCTCGAAAATATCATCCTCGATTTCCCTACCGACCTCGAAGCGAAAACCTTCTACGTCTGTCGCCGCTGGCAGTTCAGCCGCAAGGGAATCCCGATCCAGAGCCACGTCGGCCTCGATGCCATCCTAGAGCAAATCTTCTCCAAGTCACCTCACCATCCCGCCCACCACTTCGCGATCCACCTCTGGGACAACCGCAACCACGCCCAGGCGCTCGACTCCGCCGCCAAGCTCGGAGCCACCGCTCCCGCCATCGCCCACATGTGGCACATGCCCGGTCACATTTACTCAAAGGCAAAGCGCTTTCACGATGCCACCTGGCATCAACAAGCTTCCGCTCGCATCGATCACGCTCACATGCAGAAGCATCTTCTTCTGCCCGATGAAATCCACAACTACGCCCACAATAACCAATGGGTCGCGCAAAACTTCACCTACCTCGGCGATGCCACCGCCGCTCTGGAAATGGCGAAGTCCCTCCTCGCCAACCCTCGCCATCCCAAACTCAACACCGCCACCAAAGGAGGCTCCTCCAGCAAGCACGGCAGGAATGAACTCATCAAAATTCTCGAAGCCTTCGAACTCTGGCCTCAAGTCATCTCCCTTTCGAAAACCCAGTGGCTCGAAAAACTGGAAAAAGCAGACGACGACCGCTCCCGCCTCCGGCTCCTCGGCCTGTCCCACTTCCACCTGAAACAAAAAGGCGACCTCGAAAAAATCATCGCCCAGCTCGACGCACACCACAAAAAAGCCGTCGCGAAACAGAAAGAGGACGAAGAAAAAGCCCGCGAAAAAGCGACCAAGGACAAGAAAAACGAAAAGGACCTCAAAAAAGCCGTCAAAGATGCCAGCAAGAATTCCAAGCGCAGCGCCGACGCCCTTGCCAAAATCCTCAGCGAACTTCGCGGATGCCTCGCCGAATTGAATGGCGACAAGGAAGCCGCCAAAAAATCCCTCGAACACGTCGCCAACGGCACTACCAAAATGCGCCGCCAGCTCGCCCTCGGCGATCTCGAAGCCGCAAAAAAGTCCGCCGAGAAACACCTCAGCGGTGACGCCAAAAAGACTATCCCTCTCGCCCAAGCAATCGCCACCTTTTACCACTGCGAAAAAGAAGACGCAGCCAAGGTAAGGGAAGCCTTCGAGAAACTCCGCAGCATCTCCTCCGAGATCGAACTCACCGCCCCACCCTTCGCCCGCCTTGCACCCATCGCCAAGAAGCTCGGCTACCCCGCCGACTGGCGGCTCGCTCACCTCCCTGCCGAAGACCTCCTACCCCGTCCCGAGCTCAATAGCCTCGGCCCTGTTCACTGGACTCCCCCAGCTGCGAAACCTTTCAGTCTTCCTAATCAATCTGGAAAACAAATTTCACTCGCGAACTACCATGGGAAACCTTTCATACTGGTCTTCTATCTCGGTGCCGGTTGCCTCCACTGCACCGAGCAACTCACTGCCATGGCAGACCGCTATTCTGACTTCGAAAAAGCGAAGCTTCCCATCCTTGCAATCTCGACCGACAGCGTCGCGGCACTCAAAGAATCCCAGGACAATTACAGCAAAGGAGACATCCCTTTTCCTCTCATTTCCGACGAGAAGAAAAACGTCTTCAAGGCATACACCGCGCATGATGACTTTGAAGACCAACCCCTCCACGGCACCTTCGTCATCGATGGAAAAGGCCGCGTCCTTTGGACCGATATTTCCGCCGACCCCTTCATGGATCTCGACTTCCTCATCAAGGAAGCGAACCGCCTGCTCCAGCTCCACCGCTAACACTCGGGCCCGACCGAAGGCCCCCTCAAAATAGAGAGGGAAATGAAAGCGCCTCATGGGGACCATGAGATGCACTTAACTAACAAGGTGGGTGGCATTCAGATGAAACAGTTTGACAGATTTCTCTCTCTTTACATCCTGACCGCTACTTTTTCAGCCTCGTCAGCCGAGAAATCACACACACACAGAAACAGAATGAACATAAGATCGATCCCCCACAGCTTCAAGCTGAGCTCTACCCTCTTTTCAATCGCCCTCCTGACAAGCTCCCACGCTGCCGTCACCCCAGGAGGAACCTTTGCAGACAAGGCGATCATCACAGAATCCACAGGCGGTGAAACGCTTGCGCGCGCAACGGCCGGCACCGGACTCGGACCTGTCCTCGTTCATGACTTCGACACCCCGGTAGCTGTCGATGGCTCCTACGAACTCACCGCGCCAACTACGCTTGCTCTGAGCTCAGGCCGTCACCTCGTGATGTATGCCACCCGCTTTGATAAATCTGCCGGCACTAACCGCGCCGAGATCATTTCAAACATCACGCTCGCTGGAACGCAGCTTGAAGCCGGAACCTCACAAGGCTTCATCCGCCGCCTTGGCGGAGCCGATGAAACGGTCATGTCCGGTGGTGCAATTATCAATGTCGCCGCAGACGACGATGTCCTCACGCTCGAGTCACGCCGCTCCGACACCAACACGGACACGAATTTACCCGCCCGCGAACCGAATTATACCTCGGCCCAGCTCCTCAAGCTCGATGACACCTGGCCCTACCTCAACCTCCAGCGCACTACTAATCAGGGTGGCACAATCGGAGTGACAGGCGCCGACGTCATTTACGATACCGACAACTCGGCAGCCACTCACGGCAGCGCTTTCACTTACACCGCTGGCAGCGCTGACATCACGCTTAATGAAACCGGCCTTTACCTCGTCTTTGCCAACACCAAGTTGGAAAAAACAGCCGGTAATAACACCCGCACCAACTACTTCCAGACCATTACTCTCAATGGCACAGCAGTCGCGGGATCAACCACCACCACTTACCTTCGCGGTAACGCCAACGCTGAGAACGCCCAGTCCGGAGTCGCCGCAGTTGGCCGGATCATTTCCGCAACGGCAGGCCAAGTGCTGCGGGTGCGCCTCACGATGGAAAGCGGCGGAGTTGCCAGCACCATCCAGGGAAATGGCACCGCCATTACGGCAGTCAAACTTCCGGTTTCTGCCAAGTATGTCGAAGTCACCGACACCACCAACCAGAACGTCCTCAACACCGCCGCCACCGCGATCGGCTTCGACTCTCAGGTCTCAGGAGTGAACACCACCTTCACCCACGGAGGCAGCAGCACCGTCACCGCGAACAACGCTGGCGACTATCTCTTCCTCGGCAGTCTTTTCACCCAAGCCGATGCCACAAATGACAACCAAGATCGTGTCATTCCCATCACCCGCTGGCGTCAAAACGGCAGCACGATACTCGACCGTGGCCAAGGCGCTGCCTATAACCGTGACAACGGAGGCAACCGCACCAGCGGTAGCTGGAACTCTACCCTCATCACGCTGGGCGCAAGTGACACGGTCGAGATGACGAGTGAGAACGTCGGCACCGCAAGTGCAGCCTTCCCGAATACCCCATCCATGCAGGGACTCGAAATTGCCAGCCTCGTCGTCAACAACGATCCTGCCATCGCCGTCAATCTTCCCATCACCGTCATCCCAAGCACGACCGGCAACGTCATCAGCGACGCCTTTCTCGATACCTTCGATAACGACACCGCACCGAGCGGCCTGACCTACACTGTCGATAGCGTCCCCGCTGCCGGCACCCTCAATCTTTCCGCCAGCCCTCTCGGCATGGGAGGCACTTTCACCCAAGACGATATCGACAACGGTTTGGTCACTTTCGATGCAGGCGCTTCGGCCCCAGTTGTCGGCGGCT
The DNA here is from genome assembly GCA_039769075.1 of Akkermansiaceae bacterium. GTDB lineage: Bacteria > Verrucomicrobiota > Verrucomicrobiia > Verrucomicrobiales > Akkermansiaceae > SW10. The sequence goes on along the minus strand of JBDMZE010000016.1, from coordinate 25,323 downwards.
TTGACTTCACCGTTTCTGACGGCACCGCCTCGGACAGCAGTAGCTTCGTCATCAACGTCGCCTTCCCTCCTGCCACCATCACCATCGCCTCGAATGGCGATGTCACCGAAGGAAACAATGCGGTTTGGACGGTCACTTCAAGTGCCGCCCCCACCGGTCTTCCTCTGACCGTAAACATCACCTACTCTGGAGCCGCTGCCGATGGCAGTGACTTCACCGGAGTCGCCTCAATCGACATTCCTGTCGGTGCCACCTCCGCCAACCTCAGTGTCGCCACCATCGTCGACGGTCTCTTGGAAGGCTGTGAGCCCGTAGTCGCGAGCATCGGCACCTTGACCGGAGGAGAACTCACCGCATCCGCAGGGAGCCCCTCCAGCGCTTTCATTATCATCGACGACGCCAACAGTGCGCCCACCGGAACCGAGTTGACCCAAATCCAAGTCGGAACAGGAACGATTCCGCTCAACGATATTGTCGTCTCTGACGGTGACACCACCTACGCATCCACGGTGACGACCCCAGGGGCACCTCTGACCTACTACACCGGATCAGCTAATGTCGCTATCTTCGGCGATGGCCGCGCCCAAGACGATGCCATCCATGACCTTGACGCAGGCGGACCTGCCCTCAATGCTGCCTTGGGTTATTCCGTTGAGATCGATTTCATTGCGCAAGCCGCCGACCTTGTCGGATCAACCGTCATTTGGGAAATCGGAGGAAGCAGTAATGGAAGCGCCATTATTCTCGTCGAAGGAGTTCCCCATCTCCTAGTCAAAGCAGGAGGAACTGCAGCTAACCAGCCGACCGATGATGCCAGCACCCCGGGAGTCTTCACCGACTTAAATTGGGCGACCGACAACACCATCGTCGTCCCTCTGACAACCACCGCCCTGACCGCTGGCAGCCCCAACCGACTCGCCGTGATCTTCAGCGATGCCGACGACGACGTCGAGTATTCAGTCAACGGAGCCGCATCCGCCACTGTCGCACTACTAAACAACGACAACAACAACTGGCGCGGAGATCACACCGTGAACATCTCCACCAATGCGGGAACCGGCATCGGTGGAAATAGTAGTGTAAGCACCCCAATCAACACCTTCTCCGCTGGAACCATCAAGAATCCAGCCTCCGGCACAGCAACCGTCTCCTGCCTCAAGTTCTGGGATGAGTCCACCGGAAGCATCACGAACACCGCTGGCACGAATGACGAAGTGACCGTCACCATGACGATTGATAATTGGTCTGCCACCGCCGGCGACCTCACCGCAGCCAGCGGCAATGGAGAAACCTACGCCTCCGGCGTCTGGTCAATCACCGGAGACTCCGCCACCGTGAATACTGCACTTACTGCCGCAGAGTTTGTCACCGGAGCAGGAACCGCTGATCCTACCGTGATCAACATCTTGATCGAAGATGGCGATGAAGATGGCAGCGGACCCACCGTCGGATCCATCATCATCACCGGAGCTCTTCCAGATCCCCTTTACGTCGACGACAACCTCGCAGGAACTCCTGCTGGAACTGCCGTCACTGATGTCGATGGAGGTGCTCCTGTTGCACCAGCGACCATGGCCTACAATGCCTTTGCCACGATCGGCGAAGCACTTGCCGTCGTCAGCCCTACAGGCACAATCATCGTGAATGATGGCGACTACTCGACTGAAGCGGTAACGCTCACCGACTCCATCACCCTCCAACTCACCGGAAGCGGCGACACCAGCGGTGGAAGCACCGTCACCATCGCCTCACTCGCCTCAGGCGCCGGAGTAACAGGGCCTGTTGTCGACCTCGGCGCGGAAACGCTCGTCACCGGAGGTGCTACTGACACCGCCTACGAAGGCACCATCAGCGGAACCGGAGGAAACTTGACGAAAGTCGGCACCGGAAGATTCACTCTCCGAAATACCACCACCCACACCGGCACCACCACCGTTAACGAAGGCTTCCTTCGCATCGGACACGTGGTGACGCCTCTCATCATCGGAACTCTCGATGGTGACGGCCCAGTCGTGGTCAACAGCCCTGGCGCTCTTGAATTCGCAGTCGGGACTGATTTGACTCAGACGCAAACCGGAGTCATCAGTGGAACCGGAGAAGTCATCAAACTTGCTGACGGAACGCTCATCTTCGATGGCCCCTCAGGAAACACCTTCTCAGGTGGCTTCGAACTCGGTGACGGGGGTGGTTCGCTCTTCGACGGAACGAGTGGAGCAAAAGGAGGCTTTGTCGTCCTTAACCACAGCGACCACCTTGGAACAGGGTTGGTTCATTCCCGCGGAGCCCAGCTTCAAGCAGGATCGTCGGGAATCGTCATTCCAAACGACTTTGAAATCGATGCGGGAGGTTTCCGACTCGGCGGCTCAAACGACTTCGAGCTCTCCGGCACCATCACCAACATCAACAACGATCCAAGGGGCTGGGGAAATTATGGCCTCGAAGGCCTTAATCTCACTTTCAGTGGAACCGCCGTTCTTCCTACTACTACTGGCACTCTCAACTTTGAAGGATCCGAAGGGAAAGACAATGGAACTTGGACCATCACCGGAGATATCACCGGAATCGGAAGCGTGTTGTTCCAAAATAACTTCGACAATGGAATCGTCACCATTTCAGGAACCAACACCTACTCCGGAACGACGGTCGTGAATACGGCGGTCGTTGGAGGAACCCTCATCTTCAATGGCTCCCACACCGGAGGTGGCAATTATACCATCAACAACAATGCCATTTTCACGGGAACGGGTTCTACCGCATCTGCCGTAACCATCGGTGCTTCAGCCACCCTCTCTCCCGGAGACAATGGTATCGGCACAATGAGCACGGGCACACTCACCATCAACGGAACCCTCGCAGTTGACGTAGACAACACCGCTGGTGTTGCCGGCACCGATTGGGACCAAGTGGACGTGACCGGAGCCGTGACTCTCGGAGCTGCAGCTGGCCTAACCGTCACCGAGTCATCCACCGTAGAAGCCAGCCCTGCTGACATCGTCGTCATTTCTAATGATGCCGCAAATGCTGTCAACGGAACCTTCGGCCTCGGACTTCCCTTCTCCGGCGACTACCTCGGTTCAGGACTGAGTGGCGATGCGGGATATACCGGAGGCGACGGAAACGACGTGATCCTCACGACTGGAGCAGCAGGCATCATCGGAAGCTGGCGCACCACAAACTTCGGATCTTCCGCGAATACCGGAAATGGTGAGAACCTCTCCGACGCCGGTGATTCTGACGGCCTCACGAACCTCCTCGAGTTCGCCTTTGGCACCGATCCTAACCTCGCAGACCAAGCGAATCTCATGCTCGATGGATCTGTCAACGGAGTGCCCATCGTCAATGCCGACTTCTCCGGTGCAGGCGTCTCCTTCGATGCCGTCTTTGTCCGCCGAGATGACTTCGGCGATTCAGGCAGCGCGAACTACACGGTTCAGTTTAGCTCAGATCTCGCAACTTGGCACGACAGCACCGACACGCCTACCGTCGTCGCTGACTCGACCGATGACAGCGACTACGAAATCGTCTCGGTTCCTTATCCCTTCTTCACCCCGGATGGTAAAAAAGCCCGCTTCTTCCGAGTGCAAGTCACCCTCATCCCATAGAACCTTGTTGAACAGGCAACATTCGCACACCCACACGATGAACTCATCACGCTACATCCGCACCTCTGCTCTGACTCTCTCCTTGGGCTGCTTAACTACAGCATCTGGAGCAATAATATATGTCAACAACGCCAATATCGCCATCCCCGCGACGTTTGAAGGGGTCTATCTCGATCTCAGCGCAAACAGCACGAGTTCTTCGACCATGACGGGTGCACCGGATGCCGCTGGTGATTCTTATACCATCAGTTATTCAGAGCCAGCTACAGCGGACTGGGATTTCAACTTCTTCTTTGGAGGAGTAGGAATCGCCCATAACAGCAACGCCAATCCCTATCGTGATGACGCCTCGGATAACCTCTCGGCCATTCACGCCTTGTTACTTGGAGACGATATCGACGGGAACTCAGCAACAGCAAGTGGTGCGACTCCTCTCACAAGCCCCGCTTTCGGAGGATCGGGAACAGGCTCTGGTGGCGGCTCTGGTGTTTCCACCAGTGGCAGCCATGTCGGGCCAGGCGCAGATCAATTTACTCCAAACACCATGGAGTATCTAGGCTTTGTCCTCGACTCGGGAACGGCCAGCGAACAATACGGCTGGATGCTGGTGACCTTCCAAGAAGACGGCTCAGAAGGAATGATCCATGAATTCGTCCTTTCCGATATTCCAGTCTCAGTCGGTACGATTCCGGAACCTTCCGCGGGGATCCTTCTAGTGCTTGGAGCGTTACCTCTTCTTCGTCGGAGAAGAGGCTAATTTTGAGAAAATTTATCAACTTAAGGCCCGTTACCGCTTGGTAACGGGCCATTTTTAATTCAAGAGGCCCAAGAGAAGCCATTGCTGGAACCAAGAGTCCCCAGATGAAAATTTCAACAGGGTAGCGCGCTGGCAAGGAGCTCCCGAAAAGCGGGAATGATTCCGCTGAAACGAAAGTTGAGGGCAAGAGCCCGAGACCTGAGATCGTGAAGCGGACTCCGGCGAAGAGAAATACTATCGGCAGGCTGCGCGCCAGTCCCTGCATCTCCCAGTGCGCGTAGACACTCTTGATGACGGGAAAGGCACTTCCCCAGAGAAGGGCGCAGATGAGCGCTGGGGGAAGGGGGTGGCGGAAGAGTGACACGCTGGAGTCATCTTCCCGGGTGCTTCGAAAGGGAAGCGCAAAGGATAGAAAGAAAAACCCTCGGCGCGGACGACAAGGGTTGAAAAAAGATGTGGTGCGTCGACTCCCTATTTCCGGCGGCGAACGAGTCCGCAGCTGAGGAGTCCGAGGACGAGCGCCAGTGAAATGGAAGGCTCAGGAATAGTAGTGACGGTGCCATTCAAGGTGATGTCATCAAATTCAAGTGAGCCTCCACTTGAGGGGCTGTAGACATAGATGCGGAACTCGATGGGAGCGGTGATGGAAACTGCCGTTTGCGATGAAATGTTGGGGAAGGTTTCGGATGCTATTTATTTTGATTCATGGGCCTCAGAACTAGCTAATGGGGATAAAACACTTGGTGCAAAGGGAGAAGTTTTGAAGTCAGAAATGACTGAGCCTTAGAAACTCACTGGTATTGCTTTGACCTCTTATGAATCTAGCTCAAGGAACAACCCCCACGGGACTCCCAAACTTCCGAGCTGAATGGTTCTATTGTTGCTGAGTGGTAAGGCAACTTTTAGATCTGTCTCTTTTTCTCAGCTAAAATGCCGAGGGTGAGGAATCCGAGTAGCACCGTTGTGAGATACCAGCCATTCTCCAAGTGGGATAGATGGCGATTCAGGTAGCTAGCCAGAGCGACCATTAATAGGCCGTAGCTCAAAGCACAGACAATCACGAAAAATCCTACTCGAAAAAGAAAGTTCCATGACTTAGCGATGTTTTTGGAACACTTAATAAGTTGGTTCCCGTAAATGACCATCAAAGCCGCCGTCCAGGCCAGGCATAATTCGTATCCATGGCCTCGTAAAAACGCGGCTGCTCGGTCGATGACCTCATTCATGCAAGTGTTTTAGACTACTAGGAATTTGACTGCTAGGAATTTTCTTTTGGCGGGAGGACCTTGAAGCCGCCCTTGAACCGGAACTGCGGGGGGAGATTGGGGGGGTGGCTTCGGAGTTGGGGGGGGCTTCGGAGTTTTTCAAGGCTCAACAAACTCTTGAGGCTCTGCAGTTCAGTGTCAGCCGGATGGTTGGAATGACCCTCGAGCTGGGTCGCGTGCCGATTCCCGAAGACATCGCACAGGCATCCGGTGGTGGCGAATGAGGCTGCTAAGCATGAGTGCGGCAGTTTGCCGCCAAACAATTTAAGAAAAAAAGGCAGCTGCGATCACACCCACGACACCTCCCTTCGGAGGGCTGGGCTCGTTTCGACTGAGGAAAGCGATCGCCCCGTAGACAAAGCCACTGAAAAGAAGAAGCATCACCAGCCCATCAATCCCCATTCGCGAACTTGAACGGTAAGAAAATGCGAGCGCGTGATCGAAAATCATCTTCATTCAGTGCCTAACGAATCTTTTTTTACTCCGCCTCCATCTCCAGCAGCAGGTTGGTCAGTGACGACTTCTGCACTTCCCTTAATGTTTGCGACCGCCTGCCACATTTCCTTTTTTCTCCATTCAGCAGCTTTCAGTCGAACATCCCAAATTGCCAAGCCAACTGATGCGTCAGCCTGAATCCAAGCGAGGTGTTCGCGGGCTGGTTTATTCTGCCACTCCGCAGCATTACTCGCGACTCCCAGAAGTAGTTTGGATGAATGGTCTCCTGCAGCGGCTTTGATGAAGTCGTAGGATCTCCAATCGGCAGCCCCTACCCCGGTCTCGGAATACCCCATGACATGCAGCCCATCGATGTGAGGGAGAAGTTCCGCCCACCATCCCTGATTCGGGGCATTCCACTTGTAGGCAAACGTATCAATCGTGAGCTCTTTGCCTTCAGCATGAAGGCGCTTTGACAGCTCCTTGATGAATTGGATAAAAGCCTTGCGATCCCCTTCACGTTTCCCCTTCCCTTCGAAGTCGACATCGACCCCATCGAGCTTCAGCCGCACGGTTTCGGAAACCAGAGCTTCAACGAATCGCTCCCGCTGGGTATCGAATGCGCTCTTCGCCAATTCCCAATCCCAGCCTTCGGGCGTTCCGTTGTAAACACAGAGCATTGTCCGAACACCGTGAGTCTCCCCCCACTTTTGGAAATTCAAAATCGTAGACTCATCGATCACTTTGAATCTTTGGACGAGCTTAAGTCCACCGTCCTTCGTAGGATGCCAGAACTGGAGACCCAGATGAGTCAAACCGTCCTTCATGCCCACTCCATCGAACGATTGATCCAACCGTTCCCTGCATGCGTCTACCGCATAAGGCGGCACCCAAGTCATCACACGCCGCTCTTTCTTCAGCTCTTGAGCGGCGCCTGATCCAAACAAAAAAAGCACGAGCGCAAGGAGGATAAAGAGAGTTTGGGTTGATCGATTCATCGTTTGGTTTCCGAGTTTTTGAGACTCGTTTTAAAAAAGCGTTTGAGTGAAGCCCCAATAGATTGGGCACCAAACTCTGAATTCAAAAACAAACTTCCAGAGCGAAAAGCGTCGATCTCTCATGACTTAGCCTCGGGGGGGTCGATGATGTGAAGGAGTGACAAACATCTCGCATGGCGGAACCCTGTCCAAGAATTCTCGTCCGTCGGCTTAAATTTTAGGTTGCAGTAGGGACACTCAGCCCAGCCATTCTCATTGAGATAGATGGTTGGAGTTTAGTTAATGTCGGCTGCTGATAGACGTTTCTCAACACTATCGGGTCGAGGAATCTGTTGCCCATCTGCGGTCTGATTGCATTCGATTCTATAGCCGCAGATCTGCCCTCTAGATACCAGGGGCACGGAAGCGAACCAACCTTGCGAAGCAACGAAAGCGAATGTCATCTGGATTCTCGAACTAGGCATCAGAAACTCCTGAGTCTTGAAATCACATACACCATCAGCAAGCCAGTTCCAAAGCTCCTCGTCTTCTTCAACACAGTTATTGAAGTATTCGTGAAACTCTCGAAGGCCAACCTAGTCAACAATTATGAGACCTCCGTGACTCTCGTTGTCGAGGCCGATAGTGCGACCATCGATATCTGGCTTCGGATCGCCACTTAGTTCCGCCTGAGAAACGATCTTAATTTCGGTGCATACACGGAAGTCGTCGAATCTAGCGGTAATATCATAGGTCCCTGGCGAATCTAGTCGGAACTCATGGATATCGGAAACCAGTCCCGGATGACCAGAGAAGCCCAAGTGACTGGTCATGTTAATCGACCCAATATCTCGAATAGATTCCATCAAGCAGAAGGTTAACATTTCTATTCTCTAGAACCAAATAGAAAGAGACAAAGCATCAACATCAGCTAAATCACGTTCCTCGTTCTTCCAGAGGGTTTCTTCGAGGGAAGCTTGGTTGAGGGCGGAGAAGACAAGCGGGACGCTCGTCCTACGGCTACGAAAAAGGCCGCCACTGGGGCGACCTGATACTGATCTTGGACTTCCGTCTTCTGATCTCTGTGATCTGTCCTCCGGACTAAACCATCGCCTTGAGGCGCTCGCAGACTTCCTCGACGTTGGCACGTGAGTTGAAGGCGGAGATGCGGAAGAAGCCTTCGCCCGCTGCTCCGAATCCGGAACCGGGGGTGACGACGACTTGGGCGGCTTCGAGCATCTTATCAAACATGCCCCAGCTGGTGACACCCTCGGGGCAGCCGACCCAGACGTAGGGAGCATTTTCGCCGCCCCAGACTTTCAGGCCGAGTGCTTCGCAAGCGTCCTTGAGGAGCTTAGCATTCGTCATGTAGTGCTTCACCAGTTCGGCGACCTCGGCTTTTCCAGCCTCGGAGTAGATCGCTTCTGCTCCGCGCTGGACAGGGTAGGAAGCGCCATTGAACTTGGTGGAGTGGCGTCGTGACCAGAGTTGCTTGAGAGGAACTCTTTCGCCGGAGGCGGTGGAACCCGTGACGGTCTCGGGGATGACGGTGTAGGCGCAGCGGACGCCGGTGAAGCCGCCATTTTTTGAGAAGGAACGGAACTCGATCGCGCAGTCCTTCGCGCCCTCGATCTCGTAGATGGAGCGTGGAATGCTGGAGTCCTGGACGAAGGCCTCGTAGGCGGCATCGTAGAGAATCACAGCATCGTTTTCCTTGGCATAAGTGACCCAAGCTTCGAGCTGCTCGCGGGTGGCGGTGGTGCCGGTAGGATTGTTCGGGTAGCAAAGGTAGATGAGGTCGACTTTTTGCTCAGGAATAGCGGGGACGAAGCCGTTCTCGGCGGTGCACTTGAGGTAGACGAGACCTTCGTATTCGCCTGCGTCATTTGCTTCCCCGGTGTTGCCAGCCATGACGTTGGTATCAACGTAGACGGGATAAACAGGGTCGGTGACCGCGATGGTGTTCCCCTCTCCGAGGATATCGAGGATGTTTCCAGAGTCACACTTCGAGCCATCGGAGACGAAGATATCGCCGGGGTCGATGTCGAGTCCGGCGTAGGCATTTTCCGCGATCGACTCGCGGAGGAAAGGATAGCCCTGCTCAGGGCCGTAGCCGCGGAAGGTGCCGCGCTCGCCGAGCTCATCGACGGCTTTTTTCATCGCCTCACGGGCAGCGACGGGGACGGGCTCGGTGACATCGCCGATTCCACAACGGATAAGACGCTTCGCCTTTTCCGGTTCTGCATCGGTGTATGCGTTCACGCGACGGGCGATTTCCGGGAAAAGATACCCGGCCTTGAGCTTAAGAAAGTTTTCGTTGATGCGAGCCATGACGCGCTTGGAATAATGGCTGAGACGATGAGGGGCAAGCTTGATTGCGAATTACAAGCCAAGCTCCGCCGCGATCAAAGGCGCACCTCGAACTTCTTCTGCTTCACCGCTGGAACCTCGCGGCGGTCAATGATAACAGATCTTTTTAGGATACTGAGGAGGACTCCGACCATCGCGAGAGTAAAGACGAGGTTTGACCCGCCGTAGCTCACAAAGGGAAGCGGGAGACCGGTGTTAGGCATCATTGAGGTGGTGACGCCGATATTCATCATCGCTGGAACAACAATGACCCCAGTGACTCCGAGGCCGAGGATACGACCAAAGACATCTGAGGCGTGCAGCGAGATCCCCACGCCCACGAGGAAGATGACGATGAAGCAAAGGACGATTCCGAGGGTGACGATGAGGCCTAATTCCTCACCGATGACGGGAAAAATGAAGTCGGTATGGTGCTCGGGAAAGTTCATCTGCTTGACGATGCCATTACCGAGCCCGACTCCGCCGGGGCCGCCGTTTCCAAAAGCATCAAGCGCCATGGCCTGCTGCCAGCCTACTCCTTCACGGTGGGCTTCAGGATCGAGAAAGGCCGTAAAGCGAAGCCGGCGAATCGGGTCAATGCTGACAAAATAAACGAGTCCTGCGATCCCGAGCAGAGCACTGGGCACGAGGTAGAATAGACGCGATCCGGCGATAAAAAGAACCATCCCGCCCGCAGCGGCGAGGCCCACAGAAGTGCCCATATCTTTCTCAAAAAGAATGAGAAGCAGAGGCACTCCGAGAATGAGGCTAGGAACGACAAAGCCTTTGCAAAAAGTCAGGGTCTCAGCCTGATACTTCGCATACCAAGCTGCGAGGGCGATCATGACGACCAACTTCGCTGGCTCAGAGGGCTGGAAGCGGCCCAAGACGGGAAGGATAATCCAGCGACTCTCCCCTTTCGCTGCATCGCCGATCCCGGGGATGTAGCAACCAACGAGAGCCAATATCGCGATGAGAAAAAAGTAAGGAGCACCGCGCTTCAGCAGGCGGTAGTCCATGAAGGCAATCACGACCAACCCCACCAGTCCGGCAACCAACCAACGGGCCTGACGGGTGAGGTAAAAGTATTGCTCATCATCAGTGTCCCACTTCGCACTGGCACTCGCTAGCATCACCAAACCCACAGTAACGAGGGCAGCGACAGCGAGGCAGAGGAAGATGGAGGCACCTTTTCCCATGAAACTTAGCGCGTAGGAATCTTAAGGGTTTTTCCAAGGCGGAGCTTGGATGGGTCGGAGATTCCATTGAGCTGCATGAGGCTCTTTGAAGAGACACCATACTTCCGGGAGAGTCCCCAGATGCTGTTTCCCTTCACCACCTTGTGCGTGCGGTAAGAAGGTGCGGGAGCAGGATCTTCCCTCACTTCGACAGCACGGGGAGCAGCTGGCTCCACGGGAAGAGCCGCGGGTGGCGGAACATCTTGCATGAGGCGGGGCTTGATCAACACAGGCTCACTCTCAGCCGGACGAGAGGGAGGGGTCGATTCGACCTGAACCAACGGGCGGGCCCCGATCTCAGGACGAGAGATGGGACGGACCGGAGGAGTCGGCTCTACGATGGGCGCACTCTGGATTCCGACAATGGACTCGGAGGGCTTGGTGGACTCGACGCGGCGCGCCGGAATATTGATCTTAAGACCCGGCCTGAGTGGCGCAGAGCCGTTCGCGGCTTTCAGTTCATCGACATCGACGCCGTGCTTCCGCGCAATAATGACGTAGTTATCACCGCTTTCGACGAAATCGTATTTTCCTCCCGGCACGAGATCTGGCTTCGCTGAATCTTTGGCCTTGGCTGCGGCAGCAGGGCTGCCTTTGAGAGTATTTTCCTTACTCCAGTTGCTGTGCATCCAGATACCGCCAATGGCTAGGACATGGAGGAGAAGAATGACGATCAGAGCGCGCGCGACCCCAACTCCGGGGACTTCACCGAGGTCATCGGCGGTCGCAGTTGCGGCACGTTGCTTACGTCTTTTATGATTCCCGGTGGACGCATTGAGAATGCGCAGACCGGAGCTCTTGGGAGCTTTACGTTTTGTCTGGAATGTAGATTTTGGTTTCATCGGTTGGTTGGTTTCTTTAATGAGAATTTAGCGAAGACTAAGAACGGCAGATTTGAAGGCGTCGCCGCGCGCTTCATAGCCGGAAAATTGGTCAAAGGAAGAAGTGCCGGGCGAGAAGAGAACGACGTTACCGGGCTGGGATTTTTGCGAAGCGAACTTCACCGCTTCCTTGAGCGTCTCAACAGTTTCCGTCGGGACGACATCGAAAAATGTGACCGCCAGCGCTGCGCCGATTTCGCCAAAGAAGATCGCTTGCGTGACCTTTTCTTTTAGGAGAGGGGCGAGTGGCTGGTAATCGAGACCCTTCTGCTTTCCGCCCGCAATCAGAATGGTGGGTCGGGTCTGCGAGCGCAGGGCTGCCTCGAGCGCATGGAGGTTAGTGGCCTTGGAATCATTGAGCCATTCGACTTTATCAAGAATACCGACCAGCTCACAGCGATGAACCGGTGGGGCATATTCGGTGAGAGCAGCGAGCGCAATTTCAGGAGTAAGACCATCCACCACCGCACAAGCAGCCATGAGATTTTCGGCATTATGGAGCCCACGGAGACGAGTCTTGGAAATATCAATAAAGGCAGCTTCCCCTTGCTGGATAACAACGCCACTGAGTATCCAATCGGCTTCTTCTTCCGTGGAAAAAGTGGTGATTTGTCCAAGCAACCCAGGGAGCGCCAAAAGAGTCTCACCTTGGCGAATGACGACAGGCGTGGCGGCATCGATCTTAGCAAAGATGCGCTGCTTGGCCTCGAAATATTCCATGAGATCCTCGTAGCGATCCATGTGATCGGCAGAGAAGTTCAACCAAACGACTGAGTCGGGTTTAAAATCAACAGTAGTCTCAAGCTGGAAAGAACTGAGTTCAAGCGCGACTACTTCCGGAAGTTCATCACGAAGAATAATCTCAGAAAAAGGCACCCCATAATTCCCGCAAGGCGCGCAGGTTTTCCCGGTCGCACGCACGAGAACATCGACCAACTCGGTGGTGGTCGTTTTTCCATTCGTGCCGGTGATCGCGATAGTTTTTCCGGAGAAGCAGCGCCATGCCAACTCGATCTCCCCCCAGAGCGCACCACTATTGATAGCAAAGGATTGTACGAACTCACCCTTGGTTTCGATACCGGGGCTGACGATCACAAGGTCAGAAAGAGTCGCCGCTCCGGTGTCGGAGGAAGCGCCGGGGTGGGTCGTAATTCCCGCAGGGAAAGCAGCAAAAACTTCCGGTCCATGCGAATCATAAACCGTGACGGAGGCACCACAGCGAGACGCGAGGTTCGCAGCGGCAAGACCACTGCGACCCGCGCCCAAGATGGCGACATTCTGACCGGTAAGATTGAGCATTAGATGACTTTAAGCAGAGCGATTCCGAAGAGGCTCAAAAGAATAGAGAGGACCCAGAAGCGGATGATAACTTGGTTTTCATGCCAGCCACGGAGTTCGAAATGATGATGAATGGGGGACATCGCGAAAATGCGCTTCCCTCTCAGCTTGAAGGAACCGATTTGAAGAATGACGGACATCGCTTCCATGACGAAGACGCCGCCGATGATCACGAGAAGGAGTTCCTGCTTGGCGCAGATCGCGGTCATGCCGATCGCGCCACCAATGGCGAGTGATCCAGTGTCTCCCATAAAGACCTTCGCTGGGTGGCAATTAAACCAGAGGAAACCGAGGCCCGCTCCGACCAGTGCCATCATGAGGATCGAAAGTTCGGCAAGATGCGGGTTGAAGAAAATATTGAGATATTCCGCAGCAGGCTTGGTGCCGCTGAGGTAGCAAATAATCGCGTAGGCCATGGCCACAGTGACAGTCACCCCAGTAGCTAGACCATCGAGGCCGTCTGTGAGATTCACCGCATTCGAGGTGCCCACGAGAAGCGCCATGAAGAAGGGAATGGCGAGGAGACCAAGAGGGATCACAAAAGTGAGAAGCGGGAAGCTGACCGAGGTCACTTTCACCGTGGTCGGTTCCGTCACTTCTCCACCAGAGTAGAAAAGATACTCGCTGGTCTGCGGGTTATAGCAGAGGAAAAGAGCAGCTCCGAGACCGACCACTCCCTGCCAGACGAGCTTCAATTTCCCGCTGACACCATCGGAGCTTTTCTCGACGATCTTTTTATAGTCATCGAGGAAACCGAGAATGCCGAGCGCGAGGGTCACGACGAGAGTGACGAGAACGAAAGGGTTCGTCATGTCGGCACAGAGGAGGACCGCAAGAAAGACCGTGCCGAGAATCATGATGCCGCCCATCGTGGGGGTGCCGGCTTTTCCTCCGTGGAGTTCAGCGAGCTTGTGAACTTCTTCGGCAGTGCGGATTGGTTGGCCGACTTTGAGCGAGATGAGTTTACGGATGACACGTCCACCGAGAAAGAGACTGAGGCTAAAGGCGATCGTCGCAGCGAGTCCGGCCCGAAGGGTAATGTAACCGAGCAGACGGAAAAACGAGAAGGTCTCGGCCCAATCGGCACCTTGTGCCTGGGCGTCTTTCCAAAGTGTGTAGATCCAGTAGAGCACTTAGTTTTGGGGGAAGGCTGTTTGCATAACGCGCTCCATCGCAGCTGCTCGTGAGCCTTTAAAAAGGACGAGATCGCCGGAGGCGCTATAGGTTTTTAGAAAGGACGCAGCTGCATCCACGTTGGGGAAAAAATCAACCGCTCCTCCGGCATTCCGAGCAGCAGTAGCAATTGTTTCGGCAGGCTCTCCGACGACGACGAGCGAAAGGTTTTTAGCCGCAGCAAGTTGACCGACGCGCTCGTAAGCAGCTTCGGCGTGATCGCCTAACTCAGCCATCATTCCCAGAACAGCGGTCTTTTTACCTTCGCCAGGGAGTGCTGCGAGAGTTTCGAGCGCTGCGATGACCGACTCTGGATTGGCATTATAGGTATCATCGATCACGGCGATACCCGCGTGATCATACTGACGGAGACGTCCACTGGTGAGAGTGGTTTCGGCAAGGCCTTTTGAAATTTCTTCAAGGCTGAGACCCATCGTGAATCCAGCGCCAGCAGCGAGGAGAGCATTGCTCACCATGTGCTTTCCGGTAACAGGGATGCTGGTGGCGATGCGTCCAAGATCGTCGATGACGAGATCAAAGCGGGAGCCCTCGGTATCGGTCACGATATTCTCGGCGCGAACGGGACCATCTCCGACGAACAGGGTGCGTCCCGTTGTTTGAGGTTGGTGAGCGCAGTCGGAAGGGATCACAAGAGTGCCCTCGGGCTTGAGCGCACGAGCGACGGTTCCTTTTTCTTCTGCGATGGCTTCGATACTCCCCATGTGTTCAATATGGGCGCTGCCAATATTGGTAATGATGGAGACGGCAGGCGGGGCAATCTCGCAGAGCGGGGCGAGTTCACCAGAATGGTTCATCCCCATTTCAAGAATGGCGACTTCGTGTTCCGGCTCAAGAGCGAGAACGGTGAGCGGGAGGCCGATGTGATTATTGAAATTCCCGAGGGTCGCGTGAGCGCGGAACTTCTGGGAAATGACGCTGCGAACGAAGTCCTTCGTGGAGGTTTTACCATTCGATCCTGTGATCGCGATGACTGGGATATTCAGTTCCGCGAGATACCAGCGAGCGAGCATCTGGAGCGCGGTGAGGGTGCTATCAACGAGGATCGCAGCGCGCTCTGACGGGACCTTGTTTTCATCCTGAACAACAAGAGCGGCAGCGGAGCCCGCTTGATCGAGAAAATTATGAGCATCGAAATTTTCTCCTCGCAGGGCGAAGAAAAGGGAGCCTTCTGCAATAGATCGGGTATCGGTCGAGACGCCACTGGTGACCACGGTCTCTCCCTCGTCCTGAACATTCAGGAGGGTGCCATTCATCGCCGAGGCGAGAATCTGGAGAGGATAGTGCTTCATTCCGAGTCGTAATCTTGGCGGCGATAAATTCTAACTTCGCCGGACTCGCGGGGGGCGATCTCGTCGTTATCCCGCGGGCGATGTCCATCGCGTTCATCGCGCTCGCGCTGGCGTTCCGCATATTCCGCTTCTTTTCTTTTTGAGTAAGTGATGATGGCCTTGCGCGCTTCCACGCGATCATCGAAGTGAGACTTCACGCCATTCACTTCCTGATAAGTCTCGTGGCCTTTTCCAGCGATGAGGATGATGTCAAAGGGACGTGCCATTTCGACAGCACGGTTGATGGCCTCACGCCGATCGACAACAAGTTCGTGCGGAGTATCTCCAACCCCCGGGAGAATGTCGTTGAGAATGGCAAAGGGCACTTCACTCCGGGGATTATCCGAAGTGATGAAAAGTTGATCACTGAACTTGGCTGCGGCTTCGCCCATGAGCGGACGTTTTGTGACATCACGATCTCCCCCACACCCGAAGACGGTGATGAGGCGACCGGGATTGAGTTCGCGAAGCGTCTCGCAAGCTTTTGCGACGGCATCTGGAGTGTGCGCATAGTCAACATAGACCGCGAAGCGCTCCCCGCCGACATGCTCCATGCGACCAGGAACTTGTGGGGTGTGATTGAGATGCTTCACGACATCACGCACGCGGAATCCGAGTGCCGAGACGGCGGCGAGAGCGGCGATAGCATTCTGTGCATTAAAGCGACCAGAATAGGGAAAACGGACAAGATACTGACGGCCCTTTGCCTCCAGCGCGAACTCTTGGCCTTTGAAGTCGGCGCGCACGTCGCCGATTTTAAAGTCAGCGCCGAGGCTGAAGCCATAGGTGATGACTTTGAGGCGATCGGCGAATTCCGCAGCGAGCTTTTCGCCATAGGCATCATCGATATTGATCACCGCGACTCCGTCTTTTCCCTCATCAGCCATTTGCTCGAAGAGGAGCTTCTTGGCATTATAATATGCCTCCATGGTGACATGGTAGTTGAGGTGATCTTGCGTGAGATTGGTAAAGACACCGACGCTGAAAGGGATGCCTTCGGTGCGGGCCTGCTCGAGGCCATGGGAGGAGGTCTCCATCGCGACGGCCTTGCAGCCATTGCTGACCATCAAGGAAAGGATTTCCTGCATCTCGATCGCACCCGGCGTGGTGTGGGTCGCGTCTTGATAGGTGCTTCCATCGTGCACCTTCACGGTGCCAATCATCCCTGTCTTCACCATCGCTTCGTTGAGAAGGAAGTGGATGAAATGAGTGATGGTGGTCTTGCCATTCGTGCCCGTGATCGCGATGGCGCTGAGCTTGGCACCGGGGTTCCCGGCGAGCTGGGCAGCGAGACGGCCGAGAGCTTTTCGCGAGCTTTCGACCTGGACCCAAAGACCGGAGTAGTCCGAGGGAGCCTTACGCTCAGCGATGATGGCAGCGGGTCGCTTTTTGATAACCTCATCGAGGTAGTCATGCCCATCTACCTCGCTGCCGCGCACAGCCACGAAGATGCTATCGCTCTCCACTTTTCCGCTGTGATCGGTCACGGCGGAGACATCAAGATCCTCCAATCGAAGGCGGTCGGCCTCGGGGATCACTTGGAGAACTTCGGAGAGTTTCATGGGATTATTCATTGCTGAGTGCGACATCGGATGCGCGGATCTCGATGGGCTCGGTCGGCTCAATGTCGAGAAGTTTGATCACGCGCTCGGCAACACGCTTGAAGACTGGAGCTGCTACGGAACCTCCCCCGATGCTGGCATCGGGATCGTCGAACTTAGGGTGATCAATCACGACATAAGCAACGAAGCGGGGATTCTCGACAGGGACGATTCCGGCAAAGGAAACGACGAAGGTGCTGGTATCATAGCCCTCCCCATCAATGTAGCGCCAAGCGGTTCCGGTCTTCCCACCGATGCGGTAGCCGGGAACAAAGGCACGCCGGCCTGTGGGGCCGCGTGTTCCATCGCCCACGACGGTTTCGAGGGCACCGCGCATTCCCTGAGCCGCACGTTGACTGACTGCTTGGCAAACCTGCACAGGCTCGCGGCTTTCAATCTCAACGCCATTATTCGTGATCACTGACTGGATAAGACGAGGCTTCATGAGAACGCCATCATTTGCGATCGCGGCGTAAGCCATGGCGACTTGAAGTGGGCTGGCACTGACGCCGTAGCCGTAGGCCGCAGAAGCGAAGGTGCGCAAATTACTACGATTCGCTATCATCCCGCTTGCCTCACCCGGGAAAGGAAACCCAGTGCGCTTCCCGAAGCCGAAAGCCTCAAGTGTCGTGTAGAATCTTTTACTTCCAACTTTTTCAGCGAAGAGGAAAGCCCCCGGATTACTCGATTTCATGAGCACTTGGTCGAAAGTGAGATCGCCGTAGGGGTGATGATCCTTCACCGTAATATTTCCGCGAATGATTTTCCCCCAACCGCAATTTACCATGCTCTGGCGGGTCGCGACGCCGGCATCAAGCGCGGCGGTCATGCCGATAACCTTCATCACCGAACCGAGTTCAATCTGATCTTGGACCGAAAAGTTACGACCATTTTTCTGGAACTCAGTGCGCGTGTTGAGATCGAAATGCGGACGAGTTGCCATCGCTAAAACATCGCCCGTTTTGGGATCAATAATGATGACGCTGCCGCGGTCTGCGCTGGTGTGATCCATCGCGAGCTGAAGCTCTTCCTCGGCAATGGCTTGGATGCCAGTATCGAGGGTGAGCTGAACGTGCTTTCCGAACTTAGGAGGAATGATGGAAGCGGCCTCGGTGAGACGGACTTGACCATTGGCATCACGCTTAAGCACGCGCTCGCCAGGACGACCTCGGAGATAAGAGTCCATCTCCTTTTCAATCCCCGACCGACCGATACCGAGATGATCGCGGATTCCGATGAGGTGCGGGGCGAGCTCCGCCATCGGGTAGACGCGGGACTGGCTGCGCTCAAAAGAGAAGCCCTGAATGTAGCGCTCTTTAAGCTCAGACTCGATGCGGCTTGCTTGATCCTCGCGAATCTTCTTCATCACCACGATGCGCTTTTTGCCGCTGTTGATGCGCTCAGCGAGGTCTTTTTTTTCAAGACGGAGTTCACGGCTGAGGACTTCGAGCGCGTAGTCGAGATGCTCCTCGCGGAGTGACTCAGGGGTTTCCTTTCTGACGCGCTTTCGCATTTTAAGAAAAGCGTCACGCTGTTCCTCAGATGAAAGTTGATTCCAATCGACGCGCGCATGGACGTGGCGATGCGCGACAGCTGACGCTAGATTATCCTCGAAGGCGAGATGATTGGCGTCCGCAATGAGAGCTGCTTCCGGACGATTTTGCGCAAGCGGCTGCATGTAGCGGTCCACGATGAGCCCATCTTGGGCAGGAATCACTTCCCTCATCTTGAAGCGGTTCACCTGTCCCTTTTTTGAAAAGCTACGGTTCCAAGATTGCACGTAAAGAAGGCGCACCGAAAGCGCACTGAGTCCTGCCACGAGGACGAAACATGCAAGGATGGCGCGATTTCTAAAGGCGGTGTCCATGGGATTTTTCTAGTGTTGGGCCACAGCTTTAGCAGGAGGGCGGGCGACTTCGGGGAGTCCGTTCGGGATGGGTTGGAGAGATGAGTTTTCTTGAGCGAGCCTTTCGCGAATCGCGAAGACCCCGAGCACACGAGAGATGTCCGACTCATGCATCGTGATCGCCGTGTTGTCGTCGGCCATGCGCTCTTGGGATTTTGCGATTTTCCCGCGCAGAGTGATCTGCTTGTTTTTCACCATCACATAAGAGACTCCACCCACAGACAAAATGAGTCCGGCAACCAACATGACGATGAGGGTTGGGATACTGAGATTGGATGCTTGGCGACGATGGTTCATGATTTAGATGCGCTCGACGACGCGGAGGCGAGAGCTGCGAGCGCGGGCATTGCGCTCGACTTCAGCTCCGCCGGGCGCGAGACCTTTGCGGGTGAGGAGTTTGTAGCGGTAGTCGGGATTAGGCCGCGGTGCAGGCCACTCGGGGCGGTCGATTTCTGCTTGGGAAGCGTCGCGGAACTGCTGTTTCACCATGCGATCTTCGAGGCTGTGAAAGGTGATGATACCGAGACGACCACCGGGTTTGAGAAGATCGGCGGCGCTTTCGAGAAAGCGGGCAAGCTCACCAAGCTCGTCATTGACCGCCATGCGGAGAGCTTGAAAAATTTTGGTAGCAGGATGGATGCGGCCGCGACGACCAAGGAGGTTTTCGATTCCATCAGCGAGCTGGAGGGTGGTTTCAAAAGGAACCTTTTCGCGCTCAGCGATGATCCACTGCGTGATGCGCCAAGCAGATTTTTCTTCGCCAAAGTCACGGAAGATTTTCGCGAGCTCATCTTCGCTCCAAGTGTTCACGATCTCGGCTGCGGTGAGTTCACTCTCGCCCATGCGCATGTCTAGTGGACCATCGTTGCAGAAGGAGAAGCCGCGCTCGGCGGCATCGATCTGCCAAGATGAGACACCGATATCGAGAAGGATACCATCAGCCTTGGGCCAGCCTTTTTCAGAGGCCAGCCGCGCCATTTCACTGAAACGACCTGCGACAGCCTCGAAGCGATCGCCGAATTTCTCCAGCCGTTTGCTCGCGTAGGCGCGCGCCTGAGCGTCACGGTCGATTCCCTTTACGATAGCATTTCCCTGAAGGAGAGCTTCCGTGTGACCGCCACCACCGAGGGTTCCATCGATGAAAAATTTGCCCTCCGTGGGCGCAAGCTGCTCGATGACCTCATCAAGCAAAACCGACTCGTGATAAAATGGAGTCTCGTCATTGATTGAACTCTCCATCACCGGTGTCGCTCCACAAGGCAAGGGCCAGTGATTGAAGCTGCTGGACACCCAAAAGTCGGGCGACACCGGGATTGAGAAAGAGTTCATCTCATTGACATTGTTAAAAAAGTGATCTGTTAGAAAAGGTTGAGCATTTCGTTGAGGCTCTCGTTCTCCGCCTTCTCGGCGGCGAGCATCGACTCGGCATTCGCTGGGCTGAGCATCTCGAAGTGATTGCCCCGCCCCACGAGCGTGACTGCTCCGGGAAGAGTAAGTTCGCGCTCCTCGGCCCACGCCTTTGGGATAAGGAGTTTGCCCTGCTCGTTGACCGAGGCTTCGATCGAATTGGCATACATCATCCCCGTTGCGTTGTCCTTCTGACGCGGCGTGAGAGTCTCGGCATCCTCGATCTGCTGGAGCTTTTTTGAAAAAGCGTCCTCGCTGAGCACGCGGAGCGTGGGTTGCCCATAAGAGCTGGCACGTAGCAAGAAAACCGATGCGCCCGCTTCCGGCCTCCAAGTCACTGGCACTGAGACGCGGCCTTTCGCATCGAGCTTGTGCTCGATGATACCGCGTTGTGCCTGAATCTGGATTGCCATAAATTGAGTCGGTAAAGTGTCTCGACGAGCACCAAAGTACACTCAAACACCCTACACAGTCAATTTTAAAGCCCAAAGCACACGCAAACAGCTGACGAAAGCCTGCAAACATCTTAAGAACATCTATTTTACTTAACTTTTCCTAAATATCAAGGCCGATGTTACTTGAAGCAGATTCGGACTTTTCAGGAGGCTTGAAAAATTCACTCGATGTAAAATCAAGCTTTCTCAATTCTCCCCCTTCCTAATCACAAAAAAATAAACCCACCGCCTGTCATCGCTCTGAAATTGAGCGCTATTTCATTTTCATCTGCGCTATTTCATTCTTCACTCCCTCACCCTTACTAATGACTGATACGATCAAACGAATTTTCGTGCTTGGCCTCGTCTTCGCCGCCGCTTTCGCCGGAGTCTATGCCTTCCGCGCCTGGCAGGGCGGCCACCCCATCTTCGGATTCGGGAAAAAGCCAGACAGCCAGCAGTTCTCCCCCGAGAATGCCACCCTCGCCACCGAATCCCCCCTCCTTCCTAGCGAGGTGCCGGGACTCGCCCGCGCGAATGATGAAATGATCAACCTCGTGAAAAAAGTCACGCCCTCGGTCGTCAGCATCGACACCAAGATCTTAAAGAAAAAGCGACTCCTCGATACCCTGCGTAATCGTGTCTACGAGCGCAGCGATATTACCCAAGGGCTTGGCTCCGGCGTCATCGCCTCCAAAGAAGGCCACGTCATCACCAGCCACCACGTCATCGATGGCCACCAGGAAATCCGAGTCACCATGAAAGACGGGCGGAACCTCCCCGCCATCTTCGTCGGCTCTGATCCGCTCTCTGATATCGCTGTCCTCCGCATCAAAGGACAGCCCGGCGAGGTCTTCACCCCTCTTAAATTCGCCGATTCAGATCAAGTCGAGGTCGGCCAACTGGCAATCGCCGTCGGTAGTCCCTTCGACCTAGGCACCTCTGTCACCACCGGACGCGTGTCCGCACGGAACCGCTCCCTTTCCGATGGTCAGCGCGACATGTTCCAGACCGATGTTCCGATCAACCCCGGTAACTCCGGCGGCCCCCTCCTCAATCACCTCGGCGAGATCATTGGCATCAATGCCTCCATCTACTCTACCGACCGACAGAACCCGAGCTTCGGCGGGATCAGCTTCTCCATCCCCTCGAATGATGTCGTGCGCACCATGAATCACATTTTTGAAAAGGGCCGCGCCATTTATGGATTCCTCGGTATCCAAGCCCGCGACCTAGATCAGAACCTCCGCAATATCTTCGCCTACTCCGGAAAAGGAGCCCTCATCTGGGATGTTACCCCCGGATCGCCTGCTGATCTCGCCGGACTCAAGCGCTACGATATCGTGGCGGCCTTTAAAGGAAGCGGTGTGGAATCAGCCACCGCCCTCATCTCCAGTGTCCAGCGCTCGGATATTGACGAGGAAGTCACCATCAGTGTCTGGCGCGGAAATGAGACGCTCAATTTACAAGCGATCATCGCCGAGTCCGACCCCTTCGGCCTCCCAAATGATGTCCCCCGCCTCGCGTCCGATGACGCCATCGTGCAAGTCGTCGGCATCGAGGTCCGCGACCTTCCCCTCTCCTATCGTCAGCGCGGCTACGGAGGCGTCATGGTCACCCGCCTCCTCGATAAGAGCTATGGCGCCCAAGCAGGCATCAAGCCCGGAGACATTCTCCTTGAGATCAATGGCGAGCGCATCAGGAACCACGAGGACTACTACCTCAAGATCGTTGCCGCTGCCGCCGTTCAGGAAACCCGCTTGCTCGTCATTCGCGGGAACGATAAGATTATCGTAACTCTTAAGCAGGTGCCACGCACTCCTTCCGACTAATTCAATTCCCTTCCCCATGAGCTCCTACTACCCCGACGAGCCACGCTCAAACTTCGGCCTCTACCTCTTCCTCGCTTTTATCGCCGTCGGCCTCATCGTCGTCGGTCTCATGGCTACCCAGTGTAGTCCTGACAAAGAGAAAACCGTCACAAAAGATCCCTCTGCCGAGGAACCTGCAGAAGCCGAGCAACCCAGCGAAGATCCCTTCGAGGCCATGCCCGAGCCCGAGCCCACTCCTGAGGTTCCCACCCCGCTCACCCCCGCTGAAGTTCTCACCGCCGCCGGCATCGGAGCCGCCGAGCTTGACCCCGCCTCTCTCCTTCAAAAAATCGGAGCCTCACTCGAGGCTGGTGAACTCGACAAAGCCGCCGCCCTCATTGGAAAAAATGCCCTCAGCGAAAGCCACCTCACCGGGCTCCAAGCCCTCGCCGATGCCAACAAGCTCCGCATCCACCCCATCCGGCCCATCTCCGAGATTGGAGAGCTCGAGGCGAACCGTCGTGCTCGCTGGGCCCTCAATCTCGATGATCCCTTCAGCTCCCGCATTTACTTCGATCTCAATCGCAAGGCCGACGGTAAGTGGGCCGTCGAAAAAGTGACCCTACCTCCCGTTGTCGAAGAAGGAAAAGTTCCCCCACGTGCAATCTTCGTTGATGCCCTCGGCATCACCGACTCCTTTCTCAACGCCGCTCTTAAGCAGGAATTCGATGACGCCAAATCCTTCGTCGATCCCGAAAAAGTCTCCGATGCCAAGATCGCCGGCCTCTGTATCATCTTCGAGGAAGCGAAATACCAACTCCGCAATCAGAAGCCTCTCCGTGCCATGTTCAGCAGCGAGACCACCGCTGGTTTCAAAGCCAATGTCGAAGACGAAACCGGCGAGCGCGCCGCCGAGTTTGGTCTCACCGTCCAGCGTGCTGACGCCACCCAGCCCTGGCGCGTCACCGAGGTGAACCTCGACCAACTCCTTACCGACTATGCCACCCGTATCGCCGGTGGAGACGTCCACTTCACCCCCCTCGTGAAAAACCCCGCCGGAGGAGACACTCTCATCCTTTACTTCGGCTTTGATGAAAACGGACTCACCCCCCGCACCGAGCGCCAGCTCGACATCGTCGCCTCCCTTCTCAAGACCGACCCTAGTAAAAAGCTCACCCTCTCTGGACATACCGACGCGCTTGGATCAGACGACTATAACAAAGGACTCTCAAAGAAACGCGCCATCGCCGTCAAAGAATACCTCCTCTCCGTCGGCGTCCCACTGACTCAGATGATCGCCCAAGCGGAAGGCGAAGCAAAACCTCGCCTACCGAACGTCCTTGAAGACGGCGAAGACAACCCCTCCGGCCGCCGCGCAAATCGCCGCACCGAGATCTATCTCGATTTCTAAAAAACATCTCAAGATAACAAGTGATGCCCAGCCAGCCCATCCGCTCCTCCACCAGCTTCGAAGCAACTCTGTTTCGAAGCTTTTTTCATCCCATTCTCTCTAAATGGAGCTTCCCTCCCCCCTCCTCGCTCCTATTAAATAGCAGACGTGAAAATTCTCTTACTCGCCGCGCTCTGCGGACTCTCTCCAGCCTCCGCCAAAACTCACCACGCATGGACGCTCGCCAGCGAGGTCTTCGCCACCGAAAAACCCGCCCAGTCCGACCGCTCTCCGAAAGCCCAAGTCGCTGCCGCTGAAGCCTTCCTCGCCACCCTTTCTCCCGACGAGAAAAAGCAAGCCCTCCTCCCGCTCAACGACCCCGAGCGCCAGAAGTGGACCAACGTCCCGACCAAGCCCACCGATGGCGGCATTCGCCTCGGCGATCTCACCAAGCCTCAGCTCCAAAAAGCGGTTGCCTTTCTCTCCACCGTCCTCAGTGAAAACGGCTACCTCATGGCGCGAAACATCATGATGGCCGATGACCTCCTCCTCAAAAACGAAGGCCAGGCAAAGCGCCGCGGAGGCTTCGGCTCCGCCAACTTCTGGGTCGCCATCTTCGGCACCCCTTCCACCACCGAGCCTTGGGGCGTCCAATGGGACGGCCACCATGTCGCGGTAAATCTCTCCATCGTCGGTGAAAAGATGACCCTCTCCCCCGCCTTCATTGGCACCCAGCCGCATAAGTTCATGCTCGGCGATGAGGAAATCATCCCCATGGAAAACGAGATCGCTTGGGCCCTCAAGTTCATGGAAAGCCTCGACGAAAAGCAACGCGCCAAAGCCATCATCGGCGAAAAGCGCGCCCGCATGCAAGCCGGTGCCGGAAAAGACGGCGTCATCCCCGAAGCAAAAGGCCTTCCCTGCAGCGAGCTCACCCCCGCGCAACATGCCCAACTTTTAAAACTCGTCGGCCTCTGGGTCGATGACCTCCCTGCCAAGCCCGCCGCCGCCCGCATGGCCGAGCTCGATGGTCAGCTGAAGAAAGCCCACTTCGCCTGGAATGGTCCCTTCACCCCCGGCAGCGATGCCTCCTACCACCTCGTCGGCCCCGAGATTATCGTAGAATATAACGGCCAAGACCTCGGCGGAAACCCGCTAGACCACATCCACTCGATCTATCGGAATCCAGCGAACGAATATGGTGCGCAGTGGACGAAAGAGTAGATCACAATCAGTAACAGGATTAATCCCAAGATGAGGAACGAAGCTGTAAAATTACGGCCACGTTTAGGAACTGGCGATCCTCACCGCGCGGGAGAAGCGATGCACTGGTATCTCGAATGGCTGGGGAATTGTGTGGCTCAGGGAGCGGACCACCGAAGTCTGGCGGAGCGGATGCGGACTTACTCT
>JBDMZE010000015.1:0-72662 GCA_039769075.1 Akkermansiaceae bacterium | reverse complement strand
CGAGATCATCGATGCCCCCTTACCCTCCGACCGCAGCTACGATGGCGTAAGCATCCTCCCCATCCTAAAGGGCGAAAACATCAACCGCCCCGATGAAGAACCTTTCTACTACTACAACTGCGAAAACCTCCAAGCCGTCCGCATGGGCCCCTGGAAACTCCACCTCCCCCGCACCAAAAATCAGGTCCCCTTCTGGGATAAAAACAAGGTCTTCTTCAGCATCCAAAGCCCCGTCCTCTACAACCTCAAAACAGACCACGCCGAGTCCATCGACGTTGCAGAGGCCAACCCAGAAGTCGTCCAGCAGCTTCTCAGTTTCGCTCAATCAACCCGCCAGAGCCTCGGCGAATTCATGCAACGAGGCAGCGCCCAGCGCCCCACCGGAACCCTCTTCCCAGAAGTCCCAGTCATCAGCCACGAAAAAGACTGGGGCACGCTTGACCCTGCAACCGCAAAAGCCATGGCCAAGGAACGTTCACAGCGGCACCCCGACCTCAAGCAACCCCGGCGGAAAAAGAAATGATCAAGGCTCTCATCTATTTTTGCCTCATCTCGATCCCGTCCATCGCACTCAGCGCAGACTACTACGTCGCGACCGATGGAAACGATGCCAACCCCGGCACTCTCGCCCTTCCCTTCGCCAGCATCCAACACGCGGTCGATCAATCGATTCCCGGAAGCACCCTCTACCTGCGAGCTGGCACTTACCGCCAGATCATCAACTTTGACAACCACGCAGGCACGCCCAGTCAACCCATCACCTTAACCCCTCACAATGAGGAGCGGGTCACCATTGACGGCACCTTTGAGATCACCTCGTCATGGACCCATGACACCGGCGACATTTACACAACGACCTTAGCTGACGACATCACTCAACTCTTCGTCGACGGCAACCCGATGACTCTGGCAAGGCACCCAAATGCCTCTGCCTTTTCTGACAACGCCTTCCGCGAGGGTAACCGCCTCACCCAATCAGGATCATCGCCTAATGGCACCGTGACCGGCTCGGCAGATTTAGCTGCCAATAATATAAATTTCACCGACTGCATCGCCCTCCTCAATTTCAAATCTCACGTCACCTGGGCCCGCCTCATTAAAAACCACAACGCTGGCTCAAACACCTTCAACTACACTGCGATCGATGGCCCCGTCAAAACTCACCAATACTTCATGGAAGGCGGGATCGGAAATGCCGAACGCATCATGTTGGACACAGCCGAAGAATGGGCCTTCGACGAATCAACAAAAACTCTCTCCCTCTGGACCGCCAACGGCCTCTCCCCCGCAGGCCGCTCAATCTTCGCCAAAGGAACCACCGCTTACGCCCTCACCGGCAACGCCGCGACCCACGACATCATCATCGATGGCCTCAACTTCTTCGCCACAACCTTCTACTTCCATTCCTCGGATAACATCACCGTTCAGAACTGTCGCTTTGATTATCCATCTGCTTCAAAGCGCGCACTGGGCGACATCTCCACTCCCCTAAGTTCTCATTTCCAAGGCTTCGAAACGGACCGCTGCGAAAACCCAACCGTCTTCAACTGCACCTTCCACAACTCTGACGCCTCCGCTCTCAGAACCGACCACGCCCACAATGCCCTCGTCGAGAACTGCCTCTTCGAACGCATCGACTACGCCCCCATCGGAGTCTCCGGCGCGGTAAATATGCGACAATCCCCAGGCTCAATCTTCCGCCGCAACACCATCAATATTTCAGGCGAAGCCATGGCCGTCGTCTTCGAACCCACCTCAGGAAACCTCACCGAACCCTGGACCTTCGAATACAATTTCCACACCAAATGCGGCCTCATGGAAACCGACGGCTCCTCCGTCTACGCTGCTCACGAAGCGATCGTCGAATCAGTCGCTCGCCACAGTTGGTTCATCGGAAATGACGCCCGCGACTTTCGCTGGGATGGCAACAACACCCCAGTCCTCCTCGGAAAAGACGCCAACTTTTACCGCAACGTCATGATGGCAGATCGCATCAAAGGCATCGCCACCGATGGCGACGGCGCCCGCCTCAAAGGAGACTTCCACGAAGTCTATAACAACGTCGGCATCTACAACTGGTCAGACATCGACGTCTCTGAAGACAAAGGAGGAAACGACAACACCCTCGCCCGAAACAATGTCGCCACCAAACTCACCGGAGACATCAATGACCCGGCAAGAGCCTCAACCAACATCCCAAACGGCAACATGGGACTCCTACTCCGCGATCCCGACAACTGGGACTTCCGACCACGCTCCACCGCCTCCGCTCTCATCGACCAAGGAACCGAAACAAACTGCTCCGTCAATGGCGCGAGCATCGATGTCACCGCAGGATTTCTGGGCGCAGCCCCCGACATCGGAGTCTACGAATTCGGAGAAACCTCTTACTGGATCCCCGGCCGCCAAGAAGCGCAAGCCGCCATGCCCGTTCCTCGTATCGATGGCGAATTCGTCCAACTCGATACCGACCTCATGTATCTCATCGGCCTAGGCGGAGTGAGCGCCAACATCTACTTCGGCAGCGATCCACAGTCCCTCAACTTCCTCACCAGTAAAACTGATCCCGAAAACATCGTCACCCTCTCTGAATTCACCACATTGCAGGGCAACACCACCTACTACTGGCGGGTCGATACCGTCCTCGCAGACGCCACCATCATCCCCGGCCAACTCTGGTCCTTCACCACCAAAATCGCGCGGGAATTCATGCCATGGCTAAACCGCACCGCTTCCGGCGCCGCCACCTGGAATCAGCAAACTCAGAGCGGCGACCTCGTCTACAATAACAACAGCGAGCAGTTCCTCCGGAGAGCACTCATCTACTCCACCCCGATCTACCAATCAGACAGCGGGTTCAAACTCACCGTGGGCTACACCACCGGAACGATCGGAGATGACTTAGGTCACAACCTCTCCTTCGGACTCATCAGCACCGACACCAATCTCACAACCTATTCCGGCTTCAACCCCTTCAAGGCAGACACCAGCGTCTACAGCATCGGTGTCAATCTCACCGCCGATGGTAGCACCGCTGCCCAAGGTCTCAACTTCACCAACGGCAGTTCCCGCACCACCCTCGATCACTCAGGAAGTCACGTTCAATTCGGCTCCAGTGACCGTTTCCAAACAAACGAATCAAACATCGTCGTCATCGAAATCGGCCCCAATGGCTGCTGGCGATACACCATCAATGGCATTACGGAAGCCACCGGAATCATCGCAGAAGGCTTCGACCTCAGCAAAAGCTACCGCGTCGCGGTCTATGGACAGGACGACAATGGAGATGGCAAATCAATCCAACACCTCTCCCTCGAAACCGATCCCTCCTTCGGAAATGAATACGACGCTTGGGCTTCCCAACATGGCTTAGGCGGAACCAACGCCCTCATCGAAGCCGACGCCGACGGAGACGACTACAACAACCTCCTCGAATTCGCACTCGGCATGAACCCAACCCTCTCCGATCCCGGCTCAAAAGAATCCCTCAAAATGGAAAGCCAAGAAGCAAACGACTTTCTAGTCTTCCACTACGATCGCCGCTCAGACTACGTCACCGCCGGATTAACCTACAGCCTCGTCGTCACCACCGATCTCCAGACCCAAATCACGACCGCACCGTTCGAAATCACCGTTGGTCAACCTCTCGACGGCTTCGAAACCGTCACCACCCGCTTACTCTTGGATGACCCAAAAAAATTCATCCAACTGAAAGTTGAAATGAAGTAGCGCTCCACAATGCAAAAAAGAACCCTCGCCACCTTAAGCCTCACGATCACGTTCCTGCTGCAACTCGCCAACCTTAGCGCATCAGAGAAACCAAACATCGTCGTCATCTTCACCGACGACCTCGGCTACGGCGACCTCGCCTGCTACGGTTCCCAAAAAGTCCAAACTCCTTCCATCGATAAAATGGCTCGCGAGGGCATGCTTTTCACCGACTTCCTCATTCCCGCAAATGTCTGCGGGCCCTCCCGGGCAGCTCTTCTAACCGGCCGCTACCCCATGCGCTGCGGCCACCCCGTTGCGAGGTCGAGTGTCCTTCCGAAACACGACAACTACGGACTCGCTCCCGACGAAGTCATCATCCCCGAACTTCTCAAGACTGTGGGCTACCGTAGTCTCCTCGTCGGAAAATGGCATCTAGGCTTCGAGGTTAAAGGCTCCCACCCCTTGGACGCAGGCTTCGATGAACACTTCGGCATCGGCTCAAACTACGCCTCCCAATTCCCCTCCACCCAAATCCTCTACCGCGGCAAGAAGGTCGAAAAAGAAAAGGTCAAGTTTGAGGAACTCACCAAACTCTACACCGATGAAACCGTGGAATTCATCAAGCGCCAAAAGGACGGTCCTTTCTTCATCCTCCTCGCCCACCACATTCCTCACACCCCCATCCTCCCCTCCAAGGAATTCAAAGGAGTCACCAAAAGAGGAGCTTACGCCGACCTCATCCTGGAACTCGACCACAGCACCGGACGCGTCATGCAAGCCCTCAAAGACCACGGAGTCGACGACAACACCTTGGTCATCTTCACTTCGGACAATGGCCCGGCCAAGGGCGGCTCTGCCGGACTACTACACGGTGGAAAATACGTCACAATGGAAGGCGGGCACCGCGTCCCAGCCATCGTCCGCTGGCCCGGAAAAACCCCAGCAAACACCGTCTCCGAAACCACCGTCACCAGCATGGACCTCCTTCCCCTCTTCTGTGATCTCTCCGGAGCCAAACTTCCGACCGACCGAAAAATCGACGGGAAAAACATCGCAGACATCATTCAAGGAAGGAACTCTGAAAACCCCCACGAATACATCTACTACCACAACGGCACCAACCTCCAGGCCGTCCGTCAGGGCAAATGGAAACTCCACCTCCCCCGCACTTTAGAAGACCAACCCTTCTGGGCCCGAAAAGCCGGAGGCAACAAAAAGAAGGTCCATCTCAAAGTAGACGCCCCCATGCTCTTCAACCTCGAAATCGACCTCCCCGAAAAGAAAAACCTCGCCGCCCAACATCCCGAAATCGTGAAAAACCTGCTCAAACAAGCAGATCGCATTCGTATGGAACTTGGAGACATCCGCACCATCGGATCCGATCAAAGGATTCCTAAACTGGAGAACCCTCAAATCAAATAGACGAACAATGAAAGCCACCTTTCTCATTGGAGCCCTCATCACAAGCCTCCTCCTAACCTTCTCATCAGGCGCAGCTCAAAAGCCCAACTTCGTCATCATCTTCACCGATGACCAAGGCTACCAAGACCTCGGTTGCTTCGGGTCTCCCGATATTGCCACCCCCAACCTCGACCGCATGGCCCGGGAAGGCATGCGCTTCACTTCCTTCTACGCCCAGACCATCTGCGGCCCCTCCCGCACCGCCCTCCTAACCTCTTCCTACCCCCTGCGCGTCGCCCAAATCCAAAACCGCTGCGAAACTCATCCCATCGTCCACTCCAAAGAGATCACCATCGCCGAGGTCCTTAAACCCCAGGGCTATAAATCAGCCGCCTTCGGGAAATGGGACCTCGCCACCCACTCACAAGCCAACTGGATCGACGAACTCCTCCCCCGGGGCCAGGGCTTCGACTACTTCTTCGGCACCCCCTCCAGTAACGACCGCGTTGTTCATCTCCTCCGCAACGAGGAAGT
Organism: Akkermansiaceae bacterium; assembly: GCA_039769075.1. Classification (GTDB taxonomy): domain Bacteria; phylum Verrucomicrobiota; class Verrucomicrobiia; order Verrucomicrobiales; family Akkermansiaceae; genus SW10. Next base: position 67,016 of record JBDMZE010000015.1, on the reverse strand, counting down.
CATCGAACGCAATGCCAGCATGGCCACTCTCACCAAGCGCTACACCGACGAAGCTCTTCAGTTTATCGAGAAAAATAAAGAGCAACCCTTCTTCGTCTACCTCGCACACTCCCTCCCTCACACCAAACTCGCCGCTTCCAAACAATTCAAAGGCAAATCCAAGGGCGGCTTCTACGGCGATGTCATCGAAGAAATCGACCACCACTCCGGACGCATCCTAGAAAAAATCAAAGAGCTCGGCCTCGACGATAACACCTACGTCATCTTCACGAGCGACAACGGCCCTTGGCTGATCCGCAAAGACCACGGCGGCCACGCCCTTCCCCTACGCTCCGGAAAAACCACCTGCTGGGAAGGCGGCCTCCGCGTCCCCTTCATCATCCGCGCTCCCGGCCGAGTCCCCGCCGGAACGACTTCCGACCTCACCACCGCGACCATCGATCTCATGCCCAGCCTCGCCACTCTAGCTGGCGCAGAACTCCCAACCGACCGCGTCCTCGATGGCCTCGACCTCTCAAAAATCTGGCACGGCACCCAAACCAAAATCGACCGCCCCTATTTTTACTACCAGCACTTTTACCTCCGTGGCGTCCGCAAGGGCGACTGGAAGGTCATGCTTAAGCACAAAGATGGCGCCAAAAGCTTCACCGCAAAATGGAAAAACCACGTCGCCAAACAAGACTCCAAGCCACTGACCTCCCACCAACTCTACAACCTCAAAGACGACATCGGCGAAACCACCGACCTCGCCACAAAACATCCCGACAAACTCGAAGAACTCCTCAAGCTCGCCGAATGGGCCCGGACAGATATCGGCGACTTCGACCGTATCGGAAAGAACGCCCGCTTCTATGACGAGGCTCCAAATCGACTCCAAAAAAAGACCAGCAAATGAAAACGATCCTCTGCCTCGCACTCCTCACCTCCGCCGTCTTTGCAGAGGAAAAAACCACAAACCTCCCCGTCAGCAAAGGTCTCCTCCTCGATCTCGATGCCAACCAAGGTGTCGATACCGAAGACGGAAACCGCGTCAAAGCTTGGCGCAACCAGATCAAAGGCAACGCCGCCGACCTCTTCGTAAAACAAGACAAAGGCCGCAAGAAAGCCGGTTCCGGCCGTCCCACTCTCAAAACGAAAGTCGCCGAGATCGGAGGCCACAACACCCTCGTCTTCGAAGAGCAGGAACTCATCAATATGGATGAAGACGCCTTCGATCACCTCATAACAGGCAGCGGCTACACCTGGTTTTCCGTGATGTCAGTTTACAAACAAAACGTCGGCAAAAAAGACGTGAACTCCTTCTTCGGAAACCTCCGTAACAGCGCACCCTACGACGGATTCTGGGCAAACTTAATGGACGACAACCGCGTCTGGATTGGCTCCCGCAACGGCTTACCAACGAAAGGAAAAACAAAAAGACCTCCCCTCTGGCACAAAGAACTCAACCCCTGCGTCATCACAAAAGAACCCCTCGCCGAAAATCGCTACTACCTCGTCATGGGCCGCATGGGAGCCGGAGAAAAAGTCGTTGATCTAGAACTCTTCATCAATTCCGCCACTCCCGCGGACAAAAAAATAGTCCCCGTAAACCCCAAGGCCAACCCCTCCAAAATGGCCGTCGGACAAGAACGCGACGCCACCAACCATCCCGGCAAAGAATCCTTCCACGGCGAAATCGCCCGCCTCCTGATCTACGAGCGCCCCCTCACCAACGAAGAGCTTTCGCAAATGATCAGCCATCTGGTCGAAGTCTACAAAATTAAAATCACCGAGTAACCAACACTTGAACCGATGAAAACACCTTTCCTCATCTCACTCGCTATCCTCCTTCCAGCCATCGGCCGCGCTGATTCAAAAATCAGCTCACCCGACAATCGCATCCAGCTCCACACGCACGCGGAAAACGGCCAAGTCGCCTACTCCGTCGAGTTCAACGGAAAGCCCCTCATCGCAAAATCTCGCCTCGGCGTGATCCTCAACAAGGACGCCTTCTCCGGCCCACTCCAAGTCACCCAAGAAAGCACCACCTCTCACGACGAAACCTGGAAAACCGTCTGGGGTCAAAAAAGTGAGCACCGTGACCACTACAACCAGCTCACACTGGAAATCAGCGAAGAGAACGAGCCCAAGCGTAAGATGGAGATCATCCTCCGCGCATACAACGACGGCATCGCTTTCCGCTACGTCTACCCCGAGCAGCCCAATCTAGAAAAGGCAGACCTAAAAAAAGAACTCTCCTCCGTCTCTCTCGTCTCCAAGAAACCCATCGCCTGGTATCCCTCATCTTCCACCGGCCTCTTCAATGACGTCCTCTTTAAAGACATCAAGAAACCCTGCCGCACCCCCTTTACCGTCAAGCTGGCCGACAACCAATTCATCTCTCTTCACGAAGCGGCAGTCGTCAATTCCTCGGACGCCATGCTCACCCTCGGAGACGACAAACGCACCCTCACCTACACCTCCGCCTGCAAGCAAGGCACCGGCACCACAAGCCCCTGGCGCAGCATCCAAATCGCCGACAACCCCGGCGAACTCGTCGCGGCCTCCCTCATCCCCAACCTCAACGAAAAGAGCAAAGTCAAAGACAGCAGCTGGATCAAACCCGGAGTCAGCCTATGGGATTGGCGAAACCACGGCGGCAAGGCTGACGACGGCTTCATCTACGGAATCACCACCGCGAGCTACCTGCGCTACATCGACTTCGCTGCCGAAAACGACCTCGCTTACGTCCTCATCGACGCCGAGTGGTATGGCCCCGAGCGCGATGCCAAATCCGACCCCATCACCACCGTCAACAACAAACACCACAACGTCGACATGGATAAAATTAGCGCCTACGCCAAAGAAAAAGGCGTCGGCATGTGGGTCTACATCAATGACAAAGGCCTCAAGCACCACGACATGGACCGCACCTTCGCCCAATACCAAAAATGGGGCATCAAAGGCATCAAGCACGGCTTCCTCGGAGGCGGTAATCAAACCAAAAATGCCTTCAGCGTCAAGGTGCTCGAGAAGTGCGCCGAATACCAAATCATGTATAACCTGCACGAGCCAAACAAGCCCACCGGACTCGCCCGCCCCTACCCGCACTACATGTCCAATGAGTATGTCAACAGCATGCTCGACGCCGTCAGCCGCCCCCCGGCCACACCATCGGAGATGTGCACCTTCTCCGTCGTCCACAACCTCGGCGGCCCCGTCGATCGCAGCTGCGGACTCTTCGACATGGACCAATCAATCGGACGCGACAAAGTCCACAAGCAAATCCCCAGCACCGTCGCCTCGCAGGTCGCCCAATGCCTCATCATCCACAGCGGCATCCTCACCCTCCCCGACATGCCCGATGCCTACAATCGGAAGAAGGACCTCTTCGAGTTCATCACCAAGCTCCCCATGACCTACGATGACACCAAGGTCCTCGACATGGAAATCGGCAATCACCTAAGCATCGCCCGACGTTCCGGAGACACTTGGTTCGTCGCCTCCCTTGCGGATGAAGAAGGCCGTAAAACCGACGTCATCCTCGACTTCCTTGAGGACGGCATCACCTACGACATCACCATCTACGAAGACGCCAAAGGCTCCCATTATCAGTTCCCCGGTGGCTGGAACAAAAAAGATGCCACCAAGAAAAAGATGCCCTTCAAGCCCGTCGCAACAAAACGCGAGCTCTACAAAGTCAGCAAGATGACCGTCGAAAAAGGCGACATCATCAAAGCCAACATCGCCCCCGGCGGCGGCCAATCCCTCTGGATTCGCCCCCAGCAATAAACTCATCCCCAGCGGATTCCTCATCATCCTTCCGGCGACCGCATGTTCATGTGCGCCAGCAAAAAAAACTCATTGAATTCCAACACTAAAATCAATCGCAGTGATGAAAATGAAAACTTTGAAACATACTTTCTTAGGAGTGACAGCCATCTTGCTGAGCACCTCTCTCTTCGCTAGAGCAGATGACAATGATCTGGCCAGCGACGAAGAACTTTACACCGGAAAAGAATGGGCTGCGGCCTACAAGAACCCAAAAGACGATCCCGAGCGACCAAACATTCTCATCATTGGTGATTCAATATCCTCAGGTTACACCGCCAATGTGCGCCTGAAACTCAAAGATAAAGCCGATGTTTTTCGCATCAATGGAAATGGTAAAAACTCGGCCTATGGATTAGCAAACTTGGACAAATGGCTAGGGAAAAGAGATTGGGATGTCATCCACTTCAATTGGGGCCTCTGGGATCTCTGCTACAGACACCCCCAATCCAAAGAGCAAGGCCACCGCGATAAGAACCGAGGTGAAATCACCGCGACTCCAGAGGAATACCAAGCTAATCTAAAAAAAATCGTCGCACGCCTGCAGAAAAATGACGCCAAGCTCATTTGGTGCACCACCACCCCCGTCCCGGACTTCGAAGCCGGCCGCAAATTGGGTGATGATCTGGTCTACAATAAGATCGCTGCAAAAATCATGCGCGACAAAAAGATCCACATCAGTGATCTCCATGCACACGCCCTCTTACAATATAGCAAAATTCAAAAGAAAAAGGGAGACGTTCATTTCAACAAAAAGGGCTATTCCTACCTCGCTGAAAAGGTAGCTAAAGAAATCGAGGACGCGCTCCCCTAGATATTCACCTTAGTCACTTCGATTCAAATCGTCTCTCGATCATGAAACTCCTCTTAACCTGTTTCGCATTTCTCCTAAATTCTAACTTGGGATTTGCAGCCCCAGCGGGCGATATCCGCAGTGCAAGTTCTGACCGCCCCAACATCATCTTCATCATGGCCGACGACCTCGGCATGCAGGATGTCGGCTTCATGGGCAGCACGTATTTTGAAACCCCGAACCTCGACGCCCTCGCCGCCCAAAGCCTCGTCTTAAATCAGGCCTACATGTATCCCACCTGCTCCCCCTCGCGAGCAGCCCTCTTAACCGGCAAGCAATCCTTCCGCACCGGTTGCTACACCGTCCCGGTCTTGGAACGAGGAACCAGCAAGGACAACATCTTTTCCAAGTGGACCGTCGGCACCGAGCATCCCGTCTATGCCCAGCCCCTCAATGACGCTGGCTACAAGCTCATCCACCTCGGCAAGTGGCACATCGTCGGCCCCAACCCCGAAAAAGAAACTGACTTGCCCTTCAAGAAGAAGCTCGGCCAACCCCGGAATGGCGACCTTAGCTGGCTCCCCGCGCACCAGACTCCCGAGATCCAGAAATTCTACCCCCTCGGCCGCGGCTTTCACGAAAACGTCGGCGGCACCTGGTGGGGCGACCCCGCCCGCGGATACGACAAGGGATACAACGCCCCCAGCGGCGGCTACTTCGCTCCCTTCAAAAACCCCTTCATCACCGACAAAAAAGACGACGAATGGCTCACCGACCGTCTCACCTCCGATGCCATCGACTTCATCGAGCGCCACAATGAACAACCCTTCTTCATCAACCTCCACTACTACTCCCCTCATCGGCCTTCCGTCTCCCGCAGCGAAGAATCTCTCACCCACTTCTCCAACAAAAAAGGCGACCCCGTGACCGGCCAAGGCGTGAGCATCAAAAAGAAAGGCAAAGGCGAAATCGCCGCCTACGCCACCATGATCAAATCGCTCGATGACAACATCAAGCGTATCACCGACCACCTCGATCAAGCCGGCCTCCGTGAAAACACCGTCCTCATCTTCACCTCCGACAACGGCTTCAACGGCCTCCAAAGCCGTAACAATCTCCTCCGTGGTTCCAAAGGCTACATCTACGAAGGCGGCATCCGCGTCCCCACCCTCATCAACTGGCCCAAGACCATCTCCCCCAGCCGCAGCGATGAACCCATTCAAGGCCTCGACTTCTTCCCCACCTTCCTCGCCCTCGCCGGAATCACTGACTTCAAAGGCACCCTCGATGGCGACAGCCTCCTCCCTCTCCTAAAAGGCCAACCCTTCAAAAAACGCCCCCTCTTCTGGCACCTCGCCAGCACCTACAAGAACTCACCCTGCTCCGTAATCCGCAAGGGCGACTGGAAGCTCATCCAATTCCTCAAAGACGGAAAACTCGAACTCTACAACCTCCGCGAGGACCTCAAAGAAAGCGACAACTTAGCCACCAAAAATCCCGCCCAAGCCAAAGCTCTCTTGACCGAACTCGTCCAATGGAGAAAGGACAACAAAGTCCCCCTCCCTCTAAGCTCATCCCTGAAACACTAGGCCATGAAAACAACACCACTCTTCACCCTCTTCCTCGCTCTCATCGGCGTCCTCGGGCTCACCCTCTGGGCCGCCGAAAAAGAGGAAGAAGACAAAAAGACCAAACACATCGTATTCCTCGTCGGCGACGACCTCAACCACGCCTCCGGAACTCACGAATTCTACGCCGGCGGCATGCTCCTCCAGCAGTCCCTCGCCAATAGCAATATCAAAGACCAAGTCACCTCCACCGTCGTCAACAACTGGCCAGAGGACACCAGCGTCTTCGATAAGGCCGACGTCATCGTCCACTACTACAAGGGCAACAAGTGGCACTTCATGAACAAGAATCACGCCTTGATCGACAAGCTGGCCGACAAAGGGGTGGGCCAACTCTTCATCCACTTCGCCGTCGACCCCGAAAAAGAGGCCGAGCCCTTCATCCAAAAATGGACCGGTGCCGTCTACAAAACCGGCCTCTCCTCCAACCCCCACTGGAACCTCAAAGCCATCCTCGAAAAACACCCCATCAACTCAGGAATCAAAGAGATCGACCTGCGCGACGAGTGGTATGTCAAAATGGATTACGAACAAGACTGCGCGATCGACTATAACGGCAATTTAGAAACCGGAAAAGTCCACGCCATCATGACTGGAAAACCAAGCGCGATGAAAGGCAACAAGAAGCTCACCCGTGCCCTCGCAAAAAACAAAATGCCCTCAGACCTCACCGTCTTCTGGGCCAAAGAAAGCGACACCGGCAGCCGCGGCGCCGGACTCACCGGAGCTCACTTCCACAAGAACTGGGCCCATGACGCCTTCCGCAAGCAAGTCCTCAATGCCATCGCCTGGTCCGCCCACCTTCCCGTCCCCCAAGAAGGCGTCACCAGCCCCCAGATCACCGAAGACATGCTCAACGAGAACCTCGACAAGCGGAAACCCAAATTCAGCCGCCTCAAGCTGAATCCAGCAAGCCCCGTGCCCAAGTAGCAAACTAAGCTTAAGCGATTCACATGTGGATTTCACTCATTTGCTTGTGGATCTCCACCATTCCCAACTCAAGCCAAACTGCTACCCTCAAAAGGCTATAAAAGAGTAACTCCCCTCATTCTTTTCGAAGAAAACTCCAGTAAACACGCACTCACTAAATAACCTGATGAAACGAACACTCCTTAGCCTAACAGCCTCCCTGACCGCCTGCGGAGCAGCCTCCGCCACCATCACCTTCCACTCAGATTTCGACGAAGCTGACCTCGCTTCGACAGGCCTGACCATCGATACCCCGAACACGAACTTAACCACAATCGACAGCGGCACCGTCACTTTAAACACCGTAGATCAGAGGCTCGATCTTGCCGCAAACGGCGCAAACACATGGGCCGCTCGTGAAGGAGCACCCATCGCTTATGTTGCCTCTCCCTCTGTGGCGACGGGCGAAAAATGGTATGCCGAGACCCAAATCACCCTCGCAGACAGCACGGGCGGAAACACAGAATTCGATCAAGCCGGTATCACCTTCTATAATGGCGTCCTCGGGGGGAGTCCCGGTAGCGATAATACCGGGACCCAACAAAGCCTCTTCGTTGGAATCAGCGATTGGAACGCTTGGGACCACCGAGTCCAAGGATTCGCCGACAACAACCCTAACGTCGCTGTCGCTGCGACAACCACAGACGACAACTTCTTCTATCGAGTAGAAGTCACCGAAAACGGAGCCTCAGACCTCTATAACTTCTTCTACAAGGAAGATGCCGCTGACGCTTGGACCCAATTTGGAGCCCCTGATCTCGCACAGGACTTCGACAACACCGCAGTCGGGGTATTTATAAAATCTCACAACAACAATACCACTGCCAGTGCTGGGTTTAACTCCTTCACCGTCGGTATCGTAGTTCCCGAGCCCAGCAGCAGCAGCCTCGCAGGGCTTGCCGGTCTCTCACTTACCTTCCGCCGTCGCCGGAAGTAGTCAGCACTCCAAATTTACCTTTCAAGGGCTCGACCGGTATCGGTCGAGCCCTTCTTTCATGAAGGACTTCCCAGCCACAATTCGAAGTTCGCCATAGGCATGCTCAACGAGATCCACCACGAACGAAAACTGACCTTTGTCCCCGAAACGCTGCCCTCATCAGGGCCTGCGCCAAAGTAGCAAAGTAAGCTAAAGCGATTCACATGTGGATCTCACTCATCTGTTTGTGGATTTCACTCATTCACATGCAGAGACCTACTAATAAGATACATCCCTAACGTGAGGGGTTGTCTTAGCCAACTTTGAGTAGTCATTAGGATTATCCAATGCGACCAACCCCTGAATTTTAGAAAAACAAACATGAAATACACAACTCACTCTAAACTTACCGCGGCAGGCCTCAGCGTCGCCCTCATGACCTCCGGTCAAGCAGCAATCGTTCTAGCTGGCGGAGCCACAGGCTATCACTCTACCGACAAGGACTGGCTTTCCAACACTACCAACGACATCGACGGCAACGGCCTCGGCACCGACGGCTTCATCTTCTTTGGAGATTTCGACGGCGATTTTGAAGGGAACACCAACCCTAACAACGACAACAACGAAAATATTTTCGGGCCAACTATTCCTATCGGCAACACGGCTGGACTCTTCACAACCTCCCAACCAACTTACGTCACTTCAGCAGAAACAGTTGGAGCGAATTCCGGGAACGTTGGCCAGTTCCTCGGCTATGAATCGATCGATAGCCCCGTCGCCTTGGATGGGACCGACGCATTTCCCGGCAACCTCCTCGTCACTGGATCCGGCTCCGCGATCAGATTCACCATAAGCGGTCTCCCCACTAACACGGTCGTTCGTGTCGGAGTCTTGGGAGCGGTCTTGAACGACGATAACCGCGCCCGCTTTGATGCCCCCGAAATTTCCCTGTCGGAAGGCGCCAACACCGCGTCTGTCACAGGTTTGCCAAACTTGTCTGACGGCACTGCCGGTGCCAGCCTCGGTTGGGTGTTCTTCGATATCGACAGCGACGGCATTTACGGCGTTGCTGTTCCTCCCGATGCTGCAGGAACTGACCCTGATGTCACCGGACTGGGTGGCGTCACCTTCGACTCGGTTGTCGTCCCTGAGCCTAGCACCAGCCTTCTCGCTGGACTTGCAGGCCTCGCGCTCACTTTCCGCCGTCGCCGGTAATCAGCACTCAAAAATCTGACTTTCAAGAGCTCGACCTATATTGGTCGGGCTCTTCTTTTGTAAGCCAAATGAAGCACGCTCCAAACTTTGCCAATTGTTTTCTTCAGATTAAGCAGAGTTGATGCGTATAGATCTCCACCCGTCCCCATGAGATCTCTCCACCTCTTTCAAAAACTAGCTCCGCTTGTCACAATCCTCATATCAACTGCCTCTGCGGAAGACCCAGCTCAGCGGCCATCAATGCCCGCCTTCAGCTGGGACACCGTTCCCCGCTATATGCACGTGCGAAAGTTCACTGCATTTACCGCTGAAGAGGTCGCCCACTTGGCGAGCTTCCCCCTGATCACCTTCGAGAAGACCACCGGAGTCAAAGAATTTGGCAGCACCGAACGAGGCACCGAAATCGCAGCCCAAGCGGTCAAAAAACTCAACCCAGATGCCAAGATTCTCTACTATCGGAATATTCTTGTTCACTACTCCTGCTATCAAGCCGACAGGGAATTGACGGGCATCAAAGCTCCCTTCCTCGCCGAACCCTCCGGAAATACCAAGCTCGTTAGAAAACAAGTGCCAGCCTACGACCTCTCCAACAAAGACGTCGAAACCTGGTGGTTAAAGAATGCGAAGCAAGTTTGCGCCTCCGAGCACATCGATGGCCTCTTCATCGACGGCAACATCAAGGCCCTCGAGAAAAACTACCTCCGCAGACAGGTCGGTGAAGAAAAGAAGGAGGCCGTCGCCCAAGCCTACCACCGCATCATGGCCCAGCTCCCTCAGACCCTCGGAAAAGACGAACTCGTCATCGCCAATGTTATCCGAGCCCGTTTCAAAGATGCCGGCCTCGAGTATCTCGACTACTTCGATGGCTCCTACATCGAAGGCTTTGAGCACAACGTCGGAGGAGTCAGCCGAAAAGACTACGTCGCCAAGGGAATCGACGCGATTCAGAAAGCCGCCCGCTCCGGAAAAATCATCGCCTTCACCATCGGCTCCAAAAGCTACGCCGATACCGATATGGATACTGAAGCTTCGAAAACGAAAGTCAAAAAAACCTCATTCCAAGAACGCTTCACCTACACCCTGGCCCTCTTTCTCGTCTGCGCCGAAAAACACAGCTATTTCATGTTCAGCGACGGCTTCGGAGTCGATCGTGGCCAAAACAAACTGTGGATGAAGCAGCTCCCCGAGTATTCCAAGCCTTTGGGCTCACCAAAGGGCCAGGCACGCAAAGACGGATATACTTACGAGCGCTCCTTCCAACACGCTGAGGTCAAAGTCGATATTGAGCAGGAGACCGCAACAATTCACTGGAAACACAATCAAAAATAGCCACCCTCTCCTCAACGACAGCCAACGTAATCGCGCTCCATTATTAAACTATGGATTTTGAGAAATCCTCCGTGCGTTACAAGTATTCCAAACCCTCTACATCATCATCTATCCTTCCCGTCCCTCAGGACCCCACTTATCCCTATGAAACTGCAACACGTAGCATCCCTCGTCTCCACCCTCACGGTCTGCGGCCTCGCGCCCCTTTCGGCCACACCGCTCACTAGTGAGGCTCCTCAAGGCGCTGAACAAGCGATCCAGAATAAAGAAAAAGAGGAAAAAAAGCCCGCTCGCAAAAAAAACAGAAAGCCGGCCCCTAAAGAAAAAGCGCTCCCTCCAGGCGTTCTCACTCCCATGAATCCTGAGAGTGTCGCTTTCAAACTGAAAGCTGCTCCCACTAAGCTTACGGTCAATAAAGACGACACCATCGTCATCATCGGATCAGGCATGGCCTCCCGGATGAACCACTTCTCCCACTTTGAAACTGAGGTCTACCTTCGTTTCCCTGACAAGAATCTCACCCTCCGTAACATGGGAGACGAGGGAAACACTCCTGGCTTCCGTCCACACCCTGGCCGTAATCAAGACCAGCAATATGCTTTTCCCGGCGCCAAGGAACTCCTTCCAACCGAACTGCAGGCCAATTCAAAGCCAGTAGGTCATTTCGAAACTCCCGACCAATGGCTCACCCGCCTCGGAGCCGATACCGTCATTGCCTTCTTCGGTTACAACTCTTCCTTCGAGGGCCCGGGCGGGCTCGACCGCTATAAAACGGAACTCAAAGCCTTCATCCAGCACACTCTTTCTCAGAAGTATAACGGGAAATCAGTTCCTCAGCTGGCCTTAGTCTCTCCCACCACCATTCAGGATATCACAGCCAAGTTCAGCGTCCCTGCTCCCTCCGCCTCAAATGCCAACTTGAAGCTCTACACTGATGCGACCAAGGAAGTCGCCGAAGCCAACGGAGCGCTCTTCGTCGACACCTTCACTCCAAGTAAGGATTGGAGTTCGGACCTCACCGTCGATGGAGCCCTCCTCAACGACGCCGGATATGCCAAGCTCGCCCCCGTTCTTGCCGATGGTGTCTTCGGCCAAGGAACCGCGTCCGATCACAAGCGCAAAGCCATCCACGCTGCCGTTGTTGAGAAAAACTTCATGTGGCTCAATGACTTTAAAATGCCCAACGGAGTCCACGTCTTCGGTCGCCGCTACAATCCCTACGGACCAGCAAACTATCCTTTCGAGATTAAAAAGACGCGTCAAATGACCAAGAACCGGGACATCGCAATCTGGGGTCAGCTTCAGAACAAAAATTACGATCTCGCCGCCGCGGACGCCGAAACAGTCAAGCTGCCGCCCGTCAAAACAAACTACAAGCCGAGCAAAAAGAACGGCACCGTCGACTACCTCCCCGGTGAGCAAGCCGAGACCAAAATCAAGGTTCCTGAAGGCTACAAGATTGAACTCTTCGCCTCAGAGAAGACCTTCCCTGATCTCAAGAACCCCGTGCAGATCGCCTTCGACAACAGAGGCCGCCTCTGGGTCGCGACCATGGAGAGCTATCCTCACTACAAAGTGGGTGATCCTCTCCCCAAGGATAAGCTTCTCATCTTGGAAGACACCGACAATGACGGCGTCGCCGACAAGCAGACCGTCTTTGCGGACGACCTTCACATCCCAATCGGCTTCGAGATATCCCACGACGGCGTGTACGTCTCCCAAAGCGGTAGCCTTATCCGTCTCCAAGACACCGACGGTGATGACAAATACGACGTATCCGAACTCCTTCTCAGTGGCTTCGATGACCACGACACCCACCACGCCATCTCCGCCTTCTGCGCAGATCCGAGTGGTGCCATCGTGATGGGCGAGGGCGTATTCCTCCACTCCAACACCGAGAGCGTCCGCGGACCCGAGCGCGGCACCAATGGAGGCTTCTGGCGATACAGCCCACAGCAGAAGCACATCCTCCGCTACTCTCAATACAGCATCCCGAACCCATGGGGCGTTGCCTTTGATGACTACGGACAGGACTTCTTCCTCCACACCTCAGGCACCAGCATGTCTTGGATGCTCCCAGGAACCGTTAAAACTCGTTACGGCGCAAACATGAAAGCCCGTGACCTGCTCACCGGTAACAAAGTTCGCCCCACTTCAGGAATCGAATTTGTTTCCAGCCGTCACTTCCCAGATGAAGTCCAAGGAGATGTCATTATCAATAATAACATCGGCTATCTCGGCGCCAAGCAGCACAAGGTGATCGAACAAGACACTGGCTTCACCACCGAATACGTTCAGGACCTTTTCGTCTCGGAAGACCTGAACTTCCGCCCTGTTGATCTCGAGTTCGCCCCCGATGGCTCACTCTACGTCGCCGACTGGCAGAACGCCCTCATCGGCCACATGCAGCACAACGCGCGTGATCCACTTCGCGACCACAATCACGGCCGCATCTACCGCGTCACTTACCCAAGCCGCCCCTTGGTGAAGCCTGCTAAGATCGATGGAGCTTCCATCGACGAGCTGCTTTCTAATCTGGCTCTCCCCGAGTATCGCACTCGCTACCGCACTCGACGTGAACTCCGCGAACGCGATGCTAGCGCAGTCGCCTCAGCAGCCAACAAGTGGGCCGCTTCGCAAAATGACGACCGACTCAAACTCGAAGCCCTCTTCGTCACTTGGGGTGCTGATCGGGTCGACAACAAGTTGCTCAAAGAGCTGCTCGCTTCCAAAGACCATCGTGTCCGCGCAGCGGCTGTTCGCGTCCTCCGCTTCAACACCCACGCTGTTCCTGACTACATTGCCCTGACCGAAGCTGCTGCTGGTGACAAGAATGGCCGTGTGCGCCTCGAAGCCATCAACCTTGCTTCCTTCTTCGACAAAACCAACGGACTCCGCATCGTTGAAAAAGCGAAAGCAGCTGGCGTGGAGAAGGACTTTGAAGATGTCTACAAATACTCCGTGGCCACCCTCAACAATGCCGCAGCGATCGAAGAAGTGCATCGGAAGGAACCCAAAGGAATCCTCAAACAGGATGACAAAGTCGTCGTGGCTCAGGTCAACTGCGTGATCGAAGGCATCAAATTTGACGTCCAGACCCTTGAGATCCCAGTCGGTAAAAAGCTGGAGCTCATCTTCAAAAACCCAGACGTCATGCAGCACAACTTGATCATCGTAAAACCAGGCACGGCCGACAAAGTCGCCAATCTCGCGATCGCCCTTGGTGCCGACGGTTTCAATAAGCAGTTTGTTCCAGAATCCTCTGACATTCTGCTCGCGTCCAAACTTCTGGGATCGGGTGAAAGGCAAACTCTTGAATTCACCTTCGATAAGCCCGGCAAATATCCCTTCGTCTGCACCTTCCCTGGCCATTCCACCATGATGCGTGGCCACATCATTGTGAAGTAACACCTTACCCCTGGCCGGAGTGCTCGCCTCAACAGCGGGCACTCCGTCAGCCAGACAGCCTTTTCCTCGAAAGGCTGTCTGGCTGGCGAAGAACCAGTCGAATTTCTCTATTCTTCATTTCAGCAGCTCTTTGGAAACGGCGTCTGCCAAGCCCTCCCCTCCTTTATCACACATGAGAACTCTCTCTTCTTTCTTCATCTTGCTTACCGCTATCGCCTTAAGCATTTCCTCTCTTCAGGCCTCACCTCTCGAAGGCTCGCGCCCCAATATCATCGTGGTCATCACCGATGACCAAGGCATGGGCGACTTTTCCTGCATGGGTAACAAAGTGGTCCGAACTCCCCACATCGACCAATTCTACGAAAAATCGACCCGTTTCACCGACTTCCAAGTCAGCCCTACCTGCGCCCCAACCCGCGCTGCCCTCATGAGCGGCTGTGCTCCCTTCAAGGTGGGCGTCACTCACACCATCTTCCAGCGCGAACGCATGGCTTTGAAGGTCCACACTCTCCCCCAGTTACTACAAAGTGCCGGCTACACCACCGGAATTTTCGGCAAGTGGCATTTAGGAGACGAAGAAGAGTACTTACCCGGCAATCGCGGATTCGATGAAGCCCTCATCCACGGTGCAGGCGGGATTGGACAAGTCCGCCTCGGTGACTTTCCTCCAAACGGCGAAAACAGCTACTTCGATAACGTCCTTCTTCACAACGAAACCATCGTCCAAACCAAAGGCTATTGCACTGACCTCTTTTTTCAATCCGGTCTCGCTTGGGTGAAAAAGCAGAACGTCGCTAAGAAGCCCTTCTTCGCCTACATCTCGCTCAATGCGCCTCACGCACCCATGATCGCTCCGGAGAAATACACTAAGCGCTTCACCGAACTCGGCTACGACAAAGGCACCGCCGGTCGCTACGGCATGGTGGAGAACATCGACGACAACTTCGGCGCGATGATGAAAAAACTCACCGAATGGCAGGCCCTCGAAAACACCATCGTCATCTTCATGACCGACAACGGAGGCACCCACCTCAGCGGAAAACTCAACGGTAAAAAGGTGAAGCACTTCAATGCCAACCTGAAAGGCGCCAAAAACTCCCCTCACGAAGGTGGCTCGCACGTCCCTGCCTTCTGGCAATGGAAAGGCGTCCTTGGCAAAGGTGTCGATATTGATGCCCTCACCGCCCACATCGATTTCTACAAAACCTTCGCTGAACTCGCCGGAGCCAAACTGCCAGACGACATGCAAAAGATCGACGGCCGCTCTCTTCTTCCCCTCCTCAAAAACCCCAAAGCTGAATGGCCCGATCGCACCCTCTTCTTCCACTGCGGTCGCTGGAATCCAGGAAAGCGGGAAGCGGCCATCTATGCCAAGTGTGCCGTCCGCACCGACCGCTGGCGTCTCGTGAATAACAAAGAGCTCTACGACATTTCTAAAGACCCCTCTCAAGAGAAAGACGTCTTTGAATCCCATCCCGAGGTCGTCAAGCAACTGGAAAAGTCCTATCATGAGTGGTGGACCTCCGTGCAACCACTCATGGTCAACGAAGGCCTCCCGAAACTCAGCGAAGAAGAGTTCCCCTTCAACATCCGCTACCACAAGCAACTGAAGGAAAAAGGAATCCCCGAATGGGCCCCTGAAACCCCTTAAGCAGAGAAACTAGCGCTTCCGAAGATCGAGACATTTCAGCTCTCGCTCATCACGGATAATCAGCCGCCCTTTCGAAATAGCGAGGGGTGCCCACCGCTTAAGATCACGACGCTGGTGGTCGAATGGATTGGCCACCGCCAGCTGACGGTAACCTTTCGGGTCAGGCTTCACTAAATAGAGTTTCCCGTAGTAGCTATCGCGGATGATCAGCTTTCCATCAGCCAAAATCATCGACCCACGACCAAACATCGGCTCAGCACCAGAATTCCACAACTTCTCGCCATCCTTGGTGAGACAGTAAAGCCCCAGCTCAGGCCACAGCTTCTTTTTCTTCAGCGTCGCATTCTCATGCGTCAGAAAATAAATGTGCCCATCATGCACGATGGGAGGACAAATGTGGGAACCCCACTTGGAGGTCACTTTTACCTCCGGATTCTTACCACCCTCAAAATTCAACAACTGTGAACCAGCCTCATAGCCCCCTGTTACAAACAGTGTCTGCTCATCGATGACCACCGGAGCAGGGATCGGCAAGTTGGCCTGGAAATCTTGATACCGCCAGAGCACCTTGCCCGACTTCGGATCGAGCCCAGCCACACTGGGCTTCCCACCCTTGCCTGGCTTCTCCGGCAATTCCTGAGAGATATAGAGAATCTGATCCCTCCCTTGGAACTTACGAATGAGCGGTGAAGACAAACTCCCATAAAGCCCACCCGTCTTCCAAACTACTTTTCCCGTATCAGCATTGAGAGCGACAACTGAAGCATCCTTGGCATTCACCGAGATGATCACCAGATCACCATAGACCTGAGGATGAACCGCGTAGCCAAAGTGCAGCGGCTCCGCCCCAAACTCCTTCACCAAATCTATGGTCCAAAGAAGCGAAAGATCGTCGCGTTTCCACGCTGTCACCATCCCCATCGGGCCCGTGGCAAATACATATTCCTCAGTCACCGTAGGCACTCCCCGTGAGCCTGAAAAATTGACCCGCCCGGGAGATTCAAAACCCGACTCCTTAAGCACCTTGCCGGTCTCAAAATCGATTAACCTAAGAACGTCCCGCTCGCCGTCCACTCGATCCATTAAATAGATTTTCCCATCAACAATCGCCGCCCCACCATGACCAGGTTTCACGTCGATCTTCCAGAGTTCCGGAGGCCCTTCGGTTGGCCAACTCTCAGCCAAGGGAGTCGGGTCTGGTGAAATCGAATTCTTATCTGGACCAAGATAATTGGGCCAACTCGAAGTCTCCGCAGCTACAGGAACTACGGCCATAATCGCGAATGCACACAGCAGAGATCTCCGCGATTTCAGAGGCTTTATTTTCCAAACATCTAGTTTGCACAACATTTGTATTTCCTATCCTCAATAATGACGATGTGCCAAACCCAAATCAGCTTTGTGGATTTCAACTATTCACTGGTGTGCCTCGCCCATTCTAATTTACTTTAAGTTGAGCCTGACTGTGACCTCACTCTTCTCAGCTTCCCTCCCCTTTCAATCCATCTAGCAGAAATGAGCGCCTCCAAAGACCCTGCCCCAAACAATGCCATCGATTCACGATATCCGTCGATCGACCATCTCTGCGAACGCGCCCGCCAACGGATGCCAGGATTCGCTTACGACTACCTTGCCGGTGGCTGCTTCAACGAAATGAACCTGCAGAAGAACACGCAGGAAATCCGTGAGATCGAACTCAAGCCCTGGTATTTGCGCGACTACCCTGGCTCTGATCTTTCTACCGAAATTTTCGGAAAAACTTACGATGCCCCTTTCGGTGTCGCCCCCATCGGCCTTCAGGGCCTGATGTGGCCCCATGCTACCGAGATTTTAGCCAAGGCCGCTCACCAGCACAATATCCCCTTCGTTCTCAGCACCGTCGGCACCGCGAGTATCGAAACTGTCGCGGAACTCACCGAAGGCAACGCTTGGTTCCAACTCTATCATCCTGCCGAGGACGACCTCCGCGACAAACTCCTCGACCGCGCCGCAGCAGCTGAGCTTCCCGTGCTCGTCATCCTCGCAGACACTCCCACCTTTGGCTGGCGCCCTAAAGAGATTCGCAACGGCTTGTCCATCCCCCCTAGGATGTCGCTGCGCAATGTCTTCCAAATGATGACCCACCCGACTTGGTCCTTTGGCCAACTCTTTGCGGGTGCTCCGGAATTTAAAACAATGAAGCCTTATATCCCCGAAGGCCTCAGTATGAAGCACCTCGGCCTCTTCATGAACAAGACTTTTTCCGGACGTTTGACCGCCGATAAAATTTCCGCGATTCGTGATCGCTGGAAAGGAAAACTCGTCATTAAAGGCATCGTGAACCCAGAGGATGCCGAGAAAGCGATCAGCCTCGGTGTCGATGGCATGATCGTTTCCAATCACGGAGGACGTCAGCTGGATGTCGGCCAATCAACGATCAAACCTCTCACGGCCCTAGCTCGTGAGTTCGGCGACCGCACCACCATGATGATCGACAGCGGTGTTCGCAACGGACCCGACGTCGCCTGCGCCATCGCCAGTGGCGCCAAGTTTGCCTTCCTAGGACGCTCTTTCATGTATGGCGTCGGTGCCCTCGGCGCAAATGGCGGCGACCACACCATGACAATGCTAAAGCGCCAACTCCAGCAGGTCATGGAACAAGTCGCCTGCGAGCGGATCGAAGATCTACCGAACCATCTCGTTGGCTGAGGCTTGAAGAAGGCGTCCCCGCATCTAAACGAAAAGGCCGTTTTGCCACTAGCGTTCTTCGATTTCGATTCTCCCAAATTGCTTGGGCGTCGTGCTGATTGGAAAGTTAGAACGAATCAACAGGGTCTCGGTTCCATCTCCATTATTCGTTCGGGAAACAAAGTCCGTAATCGAGACCGGAACCCAATTCTCTAAATCCGTCGAGAAGTAAGCTTGGAGAGCGGCATCATCTGCGCCCAAATTCATCCGGACGTTCAGCAAGAAGGCATCGTTGTTTGACTCTCCTTTTGGTTGAGCCACGAGAGCATAAGCAAACAAATCACCTCCCCCAAGGGAAACAGCATCGCTGCCGCCAGGATTTCCTCCCAGCCCGACACTACTACGCCAATCCGGCCCGTGGCCAGGATCGCTCCCTGAAAAGACGAGACTGTAACCATCACCATCGGCACTTAAGGGCCATTCACTCTCCTCGCCATAGGTGAAGTCAGCGATGGCCAAATCATCGGCCGCCTCCAGCCGCACATGCTCCCCGCTATTTCGCAAATTACCGGTGTAGGATCCTGCGATGACTCCAACTCCATTGCCATATCTGAACTCAAAAGCAGCTTGATTGGAAACAACGAGAATCCTCTCTCCGGGCGCTAAAGTCGTGCCAAAAGGGAAAGTAAAGATGACTCCGTCGGTGAAGCTGACATTGGTGAGATCGACTTCATTCACGGGGTGGATGTTGACAATCTCCACAAATTCAAACTCCTCCTCATCGGTGTATCCTTCCGTCATTTCGGCTGCTGACGGATCAGGCGTATGATAATGAAGTTCACTAATAACTGTGTTGCTTGCATCTGCGAGAGCGACGTTGCCCGTATTCGTGATCGAGATGAAATCGCTCGCGACCTCCGTCCCGCGATTATTGAAAGCTGCAATGGTCAGCGCATTTCCTCCGATCTGTAGAGGCACATTAATTTGCCAAGTCTCGCCATCGATCCAGGTGATCGGAGTCTCAATTCCGTTGACCTGAATCGAGAATACGTCGACCCAAGCTTCTCCTTCAAGACTCGCCACGCTATCTGTCACCGAAAAATTACTCCCGCTGTTCGTCGTGATGGCAAAAGTGACCGAGCTCGGAACGGAACCGAGGACAAAGTTGGAACGGTTGGTGAGATAGTTCATCTCCTGACTAAAATTGGCCCCAGCCACAGATCCTAAATGAGATGACCACGAAGAAAGATAAGAGCTATTTGTAGTGGTTTTCACGAGATCCTCGAGGTGCCCTTCGAACAAGCGACGATACTGGGGAATTTCATAGAGTTGAGCGATGCTCCATTCTCCGGCACTTCGCGTGATCCGCGCATCACGAGTGGAAGGGAAAGCGGACTGCAGTCCCGTTGTCAGGGAGCCGCTGGTTCCGAGGCGGAAGCAGCGATCAAGATCCCAGGGCATCACCAAAACCTTTCCGTCAGTCGGCCGGACGTAGAAGCGAATGTTGTGGTCCCAGATTCTACCAAAGGTATCGTCGTTGCCGTTCAGCGACAGCATAGCGAAACTCCGCATCCACTGGTCGACATCAATCAGCTCATCCATCGCTGCTTTAAATTCAGCTCCGGTAAGGTCGAAGGCTTGGTTGAGAGCGACGATCTTCGAATAGTCATCCCGATCTCGAGCACTGCGAATCTGGAAGCCCCAGCGGTAAGGTTCCTTGTCACTCCCACGATCCTCAAAATCGTAGTGACCGTAGTTATGGTTATAAGGATTACCGACCTTCAGACCTTCCGGACCACCGGTCGTTCCGTTCGGACTGTAATGGAGCTCCAAGTTAAACAGGGTGCCGGACTCATCAGTATCTGGAAACAACCCGTCGAAATAATTGCCTGTCTGGCGTCCCATCGAAATGAGGCAAGAGCCTCTGTCATTCGCCGTCGGGGGCATCAAGTGCGCGACGTCATCGTAGAATGACCAATAGCCGCCGCCAGCACGATTGAGCAGGTGTTTGGCAAACAATTCATTATGGCCCCCAGTGCGCTCGAGGGAAATACTCCGATGGGCACCACGGAAAAGATTGTCGGGCTGAAAGCGCAGATTAAAACCGTAGCCATTCGCCTGAAACCTCCCGTGGCCACTGGCCTTAAGGCGTGCGCCGACGTTGTAGTAGACGGTGCTCTCACCCTCAATCACGGTCACTGGAAAGCGATCATTACTCATCCGGTTGGTATTCAGAAAGAGAAACTGCCGATCCGCTTCCGACATGATAATGCGAAGGTTCTGTCGAATGCCTTGGGTATGAGCCAATCCATCCTGCACCTTGTAGAAAGCACCTCCCTCCGTTCCTTGAACCGGGAGAAACGAAACCCCACTGGAGTTGTCTTCCGCACGAACGTAGAAACGCACAATCGTGCTCGCGCTCTGTCCGGGAATCACCCCTTCAAAACGCCCGTTACCCCCAAGAGACATCCCGACACTTTCGAAAGAACCTCCATTGACGGAATAGAAAAGCGTCAGCTGATTGATCCCATCGAGATCTGAAGCATCCAGACTCACTGTCGTTGCTTCTCCGGCATCAGGCACAGCTGGAGAATGCTCCAGCCCGGACAAGGTAGGTCCGGCATTGGCGAGCACCGTCGAGTTCGGCATGCCCGGAGTCCCCCACACCGTGGGCCTGTCGAGAATGTGGGTGCGCTGGAGGTAGTTGAAATAGAGCCGGGTGTTGAGCAAGGGCACGCCGCTGAGAAACTTGGCGCGGAACTGGATTCGGTAAGTATTTCCGACGACAACTTCCTGGCTGTTGGCGAAGGTGGTCTCAAGTTTGTTATGCTTGTTCTCGGTCGGCCCGGTGGAGACAAGATGGAGACACTTGTTACCGGGGTCGTCGGGATCTGTGACCACCACTGTTTTTCCATGGCTGCCATGAGTGCCGATGGCGCGCCATTTGTCTGCGGTGGAATCGACGCTATCGCTCTCAAAATCGCCGTTCTGCATGAACTCGATGGACTCATTCTCCACCACGCTCACGTCATCGATCAGAACTTCCCCAGCATCGAGAAATCCAATTTGTAGTTCGTGATAGATATTGTCGCCCAGACCATCGTCGATCGCGACACCCTCGTAGGTGTAGGTTTTCCACGAACTGCGAGCAGTCTCATCACTCGAAGCCCAGACACTTGCGAAACGGTTGTCGGCGTCGGGATCGCGCAGCTCCAAGCTCGCGCCTCCCCCGTCAGCTTTGCCGTGCCATTTTCCTGAGTCGTAGTAACGCACCTCGTCTGCTGGATTACCATTGGCGTCTTCGAGAATGACTAGGTCACCGCCATTACCAAGGCGTTGATCGTAGTCGCCGATGATAGTGATTGTCGGGTGCTTCGCTGCAAGGGCTGCGGCGTCTTTGGCGATCACAAGATAGCCCCCGGCAGGAATTGTCGTTCCAACAGGGAAATCATAGTCAATCCCGCCGCCGAGCTTCCAGTCGGTAAGCACAAGCGAGACCGCCCCGCGGTTGTAGAGTTCGATCCATTCTTCGCCTCGCTCGGTGTAAGGCTGCCCTGGAGTGCCGCTGCCGTCTTCTTCGAACAGGGTGACTCTGGCACCAAAAACCATGTCGCTGCTTCCGGCACTGCTCTGATGAACTTCGACGGAGAGCCGATTGGTGCCATTGACGACAATCGCGTCATTTACGGTCAAGGTCTGCAAGACTGCGTCGGTCACGCCTGGGTCAGCTTCGGTGCTCGGAGAGATTGTCCCGCTCGGAATATTGAAGCGATCGATTTCAACTCCGTTGAGATAGAAGACCGCACCGTCGTCGATGTAGTGATCGATCTGAATTTGTGAGACACTGCCCGTTCCGGTGTAAACGAACTCCGTCTCGAAGTAGTAAGGCACCTTGGTGACCCTGGTAAGCGTGGTGAGCAAGGGCTCCCCGAGAACAGAACTCTCGAAGCCGAGCAGGCCCGGACCCTGATCCCAACTTGTGCCATCGACGCTGTGTGCGGTATTCGCCCAATCTACCGGGAGACCAACGGTGCCCGCGTCGAGGTTGTAACGCCAGTTCGAGTTAAAATCCAATACCTCGTGTTCGATCACCCCACCGGGAAAACCGGGAACTGCAGACTTACTAGGCGGATTGTAGAAGATCTCGTTGATGACGACATCGGTGGAGATGTCGAACGAGTTAGCGCTGCCGAGAGTAGGAACATCCGGACGCAGCCAACGCCCAGTTCCATCAGGTTGACGCGCGCGGGCCGAATCGTCAACACGCACCCCATCGATGAGTGTTTCCTTTCCTGCCGCGAACAAAAACAGGCGATTGTTGTCACTTGGAGTATATCCGAGGGCAGCAGAGTCGATCTCTAGGAAGCCTCCCGGAGCGAGCTCTGAGGCTGGTAGAACGTAGTCAGCATGCGTGGTATCTGACGAAGAGAGCACCATGCCGCCGAGCTGGACGGTGGAGTTTCCGTAATTATACAATTCAAGCCGGAAAGGCACATCGGAGCTTGCTGTGACCTCGTTAATTGCAACCTGAGCCTTGATCGGCTGGGGATTGGCGATACCCGGAGAGCCATTTGGTACAACGCTGGCCGTCCAGTTCACTGCGTGTGCCGAGCCCGCATCGCTCTGGCGTTTCATCAAAGTCGCCCCGGATCCATCAGCGGCGACTGGCCACGGGAAGACATCGCCGTATTCGACTTCATCCATGATGCGGCGCCCTTCCTGATCATCAAGAATCTCGCCCGGAGATCCCGCTCCGCCTGGAAGGGTTTGGAACGAGCGGTTGTTATTGTAGAGCCGAAGACGCCCTCCGGAATTTGAAAGCGATCCCGTGAAAGGGCCCAGAGCAGAGCCGAATCCTGTTTCAGCCTGCAGCGCGGCCGGATTACTGGCGACGACAAGATAGTCACCGGCTGCAAGCACGGTGCCCTCAGGAAAATCGAAATTGACATCGCCGAACAAGCGCCAGTTGGACATGTCGACATCGACAGCCATCAGGTTGTGTAGCTCCACGTATTCCAGAGCAATATCGTCACCCGCGGGGTGGTAGTGAATCTCGCTGAATACCACCACCGCATCACGCACCGGCTGGGGCAAACTGGCATAGACTTCGGGTTCAGGCGCGGTCAGTGGAGCACTCGCGGAATTGTTGGGATCACTCCCGGCGGCGATCTCTTCCCCATCATCCCAGCCGTCACCATCGCTATCATCATCAAGCGGGTCCGTGCCGAAGGAAAACTCCTCACCGTCGTTCAAGCCGTCGCCATCGATATCGGCCTCGGTCGGATTGGTCCCATCTCCCCACTCCTGGACATCGGTGCGACCGTCGCTATCGAAGTCGAGCGTGCCATCACGCGAGAGATCTCCGAAGTAAAAGGTCTCCCAATCGTCACCCATGCCGTCCGAATCGGTATCGGTCGGGTCGGTGATATCGAGATTGGTAATAAGATCAACGGTGAGGTAGTCGAAATCGGTCGACGCCGTGGTGTTGTTATTGTGAGACTTTAAGAACAAACCAACCGCGGTGTTGTCGAAGTCCTGAGAAAGATCCGGAGTCCCCAACTGCGTCCAAGGGTCGCCAGTGTCTTCCCGGTAGAAGAAGTTGTAGAGGTCGGAGGTCCCGTTTTCGGTAACTTCAACGCGGTATTCGAAGGTTCCGTCTCCCGTATTAGCAGCGTCGCCAAAGGCGGGGTTGTTGTCCGAAAACCCCTGAACCTTATGCTCCCAAGCGTTCCAATTATTGATGCCAAAAAAGAGGCTTTCATGGGTTCCGCTGTTCTCGCTACCGGGATTGGCACCGGGATTTCCGCTGTAGAAGGTAATCCCCGCTTGATCATAGGTCGAATTAACCCCAGAGCCGTTCGTATGCGTGATTTGCGCTTGCACGAACCACGTCTCACCTGACGCGACCGCTGGAGCTGCAACCCATGCGATCGGCGCTCCTTCACGAGCGCCCCAAGTGTTGGCGCCGTTTGCGGCAAGGTCGAGAGTCTGGTTGACGGTGTCGAGGCTGACTGTTCCACTGTTTCCAGTTCCTAAGTTTGTGTTCGGCGTGTCAATGTTCAGTCCGGAGATGGCGCCGAGGGTGGCTTCATCGAAATCGGTGTGGAAGTAAGGCACGGCAGAAGCCAGTCCGGCAGTGATCACCGGAGAGAGCAGCGCGAACGCATACAGAGGAACTGAGGATCTTTTCACAGTGGAATTTGGGGTCTTTATCTATCGGCAACCACCAGCGATAAGCACTGCTGGAGTATCAGACGTAAGCTAGTTCTGGATCACTTGGAAAAACAGCTTGGATGCACCGGCCTCCGGATTTGCGAAAGTGTAGGACGTTTCAGTCCCTGAGGACGGCACAGAATCGTTCACTTCAAGATCAAAGCTAATCAGGTCCGTCCCATAAAAAACGCTATAGCTCGCATTTGTCCTAGAATTCCAGCTAAGGGTAATCATCTCGGTGTCAGTATCATAGTCGATGCTCTTGATCTGCAAGCCACTACTGCCCGTCGAATCAAAGGTGAGTCCCGCGACACCCACACCCGCTATTTCCAAACGTCTGGTGGCTGAGACCGTGTAGGCTCCCTCATCCGTAATGTCAAAGAACAGCCAGCCTGCATTGACCCCGCCGGGATCGATTTCCAGCTCGATCGCTTGTTTGGCATAGCCGTTTGGTCCGGTGAGGGAGATAGCGGTCGGGTCCCAGTTTCCACCGGCAGTGCCCTCGACGCCCCCCAAGATTCCAACCCGGACGATCTGACCGGCGGAGAGGTTGGCGATCTCAAAATCGACAAGCTCGAGGCTATCTCCCGCGGATCCAAGATTACTCACGGCAACACCACCGAGCACGTCTGTGCCATCGAGCACGCTGGGATCATCAATCAAACCGTATGGAGCATAGCCCCACGCGATGGAGACGAAATCAGCCCCCGGACCATGGGAAACGAGGTAGCTGGGAAGTGAATTACTCTCAATACCCGTGAACAAATCACCATCCGCAGCATCTCGGTAAGGTTGGCCATTGATTTCGGCAATGCCGGGTGCAAGTTCCCCGAAGAAAATGAACCCGTCAGTGCCAAGCTGGCCGTCGCCATCGATATCAAAGGCGCCGAAATCGGTGAGCCAATTTCCGCCGGTCGTCATGTAGCCGACTGTGACATCCGGCCCAATGGCCGCATTGTTGGGGTCGCCGCCAAAGTTCACCTCGATGCTGTCATCAAAAGTGTCTTCGTCGCTATCGGCGAGATTCGGGTTCGAGCCGGTGTCATTCGCGTCAACGAAAGTCCCGGTCCCAGACTCCACCCCATCAAGAAGACCGTCTCCGTCGCTGTCATCGACGAGCGGATCACTTCCGGTATTGCCAGTATTGCTGTCGTAATCGTAAGAGACGAAGGTCCCGGTTTTGGTTTCCGCCCCATCATAAAAGCCATCAGCATCGGTGTCTGGGAGCAGGATATCAGTGCCTGCTGCGACTTCTTGAGCGACTGTGGACGCATCCATATCAAAGTCGGAAGCAGAATCATCGACGTTCGGATCGTAGCCGGCAGCGTGGTTGGTCACCTCGAAGCCATCAGCCAATTCGTCCAGGTCTGAATCGGCATGGGTCGGATCGGATCCCGTCTCCGTCTCGTCGATATAGGTGCCGCTATTGTCTTCAACACCATCAAGAAGACCGTCCCCATCGCTGTCCCGATTGGTAGGATCGGTGGCCGGAGCACCCACACCATTCACCTCATCACCGTCATCGCGACCATCGTCATCCGTGTCGGCGAGCGTTGGGTCGATTGCAGGATAGGTCGCATTGGTCACGGCAAGGTCGTATTCCTCAAGATCGGTGAGGCCGTCACCATCAAAGTCGCCAGTGTCAGCACCTGGCCCCGGGCCGGTCAGCAGACCATTCAGATCAGTGAGGTTTCCTGGCTCGGCAGTTTTGGCAAGCTCCCACCCGTCATCGATTCCGTCTCCATCGGTGTCGTCTCCGCTCACGGTAGCAATGACATCGACCGTGAAATAATCGAACACGGTCGTGACACCGAGATTGTTATTGTGAGTCTTCTGGAACATGCCTACGGCAGTATTGTCAAAGTCTTGGGCGAGATCGATCGGGCCATACTGCGCCCAAGCGTCACCGGGGTTTTCCCGGTAGAAAAAATTGTAGATATCAAAGTCACCATCTTCCGTGATTTCGACGCGGTATTCAAAGGTAGCCTCCCCGCCTTCTCCCCCAGCAGCCACGCCATTATCACCACTGTGCGGATCGTTATCAGCGAACCCTTGAATCGTGTGGGTCCACGCGTTCCAATCATTGATGCCTGCGAAAAGGCTCTGATCAGTCCCGGTATTCTCGCTTCCGGGATTGCTGCCAGCCGTCCCGCTGTAAAAAATGATGCCGGCTTGATCATATGTTGAATTATCTCCCCCCGGACTGTCCGTGTGGGTGAGCTGCATTTCCACAAACCAAGTCTGCCCGAGAGCGACGGTGGGAGCTGTCACCCACGCAATCGGCGCGCCATCGCGAGCCGTCCACATATTGGCGCCCATAGCGGTGATATCGAGCGTCTGGTTCGTCGTGTTTAGAACCACGGTGCCGCTGCCATCGTTGGCATTACCTGCCCCAGCTGCAGGCGCATCGATTGTCAGACCGGTGATGTCGCCGAGAGTAGCTTCATCGAAGTCCGTGTGAAAATAGGGCACGGCGGAGGCGAGTCCACTGGACGCGATTGAAGCGATCAGGCAGACGGTGGACTTGTTTCGAGAGTTCATAATATACGATGCTTAAGGAATAGGTTTTGATGGAAATCAATAGTAGGACGCTACGGCATTCCCCCTCCAGAGCAACATAGCTCAAATCCACATCTTCATTTTATCAAGATTGGGGGGGGGGAATTAAATCCAACAAATCAACCCTGCTCCCGATAATCGGTCGGACGTCGTCCCGTCCACCTCTTGAAGGCGTTTGAAAAGGTAAAAGGGTTCTCATAACCCACCTTCTGCGCGATCGTTTCCACTTTATCTTGTGTGGTCGTAAGGTGATGAACCGCACGACGCATCCGCAGATACGTCACTTGCTGAACAGGACTCCGTCCCAGCTGCTGTTGGCACAGTCGACGCAGGT
Organism: Akkermansiaceae bacterium; assembly: GCA_039769075.1. Taxonomy (GTDB): domain Bacteria; phylum Verrucomicrobiota; class Verrucomicrobiia; order Verrucomicrobiales; family Akkermansiaceae; genus SW10. The sequence goes on along the minus strand of JBDMZE010000015.1, from coordinate 39,524 downwards.
GCTCGGAACTGGAGCACGCAATCTCTGCCAAATCGGCAAGCCGCCAGTGTCGGCTTAAATTATTTTCCACGGCCTCCCAAAGTCGCCACAAGCGATCATCTTCTTGGTAGGGGCGAGCCGCCTGATTCACAAATCCATGAATCAATTCCACCCAATGGTGCAACATCGTAGGCTCCGTCCTCCTTCGTGTCACTTCGACATGCAATCCCGCGATCGCATGATTCAGCCCGAGCACACTCCCTGAGTGGATCACAGGACTGTTCGATGAGAGAACCGGACAAGTTTCACGACTTTCTTCATACCTCACCCAAGCAAAACTCCACTCTTCTTTATTTGCCGCCCGAATTCCAGTATGGGAAAAGGCAGGCTGTAAGCAGATTTCGCCCGGATTTACTTCACGCCAATTCCCATCAATCAAAGCCTCGCCTCGCCCCTCCAGTCCAACGAGCACGAAGGTTCCGGATGCCTCGGCACGAATCACCTTAAAGGGTGGCTTGGTCCACATCCGCCCCACATGAGCAATGTGATGAGAGCTCAAGAGCTCACAGATTGGAGCATCGCCGATCCATCCTCGCTCGTCCCCCTTCTCAGCCCGAACAACTTCGAAACGAGTGGACGAGCCAAATGTTTCGATGTCGTGGATTTCGGGAGGTTTTTTCATTTCGGGAAAGGCTTCTAGGCCGACTCTCAAACTATCTATTCAGGAAAATCTAAGGCGAGCGATCCGAGAATTTTTCCCACAAAATTCAAAGTAAGCGTAGTGTTCTACTCTTGGCATCAATTTAGAGGGCTAGGTTTTTTAAGAGAGCTTCCGCGCAGGCGGTCGAAAACTCCGGAGCATTAATCTCAGCATCAACCTCGATCAACTGCACCTTCTCGGAAAGATTCTCTTTGATCGCAGCAAAGAGCGCCGCATCCGCCTCTGAATCGTAAAAGGGCTGTCCTTCGGCACTAATGATGCTGATCGCTTTCGTCGGCAGCAGCACTGTAACGGCCGCGGTGTAAGCATTGACCTTTTCCGCAAGAATCTTCCCCAACTGTGCACACTCTTCCGGAGTGGTCCGCATGAGCGTCACCTGAGGATTATGAATGTAAAAGTTACGACCGTCATACTTCGATGGGACCGAATCTTTTTCACCAAAGTTCGCCATATCAAGACAGCCAGGGGAAACGATGGCAGGCAAGCCCGCCTTCCCCGTAGCATCAAGTCGCTCAGGACCTGCTGAGAGTGTCGCACCAACTAATTCGTCAGCCCATTCCGTCGTCGTCACATCAAAAACTCCGGCAACCATTCCACTCTCGATGAGTGACTCCATGGTCCGGCCACCGGTGCCGGTGGAGTGGAAGACGAGAACTTCATATCCCTTGTCTTCGAAAATCTTCCGGGCCGCATCAACGCATTCCGTAGTGTTGCCAAACATGCTCGCCACAATCAGCGGCTTATCACTTGCGCCCCCGACCTCCTTTTCGGTCATCCCACAAATCGCACCCGCAGCACGCGCGAAGATCATGCGCGAAATCTGATTCAATCCCGCGACATCCACGATACTCGGAAACATCACGATGTCCTTAGTGCCCACGTAGTGAGCCGTGTTTCCACTCGCCAAGGTGCTTACCATCAGCTTGGGAAAACCAATCGGAAGAGCGCGCATCCCTGCTGTGGCGATCGCCGTGCCCCCACCTCCCCCAAGGGAAATGACGCCATCGATTTCACCCGTCTCCGCAAGCTGCTTCAGATAAACAGGAAGCGCCTCGGCCATGACCCCGACCCGTTCACCGCGATCTTCGGCCTCCGGAAACTCAACTCCCGCCGCTTTGAGAACTTCGTCCCGTGTCCGATCAGGCTCAACCTGAGGAGCACCTAAAGTTCCGACATCGACGAGGAGAGCTTCATGCCCACTCCGACGAATCTCCTCCGCCACAAAAGCATGCTCGTGACCTTTTGAATCGAGTGTTCCGATGACTGCAATCGTTGCCATAACCTCTAATCTAGTTGATACGTTTCACTGGGATAGACTTAAAACTGCGGGTCAACTCGGTGAGCGGAGTTTCCACCGCCATCCGCTCCAGACTGGAAGCGCCCACAAACCCAACTGCGTCGGTATGTTCGTTGACATAAGCCGCATGTTCCGGAGTCAAGATAGGACCTCCGTGACTCAGCACCATGACATCCTTACGCACGGAGTGTGCCGCATCACAAATCGATTGAACCGCACCAACGGCGCCGTCCATAGAAATGGTGGCGTCGGTCACTCCGATCGATCCACCAATGGTGCAACCGACATGAGCAATAATGACATCGGCACCCGCCTCAGCCATCGACTTCGCCTCTTCAGGCGTCACAACATAGGGCATCGTGAATTGATCCATCTTATGAGCGAGAGCGATCATATCGACCTCCTTCTGAACACCCATTCCGGTCTCTTCAAGAGTCTGACGATAGTGACCATCGACAATCGTGTGAGTTGGGAAATTATTTACTCCACTGAATCCCATTTCCTTCACCTGCAGCAGGAAATGCCACATCCGGCGACGTGGGTCCGTCGCATGCACTCCACAGATGACTGGAATTTCCTCAACCACTGGCAACACTTCAAATTCACCAATCTCCATCGCGACCGCATTCGCGTCACCATAAGCCATCAAGCCAGCGGTGGAACCATGTCCCGCCATCCGGAAACGACCAGAATTGTAAATGATGATCAAATCCGCGCCACCCTTCTCGATGAATTTAGCACTGATTCCAGTGCCCGCTCCCGCGGCAATAATAGCTTCACCTTTTCCTAAGGTGTTATGAAGGCGATCGAGAACTTCTTCTCGTGTGTATGGGTTTCCAATTCCGGTCCAAGGGTTAGGCATAATGTCTTTTTTTTAGATGCTTCAAGATAAATACGATCTCGGGTCGTAGCTGACGAGAAGAACTTCTCCACAAATGGATTCGAATAGACAACGACGAAATCTAACCAGCGTGAAATCACTTCCTCATTTGTATCTGACATCGCAACCCATCGGCAGAATATGGTATTCGATCCACATCCATCTTCATCTCCTGACACCCATATCCTCGTCGGATCTCCGACAGTGAAAACTTAAAACAGGCGGAATTTTGAACTAACGCCTCATCGCCTTCCCTCTCCGATAGAGCTCCAAAGCCTCCCTAAGTCCAACCAAACTCTTTTCATCCTTCTCCCGATCCGGATTCCGACCGCAGAAATACAAATCTAAATCCCCGTCGAGATCATAATCAGCAGCTGCCAACGAGTGCAGACTCGCGGCCGCCCGCACCTCAGCCTTCTTGGTGAACTTCCCCGTGCCATCGTTTTCCATGAGCACGTAATACCAGCCCTGCGCCATCGCGAGGTCCTGGTCGCCGTCGTTATCGAGGTCCACAAAAAGCACCCCGCGCGTCACCTCCATCCAGTCCAACCCTGACTCCGCCGAAACATCCCTCAGCGTGCCATCGGCTTGTCTGAGATACATTTTATTCGGCAGCCCCCCCTTGCTGAGCGACATACAAATCCTCCACGTCATCGCCATTGATATCGCCTAAAGCCAAGCCCTGCATACCGTTCACATCGACTCCGAAGTCTCCCATCATCCGCGACCTCCAAAAGCCCACCCCGCGCATCAACTGCTTCTCAAAAGCCTCATCGCCAGCGAACACCGAAGCCGTCCGATCCTCAAAATGAAGCCCCTTTTTTGTCAGCAAAGCCACCTCTTCAAAAGTGAGCACCTTGACCCCGATCAACTTCAGCGGATCCCCTTCTTCCCACTGCAACTCCCAACGTCCGTTCTGCTGGACTGCTCCGTCGGTTCCCTTCCCCTTGGCTAGGTAAATGATCGTCGTTTGAAACTCCCCCTCTCCAGTGAGATTTACCCCGGTGGTCTTCAGCTTCAACTTTTGCTCCTTCTGCGCGAGCGATTGAAAGGCCGACTCCCAAGTCACCTTCACATCATCACCCTCGCCCCGACTCACCATCACCTGTCCGTCACGATAAATCTCCTTCATCGACTGCGATTTTAATGAAACCAACTTGGGACCCTCGATCTCTTTCCACCCACCTTCCAAAAGCTCCTGTAGGCGCACCTGCGCCCGAGAACTAGCGACTTCCGAGTCCCAACCCGCATCATCGGTCGCATCGGCCCGCTTAATCATCTCCTCAACTTCCGCCTTCGCATCCACTCCAGGCAGGCGAACGATTTCGTCGTCCGCCGCGAGAATGCCCGTGCACATCAGAGTGATAATTATCGGCCCGCGCACCTTCATCTCTCTAATCTCGCCATCCTGGACCTCCCGTCAATCCAAGGAGTCCCCCATCCTGAACGGTTTACTAACAACTACCCAAACAACTACCCAAACAACTGCCCCACTGGAACAACTGCCCCAACTGCCCCACTGGACATAATAACTTTAATAAAAATCTCCGTCTTTGCCCAGTGTAGTTCCTCCGATTTCTTAATCAAAAGTTGGGCACTCAAAACATCTTCTTCACAACGTTAAGCTACAAACCCACACTCACACCATGGCAACGCAAAACTCCAAACTCCTCTTCTGGGCCATCACCTGCGCTCTCGCTGGGTTCATCTTCGGTTTCGACCTCATCGTCATCTCCGGCGCTGAGCAAAAAATTCAAGCCCTCTGGGGACTCAACGGATTCGAGCACGGCCTCGCCATGAGCGCCGCACTTTGGGGCACCGTGATCGGTTCTATCTTCGGCGGCATCCTCACCGATAAGTTTGGTCGCAAGAAAGTCCTCCTCTGGATCGGCATTCTCTACTTTGTCTCCGCTCTCGGTTCTGCCTTTGCTCCCAATGTCACCTTCTTCTCGATTTCCCGACTCATCGGCGGAATCGGCATCGGAATCTCCACCGTCGCTGCGCCGCTCTTCATCTCGGAAATTTCACCCGCCGACCGACGCGGACGCCTCACCGGGATGTTCCAGTTCAACATCGTCTTCGGCCTCCTCATCGCCACCATTTCTAATGCCGCAATCCTCGGCATCATGGGCGGTGAAAGCGAGACCGCGTGGCGCTGGATGCTCGGCACCGAAGCCGTCCCCGCCCTCATCTACTCCTTCATGTGCTTCACCCTTCCCGAAAGCCCCCGCTGGCTCATCGACCACGGCCGCCGCGAAGAGGGAAAAGCGATTCTAGGCCAAATTAATCCCGACTTCGACGCCGCCACCCTCGAGGCCAAGGTCGCCGAGATCGAACAAGCAGCCGACGCGGAATCCGACGACCCCAAGGTCGCATGGAAGCCCCTCAAGCTGGCTCTCGTGCTCGCCTTCCTCGTCGCCTTTTTTAATCAGCTCTCCGGCATCAATGCCATCCTCGGCTTCTCGCCCCGCATTTTGGGCATGACCGGATTCGATCCCGGCGAGTCACTTTTCAATGCGTCCCTCATCACCTTGGTGAATCTCATCTTCACTCTCGTCGGGCTGAGACTCATCGATAAGCTCGGTCGCCGAACTCTCCTCTACATCGGCTCCTTCGGCTACATCGCCTCCCTCTCGATCTGCGCTTGGGCTTTCAATCACTACAAAGCACCCTTCGAGGATGCCGCCGATGCCATCAGCCTTAAAAATAACGCCGCTGCGATCGTCGAAGACGTTTCCCTTCTTCCTGATCGCTATGCCACCTCGATCACTCCTGAAAACATTTCCGAAGAGACGATCAAGGCAGTCGCCGCCACCTCTCTCAAAACCGCCAAGGAAGAAACCGGAGCCGGTAGCATCATTGTCCTTCTGAGTATCCTCGGCTTCATCGCCGCTCACGCCGTCGGACAAGGCGCTGTCATTTGGGTCCTCATTTCAGAAATCTTCCCCGCCGCCGCTCGCGGCTTCGGTCAGTCCCTCGGCTGCGCCACTCACTGGGTCTTCGCCGCCATCCTGACCTTCGCCTTCCCCCTTGCGATGGAAGCCTTTAGCGCGACCCAAATCTTCGGCTTCTTCGCCTTCATGATGGTCCTTCACCTCATCTGGGTAAAAGTCATGGTCCCCGAGACTAAGGGCATCTCGCTCGAAGACATGCAGCGCCAGCTCAACAAGAAGTCATGACGCCTGCCGCCTCAGAGCACAAAGGCTTCCTAGTGAAATCAGTGGAGCCGCTGGACGGATTTGAACCGTCGACCTATTCATTACGAGTGAATTGCTCTACCCCTGAGCTACAGCGGCTTTTACACGGTAAAAGTGGGTGAATTGTCGCCAGAACCATCGATGAATCGAGAAAGGTCGACAACGCCGCTTTCTTAGCAGGCCCGCTCTGTGAGGCAATCGCGATTTTTCAGCAGCTCTTTTTTCTTCTCTTCAGCTGCGTTTGTTCGGCCGAAATAATTTTCCTTTTCGATGGCAGACCCCTTGGCCGATTAATTTGGTCTACTTGTTGCTCATACGACTAGATTCGTGCCAGCGGTTCCTGAAGTCGGGATTGTCTCGGGTGAAGAAACCCCGCGAATTCTCCTTAAACTGAGAATGAGATTTCGATGTTCGCCAATTTCCAGAAATCAACCAAGACTCCGTCAACATCCTGTCTGCAAGAATCTGACCTTTCATACCAACCATGACAACTCATCCCGCTCTCACCAAATGGATCGAAAAAATGACCTCGCTCTGCCAACCATCCGACGTTCGTTGGTGCGATGGATCAGATGCGGAATGGCAGGAAATGACTGAACTTCTCGTGGAAAGCGGCACCTTTATCCGCCTCAATCCTGAGATTCGCCCCAATTCCTTTCTAGCTCGCTCGTCTCCGGGAGACGTCGCTCGAGTCGAGGACCGCACCTTCATCTGCACCAAGCGCCGTGATGAGGCTGGCCCCACAAACAACTGGGCTGAGTCCGCCGAGATGCTTGCGCTGATGCACGAGAAGTTTACTGGCTCCATGAAAGGACGGACGATGTATGTCATCCCCTTTTGTATGGGCCCGATCGAATCACCTCTCGCCAAGATCGGCGTCCAGATTACCGACTCACCCTACGTCGTGGTCAATATGAAGATCATGACAAATATGGGCGCTCCCGTTCTCAAGCGTCTCGAAGACGAAAAGAGTGGCGCGGCTCCGGCCAAACGCGATGGTCACACCTTTTTTATCCCCTGTGTTCACTCCGCCGGTATGCCGCTGGAACTAGGCCAAGAAGACATCCCATGGCCGTGCAACGACGACAAATACATCTGCCACTTTCCCGAGTCGCGTGAAATCTGGTCCTACGGATCGGGTTACGGTGGCAATGCTCTCCTTGGCAAGAAGTGCCTCGCTCTCCGCATCGCCTCGAACATCGCCCGCGAGCACAACTGGATGGCCGAGCACATGCTCATCCTCGGTCTCGAATCTCCCGACGGCGAGAAGACTTACGTCTCGGCGGCATTTCCTTCCGCCTGTGGGAAGACAAATCTCGCCATGCTCGTGCCACCCAAAAAGTATGCCGAGGCTGGCTGGAAAACGACAATCATTGGAGACGATATCGCCTGGCTCTGGCCTCACGAGGACGGAACGCTCCACGCAATCAACCCGGAGGCCGGATACTTCGGTGTCGCTCCCGGAACCTCTTACGACACGAATCCCATCGCGATGGATTCAATGAAAGAGAACTGCATTTTCACCAATGTTGCCCTCACTGATGATGGAGACGTTTGGTGGGAGGGGATGAGTAAGGAGGCTCCCGCCCATCTCATCGATTGGCAGGGCAACGACTGGACACCCGAAAACGAAAAGCCCGCTGCGCACCCTAATGCCCGCTTCACCGCTCCCGCATCACAGTGCCCCACCATCGATCCAGAGTGGCAAAATCCAGACGGCGTTCCAATTTCTGGGATCATTTTTGGAGGACGCCGCCCCACCACGATGCCTCTCATTTATCAGGCCTTCAACTGGTCCCATGGAGTATACGTCGGAGCAACGATGGGATCCGAAGTCACCGCAGCCGCCATCGGCCTTAAGGCAGGTGTCCGCCGCGACCCCTTCGCCATGCTGCCCTTTACCGGCTACAACATGGGCGACTACTTCAGCCACTGGCTGACGATCAGAAACGAAATCAAACATCTCCCCCGCATCTTCCACGTTAACTGGTTCCGCCTCGACGAAGAAGGCAAGTTCCTCTGGCCCGGCTTCGGCGAGAACATGCGCGTCCTCGAATGGATCGTGAATCGCTGCAAAGGCTCCGCCCCCGGGCACGAAACCCCGATCGGCTGGACTCCCCATTTCAAGGACTTCGACACCACCGAACTCGGCGGCTTTACAGAAGAAGACTTCGACAAAGTCATGGCCTACCACCCCGAGGAATGGAAAGACGAGCTTCTCTCACAGGGCGAACTTTTCCTCAAACTCTACGACCAGCTCCCCAAGGAACTCGTCTTCCAACGCGAACTCCTCGCAGCGCGATTAACCTAGTGAGCCCCTCGCAACTAGTTGACGTAGATTTGCTCGTTCTCTGCACGTCTGTTTGAATCTCTTCTCAGACGGATCATCAATAAACACTGCTACTGCAGCCTCTCTCTTGACCCTGTTCTCATCCGCAATTCAGCGGCTTTTGAATACAAAGACACCCTTCTTGTTTCCAATACCGAGATCGGTCTTCCCATCGCCATTCACATCAGCCGCAGCAAGCTGCGTTCCTGCTCCGGAATCGGAATCGATCAGATGCGGAACAAACTCTGCGTGTCCGTCTTTCCGCTCCAGTTCATACCAATAGAGCACCGCTGATCCAGTGGAGTCGGGATCATTTCCATTGTGCGCAAAATAGCGCTTTCCTGTCGCAAAATCGATCAGGCCATCTCCATTGAAATCACCCGTCACCAAAGCGTGAGCTTGCGTGAATACGACTCCCCCTACTCCGGGCTTCTTCTCCTCGGGAATGAGCTCGTGTCTCGTAAATGAGAGGTCATCGTTTTCAAACCAAGCCAAGCCCCAGGCATGGGCGGCGAGGCTTGTCACCACGTCATTATCGCCGTCTCCGTCCACATCGTAGACCAGCATCTGCGCCCCGCCTTTCATCGAGAAGAGGTAGGGATGAAAAGTCCAATTTTCACCGCTATGAGGACCTTTTGGCCCTTCATACCAGCCCCCTTTTTCCAAAACGTCCATCAGTCCATCGCCATTGAGATCGCCGAAACCGAGGCCATGGTAATAGGCTGAATCCGCTCGCTTCTCCGAGATCGGCTGAAATCTCCATGGCTTCTGCGGCTCACTCCAATCAGGTGAGAAATACCCGATCTTACCCTCCTGCATCGCCAGCAACACCGGGTTTCCGTCGCCCTTTAAATCAGCCAATTCAGGCGACTCATTGCCCATCTTCGTCACCACCCGATGCCGCGGCCAATCCTCTGATGGTTCGGCAGGCTGCAGATAGAGATCGAGGTGGAAGTTTCCGTCATGAGCCACTTGGAAAACATCAGCTCTTCCATCCCCATCCATGTCCCGCACCCAGCTCTGAAACGAATTGTGCGCGTAGCCCTTCGCAGGCACAGACTCACCAGGCCGATAGCGATGACTCTTTTTAAAATCGGGCCCCTCCCACCAGAGTGGACCCGCTAGGAGATCTATTTTCCCATCACCGTTTACATCGCCAAAGGAAGCGCCTTCGGTATAGACACCCTCACTCAACGCCAGTCGCTCAAAGGCCGGTCCCGCGTCATTGCGAGCCGCCACCACCACAAGCACAAGACCGAGTGGGCCTAGGAGATTAATTATTTTCATCTGCTAAAAAAGGAGGTCATTTTTTGCGCTGCTCTTCGACAAGAATTGGCTCAGGGCGATAGGCCGAGTTCACAACGAGCGTGAATCGGTCCGCAGCTTTACCGGCGGCCAACTCAATCGAAGCAGGCCCATTTTCCGGCAGCTCGATCTCTTTCTCGCCATCGAAGAGGTGCATCAAGCGAGTCTCGTTGATCTTCAGAACCACCGGTCCATCGGACGTAATTCCAAAGCGAGCCGCACCGTAGCGATTTCTCCCCCGCCCCAAGACTTGCGGCATTTCGTCCGTGGGTAACTCTCCGCTCACCATGCTCACCATGGGAGACCACGAATATCCCTCGAAGCGCTCTGCGAAGATCTTCTCGCCGAGATGACCGATCAAATCCCTCGTCCGCTCATGCGGCTGCAAGACCTGCCAATTTCTGATGATCGGCTTGGGGCCTACCTTAAACTCCCCTTCTTTTCCAAGTTCGGAAAGGAATCGGATAAGGTCAACAAACTCATCTTCCCGCAACGACGCCGTCAGTCCCGGAGGCATCATCGAGACCGGACTTATAAATTTAGATTTCACATCTACCGTCGGAATCTTGATCATCTTCCCCATCGAATCCCGAAGCGTGATTTCCTGATCTCCTTCACTGACCAGACCTCCGGTAAATGAGTTCCCGTCTTTAGTAGTCACTAGAGTTGTGTGATATCCCTCTTTGATCTTATCACTCGGAATGAGCATCGAGTTCACGAGATAATCCACCGGCGCACTTCCTCCGATGCTTACCAAATTTGGACCCACCAGTCCTCCGCTCACCCCGATCGCGTGGCAAGCCATGCATTGCAGGGCCGCTCTCCGGTAAACTCGCTCTCCACGATGAGGATCCCCTTCGTTCTGAACTCGCTCAACCATCGCCTTCATTTCCTCCGGCTTCAGCTGCTGCGCCATTGGCTTCAAATCTCCAGCCTTCTCGAAAGCCTTGATCAAATCTTGTGGTGGCTTCCCGCTCGTCCCTGCTCGCTGCACTCCAAGAATCGCAACCGCACGCGGCAAACTCTGACCATCGAGAGCCTTCGCTAAAGCAGTCGACGCTCCCGAATTCTTGAGGAAAATATCAATCAAAATACCAAGACTCGCCGAGTCCTCGCTAGATTGAAGAACAATCACCGCACCTTTCGCCGCCCGCACCGGTGCCAAGACAGCCAACTCGCTGACCGCCAACTCGCGAATGGACGTATTCTTATTTTTGAGAACCGAATCCTCAAAAAACGCGATCACTTTTCCTCCTCCGAAATGGCGTAAGCCCTGAGCAGCAGCCTTCCTTGAATTGATCGTGTTCAACTCATTCGAGAACACCTCTTTCAGCTTCTCAAACGCGCCTTCCGCCTTCCACAAGCCAGCTAGAACCGCAGCTTTCTGATAAGTCTCCAGATGCGGTTCCCAAATGATCCCGAGAATCTTCTCCTTCCCATGAACTGGCTCCATCTTGCGGTTCCTCTTCGCTTCGATCAGTGCATCCAGAACTTCCTCCTCGGTTCCTGCCATTTCAAAAAGTCGTGCCAAATCCGAAGGCGTTCCCACCTTGCCGATCGCCGAGATCGCCTCACTGCGATTTTCACCTTTTAGCAATCCGCTCTGAAGTCCCTCAAAAACACTCGCCAAACTCAGTGGTTTCTCCAAGGCCGTCATTGCGAACACAAGCTGCTTCAAGTTCCCATTAAAAGTCAGTCTCCCTGACTCATACAAAGGCACCCACTCCTTTTCGTGCTCCCGCACAATCGACCACAACGCGAAATCCAAGGCTTCATCCATCGGCTGATTCAGCACCTCTAAAGCCAGCGGCACCGACTCTGCACTTGGACGCTGCGCCAGACAACTCACGGCCCAAAGTCGCACCTGAGCGCTATCATCCCTCACCGCCTTCGCAATCAATTCATCCACTTCTGGAATCTCTTCGTGCCTATGATAAATCACCCGCAACGCCGCCGCCCGAATCCGTGGATCCCGGGATTTCACCAGCTTCCGAATCAAGCCCACCTCCGTCACATCCAAGGACTGAAAAGTCCAAAGCGCCTCCAGTAAGACCGATTCATCATCCTGCGCCTTCGTCCATGTCCGCAGGGCTGACAACACATCTACCCCACGATGCCTCAGTTCCTGCCTCGCAAAATCTCGCTGCGGCCGCTCTTCCGATTTCAACAGCTCAAGTAATTCTTCTGTCTTCGCCTCCTTAATCTTCGGCTTCTTAACCAAACCACGATCCTTAAATGTCACCCGCCAAATCCGACCATGGACATGGTCTCGGCGCTCATCTCGAAAGTCCACCTCCCCATGCTGAATGATCGGGTTATACCAATCCGCGATGTAGACCGTCCCATCCGGCCCCATCTTGACATCGATCGGACGAAAAGCCCGGTGCGAAGAGCTCAGAAAATCCTCCAGCTGAGTCGATTCATATGAGCTCCCTTTTGGAGAAAGCCGATACGCATTGATCCGATGCCCCCGAAAATCAGGCGCAATCATCACCCCACGTACTTCCTCCGGCACATGACTCCCTGAGAGAATTTCCAGCCCGCACAACTTTGGTTGTCCCGGATTCAATCCACGAATCACCCGCTTCGCTCCTGGCGAAGTCACCCCCACCGCTCTTGGAAAAATAAAGTTAATCCCGTCGCCGCCCGCACCATCCGTCGCAAACGATTGCCCATAATCATCAAAGACCAAGCCCCAAGGATTCACTAGGCCCTTGGAAAGCACTTCCGCCCGCCCCGTCTCAGGTCGATAATGCCAAATTCCACCGCCCATCAAACGACGCACCCCATGCGGGGTCTCCAAGTGGCTGTGGATATAAATCGACTGCAAAAAATACAACATCCCCCCCGGACCCTGTCGAAAAGTATGCACCAAGTGATGCGTGTCCTCGGTTCCAAAACCCGAGAGCACCACGCGACGCTCGTCCGCGACCAAGTCGCCATCGGTATCCTTTAAAAAGAGAATCTCAGTCGAGTTCGCGACATAGACTCCCCCATCCGCGGGAAGCACCGCCGTTGGAATGTGGAGATCATCCGCAAACACCGTCCGCTTGTCAGCCACCCCATCGCCATCAGTATCCTCCAGCACCAGCAACTGATCATTCTCCTCCGCACCCGGAACAATGTGCGGATAAGTCCCACTCGATACCACCCACAAGCGACCTTCCGAGTCCCAGTTCATCTGAACCGGCTTCGAGATCATGGGATCAGAAGCGAACAAATTGATCTCCATCCCCTCAGGCAGATTAAATGCCGCCGCCTGCTTGGCAGGATCGGGATCAGGAATATCACGCAATCCATTCTGAGCCTGCGCTCCGATCCCACTCAGTAAAATAATAAATCCAATCTTCATTTCGACACCTCCAAAGCTACTTTCTTCAATTCCTCAATCTCCACTTCACGCGACGCAATAATCTCATCGAACTGGTCCAGCTCTTTCGCATTCTGACCCTGCTCGTGTTTCCTAAACAACCTAAGATAAGTCTCATTCGACGGTCGCCATTGATGAAAAAACTTCTCGTTCTTTTCCGCGATCTTCGCCCTCAGGGCCGCCATTTTTTCAGCATCACCCTCGGGCACTTTCAAGCCCATTGCCTGAAGTAACTTCGGAGCCACCGCAGCATATCCCTTTTCCGTAAAATGAAGTCCGTTGTCCGTCAGGCCCTCACTACTTCCATCCATCACTTCGTAGAGATCGGCAAACTTCACGTCCACCTTCTCAGAAAGCGCCCGAATGGCATCCCGGTAAATCTCCAGTCGCTTATTTTGAGCCCCCATATCAGGCATCGGTGCCGCCAAGGTCTCGACCGGAGGCGGAGAGACCAAAACGACCTCACGAGGACCAGCTGTCTCCTTGATCATTCCAAGTAGCCTTTCATACCCACTCGTAAATTTACCAAGTCCCTCTTTCCCCTCAAAAGCAGCCACCGCTCCATAACAAACGATAACCACTGTTGGCTTGATGCGCGTGAGGTCAGCCCGCAAGCGATCAAATCCCTCTTTCGGCGGTCCAAAATAACTCCGAGCATCTCCAAAGACGGTATCACCACTCCAGGCGAGATTTCGAAAAGTCACCTGCGAGTCTCCAGCCGCCAGCGTCAATGCCGTTTCAATGTGCCCATATTTCTGAGCTCGCTCCACAAAGGTGTTGCCTAGAAGAACAACCCGATCCCCATTTCGAAACTGAAACTCAGAAGCTCCAGCCCACGAAATCACTAAAAGAAAAATAATTCCAAAACGTCGCATGCGGCCTACTTTACGTAGCTGATCTCGCATTCTATACGCAAGATTGTCGAGTTCTGCGCTCAGCAAAAGAAAACTAGTCGATACTGATCTCAACAAGACGGAAGCGCTCATCATAGCTTCCACTCTGCGATTCCTTACAGCACTTGTAGCAGGCTACGTGGCTCTCGAAACGGCGGACCCGCTCAATGGCAGTGCCACATGATTTGCAGAGATACTTCCACTGACGCTTGATCGTGCGGCTGGGAAGCGGAAGACGATGAGTCGCCTTTTCACCAGGAATTCCCAGATCGGAGCACGCTTGCTGCCATTCCTCACCATGAGGAGCGCAGTTCCCGTGACCGAGACGATCATAAGTCACCAAATGGGCGAGTTCGTGCATCAGGGTGCGGCGCACTTCTTCCGCAGAGATTTCAGGGAGTCGGGTGTTCAGCTCGATCAAGCAGACAGGCCAAGTTGCGCGACCCGCAGTAGAGCGCATGCGGGGATTCCACTCAACACCCACACGTCCTGCTAACTCGGGGAGCCCCAGCATGAGACAAAGGCGGGTGCAGACCGCAGTGAGATCTTCGTCAATGCCCATAAACCTTGCGCAAGCCTCTGTGATTCCAGGAGCAGAACAAGTGAGATCTTCGGCTCTCGAAGACTCAAAGCCAAATTCCATTTGACGAGAAACACAGCGCATGCGGGAGGTTACTACGGAAACCTTAAATATTTCAAGGCCATAATCTAACAAGCTATTCACAATTGATTCCTGTTAGAGCATCCATTTCATTCCTTGGCCCAAATTTAAAGGGAACCGTCTCAGTTGCAATTCCCCATCTTTCAGCTTAACGAAAGGGATGGCTAGTTTTGATGAGGAAATTGCACGTCGTGGCACCGGATCTTTGAAATGGGACCGCCGTTCCGATCTCAATCCGCTCTGGGTCGCTGATATGGATTTCACTTCACCTCCCGAGGTGATCGAAGCCCTCCGTGAGCGCGTGGACCACGGCGTCTTCGGCTACGCCCTCCCCCACACATCGCTCATCGAAACCCTAATTTCCTACCTTGATCGTAGAATCGGCGCCAAAGTTGCCGAGGAAGAAATCGTCCATCTCGGTGGATTAGTGCCCGCTCTTTCGCTGGGAGCCAGAGCCTTTGGTGAGCCCGGAGATGCGGCGATGACCTGCACTCCGGTCTATCCTCCTTTCCTTGGGACTCATCGTGATGCTCAGATGGAACTTCAGAGTGTGGACCATGTTCTTGATAATGGCCGATGGTCTTTCGACTGGGATGCGATGGAGAAAGCGGTGACCCCGAAGACCAAGATCTTCATGCTCAGCAATCCCGCAAATCCCTTGGGCCGTGTCTTTTCCGCTGAAGAAATCACTCAGCTTGCTGAGTTTTGTAGACGTCACGACATCATTCTTCTCTCAGATGAGATTCACTGTGATCTCATCTTCGATGAAGAAAAGACGCCTCATTTTTCTGCACTCAATCTACCCGAGGGCCTCCGCGAGCACTGCATCACGCTGCTCGCACCCAGTAAGACTTATAACATCGCTGGCCTTGGCTACGCCTTCGCAGTCATCCCAGATGAGAAACTTCGAGCCCGCTTTAACTTGGTGAAGGGCCACACCCTCGCCGAGATCAACTGCCTAGCTTATTATGCCGCGGAAGCCGCTTACCGCGATGGCGAACCGTGGCGGAAAGAGCTCATCAGCTACCTCCGAAACAACCGTGATCTACTTACTAAAACACTCCGCCGCGAGCTACCGGGAGTCGCCATTCCTGAGATCGAAGCGACCTACCTCGCATGGATCGATTGCCGCCCGGCGGGAATCGAAAGCCCGATGAAGAAGGCCGAAGAAGCCGGACTCTTCCTCTCCGACGGCGCCGCTTTTGGACATCGTGGCTGCGTTAGGATGAACTTTGGCACTCAAACCTCACGCTTAAAAGAAGCGCTCGATACATTCATCGCAGCGGTCCGTTCTTGATCGACCGCCCGCTTCGCGTCATCTTTCCACACATGAAGACTTGGGTCATTCTCCTCCTGCTTGCTTTTGTCACTCCTGCGAGTGCTAAAGAGCACGTCATTCTCTGTGGCGGACCTGCTTTACGGAAGTGGGAAGATCTTCGCGTAGAGAAAGATCGCCATGACCGCTGGTGGGCCAACTTTGTGCGTGCCTCCACCATGCGCATGGACGAGCTCCGCCGCGCATACGGAAAAAATGCCTCGGTCACTTGGATCGTCTACCGCCCCGGTTACGTCCTGCGCGGGAAGGAAGATAACAAACCCTACACGACCTGGATTCAAGAACAGGCCACCAAGCGCAATGCCAAGCTAATCTGGATTAGCTCGGGCCCTCAAGCCATCGCCGCGATCAACCGGCAGAAGGACATCATTAATTTCGACTTCTTCGGACACTCGAATAAACACTGTTTCCTTCTCGATTACGGCAGCGATGTCATGGCAGTCAGCCAAGCTTGGATCCACGAGAATGACCTCGGCAAGATTCGTCGCGGCGCTTTCAATAAATACGCCACCTGCCAAAGCTACGGCTGCCACACGGGCGAAAGCATGAGCCGAGTCTGGAAGGCTAAACTCGGCACCACTCTGATCGGCGCGCGTGGCAAGACTGACTACACCGCGCTCTCATTCGGCCGCCTTCCCAGCGTCTCCGGTTCTTGGATTCACTAATTTTTCTTTTTCTAAAACGATGATCTACTCCGACCTCGAAACCCTCTATCAGCTCCCTCTTTTCGAACTCATCCAGCGCGCCCGCTCGGTGCATGAGGAAAATTGGCCTGCTGCCGAAGTCCAACTCTGCACCCTCCTCTCCATCAAGACCGGCGGTTGTTCTGAAGATTGCTCCTACTGCGCCCAATCTGCCCGTTATAAAAGTGGCGTGGATGCCGAGCGACTCATGGAAAAGTGCGACATCATGAAGCGTGCAGAAGCTGCTCGCGATAGCGGCTCGACCCGCTTCTGCATGGGAGCTGCTTGGCGTGGAGTGCGCTCAGGAACAAAGCGCTTCGACCAAGTTCTCGACATCATCAATGACGTCTCGGAACTCGGCATGGAAGTTTGCGTCACCCTCGGCGAAGTAGGCCCGGAAGAGGCCAAGGCGCTCAAGGAAGCGGGCGTCACCGCTTACAATCATAACGTGGACACCTCACCGGAATATTATCCAAACGTCGTCACGACCCACACCTTTCAAGATCGACTCAACACCATTCGTAATGTGCAGGACGCAGGCATGGCGGTCTGCTGCGGTGGCATCTTAGGACTTGGAGAAGACACCGCTGATCGTCTCCGCATGCTGGAGGTTGTCTCTGAATTTAACCCTCAGCCCGAGTCGGTCCCCATCAACTCGCTCATGCCAATGCCCGGCACGCCGATGGCAGAAAACAAAGGCGTCGATGTCTTCGAGCTCGTCCGCATCATCGCCATCGCTCGCATCTCGATGCCGAAAGCCAAGGTCCGCCTCTCGGCAGGCCGCACGAATCTCACTGAAGAAGGCCAGACGCTCTGCTTCTTCGCTGGAGCGAACTCCATCTTCTATGGCGATAAACTCCTCACCGCAAAGAATCCTGCCGTGGAGAAAGACCTCGCCCTCATCGACAAGCTTGGGATGAGCCCTCAGCAGCCCAACCGCAAGCAGACCCCACCCGACTCCGATGACGCCCGCCCCCGAGAGCCGCAAATGGCCTGAAGTTGATTTCCGAATCGAGGTCTCGATTCCAAATCAACGAATGACGCTCTATCAAGGTGCGTCTCTTTTATTCCAAGCTCCCATTTCCAGCGCGCTCAATGGAATCGGCTTTAGTGAAGGTTCCTACCAAACCCCCACCGGCAACTTCATCGTCCGTGAAAAAATCGGCGACGGCGCTCCTCTGAATACGAGATTCACCGGACGTCTCCCCCGCTCGGTTTGGCAAGGCGAAGAATGCAGAGACGGCATCCTCACCAGGGTCTTCTGGCTCGAAGGACTTCAAGATCAAAATGCAAATACCTATCGCCGCTACATTTACTTCCACGGCACCCACTCCGAGGAACTCATCGGCACCCCTGCATCGCACGGATGCATTCGTCTCCGCAATGAAGACATGCTCACCCTTTTCGATCTCACCCCTCTCTTCACCCACGTTACTATTTCCCTATGAAAAAAATCATCGCCTTTGATTGCGACTCCACTCTTTCCGCTATCGAGGGAGTCGATGAACTCGCTCGCCTCGCTGGAGAAGACATCTTCCGCCAAGTGGAAGAACTCACCACTCAGGCCATGAATGGCGAGATCGCGATTGAGGAAGTCTTCGCCAAGCGGCTCGACCTGATCCAGCCAACTCGTCAGCAGTGTGCCGATGTCGGGCAAATGTATCTGGATCACATTGAACCCACAGCAAAGGAGACCATCCGCACTCTTCAGAGCAAGGGCTGGGAGTGCATCATTATTTCCGGTGGCTTCACTCCCTGCATCGATCCTCTCGCTAAAGAACTAGGGATTCAGCGGATTGAAGCCGTCCCCCTCCTTTTTACTGAAGAGGGAAATTTTTCTGGATTTGACGAAAATTATCCGACAACTCGAAATGGCGGAAAGCCCGAAATCATCCAGCTAATTAAGGAAGAATCACATCCTGACCAAATCGTGATGATCGGAGATGGCGTGAGTGATCTTGAGACTCAACCATTTGTTAATCAGTTTTTAGGATACCTTGGATACACACCGAGAGAGCGAGTAAAAGCAGAAGCAAAATCGTCCATATATCTCCTTAAGGAATCATTAGATATTCTAATATAGTTGGTAATTTTCTGAAAAAGTTGCTATATTCCTCCTTGCGAGCCCCACAAAAAGACATAATTTCTCGCGATGGCTAACAAGAAAGGCAAGCGCTACACTGCTGCAGAAAAGGCAGAAGTCCTTAACTGGGTAAACGACTACAATGTCATCCATGGGCGTGGCGGAGTCGCCAATGCGAGCAAGAAATTTGAGATCACCCAGCTCACCATTCACAACTGGGTCCGCCAAGGTGGAGCAGCAATGAGTTTAGGCGGTGGCAGCCGTGTTGCACCAAATCACTCCGGTGTTCTTCGTCAACTCGCTGACCTTCTCGACCAAATTTCCGAGCGCGAAACAGAGCTCAACAAACTCCGTAAAGAGTATGATGCTCTCCGGAAAAAACTCTAAGTTAAGACTCACACCTTATTTTATTTCGAAGACCCTGAATGTTCTCATTCGGGTTTTTTTATGCCTTCATTTATCTTTTTGCAAAGAAGTGCATTAAAATAGGGAGTAAAACCTTCCGAATTAGCCTTTGGGATACAATTCGTGAAACTTAATCGCTTCCACACCCAGGGCCGCAGCGGTTCCCAGAATAGTCTCCTCACTCGCGGTGCGCGGCACTTGAGCAGCGGGACGAGTCAACCCACAGATCAGCTGACCGTAGTTCTGAGCTCCCCCAACATGCTGGAGAAGTTTCAGAGAAATATGAGCTGCATCAAGTGAGGGAAAGACGAGCACATCAGCGGGATTTTTTCGCTCCTCACCGGGGAGCTTTATCTCAGCAGCGCTGGGATCGAGGGCAACATCGGCTTGAATCTCACCATCGATCTCGAAGTCGAGCGCTGAGACTTGCTCGCGGGCGAGAGCGGTAGCTGCTTGAACTTTTAAAGCGGGTGCAGTGGCAGAGGTGCCGTAAGTCGAGTGACTCAAGAGCGCTACGCGAGTGCGACGCCCGAGGTAGTGCCGAGCCAGCTTTCCTGTCTCGCTAGCGATGGAAGCAAGTTCGCTCACAGTTGGTTCTGCGACGAGCCCACAATCGGACAAGAAGAGCACTCCCCCATTTCCAAAGTTCGGTAAGGTTTCCGAGACGAGGACCGAGACCGCAAAAACGCGCGGAATCTTGGGGTCGGGTGCGATCAGGTGCAGAAGCGGGCGAAAGACTCCGGCTGGTGTTGATTGATTCCCACTTAGGCAAGCATCGGCTTGCCCATACTGGACCATCATGGCGGCGAAGTAGTCAGGCTTGGAGACGATCTCCGCAGCATTCACTCCCTCGATTCCACGGTAGCGCTCGATGCGCTCAAGTCGGTCGCAGAAAAGCTGAAAATCCGAAGCGCGATCGGGCTGGATGACGCGCACGAGGTCCATTTTCACTCCGAGGTCAGCAGCCATCGCTAAGATGCGCTCGCGATTTCCTAGAATAATAGGGATTCCGAGATTCATCTCCACCATTCTCTCCGCAACCCGGAGAATGCGTGGATCTTCACCATCGGAAAATACGATCCGCTTAGGGTGCCGCTGTAGCTGCTCATAGAGCGGCTTAGTGAAAGAATTTGGGGCGGAAAATAGGCTCGCGGAATCGGACATGTAATGTGGGCTTTGCGCCTACCGAAGAAGCTAGTATAAGGAAGGGCAAAGCGACAATGTCAAAGCGCGCTAAAGGAGTCATGCCTGCAGATTATCACACCCACACCCCTCTTTGCTTCCACGCAGAGGGAGAACCCGAAGAATACATCGATGCCGCGATCGCTGCAGGAGTAAGCGAATACGGCATCTCTGACCATGCACCACAAACTCCGGAGCCTTTTGATGACTGGCGCATGCTCACCACTGATCTGCCGGAATATTATGAGTGGATTGAGCGTGCGCAGAAGCACGCCACAGGAAAAATCCCGGTGCGGCGAGGGCTGGAATGCGATTGGCTACCCGACAGCCGAGACTGGATAGCGCTACTGGGGCGAGCCCACGACTGGGACTACCTCATTGGATCTATCCACTATTTAAGCGGCTGGGATTTCGATAATCCAAAATGGCTCGGCCGCTGGGCGGAGACGGATGTCGATGAAACATGGACTGCCTACTGGGCGGAATATACCCGAATGGCCGAGAGCGGCCTCTTTGATTTCCTGGGGCATCCCGATCTCATTAAGAAATTCTCCTATCGGCCCAAGGGTGACCTCAAGCGCTTCTACGAGCCTGCGATCCAAGCGATCGTCGATGCCGATGGCGCGATCGAGCTGAATACCGCGGGCTTCCATAAGCCCTGCGCAGAGCAATATCCTTCTTCTGAATTTCTCAAGCTAGCTGCGTCAGCAAAGATTCCCATCACGCTCTCGTCAGATGCTCATGCCCCGGGAGAAGTGGCACGGGATTTCGACAAAGGAATCGCGCTGCTGAAAGAAGCGGGATTTACGAGCACCTGTCTTTTTGACAAACGCATTCGCAGGGATGAGCCTCTCGGGGATTAGTCTTCTGCGCGCAGCGTCACGGAATTCCCGTGGCCAAAGAGCCCTTCCATGGCAGCAAAGTGCTCGACGTGTTTTTGCGATTTGCGCAACGCCTTTTGGTCCATCCGCACCACGCTGGCGCGGCGCTGAAATTGATCGGCGCGGAGACCGGAAAAGCTGCGCCCACTGCCCTCGGTAGGAAGAGTGTGGCTCGGTCCCGCGAGGAAATCCCCTACCGCGACAGCGGAGTAGTTCCCCACGTAGATAGCCCCGGCCGTGCGGACTTGGTCGAGCCACTTGTCTTCGTCTTTCGCGACAAGAACGAGGTGCTCGGGAGCCCAATCATTCACAATCGCAATCGCTTCCTTCATCGACTTCACGAGAAGCATGAAGCCGGCTTTCTTGAAGGCTGCTTTCGCGATGTCCTTACGCGGGAGGTCGGCAAGTTGCTTGGCGACTTCCGCCTGAGTGTCAGCGAGAAGCCTTTTCGAGGTGGTGACAAAGCCCACCACGCTGTCAGGTCCGTGCTCAGCTTGCGCGAGAAGATCGGCTGCTAAAAAGCGAGGATTGGCAGTCGCGTCCGCCGCGATGAGAACTTCAGATGGCCCAGGAAGAAGATCGATAGAAACCGCGCCGACCATCTGTCGCTTGGCCTCCACGACAAATTTATTTCCTGGCCCAAAGACTTTATTAACAGGTCCGATCGTCTTCGTGCCGAGTGAAAGAGCGGCGATGCCGTGAGCGCCCCCCATTTTGTAAATCTCAGTCACACCTGCTTCGCTAAGTGCGTAGAGGAGATCAGGGTTGACTGATCCATCTGCTCCTGGAGGAGTCGCTGCGACGATCTCGGGAACTCCCGCAGCTTGCGCGAAAGCACCTGTCATGAGCGCGGTGGAGACGAGTGGCGCCTTCCCTCCTGGAACGTAAATCCCGACACGATCGAAGGGCACAAAGCGCTCGCCGACTTCTGCTCCTTCGGCATTTTTATACGACCAATCCTTACGCAGAGAGCGCTTGGCAAAGGCGTGGATATTTTTTCGCGAAGCCGCCACCGCGGCTTTCGTCGCGGGACTCACCTGCGCCCGAGCAGCAGCGAGCTCGGCATCACTGACGCGGAGCTGGGACTTCTTGAGCGTGGCACCATCAAACTTCTTCGCAAAGTCGACGAGCGCTGCGTCGCCACGCTTTGCCACATCGGCGATGATCGCACTCACCGACTCCCGCACATCATCAGTGGGGATGGCGCGGCGATTGAGCTTCTTGACGAAGCGCTCGTAGCCGGAATCAGAATGGCTCAGGACTTTCATGGCTGTTCAATAAGCTCAGTCTGCCGCTCAGGCAATACATAGTAAGGCTTCAGCATAAAGTAGCAGATCGGGCCGGTGACGGCGACGAAGAGCCAGAGAGGGAACACTTTTCGCGCGAGCTTTCTGTGTTTCACGAAGTCATTCGTCCAAGCATGGACGAAGGTCATCAGAATGAGCGGGAAGCTCACGGCTGCGGCGATGATGTGAACGAGGAGCAGCCAAAGGTAGATGGTTCTTTTGATTCCAGCCTCCACCTTTTCTGCATCGCTCACGGTCCCATCGGCATTCACATCACCGTAGCGTGTCTCCACGGTGGTGAAGTGGTAAGCTACGTAGCTAATAAGAAAGAGCCCTGAGAGAACAAGCGCGGCTGTCATTAAGCGCTTGTGAAGTGTGATCTTCTTCCGACCGATGGCGAAGAGCGCACCTAAAAGACAGGCGGCGACAAGAGAATTCAATCCCGCATGGACCTTCGGAAGCATCGAAAATTCGACCCCGTCAGGAAGAGGTATTTTATAAGGCGAACGCATCATCGCCACGAGCACGAGAACGAGGACACTCACAATCCAGACTGTGCGGCGCAGGATCCGCGCGCGATCAGTCAGAATCGGCCGATTGAGATAGTCTTCTTGTTCACTCATCGCCTTCTTCACTAAGTCCTTCAAGGGCCTTTGCCACGAGGGCCGTCAACTGCTCCGGCGGGAGTCCTTCATGCCATTTCTTAAGCAAAGTATCTCCACGGTAGACTTGGATTCCCATGTCGTGCGCCCACTTTCCTTTCTCATCAATTTCACGAGGATCGGTGCGCTCGGTGACACTCCCAAAGAGCATCTCAAAGCGCATGTAGTCCCTAAGTTTTTTAGGATCGGTTTTGACGAACCACCATTTGTCACCATCAACTCCAAGACCTGTTTCGAGACTCATGAGGTGCTCATCGGTGTCGGACTCGGGGTCAACCGAGAAGCAGACGACCTTGAAATTTGGATTATCTTTGAACTGATCGTAAACTTGGAGAAGACGCGTGCCATTACGCTCAGCACACATCGGGCAGATCGCAAAAAACTGCGTGGCGATCCATACCTTGTCCTTAAGATCTGAAATCTTCACCGCTTCGCCGTCCTGCTTCACGAGATCGAGATCGCGCTCGAGACTCATAATTTCAGTAACTTCTACTTTCCCCACATCCTCAGCATAGGGGCGAAGTTCTTCATTCGTTTTCTTCAGCGTCGCGAGCCAGACCGACATCCCGATGATGAGGGAGCAGACAACGGCGACGACGCTATAAATAAGGACGATTTGTTTTTTCTCAGTCATTTTTGGCCTTTCTCTTGAGGGTTGGCGTAGAGGTAGTTGATCGATTCGATCAGAAGTTTTGTAAGCCGCTCGGTTGTCATGTATGGTGGTATGAGTTCCTTATTAGGATGCACTTTCTCAGCTGCGGCAAATTTTTCTTCCATGCCGGTAACCACTTCAAAAACCCAGCCTTTGTTTGATCCAGGAATGCCCCGCAAGTGAAGAAATTGGTCGAGGAGGACGAGCTTCGAGTCATAGCTCCACTCATCGTCACTTTTATTTGGATAGACTCCAAAGCGCATCCGGTTCTTCAAAAAAGCGCGCACCGAAACCTTACCATCTTCACCGGCAGCAACGCGCCAGACATCGGTTACCGAATCGAACTCACTGAGAACTCCAGCCATTTTCTCAGGTGATTCCTCCGAGCCATCGAGAACGAAAACGAGGAGATTCGGTTTTTCGGCACCCTCGGGAAACGATTGATAAACTTTTCGAAGTGGCGCGATAACATCCTCGGAAGAGCCTTCCTCGATGGTGGTAATGAGTGAAAGAGTAACTTTTCCCTTAAGATCCTGAATATCGCGCTCTTCGCCATCGGCGGTGATCATGCGGCAGTCATCAGTGATCTTGGCCTCCATGCTCGGGCGGTCGCTCTGGGCAGTGCGCTTTCCGAAAGAGGAATAGGCCCAGAGAATTGTCACGGCACCAACAATCATCACGCCGACTAGAATAAGCGCGGTATTGCGAAGCTTGACCGGGTCACGATCGGCGGGTTCTAGCTGGCTGACGTCCATTTGGCGGAAGCTAGCTTAGCTCCACGTAAAGGCAAGACCGAGAAGGACAATCGGTAGGTAAAGCAGAGTCCCAAAGAAGGCCTTGCGCATCTTCGAGCGATCCGCCTCCTCGCCATATTTGAGAGTCGGAAGCATCATCACCAGCACTAGCACTCCGTGAAGAATCCCCACCCAGTGGTGATAGAGGCTCAAAATACTCCCCAAGATCCCCAGTGCGATCATCGCGAGAGAGAAAAAATTGTAGAGCTTCGCGGTCTTCTTCCCACTGACATCGCCATTTGACCACATCTGGTAACCTGCGTCCTCGTATTCCTCGCGACACAGCCAGCTGATCGCCACGAAATGAGGGAGCTGCCAGAAGAAAAGGAGCGCAAAAAGAAACCATCCACCCGCATCGAGCCATCCCCCACCGGCAGCCACCCAGCCAATCATCGGAGGAATTGCACCGGGAATTGCTCCCACAAGCGTGTTCGTGGAGTGCCACTTCTTCATCGGCGTGTAGATGAAGACATAAATCGCAATCGTCGCAGCCGCGAGCACCGCAGCCGCGTGATTCACCTTCGCCGCGAGGTGGATACAACCGAAAGCCGAAAGTCCCCAAGCGATCGCGAAGCCACGCATCACCGGCATCCGGCGCGAGGGCAGCGGCCGATCCGCTGTCCGCTTCATCTGCGCGTCATCCTCGATCTCCATCAGCTGATTAAAGGCCGCCGAGCCAAAAGCCGCCGCCGCTGTTCCTAGGATCGTGTGAAAAAGGAGCCACCATTTATCACCCATCCCTCCATGCCCCTGCGCTGCGAGAACGAAGCCAAAGAGCGTCGTCACAAGCACGAAGATATTCAGGCGCATCTTCGTGAGCACCTGGAGGTCTTTAAAAATTCCCGGAATTTCGGGAGCTTCGGGAGTTAGTTCGTTCTCGGCCAAGGCAGGCACTCTGCCTTCTCTTTCTCCATCCCGCAATCCCGACTGGTCAAAGATCGTAAAATTTCTAAAAAGGTCCCCCTCGTGAAATTCGCAATCTGCAATGAAACCTTCGCCGACCGCTCCTTCGCCGAGCAATGCCGCACCGCCTCAGACATTGGCTACACCGGGCTTGAAATCGCCCCATTTACACTCTCCTCTCAGCCTGACTCCCTTTCTAAAGAAAAGATCAAGGAACTCACTACCAAAATGGCGGATCACGGCCTAGAGCCTGTCGGCCTTCACTGGCTTCTCGCTAAGACCGAAGGCTTCCACCTCACCCACCCCGATCAAAGTATCCGCTCAGCCACTCTCGACTACTCTCGCCGCCTCGCCGATCTCTGCCACGCCCTTGGCGGAAAAGTGATGGTCTGGGGCTCTCCGCAACAGCGGTCTCTCGAAGACGACTGGAATCACAGCTATGCTTCCGAACGAGCTGCCGACCTCCTCCGCGCCGCCGCCGAACACTGCGCCGGTCTCGGCGTCACCATCGCGATGGAGCCTCTCGGAGCGGTCGAAACCAACTTCCTCACCTCCGCAAGCGAGACCATTGACCTCCTCGAAAAGATCAACCATCCAAACTGCCGTCTCCATCTCGACGTCAAAGCGATGTCCTACGAGAGCCTCCCGATGGCTGAGATCATCACCGAGTCCGCCCCCTTTCTCGCCCACTACCACGCCAACGACCCGAACCTCCTAGGCCCCGGCATGGGCGAAATCGATCACCAGCCCGCTGCAAAAGCCCTTCGCGAGATCGCCTACGAAGGCTGGGTCTCGGTCGAAGTTTTCAAATACGAACCCTCTCCCGAGGAAATCGCCCAGCAGTCGATCGACTACCTCCGCGAAATCTATCGCTAAGACCGGTCTCTTTTTCCTTCCCCTCTGCCGTCCCCTTCCTAACAGTTACCAAACATGAGCGATCAATCTCAACGCGAACTCGACGTCATCGAATCCGTCGCCAATAAAGGCGGAATCACTAAATTTTTCGCCTACGCCAGAATATCCGGCCCCGGCTGGCTTCAAGGCGCCATCACCCTCGGTGGCGGATCGCTCGCAGGAGCACTCTACCTTGGTGTTCTTTCAGGCTACGGTTTCCTCTGGGTCCAACCACTGGCAATGATCTGCGGTATCATCATGCTTTCAGCGATCGCCTACGTGGTTCTCTCGACTCAGCAGCGCCCATTACAGCTCATCAACCAGCACCTCCACCCACTCCTCGGCTGGTCTTGGGTCATCGCGACCATCATGGCCAACATCGTTTGGACCATGCCGCAGTTCGCCCTTGGAACGGCCGCCATTCAACAGAACCTCTTCTCCGATAGCATCAATCAATGGCTCATCATCGCCGTCTTTTTTGCCATCGGTCTCTACGTCAATTATCTCTACCAGTCAGAAGGTGGCGGAGCCAAACTCTTCGACCGAATCATCAAGGTGATGGTCGCTATCATCGTTCTCTCCTTCTTTGCTGTTGTCATCAGCCTCGGATCGACCCTCCCATGGGGTGAAATTTTTGCTGGATACATTCCAAACTTCTCCCTCCTCAGCAGCCCTGCGGATTCCTACAAACCACTCATTGCAGCCTCCTCGAATCCTGAATGGTGGGAAGGCCTTCTCCTTTCGAAGCAAAAAGACGTCCTCTTCACCGCATTCGGAACCGCCGTTGGAATCAACATGACCTTTCTTCTTCCCTACACTCTTTTGAAGAAGAAATGGGGACCCAAGCATCGCGGACTCTCCATCACCGACCTATCCATCGGACTTTTCGTTCCCTTCTTCATTGCCACCTCCTGTGTCGTCATCGCCGCTGCCTCATCTTTCCATGGCAGCACCGAAGGACTACCGGAAGGAGCGGGAACAAAGACCCTTTTGAACGTTCCCTCAATCGAAAAATCGATTTTAGAATTCAAGGGCGACGATGATGCCAAAAAAATCTTCACCGACACCGCGATCGCTGCCCTTCCTGAGGCCGACCGACAGATTGCTGCCATGATGGAGAAACGCGACACCAAGTCCTTGGCCGTCACTCTTGCTCCCTTCACTGGCGACGTCGTTGCACAGAAAATCTTCGGCATCGGCGTTCTGGGAATGGCCGTCTCCACCATCATCATTCTCATGCTCATCAACGGGCTCGCCTTCCAAGAACTCTTCGGAGGCGGAGTCACCGCGAAAGCAGCATCAGGGTCCGTCAACCTCGCCTCACCTTACTTCCTGGGATGCCTCGTTTCCGGTCTCGCGGGCTGCATGTTCCCCTTCCTTTGGAAAGGTGATTCACTCGCCGCCCTAGCCGTTCCGACATCCGTGATCGGGGGAGCCCTTCTTCCCATCGCTTACTTCACCTTCTTCCTGATGATGAACTCCAAAAAGATTCTTGGAGACAAGCGCCCAGAAGGCACCTCACGAATCATTTGGAACGTCCTCATGATCTTCGCCACCTCAATGGCCACCATCGGATCGTTCACCGCAGTCAGCCACAAGAGAGCTTTCGACCTCCCCATCGGAATGATCGGAATGTGGTTCCTCGTCATCCTCTTCGTTGTCGGCACCGTGTCGTTCTTCATTAAGGAAAAGCGGGCATAGAGAAAAACGTTCGAACACTTGGCTCATCAGCGCCTCACAGTTCAACTTACTCCATAAAATTATGAAATTCGGAATCATCGGCGCCGGCATGATCGGCCACTTTCACGCTAAGGCCATCACTGCAATGACAGGTGGCACTCTTCACTCGGTCTTCGACCTCCGTCAGGAAGCTGCAGATAAGCTCGCAGACGAATACGGCGCGAAGGCTTTTTCGGACATGGCGGAATTCCTGGCTGACTCTGAGCTCGAGATCGTCACCGTAGGAACTCCCAGCGGAGCGCACCTCGACCCGACTCTTGCCGCTCTCAATGCTGGGAAGCACGCGATTGTGGAGAAGCCTCTTGAAATCACGCTTGAACGGATCGACCAGCTTATGGAAGCCGCCAAGACGAATGGCAAGACGCTCGCTGCCGTGCTCAACCGCCGCTTCCACCCTGGCATGGACGCCTTTAAGAAAGCGGCCGACGAAGGCCGCTTCGGAGTTCTCGCTTCTGCTTCCGCTTACGTGAAATGGTATCGCGATCAGGCTTACTACGACTCCGCTGGCTGGCGTGGCACTTGGGCTCTCGATGGTGGAGGTTCTCTCATGAACCAATCGGTCCACACTGTGGATGCTCTTCTCTATCTCGCCGGTCCTGTGAAGTCGGTGCAGGCCAACACGGTCTGCCTCGCTCACGAGCGCATCGAAGTAGAAGACCATTGTGTCGCGATACTTGAGTTTGAAAGTGGCGCACGTGGAGTCATCGAAGCCTCCACCTGCACTTGGTCAAAAGACGGCCACCCCGCACGCGTTCAGCTTTCGGGAACTGAAGGCTCCGTCTTTCTTGCCGATGAGTCTTTCGAGATCTGGGACTTCAAGGACGAGAAGCCAGAAGATGCGGAGATCAAAAGCAGCCTCATGAAGGGACAAGAAGCTGGCCTCGGAGCAAATGACCCCACTGCCATCAACTCTTACCAGCATCAGCGCAATTTCGAGGAAGTGGTGCAAGCAATTGCCGAAGGCCGCGAACCCTCAACTAACGCTACCGAAGCCCGCAAATCAGTGGAGCTCATCCGCGCGGTTTACGAGAGTTCCGAAAACGACGGAAAGAAGATCTTCCTCTAAAAATCTTCAGAATTTTAAAGACTCCGTCCTCTCTTGAGTCCGGAGTCTTTTTCTTTGAGCCTCTCTGTCCCCCTTCGGCAGATCAGAATCACAAAACATCAGCGCGTCGATCATCTCTATCAAAAAGATCAGTCCCACGGTCCCCCAAAGTAGCAGCATCGAAAGCCCACGCTGAGGGAACTCGCTTCTGGAGAGAAACTCACCCATCACGAAGATCACGAGAGCGACGATAAAAATGGAGCCATTGATCACTGGTAATGTTCCGCCGCCAACACCAGAGATATAGGAAATGCCTACGCCTACCGAGAAAGTCAGAGCAAGAGTCAACACGAGGTAACCCATCGCTTTGACAAACCAAGGAGTCGTCAAAGAATTTATCTCTGCTCCAAAGATACCAGTTCCCCTCCTGTGACCAGGCTTAAGATAAACACCCGAAAGATCATCGGGTCGCGCGGTCTTGGCTGTTCGCTTAATGTTGGTCACTTCACTCATAACGACTCAAATCGTATCCAGAATCGATAGCGTAGCGATGAGAATGGAAACTCTGTTTTGTAAGACTCCGTCTGTTTTGTAAGACTCCGGCAGGCCAATTGATCCCGGTTGACGCCCCTCCCCCTTCCAATAAAAAAACGGCCCAGCTTTCGCCGGACCGTTCCAAGAAGAAAACCAATTCAGTCTTGTTAGTCTTTTGCCTCGGCAAGTTTCTCTTTCACCTTTTCCTCAATCTCGAAGTAGAGCTTCTCGTCGGCTTTGAGCGCTTCCTTGGCACCATCGCGCCCTTGGGCGAGCTGGCCACCATCGTAGCTGAACCAGCTACCACGCTTCTGAACAATTTCAAATTCCTGCGCTAGATCGAGGAGTGAGCCGACAGAAGAGATTCCCTCGTTATACATGATGTCGAACTCCGCTTCGCGGAATGGCGGAGCCACTTTGTTCTTTACGATTTTGATTTTCGTGCGGTTACCATTGACGGTGCCATCGGTTCCCTTGATCTGGCCGATACGACGAATGTCGACACGAACGGAGGAGAAGAACTTTAGCGCGCGACCACCAGGGGTGGTCTCTGGGCTACCGAACATCACGCCAATTTTCTCGCGAATCTGGTTAGTGAAGATACAGCAGGTGCGAGCCTTCGAAATGAAGCTCGTGAGCTTCCGCATCGCAGCACTCATAAGACGTGCTTGGGTGCCAACGGTGGAATCACCGATCTCTCCGCTGAGTTCCTGCTTCGTGACGAGCGCAGCGACAGAGTCGAGCACGACAACGTCAATGGCATTCGAGCGAACGAGGGTCTCGACGATCTGGAGCGCTTCCTCACCGGAAGACGGCTGGGAAATGAGGAGGTCATCAAGGTTCACCCCAAGGCGCTTGGCATACTGAGGGTCGAGCGCGTGCTCCACATCAATGAAGGCAGCAAGACCGCCGGCCTTTTGTGCCTTTGCGATAACAGTGAGGGTGAGCGTGGTCTTACCGGAAGATTCTGGTCCGTAGACCTCAACAATACGACCACGGGGAAAGCCGCCGACTCCGAGAGCACGGTCAATGAGAAGGTTTCCAGTAGGAATGGAATCAATATCCATGCGCTTATCATCGCCGAGGCGCATGATGGCAGCTTCTCCGAAATCTTTCTGGATCTGGGTAATTGCGAGGTCGAGGTTCTTTTTGCGGGCGGCATTAAGCTTTTCAGCTCCTTTATCGACTGCAGCAGCGGCAGGACCTTTTTCTTTCTTATCGGACATAACGGCAGTTTTACTAGCGGTGGCACTCATGACAATATTCTCTTTAAGTTCTCTGCAAATTCTGTGCGGGTGAACACTACCTGTCAATTAAAAAGGTGTTCATAATTGCAATGTTCTTAAGATTAACTCACCGAGGCCATCAATTGACGCCAAGATCAAGGTTCCACCTTTCCGAAAAGCTTAAATGAGGCAGAGACGACAAGCTCCAACAAAGATCGTCATCCTACGTTCACGCTTGTGAGCTTGAGTTTTATGGGGAGGATCAGCGAATGAAGTTTTTAAAGAGTCTTTTGATGATCGTTTTGATCGCATGCTTGGTCGGCGGATTCCTGATGTGGCGGGATTATCAAACGTCCGATGGCGTGGTGCTCACTTTTACAGAGGATGAGATCGAGGAGCGCCTCGCGAAAGAGTTTCCCAAAAAGACGACGATCGAGGGAATCATTCCCGTGGAGATCAAGCTACCGCAAATTAAATTTATCCCGAACACAGATCGGGTCCGCTGCACGCTCGTGGCGGAGATCGATGCCATCATCCAGCAATACCAAGCGAGCGCGACACTCAGCTGTGCGCTGCGCTATGAACAAGAGGACCAATCACTGCGGCTGGTCAATACAACGATCGAAGATTTCGACACGGAAAAAATCCCCGAGAAGTATCGTGATCGCGTCGTGCTGGCAGCGTCCCTGCTGGTTAAGCAATTCATGAACGACCAGGCGGTCTATCGCTTGAAGGATGAAGACGTGAAAGAGCAAGCCGCAGCTTATCTTTTGAAGGATGTTTCCGTGGAGAATGGGCTCTTGAAAGTGCGTCTAGGACTCTAAGGATTTAGGTGCGAGGGAGTTGACAGCAACGGGCTTGTTCGCTTAGGTCCCCGCCATGGCTAACGAAACTTCCCTCATTCTTTTCAAGCCCGACGCAGTTGCCAAGGGCAATGTCGGCACCGTTCTTGCGCGCTTCGAAGCTGAAGGCTTCACCATTCGCGGAATGAAAATGATGCCCCTCTCCGACGAGATCCTCGCCGAGCACTACGCGCACATCGCTGAGATGCCCTTCTTCCCTTCCGTGCGTGGCTTCATGCAGGAATCTCCTGTGGTGGCGCTCGCGCTTGCTGGTGACAATGTCATCGCCCGCGTCCGTGACCTCCTCGGACCCACTGACTCGACAGAAGCAGCTGCTGGCACGATCCGCGGAGACTTCGGCGATAAGTCAGGCGACTCAAAAATGCGCAACGTCTGCCACGCTTCCGATGGCCCTGAGACCGCCGCTGAGGAGCTGAAGCGCTTCTTCGGCGAAGGCGAACTCGCTCGCTAATCAGCGGGTCGATTCTCAAAGCTCACTAAAAAAGGCCGCCCTTCGAGGCGGTCTTTTTCGTCGGGTAAGGTGACCTTTGAAAACTCGGCATGGATGCGAGCCCAATCAAGCACCGCTTCCGCTTCTTCCAATCCGCCCGGATGTCCGGGGTAGCAAATGCAGGTGATGATACCGCCGGGAGTGAGCACTTCGGCAGCTTGCTGAAGCGCTTCGACGGTAGAATCGGTCTGAGTGATGGTGACCTGATCGGTGCCGGGAAGATAACCGAGATTAAACATGACGGCGCTGGCCGAGGAAACATGTCGAGCAAGTCGGGCATGGCTTGCGAGGTGGTAGCTCACTGGCCCAGTCGCATTTTGGACGGCGAGTCGTTCGCGAGTAGAGAGAAGCGCCTCATACTGGACATCGAAGGCGTGGACGCGCCCCTCCTCCCCTACGACACTCGTTAGAAAGAGAGTGTCGTGGCCATTTCCTGCGGTGGCATCTATCACGACATCGCCAGGCTTCACGACGCTACGGATGAGATCGTGAGCGACGTGGGTGACTCGTTTCACGGGCGGAAGGAGAAGGTAAGGTAAGCGGTCGCACTGAGCTCGCTGACCGGCATGCGACGCGCGCGCGACTGGCCAGCCCAGCTCTCGAGGAAGATCACTTCTTTGCGCTCATCATTGAAGCCAATCACGACCGAGGCGTGAAGCGGTGCCTTTTCATCGGGATATGCGGACGGAGAAAAAGCGGCTTCATTTCCACGCTCAAGCTCGGCCGAGACGCGCTGGTGCTCACGATCTCGCTCACGACTCCAGCGCCGCCAAACGATCACTGGCATTCCGGCCTGAAGCGAACGACGGACATCTGAATGCTCGTAGGATGAGGAGCGACTCATCGCGAAACCTGCTTCCTTTGCGACGGCTTGATAGAGGCCTAGCATCTGCGAACCGGCGGCTGATCCGGTATTCTGAAACTTCCCCGCAACGGCGAGCCAGTCTTCATCCAGATGGAGGCCAAGGTAGCGGCCGACCATGGTCAGAGTATTGAGTCCGCAGTAGGGCCGGTAGCCCTGCGGGACGATCGGGATGTCACCGAGCGAGAGATCGCCACGGTCATTCTTGATCACCTTTTTCTTCAGCTGATCAAGCCGTTCGCGCTCGGAGAGGTTTTCCTGCGCAGGATCGAGCCAAGAGCGCGGTGCTTTTCCCGCGCGTGAGATGCTGAGTCGGATGAGACGGAAAGGCGCGGCGATGACCCGGATGGCGAGATCGCCCTGACGATACTCCGTCATTTCTGCACGCAGGCTACGAGAGCGACCACGAGAAACCCCCTTGGGACGCTTGCTGACTTCCTCAAGCTGTGCAGTGAGACTCTCGTGAGTTTTCTCGAATGTTTCCTTGAACTCCGCTTCTCGTTCTACAAGCAGCGCGCGGAGCCAGTCGATCTGTTCACGACGACTCAGGCCAGCAGGGGTCCGAGGATTGAAGTAGCCAAAAAAGGAACCCGCATCGGAAAAGGTGACCTGAATTTCCTCAAGGCGATCATCGCGATGAAGCGAGCGCACGAGGAGAGCATCGAGCCCTAAGACTTTTGGTCGAGCGAGGAGGTAGCCTGAGCGAGTGCCCGTGACGGAGGCTTCGGCCTGCCAGATTCCGGGGAGTTTTTTTTCGCCATCCCACAGCGCGCTGGCGAGAAGTGGACCGGAGAGTTCTTCGCCATTGAGAGGACTATCGTTTTGATTAACGGCGCTCGCGACCGCATTTGGGATTGCGACGAGAGACTCAGCCGAAACAAGAACCGCGCAAAACAAAACTGCCCGTGTCAGCCTGTGGTAAGACGGGCAAAAACGGGCAGTGGCCATTTTAGAAAAGCGATGACTTACTTCTCCTCTTCTTCCTTCGGGGCATCCTTATTGATGCGCTCGAGGAGGAGTCCAGTGAGATCGGTGGCGTCCTTAGTGTAAACCAGAACATTCACCCCTGCGCCGGAACCTCCGGAACGGTCAAAAATGTAGTCGTAGCCCTCTTCGGTGCCGACAGCCTGCACGATCGTCATGAGTTCCTTGCGGATATCGCCGAACTTTTTGGCAGCTTCTTCATTAAGCTGAGCCTGCTTGCGCTTGAGCCAAGAGACGCGATCTTCCTGAAGGCGCTTGGCTTCGTCACGGCGAGCAGAAGCCTCCTTGAAAAGAGAGTCGCGCTTTTCCGCGCTGAGCGAGGGGTCATCGGCATCCTGCTGAAGCTTTTTGGCCATTTCAGCGGATTCTTTGATTTTTTCGATTCGCACGCCATCTTGACCTTTGATGGTCTCCTGGTAAGCGCTGAAGCTGTCGCGGGTGGATTTACTTATGTGGTAATCCGCCACAAGACGGGACATATCGACGGTTCCTATCTTATCCTCATCCTGAGCCACAGAAGGGCTGGCGAGGAAAAGCGAGGCGGCGAGAGCGAAGAGAAAGTGTGGAATTTTCATCTAAAATTGAATGAGTTGGGATGGTTGGTAGGGTTACTCGGCAGGGGCTGCCTCAGGGACAGCTGCAGGAGCGGGAGCTGGAGCGTCTTTGTTGAGGAGCTTGAGAACATCTTCGGTGATGTCAACTTTGTTGCGCACATAAAGGACGAAAGGAACTTGGGCGGTGGTGAGGCCGGAGCTATCGAAGACGTAGTCTACATTGATGGCAGCGGCGTGATCTTGAACCTGCTTACCAACGATCTCGCGGATGCGCTGGAGTTTGGTGACCATCTTCTGATTGAGCCCTCGGCTTTTGCGCTGGATGAATTCTTCACGCTCCCGCTTAAGGGCAACAAGAGTCTGCTCACGCTCGCCGAAGGCTTGGGCGATCGCTTTCTTTTTCTCAGGAGACATCGTCGTGTCTTGGAACTGGCCGCGAAGATTCCGCATTTCCTCTTCCATGGCCTTGATAGCAGCGATGCGCTCGAAATTATCTTCCTGAATATCCGCACGCTCGACGCTTTCCTCAGCATCCGCAGCAACAGTTTCGTGAAACTGGGTAAGAGCCTGCTTCATATCGATCATTGCGATTTTGAGCGGCTCGGCTGAGAGAGGGGCAACGGCTCCAGCCAAGATAACGAGGCCGAGCAGCTTGGAGATGAGACGACTTTTCATAGTAGTGAAGGAGGGGAGTTGAGGTGATTAACTGGGGTTAAGTGTTTCACTCCTCGGTAAGCTTCTCCAGCTTCTTTTTTAGAGATCTCATCTCTTCGAGGAGCTTGGGAACCCGGCTCAGCGCGGCCATTTTGCGCTGTTCCTTGGCCATCGGACGCGCAGGCATTCCCATGTAAGCACCCGGATTGGGCAGACTCTTAGTCGCTCCAGCGCGACCTACGAGGACGACTTGATCACTGATCTCGATATGCCCGCCCACCCCAGCCTGAGCAGCGATGGTGACGTAATTCCCGAGCTTCGAGCTTCCCGCGATTCCAGACTGGGAAACGATGAGGCAATGCTTACCAGTCTCGACGTTATGCGCGACCTGCACGAGATTATCAACCTTGCTCCCCTCTCCAATGAGAGTCTTACCAAAGCGGGCTCTATCAATGCAGGAGTTTGAGCCAATCTCGACATCATCCTCGAGCACCACGATACCCACTTGGGGAACCTTTTGGTGACGACCATCAACGAGCTCGAAGCCGAAGCCATCAGAGCCGACAACGGCTCCGGGTTGTAAAATAACACGGTCACCCAAGACACAGCGCTCGCGGACCGAGGTATTCATGTGAAGAACACAATCAGATCCGATTTGAGCATTCCGCCCGATAACCACACCCGACCCAATGACAGTGCGAGCTCCAATCGAAGCTCCTTTTCCAATAATCGCGCCAGCCGAAATGGTGACGGTAGCGGGATCAAAATCGACGTCGGCCGCGACAATCGCACCCTCGGCAACGCCGGGATCGATGTCGTTCGCTTCCTTTTGAAAATGATCGATGACCTTCGAAAAGGATGCGGAAGGATTCTCGACTTGAATGAGAAGACAGCCCTCGGGCGCGGAAAAATCACCCGCCGGGACGAGCACCACGCTCGCCTTAGTCAGCGGGAGCTGGGGGGCGTAGCGCAGATTCCCAAGGAAACTGATCTCGCCAGGCTCGGCCTGATCGAGTGAGTTGATACCCGAGAAGATCTGGTCAGTAATAACCGAAGCCTCGCACCCGATCAATTGGGCGAGTTCGGCAGAGGTCAAAGCCACAGAATGATGGGATTATTTTTCCTCGTTGATCTCCTTAAGGAGGGAATCGGTGAGATCAGTCATCTCACGAGCGTGGAGCACGAAGGCAATTCCTTGGTTACTCTTGCCGGACTTATCGAAAATGTAATCGTAGTTCCCCTCTTTCGCACGAACAGAAACAACGCGCTGAATCTCCTCAAGAATACCGCGCATTTGCTTACGCATCTTGTCGTTGAGAGAACGGTTACGGCGGTCAAGGAACTCGGAGCGCTCACGCTCTTTGTGAATTCCATCTTGCTGAAGCTCCTTCGCTTCCAAGCGGAGATCCTGACTAGTCTTCGCTCCGATGTCTGGAGCCTCAAGCTGCTTACGAAGGTCGGCGATTGTGCTCTCAATCTCGCGGATATCAGCAAGACGGAGGTTATTGTCCTTCTGGATGCGAGCACGCTCGATGTTGATCTCCTTTTGGATCGCGCTCGTCTGGTGATACTCATTAAAGAGACGCTCCATATCGACAGTAGCGATTTTGAGACGTTGGGCGGAGGCCATCGAGCTGAGAGCCAGAAATCCGGCGAAGAGGAAGAGAAGTGGAGATTTCATAAAAGGAGTAATTTGTTGGCGGTAGTCTGTGATTACTAAAGGGAGGCGTCAACCTTCCACGGAAGAGAAGTTGGCAATTATTTGTCGTCTGGGCGATCCTTATTCAGTTCGACCATCAAGGCTGCGGTAATATTGATCAATCCCTTACCATAGAGCAAGGAAGTCACCTGATTGGTATTGGTGCCTGCTTTTTCGAAGACGATGGTGAAATTTTCAGCCTCGGCGTGCTGGTTTACGAGTTCGCTAATCTCATTTAAAATCCCTCCCATTTCCCCCTTCATCTGCTGATCAAGACGACTGTTGACCTGATTATTGAAAGCTGCTCGCTCCTGATCGAGTTTCTGAAGGTGTTGCGTCACGCTCTGACGTTGGATTGTGAGAGTTTCAACCTCTTCCTCCGAAATTCCTTCGGCCTGAGACTGCTGGTAAAGTTCCTGAATTTTTTTCTTAAAGACCTGAAGCTTGGCGCGAGTCTCATTATCTTCCTTTTTAAGGCGGGCGCGCTCCTGATCGATATCGCCCTGATTTTTCTTGGATTTATAATATGATTTGAAGACTTTCTGCACATCCACGATCTCGGCTTTGTATTCCACGACCGACTCTTTTCCTTGGAGTGAAAACTGAAAAAGAAGCAGTAATCCGAAAATCGAGTTGGTCAGGCGCAGATTCATCGTGAAACTATGCTGTCGAAAGCACGCTTTATTAATGAACCTTAGATACCCAGACGTCAACTCTGTTCAAAAAGAGCTCAAGAATCTCTCCGGCCCCCTCGCGCTTGTCCCCACCATGGGCGCGCTGCACGAAGGTCACCTCGCCCTCCTTCGCGCCGCTCGCAAAAAGGTGGGCCCACAAGGAACCGTCGCCATTTCTATCTTCGTCAACCCCATCCAATTCGACCGCCCTGAGGACCTCTCCTCCTACCCCACCCCTCTAGAAGACGATCTCGCGCTCTGCGAAAAAGAAGATGTCGACATCGCCTTCGTCCCCGAGGCCGCCTCGCTCTACCAGCCCGACCACTCCGTCATCGTCACCGAGTCTCTCCTCACCAAACACCTCTGCGGAGCCACTCGCCCCGGACACTTCGATGGCGTCCTCACCATCGTCCTCAAACTCCTCAACATCTTCCAGCCAGACTTCGCAATCTTCGGTCAGAAGGATTTCCAGCAACTCGCCCTCATCCGCCGCATGGTCCGCGACCTCGATGTCCAGACTGATATCATCGGCCACCCCACCGTCCGCGAAGCCGATGGCCTTGCCCTCTCCTCTCGGAACCGCAAGCTCACCCCAGCACACCGCGCAGACGCCACCCGTATTCGCCGCGCCCTAACCGCTGCCCACGACATCCACTCATCCGGCGAGCAGAATCCTGAAATCTATCTCGCCGCTGCCAAGCAGCATCTTTTAAAAGATGCCCCAGCAGACTTCCGCATCGACTACCTCCAACTTGTCGATTCCGTCACACTTCAGCCCGTGGCAAAAGTCACTTCTCCTGCCACACTTGCTACCGCCTGTTTTTTCGGCCAAGTCCGCCTCATCGACAATATCCAAATCCCTTCCTAACATCTCTATGAAAATCGCTATCAATGGATTCGGCCGCATCGGTCGTCTCGTCCTCCGCGCTGGATTCGACAATCCCGACCTCGAGTTCGTCCGCATCAACGACGCCCACGCCACCGCCGAGTGCGCCGCCCATCTCCTCGAGTTCGACACCGTCCACGGTCGCTGGGGAAACAACATCTCTCACGATGAGCAAAACGTCATCATCGACGGTCAACAACTCGCCTTCACCGCCGAGGACCACCCCTCCAAGGTCGACTGGTCCGGCATCGACATCGTCCTCGAATGCTCGGGCGCCTTCCGCGACACCGCCTCCCTGCAAACCTACCTCGACGCCGGAGTCAAAAAAGTCATCGTCGCCGCCCCCGTCAAAGACGACGTCCTCAACATCGTCATGGGAGTCAACGACCACCTCTACGACCCCTCCGTCAATCACATCATCACCAACGCAAGTTGCACCACCAACTGCATCGCCCCCGTCATCAAGGTCATCCACGAGAAATTCGGTATCAAGCACGGCATACTCACCACCCTGCATGACCTCACCAACACCCAGACCATCGTCGACGCCCCCCACAAGGACCTCCGCCGCGCCCGCTCCGCTGTCAACTCCCTCATCCCGACCTCCACCGGATCGGCCACCGCCGTCACCATGATCTTTCCGGAGTTAAAAGGTCGCCTCAATGGCCTCGCCGTCCGCGTCCCCCTGCTCAACGCCTCCCTCACCGACCTCGTCTTCGAGATGGAAAACGAGGTCACCGAATCCGAGATCAACGCCGCCCTTAAAGCCGCCGCCGAAGGCGAATTAAAAGGCATCCTAGGCTACGAAGAAAAACCCCTCGTCAGCGCCGACTACACCAACGACCCCCGCTCCGGCATCATCGACGCCCAATCCACCATGGTCGTCAACGGCACCCAACTCAAACTCTACGTCTGGTATG
>JBDMZE010000014.1:0-87537 GCA_039769075.1 Akkermansiaceae bacterium | reverse complement strand
TCGTGAAGGAGAAAAAGGCCTTCGCCACTCAGAAACAGGCGCTCAATGCCTTGGTCTTCTTTTTTAAGGATGTCTGCGGGATGGAGACGGTGGATTTACAAGTGAAGCTAAGGAAGACACAGAAGAGGATTCCGGTGGTAATGACGAGTAAAGAGGTCTTGCAGGTTCTTGGGCTGCTTGAGGAGCGGTATGCTGTCGCGGGGAGCTTACAATATGGGTCGGGAGTGAGGTTGAATGAATTGGTCTTGCTGCGGGTGAAGGAGTCGGTCGATCCAGAATCGAAGATTAGGCGGAGACATCATCTTCATGGGAAGGTTTACGAGGAGGCGATTATGAGAGCTGCGGAGGAAGCGGCGATTCCGAAGCGGATCACGACCCATGTGTTGCGCCATAGTTTTGCGACTCATTTGCTAAAGAGAGGGACGGATATCCGGACGATTCAGGAGTTGCTGGGGCATGAGGATGTGGCGACAACTCAGATCTATACGCATGTGGCGATGGGATCGAATGGTCTCGGGGTGTTGAGTCCGCTGGATGTAGGGTTTTGAACTCTGGGACTTGGCAGAGGAAGGCTCAGGCAGAGACGCCAAGCCGCTGAGGTTTTTTGTGGAAAACGACTCACGCGGAGCAGCGGAGATTCTGACCTCTGACCTCCGGAGACATGCGGGACGCCTATCCTACTTTTTGCGGGCGACGTAGACGGTGCTCTCGAAATCCTCGTTCTGGATGGGATTATGAAAGGGGACGATATGGGTCTCGCAGGTTTCGAAGACTTCTTTAAGCGAGGCCATGAAGCTTTCTTCGGGCGGGTCATCTGACCAGAGGGCGAAGATGCCGCCGGGGTGGATTTTATCGGCGAGGATGCGGAGGCCATCGGCTGCATAGAAATCGGCGTGGCGGGCGTGGAGGAGGTGGGCCGGGGAGTGATCGATATCGAGGAGGATGGCGTGGAACTTCCGCTCGGGGTCTGATTCATCAAAGGAGCGGTCATTTCCTTGCGCAAGGGCGAGCTGGAAGAAGTCGCCATGGACGTAGGAGCAACGCGGGTCGGCATTGAGATCGGGGGCGAGCGGGGTGAGTTCTTTCTGGAACCACTCAATGACAGGCTCGAGGTAATCGACGATGGCGAGGCTGCCCACGAAGTCATGCTCAAGCGCGGCGCGGGCGGTGTAGCCGAGACCGAGGCCTCCGACGACAACATCGAGCTTGGTCTCGGGAAAGGCTTCCGCAGTGGCGGCGAGACCAAGGCGGGAGAGGGCTTGCTCGACCTCGGTGAAGAGCGAGGACA
The DNA here is from genome assembly GCA_039769075.1 of Akkermansiaceae bacterium. Taxonomy (GTDB): domain Bacteria; phylum Verrucomicrobiota; class Verrucomicrobiia; order Verrucomicrobiales; family Akkermansiaceae; genus SW10. The sequence continues at coordinate 86,249 of JBDMZE010000014.1, read as the reverse complement.
TGAGGAAGGCGTCGCCGAGGATGATCTCGTAGATTTCTTCATTCCCAAGAGAGAGGACGGTGCGGCGGCGGAGGATGAGATCGCCAAGGGGCGTCTTGCGGAAATCGAGTTCTTCGAAGCGTGGGATAGCTGACATGTTGAAAAGTTATTTGCGATCTCCTACGAAGAGAGTGTGGGTGAAGCGCTTGGCCTTGGGGTAGGCTTTCGCGGGGATGGCTTGCACGTTTTTAAAATCGCGCTGGAGAGACTTGGCGAAGGCTTTGTCCGGGTGGGCGGACCAGAAGACGATGCGGCCACCAGGCTTGAGGGACTTGGCGATGAGGGCGACACCCCTTCGATCATAAAGGCGCGAGTTCCCTTCATCAACAAGCGGGTCAGGGCTGTTGTCGACATCGAGGAGGATGGCATCGTAGTGCGCGGGGCCGCCCTTACGAATGATGTCGAAGACGTCTTCTTCACGGACCACGGTGCGGGGGTCGTCGAGAAGGAGGCCATTGATGGTCTGGAGGAACTCGCGGTTCCACTGCACGATGATCGGGAGAAGCTCGGCGACTTCTACGATGGCGTCATTGCCGACCAACTCAAGGACTCGCCGAAGGGTGAACCCGAAGCCAAGACCGCCGATGAGAACAGTGGGTGCAGGGCCAACATTTGCACAAGCCAGCTCGCTCATGGTCTGTTCTGAGGAACATGCCGTCGTGCTCATGAGAGGAATGCCGCCGACCTTGAGGAAGAACTCGCCATCGTGCTCCTGCAGCATCAAGGAAGCGCCATCAGGAGTGGTGGCGGTGGCGAGGTTTGTCGTGGGCTTCATGGGTGCGGGCGAGACGCTAGCGGGTGAAACGGGGCTTGTAAAACTCTGGAATGGGACGAAATGCGTGATCGGCAGATTTGGGGATTCGAGTGGTAGAGTTTGGTCTTTTTGTTTTAAGAAAGCGCTGATTAACGAAGGGGGAGGCGAAGAATCACCAGCTCCGAAGGGGTGTCGGAAAATTCCCCAATTCAAAATCGATCCGTGTTTCCCAACCTGCCCGCACGCCTTCGGATCTTGGGTCCACTGGTTTCCGGCTTACCCCCAGCCAAGGCTAGGGGCTATCTGCCTACGCGCCTTCGGCGCTTCTTGAGGGAATGCCCTCAGACTGGTTTAGAGACTCGGAATGATAAGATCTCTCCGACGTATTTCTCCCCCAGGCGGTCCACCACCAAGCATTCCTCCATCATCTGATTCGCCCCGACAGAAGTAAACCGACCTACGCCATTTCCAAAACCTCCCGCGCTCGTTCGCTTGTGTTGCTCATCACGCAACACATACTTCCAATCAATTCAATAGACGCAATAGTGTTCGTCATTTACAAATCCCCGATTCCTGACATTCAGAGCCCGTCAAAATACCATCTTCTTATGAGTAACTACTTCAACACACTTCCTCTCCGTCGCCAGCTCGATGAGCTCGGCACCTGCCGCTTCATGGACGCTGCTGAGTTCGAAAACGGCATCAATGCCGCTAAAGGTCTCAAGATCGTCATCGTGGGCTGCGGCGCACAGGGCCTCAACCAGGGTCTCAACATGCGCGACTCCGGACTCGACGTCTCCTACACCCTCCGTGCAGAAGCCATCGCTGAAAAGCGCCAGTCCTTCCTCAACGCATCCGAAAACGGTTTCGCAGTCGGCACCTACGAAGAGATGCTTCCTACCGCGGACATCGTGATGAACCTCGCTCCTGACAAGCAGCACACCAGCGTCGTCGCGACCGTCATTCCTCACATGAAGGAAGGCGCCTGCTTCTCCTACGCGCACGGTTTCAACATCGTCGAGGAAGGCACCCAGATCCGCAAGGACCTCACCGTCATCATGGTCGCTCCCAAGTCACCCGGCTCCGAGGTGCGCGAGGAATACAAGCGCGGCTTCGGTGTCCCCACTCTCATTGCTTGCCACGTTGAAAACGATCCCTCCGGTGAAGGCATCGAGATCGCTAAGGCCCTCGCAGTTGCCCAAGGCGGTGACAAAGCAGGCGTCCTTGAGTCCAGCTTCGTCGCTGAAGTGAAGTCCGACCTGATGGGTGAGCAGACCATTCTCTGCGGACTCCTCCAGGCCGGTTCGATCCTTTGCTTCGAGAAGATGAAGGCAGACGGAATCGACACCAAGTGGGCTGTCAAATTCATCCAGAACGGCTGGGAAGTCATCACCGAGGCTCTCAAGCACGGTGGCATCACCAACATGATGGACCGCCTTTCCAACCCTGCTAAGATCGAAGCCTTCGTCCTCTCCGAAGAGCTGAAGGACATCATGCGCGACCTTTTCTACAAGCACATGGACGACATCATCTCTGGCGAATTCTCCAGCACCATGATGGCTGACTGGGCGAACAACGACGAGAATCTCCTCGGCTGGCGTAAGGCCACCGGCGAGACCGAGTTCGAAAAGACCGAAGGCGAAGGAGACATCGCCGAGCAAGAATACTTCGACAAGGGAATCCTTATGATCGCTATGGTCCGTGCTGGTGTGGAGCTCGCATTCGAAGCCATGGTCGAGGCCGGCATCGAGCCTGAGTCCGCCTACTACGAGTCTCTCCACGAGACTCCGCTCATCGCGAACACCATCGCTCGTAAGAAGCTCTTCGAGATGAACAACGTCATCTCCGACACCGCCGAGTATGGTTGCTACCTCTTCTCGCACGCCGCTGTTCCTCTTCTCGAAGAATTCATGACGAGCGTCGACACCTCCGTCATCGGTAAGGGTCTCGGTGAAATTGACACCAGCGTGGACAACAAGTCCCTCGTCGCCGTCAATGCCATCATCCGCGAGCACCACGTCGAGCACATCGGCGAGGAACTCCGTGCGGCCATGGGCGCGATGCAGCCGATCGAGACTGTTTAATTAAAAAGATTCCTCTTTTTCAAAAGCGCGGTCCCTTAATTGAGGGATCCGCGCTTTTTTTATCCACCAATTTCATCACCTCTCGGCACAACCTTTATTGGCCCTCGGGGTTTCATTTCGTAGTTCATGAATGCAATCTCGCGATATCACGCTATCCTCCTCTAACAGCTCTAGGAAATCTGAACTCGATGCGTCTGCTCACCCTCATCTGCCTCTGTGCTCTCTCTCTTCCCTCCTGCACCTTGCCTCCCTCAAAGGTGACAAGTGCGAACGTCCCCCTTCCCTCCCGCTTCGATTCCACCCAGCCACCGGTTCCTGAAATAGCGACCTCGCTGAAAAGCCTCTTCCCCTCCTCTGACGTCGCTCTTTGGATCAATCGTGCCCTCACGCGCAATCCCGATCTCAAGGCCAGCCTCGCCCGCCTTCAGGAAGCCGGGTTTAACACCCGCCGCACCCGGGCCGCTCTCTCACCACCTTCTTCGGCCTCGCTCCCCTCTTGTTAGAAAAGGAAGTGCAAGCCCAGTTCCTAAAGCCAATGGCCGCCTCGCTCGCCTTCGGCATCCTCTTCGCCACCATCATCACCCTCTTCCTCCTCCCCGTCCTCATCGTCATCGCCCGCGACATCGGAAACCTCTTCCGCCGCTACCTCGGCCGCAAGCCCCTCGTCGATTAATCGCAAGCAACTCCATGCTTCTCCAAAGCCTCATCGACGCCCCCCTCCTCATCGGCAATCTCCCCGAGGCTCCCTCCTTTCTCCGGTCTCGTCTCTCCCTGCCCGAGGAGCTACCGCGGCTCAACGTTCAACAAAAGCTCGGCCACCTCTACGAAGACGCCCTCGCGGCACTTCTCGTCGCATCCCCCGCAGTCGATCTCCTCGCCAAAAATCTCCAGCTTCAAAAAGATAGCCACAGCACCGTCGGCGAACTCGATTTTCTCCTGCGCGATCTTTCCTCCGGCCAGCTCATCCATCTCGAACTCGCGACCAAATTCTACCTCGCCGTCGGCGATGAACTCCCCGGCCCCGATGTCCGCGATAACTACTTCAATAAACTCGCTCGCCTCCGGGATCATCAGCTGACCTTGGTGAAGAATCATCAGGCGCTTCTTCCAGACGAGTTCCGGGAGGAATCCATCCTGACCCAGCAGCTGATCTACGGCTGCCTTTTTGATCACATCGATTCCCCTGTTCTCGCAGAACCGGAGTTTCTGAATCCGGGATGTCGTCGGGGGAAATGGCTTCGGGTTGATGAGGTTCCTGAGCACTTTCCGGTAGAGACAGAATTTCATATGATCCCGAAGGCCCTGTGGCCTGTGCCACTTGAGTTACTTGCCGAGGCCACTTTGGAAAAATGGTCACCCGAGGAGACTCTCGAGCGCTGTGTGATGGTTCGTATTGACGGGTGCGAAGAGCCTTACTTTATCGCCCCGACAAGCTATCCACTCAGATCAGAGATCACAAAAGTCCCCTCAAATTGACCCACCACTTCTTCACCACTCATCAGCTGACTCGTGAGTGTTATTCTGCCTATCCCTTTGCGCGTGAGACATTTGATAAGCCAAGTCCAATCCTTCTCTTCCTTCAGCGAGCATGTCGCCTCAAACTCTCCGAGGACAGGCTTGAGGTAGGACATCGAATTCCACTGGATGACGATTCGCGGTTTGATCTCAGGGTGATTCCTCAGACGACAGTGGATCAAGGACGAGGCTGAGAGAATACAGATTGCGGAGGCACTCCCGCCGAAAACGGTCTCGCGGTGGTTGATGTTCGGTGCGAGCGGGGCGCTGAGCGTGAGAGAAGAATCCTGCACGTCGACGACTTCCACTTGCATCGCTTTCGTGAGAGGGATGTGGTCGTAAAGGTAGTGCTTTAAGGAACGATGATTCATCAGCTTAGATCTTAGTTTGCTTGGGACTTTCCCCATTTTCAAAAACCAACTCATGCGTGACGCACTCGAGGTGGTCCTCGGGTTCGTGTGTGATGTAGAGAATCTGGGTGAGTCCGGTGGCGGCGATACGGTCGATGACTTTTAATACGAGGGCTCGATTGAGGGGATCGAGGCCTTGGCAGGGTTCATCGAGAATGAGGAGCAGGGGCTGCTTGACGAGGGCACGAGCGATGAGAAGGAGGCGCTGCTGACCATAACTGAGTGAGCGAAGGAGCCGCTTCTCAAAACCTTCCATGCCCACGAGACGGAGCCAGTCGCTCGCGATGCGCAGTTGCTCCGGCGCGGCCTTTTGATAAATGCCGACGCTATCGAAGAATCCTGAGAGGACGACGGCAAGCACAGGCGATCCGACGCGGTATTGCTGGTGAAGGGCCGGGGAAACGATGCCTAAGTGGCTCTTGATATCCCAGATCGATTCGCCAGTCCCCCGCCGGACCCCCATGACGGTGACGTCATTCGAGTAGCACTGCGGATGATCGCCGGTGACGAGATTGACGAGGGTGGACTTTCCGCAGCCATTGGGGCCGGAGATCTTCCAGTTCTGACCGCGCTGGACCTGCCAGTCGAGCGAGGAGATGATTTCGCGACCACCGTGGATGACGGTGACCTTTTTCATGCTCACGACCGGCCCTTCCCAAATGAAAGGCGCGGTGAGGCGCGGGGGCAAAGTGAGGTCGTCTTTTCCAAGATCGAGTATCTGACGGAAGGTTTCGTTTTTCTCCACTTCCTCGCGGGGACCAGAGAGAACGCAGATGCCGGAGTCGATACAAGTGAGGTGAGTCACGAGTCCCTCTAGGTCGCTGATACGATTCGCGACAATAACGAGAGTGACGGTCTCCGAGAGTTCCTTGAGAAGGTCACGGAGTTGCTCGCGGAAGGCACGGTCCAGACCATCGAAGGGTTCATCAAGGATGAGAAGCTTGGGCAACTGGACGAGCGCGCGCGCCAGCATGAGGCGACGTCGCTCGCCGGTAGAGAGGAGGCGGAAGCCGCGATCGGTCAGGGCGGTGAGGCCGAGCTGGGCGATGAGATCATCGAGAGGCTTTTCCGGCAGACTGACTTCGCGGATAAGTTCGAGGACGGAGCGACCGGGATCGATACGGTCGAGGAAGTCGGTGTCGTCCTCGCGGATCTCGCGCTCGAGGAGGGCGTCTTCGGTCTCGAAGGAGACGAGGACGGAGTCAGGAGAGGACTCGGCTAGAGCAGCAGCGAATTGGGATTTCCCACTGCCATTTCGGCCGATGATTCCGGTGTGGGAATCTTGTAGGTCGAACATTGAAGTGGTTGAGGGCGGAGAAGGCAGGCGGGACGCTCACTCTTCATATTGCCTACTTAGCTGAACTTCTGAACGAGTAAGGAGGCGTTGTGACCTCCGAAGCCGAAGGAGTTGCTGAGCGCGGCTTTCACTTCGACCTCGCGCGCGGTGTTGGCGCAGTAGTCGAGTGGGCACTCAGGGTCCTGGTTCTCGAGATTGATGGTGGGCGGGATGATGCCATCGCGGATCGCCATAAGGCAGGCGAGAAGCTCGACTCCGCCGGCCGCTCCGAGGAGGTGGCCGGTCATGGATTTGGTGGAGCTGACGACGAGGCCGTCTTTTGACCAGCCGCCGAAGGATTTCATGATGGCTTTTGTTTCGCAGACATCACCCTGTGGAGTAGAGGTTCCGTGGGCGTTGACATATTGCACGTCCTCGGGGTTGAGCCCGGCGTGCTTGAGCGCCATGTCCATGCAGCGAGCGGCTCCGAGGCCCTCAGGATGCGGCGAGGTGAGGTGATAGGCATCAGCGCTGAGTCCGTAACCGGTGAGCTCGGCGATGATGTTCGCGCCACGCGCTTTGGCATACTCGAGTTCCTCGACGACGACGACGCCGGCTCCTTCTCCCATGACGAAACCATCACGGCCAACGTCGAAGGGACGGGAGGCTGCGGTAGGGTCGTCATTTCTGGTAGAAAGGGCGCGCATATTCGAGAATCCGGCAAGGCCCATGGGGCGGATTGAGGCTTCTGATCCTCCTGCGATGAAAGCGTCGGCATCGCCAAACTTGATCATGCGCCAGGCTTCTCCGATGGAGTGATTCGCCGTGGCGCAGGCGGTGACGATGGCCATGTTTGGCCCGCCGAAGCCATATTCCATCGAGAAAACACCGCTCGCGATGTTTGAGATCATCATGGGAATGGTGAAGGGCGAGACGCGGCCAGGGCCACGATTGATGAGAGCGGTGTGATTATCCTCAAGGGTGCCGAGCCCGCCGATACCGGAGCCGAGCATGACGCCGATGCGGTCGCGATCTACATCGGCCCCTTCGAGACCGGAATCATCGAGCGCCATTTTAGCAGCTGCGATGCCGAGGTGGGCGTAGCGGTCCATGCGACGAGCGTCCTTTGGATTTTTAAAGAAAGGCTTGGGGTCGAAATCCTTCACTTCTCCGGCGATCTTGGTGCTGTATTCGCTGACATCCATCGAGGTGATGGGGCCGACTCCGCTGCGGCCATTTTTCATGCCTTCCCAAGTGGAGGCAACATCATTTCCGAGAGGGCTGAGGGCTCCAAGGCCTGTGATGACGACGCGGCGGTTTTCCATAGTTCGTAGAAGTTGAAAATTGGTAGGCTGGATCAAGAAGAAAGGCAAGAGCAGGAAGCAGACTTAACCGAGACGGCGGTGGCTTTTTCGCGAATTGAGGCCATCGCAGTCAGGGCAGCGGGAGAGCTTCACGCGGGGCTTCTCGGCGTAGGTCTTACCACAGAGGTGACACTCACGGGACTGGCGGCGATTGAGCCAGCGGGATAGGTGGCCGCCGAAGCGCTCAAAGAGGAAGTCGATCGTCATCCACACGAAGGCGAGAAGAACGAGGCCGACGAAAAATTGCGAAATATCGAGGGTCACTTGGAACTCCGATCTACGGCACTCGCTTCGAGCTGCCATTGGCGGAGGGGGGCTCCTTTTTTCAAAATAGGAAAGCGGGAGACGCGAAGGGTCTCAGCGATTTTCAGAGCGCGTGAATCTTGCGGGTCATTGAGAGGGAGGCAAGAGACAACGGTGCCACGCCAATCGATGAGAAGCTGAAAAGTCCAGCTCTCGCCCGGGCTGAGGTCGCTATTTTCGCCAGACCAGCGGAAGGACGTGCCAGGCCACTCGTTAGAAGAAATGACGGGAGTGACGCTGAGCCACCAATCGGGATTAGGGCGAGTGATCGGAGGGAGTTCGACGCGCTCAGTAGCGGGGAGAGTTTTGCTATTCACCCCGGGAAGCCCGGAAAGAATATGAGTCGAGGGGCGGAGATCGACCGCCATGAGAGCAGGCTGGTAGGAGGCGGGTTTAGAGGCGACAAGCGCGGTGGCGATGGCTTTTTCGAGCGAGGCGTCATCGGTAACATCCCAGCGAGCGTGGAAGGGTGATTCGCGCTCGATGACTTCAGCAAGCCAGCGATTTGCAGGATGGTCGAGATTCACAACTTCAAGCTCAGTAGCACGCTCGGCAAGCGGTGGCGGGGTCGGGAGACGGACTTCTACGTAAGCTAAAAGAGCTCCCCAAAAGAGAGTCGCGACGAGCCCGCCGACAGCAAGGCGACCAAGCGATCCATGCGGAAGGTGCCAGTGAAAATGAAGCCCGGCTTCACGGTCGCGGCGGAGTTTCTTACGACTCATCGATCAAGCTAGGGTTGAGTCTTGTCCTCCGTGCGGTTAACAAGTGCGGGGCGGTAGCCAAGGCGATGAGTGAGATCGATCATCTCTTGCTGAATTGAAATTGGGGCGGATTTATCAATACGAAGGTAAACAAGCGTGGTGCTGCGAGCTTCTGCGGCTTGGCGAATCGCTGCTTCAAGATCGGCCTGCTCGACTGCTTCCTCCGCGAGGTAAAAGGTGGGGCCTTTGATGCCCTGCTTCACGTTGATGACCACCGCCGACTCGTCACCGAGGCGGGAGCCCCGAAATTCAGACTCAGGCAGTGAAATTTCAACATAGGTCTCCTTTGTCACAACTCCGGTGAGAAGGACCAAGGCGAGAAGAAGGCCAACGAAATCAAAAGCAGGAACGATGTAAATCGAGCCCGGGCTTTCAGGAAGGGTCATCGAGAGCTTCATCGTCTAGGAAGAGGATTTTTGAGGCTTCTTTTTTGAGGACTCGCTTTTTTCTCCCGACTTTCCACGGCCAGTCACTTCATCTTGAAAAGAAACGATGTGGTCCTGGTCGCGACCATCACAGACGATATTCACGGTCTCAATGCCCGCGCGCTCAAGACGGTGGATAAGACGGCGCGCTTTCCCATAGAGATAGAGGTAAAAAATGTAGGCCGGAATGGCAATCGCGAGCCCCATCGCTGTGGATGAGAGCGCTTGGAAAAGCCCCTTCGCGAGCACCGTCTGGGCCACCGCGCCTTCTGCCGAGCTTATATTAAAAAAGATCTCAACAAGACCAATCACGGTGCCAAACATCCCGAGAAGCGGGGCTAAAAGAGCCACGCCGAGGAGAATACGAAGATTTTTCTCGATGCGCGGAACTTCGAGCTGACCTGCTTCCTGAGCAATCTCGCGGAGATTGGTGCGCTCAAGGTGGTGACGCTGGAGAACGGCATGGACGATGCGAGCCTCGGGACCGCGCTTACGGGAGGAGGCATGGAGCGCTTCGGCATAAGCCTTATTCCTCACGTGATTTGTAATGCCCAGAAGCAGATCCGCGCACTTCCCTCGGGTATGCTGGAAGTAGATCATGCGCTCGACAGTCACCATGAGACCGACAAATCCAAGTGCCGCCTGTAACCACAGGATGATGCCACCCGATTCCAACAAAATGTTCACTGAGTGGAAGCTAGCAGTTCTTCGCTAAAGAGAAAAGGTGAGATTTAAGCCGTCATCGAAACCTTCTTCCGATCCGGCTCGATGAACTCCTGCCAAGATTCGTCGCTGGAGTGCTGCTTGATGCCGAAAAGTGGCCGCCACTTCGGCGCTCGAGGCTCATTTAAAAGACGCAGATTGGCCTGCGCCGGAGTGCGGTTCGCCTTACGGGTATTGCAGGGGACGCAGGAAGTCACGATGTTATCCCAGCGCGTCATTCCACCGTGATCGCGCGGGATGACGTGATCGAGATTAAGCTGATTTTCAGGAAAACGATGATGGCAGTATTGGCAAATATGCTTGTCTCGGAGAAAGACATTTTGCCGGGTAAAACTGACCTCTTTTCGAGGAAGGCGATCGTAGAGCCCGAGCACGATGATTTTGGGAATCTGAAGCGCGAGCTTTACCGATCTGATGACCTCACCCGTCAGCGAATGTTCAGAATAATCGACCCACGAGCCGATATCGTGAGTCTGGTAGCGACACTCCCCTTCTGTCTGAACGACCTGCGCACGGCCGAGGCAAAGAAGCTTAAAAGCACGCTTCACAGAGCAGGTGTGCACAGGTTGCCAGAGCCTATTTAAAACAAGGACGGGGCGTTCGAGCATCACTTCCATAAGTTTGAAAATTCAGCGGACACCCTACCCAATCCACGGGCCGAAGCAATCTCAAACTTAAGCTCTCCGAACTACTCGAGGCGATACACTCCACCTTCCAAATCAAGAAGATAGACCTCGCCGCTTTGATCCTGACCGAAAGAAGAAATGGGACCGAGGGTCTTTCCCTCAGGGAGGATCAGCCCATCCGTGTGATTTTGAAACTCCACGGCCTTGCCGCCCTTCTGCTTGATCGACCAAAGCTTTCTAGAAACGAAATCGCCGAAAAAATACCGTCCGTTGAGATCCTTACGCGCGCCTCTGTGGACGTAGCCACCAGTGATCGAGAGCCCATCGGTCGGCTTACTCATATCATGACCGTATTCATAAATCGGATCGATGGCCTTCACTGGTAGGGCGCCGCCAACCCCCTCCTGTGGGGTCTCGTGAGTTGCTTCCCTCAGACGCCACCCAAAGTTTGCGCCACGGAGATTTCCTGAGGGGACAAAATTGACTTCCTCCCACTTATTCTGGCCCACATCGGCAATCCAGAAATCGCCCGTCTTTTGATCAAAAGCACAGCGCCAAGGATTCCTCAAGCCATAGGCAAAGATCTCCGGCTTGGCTCCCTCTTGATCTAAAAAAGGATTACTCTTGGGAACGACGTAGCCCTTTTCACCCGAGACATCGATCCGAAGAATCGATCCCAAAAGATTCCCCAAATCCTGCGCCCGCTTCTTGGGATCATTCCCTGCGCCACCGTCACCCGCTCCAAAGTAAAGATGGCCATCCGGCCCAAAGGCGAGCCATCCCCCGTTGTGATTTCCAAAGTCCTGTGGGAAACTCAGCAGAAGCTCCTCGCTTTCACGCTCCGCCGTGAGGGTCTCGGGATCCATCGTAAACCGAGAGATGCGACCCTCTCGGCTCTTTACCTTGGGCTTCTTCTTTTTCGAGCCTTCTTCTTTTCCAGCCATCTCAGCCGCAGTGTAGTAGACATAAAAGCGGTGGTCTTTTTCAAACTTCGGACTGAAAGCCAACCCCAGCAGGCCTTCCTCATTGTGAGTCCGTGAGGCCTTCCCGCCCAAGTCGATGACCTCATTCACTTTTACCCCCGATAGCGGGTCGACCACGAAGATTTTTCCATCCTGCTCCACCACCACCATCGGAGACTTACCGCCTTTTGCCTGCTGGAGATCGATCGGTCGGTTAAATCTGTCCTCAAAAGGAATGAGAGTGATCGGAACGGCCTGTGAAACAACGACGGACGCGAGGAGGAAAAAAGTGTTTTTCATCGGCCATCACATTACCCGATGAGCCAAGATTCGCAACTGAGAGATTAGCTCATTCCAAACCCCAGAAAGATCTCCCTCATCGATTTTCCAGCTCCATGCGCCTTCAACACGGGTCCAAGGATACTGCGGTAGTCGGTCGTGACTGGGACATCGCCGGGACCGATCAAAATTCCCGCTTCGAGCTCGGGCATCGTGCCCACTTTTCCTTCCTCACCGCCGCCCATGACAAACATCGCGCCGCCGCTCCCGTGGTCGGTGCCGAATGAAGAGTTCTCCGCAACCCGCCGACCGAATTCCGTCACCACCACCACAGTCACCTTTTCCATCAGCTGCCCAAGATCCTGATGAAAAGTTGCTAGTCCTTCTGAGAGGCGTGTCATCATCGGATTGATCAGAGTGTCTTGCGCGAAGTGCGAATCCCAGCCATCGAGATCGAGCGAGACCGCCTCCAGCCCGACGCGGGCACGGATCAGTTGCGCCGCCTGACTGAGTCCATGTGAAAAGGAATCATCGCCATATTCCGCGCCATGCTCTGGACGGTAACTTTTCTTCCCCAGTTCCGCGACACGATCCAGCGCCTGCAACGTATCGCGGGCCGCGGGCCCTAGTAGCGAAGTCTCCGGGCTGTAAAGCCCCGCAAGCTCAGCCTGTAGTTTCGCCGTCGAACCTCCGCTTTTTCCGAGTAAAAACGTATCCATCGATTGCATAACCGTGGCCGCTGGCGCTCCACCTCATAGAGCTGCCGCTTGCTCTGCGTCGCCCGCACCAGCGTAGCCTGCGTCATCTGCTCCAGCAGAAACTCCTCCTTATATTCATACATCTCCACCAGCGGCGCATGAATCGCCTCGAAGCGACGCACCGCACGGATCGTCCGCTTATCATCGATCCCCTCCGCATCCAGTTGCTCCTCGATATAAGAAATAGCGGCCTCTTCTTCCGTCTCCGCCAGCCCCTTCACCCGGGCATACTCGCTCGGCGTCGGGCCGAAACTCAATCGATTGACGACATGCGAGACCAGGTCAATCCCCTCGCCCGATGGTGGCACCACCGGACCCTCCTTCGGTCCCTGTGAAAACATCTTCTCCACCTGCTCGCAACCCACCATCGAGAAGAGCGCCGCCCCTCCCGACCCCAGCAGAAAGTTCCGCCGCGTCACCGCATCTGACATCTCACCCTTCATCCTACGCTTCACCCCCAGCCACTCTTGGCCCTCATCATCCACCTTTCGCAATCCCTGACCCATCCGCTGACATAGGCCAGCAGAGCCAAAGAGCCCGCGAAGAAAAACCACCATCACCAATAAGATTCCTACCGTCTTCACAGGAGCCGCGCCCCCATTCGCCATCGCTAACCCCAGAGTAACCATCGGCACCCCCACCAGCAGCCCCACAATCAAACACCGCCAGGGCGTCTCGCCATATCTCGTAGCGCAGCGCTCTACCGCCTTCGGCACCAGCCCACGTGCTGCGACCCAATAAGCAACCGTAGTCACATAAAACCCCAAAATTATAAAAGTCACCTGCAGGACATCGGCCATTATAATATCGTGTTCGTGCTATCGGTTAAAAAGTTCACAGGGAGTATGGCAACGGAGCGAAAAAGGTTACAACCAATTTAAGGTGGTAGGGCGTGCCTCGGAATATCACTTCCCGATCTTGCCCGGCCCCCAGCGTGGTTCTTCCATTTCACTTTCCCATTGATCGAGTTTCTTGAGCATCGCCTTCAAGCGCTCTCCCTCGGTTCCCGAAAGATCCGTCGCTTCGCCAATATCTTTTCCGAGATCGAACAAAGCAGGCTTCATCCCCCTCTTCCGATCATCGACCACTTTCCAGCTCCCCTCGCGGATCGCCCGCGGTCCCTTTGAGCCTCCTTGCCTCCAGAAAAGGGTCCGATCCTTCGCCTTCTCTTCGCCATCAAGCAGCTTCAAAAAACTCTCCCCATCCAGCTTCCACTCATCCTTCACCTCACCACCTCCTGCTTCTAGAAATGTCGGAGTCAAATCGAGCGAACTCACCACCCCATCCACCACACTCCCCGGCTTGATCCTCCCCGGCCAGCGCATCGCCCAAGGGACTCTCACCCCACCTTCCCAGAGCGTCCCCTTTTTCCCCTGAAGCGGAAAATTGTTCGCCCCGGTCTGCGTCTGCCCGCCGTTATCATTCGTAAAAAGAACCATCGTCTTGTCATCCAGCCCTTCCGACTTGAGGCAATCGAGAACCTTCCCGACATTATCATCCAGACTCACAATCAATCCCGCGCAGCCCTTCCGCTTCTTGTTCTCAATATGCGCCACCCTTGAAAGGTCAGAGTCCTTCGGCTGCAGCGGCCCGTGAGGCGAGGTAAACGACACGAAGAGATAAAACGGCTCATCTTTGTGCTCTTTGATAAAACGACAAGCCGCATCGCCGAAGCGGTCCGTCACGTAGCCCTCCTCCGGCGTGTTCTTCCCGTTTTCCTGAATCACCTTGTGATCCGAGATCTTTGTCTGCGGCGGATAAGGCCGCGCGCCTTGGAGCAGGCCGTAGAACCAATCGAAGCCCCGCTTGTTCGGATGATAAGCCTCCGGATAACCCAAGTGCCACTTCCCGATCAGCCCGGTTTTGTAGCCAATCTTCTGCATCCGCTTCGCAGCAAAAGTCTCCTTCAGCTCCAATCCATCCTTCGTCCCTGGAGGCAGGTTATTATCATAACCAAAGCGCTGGGGATAACGACCCGTCATCAACCCCGCCCGCGATGGCGAGCACACCGACCCACACATGTAAGTATTCGAAAAACGAGCCCCTTCCTTCGCAATGCGATCAATATTCGGCGTGAGCGCCTTCATCTCTTCCCGACAATTCGGTTGAAACCCAAAGTCAGCATACCCTGCATCATCCGAATAAAGCACGACAATGTTCGGCCGCGAAAACCCATTTAGAACCAGCAGTGCAGAAATCAATCCGAGTTTGAAAATCATGGGGTTAGCCTAGCGGGTCCCTGCCACTCAGGACAATCAGCAAGTGTCGTCGTGGTAAGGCGGGCCTCGCCGAGGCACGCCCTACCCCCAGATCGGCCAGTCACCTCTCCAGAGCTCAAGTCTCCCACGTTCCGATCTCAAATTTCACCTCTCAACCCTTCCCCAGCCTTGATCTCCTCCTAAAATCAGCTAAAAGCCAGCCCCCGCGACAACCAGCGGGACGATTCCATGGGAAAAACACTCTATCAAAAGGTCTGGGACGCACACACCGTGGGCACCCTTAGCGACGGACGCACCCAACTCTTCATCGGCACACACCTCATTCACGAGGTCACCAGCCCGCAGGCCTTCGGCATGCTCCGTGAGCTCGATCTCACCGTGAAGTATCCTAAGCGCACCTTCGCCACCATCGACCACATCGTTCCTACGGAAAATCAAGACCAGCCCGCCGACCCGCTCGCTGCTGAGATGATCGATGCCATCCGCACGAACTGCGATGACTTCGGCGTCACCTACTTTGACCTCAAGTCTGGCAAACAGGGCATCGTCCACGTTGTCGGACCCGAGCAGGGCATCACCCAGCCCGGTTCCACCATCGCTTGCGGTGACTCCCACACTGCGACCCACGGAGCCTTCGGCGCGATCGCCTTCGGCATCGGCACCACTCAGGTGCGCGACGTTCTCGCGACCCAGACCATGGCCATGGAGTCACTCAAGGTTCGTAAGATCGAGGTGAATGGCAAACTTCGCCCCGGCGTCTACGCGAAGGACCTGACCCTCCACATCATCCGCATGCTCGGCGCAAAAGGCGGCATCGGTTACGCCTACGAATATGCAGGCGACACCTTCGATAACTTCTCCATGGAAGAGCGCATGACGGTCTGCAACATGGCGATCGAGGGCGGCGCACGCTGCGGCTACGTCAACCCCGACCAAACCACTTTCGACTTCCTCAAAGGACGCCCTTACTCCCCTTGCGAAGCGGATTGGGATGAAGCCGTCGCAGGCTGGAAATCCTTCGCCTCTGATGCCGACGCCGTCTTTGATGACGTCATCACCATCAATGCGGAAGACATCGAACCTTCCGTCACCTGGGGCATCTCTCCAGACCACGGCATCTCTATCGGCGAGGACATCCCTGATCCCGCCACCACTTCCGACCCTGAAGAAAAGGCCGTCATCGTGGAGGCGCTTGCTTACATGAAGCTCCCTGCCGGAACTCCCATCAAGGGCATCCCCATCGATGTCGCCTTCATCGGCTCCTGCACCAATGGCCGCCTCTCGGACTTCCGCGAGACCGCCAAATACCTCAAGGGCCGCAAGGTCGCCGCTGGCGTCAAGGCCATCGCCGTTCCCGGATCGCAGATCACCGCGATCCAGTGCGAGCAGGAAGGCATCGATAAAATCTTCGAAGAAGCCGGATTCGAATGGCGGGCCGCTGGCTGCTCCATGTGCCTCGCGATGAACCCTGATAAGCTCATCGGCAATCAAATCTGCGCCTCCTCCTCCAACCGAAACTTCAAAGGCCGCCAGGGATCACCCATCGGACGCACCGTTCTCATGTCACCTGTCATGGTGGCTGCAGCCGCTGTCGAGGGTAAGATCGCCGACGCCCGCGAGACATTCGAAAACCTCGGTGACTCCGCTGTCGCCTAATCCACTTACAAGAATACCACCATGGCTATTGCACCCATCACTAACGTCTCCGGAACCGCCGTCCCCATCCCTGGTGCGGACATCGATACCGACCGCATCATCCCGGCCCGCTTCATGAAGTGTGTCACCTTTGACGGTCTCGGAGAGTATACCTTCTACGACGTTCGCTTCGATCCAGTCTCTGGAGAAAAGACCGAGCACCCACTCAACGAAGAGCGCTACAAAGATGCCTCCATCCTCGTCGCCGGCATCAACTTCGGCTGCGGCTCCTCCCGTGAGCACGCACCTCAGTCGCTTACCAAGTATGGCTTCACCGGAATCGTCGCCGAGTCCTTTGCTGAGATCTTCTACGGCAACTCCACCACCCTTGGCCTCCCCTGCGTCACCGCACCGAAGGAGCAGATCGATGCCCTCAAAGCGGCCACTGCCGCAGACGCGACCCTCGTCGTGAAAATCGACATCGAAGCCATGACCGTCACCGCTGGCGATCTCAGCTTCCCCGTCGAGATGCCCGCTCCTGCGCGTCACGCTCTCCTCTCCGGAAAGTATGACCCCATCGCCGAGCTCCTTGGAAACAAAGACAAGATCGAAGCCACTGCGGCGGGTCTTTCATACGTAGAGTAGACGATTCCAACATTATCACAAACGAACTCAAGGCGAGTCCTTGGGTTTTTTTGTGCCAAAAAAGAGGCTCAACCAGCTCCGAAGGTGCTATCCGAGACTGCCTAGATTACCTCTTCTCAAATGTTTCAAAAAGGCGCTCGGGGGCATCGGGAAAATACTTACGAAGGGCTACCTGCCATTCTTCGGAAGTTTCGAGATCGAGGGAACCCTCGGGACCGACTAGGTCATCGAGGTGGATGGTGGATGGATCGTCAATTTTCCACGGGGTTTCCCAGCGGAAGGTCGCGGTGTAGTCGTCACGGGTCCACGCCATCGCGATGCCGGTGATGCCACAAAGCGAGGTGAGAGTGATCTGCGTCGCCTCCTCTTGGTTGACCTTAAGAAGTGGGCGACCGGGAAGGTCTGCGAAGGAGGCGTCCGCCTCACCAAAGTAATGCAGAAGCGAAGGCAAAATATCGAGATGAGAAGCACTGGCATGCTTAGGAAGATTAGTCCCCTCCGGCCACTTGATTAGAATTGGGACCGAGGTTTGCTCTTCCTCAAGAGAAGAGCAGTGAAACCAAGCGCCGTGCTCGTGGAACTCCTCACCGTGATCGCCAGTCACGATGATGATCGCGTCGTCATAGCGCTCGAGTTTTTGTAAATGCTGCACGAATTCCTCAATCTGAGAATCGACGAAACCGACGGAATTCAGGTAGCGATTTTTCACCCGAAGGATGTCATCGGGAGTCGGAAAGGCGTGGAAGGCAGCTTGGGGATCGTAGTAGTCGATGGGTGGGACAAAGTCGGGACTCCAAAGGTAAGTGAAGTGGGGTGAGTCGAGTGCGATGAACTGAAAGTTTCCGCCCTTGGGAAGATTGATGAGAGCTTCTTTGGCCTCGGCGAAATTCGCGATCTCGCGCTCAGGGATGGTGCGCTTAGCGAAGGGAGTTCCCGAAGGGGCATCCTTGAAAACAGCGAACCCGGGAGCTGTTCCGAAGTTGGTAGCGCCCATGCCATTGTAGGTGAGGTCACAGACGGCACGGGCCTCGATCCGGTAGTCCGCCTTTTGTAAAAGGTCGATCAATGGGGAAACCGCGAGATCTTCACCCTTCCGCAGTCGAATGGCGGCATCGCGCCAGTAGGTGGGGAATTGGCCATTAAAGAAAGAGAACCACGAGAGGTGGGTAGCATTGGAAGCGGCCCAAGTGCGGCCGAGCGGTTGGCACTCATTGTCACGAAAGCTGCTGAGAAAAGGCGCGTTCTCAGGAGCGATGGCATCGGCACGGACGCTCTCGACCATGAAGACGTAGATGTCCGGACGGAGCTCCGAGGTGCCATCGATCTTCGGGCGAACTGGCTGCTTCCACGCAACGGTAAAAGAAACAACACCGGGCTCAGGCTTAAGCGGAGTGAGATGAATATCGTAACTATTTTGCTCCATGCGAAGCGCCTTGCGGGACTTCCAAGCAAAGCCAGATCCTTTTTCAAGTGCGAGAAGGACCCAGACGGAAGCGAGAACGAAGAGAACGCCACGTGGCCGAAGCACACGGGGGGAAACCTTTTGCGAAAGCCGGAAAGCGCCGTAGCAGAGGGCGCTGAGGACGGCGACATAGAGAGCAACTCCGAGAAGGATGCCGAGAGAACTCTGAGTCATGCCAGCAGCAGATAGTTGCCCGGCAAGATCGAAGGTTCCTTCCTCATCGATCTTATTGACGATGAAGCGGAGGGAGTTTTTCCAAAAGAGAATACCGAGCGCGTCAGCAGCGAGCAGACCAGGGAAAATCGCAGGAATGGCCCAAGGGATTTTCCGCATCCGGGTAGGAGCAGCCAGGCTGGCGATGTGAGCAAAAATCCAGAGAAGAGAAAGGACAATGAAAGCAGTCAGGATGCGCCCAGCTGCCGCGAAGAAAAGCTCCCCGGATCCGAAGGGAAGGTTGAAAAGAAGGAGAACATTGTGCGTGCCGTAAATCAGGAAGGAAACAAGGAACCAGAGCCAATTGAAGGAAGTGGCTTGCTGCCACCACTCTTTCATGAGGGGAAGTGGGCGAGTTCGCTGAAGGAGGAACCAGGCCCAGCCGCCGAGGGTCGCGCCGATCAGGAAGACGCGTCCAGCGATGATGATATTATCGGCGAAATTTCCCGTCCCAAGAAACCACGGAGCCCTCCACTCGGGCTTCATCAGCATCGTAAAGAATGGCACGACTGCTACCGCCACACCAAGCCACCAAAGGACAAAATGGCCCGGACGATCTCTTGCTTGGCGGGGGGTCATCGGAAGATGAGCGTGGCTGCGCGAAGGATTTTTTTCAACAAGTTTGTCACTTGAGAAAAGACCGTCCTTTCCTCGTGATTTTGAAAAATCGTTCTCGCTCGGATCGTTGGAATAGCCTGTCTTTCCCGTGATGAACTCTTCCCTCACCTTTGCGATCGTCGGCTGCGGGGTGCGCGGGCGGATTTATATGCGTGCCGCTTTGGACCGGATCGGATGGGGGAGAAAGGGGGTTGCCATCCAAATCGCGCTTCAGAAAAAAGAACCTCTCCGGAACCCTAGCTGGCCAATCACTTCGAAATAATTTCCCTCTTGCTCTCATTTCTGCAGTCGCCATACTCATTGCTCAAATATGCAAAGAAATTTGCTTCATTTGAAGCACACACAATCAACATATGAAACTAAAGACTTCTCTCTTGAGGGCCTCCGCATTGGCACTACTGGTCGCAAGTTCCGGAGCCCTGCAAGCCCAGTTTAACTCAGGAATCGCTGGCTACTGGCCTCTTGATTCAAACCTCCTCGATGCCTCAAATAATGGTGGCGACGGCACCTACGTCGGTAACGCATCCCTCACCTTCACTGCTGGAGGAGAAGGCGCGACCTCCCGCTTCGGCGAAGGCATTTCCCTCAATTCTGTCGATGCCGAATACGTGAATATCGATGGTGCCGAAAACGCGGCCTTTCAAGGCGAGAATTACTACGATTTTGTCGACAGCGATTTCACCGTGTCCACATGGTTTACAGTGGGAGCCGGCGGCCTCACCACCAGCTGGCAGGCTCTCGTCGCAAAAGGCGAAGGTTCAGGCTGGCGCATCGCACGGAATGCCGAAAACCCTCGCCTCGATTATGCGGGAGGTCTTGGAGACACCGGAGCTAACGCGACAAGTGATATCACCGCAGGACTTCACCACGTCGTAGCCGTGACTCAGATGAGCAAGGGAACCAGCTTGTATGTCGATGGAGTTCTTGAAGCCTTCGTGCCAGGCACCCCGGCACTAGAGGACCGCGCAAACTTCATGGCCATCGGTAATAATCCCGATGGGCTTGGTCGCGCATGGAACGGAACCATCGATGACGTCCTCATTTTCAACCGCGCTCTCACCACCGCGGAAGCCAAAGTCATTTATAATGACGGAGATGGTGTCAGTGGTCGGGAGATTATTGATTCCACCGATAGTGATGGCGATGGCATCCCGGACTTCTACGAAGATGCCGTGGGCATGGATTCCACACTGGACGATTCCGCGGGCGATCTCGATTCGGATAACCTTTCTAACCTCGACGAATACAACGCCGGACTAGACCCCAATAACAGTGACTCGGACGGCGACAACCTCCTTGACGGAGAGGAAGCCGCTAAAAATGCCGATCCTTTCAGTGCCGACACCGATGGTGACGGACTCTCCGATGGGGACGAAGTCAACATCCACATGACCAAGCCAGATGATGTCGATAGCGATGGCGACCAAGCCAACGATAACGATGAAATCACCGCCGGAACCGACCCCAACGATAACACTAGCATCCCCAGCAGCTGGCGTATCGGGCTCGTCGCTTACTGGCCTTTTGATGATAGCCTCGAAGATACCGCCGGAATCGGAGCCGATGGAACCCTTCGGAACATCAGCACCGACCCCGCTACTTATACTGCAGGTAAGTTCGGCAATGCCATTTCCCTCGACACCCTCGACGAAGAGTATGTCGAAATCGATTCCGTCCCCGAAAGCACCTTTGATTTCAATGGCGGCTCTGTCTCGATGTCGACTTGGGCTTCAGTAGCCGGTTTCACCGAGAACTGGCAGGCATTAGTCGCCAAGGGCGAAGGTGCTAGCTGGCGAATCGCCCGAAATGCAGGCAACAGCGAACTTGGCTTTTCACCGGGTGAGTGGACCGAAGGAAGCGACGAATTATTTGGCGGAGTCGATATGACTGACGGCGAGCTGCACCACATCGTGGCAATCACTGGTATCGACGGCACCGCCGAATTCTGGATCGATGGCGTTCGGGTCGACGAGTCCGGAGCTCCGGCGACCATCGGAGACAGCCCGCACAACCTCTTCATCGGCGGGAACCCGGGCAGTGACACTCCTCGTACTTGGAACGGCACCATTGACGACATGGCAATCTGGAGTCGTCCGCTGAATGGCGCTGAAATTTCACAGCTCTACAACAATGGTACTGGAAAGGACCTCCAGTCTCTTATCGATGACCCGGATTCCGACAGTGATGGAATGCCTGACTCTTGGGAAATCGCCAACGGCACTGATCGGCTGATCGACGACGCAGCCGGCGATCTTGATGCCGATGGCCGAACAAACTTCCAGGAATTCACCGATGGCACTTTGGCTAACAATGAAGACTCCGATATGGATGACCTCACCGATGGAGAAGAAGCCACCAACAACACCAACCCTCTCGATAACGATAGTGATAACGACAGCTTGTTGGATGGAGCCGAGGTTAAAACTCACCTCACCGATCCAA
This sequence comes from Akkermansiaceae bacterium, assembly GCA_039769075.1. Lineage (GTDB taxonomy): Bacteria > Verrucomicrobiota > Verrucomicrobiia > Verrucomicrobiales > Akkermansiaceae > SW10. The sequence continues at coordinate 64,736 of JBDMZE010000014.1, read as the reverse complement.
ACCTTGTCGACACTGATGGAGATAACTTTAACGACAACATCGAGGTGGACGCAGGCTCAGACCCGAATGACATCAATGATTTCCCCGGCCTTGATCTCGGACTCCTCGCCTACTGGCCTTTGGACGAAAACTTCGAAGACGCCACCGGAAGCGGTGGAAATGGAACCTACAGCAGCATCAGCGCCGGAGAACCGACCTTCGTCAGTGGACAATTTGGAAACGGCATCAATCTGGACAATGCCGACAACCAGTACGTCACCATCGATGGCGCTGGTGGAAACCTTCCTCCCAACTATTCGCAGGCGGGAGCGAGCATTACCATCTCGGTCTGGACCAAGGTCGATACCTTCATCACAAACTGGCAGGGTCTGGTCGCGCAAGGCGAAGGATCAAACTGGCGACTCGCTAAAGGTAATAATGCTGGCCAAATATCCTACGCTGGAGGCACTGGGGACGTGATTGGAGACCCCTCAATTGACGACCGCCTCTTCCACCACATCGTTGCCGTCACCGAGGCCGGAGTGAACACTCGACTCTATGTCGACGGCACCCAAATTGCTGTCTCCGGTGGCTCTCCCAATCTTGCTGACAACGGAGCATTCATCGCCATCGGCTCCAACCCCGATGCTCTCGCCCGTTCCTGGAATGGGGTCATCGATGATGTTGCCATCTGGAATCGGCCTCTGACGGATAACGAGATCAGCGGCATCTTCAACGAATCCCGTTCACTTGGAGAACAACTCGGAATCGGACTCACCCTCCCTCCCCAGATCACGGACCTCACGGTCTCCGCCAATGGCGACGTCACCCTGACCTGGGATTCCAAGGATGCCGCTGGAGTCACTTACGGTATTTTCTACTCCACGGATCTATCCCTCCCCTTGGCCGAATGGATTGAGTCGACCGATGAATTTGCCACCGAAGGCACCTCAACCAGCTACACCATTCCAAACAGTGAATCAGGCGGCCCCGAGAAAGCCTTCTTCATCGTAGTTGAGAACTAGAATCAACCCTTCTTCTCTCACTCCCCACCGGATCGCATCCGTTGGAGAGTTTTTTTCTCAAAGGCCCCTCAATTTGCCAGCTTCACCCCAGCAATGGATCCCCAGCAACTCCAACAGAAAATTGCCGAATCAGGACAGTGGGTAAATGCCCTCAAACAAGAGATCGGGCGCGAAAGTCGGACAGCGGCAAGTCGATCTCGCGAGACGTTGGCACAGTGAAGGCTTGCTGAGCGCCGCGGGATTGGCGGCTGTTCTCGAAGAAATGGCTAAGCGATGAGGTTGCTTAAAACCTTACTGGCAGTCACTGAATGTTGCCACAATGTTACCATTTCGGCCCTCGAAACGCTGAAACCCTTATGGAATAAAGTGGTACGGGATGACGGACTCGAACCGCCGACATACTCGGTGTAAACGAGTCGCTCTACCAACTGAGCTAATCCCGCTCACAGACGTTGGTGTCTGGGATGGATATAGGGAATTTTTTGACGGTATCAAGAATTTTGCGCACTTGTCTCGCACGATTTTCGGTGCTTCTCTCCGCGCCCGCCCTTTTCACCCTCTGTTCATCCTATGCACCTCCGCTTTTCTGAAGAAGAACTGGCCACTCTAATCGAGATGGTGAGCCTTGCTACGGAGGTGGCGAACATCAATCCGCAGGACAAGCAGCACGCTGGATATGCGCGCTTCGAGGGGCTTGAGAGCAAGATCCTGGAGAGTGCCAAGCACAACGGAATGGGCTCGGTGATCGAGTTTGACCAAGCACGGGGGAAGAACCGGGTGACGGAGGCTTTTCAGCAGGAATCCTTTTTTCAGGAATGTCTTGAGGAGTTTCGTGATGCTTCTTTTTGGGAAGAACTCATGATCCGGATGGCGGAGCGCGATGTTCTCAGGGAGATCGGAGAAAAGGCCTTTCTGGCGCTGAGCGATGAGGGAAAAGAGAAGCTGACCAAGCCGCAGGAGAAGCGCTATTGGGATAAATTTTCGACGAGAGGGATCGGCCAGCTCCACTGGATCGCGCCGTATGAAGAGGGCTAAGGCTAGACCACCCCCCTCTTTTGCGTCAGCCTCCGGCCATGATTTCTCGGAGGAAAAAATTCTATCCCGTCTCGGATGCGATGCGGGAATATCTCGCGAACACGGGGCGGAAGTCTGAGGTGCCGCTCGTTTATGATGATCTTCTCCGCTTTACGGGATCCATTCCTTACGAGAATCCGGCGGGCGAGGAGACGCTTTGGCTGGAGGTGATGTATCCCCAGGAGGTGATGGCGGAGTTGCGCCCGAAGCTGACGGGGATTTATGCGATGCTGAAAATCGGCGGTGATCTTTCGATGACGGAACACCTCACGGTCGAGCGCATCGACTTTGGCGAGTTCGGCAATTCGCGACCTTTCCGGATCCGGATCACGAATCTTTTCAACGGAAACTCAGATTACTACTACGTGAAGCACGCTGATGCCTCGCGTCTTTTCGGGCTGGAGCTGGAGCACACTCTCTCACCGAATCGAATGAACTATCTCGTGAATGGCAACACGCTGATCGAGGAACACATCGCGGGGGTTCCGGGAGATGTCTTTATCCGTGATTACCTCAATAATCCAGAGCTGAACAAGGTGCGGGTGGCAAAGGAATTTGTGAAATTCGGTGAGCGCTGCTTCCTCCGTCTGCTAGGCGACATGCGGACGGTGAATTACGTGGTCGATATTACGCCGGACTTCGAGGAGGTGCAGTATCGCGTGCGGCCGATCGACTTCGACCAACAATGCTACGAAGGGAACCTCGCGGTCTACCGTGCTCACCTTTTTCCAGATAACCATCCCGTCGAGGAGCTCGTTCGCGAGCATCTCAATGATCAGAATATTCTGCAATATCGAGCGGAGGAGCATTCCCAGATGTCTCGCCGAGCGAAGGTTGAAAGAAGCCGCTTGCTAAGACTGCTGCGAGTGATGGAAAAGGAGAACCTTTCCCCTCCCGAGCACGTCATTTCTCTCCGCGAATCGATGGCAGAGCGCTACGGGACCCATGCCTTTGATTCCTGTAAGACGATGGGAGAGCTCACTCGTGCCCACCTGCAAATAGTGCTGGAGGCAAAACAGTGATGAATAGACGATTCGGCTTGTCCGTCTTATTGTCTGATTATGATGAAAATCTGTGCCTTTCTTGTTCCTCTCTCGCTTCAAGCCGTAACACCTGGCGCGTGGGAGACTTTTCCTACTGAAACGAATGCCGATGGCTGGGGTCTCTACGATTATGCAGATGAAACAACCTACTTTCCAAGCTGGCTCGACGACTCAGCAGCAGGGGCCAATGCAGATCCTTATATCGGAGGAAACTTTGCCGCTGATCCTGATCCACCGGCAGACACACCCACTTATTACAACCAGCCACTCTGGTTCTTCGCAGATGAATTGGTGGCCGAGGGGGCCTTCATCGGAGACTACGTAGCAGCTGGAGTTGCTGGGATCGAGGTGGACGTTCTCATTACCAATCCCGATCTTCTTTCAGAGTGTGACATCACTTTGCTCTCAAATGACAGCGGGACGGATGTGACTTATTATTCGCAGTTTTTCCCAGGGAGTTCTTTTCCATCCGATCCTATTGACTGGGTGCAGCTCACCCTCGGCTTTGATGAGCAGTGGTTCATCTTCGATGAAACGATCGGGGACTACGTGGAGGCGGAGCTGACCGAGGAAGCTCTCAGCAGTGTGCTGACAGTCGGTGTCCGCTTTTTTCCTAATTTAGAAAGTGAGACGATCTGGTCGCCCTTTATCGACAACTTCGCCCTCACTCCCACGGTGGTCACTCCGGCAATCACCCCTGGCTCTGGAAATGGTAACTTCTCGATGACCTTCGAAGCCACTCCAGCGAATCGCTACGACCTCCAGATCTTCAATGTCACGAGTGAAATGTGGGAGGACATCGCTGCCCAAGCTGACATTATCCCAAGCGAGACTCCCTACCTTCTTGAAACATCCCTTTCTCCCGGAAAAGGGATCTTCAGAGTAGTGCCGGAGGCGAGCTACGAACAAGTATTCACATCCGAGTCAGCTCCTGCTGAGTGACCTACTCTACGGCAAAGGTGACGAAGCAGTCTTTCTCACCGAGCTTGCTCTGATCTGGAATCCAGAGAACTTTCATCCCTTTAAAGAAGGGATTGGAAGGATCGATCTCAAGCACGCCGATTTTTTCAGATCCTTGGCCTACGACGATTGATCTGCCGCCCATCTTCTTCGACTTGAACTCGACTTCGAGAGCGCCTTTTTCAAGGAAGTCCTCTCCAAGCAGATCAATCTCTTCATCAGAGAACTTTGCCTTCACCTTTTTCCCATCACTGGCACGCAATGCGGAAAAGAGATCCGAGCGCAAAAGCTTCTTCTTCTCTTTCTCGTCAACCTCATCCATGTGGCGGAAGAGATTGGGAATTTTCATTTCGACGACAACGCGGATTGGATTCTCCGTCGTCTTCTCAAGAACCTTAGGCTTGATGATGATCTCCCCACGCGACTTGGTCATCAGAAACTCGACCTTCGTATCACCAGTGAAGGTGTGAATGATGGGAACAGGTTTTGAAGGATTGAGGCCGCCTTTTGACTCGGAAACAAGACCACCATCAGGGAGGAGCTGGCGGCTGACCCACTTACCATTCATCTCTTCCTGAACCCGGCAATGAACAGTGAAGTCGGTGTGACCCATCCGCTCCTTACCTTTCATGATATGCATGATGCCTTCTCCGTCGTCACCAAAGCCGTAATCGAAGAGCTTGTCATCCCAAGCGGTGAAATAGCCGAGCCAGCCTTTTTCCTCCGTCATGATCGGGAGTTCGGCTTTTGCAAAAAGAGCGGTAAAACAAAGGAATAAGGTCGGGATTTTCATATCCCACTAACTACCACCTTTCTAGGGGTGTCGCAAACCATGAAGTCACTTCTCGTACTCCTTACTTTTCTTAGCCTCCTCTCCTGCCAATCGGGTGCGGATCAGCCCATCGAAATCGACACGGTTACTTATGCACCAACTCTCTCAGAGGCGCTCACAAAATCTCAGAAATCAGGGAAGCCCATCTTTCTTCTCTTTCAGGAAGTTCCGGGATGACGAGGCTGCCGCGACTTCGGATCCGAAGTCCTTTCTCATCAGCCGTTGGTGAAGATCATCGAAGCTCATTTTGTCCCAGTCGCTATCGCAAATAACAAAGGCGGTCAGGATGCCAAGATTCTCAAAGAATTCCGCGAACCCGCTTGGAATTATCAAGTCATCCGATTCATCGACGCGCAGAAAAAAGACCTCATCCCACGGCGCGACCAGATCAACTCCGTTCCGGCTTTGGCCACCCGCATGATCGCTGCGCTGAAAGCAGCCAAGCGCCCCATCCCACCGGAGCTCACCAAGCTCGCGGGCTAAAAAAAGACGCCCGCAGGATCTCTCCCGGGACGTCTTTGAAAAAAGTAACCTTACTTGGCAGCCTCGTAATTCGCGGCAACCACGTCCCAGTTTACCACACTCCAGAATGCGGAAATGTAGTCTGGACGACGGTTCTGGTAGTTCAGGTAGTAAGCGTGCTCCCAGACATCGAGGCCAAGGATGGGAGTGCAGCCGCAAGTGCCTGCCGCCTCACCCATGAGTGGATTGTCCTGGTTCGCCGTCGAGCAAACACCGACCGTGCCATCGGATTTGAGTCCAAGCCATGCCCAACCGGAGCCGAAGCGAGTTGCCCCCGCATTCGCAAATTCTGCTTTAAAGGCATCGAGTGAACCGAAAGCAGCGTCGATCTTTTCAGCCAGCTCACCAGACGGAGCGCTCGCACCACCAGGGGCGATCACTTTCCAGAAAAGGCTGTGATTAAAGTGACCGCCGCCATTGTTGCGAAGTGCCGGAGTGTCAGCAATTTTTGCTTGGAGTTCCTCTAGAGAAAGACCGGCAAGCTCGGGCTTGCCTTCAAGCGCCTCGTTAAGCTTCGTCACGTAAGCATTGTGGTGCTTGCCGTGGTGAATCTCCATGGTGCGGGCATCGATATGAGGTTCAAGCGCGTCGTGCGCGTAGCCGAGGTCGGGAAGTGAGTGGGACATGGTAATATTTGTTTTATGGTTGATGATCGTGCCTAGCCTTTGCCTTACGCCGATCTCCTGCTAAGAAAGCACTTCCCAGATCAACCGCAAGAGTCGAATCCCATGCTCGCCGCACTTACCTCCCAAGAATTCACCCTCATCGCCGCTTCCGCCGTCGGGGGCTTCCTTCTCGCCTTCCTCATTCTCATGGTGCGGCTCAGCTCCGTAAATGCCACTGCCCGCGAGCGAGAAAAAGGCTCCATTAAGGCCATCGCCGAACTCGAAGCCGCCGAAGCAGGCCTCAAAGACGACCTCACTGAACTCCGCCACGCCGAGTCTATCCTCCTCAAGCGCCAAGGCGAACTCGAGCATCAAGTCCAGGCCCTGCAAACCCGCCATCTTGAGACCTCCGACCTCCTCAACACCGTCGAGGCCCGCTTTACCGACACTTTTAAAGCCCTCTCCTCCGACAGCCTCAAGGTCTCCCAACAGCAATTCCTCCAACTTGCTAAGTCTACCTTCCAGACCGAGCAAAAGGAAGCCCAAGGCGAGCTCTCCAAGCGCGAGCAAGCCGTCGCCCACCTCGTCAAACCCGTCGCTGAATCGCTCGACAAAATGCAATCCCGCATCGGCGAGATCGAGAAAGCCCGCGAAGGCGCCTACGCCACGCTCAAGGAACAGGTCACCCAGCTCCACAGCTCTCAGCTCGGCCTCCAGAAAGAAACCTCCCAGCTCGTAAAAGCCCTCCGCCAGCCCACCGGCCGTGGTCAGTGGGGCGAGATGCAGCTCCAGCGCGTGGTAGAAATGGCGGGCATGCAGCAGCACTGCGATTTCACCACGCAGACAACCACCACCACCGACGAAGGAAAAAAACTCCGCCCCGACCTCATCGTCAATCTCCCCGGTGGGAAAAAAATCGTCGTCGATTCCAAGACCCCCATGGCCGCTTATCTCGATGCCCTAGAGGCCGATAACGATGACGAGCGAGCAGCCCATCTCGTGCGCCACGCCGCCCAGGTCTCCACCCACATTCGCCAGCTCGCGTCCAAGAACTACCAAGCTCAGTTCCAGCCCGCACCCGAGTTCGTCGTCCTCTTCCTCCCCTCCGAGTCCTTCTTCTCCGCCGCCCTCACTCAGGACTCCAGCCTCTTGGAGCAAGGCGTCGATCAGAATGTCATCCTCGCCACCCCCACCACCCTCATCGCCCTTCTCCGATCAGTCTCCTACGGCTGGAGGCAGGAAGCGCTCGCTGAAAATGCGCGTAAGATCTCCGATGTCGGCCGCGAGCTCCACAAGCGCCTCGCCACCTTCTCGGCACACCTTTCAAAAGTAGGCCGCGCCCTCGACACCTCTGTCAAATCCTACAACTCCGCCGTCTCCTCCCTCGAAACCCGCGTCCTTCCCTCCGCTCGCAAGTTCGAAAACCTCGAAGCCGCCGAGTCAAACACCCTCCTCGAGGCACCCGCCAACGTCGCCTCCCTCGCGACCCAACCCCGCGGAGCCGAAGTTCCAAAAATCGAGACTAAAGAAGACCAATTCGAAGGCTTCACCATGGACGAGCCTTTTGCCGAAAATGCGCTAGATTCAAAAGAAGTCCCCGCTGAGAAAAAAGACGAAAGCGCCTCATCAGCCGCCGACGATCTCCGCGCCGCCCTCGAAGAATAATTCCTACGCACTCCCCCCATGCTCTCAGGAAAAAAAGTCCTCATCACCGGAGCTTCATCCGGCATTGGCAAAGCCATCTCACAAGCCCTCCTCGCCGAGGGCGCCCACGTCATCGGCCTCTGCCGCTCCATCGAGAACCTCTCAGAGGGTGTCACTCCCCTCGCCTGTGATCTCACCGTCCCCGCCGAGATCGAATCCGCTTTTGCCAGTCTTGCCTCGCTCGACGCTCTCGATGTTCTCATCAACAACGCCGGCATCGCCTACCTCTCCCCCATCACCACCGGGGACCCCGCCCAGTGGGACCGCATGTGGAAGGTCAACGTCAACGCCCTCGGCCTCTGCTCCCAGCACGCCCTCAAACTCTTCCCAAAAAGTGGCGGTCATATCCTAAACATCTCCTCCCTCTCCGGCCACCGCGTCCCTCCCACCGGAGGCTTCTACGCCGCCACAAAATTCGCCGTCCGCGCCATCACCGACGCCCTCCGCGCCGAGCTCAAGCTCGCCAAATCCTCCACCCGCGTCTCCTCCATCTCCCCAGGCTTCGTCGATACTCCGCTCCTCGACCAATACTTCGAGGGCCGCGAAGACCAACTCTCCAAAACCCGCGCCGAAGTCAACATGCTCACCACAAAAGACATCGCCGCCACCGCCCTCCACATCATCAACTCCCCCGCTGGAGTAGAGATCAACGATGTCCAAATGAGGTCGACCGATCAGTCGGTCTAACAAAAAACCAACCGACTCAGGGACCCCTAGGTCGACGAATCAGAGACAAATTCGCGGTTCAGCCATCGACAACCTACTTGCAAAGATTGCTAATCTTCGTTATTTTAATCCCAACAACAAAATTTTCATGAATGTTTCCCTTACTCCTCATTACGAGGACCTACTTAAGAGCTGTGTGGAATCTGGGCGCTACAACAATGTGAGCGAGGTGATTCGTGAGTCATTACGTGTCTGGGAGAAGCAGAATATGCAGGATGATTGGCTCAGAAACGAGGCCATGAAAGGCTATGAAGATGTTGCGGCAGGAAGAGTGACCCGCGTGAGCACTGAAGAAGAGTTTTTGGCACTCGCTAGGAAGAAATCGTGATTCTGGATTTCACCGATCATGCCGCTACCGATTTACAAGAGGTCAGCGAATACACCCTAGCCACTTGGGGGGAAGAGCAAGAGGAGCGCTATCTCAAGGATCTCTACCGCAAGTTCTCTGAAATACTTAATGACCCTGCACGGTGGCGATTTCGAGAAGAACTCTTCCCTCGCTGCCAAGTTGCAGCTGAAGGCAGACATCTTGTGCTATTTCAAATCGATCATGAGGTGTTACTCATTGTCCGAATCCTCCACAGCTCGATGGATTTAGGCAGGCACATTCCCGATGGAATGAACTAAGTTCCCTCCAGATCAGTCTGACTAACACTCGGCAAACTTTTCACCTGCTTCCATAGCCGCACCAAGACGGTGCACTCCAGTGCGATCGCGGCCATGCTGATCGCGAAGGGGAGCGTATCTTTTAGAAAGTCGTCTTTGATGAGATTCCCGCCGATCCAGATCGCTAAGAAGCTGAAGGCATAAATCACCGAAAAGATGGAAATCGGGAGGATCCAAAATCGCGCGCCCATGTGACCTTTCCCTGCGGCGTGGAGCCGGAAGATGATCGAGGCCGCGATGGCAATGGCGAGAAGAACGCCCATTTCTAAATCTCGTCGCCCTCGCTGCAGACCAGCGTCCGGTAGGCTTCAATGAGTTTCCCTGAAATCGCACCGGGGGTGCCATCGCCGATCTCGCGATCGTCGAGCATCACCATCGGGATCACTTCCGCGGCGGTTCCAGTAAGGAAGGATTCGTCAGCGGTGTAGAGATCGTAGCGTGTCAGCGAAACTTCACGAATTGCGATGCCGAGCTTCTCGCAGAGTTCAAAAATAACATGGCGGGTGATGCCATCGAGACTGCCATCAGACACGGGAGGCGTGAGGACTTCGCCCTTTTTGACGATGAAGACATTGTCCCCGGTGCACTCGGCGACGTAACCCTGCTCATTGAGCATGAGGCCTTCCTTGGCACCTGCTTTCATCGCCTCAACTTTGGCCATGATGTTATTGAGGTAATTGAGCGATTTCACCTGCGGGCTCAGACTTGCAGGAGTCGGACGACGCGTGCCACAGGTGACCACTTCGAGGCCTTTTTCATACAACTCCGCAGGATAAAGACTGATTCCGGAAGCGATAATGAACATCGAGGGCGTCGGGCAAAGGTAAGGATTCAAGCCCAGATCGCCCACGCCACGGGTGACGACAAGACGGACATAACCCTCGCGCAAACCGTTCGCACGGATGGTATCGAGAGTGTAAGCCATGACCTCATCGAGCGTCCACGGCATCTTTAAAAGAAGAACCTTAGCAGACAGGTAGAGCCGCTCGATGTGATCGCGGAGGCGGAAGACGCGACCTTCGTAAAAGCGAATACCCTCGAAGATGCCATCGCCGTAGAGAAGACCATGGTCGAAGACCGAGATCTTTGCTTCTGCTTCATCAACGATGTTTCCGTCTAACCAAATTTTACGACTCATGCTTTCTTCGCAGGTTGAACTGCGAGCGGCATCCTGACTTTTGACGGTCTCCTTGCAATTCTTTTTAGCTACTCTCGGCTGTCGTTTGGTCCTTGTAGGACTGCATGACAAGATCGCTAAGGTAACGATCAGGATCCGTCACCGCCTCAGAGGGGAGGTCGAACTCCTTCTGACCGGTGTTGCCTTGGACGAGCTTGAGCCCAAATTGATAATCACGGAAGAGCTGACGCGCCACTTGCAGGACGCTGCGTGCTTGCGCCCCCGCCTTTTCGACGATGAGTGAGACCGCATTGTCCTGCAGCGTCACGATGACGCCGTGCTTGTCCTTAAACTCACGCACAAAGGCCTCGACCTCTTGGCGCGCCTTTTCCACGACGAGTTCCTGGCCCAGCTCGCGGAATTTCTCGAGGTGGGTTTCGCGGTGATCAATGAGGTCCGCATCGACCACCAATTCGTTCACGGAAGTTCCCGGGAGTTCATATTTAAAATCGCGCAAAATCTGCTCGCCCACCGTCATGAGTCCACGGGCACCCGTCTTTTCCTTGGCGGCGAGCTCGGACATTCGCCTGATCCCCTCGTCCTTGAAGACGACATCGATTCCGTAAGCCTCGAACTCACGCTCGTATTGGCGAAGCAAGCTTCCCTCAGAATATTTCAAAATCGCCTCAAGATCCGGCGCTTCCAGATGCTCGCACACCACGCGCACAGGAATCCTTCCGATGAACTCAGCCTCGAAACCGAAGTCGATGTAGTCCTGAGAGGTGACGTGCTTGAAAAGCTCACAGTCCATTTCCGGCTCCTTACTCTCAGCAGTGAAGCCGATCTGGGAGGACGCGCTGCGCTTCCGCACGATCTTTTCGAGACCGGAAAAGGCACCACTCACGATAAAGAGGATGTGCCGAGTGTTGATCGTCTCCTTAGACTTCTTCCCCTTCTGCATCTCCATCATCGCCATCATTTGACCGCGCATGTCATTCTGATTTCTCAGGGCGACCTCGGTTTCCTCCATGAGCTTGAGAAGCGTCGTCTGGACTCCACGTCCGCTGACATCGCGTCCCATTTGCCCACCGCTGCTGGCGAGTTTATCGATCTCATCGATATAAATGATGCCATATTCCGCAAGCCCGACATCTCCATCGGCCTTCGCCACAAGCTCACGCACGAGGTCATCGACATCACCGCCGACATAACCAGTCTCGGAAAACTTCGTCGCGTCCGCTTTGACAAACGGCACCCCCACCAGCTCGGCAATGTGCTTGATGAGGTAAGTTTTTCCAACTCCGGTCGGCCCCACCACCATCACATTCTGCTTCTGCAGCTCAAGCGGCTTCTCATCATCAGCCTGCGCCTTGTGAGCCTTCACGTGATTATAGTGATCGCACACCGCGATCGAGAGCGCCTTCTTCGCGTCATCCTGCCGGATCACATAGCGATCAAGGTGTGCCTTGATGTCACGCGGGAGGTAGTTGAACTCGAAAATATCGTCCCGCTCCTCAGTTTCCTGCTCAACAGGATCTTCCTCCTCTTGCCCAAATCCTCCCGGCGTCATTCCCGGAAAGGAAAACCCCGTCTTGCCCATTTTCCCGAAGATCCCTTCGAGCGATTTGCGGAGTTCATCATGATCGGGAGCCTTGGGGTCTTTCTCGTCGTCTGACATCTTTATGGGGGAATATTCCCTCGTTGCGCCCGCACGCAAGGGTGAAGTGTCGCTCAGGTAGACTTTACCTTTTTCTAAAAAGGGGCATCCTCTCGTCATGTCGAAGACGCTTTTTCTGGTCTGCTGCCTCGCTCTCACATCCAGCCTTCTCGCTGACGTCAAAGACGTCCTCACGAAAAACTACCGCTCGATCGATCTTGAGACCGATCCCACCACCCGCTGCCTCTACATCAAGTGCACCGTCAATGGCTTCGCGGGCTCCTTCCTCGTAGACCTCAGCTCACCCACCACCACTCTCGCGCTAGAGCGGCTTGAGAAGTTCGATCTCGAAAAAGGCGACGCCTCAGGCGAGGACAGCTTGCCCGATGGATCCACCACCGATCGCTTCCTCGTCCCCTGTGAGAAGCTCAACATCGGGAACGTCAGATTCACTATCAAGAACCTCCATGCCTCCGCTCAGCATGGCAATGGCGAGCCTACAAAAGGAGCCGATGGCAGACTCGGCGCCAATGTTTTCAAGGCCCTCACCTGCGTCGTCGACTATCCCGCGAAGCGCTTTTACTACGAGCTGAAAGAGCCCGAGACCACCTTCGCCTCCGCCATGGAAGAGATCGATATCATGGCCGTGGAGATGAACGAAAATGGACCCGACCGTGACATCGTCGCCAAGCTGAATGGCACCGATGTCCACTTCCTCATCGACACCGGAGCCAGCGAATCCCTCATCGCAAAGGAGCACCTTAAGGAAAGTGGCCTCACCGCAGCCGCACCTCCCGAGGGTTCAGATCTTCCCTTCGTCACCTACCTTGAGGATCTCAAGCTGGGGTCAGTGACTTTTAAGAAGCTCCCCCTCCGCGTCGTCTCCATGGGCGGACGAAAGCTCGACTCCCCTGTCCGAAAGATCGCCGGAATCATCGGCTCCGACCTCCTCAGTGAAGCCGGAGCGGTCATCGACTACTCGAACAACAACATCTACTTCCCTGACATCCAACTCGATGGCTCCGCTCTCTCAAATCTCCCCGGCGCATTCCCCTTTGGTGAAAAAGTCGTCAAGCGCCTCAAGTCCGGTTCGGAGAGCATCTTCACCGGAACCCTCAGCGAGAGTAAGAACCTCGGAAATATCGTCAAAGTCGGCGGCGAGGACTACCTCGTCTTCGGCCTCGCTTTCACGGAGAAGAACTCACTCAAAGGCAACTCAAAAGAAACTCAAGTCGTCAAAGTCCGCTTCAAGCGCTCCCTCGGTGACAAAGGAGCGCAGAAACTGATCGATGAAAAATTTGCTCAAGAAAACAACGGCTGGATCATTTTTAAAAATCGCAAAGCCATCCTCGAGCTCGACCAGACCATCTTCCGCGATAGCGCCCTCCGCCGGAAGGCTCTTGAGTGACCGACCAAACTAAGGTCGCCTTCCCACGGCCCAACGGGCCAAACCAACGTAGCCCCACGTGAAATGCTCTCGGGTGCAACGCGTGGGGTTTTTCACGCCCGGAATCTCCGAGCCCTGCAAGGGCGGTCCAAAGGTTCGTCACCCCCCCATCACTCCACCCCCTCCAATCTCACAATCTCTTTACAAAAAAGACCCCCTGAAAACATCATCGCTTAACAAAGCCCTGCCACGGTTGCTCTCGTCATGAAAACAACCCATCTCATCGCCCTCCTCCTCGCCGGGACCTGCGCCCCCTCCATCGCCCAACGTCCACAGGGACCTCCACCAACCGATCCCGTCATCGAAGCCATCGATAAAAACGGCAAACTCGACTCAGAAGAAGCCGGCCTAAAAGAAGACGATGAAAACGGCGGCCCCTCCGGACGCAGCGGCCCCCCTCAAGGCGGCCAAGGCAAAGGCGGCCCACCTCCCAGAGTCCCAAGACGCTAGTCGATCGGTGGTCGGTGGTCGGTGGTCGGTGGTCGGTGGTCGGTGGTCGGTGGTCAATCCACCCTCCTCCCATCACCAAGCATCAAAACCCTCCGCTGCTCCGCGTGAGACCTCCTCCACCCCCAAAGCCCCCTCAGCCAAGTCCCACCCCTCAACCCATCTGCGTAAATCCTCTTAATCTGCGATTAAAAATCCCCCCAACCAAGTTCAGACTCGTCCCTTAAACCAGAGAATCCAGCGGACTCACTACCCCCATTCCATTCGCGCCCATCGAGCAATGCAGGTAAATCTCCGTCGTCGTAATATCCTCATGCCCCAGCAACTCCTGGATTGTCCGTAAATCCGCTCCATTTTCCAAAAGATCGGTCGCGAAGCTGTGGCGCAAAGCGTGGCTTGTCACCCGTTTCTCGATACCAACCCGGGCGGTAGATCGCTTGACCGCCTTGCTGTAAACGCCGCCATGGAGATGATGCCTCCGTGTGATCCCGGATTCAGGGTCGCGAGAAACCTTCGGTGCCGGGAACAACCAAAACCAAGCAAACTCCTTCGCCGCCTTCCGAAATTTCCGTGCCAAGGCCCCCGGTAGATAGACCCCGGGCTGCTCCTCACTCCGATCACTCGCCCAAACTTTTCGGACCTTCTCGATCTGTTTCGCCAAGGCTTCATGCAACGACTTCGGTAAGACCGTCACCCGGTCTTTATCACCTTTGCCTTGTCTGACCGTCACAGTGCCGCGATCCAAATCAAGATCCTTGATTCGCAGACTCATCAGTTCTGAAAGCCGCAACCCCGCTCCATACTGCAACTCTGCCGCTAGCGAATAACGCCCCTCATTCTCCTTCATATACTCCAAAAGCGCCCCCGTTTCCCTCGTCGACAAAACCACCGGAACCCGCTGCTCGTTTTTTCGTAGTTTGATCCCAAATACCGGGTCTTCAATTCCGCAAACCCGTTTAAAAAAGAAAGCCAGGCCATTCAAGGCCTGCTTCTGAGTTGAATAAGCACACTCCTCATCAGCCACCACAGATTGTAAAAAGGCCGTCCCAGTCTCAACCTTCATCATGGCTTTCGCTGACTTTGCGAAAATCGCAAAGCGACCCACCCAGCCGGAATAACATTGAATTGTGCGGAGCGCCAGTCCCCGGCGCGCTCCAGTCGAGGCCACCGCCGCTCTCACCCGTTCGATCAGACTGCGGTGATCATTCCCCGCCAGTTCACAAGCCTCAAGCCAGTCAAGATACCAGCGAATCGCCTCTGTCCATTGCTCAAGTTGCCAAGTTTCGCGTTCGATTCCCTCGCGTTTTACTTGATCGATCCAGAACGACTTTGCCGCTTCGCGACCCGCCGGAAGAGAATGGCGCAGGCGGAAGTTCTCAAACCATTCGAGACAAATCAGGAAGCCAGATCGTTCAAAATGACTGAGCCCACGAAAATCTTGAAGATTCGTCCTCCAGCAGCAATTCATCTGTTTTTTGGTCATAATCAAGGCGTGCAACAAGAACGCGGGGAAGAGCAAGTAAAAAGTGTTCAAAAGAACAGTTTTATTTAAGGGTGCCTGAAAGTCTAGGAAAGTGACTTGTGATATCAGCGCATTTCTTCCGGGGAGTCACTTCCGTCTCTGGAACCCCTGATATCATCGCTGTCCCCGTCAAATCTCCTTGATCTAAAAGGAAAAAAGGCCAAACTACCGAAGCTAGTCCTGAGCTGATATCGCTCTCAAGAGGGCTACGAATAAATACTGTTCGGCTGAAAGCAAAAACACTCAATAATGAACTGGATACTTATCGCGTATTTACTCGGCCTCATCTACCTCGCAACCAAGCTTGAAGGCGCCACGAGACTTGGCTCATTTCGCGCAGCGTGGATTGTATTTGCTTTGATTCCGTTCGGCCAATTCGTTATGCATCTCCTCCGGGTCGAACACATTCGAAGCACAAGAACCCTCCAGTTGATCGAGATTTGGGATCAGGCCATTCCATGTCTGTTGCTAGGCATCAGTTTAATGTGCTTGGTAGGTGCGCTTGCTCCGGAACGCGGGACGTCCGAAGGCGGTGGCGGATAAGATAAAACCAAGCCGAACAAGGCGCTGCACCCGACGCCTGACCCGCTCGCGGGTTGAAATTATGAGGAACGCTACGAATCTGAACCTGTGATCGACGCTCGCCCCCTGGTCAGGCGCCGGTGAGCTATAACGTTCGGCGGACAAACAGCCCGATGGAAACGAAATCTGAACGCCTTTTAACCCCGGGTCGCCGGTGAAGCGATGCCCGCGGGATTCAAAGCAATCTCCTAACAGTACATTCCTTCGCTTATCGCCGGCCCATCCCTGAAAATTCATGTATCCGATCTCCTATAAAGAACCGACCGGCGCAGCGACATCTGGCGGTGCATGCCCTTATGCCGCGAGTGTTTTCGACCATGCGCGTCGCTGGCGGGCTGACGAGGCTTGGAAGCTAGTTCAAGCCATGTCGGACGGCTCCGGCGGGATGACGCTGGGCGATGCCGCTCGCCTGGCGTGGCGCGAATCAGTGCGTTGCATCGGACGTCTGCATTGGCGCTCTCTGCAGGTCGTCGACGCCCGCTCGCTGGATGATGCCGACGAGGTTTTCGAGGCCTGTGTTGAGCACCTGCGCGTAGCCACCAACGGTGGTCGCATCATTCCAACGCAGACGGTTTTCTCCCAGTGGCGGGAAGGGCATCCGAGCATTCGGATCTGGAACCACCAGCTGATCCGTTACGCCGGATACCGCCACCCAGACGGCTCGGTGTTGGGCGACCCCATGAACGTGGCCTTCACCGAGCGGGTCCGTTCGCTCGGCTGGGCGCCATCGGCCGACCCCGGACGCTTCGATTTGCTGCCCTTGGTCATTGAGGTGGACGGACGGGTTATCGTCCGCGAATTGCCGCGCGAGGTCGTGCTGGAGGTCGAGCTCGAGCACCCTGAGTATCCTTGGTTCGCGAAACTCGGGCTGCGGTGGCACGCCGTGCCGGCGATCACAGACATGATGCTGGTCACCCTAGACGATGTCTTTCCCTGCGCCCCCTTCAACGGTTGGTACATGGGAACCGAAATCGGTGCCCGCAACCTCGGCGACGCCAACCGCTACAACCTCCTGCCAGAGGTGGCAGAGCGGCTCGGATTGCAGCGTGACAGCGACCTGTGGAAGGACCGTGCCCTGCTCGTGCTCAACGAAGCCGTATTGCATTCCTTCGCCCGTGAAGGTGTGCGCATGGTGGACCACCACCAAGCTTCGCGCGAATTCCTCGCCCACTGTGAGCGCGAGCAATCCCAGGGCCACGAAGTACAGGCCGAGTGGTCATGGATCGTGCCGCCCATCTCCGGCTCGTCCACGGGTGTTTTCCATCGCCTTTATCCGTTGCAACCGCGATTGCCAAACTTGCTGCCACAAGTGGAGGCATGGAAAGATCACGAAGGGACAGCTCAAACTGCACCCTTAAGCACCCCTGAGAATAAAAACAAGAATGCCGAACAAGGCGGTGCTTCCAACGGCTAACGCCGTGGCAGACCTTCGACGTTCGACAATAAAACTTCACACGAGAATGACGACCATACCCAAAACACGAAAAATGAAACAACATACTATTCAATCGGCGCGCAAAATTGTGCTCACACTGATCGCTTTCGGATCACTCGCTGGAGCAGCGAATGCCGCTCTAATTGTCACCGAAGCTGATTTTGGTGGTGAGTATTCCAGTTCGGATTTTTCCCCTACTTCCATAGGAACACTCGAGTTCGGGCTTAACACCATTTCAGGGAGCTTTGACGGCAGCGCGGAATTCGATTTTGTTTCAGTTTTCCTTCCCGGATCACTGAATGTGACGAGCTTTCAGTTAGTCACATCGAATGTAATAGCTAGTCCCGGTGGCTTTCAGGCTAGCATCGATATTGGAGGAAGCTTTGATAGACTCGCCGGAATTTCTCCGACGACTCATACTTTTTTAACCACCCAGCTAACTCAGGGAGGCTCGACCACCTTCGGTATAGATACCGTTTTTGTGGATGAGACGCGCTCGTTTGATTACACTTGGCAGATCGAGACAATTCCAGAACCAACCTCTGCTACTCTTCTGGGATTGGCTTCCATTCTTCTAGCATCACGCCGCAAAAGATCTGCATAAGTCGAACAAGACGATGGTGATCAAACGCCCACCGCTGTGGATCAGAAGCCACATGGATACTCTACCATTAGCCCTGAAGTCGAATCTCGCCGCCAGTAGGCGTTGACACATCTTTGACGTTCTCCTAGAAAAATGAAAGCAATCACCGTCGCAATATCTCTTCTAGCAATGAATTTAGCATTTGCGGCCGACGAGGGTCACAAGGCGGCAATCGAAGGTCTAGCGTTGGAAATGAAATCGGCGTGGAATGAGGAAGATCTTTCCGCGTTTATCACCCTATTCCATTCGGAAAGCAAGACGCGGAAAATTTGGGACGAACCCGAAAAGCGAATTGAACTCCAGAGAGATTTCAAACAGATGCGAACGATGCTGGGGGCGATGGGGGCGCATGAAATCGGCCTTTGGATACCTAAAAAGAGGCAAACGGTTTTGCGGATCAAATACTCCGAAGGCGGCCTGATTCCCGGAACGATCAAAATAGCTGAAACCGGGGAAGGGTGGAGAATAGTCGATTGGATTTTTGACGGCCAGTGGGAGCCTGAGCTTCGAGAAAAGTAAAACAAGATGACGCAAAACCAAGACAGCAATGTGGATCACGAGATTAATTTTACAGATCCCCCCGAAGGATTGGAAATCACCGAATTGATAGCCAAGCAGAGATTCAGAATTCGGGAGATTGTGCCATTGTCCGGTCGCGTAGTGGGTGCTTTGATCCTGCTGGCTGGAATTGCCTTCTTGATGATACCGCTCACTAAGGTTTCGCTTGTGGATGAATTCTTGAAGGAGAACGTAGGGAGTGCTTCTCCCGTTCTCATCCAATTGGTGAGGATTGTGATCATTGTGGCCGTAGCCATCCTATCGTTTCAGTTGCTGAGGAAGCTCTTTGGAGCGACCGATGTGCGAGGCAGCACGATCGCAATCGCCAGTTGCTACAAGCTCTTTGGCATTCCCTGGACTCGTTCCATGAACAAAAACGACTTCAAGTATGTTGAGGTCAAATTCTACCGCGGCCATCGCAATAGCGACTCGGACGTTGAAGCCCGACTTCCGGGGGATTGGGAGGTTAGAATAGCAGGAACGAGTGGCTCACTAAAATTATACAAGACCGAATCCCTAGAGGAGGCCAGATGGCTGTCCCGCTTTGTTGCCGATTGGTATGGGCTCGAGGTGGAGCGGAAGGGGGACGATCGAAGGATTGGGTTCTAGCGGTTTTGGGTTTTCTCGCCCACAGACACCATGCAATCATTTGGAGAACAAGACGTCGCACGACAATCCGCTACCCGCCATGAGTCGAAGTTTCACAGATAGCTACAACCCTAACCCCGAGTCGAAGCCTCGCTCTCGGTAGCGGATGTGTGGACTTCAACGTTCTGCAAAAAGCATGGGGAAACCCTCGATCATTATAGCATTGCCTCATTTTACCATTCCCGATCGGTTTGCACCGATGGGTGTATTACTTGGGCTCCTTCTCGTCCTGACGTTCGCGACAACAGGATGCGGTCCCAAAGCGGGCAGTTCATCCTCGTCTCCGGGAGCTTCCGGCCTCGGCCACGGATATACCCGCGACGGCACCCACATCCGATTCAATGGGAAGCGCATCGACAAGGAAGGCGCGGGCACCGTCGCCGATTTCTCGGTCATCCTCCAGCACAAGGTCAAGCTGGCCAGTAGTGTGGATGCGGCCAGTTTCAAGGCCCTTAGCGAGCAGTACACGAAGGACAACTACATGGTCTACTACAGGTGGATCAGCGGCTCCGACTTCTGGGTCGTCGAGGTTCCAGATGCCGACCCCGCCACCTTTGAGGTTCTCGGCTTCAACATCGCCCGCGACAAGAACCACGTTTGGGTGGAAGACCGGAAGGTGCCAGGAACCGACCCCAAAACCGCGAGGTCAATGGCAAACCATCGAGTCTGGCTCGACGCCAGCAACGTGTACAACTACCGCCGCATCGTCACCAACGCCGACCCTAAGACCTTCAAGTCGTACGGAGATGACTATCACTACCACGACGACAAGCAGGTCTATTGGATTTTCAATACATTCAAGGTCGTGCCCGGTGCCGACCCAAAGACATTCACGCCCTGACCATGTGAGCGTCCCCTCGAGTAGCGCAGCGTGCAACATGGTCAGCACTACTCAAGAACTTAGGAACCAGAATGCAGAACAAGGCAGTGGTGGCAACGGCGGACAACGCCGAAAATTCGCTCCGTTCAAGACGCCTGAATCCCGCCGTGCCACACTTCAGACGTTAGCCTAAGAAAACATCGCATCGCGAAAGATTGCTGCCGCTTCCAATCGCGTCTTCAAGTTGTAATCGACTTATCGATGCAGTGAGAATAGGCTGAAAATTATGGATAAAGACAACGGAAAAAAATTTGCACTGTGGGGCGCGTGGCTTCAACTCGGTGCCGTTATAGGCCTCCTCTGGACTGTTGTCGGCATGGTCGGTGCTTTCGAGAAACTCTCACAAAGTGAACTCGTAAGTTCGGGCGCTTTAGCAAATGAAATATCAATCACACTGATCACAGCCGTGATTGGAATAATTCCGTCGTTTATTGGAGCCGTTCTCATGGCGGTGGCGTTGTTCGGGAAGAGCTATCGAGCTCCATGGTTCTTCTGGTTCCTGATCGTCTATGGCTTACTTTTAACCATGAACTTTCCAGTAGGAACGGTTCTTGGAGGGGCGTTGATTATCTACCTGATCTGGAAGAAGAACGAATTCCTTGCAAGCAACAGCGAAACAGGGGGTGCAGGGAGCCCCGCTACGCGACGCGCCTGACTTATGACGTTCTGCAGAAAAATCTAAGAAAGCCCGCGAGTTCAGCGTCTCACATACGATGAAAACGATATTTTACGCAACCATCCTCATGTTGCTTGCCGGCCTCAACGTAATGGCCAAAAGAGCAGCGCCCGAGAAAGTCTCGCCAATTGCAACGGACAAGGCCGTATATTCCGTGCCCCACTTCCCTGGGGGTGATCGTATGCAGAACGGTGGAGTGATTGAGGCTCGCGATTCCAAAACAAAGAAACTTCTATGGCAGGTTCAGATTTATAAGACAAAGTATGACGAAGCCTTGGAAAAAGATGTTCAGGATGTGTTCATCAAGAGCCTCACCTTGGATAAGGTTCACAACTTGCTGATCATGTCTGACGAAAAATCCAGAGTGTTCGTCCTCAACCTGATCACAAAGAGAGTAACCCAGATTGAATAGGGCGAAGCGAGGCGTCCCATTGAGCGACCGCGAAAGACCAAAACCGCAGAACAAGGCGGTGCTGGTCAACCGGCTACCCGCTCCGAGTCCGAATGATCCTCGATGCTACATCTTTTAACCACAAGTCGAAGGCGCGCCGCCGGTAGCCGGTGCCAGACCTTGGACGTTAGCACATGAAAGGATGTCGACTCTCCTGCATTTCGGCCAGAAGGAATCCAGCCCTTTAACTTTAATTCGCACACATCAATGAACCTAAGAAACATAAAAACTTCTATTACCGCTCTGATCTCTCTATTTTTAGTCACATCCAATACATACGCTAGTTCCCTGAAAGGAATCTGGATCAACACCGACCCTGACACCCGCTCAATTTCAAAGATTGAGATAACTAAAGAAGACACAGTCTACGGGCTCCAGTTGTGGGAAGTATTTAGTGGAAAGTCTGAACGTGGAGCCCCCATTGAGCTGGAAGTGCTTGGTGATTCTGTAGATGACCCCAATCCAGCAAAATATGGATACGCTCAAAAGGAATTCAACTGGGCCACGAAACGGTATATCCTCAGGCGTAAAGGCGACAAACTTGAGCTCGAGATTTTGACGATCTTTGTGCCGCCATCCGAGCGCCCGGGCCCTTTCATGGCGGATGATCGAGTCAATTCCCGTAGTTCTGCGATCTTTCAATTACAGGAGAAATAGAAACCGAAAACAGACTAACAAGGCAGCGCACGCCAATCCACTCCCCGCGCCTTGAGTCAAAATTTTAATGACCATTATGAACCTTAACCTTAAATCAAAGCTCGCCCTCCGGTAGTGGATGGGTGGGTTTGAGATAGGCCCAATGGTCCTGATATTCCGCGCCTTGCTCGATCCACTTCTTGATGAGGCTGCGATCGGCGTCAGTCAGCTTCTTAATTGACTCAGGCGGCGGCATGAGCTCATCGGGATCATGGGCATTGATGCGAAGGAAGAGTTCGCTGGTATTTGGGTCGCCGGGCTTGACGACGGAGGCAGCACCTTCCGCAGTATCGAGACGGAGGTCTGCCTCACGAGTGTTTTTATCAAAGCCGTGGCAAGAGAAACACTTGTCCGAGAGAATGGGACGGATGTGCTTATTGAAGGTCTCCTTTTCCGGCAGGGCCGCTAGGGCAGACGCGAAAGAGAAGGTGAGGAGAGAGGTGCCGATGAAACGAAACACAGGAAAGACACTTAAATTTGTCTGACTTCTTTTCAAAGATGACTCCCCTCTCTTATCTTTATAGAAAAAACCCTCCCTATTGGGTGGCAAATTGTAGAAAATGCCCACAGATGACACGTGTTTTTGTTTCTGGCTGCTACGATCTTCTCCACGCGGGCCACCTTCAGTTTTTTGACGAGGCTCGAGCGCTGGGAGACCACCTCACGGTGTGCTTCGCAGATGAGAAAATTCTTTGGCAGCATAAGAACCGGATGCCCTCGCTGCCCGACGAGCACAAGCGGGCGCTGATCGAAGCGCTCCCGATGGTCGATCAGGTGGTCACGGGTGACGGAACCACGACTGGACTCGATTTTGAGCCGATCTTTCGTGAACTAAAGCCGGACCTTCTCGTCGTCACCGAGGATGATCAATATGCCGATTTAAAAGTAGCCCTCTGCGAGGAAATCGGGAGCAAATACGTCAGGCTCCCGAAGACTCCACCGCGCTTCGAGCCGATCTCTACGAGCAGCATCCTCGAACGTCTGCAAGCCCCCACCGAAGTGCCTCTTCGGGTCGACTTTGCCGGAGGTTGGCTCGATGTCCCGAAGCACGCCCGCGAAGGCGGATTCATCGTCAACTGTGCCATCACACCCGGCGTCAGCCTCACCAACTGGCCCTACGAGCAAAAGGCAGGACTCGGCGGAAGCGGCGCATGGGCGCTGCTCAATGGCAGTGACCCAGTGAAGGCCGAACTCGATCTCGGAGTGGGTTGGCAAGACCCAGCGGTGATTCGGGAAAGCGGACTCTGCGTGTGGCAAAGCGGCGCACGGCCACGGCTCGATCTCAAGCATGATCCCTCTTTCTTAAAAGGCCGCATGGCCCTCCTTTGGACGGGTAGGCAACACGACACCCCGGGTTCGGTGGACTTCGAGCGCGATTACGATCTTATCGAAAAAGCAGGCGCACATGCGCGTGCAGGCGTCATTGAAAAATCCCTTACGAAGATCGCTGAAGCAATCGCCTTTTCTTACCAGGTTCAGTTGGATGAAAAGATGGAGCCGCTTAAGGAAATTCCCGGCTGTATCGCCCGAAAATACAGCGGCGGCGGCCACGGCGGCTACGCCCTTTATCTCTTTGAGAAAGAAGAGGAGCGTGCAGCGGCTCTCGCGGCTGATTCTGACATGCGACCCATTGAGCCGCATGATCAGTGGGCGGAGTAGCACCTACTTTTTATAAAGCGAACGGACGAGCGCAGTCTGCTTGGCATCGAGAATTTCCCAGCAGGCGAGGCCATTTCCAACGAGATCCCACTCGCTAAAGGTCCAGACGACCTTGCGGTCTTTATCTAATTCGACGATCTGGGGATTCTTTTCTCCGGCGTGGCAATTCCCGATGACGATGTTGCCATTCGGCAGCTCCTGAAGATCCGTGGTCCAGGCGAGTTCGATTTCAGTGCCGGGGATCTTTTTCTTCATCTCCCAAACAATCTTTTTCTCTGGGCTGACTTCGAGGATGGAGTTGCCACTACCAGTCGCGATGAGGGTATTGCCATTCTTTAGGCGGATCGCTCCGAAGACGCGGGTGTCGGTGGGGAATTCCCAAACGATCTTTCCGGCGTCATCATATTCCGTGACCACGCCGGGGTTCTCAGCGCAGGAAAGATAGTGTCCATTTGGGAGAACTTGGACCATGCGGGTCTGATGGCGGCCGTTCTTGGGAAGCGGAATTTCTTTTTTGACCTCACCCTTTTTTTCGAGATGAACGATCCGCCCAAGACCGCTCTCGGCGATCATGGTGTGACCATTTTCGAGACGCTGAAAGGCGTGGACGTTCGCTCCCTTTGAGTCGTGCTTCCAGACGATTTCCTTTTTCGGGGTAATTTCAGAAGTGACCGACCAGGAATCGTGGAAAAGGATGTTTCCATCGGCGAGGAGCTGGACGTCATGGTGGCCGGTGTGCCCACTTTGGGGTCCTTCGGTCTTGTGCTGCCAGAGGACCGAGCCATCCGCTTCGCAAATCGCGAGGACATTTTTTCCGTAGGATGCTCCGACGAGGATGAGCCGATCCTCATCCGCAAAAAGGGACAGCGGCAAAAGAAAGAGGAAGAGAAATTTCATCAGTAATTAGCCTAATTCCATCCTAATCTAGCGCCGATCGCGGCCACGGCGCTCGGTCACCCGCTTCTGAGCTGCTTCAGAAAGACCACTTGTGGCGAGCCACGCCGTGGCGGCGTCTCCATCCTTTCTCATGTAAGCGCGGCCTGCTTCGACCATGGTGCGCTCGCGCGCCTGAGGATCATTGACCGAGCCTGCCCATTCGATTGCCGTCACAGGATCTTCCCAGACAAGACGCGAGACATAGCCGTTGATCGCGGCATCGCGGGCAGGCGAGACTGACATCGTGTTGAGCTCTTTCGCGGCAGCGACGGGATCATCCTGCGCCCACTCGGAAAAGGCACGATCGAGCCCACGCTCCTGTGCTTTCCCTTCGGGTAAAGTAGTGAGCCACGAGACGGCCGTCGGGGCATCTTTTTCGGCTACCTCTTCAGCCACGCGGCGAATGGCCGACTCTTGCAATTCCCCTGCAGGAACGTTCTCGGACCAGCGCATCGCCTCGGTGGGATCACCGGATTGGAAAAGACGACGGGCGACGACATCCATCATGCGCCCAGCATCACGATCACCGGCAGCGAGGCGAGCTGCAGCAAAATCTGTTGCGGCACTAGGGTCGGTATCGGCGAGACCAAAAGCGGTGCCCCATTTGAGGTCGTTGTCCCCTTTTTCTTTATCAGAGAGACTATTGAACCAAGCCACTGCCGATGCTGGATCAGCACTGGCCCAACCCGCGAGAGTGGCAGCCATGTCACGCTCCTCACTGTCACGACCCAGCAGAACGGCGTCCTGACCGGCAAGGGCACCCCAAGCGTAGTGGAACTCACGCCATTCATCGCTGCGCTCCGAGAGATTCAGAAGCTGTTCACGCATGAGCTGGGCATTCTCAACAGTGAGATTCTCAAGAATTTTGGAAAAGGCGAGACGTCGCTCGATAGGACCTTTCCCTTTGTTGAATTGATCCGCGAGCGCGAGGAGATCGGCACTACTCATCACCTTCTCAGGAGCACTCCGGTCGCCCATATTACCACCTCCACCAGACTCTGACCGGCTCGAATCACCATCCCGTGAGGAAAGGCGGACCGATTGGCTATTTCTGGCTTGAGAGGCCACTTCTTCATCTCCGCTAGCGCTGGAACCGAAGAATTGCGAGCCCAACACGAAGGAAACAAGAGCTGCCACACCCCAGACAGCGTGGATAAGAAGAGGAGATTTCATGTGGTATTCTCTTACCCGGAAGCTCGTAAAGGTCTTTCAGAGAAGATCCAGCATAAGAAATTTAGATACCTTTATTGCGGGTTGCTTGGGAGCGGCTACGCAACATGGATACTTTCCCTCTTCACCACTACTCACCCAAATCGACGTCTCAATCAGGAGCGAGAGATCCTCGCCCTTTGGCTGCTCGCATTCATTTCTGACTTCCCATGGTTTTGAAAATAAGTCACCTTGGCGTGATGCACACACTATTTCTTCCCCGCTTACTGTGCACCACCCTCTTAGGAAGCGCCCTTGCGCTCTCCACAGCAACTCTCAATGCCATCGACCTGGTCGAGGAGTTTGACGGAGTAGCTCTCGACACCGCCGTTTGGGAATCGGGTGGAGCAAAGACGGCCTCGCTCACTGCGGGCCATCTTGAAATCAATGCCGATGGAGGGGACTGGGCGAATTATAATATCAGATCGGAGCAGCGCTTCTTCGTCCCTCCCGCTGGCGAGACCAGTATTTTCGAGTGGGTTCTCGCTCCCGGCTCGATCACCACAGACGCGGGACAGAGTATCCGCTACCAAATAGGGATCGTCAGTAATAACGAGACCAACACCAACCCAGAGCACTTCCCGAACTCCACTGGTGGCCTCTGGATCGACCTCGACAACATTCAGAATAGCGACACCGCAAATGTGGTGGGCTCCACAGTGACTGCCGATGACCAAAAGACAGCCAACGACAACGGGGTCACTACCGGAATTTCCGTCCCATGGAACTGGCAGACCGAGAATAAAACTCTCCGTCTTGAACTGACCAGCGACACATTCAAGTGGATGGACGGCACGACCGTTCTCACTGAGGAGACCCTTGCGAATGTTGGGATCGACAACGAGTTCGGAAATGGTTTCCGAGTCATCGCCCTTGGCATGAACTTTGATACCGGACGTGGAACGACTGCTTACGAAAGTATCTCGGTCACGAATGGTTCCGTGCCTGTCGGCCTCCTTCAATCGTTCAGTAGCACTCGTCCATCCGTCTTCTCTGGACAGAAGATTGAACTGAACTGGTTAATGGACGCAGATGCTTCTGCAAGCATCGACCAAGAGATCGGAAACGTCGACGGGCAGACGGCTGCCGGCACCGGATCAATTTCTTTTATCTCACCGCCAGACATTACCGAACCAACCACCGTCACCTATACCATCACGGTCACGAAAGCTGGTGAAGAAGACTCCACCCGTCAGGTGAGCGTCGATATCGTCCCCACGCCTGAACTCTCTCTCGATGACATCAGCGATGATTTTTCTACCAATACGATCGATCCAGCAACGTGGATTGTTGCTGGGCCAATCGCGAATACGGTCGCTAACAGTGTCGTCACCTGGGATACCGCAGGAGGGGGGAACTGGTCCCACGGCGAGCTGGATAGCCAAAAGGTGTTTCCTATTCCTCCTGTCGGAGACACTTCTACCATCACCTGGAACCTCGGACCGGCCGTGGTAAGCGCAAATAGCGTCAACAATGAACTAAGAGGCAATCGCCCAGTAATGGGAATCATCAGTGCCTTCGAGAGCGAAACTTATACTCTCCAACATTACCAGAACACGACCGGTGGTCTCTGGATGGACATTGCAAATATGAGCAATGCCGACAAGACTTCTGCGAGTGGAGAATTCCACCAAGCCGATGACACAAAAATCAAGAACCAGAATGCTTCTACTCTAGCCGGCTTCACGATCTCGGACTGGAACTGGGAGACCGAAGACCGCGAATTCTCACTCGTGCTCAGCAACACAGGGTATACTTGGATGGATGGCACCACTGAACTCGCGACAGGAACTTATACCGATGCAGGCCTTGATACCGGCCCTGGCGGGGAATTCTCGAAGGGGTTCCGGATCATGTTCGCGGCTGTAAAGTATGAAGACGGATCAGGCACGATGTCCCTCAATTCAGTCAATTTTGATAATAACGGCATTGCCCCGCCTTCCCCACTGATCGTTATCTCATCTGTCATCGATAATGGTGATGGCACATTCTCCCTGACTTGGAATTCGATTCCCGAGGCCGAGTATGCCATCGACTTCAACTCCACACTTGAGGGCGACAACTGGGAGGAATCAGAGGATGGAATCATCGCAACCGGCAGCACCCACACCGCCCCCGTTGGCGGGAATGGCGAGAAGAACTTCTACCGCGTGAGAAAGGTCGACGTCCCTTAGGGCTAAAAAGTCCGTTCTAAACTAGTTTCAAAAGCTGCTACGGTGATCCGTGGCAGCTTTTTTTGTGGACTTGGGCTGTCGCCTGAAAAAGCACCAAAGGGCATTTCACGGGCGGGCCCGCCCGCTCCCCACTTTTTGTTCCCCTCTCTTACTTCTTCAGCAGTGAATCGACCGCGATATTCACGAAAGCGCCCGGAGCATCGATGTGTCTGATCTTGCCATCGACATCGATCACGAAAACCTTGGGCCAGTCGCTGATGCGATAATTTTTAGCGACGGCGCGCTTGGAGTCGGCAAAGTTTCGCCATGGGGTGGTGCCATCGGCAGTCATCTTACGGAGAGTCAGGGCGTGGTCCTGATTGACGCCGAGGACGACGGCATTCTTTCCCTGAAGGTCTTCATGAAGTGCGCGCAGAAGTTCGATCGAGCGCTCAGCTTCGGGCATCCACGTGTGCCAGAAAGCGAGGACGACAACTTTCCCGCGGTAATCGGACAGAGAAAAGGGCTTCAGCCCGATGTCGATCCCCTTAATGTCCGGGGCGGTGGTGCCCACGGTGAGATTATTCATGATGAAGATCTCATCCTCGGCAAGCCGCAGGATGGTAGTCTTTCCGACGGGGAGGTCATTCCCCTTGATGATGGCTTGGCGGAGTTTTTCCTGCCGTTTGCCGACGATCTTCCAGTCATCACCCATGCCACGGAGGGCGATCGCTTGGCCCATCGCTGCGGCCCCTTGGATGCGGGGATCGGGGTTTTCTTTTTCAATCTGCTCCAGGAGGGAGAGGCTCCCGGGATTAGGAATCTTGGGCAGAGCAACGCAGAAGTAACCGACACGCGGGCTCTTAGTGTGGAAACGCTTGACGGCATCGTAGATTTTCCTGGTCGGAGTGTTGGCTCCGGCTCGCACGGGGGCGAGAACTGCAGGTGAGTTTTCGTAAAGCCACGCGGCATAATCGAGCGTCCATGATTCGTTAAGGTTATTACGAATCTCGACCCAGAGTCGGCGGCCGGTATCGTCCGGGCTGGGGCGGGCTCCCCAAGCAGCGGCCTGAGCCTCTTTTCCTTGAGCAGCCTGAACACGAGCAACCCAAGTCTCGAAGGCTTGGTCGTAGGCGCGGGTATGATTTCGCGCCTGAGTGGCAGTGCCTGCAAAGGATGAAGCGACGAGGGAGAGAGTGAGAGAAGCGATGAGTAAGCGCATAGGTTTGAGAAAGGTGGTGTGCGGTCGGAAGCGACGGTGGGACAGCGACTTGTCTATTCTTCGCTCGCTGCCTTCTGAAGCTTGCGGAATTTCTTCAAGTGATCTTTTCCGACGATGTAGCCAAGGCATTTCGGCGAGCCGCAGCGGCAGGGATGATCGGCGTAGGAATCGGCCTCGAAGCCGTAGTCGAAGGTGATTTCTTCGTCCTTCTTGATCGGGCGGAGGGAGCTGATGTAGATCCGCTTTTTCTCCTGAGTCGCTTCGCAATTTGGATCGCAGGAATGATTGATGAGGCGGGCGGGGTTCCACTCGACATCGCCATCGAGATCCCATTTTTTTGAAACATTGAAGATGTAAACGGCAGCTCCGCCAGTCTTTTCGGAATCCGCATAGAGAGCCCAGGCACGGCGCTCGCTTTCTTCTTTATCGATAAAATTACCGACGTATTCGATGACCTGCTCTTCTGGCTCGATGGCACGGGTAGCGTAGACCCCACGACCATGAATCTCGGAACCACGGACCTCGACATTCTCGCTCTGGCCCCGCTTGGTGAGCTTTGCGATACGGCGGGCTTCTTCCGCCGGGGTGAGGGCCTTCTTCTTCGGAAGCTTCTTCTTTTTCTTCTTAGCCACGGGAGGAAATTTTATCGGCCTTGTCCAGGAACATTAGCAGGGACTTTCCCGCCAATCTTGAGCACGCGGCCCCCACGCTTGGGGAAACCGAGCTTTTCTTCATCTTTCGGAAGAAAGGGAAAGAGCTGTCGGAGTTCAGCTCCTTTGATGTGAGCGCCATCGATGAAGGTCCAATCGTTCTTCCCCTTCTCGCAGAGTGCGATCTGAAAACTATCGAGACGCATTTCGACAATCTCTGGCGGAACCGCTCCACGATCAACCGCAGTGACTTGACTCACCGTGGGAACGAACACCATCCACTGTTTGTAGACTCCTACCTTGATCCGCTCGCCATTGACGATCTGCTCCTGATGCCCAAAGTCCACCTCGTAGGCCGTGGAGGGGAACTTAGACTGCGTTGCACGGAGCGTGATGCCCTTCGCCTGCAGATCGGCGAATCCTTCACTGAATTTTCTATTCAGCTTCGCCTCACCGCCGTTTTTACGAGCCTCGATCTTTTTCCACTTGGGATTCATGTGCTTGAAAGCGGCATCGATATCCCCCTTCACGACTCGATTCATGAGAACCTGGGTCGCCTTTTGCGCCTCGATGCGGATCACCTCCGGCACCGGCTGGCGCGGAGGCATCTGGCCGAGGACGACCGAGCAAGAAAAAAGAAGAAAAAGCGCTGCTTTCATCTCTTTTCTATGGCCCTTCCTTTGCTCTACGTCAAGCTCATGGACCCGTTGAAGGTTTTGATAAATTAAGGAAGCAATCTGGCTTTGCATTTCCCCCCCGCTCTGATTACTAACTGAGGAGGTATGGCGAAGCAGGCATTAGGAAAAGGCTTAGGAGCACTGATTAAGAGTAAACCCGCAGTTGCGGCCCCGGAGGGAAAAGTGGAACTCCGCCCCGGTGAACAGGTCCAGAAACTGGCTCTGGATATGGTGGTCCCCTCTCCTCTTCAGCCACGGAAACGTTTTGCCGAAGGCCAGCTCGATGAGCTGATGCAGTCGATCAAGGAGCTCGGCATCATCCAGCCCCTCATCACCCGCCGGGTGAATGGCAAACTGGAGCTGATCGCGGGAGAGCGCCGCTGGCGTGCTTCCCAAATGCTTGGGCTGGAGACGGTTCCGGTCATCGAGCGGGAAGCGACTGACCAAGAAGTGCTGGAAATGGCTCTCATCGAGAACCTGCAGCGTCAGGATCTCGATGCCATGGAGGAAGCCGCGGGCTACGTGAAGCTCGCGAAGGATTTCTCGATGAAACAGGACGCCATCGCCAAGCGCGTCGGCAAGTCCCGCGCGAGCGTGGCGAATGCGATGCGTCTGCTTGATCTGCAAGCTCCGATCCAGCGGCACGTGGCTGATGGCCTCCTCACCGTAGGCCACGCCAAGGCCATTCTCGGGATCAAAGATCCCAAGGAGCAAATCGCTTCCGCGGAGCACATTCTTCGGAAGAACATGACGGTGCGAGCTGCTGAAAAGTTCGTGCACGACTTCAATGCACCTGAGAAAAAATCAGCGAAGAAGAAAGGCAAAGGCTCCGATGAACTCCGAGACCCTCATCTCATTTCCCTCCAGAATCAGCTCCGCGCACGCTTCTCAACCCACGTCCACATCACGCATGGGGAAAAGAAGGGTAAGATCGAGATGGAGTATTATGGAAATGACGATCTCGAAAGAGTGCTCGTCCTCTTGGGCCTCACCAACGAACCTGAATGAAGCTTCCAATTTTTTTGATCGCCGCTCTTTTAGTGAGCTGCGGTGAGAGGGAGACTCCTGAACGTGGGACCACGAGTAAGATCGTAGAAGCGAGCGTGCCAATTCCGGCGAAGCTCGTGCAGGAATTCTCAGGCGAAAAGGCGCTTGAGGAAGTCAAGATGCTCACTAGCTTCGGCCCCCGTCCACCTGAATCAGAGGGCTATCGCAAGAGCCTTGCCTATCTGGAAAAAACACTGGGAGCGCTGGGCTGGAGGACGACCCGACAGACTTTTAAGAGTATCACTCCGATCGGGCAGGTCGAGTTCACCAATCTCATCGCGCGCTTTTCGCCGGATTCAGAAGTCGATTGGAATGCCTCAGTCCCTTTTGTGATTGGCTCACATCTCGATACCAAGCGCTATGTTTCGATCACTTTCCTAGGAGCAAATGACAGTGGATCCTCCTCCGGAGTGCTGGTGGAAATGGCGCGCGTCCTAGCACAGTCTCCCGAGTCAGCGGGGCAAGTTGAGCTTGTGTTTTTCGATGGTGAAGAAGCAATGCTGACCAATATCGACCCGAAGCGTGATGGTCTCTACGGGAGCCGCTATTATGCAGCGGAGCTGAACCGAAGAACGAGCCAACCAAAGTCGGGGATCTTGCTCGACCTCGTCGGCGATACCCGGGTCCCCCTTTTAATCGGAACTGACTCGCACAAGCGCCTGAAGCGACAAGCGGTCGATGCCGCAAAGAAGTTAAAGATGACCAACACGCAGATTAAGCACGCGAGCCAGCCGATCATTGACGATCATCTTCCCCTGCGCACCCGTGGGAATCTCGCGATGCTTCATCTTATCGGCGACTTTAATAAAATGCCATACTGGCACACTGAGGATGACACGCTGGACCAGATCTCAGCAGCTGGGCTCGTGCAATCTGGGAAGCTCACGATGCAGATTCTCGTGCAGATGACGGCGCTTAAAGCTGAGTGAAAATTACCGCCTCGCAGCCTGCCGGTTGCGGACTTTCTCACGCTGTAGAAAAAGCGGAAGGAGCTTGGTCTCAACGTGATCGAAGCCCGCTTGCAGGCCCCCTTTTTGATAAATTCGTCCAATCTCGGCTTCGACCGAGGTCGGATTCCCGACGATGCGGAGAAAATCATTCGTGGTGAAATTGATGAAAGCCTCCCCGTCGATCTTGCCTTTTTCCCGAAGGATCCATTCACGCACAAAGAGGGCGAGAACGGCATCACCGACCCAGGCTTCCTCACGCTCGAGGTCCATTTCGTCAGGGCTACGTTTCATCAGGGGGTGTCGATGGGATTGGCTGCTGCCGCTGCATTCTTTTTCTTACTCATCGCGGCTCGGAGTGCATCCTCCGATTCACGATCCCAGTAACCGGTATCGAGCTCGATGTAGACATTCGAATACGGTAGTGCAGTTCGTGTCTTGATCACCAAAATAGCAAACTTTTTCGAGCTACTCTGAGCAAGGAGATTCAGCGAGCGATAATCCATCTCGCGGACCTGATGGCCATGGAGGGAGGTTTTGAGCCGCTTCCGAAATTCGTCGATTCCAGGCGCACGGTCATTTTTCACGAAGGGGAGCTCACGTGCGGTGCTGAAGGTCGGGGTGACATTCTCGGCGTTATCATAGCTATCTACGATGAAATCAACGACTTCAGGGATCTCTCCATCGACCTTCACGGTCCGGACTCCCCGGCCGGAGTGAACCGGGAAGGAAGCTTCGGCGACGACGATCCAATTTCCAAATCCCAAAGCGGTCAGCTCTTGCGTGACTGCGGGCCCCCACTTCGGTGGAGGCGGCGGAGCCGGGGCACGCGTAGCACAACCTGCGAGGAGGCCGATGCATGCGATGGACAGGAGTTTCATAAACAGGGAGACGTAATCCGGCGAGCCGACCTTACATGAGGCGTGCTCCCGCTTCGGCGAGGTCACTTCGCTCGCCGCGCGAGAGTGTGACATGAGCAGCGAAGTCTTGGC
This sequence comes from Akkermansiaceae bacterium, assembly GCA_039769075.1. Taxonomy (GTDB): domain Bacteria; phylum Verrucomicrobiota; class Verrucomicrobiia; order Verrucomicrobiales; family Akkermansiaceae; genus SW10. The sequence goes on along the minus strand of JBDMZE010000014.1, from coordinate 31,349 downwards.
CACGCATTTTTTGACGTGTGAAGACGAGGCCATTGCTCCGGCTATCGACATAGGGGTTATCGATCTGGGCGGGATCGCCGACCATGATGAGCTTGGATCCCTTCGACATGCGGGTCACCACCGTCTTCGCCTCCTTAGGCGTGAGCTGCTGGGCTTCATCGAGAATAAAGAAGCGATTCGGGATCGAGCGTCCCCGGATGTAGGCAAGCGCCTCAACTTCGATGACACCTTGGGCCACGAAATCATCGTAAGGCTTCTGATTCACCTGCTCCTCAGTCTTATTCGCACGCTTCCGTCGAGGGCCCTTGGACGTTTCAGGAGTCATTAGGAATTCGAGCGCGTCATAAATAGGCTGGAGCCAAGGGCGCATCTTTTCTTCCAGAGATCCGGGAAGATAGCCCATCGAGTCTCCCATCGCGACGACCGGACGGGAGACGGTGAGGCCATTAAAATCACGTTGGAAGACGCCATGCAGACCGGCGGCGAGGGCTACGAGGGTCTTACCCGTGCCCGCCTGACCGTAGCAGGTGACGAGCGAAATATCGGGATTGAGGAGCGCATCAATGAAGCACTTCTGACCGAGATTGAGCGGCTTGAGATTGTTGCCATCGGGGATTCGCAGGACCTCGGGAATGACGAGACGGACAAATTTTCCCGAAGGGGCGAGGCGGGCGGGCATGGTCTGCTTCTCACCGGCCTGAAGAAGAATGTATTGATTGATGTGAAGATCGGAAACTCTTGCTGGATCGACTTCCAACTCACCGGAACTCGCGAAGCGCTGGAGTTCATTCGGGTCGATATCGAGGCGCGCCATTTCATTCTTAGCGGCGCTTTGGGGATCGACTTTATCATTGAGATAATCCTCACAGGTGATGCCCACAGCGCGGGCCTTGAGCTGCATATTGAGATCCTTCGTGACCAAGACGACGGGCGGATCGACATATTCCTGAAGAAGGAGAGTGCAGGCCAAAATGCGGTGATCCACTCGATCCCGATCTGGGAAGATGCGGTGAAAGCGCTGAAGATTTCCCGAGCTCTGCTCGCAGAGGCTGGGGTCATAGATGACGAGGCGGATGGTGCCTCCTCCGGCGGTCGGGACTCCCTCAGTGACTTTGTGATCACTATCGAAGATGGCGGTGAGTTCACGATGAACCTTGCGGGCATTCGCGCCGCGCTCGGTCTGCTCGGTCTTGAAGCGGTCCATCTCGGAGAGAACATCGGCGGGAATGCAGATGTGATTCTCTTGGAAGCGGCTCAAGCAGCCCGGCTCGTGGAGGAGGACATTGGTATCAAGAACGTAGTGTTTCCCGGCAGTCTTCGGGGACTTAAGGCCGAAGCGCTCAAGCTGCTCCGCACTCAGGCGGGCATCAGATGAAGAATTCTTAGACGGGTTTAAGGGTTTTTCGGGTGTGGCGGTTTCAATCATGATAAAAAAAGGCGCTACAAAAACGGGGGCTCACTTCATGCGGCGCGTTGAAAAAGGCTAATAATTAAGGGATCTAAAATAAATAATTTTGTAAATGAAAGGCAATCTTAATCGAGATGAATTCGAGTCACGACGGATCGGTCAATTTTCCCCAACCCGTTTCTGGGAAGTGCAGCAAGTGACTCCCAAGAAGCGAGGCGCTCGGGTCCGGGGAGACTGGTATTGAGAGATTCGATGAGGTCCGCTTTCCCTTCAAAAGAGAGGTGTAAAGTCTGCCCCCGACGCTCGTCGGGCAGGGCGACCAAAGCAGTGGGAGCTCCGGTTTTTTCGGTCCAAAAATCTTCCAAAGCATCAAGATCGATCAGCTCTCCGAGGACCTTCACCCGGCGATCCGAGCGACCGAGGATGCGGAGGCTCCCATCGTGCAACTCGGCAAGATCAGACGTCAGGAACCAGCCCTCTGACTTGGGATCATAGAGTTCAAAGGTGCCCTTAGAAGCCGTGACGATCCCGCTGAGAAGGCCCTCCCCTTTCACCGCGAGGAGACCATTGTCGAGGCGCACTTCCCAGCCGGGAATGAGTGGTAAATCAACCTCGTCGCCGCTCTCTTGGGTCGCAATTTGCGAAGCGGTCTCGGTCATTCCGTAGCTCGCGAGGAGAGGCCAGCCGAGTGCGCGGGCCGCGCTGGCGAGATCATCGTCAAGCCTCCCTCCTCCTACGACAACCGCTCGGAGAGACGCGGGAGCAGTGATTTTTTCACGAACGAGATCGCTGATTTGCGTGGGGACCAATGAGGTGATGGTCCCTTCTTCTTGCTCGCAGAATTCAGCGAAGCCTACAGGCGACCAGCTCTCCGCATATTCCAAGAAGCAGCAGTGCGCGACTTGAGCTCGGGTCACGAGACCAAAGCCACCCACGTGGTGCACCGGCAAGGCAAGGACGAGGGCGTCATCCGAGGTGATCTTTAAATAATCGACCACGCGCTCGGCTGACCACCATAGGGCGGATTTGGAAAGGGCGATCCATTTTAAGACGCCGGCACTCCCCGAGCTTCGAAAGAGAAGATGGCCCTGCAGATCAGGCTGCGATTCAGCCCAAATTTGGAGTGCGGCATTGCCGTCCATCACGAGTGGCGCGGCGCTCTCCCAGAAGTCAGGGAGTAAAAGATCGTCGAGCGTGACCACGCTTAAAGTTCTCTCTCAATCGCGGTTTGCGCAAGTGCTTTAAAGCTTCTTCCAAGGAAGCGCTTCTAACAGGTCATCGAAACCAAGGCCCGTTCCACCCGCTGGAACGAACTGGGGAGCGACCGGTCCGAGCTGCTCGATGAAGGCATCCTTTCCAAAAAGGCCATGCGTCTGAAGGCCACAAATCTCGCTGACCTCGAAGCGGCTAGCCTCGTAAGCAGCGAAGCTCTGGCCAAGCGGGTGGTCCATGTAACTTGTCACGATCTTGCGCGCGGGCTGGGAGGAAAAAGCAGAGAGATCATCGAGGGCAGGCTTAAGCACAAGAAAATCTGATCCGGAGTCACTCGCTGCCGAGCGGTCATTCGCGAGCGGAACGCCCAGCGTCGCCCGGAGTTCTCGCCAGGTCACTTCGTGAAATGGAATGGGGTCTTCTAAAAAATCGAGCCGAGCCTTCTCCTCTACCGTCCACTGAGAAAAAGCTTCGATCAGGGTCTCAGAAGTGGAGGTTCCATTAAAATCAATGCGGAAGCGGAGAGAGGGAAAGTGAGTCAGCTCAGCGCGGAGGAGCGCGAGGTCAGGCGACTTCAACTTCACCGTTGAGAAACCCGACTCGATGGCCTCCCCGAGCAACCGTCGGTCGAGTTTCGGGAGCGTGGCATGACTCAGAGGCACTTCCATTTTTTCAAAAAGAGAGCGTCCCTCAGCACGCGCTTCACCATCGATCTGCGCGCAGTAACGCACGCGCTCGACGAGAGGATTCGGGCACCCTCCCCTGAGACCGGAAAGACTCTCCTCCAGCGTGGCATCACCCAGTTCAGGCCAAGGATGGAGACAAGCAAAGCCCTCCTCGATCCGGATCAGTGCACCGGCAAATTCCCTTCGCTCCGAAACGGAATTCAGCACTGAGGACGACTTCAGCGTGTAGCGATGGAACCAAAGATCACTCACCTAATTCCAAAGATAGGATCTTTTCACCGAGACCAAGCGGGAGCCTTCGTAAAGACTGATGCGCCAAGCCACGACATCTCCGCCCTCTTCATAAGCGGGTCCAATCACTTGGAACTCGGTCTTCCCGCTTGAGGAATGTGGGAAGGTCTGCTCGAGCGTCTTCACCCGCGCGCCGCTTTTCCCCTGACGATAGTCAAAGACGATGCGGATACCGCTCTCCGTCGCCTGAAGGTTGTTCCAAGAGACCGTGTAGTAGCGACCCTTCCTGGCATTCCGCTCTTCAAGAGTCACCGCCCCATGGACGCGCTTATTGATCTCGCCCCGGATTAAGCGGTTTTCCTTTTTCGAGCGATAATAATCCCGGCTCACCTCGGTGTCCTGCAGGTGGAACTGCCGCACACTCAGCGGCTCCTTCGTGCCACAGGAGACGAGGGTGAGGAAAAGGAGACCGAGTAGGAATTTCACAGCGCTAGAGTCGGCAGAGTGAGACGTGGATACAACTCTAAACAGGATTGTTAAACCGGCAGCGCCCATTTCTCGCGGTCCGGCTGGGTGATCAGAGAATCAGCGAGCGGGTTGTCGATGAACTTCATCGCCTTGGGATCGAACTTGAGGTTCTGGTTCAAGCGGTGGGCGATTTTCCCGAGGTTAATCAGGGTGCAGGAGTTGAAGCCGTTCTGCTCGTTGAGCGCGAATTTCTTCTTCTCGCGGATCGCTTGATGGAAGTCGGTCACTTGAACTTCGGGCTCGGGGAGGGACTTCACTTTTTCAGCGAAGCCGACCACGCCTGACTTGAACCCTTTCATGATCTTGCCAGCGGAGCCTTGAATAAAAGCCGCTTCCTTGTCCTTGTTTTCGCCATCGAGAACGATCGAGGTCCCATCGGCATAGGTGTAGGTGATCCTCCGGAAGCTCCCGACAGCATCAGAATCCTGAGGATCGGCATCGACCTCGACGGAGACGGGGAGTTCATCGTCCTTCCCTAAAATATACTGAATGGGATCGAGGTAATGTTGCCCCATGTCGCCGAGCCCGCCGCCATCGTAGTCCCAGTAGCCGCGGAAAGTTCCGTGGGTCCGGTGAGAGTTGTATGGGCGGTAAGGAGCTGGCCCAAGCCAGGTATCGTAGTCGAAGTGTCCGGGCACTTGCTGCACCTGGAGATCTGTTTTCCCCGACCACATGAACTTCCAGTTGAAACCGGTGTGCCCGCTGAGGGTGACTTTGCAAGGACCATCACCGATGAGTCCGCCATCGACTGCCTTCTTCACCTTGCGCGCGGTCACTCCGGATCCGTAGAAGTTACTTTTAAAGCGGAACCAAGTGTTGAGACGGAAAGAAATATCAGCCTCCTGAATCGCCTTCACCATGGCCTGTCCTTCTCCGATGGTCCGAGACATCGGCTTCTCACCCCAGACGTGTTTCCCTGCTTTAGCCGCTGCGATCGCCATGTGGGCGTGCCAGTGAGGTGGAGTGCAGGTGTGAATGATGTCGATATCTTCGCGGGCAATGACCTCGCGGAAATCGTGATACATTTTCGCGTCCTTGTTCCCCATTCCCACGGCCTGCTTGGTGCGCTGGGCGAGACGTTGGGAATCAACATCGCAGAGCGCAAGGATTCGACCGGGCATCTTCAAGTGCGAATTACTGATCCCTCCACATCCGAGAATTCCGCGAGTGAGTTCCTCGGAGGGTGGGGTCTGGCCATTGAGTCCGAGAACTCGGCTGGGGACGATGGAAATGGTCGCAAGCGAGGCGAGACCCTTGAGGGCCTTACGCCGGGAAAACTGTGGTGAATCTGACATCGAGGAACGATACCGATCTCTCCCGAGAAGGGAATCAGAGAGTTGGAGATTCCCGATCAGAACGGTGACACCTCGAATTCTCCTTAGGGTCACTATTTTTCAGGCACTCAAAATCTGAAAATATTCACCACTTCCAGGAGTGCTTGTCCCAGAATTTCTCGAAATCTTTTTGGCTGCCGTTGAAGCCGTTTCGCTCGGTGACTCTGTCGAGGTTTCCGAAGTAAGCGGGGGTGGTCCATTTGCCTCGGCGGTAGTGCTTGGGTGTCGATTTTCTATTTTCCCAGAAGACGCCGCCGTATTGCCACATCGCCCAAGTGTCCCAGATCTTGTAGGCTTTGGTGAGGTCTTCCGGAGTCTGAATGTGAGGCTGCTCTTTGTTGGTGTCCGAGTAGAGGGCAAGCCAGTAGGGGGCGCGGTTGATCTGTTTGCGCTGGGACTTCGGAGCGCTGCTGAGACGGGCGATAAGGCCTTTGCTATTCTCAAGGTAGACGACGGGGGTGACGCCGGTGAGCGCCTCTACACGGTCAAGGAAGGTGATGATTTGGCCAGCGGTGCAGAGGGTGTCGATGTCGCCCACGAGGAGGACTTTCTCGGTTTTGAGTCCCCGCGATTTTTTGATCGAGCGGAGGCGGCTGACGAGCTGGTCCGCTTGGGCGGTGATGTTTGAATTCGCTCTCACAAAGTAGTAGACGCCGAGCTTCATGCTCTGCTTTTCCGCTCCTACGAGGAAGTCAGCGCATTTCGTATCGATGACCATTCCTTTTCCGATGCGAGCGATCATTCCCTGTGCTCCATTGGCGCGGAGCGCAGCTTGGTTGAGGGGCGAGTAGGAGGAGCCGGAGCGGCTCCTTTCCTTGGGGTCGTAAGAAGAGACGTTGATGACCTTAGGCGATTCCTCGTAGGTGACTTTCCCGAAGGTTCCGGCGCAGCTAGTGACGAGACTGAGGGCAAGAAAAAGGAGCGGGCGAAGCATTTGATGCAATTAGCACCTGAAGAGGGCTGCGTCGAATCTCTGCTTTTGCTATTGTGAAAATGGCTTAGATTGCACGCGTGAAGTCGATCATTCATCACCTTTTCATCTCACCGGGGCACGACTACTTTGGCCGTCATGGTAAAGGGAGTGAAGATCACCCGATCACGGATCATGAGGAGATCGAGCTCGTCGCCGGACGCGGAATCGTGAATGACCGCTTCTTCGACTATGAGGAGGACTACAAGGGCCAGATTACATTTTTCGACTACGCGGTCTATGAAGCGGTGAAAGCGGAGTTTGATTTACCGGAGCTCGATGTGAGCGCCTTTCGCCGAAATGCGGTGGTAAGCGGGATAGATCTCAAAGCCCTGATCGGACAGACTTTTAAAATTGGCGAGCTGGAGTTCGAGGGAACCCAAGAGGCGAAGCCGTGCTACTGGATGGATGAGGCCTGCGCGCCCGGGGTGGAGAAGTTTCTCCGGGGACAGGGCGGCTTGCGGTGTCGGATCCTCAAAGGCGGAACTCTTTCTCGCTCCGCTTAAATCCTCTTTTGCCAAATCATGACGGTCTCACGATTTTCGCGACCTTCATAGGTGGGCGGATTCGGGAGATCCTCGATGAGCTCGAAATCTTCGGCGAAGAGCTGATTCAGTTCTTCGCGTGTGACACCGAAGGGTGGGCCTTCTTCCGAAAAGTGGTCGGGATCGAGAAAAAAGACGCCGGTGAGAAAGCCGCCGGTCTTTAGCAGGGAGTGGATCGCTCGGACATAATCCGGCCTGCGGTTAAGCGGGATGGCACAGAAGCAGGTGTGCTCCCAGACGAGGTCGTATTTCCCAGGCTCGTCCCAAGCGAAAAGGTCACCGACCTCCCAGTGGATGTTTGGCGTAGGATAAAGTGTTTTGGCTCGTGCGATGGGCTCGGCGGCGAGGTCGAGCGCGGTCAGCTCACTGCAGAGTGGAGCAAGGCGGCCGGCATCATGGCCATAGCCACAGCCGGAATGGAAAAGACGGGGCTTTTCAGCGAAAAGCTCGGGATGTTTGGACACAAAAAAAGGAAGAGCCGGGTGGGCCATTCCTTTTTCCCAAGGCGTCTCACCATCGCGGTAACGTGCGTCCCAATCGATGGCAGACATTTTAAAATTCCTTACCAACTTCCGCGGGCGGTCTTCTTGAAGGAGACAACACCATCGACGATGCCATCGGCAATCGCTTCGCGATACCAACCTTCTTTCGTGCGACCACGCTCACGGGAGTTTGAAACGAAGCCACCCTCAACAAGGATCGCGGGGTTCCTCGAGTGGCGGATGACGTAGTAGCGGGCATACTTTACGCCGCGATTGACCGACTTGACGCGGTTGAGCATTCCGCGTTGGACAGCATCAGCAAGTGGCTTGGAAGCAGGCGAGCAATAAAAGGTTTCAAGACCACTCACGTTCGACTTCCAAGTGGAGTTGTAGTGAATGGAGATAAAGATGGAGTTTGCGTAGCGGTTACCAAGCTTGGCACGACCGGAAAGTGAGATGAACTGATCACTGCGGCGAGTCATCACGGTGCGGAAACCTTTTCCCTTGAGTTTTTTCTCAACGCGAAGAGCAGTATCGAGGGCGAGCCACTTTTCATAAACTTTCCCATAGGTACCACCATTGTCACGACCACCGTGGCCGGCATCGATAACGACTGTTTTAAAAGATGCTGCTGCGGCAGGAGCCGCGAGAACGAAGGCAAAAATGAGGGAGCGGATAATAAGATTCATAAAGGTTTATGCTCTTGATCAGTTGACCTTTTAAATCTTTTTGAAATTAACGCAAACTTTTTATCAAGGAAAGTTTACTGTCCTGGTCGTTCGGAGATTCGGCGGGCTTTCCCCCTCTCCTCCGCTTCCTTCTTAGGATCATAAACAAATCCGCCTCGCACAAGGACTTTTCCATCACGCTGTGCAGCGAGGGTAGGAATGCCGGCATCGGTGCGTTTGTAATACTTGGAGGACGCTAACTGACCATCTTTATTCACAATTGCATGAACGAATATCTCGGGATTGGTCAAGTAGAGGACGTGCATGTTGTTTTTACCATCAATGGTGGCCTGAGGCCGTTGAAAAAGAAGCACGTTGCTGATGCGTCCGGTTGAAAGAGAACGCTTGGTCTTGGCATCGTGGACTGCGGCGTAGATCGAGTTCGATTTGCCGTCATTAAAAGCGATGACACGGTATTCGCGGTTAGGATGCTTGGTATTAGGAGCTCCGAAGGGCTGGCTGAAGTAGGTGGAACCCTCGCTGACAGTGAAGTGGGCGGTGTTCGAGTTATAGACTTGCTCACCGATCTGGACGCGGGCGTTGCTGGAAAAGTTCCCCTGTTTACTGACGGCGTAGAGCTGGCTCATATTGACCCGCCGTGAGAGTGCCTGTCCGGCAGGAAGCTTGGCGGCGCGGAAGGCTCCGTGATTTAGGCGTGGGAGAGAATCTCCTCCCGTGTGGCGCATCGAGAATTCGAGCCAGCTGCGGGTGATGCGGCCCTTTGCCTCACTATGGACGAAGAGTTCGCTTCCGCTGCGATTAGTGATGGTGACGACGGCGGTCACGGGCTCATTGACGAGGTAGGTATCACGGTCGAACTTCAGCGCGACCGTGACTTGGGCATGTGCCACTGTGGCTAGAATGCCAAAGAGGAAGAGGTTAAGATAAGCAGTCATGGGTATGGTAGGTTCGTCAGCGAACCGTGATCAAGGCGGGAGGGGAAGGAAAAAGAACGGCGCGGCCCCAGTTTTTTCCCTATTTCTAGGGAACCACTGATGAAAGAGAAAGCGCTCTGAAGCTATTTTTTGTCTTTCTAAATTAAGAACCTTCGGTTCTGGGAGAAAAGGCCTTCCCTAGGGCGTCGCGACGAGTAGAGCGGCGGCGGCGGGAAGCGAAATCTGAATCGGGTGACCATTTTCTGACACCTCCAGAGTGAGGGTATCGGCGAGGAGATCGCGCTTGGTGAGCTGGAGGGAAGCTCCGGGCTTGAGCCCTAGCTGGGCGAGCCATTGTAGAAAATCAGGCCGGTCTTCGCGGACGCGGGTGAGAAGATAAGTGCCCGGCTCACACTCGGCGAGGGGCCGGGCGGGTTGAGTGGGGAGCTGACCATCAGCGGTGGGGATGGGAGCTCCGTGGGGATCGTGAGTGGGATAGCCGAGCATCTGGTCCATGCGAGCGAGAAGACGCTCGGAGATGACGTGCTCAAGGACTTCGGCTTCCTCGTGGACCTCGGCCCAGTCGAGCTTCATGACTTCTACAAGAAAACTTTCTACCAAGCGGTGGCGGCGGAGGACCTGAAGCGCGGCTTTTCGACCCTCGGGATTCAGAAGGACTCCTTTGCGCGGGGTGTAATCGACGAGCCCCTGCTTGAGGAGCTGATTCATCATCGTGGTAGCAGTGCCAGGGGTAACGGAGAGCTTTTCGGCGACCTGACCAATAGGCACGAGGGTTCCCTCGGAGGACCTTTGCTGAAGGCCCCAGATGGTTTTTAAATAGTTTTCGACCGTGCTGGAATGCATGTGGCTGTGCGCTGATGGGAGTATCGGCAGGGCTGGTGGGGATTTCGAGGATAGAAAGTGACGACGAGGGGTAATTGATAGGCTGGACAGGGATTGGGATAATTTTTAAATGAGGTGCTGTGAGGGGATTAATTGCGTCGTTGTTTTGTGGGTCACTCTTCACGACGCCTGCAGCGGGCGCGGATCAGGACACCTTGTTGACGGATTTCCTGCCGGGACTTTTTGAGGACAAAGGCTTAGCTCCTATTTATTCAGACGGTTATCTGACGTTCTACCTCGATAACGACCTCTTTGCGGGGACGGATGAGGGTTACACAAATGGAGCTCGTCTTTCGTGGATCTCCGGCGAGCGGGGCTTTGAGGAATTCGGAGAGATCCAAGAGTTTTTGCGGGGAGCGATCGGGGACCGGGAAAGTATCGGGATTTTTCGAAACGTGTCCGGTTTTGAAAACCCGGACGAGGTGAAGTATCACTTCGGTTTCTCGCTGACGCAGCTGATGTTCACGCCGCAGAGTCTCACGGCACTCACTCCCCCAATGGGGCAGCGCCCTTACGCCGCCTGGCTGGGGCTGGGTTACTCGCTTCACGCGAAAGACCGGGACACCCTAAATTCGGCGGAGCTGACGGTGGGTATCGTAGGCCCGGCTGCGCTGGGGGAAGAGACGCAGGATTTCATCCATGATTTGCGAGGCTACGCGGATTTTGAGGGTTGGGATAGCCAGTTGTCGAACGAGTTCACGCTGGGGTTCACTTTTACTCAGAAAAGAACCCTCGCGATCACCGAGCGGACCAGAGGAAGATTCGGGATGGACGGCCTTACGGAGTGGGGCTTCACGCTGGGGAACTTCCGCACGAATGCCTTCGGGGGGGCGCTGATTCGGGCGGGGTATAATTTGCCGCCTGCCTTTTCTGATCCTCGCTTGGCGCTGAATGCGTATTCGCTGGAGCCCTTTGATCGCTCAGAGGCACAGCCTGGAAGCTGGTCCGCTTATCTGCTTGCGGGAGCACGCATAAAAATATCGGCCTTCGATGCGACCTTGAACGGTCCCCTTTTTCGAAATGTTAATACCGGAGTGGAGCGCGAGCTTCTCGTAGGTGAGCTCTACGCCGGATTCGGTGTGCGACGCGGAGATTGGGATGTAAGCTACGTGCATACTTTTCAAACACGAGAGTTCGAGGAGCAGGCAAATGACCTCCACACATTCGGCTCGCTCGCGCTTCGCTACAATTTTTAAAAAGAACCTAGAGATCAGTCTCGAAATCTCGTTAAAAACAGCTAACTTGGCTTCGCTGTTATAAGGAACACTCCCTCCTTCCCTCCCTGCAAATCATGTTTTCACGCTTTCGACTCACCCTCGCCCCGATCATTGCCTCGCTCTTCATCCCGGCAATGACCGCCCCTGCTGCCGATCTGAATCTCGTAGGCAGCGAAATGGTCCGCATGCTGCAAAATGGCCACTATGGCCGGCTCGCATACGATCAAAAACTCGGCACCCGCTTCCTCAACGAATACCTCGAAGCAATCGACCCTCAAAAAGTCTACTTTACCCAAACGGAAGTCGATGTCCTCCGAAAAAACTACGGCTCTCGCTTCCAAGACCTCCTAACCGCCGGCGAAGCACTCCCCGTCGCCCAACAGATTTTCGATCTCTACCGCTCACGGGTTAGGAAACAGGTCGCCAGTTTTCAAAAAATCCTGAAGGAGGAAAAATTCACCTTTGATAGCGACAGCAGCATCAATACCGACCGCGACGACCTCCCTTGGCCGAAGGACCTCGCCGAGATGCGCACCCTTTGGCGACTCGATCTTGAGGACCTTGTCCTCAGCGAGATCATCCGCCGAGAGCAGATCGACCACCTTGCCAAATCACAGGAAAAAGAAAGCCCCTTCATCAACGATCCCACCCCAGCAGAGAAGATCTCTCTCCGCTACGATCGCTTTATCAAGGCTGTCAATGAATCCAGCCCTGCTGATGTTGCGAACTACCTTTTCTCCGCCGTCGCTCGCTCCCACGACCCGCATTGCGAGTATCAAAGCCCGCGCGAGCACGAGCAATTCACCATCGCTGTCAGTAACCAACTCGTCGGCATCGGTGCCTCGCTTCAAGCCGAGGATGATGGCGCCACCAAGATCCGTGGCATCGTCAATGGTGGCCCGGCAGACATTCAGGGCGACCTTCAGCTAGGCGACCGCATCATCGCTGTCGACTCGCTCAACAATGGAAACTTCGAAAGTGTCCTCTTCCTCCCCATCGGCAAGGTCGTTGAGAAGATCCTCGGCAAGGAAGACACCGAAGTTGGACTCAAGGTCAGCGAAGGAAGTTCGCTAGACGCGCCCGGCCACGTCATCGTGATCAAGCGTGGAAAAATTACCATTAAGGACGAGCTCGTCACCGCCAAGATCCGCGAATTCAATTCTGGCACGAAGCTCGGCATCATCGACATCCCATCCTTCTACTTCCCCTATGGCCAGAGCACCAAGAGCGTCTCTGACGACCTCGAAGCTGTCCTGAAGCGCATGATGAAGGAAAATGTTGATGGCATCGCACTCGACCTCCGCAGTAATGGAGGGGGCTCTCTCGATGAAGTCGTCCGCCTCGCCGGCTTCTTCGTCCCCGGCTCCCGCGTTCCCATCGTTCAAGCGAAAAGCACCAGCGGCTATACCGAGCCACTGAAGGCCCCCCAGCGCCGCCCGCTCTACACCGGTCCACTCGTTATGCTCACCAGCAAGGGCAGCGCCTCCGCCACCGAAATTCTTGCCGCCGCCCTGCAGGACTACAACCGCGCCGTCATCATCGGTGAATCCTCGACCTACGGAAAAGGCAGCATCCAGCGGAACTTCGATATCTCCAACCAAATGCCTGTCATTTCTGACCGTGAAAACGCCGGCCACATCAAATTTACTACTGGGAAATACTACCGCGTCACGGGTGGCTCGGTTCAGCAGCGCGGGGTCGTCTCAGACGTCGTCCTCCCCGGCATCAGTGACGCCGGCGAGTATGGCGAAGCCTTCGCTGAGTATGCCCTGCCCTACGATATGATCCGCAAGGCCGCCGGCTTCGAACCTCTCAACAAGCGCAACCTTTTCCTCCCTCTCCTTCAGGAAAAAAGCGAAGCTCGCCTCGCTCAAGATCAAGACTTCACTTACCTCCGAAAGGACATCGCACGCCTCACCAAAGAGAACGAAGAGTCAAGCCGCTCGCTTAATATCGAAACGCGCCGCCAAAAACTCGCCGAAGGAGAAGAGCGCCGGAGCACCCGCAATGCCGAGCGCCGCGCCCGCTTCGCCAAGATGGAAGAAGAAGACAAAAAGTCCCTCACCAGCTATCGTCTCACCCTTGATGACATCGAAGAAGACTCGCTCCCAATCGTGGACACCGAGAATGACGACCAGACTTACATGCGCAGCGAAAAAAGTAAGATCGCCGCGCTCGATGACACCCCAGAGTGGCCCAGTGGGATTGACCCCGTCGAGCGCGAGTCGCTCAATGTGCTACGCGACTTAGCAGAGGTCATCAAAGCAAACCGCGTCGCCGGAACGCTCCGGACAGATTAAAAATCGCAATGTCCTGGCGTCCTCGCGAAGGAGATGACGTCGCGAATATTCTGCATTCCCGTGACATACATGAGCAGGCGCTCAAAGCCGGCTCCGAAGCCAGCATGCGGCACCGTGCCATATTTTCGCAGGTCAAGATACCAACCGTAGTCCTTGAGATCGAGGCCGTCCGCTTCCATGCGCGCCTTCAGTAAGTCGTAGCGCTCCTCGCGCTGACTTCCGCCGATGATCTCCCCCACCCCGGGCACGAGAACGTCCATCGCGGTCGCCGTTTTCCCATCGTCATTCGCCCGCATGTAGAAGGGCTTAATTTCCTTCGGGTAGTCGTAAACCGTGAGCGGGCCATTCACCACTTCCTCGCAGAGATAGCGCTCATGCTCAGACTGAAGATTCACCCCCCACTCCACGGGATACTCAAATTTCTTACCGGACTTCAGCAGCTTCTCCACCGCCTCGGTATAAGTCATGCGACCAAACCCGCCTGACGCGAGATTCTCAAGACGCGGGCGCAGCCCCTTATCAATGAATTTCTCGAAGATCGAAAGATCACCCTCGTTATTCTCCAAGACGTCCTTCACGAGGAATTTGATAAAGTCCTCCGCGAGGTCCATATCGCCCTCCAGGTTACAAAAAGCCATTTCCGGCTCGATCATCCAGAACTCCGCCGCGTGGCGGGTGGTGTTCGAGTTCTCCGCACGGAAAGTGGGGCCGAAGGTGTAGATATTCGAGAGCGCGCAAGCATGCGTCTCTCCTTCCAGCTGACCACTCACGGTGAGGTAAGTTTTCTTTCCGAAGAAATCCTCTTCCGCTTTGCCACCCTCGTTCGTAGTCACGCGAAACATCTCCCCCGCCCCTTCACAATCGCTCGCGGTGATGATGGGCGTGTGGATGTAGACAAAGTCGCGCTCATTGAAAAAACGATGCACCGCATAAGCGAGGCGACTACGCATCCGAAAAACCGCACCATAGAGATTTGTCCGCGGACGCAGATGAGCGATCGAGCGAAGAAACTCCGGCGAATGGCCTTTCTTCTGAAGTGGAAAATCATCCGGCGCTTCCCCGACAAGCTCGACCTCCGTCGCACGCACTTCCCAGCTCTGACCCTTCCCCTGGCTCTCGACCAACTCGCCGACCACGCGCACCGAAGCGCCCGTCGCCATTTTGGAAATATCCTCAGACCCCGGAATCCCCTGATCGACGATGATTTGAATCCCTTGAAGACCCGATCCGTCATTGAGCTCCATAAAGGAAAACTCCTTAGAATCACGGCGAGTGCGGACCCAGCCGCACACTTCCACCGAAGCTTGAGCAGAAGGACTCTTGAGAAGATTTTTAACCGATTGGCGCATCGCTCGAAACTAAGCAGCTCCTGCAGAAAAATCTACTGCTACCTTTCGGCTACTCTGGGAGAGGTGGAGGCGAGGCGACCTGCTTCTTTTTCCTGCGGCTCGTGAAAGTCGTTTTCACTCTAACGGAGACGACCATGTAAGCCGACCAAAGGACAACGCGGGGAATCTGAAGAACGTCGGCCGTTTCTTCCTCAGCCCATGTCATCTCGCTGAGGTAGAGGTAGCCAGCATCGATCAATAGAACAAAGACCGCAAATCCGATCAACATCCAAGGAAAAGATGTGCGCCGTGAGAAGAGCAGAATCAATTGAAGGATCGAAAGCACTAACACGCATGGAGCGGAAAAGGTTCCGAAGGCAAAAGTCACCTGCAGCATGTTCTCATTCTCGTAGCCGCTGAAGAGGGTGTAACTATCCGGATCGATGGTCGTGTAAAACTGGAAAATCTCGAAGAGAGGGCAGATTCAAAGAGCTAAGGAATATCGAGGCGGGGCCTTTTCCTTTCTGATCTCTGGTGGTTGTTATTAGTCTTCTTTCGCAGATTTGCGAGACACAATGACGAGGCGAGCGTAGCGATACGAGGAATGGAGTCTCGCAAATCTGCGAAATCCGCGCCTCTCAGGCGGGGGGCATGAGGCTTTCAGTTCGTGAAGTAGATCATTGTATGGTGTATTCCTGTGAAACAAATCGCTCGCTCATTCTATTCAATTTTTTCGCGCTTTTCCCTGACGGCGAAAAGGGTCCCGTCCTCGCCGCCGACGAAGATCATTCCGTTCGCGAAGCTAGGGGCTGCGACCATCGCTTCGCCGAGGTCGAGCTTCCAAACCGCTTCCCCCTTTTCAAGATCGAGCGCATAAAGCCGCCCATCCGTCGAGGCGCAGAGCACCGCATCCGTGAAAAGGAGTGGAGATGACTCAACACGGCCCCCGGTCTTGAACTGCCAAAGCGCGGAACCATCGGCTCGAGAAATGGCGTGGAGCTTCTTGTCCCGACAGCCAATAAAAACGTGCTTCTCATCGATCGCTGGAGCGCTCATGAAGGGAAAACGACGATCGGTGTATCGCCAGACCCGCTTCCCGGTCGCGATATCGGCAGTGAGGACTTCATTTCCGTAGTTCCCCCAAGCCACAAAGGTCCCGGAGGTCGCCACTGTCGAGACGATCTCGGCATCGGTCTCGATCGTCTCATTTGCCTCTCCTGTCGCGACATCAAGCGAGTAGAGGACGCGGTCGCAGCCGCCGAAGACGATCTGCTTTCCATCGACAATAGCGGGCGTGCCATTGATGTATTCGTTCGTTTTGTAGATCCACATTTCCTTGCCATCGCTCGCTCGGAGCGCGCGGCAGGCACCATCGTAGCCATTAAGAATGACCCAAGTTTCGGTGCCATCAGGGCTCGGCGTGAGATTCACTCCAGCGGTGATTTTATCATCGGTCTCGACCTTCCACTTCTCGTCACCCGTCGCGAGATCGAGCGCGTAGAGGAAGGAATCCTGACAACCGATGAAGAGGGTTCCCTCATGAATGGCAGGCGCGGCCTCAATGGCATCCTCGTATTCCTTTTTCCAAATGAGGTCGCCTGTTTTGACATCGAGGACATAAAGAAGGCCCAGATCGTTTCCGAAAACGACCCGATCTCCCGAAACCATCGCCTCTCCCAAGATTGGCCCATCGGTTTTAAAGGTCCAAGCAAGCTCTGGGCTCTTGAGAATCGGATCCCCTACCGTCCCAGAGAGACCCGCACCGCCACGGGCTACTGGCCAAGAAGTGCGAGTCCACTTCACCTCAGGCTCGTTCACCACGACCTCTTCCTTCAGCTCCGGCTGACAAGAGGCTAGGACAAGAAAAAGGGGTAAGTAAAAGTGCTTCATAAGGCGTCGTGATAGATTGCCACATAATCGCTCTCTCCGAAAGGGCGTGGATTGAATTGGCCGGTCCACTGCTTGGCAGCCTCGGCCGCGAGTTGAGGAATCATTTCCCGGGAAACCGTGATCGGCTCCAGCTCAGCGATGACCCGGAGACTCTCGACCCACTGGATGAGGCCACTTTTTAACTCATTGTAAACATCACCCACGACCTCCGAGTTCCACCTCATAATCGTGGGAAGCATCGTAAGAACCGCCCGACCATGAACGACATCAAAGTGGGCCGTCAGAGGGTTGGCAGTGGCGTGGGCCGCCCCAAGCATGGAGGCCTCGATGGCCTGTCCCGCGAGCGCCGCTCCGTGGAGCATCTCGCCACGCTGCTCGGTGGTCGCTTGATCGGTGAGGATCGCTTCAATCACGGGCTCAAATTTTCGAAAAGCAGCAAAAGAAAGCGCACGCGACTCCGGCGTGGACTTCGTGCACACCGCGCTTTCGAGCGCATGGGAAAGGGCATCGAGCGCCGTCAGCCGCGCCACCCCAAGAGGCATCGAAGCGGTCAGCTCCGGATCGAGAATAACCGTCTTCGCAAGAGCGCGGGAATCCCCGCAAGCCATCTTTTCATGCGAGCCATCCCGGCTCAGCACGGCGTAGCTTTGGCACTCGCTCCCGGTCCCTGCGGTCGTGGGGATCGCGATGAATGGCAGCATCTTCCCCTTCGCCTTCCCATGACCGTGGTAGTCCGACATCGTGCCGCCTCCGCTGAGTAGGAAAAGGGTCCCCTTCGCGGTATCCATCGAGCTTCCCCCACCGAGGCCGATGATGACATCTGGATTCACCGATCGCGCAAATTCCGCACAAGCGCCCACATCCGACTCGGTAGGATTTTCACTCACCGCGTCGTAAATAGTGACCTCATTTAACAAAGCCGTCGCCCTCGCCACGTGCCCCGCCGAGACAATCCCCGCATCGGTCACGATAAGAACCTTCCCCGAAACATATTTCGGAAGCTCCGCGAGCGAACCCGGGCCATGTAAGAGCGTCTGCATGGAGGCTTACTTTACTGCAGAGAGATCCCCTTGGATCGCGCGGCGGTGGTAGAGGAACTCGAAGAGGTTTCCTTCATGCGGTTGTTCCCACTGGACTCGATTAGTTGGGAAGGGGCCAATATTTAGGCGCTCGATATTTGGGCTGAGCATGAGGTCTTGGATCCAGTCCTTGTTCTCGGTGAATGCACTGACGACGAGGGTCTCGCCGATGTGATCGAGCATTTCGGCTTGCGGCATTTCTACGATGCTGGCGTAGGGAAACATGAACTCGGTATTGGCGAGTTGGTGGTCCTTGTCATCGCAGGCAATGAGGGTAGGGCAGAGGTAGGTTTGGTCGAAGGCTTCCACCTTTCGATCTCCAGAGCGGTGAGAGGCGGTGACATCGCGGGCACCTTCTTCTTCAAGAAGTCCCTCGATCATGCCATCGATTCCCTCGGCCATCGCGGTGTTTGCGAAACCGCAAAGAAGGGCATTGGAATCATCCCGAGCGAGCGGCTGGATCTCGGCGAGCTTGGCTGCGAGGGCCTCGGCAATCTCATCGCGATGTGATGGGACAAGAATGGCAGAGGTGTTGATACAGCTTCGGCCACCATTGGCAGCGATCGAGGTGACAAGGACATCGAGATACTCTTCCCATCGGTCGATGAAGTCATCGCCGAAGAGGATTTTAGAGCGACCAGTGCCGTGGACTTGGATCGTCTTGAAGGGAGCATATTTCCGGACGGTGACATCGGACCCGAAGGAAATGCCGGCCCCACAGGACGTGAGAAGAGTGTCGCCACCCTCGTGGGTGGTGGGGTAGTAACCGAAGGCTTCTTTTGGGAAACCGGCTTGGATCATGGCTTGCACGATACGGAGCGGAGTAAAGGGATCCTCGCGGCCCGGCTTGAGCAGGACGGGAATCTTCATCACAAGCGCAGGAATCCAGAGGGAGTTCACCGCTGGAGCATTACTGGGAAGAGAGACGCCGAGCGAGCTGGTCGCGGGGTAGTAGTTGACCGCGAGGTCGCCGAGAGAGGTGATGCCAAGATCGAAAATATCGAGTGACATTCCACGGGTCAGACCACCAATGACGGTGCGAATCTGAGACATCGCGGCATGGATCTTACTCATGTTCATTTTCACCAAGGTGTGAGGAAGCCGCGTGAGATCGGAGAGAGATTCGATGTAATCCTGCGGGCCTTGCGTGGAGTCTCCGCAAGGGAGATCCGCCGTCATGAAAAGCTCAGCGGCAGCCTCGCAATAATCGGCGAGCGTCTCGGCTGGAATGGCATCGAGCGCGGCCTTCGATTCCGAGATGCGGAGCAAGTCACGACGAATGAGCCCAGGGTTCGCGGTGTGCGTTGAGAGATCATTATTGAGATGAACCTGATCTGCAGATTCGTAAGTTTCGCCGAGGCGGAGAATTGGGATTTGCATGAGCTTTGGAGATTAATAGACGCCCTCGATGACTGCTTTGGATCCGACTTGGAAGGGGCGGACATCGCCAACGCCATCCCATGGAAATTCGTCGCACTCGGGGCGACGGATTGCCTCATCGCGCTCAAGGAATCGAGGGACGAAGAACTCCTTCGTCATCGTGGTGAGCTCGACGCGGCCATAATCGCCGTAGTCGACGATCTTGGTGGAGTCCTTTGGATCGACCACGCGCAGAGTCGCACGAGGCTGAGGCGCATAGTAGGTGAGGGAGTATTCACCAGGCTCGCGCTTTTTGGAAATGGCGAGGCCCATCAGAGTATTTCCGTAGGTGGGGGCGTAGTTGATCTTCCCTTCGAGAACTTCCTCTTGGATGAACTTCACGTATTGCGGAGTCATCGTGGTGCCGCCAGCAAAGACGCCTCTGATTCCGGCATCAGCGAGTGACATGCGGAGCGAGAGCGATTCGAGAAGACGCGGGGTGGTGAAGATGCACTGGATATCGCGATGGCGAATAATGGTGACGGCCTGATCGATGACGTGCTCTTGATAAGCCTTCGCCATTTGCATCTCGCCCATGCCGATGAGACGCTTGACCCAGCGGGGATCGAGATCAATGAAGTAACAAGCACCGCCACGAATATTGGCGAGATGCTCGATGGCCATGCGGAGGCGGCGCGGGCCAGTCGGTCCGACCATTAGCCAGTTCCCTCCTGCTGGAAAAAAGTCCGGGCCGTAATGCTCGGAGAACTCGGTGTAGTCCGTCTTGTAGTCATCCCAACCAATGCGCTGCTTGGGCATTCCGGTGGTGCCACCCGTCTCGAAGACATTGTAGGGGCGGCCCAGATAAGACTTGGGAATGAACTTTGCGGGGTCCTCTTTGCGCAGCACTTCGTCATCGAAGTTGTCAAAGTGGAGCATATCCGCAAAGGACTGCACCTTTTCGCGCGGGTCCCAGCCTGCTCCCTTGGCCCAGTCGAGCCAGTAAGGACATCCAGTTTCTGGCGAAAAATGCCAGTTGATCATTTCCCGGGTGTGAGCATCAAGCTGCTCCCGGGCTTCGGTGACGGTCAAAGAAGAACTCATGAGGTAAAGTAGCTGCGCAGTTAAATACGCGCTCCAATACCTAGCCTAACAAGAGATTGCCGCAAGCCGACATTTCTTGCCTAGCCGAGGTAGGACTTACCACTGCGGGTCAGCTTTGGGAGCGGACCGCGACTTGCATCTTTTTCATCCGACCAATCTTCCCAGCTGTCTGTTTTACTCACCGCAATAGGCTTGCTGATGACAGCAACCTGCACGTTGACACGAAGAGTCGTTTCACAAAAGACACAAGGGCCTTCCGAGATACCGGGCTGAGCCTTCAAGACTCCGCCGCAAGTGGGCCATTTGATCCATGCATTCATAAGGGGATCTGTAGAATAAGGTAATTTTTTATAATCTGCGGAGTTGATTATTTAACGAAATATCAAGATGTCTTGAAAAGGTGTGAACCAATGCTAATCCCTGCGCCATTTCCTCTCGTCCAGTTCCTCTCGTCCAGTTCCTCTCGTCCAGTTCCTCTCGTCCAGTTCCTCTCGTCCAGTTCCTCTCGTCCAGTTCCTCTCGTCCAGTTCCTCCTAAAATACCCCATTGGCCCCCCGAAAATTATCTTATCAACCTTAATTAATAAGGAAGTCGGCCACTTTAAGAAAAAAATCTGAGAAAAAACAAACCTTCGCGACGCCTCTGACATTTTCTTGTAGAAGACCCCAGCCATCGATCCCTTGTCCACCCCTGCACCAATGCCTGACTCCACCGACCAATTCGTCACTCTGCTGACGGATCACCAGTCGGCAATTCTCGCATACATTCGTTCCCTAACGCCTGGATCGAGCGGCGCACGGGACCTCAAGTAGGAGGTAAATATCACGCTCTGGAACAAGCGCGATCACTTCGAGCTGGGGACGAACTTTAAGGCCTGGTCCTTTCAAATCGTGCGCTACCATATTTTAAACCATCGCCGAAAACTCCAGCGCCAAGGCTGGCTCATCTTCGATGACGACCTCCTCGACACCTTTTCAGCCGATGGCGAAAAGGGACCTGAGGAAGTGGACGCCCGCCACCTCGCCCTGCGCGACTGCATGAGTAGGCTGCGCGACAAGGACCGTGAGCTTCTGCGCCATCGCTACACCACGAGCAAGCCGCTCGAAGACTACGCACGGACGACTGCGCGCAGCGTGGGCACCCTCAAAGCCACGCTCTTCCGCATCCGCGCCGCGTTGCGTAAATGCATCGACGGAAAAATTACCAAGGAAGGAGATTTCGCATGACCCAAACCAGCAGCCGGAAGAACGAAGACCTGATCCAGAGCCTCTTAGATGAAGAGCTCTCGCAAGCTGACTTCGACCTTTTCCAAGATCGACTCCGTGCCGAGCCCGAGCTGCGCCGCGCCTACATGGACTATGCCAGCCTCTACCACGCGCTCTCCGAGAGCGGCGAAGAACTCCAGGTGAGCACGCTCGAAGCGGTGGAAGAAATTCCCCTCAACACCATCCCACTCACCTCGGCTTACCAGCCAAAAAAGCGGCGCTTCCCCGCCATCCCACTCGGAATCGCAGCTGTCGTCGCTCTTTCAGGGGTCGTCGCTTGGTATGGCACCCGCCCGGGGATCGAGGCCATTCCTCCCGCGCTTGCGACCTTCGGCCCGCAAGCGTCCTGGCAGTTTAGCGATGCAGAAGGCGAGAATCTTTCAGGGAGTCAGCTTCCGGCCAATGGCACCCTTTCGCTCACCCGTGGCACCACCCAGCTTGAGTTGGCAAAAGGGGTCACCGCTTGGGTTCAAGCACCCGCCTAGCTGACCTATCTCGACCCGCTCCACGTCCGTTTCGAGGAAGGGCGTGCTCATTTCCACGTCACAGAGAAAGGCCACGGCTTCCGCGTCACTACTTCCGAACTTGAAGTGATCGATCTCGGCACCCGCTTCGGCCTTTCCGCACTCCCCGGGCATCCCGAGGAGGTTCACGTTTTGGAAGGCACTGTCATCGCAAAAAACCCTTCCAAAGAACTCACCCTGAATCTTGGCGAGGCCGTCCAACTTCAGCCTGATGGCATGTTCCAGAGTTTGCCTGCTGACCCCTCCCTTTTCCCCGGCCGCCTGACCCGCGAGATCCTCGTATTCCGTGAGAATTTCAACCACACCGCCGGCCCACTTGATCAACAGAACCCCTACTCTGGAAAAGGCCCTTGGGTCGTTTCCAAAGGAACACCTCAACTCGATGGCAAGCACCTTCAAGGTGGTGTCGGAGAGATGGCAATCCACGGCCGCTTAAATGCGCCACAGCTCGGAGCAGATCATCCAATCCTTCTCGTCACCCTCCAGACAGGGCCATCCGGATCTTTCCACAGCGGGGGTTACGCGGGTCTAAGCCTCTTCCGAGGAAATGATGAAGTTGTTTTCTTTGGCGATTGCTTCGGAGGAAAAAACAGCTGGGGGCTCGATGTCCGCCGCGATGGAAAACCACGCTATCCCGAGACTGCGGTGGCAGGCGCGCGCGCGGTCACCCTGCGTTATCATTTCCTGACCGGAAACCTTTCCCTTTTCCACGGGGAGAAGGCCCATGGACTCCCTTTCTTAGAAACCAAAACCCAACCCGAACTCATCTTAGACCGCCTTCGGATCGCTCAGGGCGATGGTGGAGAGATTAATGTCGATGAGGTTTCGGTTCGAATTTTATCCGACCGATAAAAATCAGTCACATTTTCCCAGCAAACAACATGAGGGCAATACAAGGCGGTCCTACTGTCTTCCCCCAACAGTCCCCATGTTGAGAGGACCCGCTATTTCGATAGCGGGTCCTTTTTGTCTCAAAAATCCCGATCGTATTTCGGATCGGTGAGCGTCTTCAGGAAGGCGACGAGCGCCGCCTGATCCTCTTTACTCAAGTTAAGGCCACCCTTTGGGTGCTTCGCGAGATTTGGCGACAGCGACGGGCTCTGGTGCATGGGACCACTGTAATGCGCCACTACTTCTTCCAAGGTTTCGAAACGACCATCGTGCATGTAAGGCGCAGTGAGCCCAACATTTCTTAGACTCGGTGTTGAGAAGACGTGCTTATCGCGCTCGTTCCCTGTCACCTCAAAGCGCCCAAGATCCTTCGTCGGCTTCATCCCGTTATTGTGAAACTGATGATCGGAAAAATTCGCCCCGCCGTGACAGTGGAAGCAATCCGCGCCGAACTGCTGGCTACGCGGCTCATTCTCCGTAAAAAAGAGCTCCATCCCGCGCTTCTCGGCCGCGCTCAGCTCCGCTTTCCCAGCCATCGCGTCATCGAACTTAGAACCATAGCTCGTCAGGGTGAGAACGTAGTTTTCTAAAGCGAGCGCGAGCTTTTCCTCCGTGATTTCTCCGGGACCAAAGGCACTTTCAAAAGCCTCCCGATAGGCCTTCCGACCCTTCAAGCGACGAAGGACGGTCGGCATCCGAGCGGCCATCTCCATCGGGTCTTCGATTGGCTTGAGGACTTGATCGCGAAGTGATTTCGCCCGCCCATCCCAGAAGAAGGACGACTTCCACGCGAGGTTAAACAGCGGCATCGAGTGGCGCCTTCCGTAGCGTCCTTCAAATCCACGTGCGATAGGAATCTGATCCGTGAAAGCAAGGTGCGGAGCATGACAGGCCGCGCAAGAGACGGTGTCATCGATCGAGAGGAGGCTATCGAAAAAGAGCTTCTCACCGAGCGAGACCCGCTCTTTCAACAGAGGATTGTCCCGTGGCAGGAGCGGCATCGGGAAGCGACGACTCGTCGTAAAAGGGTAACCCTCGTACTTCGCTGGAAGAAAAAGAGGCTTCACCGCCTCCTGTGGTTCCTCGGCGGGCGGGTAAGTCACTCCAAGAACCGCGAAAGCACTCTGAGAGTTCCCCACTAGCGCGCTCGCAATGGCATCACCCGGGTGCGAGTGCGTCGAAGCACCGTCCTTTTCAAACGACAGTGCCCGCGTCCCGCGCAGGAGGTGCTTCACATCAAGCGAAAGGCCTAGCCCCGTCATCTTCTTCACTTGGAAATCCGCTGCGAGCTGAAGTCGGTTGAGGTTATTGTCGTTCGCAAGGTGGTAGACGTAACCCTTCAGTTCATTCCCAGCACGATAACGTCCCTCCAGTGCCATGAAGATATAGCCCGTCGCCCAATCCCAGTGAAGTTGGTTGAGATTCGGATTCAGCGGATGATCCGCGGCAAGCTTAGCCGGATCCTCATGATTCGCTGGCTTTGGCACTCCGAGCGAAAACCGCAGGGCACGATAGCGCCCCTCCGGGACCTCTTTTAAAATAAAATGATTCCGCCGCTTCCCCGCATCGAGATAAGCGACCTGATCACCCAGCTCCAACCAACTGCTATCCTCCTTCTGAACCGCAAACTGGCTCAGGAGATAGCTCAAGCGCGTCACCGAAAATGTCTCCGCCCCTTCATACCTTACCGAATCCAGAGCCAACGGCTTCCCCTCAAAGCGAGGAAGGACCTCCACGCGCAAGCTCCCCGCAAAAGCCGGAAGCGCGATCACGAAAAGAAAGATGCGAAACACAAATGAGAGATAGCACGAATTTCGCAGTCCTCCAGTTTGGAGTGTCATTGACTATTCTTCGCCACCCAGAATCTCGCTCAGCTTCGCGGCGCTTTCGGCATCCATTTCCAGCACTTCGCTGAAGCCTTTCTTCTTCGCCGCTTGGATTACCACGAGAGGATCGGGCCAACGGGTATTCCCTTGGTGGGCTTTCAAAAACGCAATGGGGTCGATCCGGTTAAAGTGCTGGGGACTCCGGAGTTCGTTGAGGACCAGACCGCCGACTTCCTGTTTCGCGATATCGAGCCCGATCGCTTCGCGGATCTCAAAGTGAAGCCCCACTTCATTTTCGATCGAAGCAAGCGTGCCGATCTCCTGTCCCCGTGCCACCGTTTTTCCAATCTGGACTGAGGTGTCCGCAACTCGTGCGTAGACGCTCTGGATCGCCTTGCCATCGGGCAGACGGTGTCCCAGCACGATCACCTCGCCTGGGTAGCCCTCTGCTTTTCCACGGAAGAGGACGAAGCCCGTCCCCGCAGCATAGACCGGATCTCCTACCCCGAGAATTCCGCCGGCCGCACTATTGAGTTTCGCACCAAGAAGCCCTTCCTCACCAAAGCCTTCCTCAGTGATCGCGAAGTCCCCCAAGGGATGGACGAACTCAGAAGAGACTGGTAAAAAGTGGAGATCCACCCCGCTGAGAAGGGTAAGGTTCGGCGCAAACTCCATCGTAACGAACTCCTGAAACTCGGGATCCACGTCGCCATTCAGCGGAATTGGGTAACCCGGCACGGCGTCTGCCTCTTGCCAATTCCTCAGCGAGTGTGCGTAGTATTTCGGAGCCTTGTTCGTCAAGAGCACGCCGATAGTGAGAAAAGTCAGCCCTAAGAGAATCAATCCCCCTACGATCAGTTTTCCTTTGCTCAGCTTCATGGGTGTGAGCATCGAACTTTTTTCCGCGATCGACAAGCTAAGGAAATTTGACGGAACAAAATCCCTACCCTACTCTCTCATCATCATGAAGACGGCCATCCTCCTCGCAGCATTCCTGCCCTTCCTCCTCGTGAACTGCACCGAGCAAGAACCAATGAGCACACAATCCACTCATCCCGAGCAACCCGAAGATAAAGTCGAGCTCTCCAGCACCGAAACTCCCACTCCAGCAAAGCCAGTCGAGCTCACGGATGAAGAGTGGAAAGCCAAGCTCACTCCCGAGCAATACCGCATTCTCCGCGAAGCCGGCACCGAGGGGGCGAATGGCGCCGTCTACAAGCAATTCAAAGCCCAAGGAGCAGGCACCTACTACTGCGTCGGCTGCGACACCAAGCTCTTCCACTCCGACACCAAGTTCGACTCCAAGTGCGGATGGCCCTCATTTTACGATCCCGCGAAATCTGAGAATGTCATCACCGACACCGACTACCACATGGGTTATGCGCGCACCGAAGTTCGCTGCAAAACCTGCGACGGCCACCTCGGCCACGTCTTCGCAGGCGAGGGATTCGACACCCCTACGGACCAGCGCTACTGCATCAATGGCACTGTTTTGAAATTCGTGCCTGACGCTCCCGAGAAGGAGTAATCGCGCGACTAAGTAATTTTTGATAAGGAGCAGCATGCGCGTGCCGCTCCTTTCTTCTGCCCTGATCGCACTTCTCCTGGCGAACCTGATTCCGCTTTGGGGTGTCTTTTTCAAAGGATGGAGTTCCCAAGAAGTTCTCGTCGTCTACTGGCTGGAAAATGTCGCAGTAGGACTCGTCAACATCCTCAAAATTCTCACGAATCGCCATGAGAAGACGCTCCGTCCGGCGGCCCTCTTTCTCTCCGTCTTCTTCACCGTCCACTACGGGATATTCACCTTCGTTCACGGGGCCTTTGTCTTTAGCGAGCTGAATGGCTTTCATGGGATGATCTTCCCCTTTGACGGAATGAAGCAGGCCTTCAGCGACTACCGCATCGTCTTCCTTGGTTTTCTAGGAAGCCACTTTCTCTCCTTCATCTTCAACTACCATGGAAAAGGCGAGGCCCAGCGGCTCGAACTGGCAAAGGTGATGTTTCTCCCCTACCCGCGCATTTTTGTCCTCCATCTCACCATCATTCTCGGGGGGATGCTCGTCATGGCACTCGGAAGCCCCGCCGCGCTTGTGGTGCTTCTGGTAACCTTGAAGACGATCGGAGACGTGATACTACACCTCCGCGAACATCGGAAGGCACAGCAAACTCCTCAGTAGAATTAGCGCCCGAGGGCGCCCGTTCCGGTGCCTACTCGTCACCTTCGCCTCGACCCTCTGCGAGATCCTTTGCGATCCGCTCAACCTTGGCATCAGACAAGTTGTAGCCGAGAAGAACGAATCCATTGAGAATCGCAAGAATCCCGGGAAGAAGGCTCGCGATCCACCGGAAACTATTAACGACTTCTTCACTCGGAGTCTTGTCCGGAACGAAACCAACGGCCCCGAGCACCCAGCCACACAGAGCTCCCCCGATACTGATTCCCAGCTTCTGGGAAAACATCGCGGCAGAAAAAGCAAGACCCGTGGCTCGCCGCCCAGTCTTCCATTCATTGTAGTCTGCTACGTCGGTATACATCGCCCAAACCAGCGCAGGGGTGGGACCGGCAATAAGGCTACCGATGATATTCACGATGACGAGAGTCGTGTAGCCATCCTGAGGAATCAGGTAAATCGAGAGAATCGTCAATCCATTGAGAATGGTGAGGCCGATGAGACTGTTTCGTTTCCCAAAGCGCTTGCTGAAGAAGCCGGTCAAAAAGACTCCCGCAATGAAGGCGAGCGAACCAGTGGTTTGAACAAAACTAATCTTGTCGAGAAACAGGAAATATTTTTCGTCTCCCACGCCAAAGAAATACTTAAGATGCTGTGGAGTAATCGTCCAACGAACAGCTGCTGCGGTGAGCGTAAGAAGAGCCGCCGCGACCATGACAACCCACGGTCTATTATTGAGAAGAGAGCCGAAATCCCAACCAAAGCTCGAACGTCCATCTGAACTTGCGCTAAATGGCCCAGAGTAATCTTCGTCCTCGTTCGGCTTGGGGCTCTTATCGATTTCAGGAGGCTTTACCCGCTCCTTAGTCGTGAAGAAAGTGATCAAGAACATCAAGGTCGCGACGACAGCCAAGAGGGCCATCGCACGGGGAAAGCCCACGCCCTTGTCATCTCCACCCAAGCTCATCACAAGCGGGAGGAATGTCATGGAGATCAGTAACTGACCCGAAAAGGCGCCGACAAATCGATAAGTCGCCAATTTTGTTCTCTCATCCGGCGAAGGTGTCATCACTCCCATCAGCGCCGAGTAGGGCACGTTGATCGCCGTGTAGGCTGTCATCAGTGCAATGTAAGTAATGTATGCGTAGATGATCTTCCCATTTAGGCTAAAATCAGGGTTCGCAAAGGTGAGATAACCGCAGATCCCAAACGGAATCGCCAGCCACAAGAGATAGGGTCGGTAAGTTCCCATCTTAGTCCTCGTGCGATCCGATAAAGTTCCCATCAAAGGATCACTAATCGCATCCCACAAGCGCGGGACTAAAAGTAATGTTCCCACCGTCGCTGGGGGAATTTTACAAATCTCCGTGTAGTAAAAAAAGATCCACGCATTGACTCCAAAGAAGAAGATGTTCGATGCGGTATCCCCAAGGCCATAGCCTACCTTTTCTCGACTGGAGAGCTTCGTCTGTTGATCTGACATAATTTTTTGGACTTAGAAAATGAGCCACTGAGCGGGCACTTGCACATCGATTTTGGCGACCTTACCAGTCTGGCGCATAATCGCGAGGGTTGTCTCGCGGTCCAGTTGGGCGTCTTGGGAGATGACTTCAGAGCCATCGGAAAGGTGAACAACCGCGCTCGCAGAATCGAGCCCCTCGACTCTCCGGTAAGTGACTGGCGTCTGGGCGAAGGTGAAGGAAATCATGCCCTCAGGAATTGCCTCGTGACCAAGTCCGGCAGCAAGTCCCGCGAACTCCGCTGCTCGCAAAAGATGCGGTGCAAAGCTGAGACAGCCACCCTTGAAATCAACTCCCAGCTCGCCGAAGCGGCAAAGGATTCCCTCTTTCACCTGACCCGTGAGGCCTGGCTGCTGTGCTCCTGCCTGACCCGAGCTGTGAGAATAAGGCTCGGCAGGGAAAGCACCGAATTGCTCAGGAGATTGGCGGAAACCAAGGCCCCGCTGGACCGAGTAGTAGGCCGCGAAGAAGCGATTGATAATTTCATCACTCGCTCCCTCTTCTACCGCATTGAGAGTCGCCTCCTGTGCCGCAAGCATGAGCTTGGAAATCATGTGCCAATAAATACAGCCAAGTCCTTCGTATCCGAACATCGAGCCACTCCGTCCCGTAAAGGACTGGTGATTAAAGACGTCTTCGTAGAGCGCTTCGATCTGGGTGCGGTCGGTCGGGGAAAGACCATCGACTTGATCCATCGCATCGCTCAGCGCGTAGCCATTCACAAGCGAGTCCCCGAAGCGGAAGCCACCCGCAGGATCGCTCACGATGAGATCCGATCCTTTCAGAGCAGGAACGCCCGCAAGCTGCTCAGCGCTAAAGAGGTTCTTCTCCAAGAAGCGCGGAAGTTCGCGATCAGGGTAGAGAAGATAAGTCGGGTGCTTCGCCGAGCGGAGATCACTCACCGCCATCGTTTCTAAAAGCTCAACTGCTTCAGCAGACGCAAGCATCCCTGAGCTCAAGATCGCCACTTGGCCCTCAAGCATCACCGAGAGATATTTGATCCCCATCGCCTGATCGTCCTTCCGAATATCGAGCACATTGTAGGCATGGAAAAGTCCATCAGCGCGCTTGTTCAAGCGAAGAAGTCCTTTCACCGCAGCCCGCGCGCTCGCGACGAAGTGTGCCAACTTTTCCGCAGAAATCTCCACCGCTTCCCCACCCTGCGTCTCCGCACGATAAGACTCGGCAAGACGGCCAGAAGCTTCCACGAGCGCAAAACGATCTTCATCACTCAGCGCGCCCTGATTCTGCCAGCGCGCGTCATCGAAGACTCCCGTGAGCCCTTCAATCATGCGAGCCAGCGGTGCCGAAACTTTCGCTCCGCTCAGGTGCTCCTCCATGAAGCGGAGGTAGCGCAAAAGGTAACCCGCCGTGACCACCGAGAGTCCGCATCCGGCGAGCGCATTGTTCGCGTCATTCCACTCCGGCTTTTGGGTGTTGAGCCAGACACCGCCACCTGGGACGAGGTTCGCGAGCTTGATCGCAGCGGGAAGAAGGATCTTTTCGGCGAGAGTCGCACGAACGAGTTCACCCGAGGCATCACGCAGAAGCAGGCCATCGCCTCCGATCTCTTCCTTACGCGCGAGAAGTCTATCGTGGCGCTCTTGGTCGAAGAAAATGGTGTCGCGAGGATCATCAAGAATATCCTCCCACGGCTTGAAGCCATATGGAACATCAGCATAGACGTAACTCGGCGACTCAAGACGCTCGGCCAGCTGAGCCGGGTTCATCTTTGCCTCCAGTTCAAGAAGCTTCAGGAGATAAATGATCTGGTGATCGCCCCAGTAACCAATCGAGACCCAAGGATCATCTTCATCCGGCGCCTCCCAATCAATCCCGCTCGAGGTGATGCGGTATGGGTTATAACCCGTGATGGTAGAGGCATTGAGGAACTTGGAAATGAAGCCGCCCAAGAAGTCCGGGTAGCTCCAAGCGAGCGCTTCCCAGTTTTGAAAAATGTCGCGCCAGTTCCCCTCGTAGTGATGGATCGGCTGCCCTTCTTCATCGTGAAGAAGGATGTTAAAACGGTTCCACGGACGACTCGGATCGCCATGACGACGACTCAGGATGAGCGGGAGATATTCCTCAGCAAGACGCAGGAGATCAAGGTCGCCCGTCTCCTCGATTTTCGCAATCAAGTCAGGCCGCTCGATCGTCTCGGGCAGCGCCTCCAAGAAAGCAGCGTGCTTCGCACCCAGTGGAGCCTGATGAATCGCGAGGTAGCTGATGAACTGCTTTTTCCGAACAAGCGACCCCTGCTCGGGCACTCCACCACGGAGAATATTGCAGAGGGTGTTCTGGTAGTGATAAAGCGCGTAGTCGCGATCAGCGGTTTGCTGGAAGCCATCGGAAGAGGCCACCACTTCATGAAGACGGTCGCGGCCTTTTTGGAGATCCTTTTCCACTTCCGAACGAAGCGCAGCGGGATCAGAAAGTTGCAGTCGCAGCGACTCAACGTCGGTCTGAGTCTGCTCGACCTCAGCCACCATGATCCACTCACGTGACTCGCCCGGAGCGAGCATCATTTCACGGGCAAGGAGGAGAGCACCGCGGTTTGCTCGGATGCGATCAGGAGCAGCAGGATTTTTGCCCTGTAGGAATTTTTCCGCATCGCGGCGGGAGAGATAAGCGGGCCCTTCACCCAGTCCGTCCGTCCACACCGTGGTAGCACGCAGACTTTCAAGTGGGATGGGCGCATCGATGATCCCCGCCGCAAGGCGATGAACCATCAGGGAGCTTCCGCACTCCAATTCGCTCAATTTATAAGCATCAGCCAAGCAACTGTAAGCCAACTGCATCTTGCTATCGACACCCGGAGGAAGAAAATTATCGAGACCATCGACCATCCGGAGATCGCAAGGCTCAGTGCCCTCGTTTGTGAGAGTCGCCTTCCGCACGAAGCCGTGCTTGCCAGAAAGCTGCCAGCGATAAGTCATCCGTAAGCCAAATCCTTCGTGAAGTTCATCGAAGACG
>JBDMZE010000001.1:0-99781 GCA_039769075.1 Akkermansiaceae bacterium | reverse complement strand
GGCGCAGATGTTGTGATCAATCTCCACGTCTTCATCATTCTCGAAGGGAAACTCGATTGAGAAATTGACCTCAATGGTGTTGTGGTGGATGCGGATCCGCTTTCCTTGGTGGCCCTTGATTCCGTAGAAGTTGTTTTCCTTACCCTCTTGAGTGCGTGTGAAGCGATTGTGGAAAATCTCGGAGTCTTTGATCCAGACGGCGAAGATCCCGCCTCCGGTGATTCCGCCTTTGAGGCCGGGTTCACCCTTTGCCCAACGGCCTCCTGCGTCGATGAACTCGCAGTCATGGATTCGTGAGTGCTCGGCAGCTTGCAGACGGATGCCGGAAGCAAGGGTGTCTTTGATTCGTAGGTGGTGAAGATGAAGCTTCTTTGAGGCCCGCGCGAAAAATGCGCCATGCATCTGCGGCCCGAGGAGGGTGAGGTTTGAAATGGTGACGCCTTCGCTTTCGTTCGCGAGCCGGAGGAGATAGGCGTCTTTATTGAAGCCGTCGTTGCGGGTTTCAGGATCGGGAAGGGCTTCGGTGGATGGTTTCCATTCCGGGACGTGCGTGATGATTGTCTTTTCCATCCCCGCGCCTTTGAGTGTCGTGCCGCTCTTTAATTCGAGGCACTTTTTTAAATGGTAGGTCCCGGCGGCGAGTTCGATATCCGCCTTTCCCTCCGAGACGGCGCTGACCAGATCGGTGGAGTTTTTGACGAGCACGCCTTGGCAAAGCGTGACGCTGAAAAAAGGGAGGGCAATTCGGAGGGAGAGCAGCGAATTCATCTGGATGAGCTTGATCGTTTTAATAGCGCCGCGGATGAGTCGCCATTTCAGAATACTCCCAAGAGGTGTTCTTTGTGTCATCGAACAGGCCAAGGTCTTGCAAATTTTTTAAGATCCCGGATTCTGCCTCTATGGAAAAACGACGACTCGGAGAGAGCGGAATCGTAGTCAGCGAGATCTGCATGGGCACCATGACCTTTGGAACGCAGGCTGATAAAAAGGAGTCCTTCAAGATTATGGATGAGGCGGTGGAAGCGGGGATTGATTTTTTCGACACCGCAGAAGTCTACCCTGTGCCGCCAAGTGCGGAGCTCGCTGGTCTCACTGAAAAGTGGGTGGGGGAGTGGCTCGCTGATCGCCCTCGTGAGTCCGTCATTATTGCTAGTAAGATCGCGGGAGCGGCGCACGGTTGGTTTTGCCCTCCGATCCGCCATGGGAAAGCCGCGCTTGATCGCGTGCATCTCCGGAAGGCGCTCGAGGGAAGTCTCCGCCGCCTTGGCACGGATTACCTTGATCTCTATCAGGTGCACTGGCCTGACCATGGCATGCGCGCGGTGGATACTCTCGAAGTGCTCGATGAGTTTGTGAAGGAAGGCAAGGTCCGCGCTATCGGTCTCAGTAATGATAATCCCTACGGTGTGATGAAGAGTTTGTGGACGAGCGAGCTGGAAGGCCTCACTCGCATCGACACCGTGCAGAATAATTTCTCTCTCAACAATCGACGCGACGAACACGAACTAGCCGAGTGTCTCCGTCGTGAAAAGGTGAGCCTTCTTCCCTACAGCCCGCTCGCCGGTGGTGTTCTTACTGGAAAGTATAACGATGGTGTTCCAGAGGGAGCCCGCTTTTCCGAATATATTAATCACGGTGGGCTTCGCCAAAAGGCAATGGCATTACGTTTCGTAAATGAAAAGTCGATCGCATCCACGCGCCGCTTCATGGAAATCGCAGCCGAGGTTGGAATCGATGTCACCACGCTCGCGACTGCATGGAGCAAGCAGCATGACTTTGTTGCTTCGACGATCGTGGGAGTTTCTTCCGCTTCGCAAATGGAACCTATTTTAAAAGCAGCGGGCCTCGTTCTCGATGATGTCACCATGAAGAAGCTCGACTGTGTCTCCGATGAAATTCTCTATCCCATGGGATAATCGCAATGATGCTTCCTTTGGTCCGGCGCTTATGATTCAGTCGGCCAGTTACCAATGAGCAATGATCCTCAAACACCCGAGAGCGGCGACGCTCTCGATCTGTCCGGACTCAGTTTCGGCCCTGCGTGGGCGCGAGATAAGTCGGAGTCCAAGCCTGCCAAGAAATATCAAGACCGTCCTGATCGCGGCGACTCCCGTGACCGCCGAGGCGGTGGTGGTGGACGTCGTAATGATCGCCGAGGCGGTGGTGGCAGAGGGCGCGACCAGCGAGGTGGTGGAGGTGATCGTCGCGGAGGCGGCGGAGGTGGTCAATTTCAAGGAGGCCGTGGTCGTCGCGATGATCGTGGACCTCAGCGTGAAGAGATTCCCGCACCGGAAGGATTCGGCGTGAGCTTCATGCCCAGCGAGGAAAGCCTCGATCTCCTGGCAAAGGAAGTGACCCAGACCGGTCGCACCTTTTCTGTCTTCGATCTTGCGAAAGTTCTCCTTCAAGGGCGTGACCGATTCCGCGTCACCTTTGAACATAAGGACAAGAACGTCTTCCGTTGTCGCGAAGACAACTCCGTCTGGCTCACAAAAGAAGAAGCCATTCGCCACCTCTGGAAAGCCGATTGGCGTAGTAAATTTTACACCGAAGTGCAGGTCGAAGGCGAAGCCCCCAAGGGGAGCTTCCAATCCGTTGGCAAGTGCGGCATGAGTGGAAAATATCTCGGCCCGCCGAACTACCATGCTTATCAGCAAAATGTCGCCGCGATTCATCGCGAGCAATTCGGCAACATGCCTCTCGAGCGCTACAAATCGAAGATCGTCATGGAGCGCGGCGAGGATGTCGTGAATGCCTGGCTTGAGAGCATGAAGATCACCACTCAGTGGAAGATCGCTGAACCTGAGGCTGAGGAAAAACCAGCCGCTGAGGAAAAGGAAGAAACTCCAGAAGCAAAGGTTAAAGAAGCTGCACCTCCAGAAGCGGAAGTGACTGAGGAAGCAACTCCAGAAATCGCCGAGGAACCCGCAGCTGAAGAAACCGAAGCACCTGCTGCGGAAGAATCTGAAGTCGAAACCTCGGCGGAAGATGCGCCAGAAGCTGAAGAGGCCTCCATAGTGGAAGCTACTGAAGTCGAGCTCTTCAAAACTGCTCGCGACGTCGAACAGCACTTCCTCGCGAATCATTTCGAGGCCGCCTTTGAAGAAACGAACCGTGCTTGGGTCATGGGTGACATTCAGGGAAAGCATCTCTCACCCGGTCTGCTCACGTTGCTCAAAAATTCCGTCATCGAGGAAAAGCGCTACCCTGCCAACCTCATGCCCATCGTCTGTCGTCAGCTTTCTGGTCGCCACGTCGCCGTCTTTAAATGGGCTAAGAAGCTCAAGGTCGGTCCTTCGCGCCCGCATGCCGTAGCTCCTGACGCCAAGCTCTCTGAGCGCTTGCAGGCCATCATTGATTATCTCAAAGAGAACTCGGGAAAGAAGCTCCAGGAACTCTGGGAAAAGTTCCTCCCGGAAGGCTCTACCGATGAAGTCAAAGGCCAGTGGTATCACGACCTTCACTGGCTTCTGAACCAAGGCCACGCCATTCTCCTCTCTGACACCACCCTCCATCTTTCCAAGTCCGGTGACGGAGGAAAGGCTCCTGCGAAAAAGTCCGCCAAGAAGGCAGCCAAGAAAGCAAAGAAGCCTGTTATCGAGGAAAAACCATCTGAAGCAGCAAAAGAGGAAGCCCCTCAAGCCAAAGCTCCCGAGGAAAAAGCTCCTGAGGAAAAAGCTCCCGAGCCCGCCGTGGAAGACGCGCCTGTCGCCGAAGCTACTCCCGCTCCGATCCCAGCCGAAGAGAAAGCTCCCGAAGCTGCCCCCGAGTCTGAGAAAAAGTAAAAGTGCTTACAAAATAGCGCCTCGATTCTCATTGCGGGAACTCTTCTCCCCGATGAGAATCACCGCATGGCAACCATCGATATCACACCCGACCAAGCGGGGGAGGTCTTGAAAAAGATCACCTCTAAGGCTGGGCTCATCATTCCGGCGCTCTTCGTCGTGGTAGGAGTGATCAGCTCCTACTACACCGTCCCCGCTGACTCTGAGGCCGTTATTCTCCGATTTGGAAAATACGAGCGCACCACCACCTCGGGCCTCCATTTCAAGCTCCCCTTCGGCTTGGAGCAAAAATACATTCTCCCCGTCAAGCGTCAGCTTAAGATGGAGTTTGGTTTCAGCACCAGTGGCTCGACCAACGTTTATCAGGCTTCCGCTGGTGAGCAGGAGCAAGAGCAGTCCATGATTACGGGCGATAAGAACGCCGCCCTCGTCGAGTGGGTCGTCCAGTATCGCATCGACGACCCCGAGAAATATCTTTTTCGCGTCAAGGATCCTGAGTTCACCCTTCGTGATGCCTCCGAGTCCGTCATGCGCGAAGTCGTCGGGGACCGCACTGTTGATGAAGTCATCACGATCGGGCGTCAGTCCATTGAGGTTGACGCTCTTAGAAAAATGGACGAGCTGGTTCGCCTCTATGGCCTTGGTCTCCAGATCACCTCGGTTCAGCTGAAGAATGTCAACCCGCCGCGCCCCGTCCAATCTTCCTTTAACGAAGTGAACCAAGCCCAGCAGGAACGCGCTCGTATGATCAACGTCGCAAAGGGTGAGTATAATAAATCCGTTCCCAAGACGAAAGGGATGGCCGATCAGCAAGTCAGCCGCGCGGAGGGTGATGCCAAGCAGCGCGTCAATGAAGCCAGCGGAGACGCCGAGCGCTTCCTCGCCCTTTATAAAGAATATGCCAAGGCTCCCGCGATTACCCGCCAGCGCCTCTATCTCGAGCGCATCTCCGAGGTTCTTCCTCGTCTCAAAAGCAAAATCATCATGGATGAAAAGGCCACTGCGCCCGTCCCTCTTCTCGACCTCAATAACGCCTTAAAGAAATGAAAAAGTTCCTCTCAGCCTTCATCGCTCTCGGCATCCTTGTCGTCCTCCTCTTTGTCTCCGGTGCGATCTACACCGTGCGCGAGGATCAGCAAATCCTTCTCACCCAGTTCGGAAAACCGATCGGCGATCCCATCACCGAAGCCGGTCTCCATTTCAAAATTCCCTTTATTCAAAAGGTGAACATGATGGAGAAGCGCGTCCTCTCTTGGGATGGCGCGAGCTCCCAGATGCCCACCCGAGACAAGCTCTACATCCAGGTCGATACTTTCGCCCGTTGGGAAATTTCTGAGCCTCTCGTCTATTTCCAGAAGCTCCGTGACGAGCGCAGCGCCCAGTCACGTCTTGATGACGTCCTCGGCTCCGAAACTCGGAACGCCGTCGCAAACCACGACCTCATCGAGATTATCCGCACTACCAAGGATCGCCAGCCCCAGCAGCCGGAAGAGATTGGCGAGATCCTCGGCTCCGAGAGCGGCCTCGAGCCCATCACCAAGGGTCGCAGCCTCATTGAAAAAAGCGTCTACGATGAAGCAAAGGTGAAGCTCGAATCTTATGGCATCAATCTTCTCGATCTCCGCTTTAAGC
This sequence comes from Akkermansiaceae bacterium, assembly GCA_039769075.1. GTDB lineage: Bacteria > Verrucomicrobiota > Verrucomicrobiia > Verrucomicrobiales > Akkermansiaceae > SW10. Next base: position 94,364 of record JBDMZE010000001.1, on the reverse strand, counting down.
GAGTGAACTACACTCGCCAAGTCGAGCCTGAGATCTTTGGTCGCATGATTTCCGAGCGACAGCAAATCGCCGAGCGCTTCCGCTCGGAAGGAGCTGGTGAAGCCGCCCGAATCCTCGGTGACATGGAGCGCGAGGTGAAGACCATCGAGTCCGAAGCTTACCAGAAGGTCCAGAGCGTCCTCGGTAAATCAGACGCGGAGGCCACCCGGATCTACGCCGAAGCCTACGGCGGAAGCCCGGATCAGGAAAAATTTTACAAGTTCGTCAAGACGCTCGAAGCTTACGATAAGATTCTCGATCAAAATACCACCGTAATCCTCTCCACTGAGTCGGATCTCTTCCGTCTTTTAAAAGGAGACTCCGGTCAGTAGTCACTCCGATTTCCCTTGCGCCAGCTTCTTTGCCATTCGTGGGAAAAGGAGCAGATGCAACGGCAGCACGGAATACCAGTAAACTCGTCCAAAGAGCCCGCGCGGGCGGAAGGTTGCCGTCTGGCGCAGGCTCGTTTCGGTAATTTCGAATTCCAGCCAAGCCTCGCCTGGCATCTTCATCTCGGCAGCCAGAATCAAGCGCGCCGATTCCGGATTGCTCTCGCGATCCGCCAAAACCACGCGCCAGAAGTCGAGCGCGTCGCCATTGTTCAGCTCGGTCGGGTGACGCCTCCCCCTGCGAAGTCCGATCCCGCCGGTGAGGCGATCCATCAACCCGCGGAGCCTCCACGCCCAGTTCATACTTGGCCAGCCCTTCTTGCCGCCGAGCGACCACACTGCATTGATGACATCCTCGCGATCCTCCACAAAGGGCACGATCTGCTCATCCCGCAAAATTCCGTGCGCCGGAACCTGCACCGAGCTTAAAAAAGCGGGTTCAAATTTTCCCGAAGCGAGCGAGTCATACCAAGATGAGGGAACTCGATTTTGTGCGATTCGCACAAAGGCTTTCTCAATCGACTCTTCGTAACTGAGTAACTCCTGCGGGATCAGTTTTTCGATCGAGTGATCACGGCAAATCGTCTCGTTCACGAGGGAATTCACCAGTGACTGTGCTAGAGGGTAACTCGTCGCCGTCACGAGATAAAGCCAACGTGCAGAAAGCCCGGGGGAAAAGAAGGGAACAGGAATAATAAATCGCTTGAGCCCACGCGCCTCTGCGTAGCGCAGGAGGAGGTCACGATAGCTCAACACCTCTGGTCCACCGATATCGAACTCTTTTCCCAGCGTCTCGTCTTTCGTGAGGACGCCCGTGAGATAGCCGATGACATTGCGAATCGCGATGGGCTGGCACAGCGTCGCGGTCCATTTCGGTGTGATCATGAAAGGCAGCTTCTCAGCGAGATCACGGATAATTTCAAACGAAGCCGAGCCCGAGCCCACGATGATGGAAGCTCGTAGAGTCGTCACCGGCACCGGGCCCGTTCGTAGGATTTCATTCACCCGCTCACGAGAGGCAAGGTGAGGAGAAAGCTTCCCTTTTGGGACCAGCCCACTCAGATAAACGACCTGTTTTGCTTTAATCCAGCCCAGGAAGTTCCGCGCACAGCGCTCCTCTTTCTCTGAAAAACCATCATCAGCCCCCATCGAGTGCAGGAGGTAGTAAGCAGCATCGATCCCCTCCGGCACCGGGGGCAGCTCTCCTAGAAAATCTGCCTCTAAAAAACTCAGCTGCCCTGAGTCGACAAAGCTCTCGAAGAGCTTAGCCGGAAAGCGCTCAATCGTCCGCACCACCGCTGTGATCTGATGACCTTCCTCCAGCAGCGTCGGCAAAAGGCGGAGGCCGATGTAGCCGTTCGCGCCTGTCAGAAGAATATTCACTTCTGAGGGTGGCGCAGGGGAGTGATTCTGACAACTAGCAGCTTTGCACTCATTACGTTGATGTTGAAAACCTGCTTGATCCTCTCGCCTCCTCGGAGAGAATCAGGACAGATTAGAACATCTTAAATATGAAAGCACTTACCATTCTCATTCTCGCCGCCGCTCTCGCGTCACTTTCCAGCTGTCAGACCATGCAAGGCCTCGGCCGTGATGTCCAAAGCGCTGGCGGCGGACTCCAAAAAGCTGCGAGCCAGTAGTCCTGGAAGATATTTTTCAAAGAAGGCAGTTTTCGGACTGCCTTCTTTTTTATGCCTGCTAGCTTCGCAAAATGACTGTCGAAGAAGTTATCACCGGTCTCGAGGCTCTTGGGAATGAGCAGACCAAGAAAACGCACCTGCGGCACGGGGCCACCGAACCGCTTTTTGGAGTGAAGGTAGGTGATTTGAAAAAAGTTCTTAAAAAGACCAAGAAGAACCACTCGCTCGCCCTCGATCTTTATGCCACCGGGAACTCCGATGCCATGTATCTTGCTGGGATGATGGCGGATGAAAAAGTGGTCACCGCAGCTCAGCTCAAAAAATGGGCCAAGCAAGCAAAGTGGTCCATGATTTCAAACTACACTGTAGCAGGTCTCGCCGGAGAGACCTCTCATGCACTTGCTCTCGGCCAGAGTTGGATCGATGACAAAAAGGAACTCATCGCCGCTGCAGGTTGGTGCACCCTGACCAACTACCTTTCGATCACTCCCGATGAAGAGATCGATAACACCCTTTTCACAAAGCTTCTCCAGCGCGTTGTGACGGAGATCCACGGTGAGCGAAATGAGGTAAAAGCCGCCATGAATGGCTACGTCATTGCCCTCGCTTCCTACGTTCCCTCACTGACCAAGAAAGCACGCCAAGCTGCGGCGAAGATTGGAAAAGTCACCGTCGATCAGGGAAACACTGACTGTAAAACTCCCGATGCCATCGCCATGATCGATAAGATCGAAGAAAAAGGGCGCATCGGCACCAAGCGTAAGACCTGCCGCTGCTAAATCTTAGGCAGTCGCTCAAGCGCCCCGCCTACCCAGTTCATCCCTGCTTCAATCAGGTCCCAGGAAATATTGGCCCAGTTGAAGACGAAAATTTTCCAGGTGAGATCGGGCGAGGCGAGGCAGACCATCGCGCTCAGCAGCACGAGATTACAAAAAACGATCACCATCAGCGAAAAGAAGGTGCCGTGTTCCTTCAAGTCCGGTTGGTCCTTCGGAATCATCCACAGCGTCCACACGATGTGGAAACACCAGGATCCTCCGAGGAGAACAATGAGTCCCTGCTCGCCATAGGGAATCGTCGCCTTCAGCGAAATTAGGCCATAGATTCCCACGAGAATGAGCGACCAAAACGGCACAAAATAAGGCGAAAGCGCGATGAGCAGGTTCGACTTATTTGTCATGATATAACCGCCATCAGTGCTCACCTTCAGCGCACTGACGCGTCCGCCGCAGCAGTAGACAAAGAGGACATGTGTCAGCTCATGACCCAGCACATAAAGATAAAGAAACCTCTCCGCGAGCAGCCCTGAGTAGAACCAAGAAATCATCAATCCGATCCCTACCACGAAGCAGACAAACTCCTTCGTTTTATAAAAGTGGTGTAGGAAATCGGGATCACCCACGCGTTGGAAAAGCGTCAGTACCGTGACAAAGCACAGTGCTAAGATCAGGAGCGCCGCCGCCCAGCGCAGAATCCGACTCGGCCACGAGAGATGAAAGTCATCGAAATCGAAGTTATCCGCGGTCCCTGCGATCGCGGCATGCGCCGTCATTCCCGCGCGCCGTCCCGTCCGCATATTCTGCATGTCCTGGACCTTTCGATCCACCCGCTTCAGCGCACCGCCCAGCCCGCCCTTCTTCGTGCGGCCGACCCGACGATTCGTGCTTGGAGATTTAAGATTAAGACGCTTGCGAGCCACAAGTTCATTTGAATACCCAAAATATCAGCAAAGATAAAGCGAAAGAATGACTCTGTGTTCGGGTTTCTATGAACGAGGAAGATTGAATCGCGCAATGCACCAACCATGGGAGATGGCTAGCCTTCCGTCACCTTACCAGAGCGATAGGCATGCAGAAGTTCATTGAGAGAACAGAGCTGGTCGTGGATCTCTTCACCTTCGTTTGTTTCTTCGAGCGTCCGTGGAGTGCCGTAATCCCGGAGTATCCGGAGTTTTGGGATCATGTCGTCATCGCAATCCAGAAAGTGATCGATGGATTCGAAATGTGAATGTTCGGCGAGCCGGATCGCATTGGGTCCCATGACGAGAGTGTAGCCGTGGTCGCCGTAGGATTCGGAAAAGGCGCCATCGATCGTGACGGCGTTACCTCCTCTTTTGACCGGGTCTTCGCCTTTTTCGACCTTCACCGGGACGTGGCCATTGATAATGAGAACGTCTTCGCTGGTGCCAAAAGCGCGGCCCACTTTTTTACAGAACTCGGCATCGTGCACCATTTGGAAGTAGGGATTTTTTTCTTCTCGGTGCGTCTCGGGATCTTCGATGAAGTAGCGCTCGAAGGTCGCCATACGGGCTTTGCCAAAGAGCGGAGAATCTCCGTGAGCCCAGAGCCAGTAATAATAATCAAGGTCCTGCGACACGGTGTGCGCCCCTTCGCGGTAGGTGCGATGGACGATCTGTTCAAGCTTGCGGAAGAGTTCGCCACCGGCGAGCTGTTGGCCTCCGAGATCAGTGTTGCGGAATTCGCCATCGGGATTGGTCGGCACACAGGCGTGGAAGATGAGTGCCTCATCGCGTTTGAGTGACATCCCGCCATTCCGAACGACAAAGAGCATGTGATTCCACAGCCGCTCGCTTGAGATGAAGGACTCACGCAGGCGGTCGAGGCAGACCTGCTCCTCCGGGCTGAGCGCGTAGGGATCGCCGGGATCGATGGTGGGGAAGTGCTTGTCTTTGAGCGGATGGGTCACGCCATCGAGAGTGATGGTGCCCTTTTCATAATCGATCTGGTGGAGCAGGCGGCGGTCTTCCATATCCCACTCGGGATGGCGCTCGATCACTGGACTGGTGAGCTTGAATTCCAGAATGGCGACCGCCTTGTGCATCTTAGCGACCAGTTCTTCGTCTAGAAAACCGGACGTTCGCTTGGGGAAAAAGCACTTGGCGGGGTCGTCGGCGTAGACCGTCTTGGCGAGCATCGCGAGCGGGGAAAGGAGGATGCCATAGCCTTCCTCCAGCTGCCAAAGTCTCAGGTAGCGCAGCGAAATGCGGAGCACGGTGGCGATAAGGGGCTCGGAGCCTAGGGTCGCGCCCATCCAGATGAGGTCGTGGTTTCCCCAGGTGAAGCTTACCTTGGGTTGGTTCTTAAGATAGTGGATGACTCGGTCACCCCGTTCCCCTCGGTCAAAAAGATCACCCGCGACTACGACCTCGGACACGACAAGATTTCGCACCAGACGGGAGGCTTCATGGAGGGCGACAATATCTTGATCGTAGCAGGCGAGCGACTCGATGATGGAGTCCACGTAGCTCGGGTCACGGTCGAAGGAGAGTTCATCGAGAAGCGCGATGTAGAGCGTCTTGAACTCCTCTTTGATGAGTCCCAGAAGTTCGTCTTTTGCCACGGTGCGAGCGATGGCGCGGACGAGTCGGAACTGGAGGCGGAGAAGCCTCTTTACCTCTTTGAGCCGCCATTCGCGGTCATTGAGTTGCTCCCGGTAGCGTCGCATTTTCTCGACGGGGTAGTAGAGGAAGGCGAGGAAGGTTCGCTTCTCCTCATCTGTCAGCTCGTCGCCGAAGACCTGATCGACGAGCGTGCTGAGGCCGCCCGAGGCGTTGTTGATGACGTGGCGGAGTTTGCGATCATCGCCGTGGATATCGCTGATCACGTGAATCCGCTTTTTAGGAAGGGTGAGCTTTGCTTCGAGAAGAGAGATCTCCGCGATGACAGCGGAGGAAGAGGGGAACTGTCGCGCGAGCAACTTAAGGGTAGGTCGGCAGCTCGAAGTCATGGGTAGTAGTGAGCATGAATCGGGCCGAAATGACGATCTTTGTCTTCGAGAAAGAGAGGGCGAGATGGTAAGTTTCTCCGGCCCCTGATCTCTGTCGTCCGATCTCTGCCTTCCGTCCTCCATGACCACCGAAACCCTTCATGCCTTTTTGGCTCTTTCTGATGAACTCCACTTCGGCCGAGCGAGCCGGATAAGTCATCTCAGTCGCTCGGCGCTCACGCGTCTGATTCAGCGGCTTGAGGAAGAAGTCGGTCAGCCGCTTTTTATCAGGGATAATCGGAGTGTCAGTCTGACCCCGGCGGGACTCACTTTTAGAAAATATGCCCGCCAAGCCGTGCTCGATTGGGACTCAGTGAAGGCGGAGTTGGAAGAAGGAGATGCGTTGGGAGGCCAAGTCTCGATCTATGCTTCAGTGACGGCGGTTTACAATCTTCTGCCGGGTTTGCTGGAGCGGTATCGTGCGCAGCATCCGGGGGTGCAGCTGGCCTTGCGGACAGGCGCCGCAGAAGAAGCGGTGGCGGAGGTGATGACGGGGGAGATTGACCTTGCAGTTGCTGCCCTTCCGGATCGGACGCCGGGGAAACTTGTCTTCCTCCCACTCCAGAAAACCGCACTCGTTTTCATCGGACCGAAGGGCTTGGAGGGCGTGCCAATGGTGAAAGGGGAACTCGATCTCGATGCGGCGACTCTCGTCTTACCCGGAGCCGGTCTCTCACGCCGACGACTGGATGCGCATTTAAAAACGAAGTCGATCCGCCCACGCTTCACCACCGAGGTCTCAGGAAACGAAGCGATCATCGCGATGGTTCGGCTCGGCTGTGGGGTAGGTTTGGTTCCTGAACTCGTCCTTGAGAAAAGCCCCTTCAGAGAAGAAGTCGAAATCATCAAAGGTGCTCCTGAACTCTCCCCTTACGAAGTCGGGCTTTGCTCTACGAAAAAAAGCCTCGCCCGAAAGAACGTCGCCGCGCTTTGGGAAATGGCGGTGTAAGAGGCCCATCGGGTCGATCTAACGTAGCCCAGTGGCAGAGCGAGGCACGAGCGGCGCCCTGGGTATCGGAGTCGCGAGTAAATCAGAGCCAAGTTCAACAGCTCGCAGTTCTTTCGCTTACCCGTAGGCCAAGCCGACCGATGAAGATACCCAATAGCGGGCTGCGGATGACTCACGAGTAAGATCGAAGTGCTGGGCTTGCCCATGATTCTCCGAGGGCAATTTTCCCAGGACGGCGCTCGTTCCTCGCTTTGCCCTTCGCTACGATAGTTCGCCTCGTTGAGGCTGGCTTAACTTCCGGAATGTCTTTTCTTGGTCCCCTGGGTTCTTTCCAGAGAATCCGAATTACTGACCTCCAGCTTACTCCACCATCTTCTTGGCCTTCTCAACGCTTTCCTTAGAGAGCTGGGCGGCAGTCGCCCGAATCGCCTTCCCGGCTTCGGTTTCGAAGAGGAAGATTTTATCGTCTTCGATGCCAACGAGCTTGGCTTTGATCGTGGTTCCCTTTGAGCTGATCCAGTCCTCGACCTTGGCACCCTTGGTCTTGGCGAGTTTAGGCGCTTCGGCTCCGAGGTCGAAGGTGCCTTCTCTAAGAGAGGCGCGGATCTTGTCCTTGGTGTCGGCAAAGATTTGTCCGTAGTTCTGGCCCTTCATCTTTGGGTGATTGTAAGTCCCGTAGATTTTGGTCATGCCGGGATCGGTGAAAATGACGATGGGGATCGAGGCTCCGCCGGTGCGGTAGGCATTCTTGACGAGGGCGGGGAGGGCTGCGGATTCTGAGGTGTCAACGATGACACTTTTAGAGAATCCAAGAACTGCTTTGCTGGCCGTCACACTGACGGTTCCGGGACAGTCCACTCATGTGGCTGCCATTTTTTTCTCGGCGATGATGAAGGCGATAGGCTGTTTGGCTTGCCCGGCTTTCTTCGCGGCGTCCTCTAGCTGGCCGAGGTGGAAGGTCCCTTTAGGGATATCGAAGCCAAACGAGGCAGTCGCAAGAGCTAAGCTGAGAAGGAGGAATACTTTCATTTGGATGGAGATTGTCGTTTTTTGAGAAAAAGGTGAAGGGGAAAAGCGGTGACGCTTGGAATGATCGTTGTGCCTGCATAGGATCGCATAGATGATGATCGCTGCAAGTAACGAGGTCGCTCCGGTGGTGGCGCTGTTGGGGATGGTGCTTGGGTCGGTGGTGGTGATGTCGCTAATTTTGGTGAAGGCGCGGCAGTCGTTGTTGGTGGGGTATTTTATTTGTGGGGTGGTGCTGGCGAATACGGGAGCGACGAGTTTCCTAGGGGAAGCTCCGGATGAGGCGATCGGGATGCTGGCGGAGCTGGGGGTGGTACTTCTGATGTTTACTCTGGGAATTGAGTTTTCGCTCCGTGAGCTGATGCATCTTCGGCGCATTGTGCTGGGGGGCGGTGGGGCTCAGATATTTTTTACGACGGTAGTGGCGATGCTGGTGGGCTGGGGCTTTGGGCTGACCGGGCCGAGCTTGCTGGTGGTGGGGTTTGCGATGGCGGTGTCATCGACTGCGGTGAGCATTAAGTCGTTCCAAGATATGGGGCAGCCGGATTCGCCGGGGGGACGCCTGGCGCTGGGGCTGGCGATTTTTCAGGATCTGGCGGTGATTTTTTTCATGGTGGTGCTGCCATCGCTGGTGGGCGAGGACGCGGGCGGGGCGATGCCGATCGTCTTTGCGCTGGGGAAGGGAGTTCTCTTTCTGGCGCTGTGCTGGGTGCTGAGTATTTATGTCGTGCCGCACTTGCTGCATGCGGTCGCGAGTTCACGGAGCAGGGAACTTTTTACCGTGACGGTAGTGGGGCTGTGCGCGGCGATTGCGTGGGGGGCGAATTGGTTTGGGCTGAGTCTCGCGCTGGGTGCCTTCGCGGGCGGGCTGGTGGTGAGTGAGTCGATCTACTCGCACAAGGTGCTGGCAGATGTGCTGCCTTTTAAAGATCTCTTTTTGACGGTGTTTTTCGTTTCGGTGGGCTTGCTGATCGACCTAGAAGTGGTGCTGGCGTCGTGGTGGATGATCGGCGCGGGAGTGCTGGGAATCGTGTTGGTAAAAGGGGTGATTGTGGCGGTGATCGGGGGGAAGATGGGGCTGCGCTTGCGGCAGGCGCTGATCGCGGGGGCAGCGCTGTCGAGTAGTGGTGAATTTTCGCTGGTGCTGCTGAGTCGGGCGGCCGATCTGGGTGGCATTTCACCGGAGCTGGAGCAGCTGCTGCTGGCTTGCACGGCGGTGTCGATGGCGATTGTGCCGACGCTGATGCGGGGCGCGGCTCCGCTCTCGAAGAAGCTAGAGGGCTTATCGTTTTTTAAAGGAAAAGAATGCAAGGCGGAGCTGCACGAGGGTGCGGAAGTGGAAGCGCTGCGTGATCATGTCGTGATCTGTGGATACGGCCCAGTGGGGCAGGCGCTTCACGAGGCGATGGATCGGCTCTCGGTGTCCGTGGTGGTGGTCGAGATGAATGCCACGACGGTGCGTGATCTGCACAAGCGTGGGGTGCATGTGCTCTTTGCCGATGCCACGAATGTGGAGACGATGAAGCTGGCGAAGATCGAGAGTGCGCGGGCGATCGCTTTTACTTTCCCGGAGCCGGCGCTCGCGATTGAGGGGATGCGGTCAGCGCGGAGTCTGAATGCGGGGATTGTGACTTATGCGCGGGCGAAGTTTTCCGATGGTGTAGCGCTTCTTCAGAAAGAGGGAGTGCACCATATCTTTCACGATGAGGTCACTAGTGGAGAGGCGATGGTGAAGGCGGTGCTCGGGTGTTATGCGGTGGTGGAGGAATAGGGGGATGTCTCACGCAGAGACGCAGAATTTTTTTGCTTGGTTGGGGAGGTTCTTTAGCTCCGATAGGTGCGGTGGCCTATAGCCCAAGGATTTGAGGTCGGTTCAAATATGGTCTACCCGCAGCCCGTTATTCTGGCATCGACATCGGCACGGCTGCCTTCGGGGAAGTGATAAGGTGCTTCGATGCACTTGGCTCGGCCCTCTCTCCTACCTCGTAAAAACCCGGGTTCTTCCCGGGGCTACATGCCGGCATCCTTTCGGGATTGACGAACACCTGAGTGAGCGCTTAAGGACGTGTGTCCTAGCGCTGGCTCATGGGAAGCGCTTTCTGGAGGTGCGCTAGGAGCTTGGCGTGGGCGGCGTCGACTTCTTTTGCTTTGAGCGTTTTGTCGGGCGCGCGGTAGTGGAAGCTGTAGGCGATAGACTTTTTGTCAGCTGCTAGCTTTTCACCGGAGGGATCGCTGAAGTGGTCGAAGCAGGTCGCTGAGACGAGGAGAGGGTCGCTGTGCTTGGCGAGGGCTTTTTCAATGTCGGCATTCGAGGTGCTGACGGGGAGTTCCATGGCGAGGTCGCGGCTGGAGCCGGGGAAGTTAGGAAGCGGCTCGACTTGGAAGAAGTCCTTCTGAAGCGGGATGATTTTTCCAAGGTCGAGTTCCACAAGATAAAGCGGTGCGTTGAGGCTGAGCTCGCGGGTGCGCGAGGGGAGAACCTGGGCGTAGGTGCCGATGGGCTTGCCGCCGAGTTGGATATCACCAGCGAGCAGGAAGCCTTCGCGGGGGCGGGCTGAGAATTGCACTTCGGCTCCGCCGAGAAGGGCTTGGACGGCAGCCTTGGCATCGAAGAGATCAAGGTTGCGCTTTTCGCCGCTGGCCCAGGATGCGGGGAAGGCTTCGCCGCCGAGGAGGATGCCGATGGAGTCGGACTCGAGATCCTTGGCCTTGCCGCCTCCGGCGTTTCGGAACTGGCGTCCTGCCTCGAAGAAGCGGAGAGTTTTTGCGCCTTGGTTGAGGTTTCGCTCGGCGATCTGGAGAAGGCCGGGGGTGAGGGAGGGGCGGAGGATGGCGTGATCTTCGCTGAGGGGACGGGAGACTTTGATGAGGTCCCCATCCATGAGTGGACGGAGGGGGAGGCAGTCGCGGAGCTGGGACTCGGCGATGAGCTTGATGGTCTGGACTTCGTAGAAGCCGAGGGCGACGAGCTTGTGCTTGAGGCCCATAAGGCGGTCGTAGTCGCGGTCGAATTGGCTTTCATCAACGGCGGTGCCACCGGTGCGAGAGGGGACGTTTTCAAGTCCGTGGACGCGGGCGACTTCTTCGACGAGGTCAGCGGAGCGCTCGAGGTCGGCGCGCCAAGAGGGGATGTTCCAGGTGTTTTTGGTGGCTTTTTCGAGTCCGAGGCGGGTGAGAATTGCTTCGGCATCAGGAAGAGAAATGGAGCCGTCCATGAGTTGTTCCATGCGGACGATATCGAGCTCGACGGGCGAGGTTACCGTTGGAACTGAGCCTGCGGTCGCGGTGGTGGCAGCGACATTCCCTCCGGCAATCTCGGCGATGAGAGCAGCGGCGAGGGCGGCGGCGGGGATGACTTGGTTCGGGTCGACTCCGCGCTCGAAGCGGTAGGAGGAGTCCGAAGTGAGAAAGAGACGGCGCGAGGTGTGGCGGATTTCGGAGGGGGTGAAGAAGGCGGATTCGAGGATGACGTCGGTGGTGGTGTCAGTCACTCCGCTATCGAGTCCTCCCATGACGCCAGCGAGGGCGAGGGCCTTCCCATTTCCATCCCCGCTTTGATTGGAAATGACGCAGTCGACTGCGGTGAGGGCGTAGGTTTTTTCATCGAGGGCGAGGAATTCTTCGCCGTCTTGTGCGTTGCGCACGTTGATAGGGCCGGAAACTTTCGCGGCATCGAAGGCGTGGAGGGGCTGGCCGAGTTCGTGGAGGACGTAGTTCGTGATGTCGACGACGTTATTGATAGGGCGCAGGCCGATGGCTTCAAGCTTCTTGCTGAGCCAAGGGGGGCTGGGGGCGACCTTGACGCCGGTGATGAAAAGGGCGGAGTAGAAGGGGCAGACTGCGCTCTCGACGGTCACGGCTGAGGCGTCCTCGGCGAGCTCGGTGGGGTGGCTTTTCTTGACGGGTGACATTTCTGTCTCAAGCAAAGCGGCCAGCTCACGGGCGAGGCCGGAGTGGGACAGGAGGTCGGGGCGGTTCGGGGTGATTTCGACTTCGATGAGAGTGTCGGATTCGAAAAGAGATTTCACGGGAGTGCCGGGGGCGGCATCGGTCTTGAGAATAAGGAGGCCGTCTTCTTCATCTTGGAGTCCGATCTCGGAGCCTGCTGCGAGCATGCCCTTCGACTCGACGCCGCGCATCTTGGTCTCGCCGATGACGAAGCCGCCGAGGTCTGCGCCGGGGAGGCAGCAGGGGACCTTGTCACCTACTTTGTAATTCTTAGCACCGCAGACGATCTGGCGGAGTTCGCCTTCACCGGCATCCACTTTAGTGACCTTCAGCTTATCGGCATCGGGGTGCTGGACGGCTTCTTTGATCTCGGCCACGACGATGAGGTCGCTCTGGACTCCGACGGGATTGAGTCCTTCGATCTCGATTCCCGCAAAGGTGAGGAGGTCGCAGACTTCATCAAGAGTGCGGGTGCCAAAATCGAGGCGTTCCTTGAGCCAATTCAGAGAGACGTTCATGAAGGGCGAAGCTTTGTGGGATGCGCGTGATTTTCAATGGCGAAATGTCGGAAATCAGTGATTTAGCTGCTTTTTGATTCGGTATGGCCCTGCGGAGGGTTAAATCTTTGTGATGAGAATCATCATTTTACTCCTCGCTCTGCAAACCATTCTGAATGGGCAGAGCATCTTAGATTTTCCGAGTAGCTGGATTCGGATCTGGCCAGAGTTTGCTCCCGGAGAGACTGCGGAGAGTTCCGAGAAAAGGATGAATGATCGAGGAGTGGAGGATATTTTTCATCCGACTCTTACTCTTTACGGACCGGCGAAGGGCACAGCTAGCGGCGCTGCTGTGGTGTTCCTTCCCGACGGTGGATTCACTTGGCCCGAGCAGGCAGTTCGATGGCTTAGGATAAGAGGCTTAGGGAAATAATGCCGCCTGAAATTTTGGGAACAGTTTTTTGATGATTAATCTACCCCTTGTCATGGGTTGAAGCCATGCCGCGCTTAATCAGTCGCCAATCCTTATTGGCACTGAGTCTGCTGAACAATAATTACCATGGCCGCGAAGAAAACGACCCCAACCAAAAAGGCCGCCACCAAAAAAGTGACGACAAAGAAAGTAGCTAAGAAAGCCGTCAAGAAGGCTGCTAAAAAGAAAATCCCCACCAAGAAAGTCGCTAAAAAGGCCGTCAAGAAAACCGCAAAAAAAGCGGTGAAAAAGGCGACCAAGAAAGCTGCGAAAAAAGCAGTGAAGGGCGCCTCCCCCTCTCCGACCTTGGTCGCAGTCACCCATGCGGAAATTGAGGCCAAAGCCTTCGAACTCTATGTGAGCCGTCTCGAAACTGGTTTCTTCGGAGACCAGCAAGGCGATTGGACAGAAGCCGAGCGCCTCCTTTCTGCCTAAAAAATCAGGATAAAAAAGGCACCGTCTCTCACGAGGCGGTGCCTTTTTTTAAGGAAGTTATTAAGCTTTTTTTACGTCGACCCACTGGCCGGTCTTGGCGGATTCGAGGACGGCGTCGCAGACGTATTGCGTGCCGAGGGCGTTACGGAAATCTGGGTAAGCTTTCTCCGCGCTTGGGTCATCAAGGCTCTTCATGAACTCGACAGCTTCGTGGACGAAGGAGTGCTCGTAGCCGAGGCAGAGGCCGGGAACCCACCAGTTGCCGGTGTAGGGGTGGTCGCTGTCTGAGACGTGGATGCTGGACCAACCGCGGGTTTCGCCGGGGACGTCGTGATCGAAGTAGGCGAGGCGGTTGAGGTCGTGGAGGTCCCAGGAGAGGGATTTGTTGTGGCCGTTGATCTCGAAAGTTTTGAGCGACTTGTGGCCGCGGGCGTAGCGGGTGGACTCAAAGATGGCGGTGGAGCCATTTTCAAAACGAGCAAGGAAGGCGCAGGCGTCATCGATTGTGACGGGGTGAACTTCGCCGGTTTCTTGGTGGACGCGCTCTTTGATGAAGGTCTCGGTCATGGCGGAGACGGAGACGATGTCGCCGTTGATCCAGCGGGCGCAGTCGATGTTGTGCGCGAGGAGGTCGCCGGTGACGCCGGAGCCTGCGGTGGCGGCATCGAGTCGCCAGAGGGCGGCGCCGCCTTGGGGAAGTTCGTCGGACATCGTCCAGTCCTGAAGAAAGTTTGCGCGGTAGTGGTAGATCTTACCAAGGTCGCCACGACTCACGATCTGCTTGGCGAGCGTGACGGCGGGGAGGAAGCGGTAGTTATACCAGACGAGATTGGGGAGGCCGGCAGCTTCGATCGCTTCGACCATTTTGAGGCCTTGCTCGCCATTGAGGGCAAGGGGTTTTTCGCAGAGGATCATCTTGCCGTTTTCAATGGCGGCAAGGGCGATGTCGTAGTGGGAGTCGTTCGGGGTGCAGATGTCGATGGCGTCGACATCATCGCGCTTCACAAGTTCGCGCCAATCGGTCTCGGTATCGGCGTAGCCCCACTGCTCTGCGAAGTCCTTTACCTTATCCTCCGAGCGGCCACAAATGACCTGCTTAACCGGGACGTGGTCAGTTTCAAAAAAGTGCTCAAGCTGGGAGTAGGCATTCGAGTGGGTGCGACCCATGAAGCCATAGCCAACGACGCCTATGCGGACAGGTTTTTTGCTCATCTGTGTGACAGGTTAGAAAGTGGGTAGATTGGGGCAAGGCTGGATATTTTATTCTTCTTCGCGTCGTGGCATTTCTAGGCGTCTTCCCGTGGCGTCCGTTCTTCCCGAAACGAAAGACATTTGGTGGAGGTCACCGTTCGAATCTTTAAAGGAAAAGCTCTGCGGCCTGCTCGCGGGAGATGGTGAAGGTGGAATGGGAGGGGTTTCCACCGAGTTCCAGATCAGAGATATCGCGTGTTTGGAGGAAGAGGGTCTGAGCTTCTTCAGTGGGGCGATCTCCCGTGAAGGAAAGGGCATCTATTTTTCTGCCGAACCCTAATTCGGTGGCGGAGACGAGAAATTGATAGTTGAGGCCTTGATTTTCTGCATTTCCGCCTTTGCTCCTTCGGAGCTTCTGATGGGGTGGAGCGCTTGAGTCTCGAAGCTACTTCAATTCGTTTTCGATAAACTCTAGGACGAGGTCGACAAGCTCTTCCATTCCGGCCTCGAGTTCTTCTTCAATCGAGGTGAGGTGATTGGATTCAGCGTTGGTGTAGTCATTGCGGTCCTCGGTGCGGGTCTCGCACCAGCGGCTCGCGTTGATCGGGTCGACGAGGGCGGTGGCGTCGATGAGTTCGAAGGAGTTGATGATGCGCTGGGTGTTCAATCCGCTTTGCCAAAATTCGTGGAGGCAATCATCGCTTTGAAGAACGGGAACGGTCTCGTAGATGTCCATGAGTGCCCTTTCCCCGCGAGTAAGGTTTCGTTTCGTGGAATCGGTTTCGAGTTGATCGATTAGGATTTCGACTTCTTCCGGCCATTCTATGGGTTCCTGTGAGAGCATGACGGGGAGTAGGATAGGAAAGCGGTTCTTGCCAAGCGAAACCGGAGGGCTTTTTGAGGGGAGCGATGTGAGGGAATTTGCCGGAAGCACTTAAGGGCATTTCAGCTACATTCGAATTGGGCTTCCTCCTTCGTCAAAACTACGGCGGATTCGCGTTTTGGGGGAGGGGTTGGAAACCCCTTCTCTTTACAGGGCGTCGCGGACTTTGAGCATGGTGTCTAGGATGGTGTTCCAGGTTTGTTGCTCTTCGAGGAGTTCGTTTGAGAACATGCAGCCGTCCCAGCAGATGTGCTGGATCTTGCGGTCGGCGTGGTCTTTGAGCCATTCGGCGGAGCAGGCGACGATGTCGAGTTTGCCCTTGGGGTCATCGGCGCGGCAGTGGCGGCCTGTTTTATCGTGCGCGCCGGTGCCGTGGATGGTGCCGTCGTTTTGGGCGACGTGGAAGTCGATGGTCCAGGGGCGGAGTTTGTCGACCATGGGGCGGTAGGCGGCCCAGAATTCTTCGTCGCTGTGGTCTGCTTTGACGAGGGCGTGCTGGGGGGCGTTGTGACCGAGGAGGTAGAGGTAGGTGTGGGCGAGGTCGCTTTGGAAGCCGACGGTCTCGGGCATGCCGATGGACTCCAACAGATCAAGGGTGTCTTTCCAGGAGTGGATGGCTCCCCAGCAAATTTCGCCTTCGATGGCGAGGCGCTCGCCGTTGTCGGCGGCGACTTTTGCGGCGCGCTTGATGGTGTCGGTAGCGAGGGCGGTGTTAGCGGCGGGGTCCTTGGCCCAGTCTTCGACGGAACCGGCGGTGTCGATACGGATGGCGCCGTAGTCGCGCACGCCGTGGTCTTTAAAGATGTTTGCGACGCGGCAGGCTTTTTCGACGGCGAGGACGAAGTTGTCGCGGTCGTCTTGTGAGCCGAAGGCGGGACCACCGACGGTGCCTTCCCAGACGGGGGCGACGAGGGTGCCGACTTTGAGGTTTTTGGACGCGATGAGGTCGGCGATTTTTTTCAACTCATCTTCTGAAGCGTCAGGGTCGGTGTGGGGGTGGAAGAGGAAGTAGTCGACGCCGTCGTATTTCTGGCCTTGGGCCTCGGATGCGGCGGTGAGCTCGAGCATGCGCTCGAGGGAGATGGGTGGGTGGTCGGTGCCGTCCTCTTTCCCGACGAGGCCGGGCCACATTGCGTTGTGAACTTTGAGTGTGCTCATAATTTCTATCTGATTCTAAAGGGGACGGATTGCGTCATGGTGTAGGAGACGGCTTGGCCTGCGCCATTCCGCGCGGGCTTGAAGCGCCATGAGCGGACGACGGAGAGGGCAGCTTGATCGAGTGAACTGTGGCCGCTGGATTTGGACACGGAAGCAGAGGTGACGCGGCCATTGCTGCCGATGGTGAGGCGGAGGGTGGTGGTTCCTTGGTGGCCGGCGCGGAGGGCGATGCTGGGGTAGCGAGGTTTCTTTTGGCTGATGGCGGAGGGCTTTGAGACGATGCGCTTGGCATCGGCAGCGCGCTTGGCTGCTGCGGCCTTTGCGTTTGCGATAGCGCGAGCTTTGGCTTTTGCTTTAGCGGCGGCTTCGCGGGCTTTGTTGCGCTTTTCGTCCATGCGCTTTTTCGCGATGGCGCGATCGCGGGCTTCTGCTGCGGCACGGTCGCGTGCTTTTTGCTCGGCGGCTTTTTTCTTCTCGAGCTCCTTTTTTGCGATCGCGGGATCCGGAATAGGCGGGGGAGGAGTCTTGGGTGGCTCGATGCGTTCGGGTGGGGTGATTACAGGAGGCTCCGGTTCCGGAGTGGGTTCGGGCTCAGGTTCTGGAATGGGAGCTGGTTGCGGAACGGGCTCGGGAGTGGGTTCAGGAGCGGGCGCGGGAGGGAGGAGGAAGCTGAGATCGAGCTTTTGTTCCTGGATTTCGACTTTTTCAGGAAGTTCTTGGGGGATGACGATGAGCCAGAGCGCGGCGGCGTGGAGGCTCATGGTGAGAGAGCCGACGCAGATCCAGGTGATGAGCTGACTACTCTTCGTCATTTCCTTTTTTCTGATAGCCGAGGTTTGTGATGCCGTTTTCTGTAGCGGTCTCGATGACGGTGATGAAGATTCCGACGTCTGAGATGCGGTCGGCGCGGATCTCGAGCGCGGTGATTTCGGTATGGGCGATGATGTCGTGAAGGCTGCTTCCGAGGTTCTCGAGGGTGACAGGGGAGTCTTCTAACAGAAGCGAGTTGTCGGGGAGGATGGTGAGGGTAAGCGACTCGTCATCTTGGCTGACGGCGGCGGAGGCGAGCGGGCCGATGGGGAGCTCGACGCGGTGGTCGGGCTTGATGAACTGGCTGCTTACCATGAGGAAGATGAGGAGCTGAAAGACGACGTCGATGAGCGGGGTCATATCGATCCCGGCATCAATGCGGCTTTTTCGAGTGATGACCATGGCCTAGTCCTTGGAGAAAAATTGCTCGCGGAGGTGCGAGGTGAGGGTGTTGAGATCGCGGACGAGGCGGTCGACGCGAGCCTCGAAGATCTTCGCCATCGCCATGGCCGGAATAGCGACGAGGAGTCCGGCGACGGTGGTAAGGAGGCCGGTCCAGATGCCATCGGCGAAGTCTGCTGGAGTGACCGTTTCGCCGAGGGTGGCGATTTTTGAAAAGGCGATGACCATTCCCCAGACGGTGCCGAGGAGTCCGATGAGGGGTGAAATGGCAGCGATGAGGGCGAGGATACGAATGCCCCGCTCGTGCGTGCTGATGAGGCGGGTGGCTTCACGCTCGGAGACATTGAGGCAGTGGTCCTCGCCGAGGTGACGGTCGTCAGTGAAGGTAGCGGCGAAGGAGAGGAGGGGGTTCGAGGAGCTGGAAATAGCGACCTTTTCACAGACCGCAGAGATGACGGCGCTGAGACGGTAGCGGTGAATGAGATAAAAGACGAAGCGCTCCAGAATAATCGCGACCGAGATCAGAGAGAGGATGAGGAGGGGCCACATGAAGCCGCCGCCTTTTAGAAAGAGGTCTTTGAGATCGAATTCCATGTCGTGGGGGGGATCTTGCGAGATGCCTTACGGGAGCGAAAGGCTGAATTCGCGTCTTTCCTACTTCTACGCGTGGGGTGTCATTTTCCGATCAGAGAAAGTTTCCGCAAGAAACCTCTTGCTATTGAGACTCAGTATCAATAGCAAGAGGTCGACATGGCATCCAAATACACATTGTCCGCCCTGATCATCGGGTTGTCTGCCAGCGCAGCATCCGGTGTTACTTTAGAAGAACTCGCCGCGCGCCTCGATTCGCTTGAGAAGAAAGTCCAGTCCTACGAGAGCCGCTACGGACCGCTGGAGGCGCCAAACCAGGAAACCATTCCAATGCCTAGCTCGTCAGGGCCGCAATCATCGGTGGTGGCGGCGCCTTCTGGAGGGAGTGGGATTGATGATCTCTTCTTGGGGAATAGCGGTGGGAATCGCTGGTATGAAAAAACGAGCATCGGTGGTTATGGTGAGCTTCACCTCAACACCGGAGACAAGGATCAGATTGATTTCCACCGTTGGGTTCTTTTCGTAAATCACCGCTTCAACGACCGGATTAAACTCTTCTCAGAGTTCGAGCTGGAGCACTCGCTCTCGGGTGATGGTAAGCCAGGTGAAGTGGAGTTGGAGCAGGCCTATATCGAATTCGATATGGATCAGGGTCTGAGCGCGAAGGCGGGTCTCTTTCTCGTGCCCGTGGGACTTTTGAATGAGACGCATGAGCCCAACACTTTCTATGGCGTGGAGCGGAACAATATTGAGAGTAAGATCATCCCGACGACTTGGTGGGAAGGTGGCCTGTCGCTCACGAAGAACTTCGACAACGGCGTGGGTCTTGATTTTGCGGTGCATTCAGGACTGGATGTTTCGACGGCAGGAGGCAGTGCCTTTGCGATTCGCTCTGGCCGCCAGAAGGTGGCGGAAGCTGACGCGACCAACTGGGCCGCGACAGGACGAGTTCGCTACAACAACGGGAATGGTTTGAGCCTCACTGGTTTCGCGAACTTCCAGAGTGATATCTCAAGCAGCAGTGCAGAGGATAACTCGGCGCTCTTGCTGGGAGCGTCAGCACAGTATCAGGCGGGTGGCTTTGGCTTCCGTGCTTTGTTCTCTCACTGGGAGATCGATGGTGCTTCCTTCGAAGCGGCGGATGCGGATAGCCAGTGGGGATATTTCCTCGAGCCTTCTTATCGCTGGAGCTTTGAAAATGGCAGCTCGGTGGGTGTCTTCGGGCGTTACAGCAACTACGAATATGTCAGTGGAACTCGTAAAGAGACCGACGAATACACCATGGGTGTAAACTACTGGCCGATTGACAACGTGGTCCTCAAAGCTGATTACACCGTCCTAAAGGAAGATGGCGCAGCGGATAATAAAACCCTCAATTTTGGTGTCGGCTACAGCTTCTAGGCTTAGACGATTCTTTTTCGTGACGGCGCTGCTCCTTTCTGGGGGAAGCGCTTTCTCGGCTGATCGGGTTTACCAAAAGCCGTCTGAATTTATTCAGCAAAGCCTCGGCAAGATTCCAGCCACGCAGGCGATCGCACTGAGTTCGGCGCAGAAAAAGGCGGTACGGGCGATCATAGGGAAGTCCTATAAGACGAGCTCGATCCGCTACTGGAGTGCGGGGAGTAAGACCGCTTTCATTCTCGAGGAGATCGGGAAGGTGGAATATATCACCACTGGATTTGTGGTCTCGGGAGGAAAAATTTCCTCGGTGAAAGTGCTCGTTTATCGTGAGACGCACGGATGGGAAGTGGGCAGGCCGGCCTTCACGAAACAGCTCGTGGGGGCGAAGCTCACTGCTGGGAATCAGCTGAATCGTCAGGTGAGAAATATCGCTGGAGCCACGCTCTCGGTGCGTGCCTTGACGAAACTTGGACGCCTTGCGCTCTACCTTGAATCGATCAAAAAATGAGTGAACCCGCACCGAGGCGTCGTCGCCATAATACTCGTAAGTGGCACCGCTGGCTTGGGCTCATCGCGGCCCTTCCGCTTCTGTGGCTGTCTCTGAGCGGGATACTTTTAAATCACGCCGAGTTTTTCGGTCTCAACGATCGTCAGGTCTCGGCAGGCTGGGTTCTCAAGCGCTACCATCAGCTTCCCGAGGGGGAGCCGCGTGGGATCACGATCGGAGATCGGAAGGTGGCGTTTTGGGATGGGCTCACCTTTCTTGATAAGGAGTTCCTTGAAATCCCGGGTCAACTTGTGGGTGCCGTCGCGCTGAAGAACCAACTCATCATCGCGACCGATGAGCGCATCGCGATTCTCGATGGCACCGGGGAGATGGTTCTCGATCTCGATGAACTTTCGCTCCCGCCTCTTCCGATAGAGACCGTCACGGTGGATAAAGAGCGGCTCTTTGTCTTTTCGGGGAAATCGTTCTGGCGCTTCTCGGAAGACTTTCTGCGTTTCGAAGAAACATCGACTCACAAGGTTTTCAAGTCGCTTCCCCTACTTGATGACGCGGATCGCGAAAGCCTCTCCAATGCGATCATGACGCGCCGCGCGATGCCGCTTTCCCGCGTCATTCTCGATGCTCACTCGGGAAAACTTTTCGGTTGGCCCGGCTGGCTTCTCACCGACCTTGCTGCAGCAAGCGTGATCGTGTTGACGATTCTTGGGCTGGGCCTTTTTAAAAAGCGGCAGGCATGAAACGAAGGCATGCGCTCTGGCTCTTGGGAGGATTGGTGTCCTGTGGGGAGAAGGTGCCTTTTTCGGAATGGCGGGGGATTTGTTTTGGGATTCCCATCTCGATTAAATTCAGTGGGGTCGATCACGACGACGCACAAAAGCTCGGCGATGAAGCTCTCAAGATTGCGCAATCTTACGAAGCTGTTTTTTCGCTCTGGGACGAGAACTCGGAGCTGCGGCGCTTGAATCGTGATGGCTCGCTCTCGAACCCGAGTGAGGCGCTTCAAGATATTCTTTATAGGGCGTCGCTTCTCTACGATCTGACTGATGGTTTCTTCGATCCCACCATTCATGCTTATCTGGAGTGGGTTAAAGGCGAGTATGCCGAGGGCCGCATCCCTGACTCTAAAGAGGCGGATAAAAAGCGAGCCCTCGTGAACTTCTCCCGAGTCCAATTTTCTCCAAAAGAGATTCTGTTAGAAAAGGGAATGGCGATGAGCCTCAATGCCATTGCTCAAGGTTACGTTACTGATAACGTGGCGCGATTTCTTGAGGGTGAAGATGTCAGCGCTCTGGTAAACTTCGGAGAATACCGCGTCGTGGGAGACAAGCCTTGGACTGTCTCAGTAGAGGGGAATGACATTTCGCTGAAGAACTCTCTCGCCGTCTCCAGTGGATCGGGCGAGCGGCTCAGTGCTACTTCCGCGGCGAATCATCTCATCGATCCCAAGACGGGGAAAAGCCCGCCGCCTCAAGAGGTGGTTGCCGTCGAAGCGCTGGAAGCTTGGCTTGCCGACGGTCTAGCCACCGTTATCGCTATCAAGGGCTTTGATTTCCTGAAATTGGAAGACGTCACCGTGCGCGTCTTCGAAAAACCCTAGTCCTCCGTCTTGAGTGAATCCCACCAAGTTTTGTTGGGCTTGAAATCCGACTTCAGGAAGTTGGCCTGCTGTTTTTCGAGTCTTTCTTTTTCGACAGTCTTGGCTTTCTCAAGCTGCATCACTTTTTTCGCAGCATCGAAGCGGGAATCCTTCTGCGGGATCTTCGCGCCGACTTCGGTGAGATGGGCTGTGAGCTCGGTTGAGAGGCGGGCGGCGATGTTTGAGTTTTCTTTGGAGATGTCGGTCACTTCGCCGAGATCCTTCGCGATGTTGTAGAGCTCCTCGCGGCCGTCTTCGTAGTAGCGGATGAGCTTGAAGTCGCCCTTGCGAATGATGCTTGAAGGCTCGCCCCCTTGGTTTCCGTAGTGAGGGTAGTGCCAGTAGAGTGAGCGCTCTGCTTTGTCCTCGCCCTTGAGCGCGGCGACCAGTGAGCGGCCATCGATGTGTGCCTCCGGTTTCGCTTCGAGACCAGCGAGTTCCAGGAGGGTGGGATAGAAGTCGGTGCCTGTTGCGAAGACTTCAGAAGTGGATCCGGGCTTCGCCACGCCCGGTGCTTTGATATAAAACGGCTGACGGATTCCGCCTTCCCACTGGCGTCCTTTTCCGCCGCGGAGAGGGAGGCAGGAGGTGGCAAAGGCGTCGCCGGAAGAGACTCCGCCATTGTCTGAGGTGAAGATGACGATGGTGTTGTCTGCGAGCCCGGCTTTTTTGAGGCCCTCCATGACGAGGCCGACCGCATCATCCATCGACTCCATCATGCCTGCATAAATGGGGCAGTCCTGGACCTGGCGCACCGCCTTGGTGCGATCGAATTGAAAGCGCTCATCGACCAAGCCGGCCTTCGTCGCCTTTTCCTGATACTTTTTCCAAAGCTCCGGCGAGGTTTGGATGGGTCCGTGGACGGAGTAGAAAGAGAGGAAGGCAAAGAAGGGCTTTTCTGATTTGGCGGTGGCGAACTTCACGGTTTCCTCGGCAAGGCGGATGGGGAGTGACTCGCCGCGCGGGCCGTCTTCGAGATCGGGATTTTTATAAGGAGAAAAGAAGCCGCCCGGAGGCGAACCGCGGTAATGTCCACCTTTGTTCACCTCGAACCCGTGATGCTCAGGCTTTGAATTATTGCCCCCGAGATGCCATTTTCCGGCGAAAAAGGTTCGGTATCCGCCCTCCTTTAGCGCCTCGGCAACGGTGGTGACTTTGCTAGGAAGATCGTGGATGTATTCGGTGGGGAGGACGCGGTCATTTCGCTTCCACTTCGTCCCCGAAGCCGCGCCGATCCAATCCGTGATTCCTATGCGAGCAGGATATTGGCCAGTCATGATGGAAGCGCGCGAAGGCGAGCAGACCTGACACGTCGAGTAGCCATTGGTGAAGCGCATCCCGGAGTTCGTGAGCGCATCGATGTGGGGCGTCTCGTAGAAGGTTGAACCCTCGCAGGAGAGATCCTTGATGCCGAGGTCATCGGCGAGGATGAAGACGATGTTGGGCTTTGCATTAAGGAAGAGAGGAAAAAGGAAGAGGGCGGAAAGCAGCTTCATGATCTAAGCAACTCTTTCTGAGGCTCTTTTTCAATTGGGAATTCTCAGAGAACGTTCGTTTGGTTTCACTGATTTTGGTGCACTAGCGTGACGTCTCTATTTTTGGAGAAACATGATCGAGCGACAAAAAAAGTGGCAGCCCAGAGGACTGCCACTTGATTAAAAATTGGTGGAAAGAAATTAAGGGCGGATCTCCCAGATTTCGCAGACTTGGTTCGGTGCATCATTTGCGCCGAAGCGATTTGTTTCGCCGAGGTAAACTGCCTGCACGCCTTGCCCTGCTTGCTTGAGAACGTTTACTACCGAGGCGACGGTGGTTGCTCGCTTCGCGGAAAGCTCACGGTTGCTCTTGCTGCCACCACTTTTTGAGGCGTAGCCGACGACTAGGAAGAAGGCATTTCCAGGAGCCTGTCTTGACGAAGCTTGGATGTGATCTTCATGTTCCATCGCAAGCGCAGCGCTGCCTGTCTTAAAGGTCGCCTCTTCCACCACGCGGGCATTGAGGCTCTGACCGATGCGCTCGTAAGCGCGCTTGAGAGCAGTAGGGTTATTTCCCTCTAAGCGGACGAGTTCACCGAAGAGCTTCTGCGCGGCGGGTGCGAGGTTTTCACGAGTCACAAAGAGCTTCGCACGATCCGCCTCAGCACGGAGGCGCTGGAGTTCGGCCCGCAGTTCGCGGTTGATTTTTTCAAGGGGAAGGATCTGCGCACGGAGAGCTGCGAGCTAATCGCGATCCACCGTGCCGGCGGTCTCGCTTTGGAGTTTGGCGAGCTCACCTGCGAGGCGGTTCACCTCGTTGCGGGAATTCGCCAACTGCTGGCGGAGAGCTTCAACGGTGGCCGGATCAACCGACTTCGCAAGGCGCTCGGCATTCATGGCCGCGTCCGCACGGAGGCGTGCGACTTCGGCATCAAGACCCGGCACGCGAGCGGCGGCGCCTTCGGCCTGCACGAGGCGCTTTTGAAGATCTGCATTTTGGAAATTAAGGGTGCGGATCGTCGCCTCGGTATCGTTTAGACGCGCTAGGGTTCCTTGCTGGGAAAGAAGAAGGCCGTTGAGCGCGTCTACGTCTTGCTTGATCTTCAGCGCGAGGACGTCGGCGGATTGTCCCGAGGACATGCCATTGCTAATGCGCAGCGCATCATTTTGTTTCCGCATCTCTTCCACCGCTTCCTTCTTCTTGGCGAGATCAAGATCTGCCTGCGACTCACCGCCGCTACCACCGAACTGCTGGGTGATGACAAGGAGAAGAAGAAGAAGAACGGCAGCGCCCATGACGATGCCGATGATGAGGTTCTGATTGGATGCGGGAGTGGCCTGTGAGGCAGGCGCTTGCTGTGGTTGGGAGTGATTATCTTCGGCCATAACGTGGGGACTTGAGGAGTGGCGGCGGATTGTGCGCAAAAAGGTGAAAATTGAAATTCAAAAGTCACCGATCTCGGGTGATGCTCGCCTGAGCACATGATTGGTAAATTACTTCTGATGAGCGGGATCCTCCCCGTGGTCGGCTCGATTCTCGCGCGGAAGTTCTTTTGCGACCGGACTTTGGCGCGGCAGGGGAGCGCGTCCCTTTCACTCACGGGGCGTCAATTTGCTGAGGTAATCCTTAAGAAAGCACGGATCAAGGACGTTGAGATTGAGGAGAAAAGGCGCCCATTTTTACCCATCGGCTCCAAACGGCTCGTCCTCTCCCCCGCGATTGCGCAGTCGAAGGTTGCTAAGGATGTCGCCGCTGCCGGGCTCCTCGCAGGGCTTGTTCTGATGGCACGGAGGCAGGAAAGGGTCGTGGGCTGGCGCGTTTGGGCGGTGAAGTTTGGCTGGGCCATGCCCTCGTTTTCAATCGTCATCATGGTCTTTGCTGTCGTTGCAACTTCTCTCACCCCGATGATGGGGGTCTGCATCGTCTTCGCCATTCTCGGAGCGGCTGCCATAGCGCTGTGGTTGACCCTTCCCGTCGAGCGTGAGGCAGCGAAAACGATCGCCCATTATCTCGACGAAAGTGCGCTTGTCTCGCGTCGGTCTGAGTCTGATCTTCTTGCCGAACTCACCCGCGCCCTTGCTTGGCAGCGGCTGGTCCCTGGCTGCATCGAGTGGTTGATTCCAAAGCCCAAGCTCAAGACCGGTGACCCGCTTTAGTGCGTCGGACTTCGCTAAAAAATGTAGCCTTTTCAAATCCTCCACCTCCTGTAACTTCCTGCCTATGAAATTCCTTCTTCCTCTTCTTTCGCTCGCTCTTTTTTCCTGCGCTGGAACTCAAGTCGCCGAGCGAAAGCCTGTCCCGCCCAAAGGTTCTGATGATAGCAGCATGCCCTGGAACACTCCCGGTGAGGGTTCTAGCCAAGGTGCCTTCCAAGGCCTCAGTGAGGGACGCTAAAGCCCACTTTTTAAGTCCATCGTGAGCGAATCTGACTCCGAGCTCATCACTGCGGTTCTCGAATTTTGTTCGGGCTGCAAGGAGGAGTTGGATGTCACCACCTTTGAGCCTTTTTCAAATGTCATCTGCCCCTATTGCGGGGTGGAGACCCGGGTGAAGAGGCAGCTCGGGAACTATTATCTTGAGCGTCGCTACGCCATCGGCGGGATGAGCGTCGTTTATCTCGCGACCGATCAGACGCTTGATCGTGAGGTCGCCGTCAAGGTTCTCAATGAGGACTACAGCGCCGATGAAACCCGCGTCGCCGCCTTCGAGAGCGAAGCTCGCCTCACCGCAGCGGTGAATCATCCCAACGTCGTCCAGGTTTACACCGTCGGACGGGCTTACGACCGATTTTACCTCGTCATGGAGCTTCTTAAGGGACAGAGCTTCGAGGCAGTCATGGGCGAACGCGGAGCTCTCCCGGAAGACGAAGTCCTCGATCTTGCTCTCCAAGTTACCAAGGGCCTCCGTGCGGCAAATGATGCCGGCGTTCTCCACCGTGATGTCAAACCCGGGAACATTCTCCTGAGCGATGACGGTCTCGCCAAGCTCGTCGACTTCGGACTCGCCCTCATTACCCAAGGTGGCTCTGCTACTGCCGAGGAAGTCTGGGCCACTCCTTATTACGTTCCACCTGAAGCGCTCGACCGCAGCACCGAGGACTTCCGCAGCGACCTCTACGCCTTTGGTGCGACCCTCTACCATGCTCTTGCCGGGAAGCCGCCCTTTGAGTCTACGACGAACGGCACCAAGGTCCTCCGTCGCGCGAAGCAAACGATTCCACGCTTAGGAAAAGTAGCCCCTTGGCTTGGTGATGCCACCTGTGAGGCGATCGACCGCATGATGGCCTACCAGCCCAAGCACCGCTGGGGCTCTTATCAGGAAGTTCTTTCCATCCTTCGAAAGGCCCGTAACGAAGCCACCGATGCCTGCGGCCTTGAGGATGTCGGGAACCGCGCTCAGCGCCGCGCTCGTAAAAATCGTTGGCTCGTTCCTACTGCTGCCATCGTTGTCATCGGCGGTCTCGCAGCCGCTCTGTTTACTCTTAAGCCTTGGGAGAAGGAGGAGGAAAAGC
Source organism: Akkermansiaceae bacterium (assembly GCA_039769075.1). GTDB lineage: Bacteria > Verrucomicrobiota > Verrucomicrobiia > Verrucomicrobiales > Akkermansiaceae > SW10. The sequence continues at coordinate 67,616 of JBDMZE010000001.1, read as the reverse complement.
GCACCGTCATCGAGCCTAAGGCTGCCGAAATGATTCCGGTCGAAGAATCCTTCGACGCGAACAAGCGCCTCACTGAATCATGGTCATTCGCCCGTGGCCTCGTGGCAAAAGATGACTTTCAGCACGCCGAGGAAAAATTTCTCGAGCTCAGCAAAGATGAGGCTCTCGGCGAGCCCACCCGCTCTTTTGCAAAGATCGAGGCCGGCATCAGCGCCTCTCTTGATGGCCGAGCCGGTGACGCCCGTCAGTATGCTCGCGAGGTTCACCGGTATCTCAAAAAACTGCCTAAGAAAAACCGAGCGAGCGAAAAGCTTGAGCATCTTGCCTTTCTCCTTAGCAAGACCGAGCCGCCCCCAGCTCGTGACCTTTCCGATGAACCCAAGGGCATTGTCGATTGGATGGGTCTTACTGCTCTCACTCTTAAACTCTGGGAACAAGGCATGTTCGACGAGGCTCAACCTCTCCTCAAGAAAATCAAAGATGCAGGGATTCGCAAGGACTTCGATTGGTTTTCCGTCTATCAAAAGCAGACTGATAAATATCTCCACGATGCGTCCCTCATCGCTAAGGCAAATGCCAAGCCGCTTCCGAGAACTCATAAAGAAGCTCGGGTCCTTCTCGATGACCTTGAACACCGCCTTGCTCTCATTCAGACTCGTGGGCGCATCCGTTTTAATATCCGCTCAAAGCAGATCTACCTCACTCGTCTCCGTAAGGGCTTTGAGCTTCGTCCTGAAAGCGAACCTACCCTCAACTTTTCCGAACGGATCGATGAAGTTCGCGAACGGGCAGGTGAGCGCCGCTTCAAGCTAGCCGGTGAACTGATTTATCCCGAAGACATGGCGGATCAAGCCGCCGTCGTCACCGCTTGGACTTACCTCCTGAATCAAGGCAGCGCTTTCCTCGCCGAACTAGGAAAGGTCCCCAGCTGGGAAGGCGAAACCACCTCCGGCGAAGTCTTGAAGTTTTCAGGCCTCACCGGGGAAGGAGCCGAAAAGTCCGATGGAGGAATCCTTGAGTTGAGTCAGATCAAAACGAAATCCCTTATGGCCGTTCACAATGCTGCCATGGGTGCTCAAACAAACATCACAGAGCGCTTGGCCATGCGAGAGCAGGCCATTGCCTTCGCTTGGCTCTCCGGAATGCGGGAAGCTGCAGAGGCCGAGGCCGAAGAGTTCGCCGCCGCCAGCCCTGAGTTTAGTAAAATCTGGCGACAGGTTCTTGTGGGAATTTCCCAATGAATTGATGATAAAAATTCTCCCCAGTAAGAAAATATTTATCGGCGTCAGTCTCGTTGTCTCAGCAGTCGTGCTGCAGATGATGCTCCAGTTCGTCGCGATGCGCTCGTTGGGAGATCTTTCAGATGGGATCGAAATATCGGGCTCGATGGAGAATGTGGACGAGAGGCTCGATGGCATTCACCGGCAAGTCAGCACCATGGCTGTCGGCTTCGGACTAGCGTCAGTCTTAACCGCAGTGGGTCTGATATTCTTTGTGGTGGGTGTTTACCAAAACTGCAAGGCGACCGAAAGATTGGTGGCTGAAGCTGCACCGAGGGCCGACGCTGCCAATGATCAGAGTGATTGCTGAGATCATTGAAGATATCTGATCCGCCAAAAATTCGTGTCGCTGTTTGCGGATGGGTCGGTGATGCTGAATACTGTAGATGTGTGTGCGACGGGGACGAAGGTCGTCACAAAAGTCCAGCTGCCGGGCGTGAGCGCGTCTGAGCGCTCCACTGTGTAAAAGGGGGATAGTCCTGTTTTGTCCTCAAAGGTGATTTCCGCTTCGCTTGAGGTGAGCGAGACCTTCGTGATAGAGACGTTGCTTGGCCGCATCCAGCGTGGGCCGGTGATGTCGGCGTCTAAGCGCGTGAACTGTTGAGAAGTCAGGGAGAGTTCGTCTGCTCCGATGTCTATCGACCCTGTCGGACGACTTTGGCCATCGATATCGGTGGTGATGTCCGGATAGCTCCCTTGAGCGGAATCAATGGCAGGGCTGTTGCCTGCAGGGCGCATTGTGCCATCGAAAGCGGGAGCGAGGAGGGGGTCGATCAACTGGATGCCTGAAGGTTGTGAGATTCCGAGTGATGCTCCGTGGAAGATGTTGCCCTCATATTGCATGTTGATGGGGGCCGTTAGATATTCAATTAGAGGGTCATCGTCGCCCTCCACGATGTTGTTAGCGATGACGCAATCAAGCGGTGGCAGCGAGGTGTCGCTGGAGTCGATACCGATCACAAAATTTTCCCTGCATTCTGAGAAGGTGTTGAAGGCAATTAAGGCACGTTTCACTTGGAAATATCGATTCAGGGGAGAGTTTGGAACGCCATTGTAAAAGGAGAGAGCTGCCCGGGCACTGGTGCCGCGCAAGTTTTCGAAGTAGTTATTTACCACGACATGGTCTTCTCCGATCACGCGAACTCCACTCGTGCCAGAGATTCCATTTCCAAGGAAATAGTTCCCCTCAACAATACACTCATTTCCATGTCGGAGGGTGAGTTGTCCCGAACAAGATTCAAAGGTGTTCCGGCGGTAAATATTCCCCACGGACTTATTGGAAATGATTTCGATCTCTCCATCGCAGCGATAGAAGTAGTTGTCTTCTACGATGGTTTTAGATTCTTGCATGGATCTAGTGCTGGTTCCGATCCGGATGGTTTCGAAACCGTTGCCATCTCCTTCGGTTCGATCTGCAAAGATATTGTGATCGATGCGTGTGTGGTTCGCTGGGGCATTGGTTCCCAGCCAAACAGTAAGGGTGACTCCTATGTGATTCATTCCCGTGAAAGAGCAGTGATCGACCCGATTGTGCATGCCGTGGATGGAGACCCACTTATAATTGGTCGTGGGATCTACTGGGTTGTAATCGGTGATTGCGCATTGGGTGAGTCGACAATGGTTGGCCAGATTCGATGAGTTTTCGCGGAACTCTACAACGTGGCCGCCGTCTGCAATTGATCCGTTGGTAAAATGCAGCCCTTGGACGACGAGGTAATCGCCTGAAAATTTTATTTTTGATGTGCCTTCCATCCTCACTTGTCCGTCGACTTCGGATCGCAGGGTGATCGGCTGACCTGCTAGCCCATCGGTCTTAAAGTTGATGACAGTGTCGGTCCAAGCTCCATTTGCCATCAGGATGGTGTCTCCTGGGTCCGCATTTGAGATCGCTGAATTGAGAGTGTTCAATGTGCTCACGGGCCCTAGCACGGCTGCCTGAGCGGGAATCGTAAGGAGCAGGAGGGTGAGGAGGGCAATGGGGCCTTCTTTTCGAAAATTCATGGGGAGGGGAAGTCGAAGCTACCGGATCGAGTTGTCTTGAGAAGGATTAAAATAACGGCGTGATCTATTACTGAGATTCTCGATTCTACTTGCCAGCAATAGATTAGAGCCAGAGAGTTTTTGTAATCCTACTATCGGTTGATCATGTTTAGAACATCGCTTCACTGCCTTTTACTTCTCTTGGCTTTCGGTGCCTCTGCAAAAGAGATTCGCCTCTCTCCTGAGAGTGATTTGAAACCTGTGCTGAAGCAGGCGGAGCCCGGGGATGTCATCGTCATGGAGGACGGGATTTGGAAAGACGTGAAGCTGCGTTTTGAAAGATTGATGGGGACGGAGAAGGAGCCGATTCATATCCGCGCCGAGTCACCGGGTAAGGTCGTGCTGACCGGCTCTTCTCAGGTGCGTGTGTCAGGCCAGCATGTCATCGTTTCAGGACTTTCGTTTCTTAATCCTGAGGATGAGGGGGACGTCTTCGAGTTCCGCACACACGACGAAAGGCTTGCGCACCACTGCCGGATTACCGAGTGCTCTTTTGAGCAGACCAAAAAAGGAAGCGATAAGAAGTCGCTGTGGGTCAATGTCTATGGGAGCAATAATCGAGTCGATCACTGCTACTTCGCAGGGAAGCGAAACAAAGGAACGACTCTCGTAGTGTGGGTTACAGAAGATCCGGGATCGCACCGGATTGATCACAACCATTTCGGCCCAAGGCCGGAGCTTGGGGGGAATGGAGGCGAGACGATTCGGATTGGGATCAGTGATACCTCGGAATTTAATAGCGGGACGATTGTAGAATCGAACTACTTTGAGAAGTGCAATGGAGAGGGGGAAATTGTCTCAAACAAATCCTGCGAAAATATTTATCGATATAATCTCTTCGATCGCTGTGAGGGAGCGCTCACTCTGCGCCATGGTCATCGCTGTGTGGTGGATGGAAATGTGTTCTTAGGCCACCAGGAAAGCGGGACAGGCGGGGTGCGGATTATCGGGAGTGATCATCGCGTGATTAATAACTACTTCGAAGGTCTTCGTGGCGATGCGGAACGGGCGGCGATCAGCCTAATGAATGGCATTCCAGAGAGTCCCCTGGACGGCTACGCGCCTGTTCGGAAGGCACTCATAGCGCACAACACGATCATTGATTGCAAGGTCTCGATGGAATTCGGGGTGAGTGCCAGTAAGAAGATTTCGGTAGCCCCTGAATCTTGTCGGGTGAGTCACAATGTCTTTTTGCCGGGTAAGTGGGAACTCTTTCGGGTTCAGGCGAAGCCGCGTGATTTCACGTGGACGGGTAATAAACATCAGTCGGGGAAGACGCGCGGTGCTGATCTGGTATCGATTGAGCGAGTGGAGATTAAGTTAACCCGTGGTTCGAATGGCCTCCTGCGTCCCTCAGAGGCAGGAGAGCTGAAGACGAAAGAAAAGTCAGGAGTTGTAACCGATGTCGACGGGGAGCCTCGGGACTCCTCGATCGCGGGTTGTGATGATCCGAGCACCGCAGTTACGAATCGTGAAATCGCTAAGTCCGCTGGTCCAAGTTGGCGTCAAAAGTAAGACTATTTACATGAAGCTTCTTGTTGCCTTATCATCCTTCTGGCTGTGCCTTGTGCAGATCCTTCACGGAGCGATGCATCATGCGGCATCGGCTGAGGATATCGAGGCCATCGTCGAGTCGGGCAAGTTGTCTGCAGGCGATACTATTGTCTGGGCAGATGGAGTTTATGCTGACGAAGAGCTTAAGCTTGATGGTGTTCATGGAGCGGAGACAAAGCCGATCATCCTTCGCGCGGCCACACCTGGCGGAGTGGTTTTACGAGGTGAGTCGCGGTTTAGTCTTGGAGTCAAATGGTGGGTGATCGAAGGGTTCCATTTTGATGGAGGCGATGGGAAGTCGAACAGCTACAATGCGGTGGAGTTTCGCAGTCGTAAAAATGTGGGAGCAGAACATGTGCGACTGACCAACTGCGCGATGACCAACCTAGTTGCCGACGATAGTTCATCGAAGTGGATTTTGCTCTACGGGTGGAATAACACGATCGATCACTGTCATTTCAGTGGGAAGAAAAGTAAGGGTGCGTTGATTACGGTTGAGTTGGGTTATCTCAAGGATGATGAGAAGGCGGGGCATCGAATCGCGTGGAATCATTTTGCCAACTTCACCTTTCAAAAAGGAACGGATAATGAAGTGATTCGCTTGGGAAATAGTGAGGATCAACACAAGCCTGCCACCTGCTTAGTCGAGCGAAACTACTTTTTTCGCTGCGATGGGGAGAACGAAATCATCTCCAATAAATCGAGTTTTAATACCTATCTAGGGAACACCTTCCGAAAGTGTAATGGAGCTCTCGTGCTCCGTCACGGCCATCATGCACGGGTGGAGGGGAATTATTTTTTCGGCGATGGAGCCAAGGACGCGGGCGGTATTCGTGTCAGCGACAGCCATCATGTCATCGTGAATAACTATCTCCAGGACCTGACGGGGACGACCTGGAATGCCGCTTTTTCTATTTTAGGTGGAAAGAAAACTTCTGGAGATACGAATAGCGGTTATCAAGCGGTCGATGGAATCACAGTGGCCCATAATTCGATCATCAACTGCGCGCGCAGCATCTTTTTGAACAAGGCCAAAGGCTCACGTGCGCCAACTGGAGTGATGACGAATAACCTCGTCGTTAGCAACAAAGCCCCCTTGATCGTCGAAGAGCTTTCTTCTGAAAAGTTGGAATGGATTGGTAACCTCTTCCACGGCTCGGAGGTGAAGCCAGAGTTGGCGGCAATCAGCTCCAACCCTCTCTTGAAAATGTCAGATGGGCTTTTGCGACCAGACCCAGAAGGGGCAGCGATTGATGCGGCAGTTGATATGTCCTCCATCGTTGAAAACGACATAGAAGGACAAGTTCGCCCAAAGATTGGGAAAGATATCGGAGCAGATGAAGTCAGCGGTGGGGAGGGTAAGGTTTTGTTTCCCCCACTGGGGCCTACTGATGTGGGTGTGAGCTTTTTAAAAGGTGAGGGCTCAGTCAAGAATCGCTGAGCCGTCTTGAGGCAGCGAGATTTTTGATATCTCGGCATAACTCCTTGGAGTAAAGTTTGAACTTGCGCTCAAAACCATTCCCATAATGATGGCCGGAACGCAAAATTATGCACAAATCCCTCCAGTGCATAACACGAAACAAAGACACGTAATGAAAAAATCTCTACCCCTGTGTTTAGCTGCTTTACTGGCTCCATCGATTGCAATGTCTCAAGTCATCGTCAATGACAATTGGCTGGATGCTGACCGATTCAACACTGATAGCCCTGACGCCCCTGACGAACTAGACGCAGACTGGTGGTCTTCTAGCAATATCAGTGGAAATTCTGTTGAAGCCGAAGCTGACTCGTTGGGATTGATCAGTGGTGGCTCTGGTCGTGGAATTCATGCCACATTTGATCCCCAGACTTTAGAGATCGGCGATAAGCTTGTCGCAACTTTTACGTTCACGACTCCAGCGACCGTAGGTGTTGATCGGAGTGGTGGGTTCAAGATTGCGCTGATGGATCTCAATAACGCCGGTTTGGCTGCTGACCTCACATCGAGTGCTGTTGATCCGAATCCTCTCTATACGAGCCTACCTGGTTATATGCTCGAGTTTGATGTGAATCTGGCGACTGCAGCAGATGACACTGGTATTCGGAAACACATTGTCCCGAATACAAGTGGCCGCTTCCTCAGCACAACGACTGAGTGGACCTCACTTGGGAGTAGTGCTGACGCTGATTATTCGATTCTCGCGAATACCGAATATGTGGGGGTGATTTCCCTGATCAGAACGGGGGAAGACAGTATGCAAATCTTCGGATCGCTCAGCCAAGACGGAGTTCGACTCGATAGCTACACAGCTACTGATGCCAGTGGGATTGCCAACAATATCGGAATGCTCGGGTTCTGGGCAAATTCATCGACCTTCGGATCGAACACTTCGTTTGCTGATCCTGACAATGGGATTTCGTTTTCCAATGTCACCGTTGAGCTGAACCCAGAGGTCAATATCCTCGTTGGAATCGACGATAGTTTCGTTGATGGCGACCGAGCGCAAACCGAAGCGAGGGATGCGGCTTGGTGGTCTTCTAACTCAACAGGGGGCAATTCCATCGAGGCCGCTCCCGGTGAACTAGGACTCGTCACTGGAACGTCTGGTCGTGGAATTCATGGAACCTTCACTCCGCAAACTTTGGAGATTGGAGAAACCTTGGTCGCAACGTTGACCTTCACGACTCCAGCGACCGTGGGCACCAACCGGGGGGGCGGACTGAAGTTCGCCCTGATGGAGTTTAACGATCCCGGCCTTGCGGCAGATTTGTTGTCCTCATCCCAGGTCGGTAGCGAGAATCCGCTCTACATGAACCTCCCGGGCTACCTCATGGACCTCGATGTCAACACGGGGGCTACCGCGGATGTCGCAATCAGAGAGCATAATTCACCGAATACGACTGGTCGTTTCCTTGGGACAAGCAGTGAGTGGACTTCGATGGGAGGCAGCGGCGATGCGGGTTATGTCTTTGAGGCAAACACTGAATATGTCGTAGTAATGTCTATTTTGAGAACATCTGAGGATAGCGTCGATGTTTTTGGATCACTGAGTAAAGGAGCGGCCCTCCTTGATAGCTATAGTGCCAGTGACGCTAGCGGTATTCCGGCCAACATCGGAATGCTTGGGGTCTGGGGCAATTCGAACACCTTTGGATCTTCTAATGTGGTTGGAGAGCCTGATAACGGTCTTACTTTCACCAATGTGAATGTCGGGGTGATTCAGCTGCCAGCGGAGCCGGTAGAGCTTGGACCGGAAATCACCAGTCTCATCCGCGACGTCGCAGCAGGAACAGTCACGATCGAGTGGAATGCTAAGATTGGAACAGACTACTTCGTTTTCGCCTCGGACGATCTCATCTCATTCGAAGATGAAGTGGCTGATGTCAATGCGACGACGGCGACCGAAAGTGTCACCGAGACAGGCGTTACCACTGATCATCGTTTTTACCGCGTAGTGGAAGTGGTGCCAGCTGAAGAGTAGAAGCAAGGCTTGGCCACGCTCCACTCAGATTGTTTTTTGAGGGGGGGTGTGCGACCATAGAATTTTATCATGAGCTATCCGGAGGTCGACTTCAGATAGCTTATTTTTGTGATAAAGGCGAATATGCAACCGTGATTTCTCTTTCCGGGGTGGTTGAGGGAAAGACGCTGTAGAGTAGGATTTACCCCAAAGTTGTTTTCTAGTAGGAGGCCATACACCACAAATGACTTCTCCTAGAATAGGCCGAGAAAGAGTTTTGTTTTACACCCGTGCATGGGACCTCACACCCACAAAAAAAACGCAATTGGCTCGAGTTGAGCCAATTGCGCTTTGTGATCAGAAAATAGCCCAAGCTTTACGCTCTCCGGCGTCTGAAGGCCATCATTCCACCGAGAAGCGAGAGGAGTGCGCTGGAAGGTTCAGGGACTCCCTCGAACTCAAGAGTGACATTTTGGAAGTCGATGCCATTGTCAGCAACGCCACTTGAGTTAACGCTTCCGAAGGTAGCGCTGTTCACATGGAATGCTAGAATATCGTAGCTGGATGTATTGAGCGAAGTCACGGTGCGTATTTCGAAGTCACTCGTAACACCATCGTCTAAAGAGGAGCGGATCATCCATTCAGATGCGCCGGTTTGTTCGATAGAGTAAGTGCCGGTGTAGGATGTGTTTGCTGCGAAAACATAGTTGGTTGGTTCACCGCCACTTCCTTGGCTAACAAAACCGGAGGTAGTTCCTAATAATCTGTTTCCAATGAGCCCCGCTGGCTTTTCGCGAAATTGAAAGTTTTCGCTGCCAGCGGTGTTGACGTCCAGATCGACCATGTTTCCGAGGACGTTATTCCAAGCGGCATCTTGAGAGGAATTACCATCTTGAGTGTGAATGGTTTCACCATTTGAATTGAACAGACCAATGCGGAAAGCTCCACCTTTTGCCACGGTTGCAATTGTTACAGGTGTCGTGAAATTGAAAGTCGCGGTGATCTTATCACCGATCGACGAAAGGGTTTGAGTGGAAAATTCAGCATGGAGGCCGCGCCCAGAAGTTCCTGATCGCAGGCTGAGGTCACCACCGAATATCTCGATCGCAGAATCACCTGTGGTGCCATGCCAAGCGGTATCGGTAGCATCTGCCCCGTCCGTAAAACCGCCGTCGGTGAAGCTATCGTTAAAGACAATGACGCCGTGTGCGGATTGCATGACCAGAGCAGTCATGCAAAATGGAATTAATTTTTTCATAGTGTGTATTGTTGAGAGATGCTGGGATTTCCTTATATGGTGAGTCGTTTATTTCAGACTCATTCAGATAATGATTGAGATTTTCTATACGAAATCAAGGTAATTTCTATGGAAAAATGTTCGTTATCGCCTGATTCTCAAAGCTAAAAGCTCTAATGGGAGCTAGACATTAAAGACAGTCTCGTCAGGATTTACGAAATCATGTTCCTGCTTATCTTAGCGGCATTCATTTGAACTCAATCTAGTCATGACCTCTGACCGCCGTGCCTTTTTAAAAAACCTATCCGTAGGTGCCCTCGGTGCTGGTGCGGCTTCCCAATCGCTGTCCGCTCAGGAGAAGCTTCAAATCGCAGCGAGTCCGGTGATGAGCTTGGCTTTGGCAGCTTACTCTTTTAAACCTCACTTCGCCTTTCAAAGATATTCCAGCTGCGATGAGCCAGCTTCGCCAAGTCATTAAATAATTTCCAGAACACATGAATTCCTCAATCAATCGCCGTCATTTCATCACCGGAGCTTCGGCTGCTCTGGGTTCTGCTGTTTTGACGAGTTCTGCCGCCGAAGACTCTAAGAAGGCCCAGTCCTACGAATACTGCACCTTCATCAAGTTCATTCAGGATTTGTCCCATGAGGAACTCGCGGTGGAGCTGAAAAAAATGGGCTTCGATGGGGCGGAAGTCACGGTGCGCAAAGGCGGTTACATCGCGCCGGAAGCAGCGGCTGAGGAACTCCCCAAGCTCGACGAAGTTTTCAAAAAGCACGACCTCAAGATCAATATCCTCACCACTGATATCGCGGGTCCGGATTCGCCCAATGTGGAGACCATTCTTGCGACTGCTTCCAAGCTTGGTATCCAGCGTTATCGCATGGGCTTCTGTCGCTACGATCTTAAGGCGCCCATCAAACCGCAAATCGAAGAACTCAAGCCGCAGTTTAAAGAGCTCGCCGCGATGAACCGTGAGGCCGGCGTGACCGCCGTTTATCAAAACCATGCCGGCGCGAAATACATGGGGGCGACCTTCTGGGACCTCGAGCAAATCCTGCGCGATATTCCGAAGGAAGAGATTGGGAGCATCTTCGACATCCGCCACGCCGTCGCCGATGGTGGAACGGCTTGGCCGATCTATTACGATATCATCAAGCCGCACATTTCGGCGCTTTCGATCAAGGATTTTAACTGGGGTTTTAAAAAGAAAACAGACACCCGCCTTTCTCCACTTCACGGTCCGTTGGGCGAAGGTCAGGTTGATCTGAAAGGCTTCCTCAAGACCTTTAAAAAGGACTTTGAGACTGCGCTTGTTACCCTGCATATTGAATATCTCGGGAAAGAGGGAGTGGCTGAGAATCTCGCTGCCATTGATCGCGATTTCAAAGTCCTGCGCAAGGCAATGGACTAACCTGATTTCCACGATGTTTCGTTATTCTCTCATCACCGCTATCTCGCTGCTTTCTTTTGGCCTCACCTCCGCCAAGGAATCTGCTTTTGCCCATTTCCTTGAGCCGGGGTTTCCCTTTTGTGAAATCACCGTCGATGCTCGCAAGCTCGGAAAAGGGTTTCCGAAGGATAACCTCATCCCGCGTGGTCTGGTAGTGCGGGTCGCGGAAGACACTTATGTCGCTTACGATACCGATCTCTGCCGCATGGCTGTTGCGTGGTCGGGTGGATTTCTGACCGAGGAAAGCCTTGCTCTAAAGGCCTACCACGAGCCCCTGGCAAAGAAGGGTGGGGGGCAAAAAATCCTCCCTTCTCCAATCGGAACGCCGCTCGCTGCAACTGGTCTCTATCCCGGAATTCAGCTCGGCACTGAACCGAAGCTCGAGGACCCTCGACCCGCGGGAAAAGCGGAGGAAGAGATCGGTCGTGGTGCGTTGCCGAAAGGGCAAGTGAGATGGCGTTCAGTTGAAGTCATTGGGAAGCACGTGAAAATCCGCTATGACATCGGAGAAACTTGGATAGAGGAAATTCCGGCGGCTTTTGGTAAAAAGTCTTTTAGGCGCCACTTTCGCATTGGCGCGCATCCTGAATCCGCCTTGTCTCTGGTCTTGGGAAATGGTCATTGCGAAATTGCGGGTAAATCTTCGCGAGCAAGACTTACTCAACGCGAAGGAATGCAAATTTTGACGCTTCCCGAATCTACGGACATGCAGACTTTTACAGTAGTCCAGTCTGCGCAAAAAATTGAGAGGGAACTCCCGTGGAATGTTCCCCCGAAGGATTGGGGGAACGCGTCGTTATTATGGCAGAATACGATCAAGACACAAGGTGAGCTGGCAGAAAATAATACAGACTACGTTCTCGATTCTATTCCCTTACCGATGTCAAACGACGAACGACGCAATGTTCGTCCAATCGATATTGCTTTTGCGGATGATTACGCGGTGGTGGTGACTTTCGACGGAGACCTTTGGAAAGTCTCTGGACTGGAAGGCGATCTCAAGGAAATCGAATGGAGACGTATTGCTGGAGGCTTACACGAACCCAGCGGGGTGCGAATCAAGGGCGACGAAATTTTCGTATTTGGTCGCAATGGCGTCACAAAAATAATTCGCGAAAATGGCAGGCTCGTCTACCAAAACTACAGCAGTGATTTTTGGCAAAGTGCGGAGACGCGCGACTTCGCTCATAGCTTGGATTTCGACAGCAAAGGTCAATTATTCATCAGTAAAGGCGGACAGCAAAACGATTTCCCGTCCAAGCACAGCGGACGCGTTCTTAAGATCGATCACGACAAAAAGGTCAGCGTGTTCGCCAGTGGCTTACGAAATGTTTACTTCTCATTCCGCCCCGGCACCGATGAGATTTACGCCAGCGATCAGCAAGGCCACTGGGTTCCTGCGACGCCAATTCACCGCATCGTGAAGGGTGGCTACTACGGTTTCCAACCCGCCGCACCTTGGGGTGTCCCTGAGCCTGAGGTGACTTCTCCGCTTTGCTGGATTCCGCACACCATCGCTGGTTCCGGGTTGGGAGTGGTGTGGTCGGATCAAAAGCGCTTTGGACCGCTCAGTGATTCGCTGCTGTATCTCGACTATCGACGTCCGGGTATCCTGCGGACTTATCTCAATGAACGGGACGGTCAGGCTGCTTCCGTCTTGATGCCGACAGAGGTGGATTTTCCCCTTCTCAAAGGCGCAATCAATCCGGCGGACGGGCAGCTTTACGTCCTCGGTTTTCAGATTTTCAGCACAAACTCCAAGCCGATCAGAGGGATGGGCCGACTGCGCTACACCGGGAAACCATCGGTTCTGCCGACTCGCGTCATCGCGGGGAAAAATGCGGTGACCTTGACCTTTGATCAGCCGCTTGATTCCTCGGTCGGCACTGTCACGGCAAGACGATGGAATTACCAACGCAGCGCAACCTACGGCTCGGGTCACTATCGCCCCGATGGAAAATCAGGTGAGGAGCTTTTACCAGTCAGTGAGATCGAGTTCTCGGAAGACCGCCGTTCCATTTTGGTGGCCACTCCTGAGCTGAGCCCGGTCCATCAACTTGCGGTGAGCTACGAGTTGAAGACGGCTTCGGGACAGTCTTTTTCAAATGCTGCTTATCTGACGCTCCATTCGACAGCTCCGCTGGACCTAAAGAAGGAGGGCTTCCCAAACACGGATTTTTCGAAACTCGCCTCCACGATTGGAAAAGCTCCGGAAGCCGCTGCCGAAGTCGCCAAGCCGACCATTCAGCGAGGCTCGGTCGTTTATAAGGCAATCGGCTGTGCCGCGTGTCATTCGATTGACGGAACCACAAAAGGAAGAAGTGGCCCCAGTTGGAAAGGGCTATCCGGTTCCATGCGGGAGTTGATGGATGGATCAAAGGTCAAAGTCACCACCGAGTATCTTCGCGAAGCCATCCTCGATCCCGCCGCCAAAGTGGCCAAGGGCTACAATCCTAAAGATGTCGGGATGCCCTCCTATAAGGGGATTATCCCCGATTCCGACATTGAGTCGCTCCTCCTCTTTATCGAATCGCTTGAGGAGTAACCCTTTGCACATGTCTCCCTTTCTTCGAGTAACTGCCTCCCTTTACGCTCTCACGAGTGCGTATCTTGGAGCGCAGACTTCCTCCTTGGTTTTTCCCGGACCAGACGGGAAACTCGACTACGCAGGTTACGCGAACGAAGGGCAGACCAGCGCAGATAACTTGATGATCGATTTTTCCCGCGCGGGATATGGAGGCGGGGGAGTTGCCATTCCTTGGGTGCCGGTGGAGCTTGAGCTGAGCCCGACTGCCGGAAACGGAGATGATTACGCACGCATTCAAGCTGCGATCGATACCGTGTCGAATTTACCTCTTTCGCCCTCCGGATTTCGCGGAACGCTTCTTCTTAAAGCTGGAGCTTACAATGTCTCGGAGACTCTCTCGATCACCGCAAGCGGAGTTGTCATTCGTGGCGAAGGGCAGGGGAGTGATGGCACTGTGATCACTTTTACTGCCACGGTTCAGGATCATCTCTTCGAGTTCGAAGGCAGCTCAGGTTGGAATGAAATTGGTGGAACGGACACGCCTATTACCGATGCTCGCGTGCCTTGCGGTGTGAATACGTTCAACGTCGGTTCCGCGGCCAACTTTAGCATCGGCGACCGCATCATCGTCCATCGCACTCCGAATCAAACCTGGATCGATTTTTTAGAAATGGGTCAATGGGGCTGGACGGCCAGTGGGTATCGCTCGTGGTCGCCCCGCACTATCACTGCGATTTCTGGAAATCAAATCACGCTCGACGCGCCGCTCGTTCACGCCATCGAGAGCCAGTATGGCGGCGGGGAAATCTACCGCTATAATTTCGACTCCATCTCCCAAGTGGGCATCGAGCGCATTCGACTGGAGTCTGCTTTCACCAGTGCCACTGATGAAGATCACGGCTGGGATGCGGTGCAATTTCGCCGCGCTGAGAACGCTTGGGCCCGGCAGGTGACCGCGAAGTATTTCGGCCACTCTTGCGTCTTCGTCGATGAGCGTTCCCAGCATGTCACGGTCGAGGATTGTGCGATGCTTGATCCAAAATCCATCATCACGGGGCAACGTCGCTACTCCTTCTTGCTCGATGATTCCTGTTACGCGCTGGTGCAACGCTGCTACACCGATGAAGGCCGTCACGATTACATCACCGATTCCAAAATGGGCGGTCCGTCGGTTTTCGTCGATAGCCTTGCAGAAAACACGCACAACGACATCGGCCCGCATCATCGCTACGCCGAGGGAATCCTCTTTGACAATATCAAGGGAGATGAAATCCACGTGCAAAATCGCGCCGATTCCGGCTCCGGTCACGGCTGGGCTGGAACGCAAACGATCTTCTGGAATTGCGAGGCAGCGAGCATCATCTGCGATGCTCCCAGAGCCGCGATGAACTTTGCCATCGGCTGTGTTGGAAACCAAAACCAAGGGTCATTTGCGCCGAACGAACCCTTCGGATTCTGGGAATCGCAAAACGTCCCCGTGAACCCGAGGAGTCTCTACTACAAGCAACTCGAAGATCGCCTCGGCACCCACGCCTTGATGACGGTGACCACTCCGGGTCAGCTTCAGGGAACGATCTGGAACACGCTTTCAGGCTGGGGCGGCGAGGGCGAAGTGCCTGATCTCCCAGCCTTCTCACCTCTGCAAGTCGAGGCACATGCCGGAGCTTCAACCGAAATTGGATTTGCCCATCCGATCAGTGCAGTGATCCGCTATCCTTTGCCGTCGAACTTCCCTGACAGCGCAAGCTGGACCGTTGTCAGTGGACCGAGCGGCGTTTTCTTTGGCGATGCTTCTTCTCCTTCAACGACCGTTTCCTTTTCTCAAAATGGAACTTACGAACTCCGCTACACCATTTCTCAAAACGATAATCGCGACCCCGGAAACGTTATTACCTACACTGGATCAGACAGCGTGATGATCGAGGTCGGTGCGGCCATTGTGAAAGCAGACGGTTTCAATCCTGATGATTTCACGACCATTGGCACCATCAGCAACACAACGACCACTCTCACCTTCGACACCGATTCCTTGCAAGTCAGCGGCGGCTTGATCGGCACGGGAGAGCTTGCACAAAATGACGATGGCAGCTCCGTCGCAGTCTTCGCCTTTTCAGATATCGATCTCACCACCGCTCCGACCATTGTCGGCTCACGACCTTTCGTCTTCGTTTCAAAAGGAGACTTCACACTCTCCACCGATCTCATCGTGAGCGGTGGAAATGGTGCTCACACCGAGCAAGGTCAAGGGGTCGCAGGAGGCCGCGATGGGGGAGACGCAAATCGATCTGAAACCCCGGGAAATCTCTTCGATGGGCAAGGCTCAGGCGGTAGCACCGGTAATTCGAGCGGCAATGAAGACAGCAGTTCCGGCGGTGGAGGATTCGGCGGAGCCGGGGGTGATGGAACAAGCTCGGGCGGATCAACTTACGGCGATCAATTTCTTACTTCCCTCACTGGTGGCAGCGGAGCCGGGGGAACTCTGAATAAAGGAGGCGGTGCTGGCGGTGGCGGAATTGCGCTCGTGGCGAGTGGGCTTTTAGAAGTCGCAAGCGGAGCAAGCATCGAGGCCCAAGGTGGAAATGGTAGCTCGAGCAGCGCCCAATTTACCTCCGGCGGTGGCAGTGGCGGGGCGATCTTTCTCGATGGAAAAAACGTCATCATCAATGGCTCCCTCATCGCCGATGGCGGAGACGGAGGAAACGCTCTTGGTGGCCAACTCAACGGCGGAGGGGGAGGCGGTGGAAGAATCGCCGTTTATTATCAAACTTCACTCGACCTCACCGGATCAAGCGTGACTGCAATTGGAGGAGAAACTCGCGGAGCAAATGCCACGGGGAAAGATGGTGAGGCTGGCACGATTTTTTACGGTTTGAATAACGGAGGTCTCGCAGATCAATGGCTCACCGCTCAGACGGGAATCGCAAATCCCAGTGCTGTAGATTGGCTGGTCGATTATGATGACGACGGCCTCATCGCCCGCCTTGAGTATGCTTTCGGCGGCTCGACCTTAACCCGCGATACCGCTTTGTTGCCCAAGCTCCTCTCGGACGGAGAGGGAGGTTTTGAATTCATTTTTAACCGTCGCCAAAGCGGTTTCTTCGCTTCGGATTATCTTATCGAAACTTCCATTACGCTCCAGCAAAGTGATTGGACCTTGCTCGGGTTCGACGAATCCAGCACCTTTCCTCATCCGACTCTCGGCGGTTTTGACCGAGTGGTCGTCCCTCTTCCAATCAACGACGCCCGACGCTTTGTTCGGATGCAAATTCGCTAACTTTCATTATGAAGCAATCCTATCTCTGCTTATCACTCTCTTCAGCGTTCGTTCTGCCTCTCGCTGCAGAGAACCCCGACCCTAAATCGCTCCAGTTTGAGAAATGGACGCCTGATTTTTTCGTTCCTGACCCCGTCGCGATCTCCTTCGATAATCAAGGCCGTGCTTACGTTACTCAAACTCAACGCCGCAAAGCGAACGACCTCGATATCCGTCTGAATCGCGATTGGATTCCAAACGACCTCAGTTTCGCATCCCCAGATGATAAGCGCGCTTTCTACCATCGAAATTTTACTTCTGAAAATAGCGAGGCCAACAAAGAACGGGTCAAAGACTACAATAAAGACGGGAAGCACGACCTCGCCGATCTCCAATTCCTCTCCGAGCGAATCCACCTCATCGAAGACACCGATGGAAATGGGCTCGCCGATAAGACCTCGATTTATGCGGAAGGATTTACGGACGAAATTGCGGGAATCGCAGCGGGAGTTCTTCATCATGATGGCGATGTTTACACAACCATCGTGCCCGATGTTTGGAAGCTGAGAGATACCGATGACGATGGCAAAGCGGACCAACGGGAATCCATCGCCTACGGTTTCGGCGCCCACCTCGCCTACGCGGGGCACGACATGCACGGCCTCACCGTCGGCCCTGATGGTCGCATCTACTGGACCATCGGCGACAAAGGGCTCGGTGTCACTTCCAAGGAAGGACTCAAATTTAAATACCCCAATCAAGGTGCGGTCCTTCGCTGTGAGCCTGATGGTTCGAATTTTGAAATCTTCGCTCGTGGCCTCCGCAACGTCCAAGAACTCGCCTTCGACAACTACGGAAACATCTTCAGCATCGATAACGATTCCGACCGCCCCGGCGAGAAGGAGCGCTTCGTTTACATCGTCCGCCACATGGATGCCGGGTGGCGCTCGAACTGGCAATATATTCAGGATGCCTTCAACCCGTGGATGGATGAAAAACTCTGGGAGCCTTATCAAGAAGGGCAGCCCTCTCACATCCTTCCCGCCATTTCTCTCTACGAAGACGGCCCCGCTGGAATGACCGTCAACCCGGGCACCGCACTCAACGAAGAGTGGGCGGATTACTTCTTCCACACCGGAGCTCCAAACGGAAAACAATATGCCTTCCAAGTGGAGCAGGACGGAGCCTCTTACCGTATGGTCAATGACATGGTGATCAGCAACGGTGTCCCCATCGTGGGGATCAACTTTGGCCCCGACGGCGCGCTCTATGGCGTCGACTGGGGCGGAGGATATCCTTTGAATGAACAAGGAGCAGTTTGGAAATGGGACGTCGCGGATAAACATCCACTTCGTGACGAGACGGCAAGAATTCTTGGGGTGGATTCTTCCAAACTCCCGGTAGAGACGCTCGTCAAGGCCCTCGATTTTCCTGACCAGCGTGTCCGGCTCAAGGCCCAGTTTGAATTGGTGAAACGTGATTTGCGTCCCGAACTCGAGGGCGCTGCCCGAGAGGCAACCCTTCTCGGCAGGATTCATGCGATCTGGGGAATCGGTCAGCTTAATCGGAAACTGGAGTCACCTGATTTTCAATTTCTCCTCAGCCTATTGAATGAGCCAGAAGAAGAAATTCGAACGCAGGTGGTAAAGATCATTGGCGATCACTTCGGCACTCAACTCGCGCTTCATCAAGCGCCCAATCCGTCCACAGAAGCGTCACCGATCACGAAGGCACTTTTGCCTCTCCTTAGTGATTCTTCAGAGCGCCTCAAGTTTCATGCAGCAATGGCCATCGCTAATATTGGAAGTGCGGATGCGGCTGGCGCATACAAGAATGTCTTGGAGGGCGCTTCAGCAGATGAAACTTATCTCCGCCATGCGGCTATCGTTCTGGCGACAGCGTGCTCTCCCGATGATGAACTCGCTTCGATAATTACAGATGACTCAGCCTTGCTTCAGAGCGTGGCTGTTATTGCGCTTCGTCGTCGTGGTTCTTCCGTGGTGGCTCAATTTTTAGAATCAACTCATGAAAACGTTGTCGCCGATGCCGCTCGCGCGATCCATGACGACTGGACCATTCCAGAAGCGCTGCCCGCTTTGGCGTCTCTTCTAGAAACCACCGAGTGGACCCAAAACGAATCCATCATTCTGCGATCCATTAATGCGAATTTTCAGCTTGGAACGATTGAGTGTGCCCAACGAGTTGCTAAGTTTGCCACGAATCCCAATGCAGCGAAGAAGCTCCGCTTGGACGCTCTGGATGCCCTCACCAATTGGACAAAACCAGAGAAGCTCGATCGTGTGGTGGGTCGTTATCGTGAGCTTGCGGAAAGAGCACCGTCGATCACTACTGAAGCCCTTTCTCCGGTGCTCACTCAGCTTCTCACTGACCAAGATCAAGAGATCCAGAGCAAGTCGATGAGTCTGACTCGTCAAATTGGGATCACTGTTCCGGTGGAAGCTCTCCTCGCGCTTGCTCAAGATGCGAAGTCCCTTCCAGAGCTGAAAATCGAAGCACTGCGTGGACTTCAAAATCAAAAATATCCCAAGCTTCAAGGGCTCCTTAGCGCCGCTCTCGATGACCCGGAAAGCGATGTGCGAATCGAAGCGCTCGTTCTCCTTACCAAATCTGATCCGAAACAGGCGCTCGTGGTGGCTGAGAAGATTCTCTCTGGAGAAAAGGCAACCCTCGCAGTGAAGCAATCGGCTCTCTCGCTCCTCGCGGGTGATCTCGCTTCGAAGAACGGGGATCAACTCCTGACTCAACTGCTTGCTGAATTCGAGACCATGCCGTCGGGTCTTCAGCTTGATCTAGCGGAAGCGGCAGAAGCGCGGAAGCTCAGCGGGCCGGCCCCGGATCTCAAGCATACCTTGCACGGCGGTGACGCAGTGAGAGGGCATGATATTTTCATCAACCACCTAGCGGCCCAGTGTATTCGTTGTCATAAGTTGAAGCGAGGGAAAGGCAGTGACATCGGCCCCAATCTCGAATCGATTGGGCGTCGCCGTGATCGGACTTCGCTCCTCGAATCGCTCGTGGATCCCCAGAAGGAGATCTCCCAGGGCTACGGAATCATCACCCTCACGCTCCACGATGGCTCCTTCGTCGCCGGACAGTTCCGGAAAGAGGAAAATGGTGTTGTCGAAATTCGCGATGCGGAGAAGAAGGTGACGAAAGTAAAAGTGGCAGACATCAAAGAGCGCACGCCTGTCGTTTCGACGATGCCTCCGATGGGGCTGATTCTTCAGAAAAGAGAAGTCCGCGATTTGATCGAGTTTCTTTCGACGCTTCAGTCGGATAAGTAAGGGAGAATCACCGATCCCTAGTAGATTATGAAAATTTTGATCAAGCTTCTCCTCGTCATTTTGCCGCTGTTTATTTTAGGATCGTGCAAGAGTAGAAATCAGGCGAGAGCGGAGCTTCTACTTCAAGAAAGTGAATTAGCTCAGTGGTATTTTAACGATCAGCAATATTTGACTGAAGAAGATCCAATTAAATGTAAGCGTGCCTTGGTTTCTTTTGTGGGACAGACTTTTCCTAACGGTGAGCCTCTTACAAAGGCCGAGTTTCCGTTCTTATTCTCTGAACTCAAAGAGAAATTCCCTAGTGAATTTTCAGCCTCGGTGCACGCTGAAAACGAAGGCTCGATCGATATGATGATTTTTCTTCCACTGATGATGGAGGCCGCAGCCCGATGAGCATCACATTCTTAATGTGGGCGGAGAGACAGGATTGCCGCGGCTTCCGCTTAGCTGCACGGATAGTCATCTTTTCCGCTTAGACCAGCAGGTATCGGGGACTTCGGTGACTCTTTGGTTGATAGGAATGAAGACGCGGTCGCTGGGCTCTGGTCGGATGACCTGTCCTCCGGTGAAGGAGCCAAAAGCGGGGAGGGTGAAGGTGTTTCCTGTCAGATGGAAGCAGGGGGAGCGGAGGGTGCTCCGGGGGCTATCTTGAATACGGATGGCGGGGTGGATGTGTCCGCAGATTGAAAATTGCTCGGGTGACGCGTGCGCGGGGTCGTGGATGATCTCTATTTTCCCGAGAGAAAGGGCGGTGACGCTGGGGATGGGGAAATCTTTTGGGAAGGAAGGTTTGTCATGGTTTCCGATGACGAGGGTGATCTCTGTGGACGTTGATGAGATCCAGTGATCAAGTTCAGGGAAGCGGCTCTCGGGGGCGTGGATGAGATCACCGGCGATGATGATTTTTTTAGCGCCCGTCTTTTCCAACAGCTTGGAGATGCGCTGGAGATCTTTGGCATTATCTCCATCGGGAACAGCGAGGCCGTGGGCGCGGAAGACGGCCGCTTTTCCAAGATGAACATCTGAAAGGATGAGTGCCGAGTGCTGTGGAAGGTAGACGGCGCGATCTGGGAGGAGTTCGATCTCATGGCCTTGGAGAGTGATCAGCATCAGGATTATCCGGCGGCAGTTTCGAGTGAGGCGAGCATTTTCTCAAGTCGGGCCGCGGCGTCGCTTCCTTGGTAGTGGGCTTGAAGTCGGTCCGCCCATAGTGGGAAAGCCATGGGAGTGAGGCGGGCGCAGGTCTGGAGATGAATGGGGCGGGTGATGAGGTCTTCCATGGTCTCTTTGAGCCGGGTGAACTCAAGCTGTCTGTCGAGAATCTCCCGTCGGGCCTGAGCGAGAAGAAGGTTCTCCGGGTCGTAGCGCTGGAAGACTTCGTAGAGGAGTTCGGCAGAGGTTTGAACTTGGCGTGGGGCTCCTTTTCTCTTCGGGAGCTGCTGGAGGACGAGGCCGGAGACGCGGGCGATCTCGCGGAACTGTCGGCGCGCAAGCTCGGCGGTGTTCATGCAGGAGATGAGATCATCGAGGAGATTTGTGGTATCAAGGAGCTCGCGCCAGAGGTCCTCTTCGAAGGGGAGGTTCTCGCTTGAGGTCAGGCTGAAGCCGTAATCATTCATCGTGATCTGGATCAGGAGATGTTTCTTCTGACTGATGCGCCACGCCACGAGCGAGCCGAGGCCTTCATTCACGAGCCGTCCGGCGAAGGTGTAGATGAAGAGGTGGGTTTCCTTGCGGATCTCGATTTGCTCGATGAGGACCATGTCATCGTGCGGAACGAGCGACCAGCTCCGCTGGATGTCGAGCACGGGAGCGATGAGCTTCATCTCCGGGGTGTCGATCGCGTCGCTCTTGAGCCGCTGAGCGACTGCGTGGGAGAGTTCGTTGGAAAGCGGCATGCGGCTCCCGGCCCAGACCGGGATTTCGCCTTTGGCCTTTTTGGTAGCATTTTTCACGGTCGCTTTTTGATTCCGAAAGCGGACGAGTTCGAGGCGCTTGCCGCCGAAGATGAAGACGCCTCCGGTCTTGATCCGCGTAATAAAAGATTCCTCGACCGAGCCCAGGCGCCGACCCGATTGATAGGCGAGAGTGATGGTGGGATAGCTCGTGATGGTGCCGATACTGAGGCGCTGGAGCTGGATGAGTTTTTTGTCCTGAACCGTGAGCTTACCTTCTACGGTAGTCACTTTTTGAAAACCGGGATAGGCGGAGAGGACCTTGCCGCCGATGGTGATGAAATCGAGGGCCCACTCCCATTCTTGTCTGTCGAGGTGACGGTAGGCGTAGCTTGAGGTGATTTCTCGTCGGAGATCCTCAGGGGAGGTGGGCTCGCCGATGCAGATCGTCACTAAGTGCTGAACGAGGACGTCGAGCGGCTTCTGGAGCTGGATGCGGGCTTCGATCTTTTTCTCCGCAATGGCGTCGCGGGCGGCGGCGAACTCGACGAGTTCGAGCGCGTTGCTGGGGACGCAGTAAAGCTTCGAGACTCCGCCGGGGCTGTGACCAGAGCGGCCGGCGCGCTGCATGAGGCGGGCGACACCTTTAGGACTCCCGATTTGGATGACTTGAGAGACAGGAGAGAAATCGACACCGAGATCGAGCGATGATGTGCAGACGACGCAGCGGATGCTGCCGTCGCGGAGGCGTTCCTCGACGATTTTTCGCTCGTCCTGATCGAGCGATCCGTGGTGCATTGCGAGTTCGTCCTTCCACTGCGGTCGGTGCTCCACGAGTTGCTGAAACCAGATCTCGGTTTGTGAACGGGTGTTGGTGAAGAGAAGGGTGGTTTCGTCTTTCGCGAGAATTTTAGCGACTTGCGGAACCAGCTGCGTGCCGATGTGGCCGGACCAGGGGAAGCGGTTGATGTTCTTGGGAAGGACAGTCTTGATGTGGACCTTTTTCACTTTGGCTCCTGAGATGGTGACGGCATCTTTGGCGGAGTTACCGAGGAGCACTTCTTTGGCTTCTTCTGTATTTCCGAGAGTTGCGGAGAGTCCCCAGATGCGGAGATCGGGAAACCATTGGCGCAGGCGGGCGAGGCAGAGTTCAGTCTGCACTCCGCGCTTGGTGCCGATGAGTTCGTGCCATTCATCGACGACGATGGTGGTGAGGCCGTTGAGATTTTCGCGGAAGTTGTCGTGGGTGAGAAAGAGCGAGAGGCTTTCGGGGGTGGTGATGAGGCAAAAGGGGAGTTTTTTTTTCTGCTTCGCCTTTTGATAAGCGTTGGTGTCGCCGGTGCGGATGCCGATTTCTAATTTAAGGTCGAGATCGCCCAGCGGCTCATTGAGCGATTTCCAGGTGTCCTGAGCGAGGGCGCGGAGGGGCGTGATCCAGAGAACCCGGCAACCCTTGGTGTCTTTCGTTTCGATTGCCTCGGCGACGGGTCCTAGCCAGACCGCGAGTGTCTTACCCAAGCCGGTGGGCGCGTGGAGTAGGCCGGACTTGCCATCGCGGTAGGCTTGCCAAGTTTCTTTCTGAAAAGGAAAGGGCCGCCAGCCACGGTTCTTAAAAAATGGGGTGACTGACAGGGGGCGGGGCACGAGGAATATTTACTCCATATTGCCGATTTGAAAACCAGAGAATCGATGCTTAGTTACGACTCTTGATCGAAGTCGTCTACAGAGGAGGGGTGTATTTGCCGGAGCTGGATCTCTGGCTCGATCCTCATGGTAAGCGGGAGAAAGCTTTTGTCTCCCACGCGCACTTTGATCACTACGCGCCGCATGAGAAAATGCTCTGCAGCGCGGAGACGGCGGTGATTGTTGAGAAGCGCTTCCGGGTTGCGAAAAAGCGGATCGAGGGACGTCCTTTGCGCGAGGCTTGGGAGGAGCGGGGGTTTGAAATCGTGCTGCTTCCGGCTGGGCACATCACGGGGTCGGCGATGATCCATGTGACGCGCCTCAGCGATGGTGCGACACTCCTCTACACCGGGGATTTTAAAACACGGGCCGGGTTGACTTCGGAAGCGGCTGAGTTTTTAGAAGCCGATATCTTTATCACAGAAACGACCTTTGGGCTGCCAAAATATGTCTTCCCACCGGAGGACGAGATTCAGAATCAAATTGTCCACTTTGTGAAATCGGCTTTCGAGGATGGGGAGGTCCCGATTCTCTTGGGCTATTCTTTGGGGAAAGCGCAGGAAGCGGTCGCGATTCTGGAGAAGTATGGGATTTCCTGTCTCCAGCACAAGACGGTGGCAGTGATGACAGAGGCGTGCCGAGAGGCTGGGTTACGGCTGAAAGAGCCTGAAATTTACGAGAAAGAAATCCCGCCGAACTACGCGCTCATTTGTCCACCGAACACGGTGCGATCAAAGGCGCTTCGGGGAATCAAAAACAAGCGCACCGCAATGCTGACTGGCTGGGCCATGAATGGCGGAGCGCATTATCGTTACCAAACTGATGCTGCCATTCCACTCTCGGATCACGCTGATCATCCTGGGTTGATGGAGGCGATTGCGAAGGTGAATCCGAAGCGGGTGCTCACCCTGCATGGCTCGGCGCGAGAGTTCGCGGCCGAACTGCGGAGTCAGGGGATCGAGGCTTGGTCGGTGTTTGGGAATGATCAAATGGAGCTCGATGTGCTTGCGTCTGAGCCTGCGGGTGAGGAAAAAATTCACGATCGACCTGAGTGTGAATTGAGAGATTTTTCGGAACTCTGTTCCAGCGTCGAATCGTCCTCCGGTCGCTTGCAAAAGATTCGCTCGATTGCGAATTATTTAAAAAATCTCAGCCCCGCCGAGTTGACGCTCGCTGCGACCTGGCTCTCTGGCCGGGCCTTTGGAAGGGGGCACGAGTATCGTAACCTCAAGGTCGGACCGGCATTGATCCGCCAGGCGCTTCTCAAGTCATCGGGGCTTCCTCTGGCTCGGTATCGGGTGATTTCGAATAGCCAGAACGAGACGGCGCGGACTGCCCGGATTCTCTTAGAAGAGGCCGAGGTGACCCCGGACGGGCGCACGCTAAAGGAAATAGATGATTTTCTTGAAAGTTTGGCGAAGGCGGAGGGCGCGCTTGAGCGATCTGACCTTTTGGCCGAAAGTTTTGCGTCCCTTCACCCGAAAGAATCCGAATCGCTGGTGAGAATTCTCACCGGCGGACTCCGCATCGGCTCTGGGGAGGGCTTACTTGAAGAAGCGGTAGGCGAGGCATTTTCGCAAAACGGAGCCGCAGTGCGGGAGGCTCATATGCTGCTCGGAGATCTCGGGCAGGTGGCGCTTCTTGCGCGCGAAGGAGAAATCGAAAAAGCGAAGCTCACGCCATTCGTCCCTATCAAAGTGATGCTCGCTTCGCCCGAGGAGACGGCGGAAGACCTCGTGGCCCGGCTGGGAAGTTCTGCGATGTGGCTGGAACACAAATACGATGGCATTCGGGCTCAGCTTCACAAAAAGGGAACTGAAGTGTCTCTTTTCTCCCGTGATCTCCGGTCGCTCGATGGGGAGTTTTCCGAGATCCTAGATGACGTGCGCTCGCTCCCGGATGACTTCATTCTGGATGGTGAGCTGATCGCCTACGCCGAGGGGAGAAAGCTGACCTTTTTCGATCTCCAGAAGCGCCTTGGCCGGACCAAGGCACAAGGTGATCTCTTCTTAGGAGCTGCGATCCCGGTTCGTTTCGTCGCCTTTGATCTCCTCTACCACGGGGATCGAGATCTCTTGAAAACACCGCTGAAGAAAAGGCGCAAGGTGCTCGAAGGAATTCCGCTGTCTTCCATGATGGATTTGATCGAGGTCGAACAGGCGGATTCTCCGGAGGAAATTATGACTGCTTTTAAGCGAGCCAAAGTAGCGGGGAACGAAGGGCTCATTGTAAAAGATCCGACGAGCCTATACTCGCCCGGACGTCGGGGGAAAAGTTGGCTTAAGTTGAAAAAGGCGATGCCGACTTTAGACTGCGTCGTGGTGAAAGCGCAGCAGGGGCACGGGCGTCGGGCCGAGGTTTTGAGTGACTATACCTTCGCCGTCCGTGACGAAGCGAGTGGCGAGTTGCGGGTGATTGGGAAAGCTTATTCCGGTCTTACGGATGTCGAGATCGAGGAACTCACCGAGCATTTCAACGAGCACACCCTGGGGAAAGTTCGCCGGGTTCATACCGTGACTCCGAATATCGTGTTGGAGATCGCCTTTGATTCAATCAATAAAAGCAAACGTCACGACTCGGGACTGGCGCTTCGTTTTCCCAGAATCAAGGCGATCAGGAGGGATAAGATCCCAGCTGAGATCGATACCTTGCAGTATGCGGAGAGTTTGCTCGGTGGGCCTCAGGCTAAAAAGGGGCCTGCTCAAGGTTAAGCGAGCTGTCGGCGGAGGGGGCACTTTTTAAAAGATGGTCGGGGAGACAGGATTCGAACCTGCGACATCTGCGTCCCAAACGCAGCGCTCTACCAAGCTGAGCTACTCCCCGCCGACTGTGAGGTCGGCGGGAAGCTGAGCGATCTTTCGATTTTTGGCAAGACAGAATTGAAGCTATTCTTCGGAGAGCCCCTTGAGGAGCGGTTTTGCGACGCTTGGGGAACCGAGAGATAAGTTTTCCGAGGAGGGAGTCATTGCGGTCCGCGAAAAGTAAGCTTCCGGAATTGAGCCGCGCTTTTCATCTGCTATTCTCCGCTCATCCCCATGGCACAAGCACCTGATCCCTACGAACTCGATGGCGTGCGCGCCCGCGCCGCTATACCTTCCTTCCCTTGGGCTGCGATTTTCTTTGCCGGTATCGCTTGCGTCTTGGGTCTCCTGATCCTCAGTCCTTATCCGGAAAAAATCCGTCGGAAGCTGGGCCTCTCTTTCGAGCCAGCAGTGAGAACGAGCCCGCCCAAGGTCGAAACAAAGATTGTCTACGAAGACCGCGTCGTTGAAAAAATCGTCATTCCTAAGGGGAGCTACTACCAGCTGAAAGACGGCACAGATATCGCCCGCACCTCCTCTGGCTTCGATTTCAAATCCTCCGTCGATTTACAAAAAGGCGATCTCGCTTCGAAAGAGCGTGAGACCCCTGGCTCCTATGCTGCGAATTTCACCCTCGCTATCCGCCAGCCCAAAGCCGCGCTCACCGTCGCTGAAGTCCGCGCTGCCAATCCTTACCTCAGCGACATGCTTCCCGGGCTCCCGAAGCTGTTGGAAAATGCCAAGGTTTCCCATTTCTACGACACCCTCTATCAAAATAAAGCGGACCGTCTTCAATCAGGAGCTCACAAACTCGATGAACTTCTGAGTAAGCACAACTACTACGACTGCCAGACGATGCTTCAAATGGAGCATCCTGATACCAAGCGGAAGGTCTTCCTCATGCAGGCCGATATGGATGTCGTGGCAGACGGCTCCGATGGCGATCGACTCGCCCAGATGCCCGATGAGATCGTCAACTCAACCCATTATCAACCCTTCACTAGTTGGGGCTGGCCCAAGACGGGCAACGTCGAAAATCCCATGGCTACTGGCTGGAAAAAGCGAGTTGAGAAGGCCAACGTAGAACTCGCAGATCCTGCCACCACGGCCACCCGAAAGACATGGCTCAAGGACCGCATTAAGATGCTCAAGACCGGTATTGCGGATATGGAAAAGCGCTCCTTTCTCATCGCCGAGCACGATCCCTTTATGGTTATTCCGGTGAACTTTATCAGGGATCGAGAGGACCCCTACGGGCCCAATGTAGGCGACTACGTCTGCGTCATTCACGGAAAGCGAATCCTCCCCGCCATCGTCGGCGATGGTGGACCTACCTTCAAAGTTGGCGAAGCCAGTTTACGACTGGCCAAGGAAATTAATTCACTTTCTACACCTTATCATCGCCCCGTCTCGGACGTCTCCGCGACCTATTTCATTTTCCCGAGAAGCGCCGGAGATAACAAAGCGCCGGACTACGCTGAATGGCGATCCGAGTGCGCCAAGCTCCTCGAAGAAATCGGCGGTCTTAGTCCCGGCTTCGAACTCCACGAGTGGGAGAATACCCTGCCGGAGTAATGATTAAATTTCTTCCTCTTGTCGCGCCTACTCTGATCGGCTGTTCGACTCCCGAAGCGCCCTTCGTAGAACTGGGTCAAAAGGTGATCATTGATACCAGTCCAATCGCGAATCCCGCTACCGCTAAGCTTCAAGACCTCGCCCTATCACTTCCGGTCTTCGAGGGGAGCTACCAAGAAATGCGTCATTGGGTCGTCGAGGAGGACGACGCAATCAACGAGACTGGTAAATGGGAACTCAGAGGAGATGGAGCGCAAATGCCCGTTACCGTCGAAGAACTGAAACCTGCAAAAAATGGCGCACGGAAGATTAAGCTCATCGTCGTCGGTGAACTCAATCCCGGTGAAGAACCAGAGTGGACCTACCACCTCCAGCGCGTGTCGGGAGGTTGGAAAGTGCTGCGCAGAAGTTACCGCGAGTAAATTTCTACTTCAGCAGAGCCTGCAGCTCGTGCGTCCGATTCTTTACCGGAGTTCCTGGGCCGTTGTAGCCAAGAAGTCGGTAACTTTTCAGCGTCAGTTTTTTCTCAGCGAGCGCTTTTTCTAAGGCAGCCTTGGCCGTCTTGAGGCTCTCATCACTGCGTCCGCCCATCCAGGTGTAGCTGAGCACTTTTTCTTTCGGGACATCACGGACTTCCACCTTTTCACCATCTTTCCCAGTCTTGCCGACTTCGGTGTTTTGGTAAAGGAAGCCCATTGAGGCCATTTCCATATCGCCATTCTCTTCCTCCATCGCCATCTCGACTGGAGCAGTCATGGGGATGTCGTTTTTCTTGATATGGTTGAAGAGGGTCCAGAAAGAACCAAAGGAGCCTGTGCCATCTGTGAAGGCTGCTCGGTAGGCGGGGATTTCCTTTTCAGAGACCTCGTTGTATGGCCCCGGCGTCGGCCAGCCTTTTGGAAGGGCAGCTTCGTTGGAGTATTTCGGGGCGACGTCCTCTGCAGGGAGTGAGCAGGCGGAGATGAGAGCAACGAGAGAAAGGAGGATAATTTTCACTAGAGAACAAAGCACAGCTTTGGAAGTGCGCAAGTTTGGGGCCATCGATAGAGAAATCTGTGTCATCCGGTAAAATCAGAACGTGTCAGCTGGCTCGGCAAAATCTGTGTTAAAGATACCCTGATTTCCCTTCTAGGAAATTGGATTTTTTACACAGATTTCTCCTGCGAGTCATCCTTTCCGCAGCCGCAGCTTCCGCCGCAGTTGTTTTTCTTTCGCGCTCCCCTGATCAGGAGGAAAAGTGCGAGAAGCACAACTCCGATTGCTGCTGGTGTTTGCCAATCCATCGTTAGAATAAAGACCCGATTTGGAAGACGGCAAGTGCGGCGAGGTAGGCAAAGAGGGTCATCCCGCCGAGTTGGCCGAGTGCCCATTTCCATGAGTTCGTCTCACGGCGCACGACCGCCGTCGTCGGGAGGCATTGCAGCGCGTAGATGAAGAATATGAGAAGCGAGAGCGCGGTCAGCGGAGTGAAGAGGGGGCTTCCATCGGCTCGCTTGGCATTTGCAAGTTTATCGCGGAGACGATCCTCCGCACCTTCCTCTTCTTCATCGACCGAGTAGGAAATCGCGAGCGAGGAAACGAAAACTTCACGCGCCGCAAAAGAAGTGAGCATTGCCGTGCCGGTCCGGGCATCCCAGCCAAGCGGCTCGACGACCGGCTCGATCACCTGACCAGCCATTCCCATGAAGGATGCTTCGCGCTGCACGGCGGGATCATCAGAATCGGACTTCGGATAAGTCTCGAGAAACCAGAGCAGGATCGAGATTCCAAGAATGATCGTTCCCGCTTTTTTTAAAAATGAGAAGGCCCGCTCAAAGACCTGTCGCAGGATAAATCCCCACTGCGGTTTTTGGTAAGGCGGAAGCTCCAGCATGAATTGCGCAGGCTCGATCGGCCCGAGCCGTGGTCGCAGGATCTTCGCCGCGAGTAGCGCGGTGAGCGTCCCCAAGGCATAGATGCCGAAGAGCAGCAGTGCCTGAGAACCGGCACCTGGCATCAAGAGGGGCATGAGGAGAATATAGACCGGAAGCCGCGCGGTGCAGGAAGTCCACGGGAGGATGAGAATTGTCGCCAGTCGCTCCTTTGCGCTCGGGATGCTCCGCGTCGCCATAACACCCGGAATGGCACAAGCGTAGCCGGAGAGGAGGGGGAGAAATGATTTCCCGGAAAGTCCGACCTTGCTCATCACGCCGTCCATCAGATAGGCGGCGCGCGTCATGTAGCCGCTACTTTCGAGCAAGCCAATGAAGAAGAAAAGGAGGAGAATCTGCGGGAGAAAGACGACTACCGAGCCCACGCCGCCGATGATTCCATCGACGATGAGATCGCGAAAGTCTCCCCCTGCGAAAAAGCTCCCTACCCAGCTTCCTAGCGCGCCCTGGCCCGCCTCGACCCAGCCCATCGGGACCTCGGCGAAGCGGAAGATCGTCCAAAAGACAGTCAGCATCATCGCGATGAAAATGCCCCAGCCGCCGATGCGGTGAAGGGCGTAGGCATCGATCTTATCGGTCAGCTGCAGCGACTCTTCATCCGGCCGGCGCAGCCCGGCATCGACTCCGCGTTGGACAAATTCTGAGCGCAGTTGGGAAATATTTGCCTCAAAGCTGCCCTGCTCTTGCGCGGTGGATCGGACTTTTTCCGGAAGGTGGCTCGACTCGCTGTAAGTGGGATCGGAGAGAAGTTGCAGCGCCTGTCCGGCAGGGCGGGGGAGTTTAGCTTCACCAGTAATCTTTTCTAAATTCGTGAGCGCTTCTTCCAGTTCATGTGATCCCTTCCAGTGGCGATCAGGGGCCGTGGGGAGAGGAAAGCGAAGTGACTGCTTGAGCGCGACAAAGCCTTTTTCAGTGAGCGCCGAGAGAGGGACAAAGGGCACCCCGAAGGTCTCGCTAAGCGCCGTCGGGTCAAGTCGGAGGCCCTGCGCTTCTGCTTGATCGATTTTATTGAGCGCAGTCACCACCGGGTAGCCGAGATCGATGACTTGTAGGAGAAGATAAAGGTGGCGCTCGAGATTCGAGGCATCGAGCACGCAGAGCACGAGGTCCGGCGTCGCTTCTCCTTCTTGCACTCCGAGAAGGACATCCCGCGTCACCATTTCATCCGGTGAATTAGGAGCGAGCGAGTAGCAGCCGGGGAGATCAATGACCTCGAAGCGGACTCCGTGGGGGGTGTAAAACTCGCCCGTCGTCTTCTCCACTGTCACTCCGGTGTAGTTTCCCACCTTCTGGCGCTGGCCGGTGAAGGCATTAAAAAGGGTCGTTTTCCCAGCATTCGGATGCCCGACCAAAGCGACTCTCGCTTCTGAAGTCTGCTCACTCATAAAAAATGGGATCAGGCAGGAACTACGCGAACAACCTGAATTTGATCGGCGAGATCCTTACTCAGTGCAAGACGGGTGCCGCAGACAGTGCAAAGCATGTTCCGCCCATTGGTGATTTTTTTCACCCGCATCTGCTCGCAGAAGCCAATCTCACGGAGCTGACGGCAAGCGGCGCCTTCTACTTGCTTGATTTGGAACTCACAACCGATCGCCGCCTGACTCAGGGTCAGGGCGGAATCACGTTCAAGTTCGAGGGCGAGAGAGGACATTTTGTTAGGGAGAAGGAAGCGCTATTGAGACTCGTTCGCAATAACAAACGACACAAATCGCGAAGTTATTTCTAATTTCCGCATCATTTTAAGATTATTTCAGAAATCCCAGTTCTTTCAGGAACTCATCCATCGCTGCTTCCGTCTCCTCGTATTTGCTCTTATTGAAGAATCCGTGCTTCTCTCCTTCGTAAAGGTGGATGTCACAGCGGACATCCGCTTTTTCCATGGCGAGTCGATATTTTTCTGCCGTGGCGGCTGGGATCAAGTCGTCTTTGGTTCCCAAGAAAACGACGGTTGGAGGCGAATTCTTATCGATGTTGTGGAGGGGCGAAATCTCTTTCCAGTAGGCCTTCACGCGGCTGTATCCGTAGCCTTCCTTGCTGTTGTCGAAGACAGGGTTGAAAAGAACGAGCGCATCAGGCTGCGCGCTCACGCTCAGGTCCTCGCCTTTTTCAAAAAGCCCCTTCGTGGTTCCCGTCGCCGCTGCCACGTGACCACCCGCCGAACCGCCTCCGGCTGCGATCATGTCAGGATTGATTCCGAGTTCCTTGGCATGCGAGCGGACCCAGCGGATCGCGGAGTTGCCGTCCTTGACGCATTCCATAGGGGTCGTCTTGTTTCGTGATTTGACGCGATACTCCGCGCTGATCGCGACCATGCCCAGCGAGGCGAGATGCTCGCTGTGCGGGTAGAATTGTTTAGGAGAGCCGCCATTCCAGCCGCCTCCGAAGAAAAAGACAATCGCCGGGCGCGAGTCGCTCGCCTTGTGGCCCTCGGGATTGAAGACGTGTAGCTTGAGCTCAACGTCGCCCACTTTTTTAAAAGGGATGATTTTGGAAGGTTTCGTTTCTGCTGCGAGCGAGCCAAGAAGACAAAGAGAGAGTAAAAGAGCGGGCTTCATTCCTGCTTCATACGAAGCTCCTGAGAGGACTCCATCATTATAACACCTTTTTGAGAAAGGACGCGGGTTCCAAGCGAGTTTAGAGAGGAATGCTGAAATCACTCTTTCTCATCGCCTGTCTCCCATTACTTGCTTCCGGCCAGACGAAATACACCCACGGGCCCGACTCCAAGGTGAAGAAAGACGTCCCGCAGGGAAAAGTCACTCGCTACGACTGGAAGAGTAAAATTTACGAAGGAACCCTCCGGCAGTTCTACGTCTACGTCCCTGCGCAATACGATGGCTCAAAAGAAGCTGCCGTCATGGTCTTTCAGGATGGCCATGCCTACGTGGGGCCAAATGGCTCCTTCAAGGCCAGCACCGTGATGGATAATCTCATCGCCGCGGGAGAAATGCCCGTCACTATTGGGATCTTCGTCAATCCCGGTCTCTTTACCGACAAGATCGAAGGCCGCCAAGACTGGGGCACGCTCAAGAAAAAGAGCAACCGTGCGAATGAATACGACTCGCTTGGTTCGAAATATGCCCAGTTCCTTGAGAAGGAAATTCTCCCCGAAGTTTCGAAGACTTTGAAGCTCAGCAGTGATCCCAAAATGCGTGCCATCTGTGGCTCCAGCTCCGGCGGCATCTGCGCCTTCACCGTCGCTTGGGAGCGGCCCGACCTTTTTCAAAAAGTGATCAGCCATATCGGCAGCTTTACCAATATCAAAGGCGGTCACGTCTATCCTGCTCTCGTGCGGAAGGATGAGAAGCGCGACATCCGCGTCTTCCTCCAAGATGGCTCTGGCGATCTCGACAATAAATTCGGCAACTGGTGGCTCGCGAATCTCCAGATGGAGAACTCCCTCAAGTTCCGCGAATACGATTATAAATTCGTCGGCGGCGATGGCGGGCACAATGGCGAGCACGGCGGCGCGATCTTCCCCGACACCCTGCGCTGGATCTGGCGCTAAGCGTCCTCGCTACTCTTTGCGATTTCGCGGATATTGACGTCTTGTTACGGGAAGGGGATTTCGATGTTCTCACGGATGAGCACCTTGTTGATCTCGGTGGTAATACTGTCCTCTACCCAGACGCGATCGGCGAGCTCGGGGATGTAGACCCGGAGTTCGAAGTTGAGGGAACTTGCTCCGTGGCTTCGGAAAAGAGCCATCGGAGGGGGATCTTGAGTCACCCGAGGATCGGTATTGGTAATTCTTGTTGTAGGCTCGGGTATTTTCAGGTCAGCACTGCAGGTCAGCACTGCAGGTCAGCACTGCAGGTCAGCACTGCAGGTCTCGCAGGGACCAGATTTCTCCGGCGAGATCACTGAGCGCACCCCCGTGGTATTCGTGCCCCGCTGGTCCGCTTGGTGCCAAACTGCTTCCTTCGTAGCGCAAAGATTCCGTCCACAAAGGAGCGGCTTCCCAAGACGGCGCCATCTTTAAAATAACGCACCCGGCAGCCCGAGAACCGTTCATACATCCGCATGAACTTCCGAAACTCCTCCTTCGCATCGGGCGAGAAAAGAAGCTGCCGATGGACCACCCGAGAAGTGACATGATAAATCGAAAGTTCCGGCATCCGCCCAGCCATCCCGTTTTCAAGAGCCTCAAATTTCGAGGGGATGAGGATACGAGCTTTGGTCATGGGGGAACCTCAGGAGGGCCAGGAGATCAGGGCAAGGAGGTTCTTTTTAATTTATCTGTCTTTTTAAACGTGCTTTTGGTGGGAGGGCCCTGAAGGCGCCTTTGGATCGGAGCGGAGGGGGGTGTTACTCTTTGGCCTTGCTGATGGTGAGGTTGAGAGCTTAGCCATTAAGTTTGGAGATGACGAGTGGTTTGCCGTCGGTGAGTTTAGCGGTGCTGTTGAGGGCGATGGTCTGGTATTCAATGTTGGTGATGGCGCCACCACCGGGGCGGCTCATGGTTGAGGAGACGAGGGCAATGCGGGCGCCGAGGCTGTATTCAATCCGGTAGGAGTGGCCGGGATTGAGGGAAACTGTCACGAAAAGATGCGACTCAATGCATCCAGTTTTTCCCTGAGGCCGTCATTTAATGTGGAGCTAGGGGATTAGCCCCGCACCGCGATGATCAGACTCGCGATGATACAGCCTATCAGGTTGGCAACGAGATCCCAGCCCGCGTCGAAGTATCCTCCGGCATTTGGCATCGCGAAAAACTCGATAATTTTATTGATCGCACCAAGCCCCATTCCGCCGAGCGCGGCGAGTGCGATGGGGCCGAATGAGGGATAAAGTTTCCGGCCAAAGCGATTGTGGATATTTGCGCGGAGCGCTTCCCAGCAGATCCAAGTCATCAAGCCAAAGCCGTAAGCTTGGATGATGTTGTCATACTTTAGTCGGTCCTGAATGAGCCACCAAGAGTAGAGAACAGCATCAGTTCCCCCGTAAGCCCAGCCTTGTGGAAGTTTCACGAGCCCACCTGCGAGGTGCGCCGCCCCCCAGATCGAGAGGCACCAGAGAAGTCCCTTTGGGAAACCCACACGCTTGTGCATGAAGGCAATGATGAGGACGAAGATGATAAAAAAGGGAATGTTGAAGCTGAGGAACTCCCAATTCTTCTGCGTGATCGCCGCACTGAGTGCTGCGACTAAGTAAAAAGCGGTTACGAGCAGGATGCTGCCTGGGATGCGGTTACCTCGTTTCATCTGCGCCAATTGTAGAAATGGCGCGGCCTGAGAGCGAGACCGAACTTCTCCGAGTTTTATCTGAACCAATTCCGTGAGTTTGATATTTGGCCAGTGGGTGAGACAATACCCGATTCCATCGCTCACTTTTCATGAAATTGCTCAAATTAGCTCCATTCTCGCTTTTCAAGCTTCTCGCCTCCCTTTCAGCGGCCCCAATCAGCCTCGGTTCCTCTCCTCTCGATGGAGCGGGCTGCACCACTGGTCCCGAGAATTTAGTGGGGCAGGATACGGTGGTGGATGGATTCACCGGTCCGTGGCTTGAGGCTTACGCCGGTTCTGAGTCGGCCAGGGGTCCTCGGTACGGGACTGAGCTATGCGATTTTTCCCGCAAATGGCGGTGCGATCTCTTTTCCCAGCGGTGGAAATGGCCGGGTTGGTCGTCTTTTCGCGACAACTTATGACGAAACCACCGATGGCGTGACGGTTTATTTGGGCATTCTTATCGAACTCGATTCGTTGAGCGATAGCTACCGCGCTTTCTCCTGCGGCCTCAAATCACGATCACTTGCAGACCGCCAGATCGTATCGATGCTGAAGAGACCGTCTTTGGGCGTAGCACTCCGCGATCCATCGTCAAAATCTAAGCTTCCTGAGCTTTTGTTGAAGATCTCGCAAAAAGCGAAGGGACATTCGCATGAGCGAGGAGGAAACAACCAGTGAACACAGCTTGCGCGATGAGCGAGTTACGGAAAAACGACCACGTCGGAGGGAAGCCCGGAAGTCCGGTGAAGAGCGCTTGGCTCCAGCCACCGAGCGACTTGGCGTAGCCGGGGTCAAAGGCCCAGCTTAAGGTATTCGTCAGCAGGTAAAATACGACCGCTGCGCCGAGTGAGCCCATGAAGATCTTTCCGAATGACTTCCCTTTAAAGAACTTCGCCAGTCCGATAATTGCAACGAAGCCCAGGACCGGGACGAGGAGTTGAGCGCTCCAGCCGTAGCCATTGAGAGCATTGGTCAGGGGGTAGGTGAGGAACCAAGCGAGAGCGGGAGCCCAGAGCCACTTCACTCCATAAAAAGCCATTCCGCAGAAAAAGAGCGCCCCAAAAGGCTGAATGTTCGGCACATCACCGATGGTTGTGCCCAGTAAGCGAGCCGCACCTAGGATGACTACAAAGACGAAAAGCGGGAGCCATTTCTGCATGGCCGGAAGCTAGGGGAGAGAAAGAGATTAGGCCATGTCAAAATCATCCATTTCGGCAGCGTCGTCGCCGCCCTCGAAGTCCACTTCGCGGACTCGCTTCTTATCGCGGAGCATCTCCACCTGCTTGCGCAGCTTCTCGCGGATTGCGGCAGCATCCCGGATCGCCTTGAGTTCTACGGTGGGACACGAGCGGTCTGAAGTGTTGAGCACCAGCGTTGAGAGGCCGAAAAGACGGAGCCAGAAAGGTCTTTGAATTCGGGTATCTTTTACCCGGTAGAGCTCCACTTCATCGATGTCCTGATTCAGCACGCCCTCGTAGATACGAATGCGCTCGCTCGTGAACTCGAAGATCCGTGCCCGCGTCTGCAGCCAGATCCAGCCTGCATAGCCCAGCGGAATGATCGCACCGATCACCAGCGGGGGAAAAGGATTGCCCCTCCGATAAAAGCGGCGATGACCAACAACGAGATCACAAAAGGCCAGAAGTTGACGATCTGCGATGACCGACCTTTCCAAACAACACTCTCTGCAATTTCGTTATTTTCCATGTGTCGAGAATCACGGGTTGCGTCCCTTTCCGCAAGTATAGAAGCGGCCCTGAATTATAACTGCGCTAACTTCTCTATCGCACAGCGCACCGCAGCCTCATGGCACCCGATTCGATCTTCGAGCACTTTACTACTCGGCGTCTCAAAGGTTAGCGAAAGCGGGCAGCCTTTCCGCGAAAGGTAGATCGCTTCCGGCCAGCCCTCGGGAATATCGGGTGAATCGGGGTGAAAGATCCAGCCCGGCTTCGTCACCGGATGCTCATCGATCTCCTCCTCCGGCTCGGGTGGGAAAAAAGGAGCAACTGCTGCGAGAATCTCCTCGTATGCAGGAGCCTCGGCCCCCGTGTTGATTTCGTAATAATAGAACCCGGTGCTTTCCCAATCCTCGTGCAGCGAGAGGAAGAGCTTCGGTGCCTCCTGCTTCTCCAGCCACGAAATATGCGTGCAAGCCTCTGGTGATTCGCAGGTGCGGTAGTCGCGGTTCATATCAACCCCATCCACCGTCTCCCGCGTCCCAGCTTCTAACCCAGTCGGGTTTAAAATAGGACAGATCAACCAGCGAAACCGCTCGTCGAAAAATCCCGCCCTCAGCAGTGAAAGCAGCGCCTGTGGCCCCGCAGGTTCATCGCCATGCACTCCCGACGAGAGATAAACCGTTGGCAGCGCAGCCGACCCCTTTGAGCAGGCGAAAATCGGATAGCCTCCGCGTTCCAGTAAAAGCTCCACCGCGAAGCCTTGAGCCTCCGCAGCCTCCTTCCACTCTCCGAGAAAACGATGCCAATTCATAAAATCAAATCCTTCTCTCTCGATGCCGAAGAATCAGGGT
Organism: Akkermansiaceae bacterium; assembly: GCA_039769075.1. GTDB lineage: Bacteria > Verrucomicrobiota > Verrucomicrobiia > Verrucomicrobiales > Akkermansiaceae > SW10. Next base: position 29,877 of record JBDMZE010000001.1, on the reverse strand, counting down.
TTAAAAAAATCTGCGGAAATCCTCTTAATCTGCGGATAGAACTCCCTGCAAAATCCAGAGCCTGATCCCTACTTTCGAGCGGGGCGATGTGGCCAAGCGGGCGTTCCCTTAGGGTCCAAAGTCTCTGTCACCTTACCCATCCCGAAGTCCTCCGCGACAAGCGCGCGCTCTTTCCAAATCTTAGCGTTCCCGCCATTCCAGAAGCCGTAGAAGCTTGGGTAAAAAGGATCTACAAAAGCGACATCAGCCGTCTCAGGAACTTTCAATTCCAGAAGCGAGTAGCTCGCATTCACAAGCAAGCGGCGGAGCGACTCATCGAGAAAATCAACCGAAGCACCCATTGTGGTGCAGAAAGCTTCGCCTGTCGTTTTGCCATCGGGAGCGGTGTAGGTGTGCATCCATGCGAGAGGCATCATGGGTTCGTTTTGTTTTCCCTTCACTCCTGGAGAATCCGGAGCGAGCGTCTCGGTGACCTCGCCGCGCAGCAGAATCGTGTCGCCCTTCGTGAGGTGGACCACTCCATAAACATCAGAAGGGCCGTAAGGATTCTTCACGCCATTCAGAACGGCGTGCTTCTCGTTGCCTTTCTCAGCAATACCACGAGCTCCCTGCCCCTTGTGCTTGCCGTGATGGTTCACCCACTTTTCCCCGAGAATTTTTAAGCCCCAGTCATTTTGGCTGATGTTGCCAAAGCCCTCTTTGCCCTTAAAGGCGTGGGTCGCAGTCCGGAAACCTGCTACGGGCTTACCCGCATTGAGATACTTGACCATGTGCGCCCGTCCGGCTTCATCAACATTGCGCATCCGCGTGCCGATGATCATGAGGTCCGCTGAATCCAGCTTGTCCCAACCGACGACACCCGCGGCATTATTTGGGTCGATATAGTTTCCATCCTTGCTCCAGGAAAAGAGGACGGTGCAATCGAAGCCGTGCTTTTTAGAAAGGATCTTGGCCAACATCGGCATCGACTCCTCAGAGCGATACTCCTCATCACCGGAGACCAGCACAATGTGCTTTCCCTTACCGGGTCCTACAGAGCCTTCAAAAAAGAGGTTTTTTTCCTGAGCCATCAGCGGAGAGAAAAGCCCCGGGAGCGCGAGTGTCAGAGTGAGGATTTTTTTCATCCCGCAAAGTATGGAACAGCTGGAGAAAGAGAAAAGGGGAAAAGTGTCGGTCTCTTCTGAGAGCAAAGGGGCGCGGGGCTTTTGCCGCGTGGAATTCTCCCTCAGGCAATCTCCCCACCCTCCATTAAATAGGTCTTCAAAAACAGCCAGAAAGAGTCATCTTTTCTGAAATCCCACAAAAACCCACTTTCGAAGACTATCCTCCGCCCAAAATGATCTCCTACCACCTCCTCAAGGAACTTCTCCCGGAGATCAAATTCCTGCCGATCCTTGAAATGTGACGATTCCTAGAGGGTCTCAAGCTGCCGATCTGGCAGGATGTGGAGAATCGTGAATCCGAAGAATGGTGGCATCGGGAGAAGATCGTCATCGACACAGCACAACAGTCTCAGAAGGCATGCGTGAATTCATTAATCGAGGCGCTCGAAAACTGCGGAGGATGAACTTTTAAAAAGTGACCTGCAACCACTCATCTCCCTGTTCTTCATTTGCGAAGCGGAGGGGGACGCCGCCCTTCATTGGGTTCACGATGCGGAGCTGGAACTGAGTCGCTTTTGCGCCGAGCTCGATGCGCCACTCGGTGGGCTTGCCGGGGAGGATGGTTGAGAGTTTCACTTCGGGGAAAAGGGGTTTGGTGCGGATGTTGGGTGCGGAGTAGCGGAGCTCGACGGGCCAGTCGTGGTAGAAGGGAGCGACGCCGCGGTTCTCGATCTGGAGGACGAGGTTGGAGCCATCGAGGCGGGCTTCTTTAATGAAGAGTTCGTAGCCCATTTTCTGGACCGCATCGATGGCCCTGGCCTTGCGCTCCTCACTGAGGGGGATGTCGTTTAAAAAGACGCTGGAGTCCATGAGCCAGCTGACGTGGGTAGCCTCGACGCATTTGAGGAAGTCTTCTTCTTGAGCGATTTTTTTGTCAGTGAAGATGGTCTTCCAGATCTCGGGACGGGTCTCGCCGCCGATGGGGAATTGCTTCCACTTGTCAGTCATCCCGGCGGATTTGAGTGAGGGGAGGAAGAACCAATCTTCTTCTTTTTTTCCAGACCCCACGGTGGCCCATGCGAAGGAGTCATCGTGGTAGCCGAAGCCTGCGTCACGGTTATCGACGTATTGGTAGTGATCTTTTCCGGCGGGGTAGCGGAGGAGGATATGGGTTTTATTAAAGGAGGCATCGAAAGCGTCCATGACTTCTTTTTGCACTTCCCTAGAGGCAAAGAGGTCGGTGCGTGGGTAGTTGTGCCACTCGCCCCACATGCCAAGGATCCCAGCTGTGATGAAGCCGATGCGTGGGTCGCCATCGTATTTCTTACCAAGGGCGGTGATGAACTGGGTCATCGCTTTTCGTAAGCGTGGATCGGCGTAGTCTGGGGTTTTGTTTTGCTGATTACCGTCTTTCCATTCAGTGATTTTGACCCCTTCTTTAATGAGGAAGTCGGAAATGGAGACGTCTTTTCCGGGATACTCGAGATAGACGCGGAAGATCACTTGCTTGCCGCCTGCTTTACTTTTCTCGAGTTTCGTTTCGAGTTCGGACCAATCGAACTGATCCCACCCGGTCATGAGTTTCGCCATCGAGAGGTAGCCGAATTCCATTGAGTGCGGAAAGCGGTCTTTTTTCCACTGGCTGGCGTAGGGGACGAGGCCTTTGAGTGGATTGTCTGCCGGGGCGGGGGAGTAGCGCAGTTCCTTGGCGGTCAGGGACTGGAGGCAGAGTAGGAAAAGGAGGAGGAATTTCACGGCAGGGTTACTTGGAGGGAGGTGAGGAGCTTACATCTTTTTCCTTGTCGAGGTGGCTTTGTATTCTCGATGCTGAGGGGGATGAAATTGACTTCACTCTTTGCTCTTACTCTTTCCTTGGCCTCGCTGAAGGCTGCAGGTTGGCCCCATTTCTTGGGACCAGATCGTGATGGCACTTCGGCTGAAACGGATCTTTTTAAGAAGTTCCCCAAAGACGGCCCTCCGATCCTCTGGGAAGCTGAGCTTCATGAAGGCTTTGGTGGAGCCGCGGTGGTGGGTAATGAGGTATTCATCGTTGATCGTGTCATGAAGGAGAAGGACATTCTTCTTTGCCTTGATCTCGCGACCGGTAAGGAGAAGTGGCATTTTGAAAACCCCTCGGAAGGTGAGCCGTCTTTCCCTGGTTCTCGTTCTGTTCCTACCGTTGAGGACGATGCGGTCTATTTTATCGGTTCTTTCGGCCAGAGCTTTCGCATTAACCGGAAGACCCATAAGCCGGACTGGATTCTCGACATGCACAAGCGCTATCCAGATGCCGAGACTCCGAAGTGGGGCTATGCGCAATGCGCTCTCATCACCGGTGATATTCTGATCCTCACGCCTTTTGGAACAGAGACCGGCATCGTAGGGATCGATAAGCAGACAGGTAAGGAAGTTTGGAAGAGTGGCCCGGTCGGGAACACGCATTCCTCGCCTACGATGATGAATTTTGGCGGCCAAGATCAGGTGGTGATCATCACCACAAAGGGCGGAATTCACAGTTACGACCCAAAGACGGGCAAAAAACTCTGGTCCTCCGCGCTCTACGAAAACCGTATTCCGATCACTCCGCCCAAGCAGATCGATGAGAACCGCATCTTTGCCACGGGAGGCTACGACTGTGGTTCAAAAATGCTCTCGATTAAAAAGACGGGTGACAGTTATGAACTCGATACTCTCTGGGAAACGAAGAAAGGGAGCCAAGTGCATCCCGCCCATCTCATCGATGGTCATCTGTATTTCCTCGCGAATGAAAATAGTAATTATAAGACCAAGACGAAGCGAGCGAAGGGTGGCCTTGTCTGTTTTGATCTCGATGGCAAAGAATTATGGAGCACGGGGAACGAGCCCTTCATGGGTCGCGGGAGCTCGATCTATGCCGATGGCATGCTGATTATCCAAGACGGGGAAAAAGGCACACTCCGTCTTGTAGGTCCGTCACCGAAGGGCTTTAAGTTGCTCGCTGAGGCGAACATCTTCGGCTCTGATCTTGAGAATAAGAAAGACCTTAATTACTGGAGTAACCTCGCTCTTTCAAATGGCCATCTCCTGATGAGAGGTCAAGACCGCTTGCTCTGCGTGCAGCTTAAGAAGTAGCGGTTTTGGATTACGCTTTGTCTTCTTCAATTTTCGAAATGATGTAGGCCTTGGCTTCGGCTGCGTTCTCGTCTTCGGGGTGATCTTCGAGAACTTTTTCGAAACATTGAAGCGCATCCTGAAGCTCACCTGTTTCGGCGAGGATCATGCCGCGCTCGTAGGCGGCGAGGACAAGATTGGGATCCAGTTCGGTTGCCGCGGTGAGGGCTTCGAGAGCCTCGGCTTGCTTTCCACCGAGTCGGAGAATCCGGCCCTTGGTATATTGGGCAAAAGGATCATCAGGGGCGAGTTCGACGGCTTTGGTCGCGGCTTCGATCGCGTCATCGCCATACTTTTCCTCCATGAGAGCGAGGGCGTAGCTGGTGTAGATCTCCGAGCGGGTTTGATCAATCTCTAGCGCGTCTTCGTAGTGCGTGATGGCAGCACCCATTTTCCCCTGACCTGCGGCGTCGGCGGCTTTCATGAGAAGTTCATCGATCTCGCTGAGTCCGAATTCCTTGGTCTTAGCGAGGGCCTTCTCGGCCTTCTCGGTCTCGCCCATCGCATTGAGGATGACGGCATAGAGCTGCCAGGTCTGGGCGTCGTTGGGTGCTTCGGTGAGAGAGTCCTCGACTGACTTGAGCGCGAGAGGAAGATCACCCGCTTGGACGGCGTCGACAGCGGAGTTGTAGAATTCGATACTTGGTTTTGCCATGAGAGAATTGTTTCAGCGAAGCTGGCGGAAGGAGCTCGATGCCGCAAGTGATTTGCGGCCCGCTGTGCTTACGGCTTGAGGGAAATCGCGTAGCGCAAGAAGAGCGCTTCGGTTCCAAGCGGCTGGGTCACTCGGCGGTATTCTCGGGAGCCAGCATAAAAACGGACATCGCTCGGGACGACCTCCCAGTTTGTGAGGTCAGAGGAGGTTTCGGCTTCATAAATGAGATCATCTTGGAGAGTGTCCACAATATAATCGAAGGTCATTTCATTCCCGATAATTGAAGTGTCAGGAGTGATATAGGGATTTGCCACGAGAGGCTCGGAGCCGAGGGCATATTCATCAAGATTCCCGCGACCGTCGCCATCGGGGTCTCCCCCTTGACCGCCGAAGTTGGGATCGGCTTGTTGATCGGGTGAGAAGTAGAGGTTAACCCACTGCTGGTAGCGGCTGGAGCCTTGAGGAAGCCATAACACCTGATCGAGCCACGCGGTGTCGGACCCCTCGGCTTGGCTTCCATCCTTTTGATATCGCCAGCTGAGGGTGTGCATTCCTTCGGGAATCAGGAGGGATTTGCGGGTCCAGCTGACCGTGCCGCTTTCTGAAAACTCTTCAGCGCCATCAATGGTGAAGGTAAGGAAGTCGTAGTCCTTTTCTGACTCGACGCGATACGAAAAGAAGAAGACCCCAGGCCCCTCGAGATCCACTTCCAGAACAGACTCGGCGTTGTCTCCGATCACCCCGGCCTGCGCCGCGTCTTCGCCATCCTCAGTGACGAAAACTTGGCCACTCCATCCGAGGTCATTTCCACTGGCCCGCCACCTCAGGCCGGGATAATCCAGCGCGTCCCCAAGGGGCCGGGAGAAGTCTCCGACAGTAAATGACAGCGCATCTACCCATGCTCGATCCTGACCCTCGCTTTCACTGCCATCTTTTTCATAGGTCCAGCTCACAAGATGCTGACCGGCAGGAATGATGACCGCAGTTTCTTGCCAAGGACGGCTTCCGCTAATAGAGGCATTTTGAACTCCGTCGATCTCCACCCGTAGAGCATCGAAACTGGCCTCGCTGGAAATCATCCATGAGAATTTCACCAAGCCCGGTCCTGTGAATTCGGCGGAGAAGCTGGCATTTTCACTGTCGTTCAGCGGGGGAGTGACAAGCGCGTCACCGTCCTCACCAAGAGCTTCGGTGAGAGCCCAGGTTGCCGTGCCGGATGTTTCATAAATAACGTCAATGGTGTCGAGAGCCATCGATACCGAATCAGATCCGGGTTTGATCACCAGAATGACCAGGTCCGCGGTGTCGCTTCCGTCTGGATTGGTCACGGTAATCGTGACCAATGTGCTGCCCAGAGTAGTCGGTGTTCCGGAGATGAAACCTGAGGTAGGATTTAAGGTGAGTCCCTCGGGAAGATTTGTGACGGCGTAGGAAGTGGGGCTATTGGTCGACTCGATTTGAAACCTGAAAGGTAATCCCATGATGCCGGTTGTCGTTAGAGAGCCGGTAATTAATGGCGGGATAGGGATGCGGGGACCGACGTTGATCGTGAGCGAACCATTGGTGGTGCCGATGATATTTGTTGCGGTGATATTTACCGAAAATGCCCCCTCGGTTGTCGGAACGCCCGTAATCAGGCCGGTCGTCTCGTTGAGGGAAAGTCCCGCGGGGAGGCCGGTCGCGCTGTAGCTCGTGGTGGCATTACTAGCCCGGAGATTAAAGCGGAAGGGGCTTTCGACATTTCCATCGGTAGTGGTGTCATGGCTGAAGACTGGGGAGGCGGTGATCACGGCAGCGGCCGAGCCAAAGACTTCCAGGGTGGCATTGCTCAGCCTTCCGCTCTGGCCGGAAGAGCTGTCGGTGACTTTGAGTGTCCAGATTCCTTGGGAATCCTCCCCCCAGTTATGGACGGTCATCATCTTCCAGTTTGAAAAGTTCGCACCCGAAACACTGTGCGGCACACTGAGGAAACTCTCGGTGCCGCCGGGCGAGGTGAGAGAAATTGTGAGGTGACCTCGATTCGGGTGAGTGATATTTGCCGTGAGAGTGACATGTTCAACCCGTAAGAGAGGATCTGTGGTGAGGTCAAAGGTGTGGCTGGTTCCTGTGGGGGAGTTGTCAGGAATCGTGGCATTGAGAGTTCCGCTCGCCCTGCCAATACTTTCTTGGGCTTCGAGGTTCTCCCAGTCGGTGGCGAGGTTGACGGCGGCGGCTGCGTCAATCATTCCAGCACCAAACTCGTGGTTGAAATCAATGCCGGCTGCATTTGTTCTCCATCCTGAATCGTTCGGGCGCACCTTCACCGCTGACTGGATCAGGATCTCCTGCACGTCTCTCCAGCCTAGATTGGGATTAGCCTCTAAAATAAGAGCGCACACTCCCGAGACAAGCGGGGTCGCTGAGGAGGTGCCGCCAAAGTCATCGGTGTAACTCCCACTGGCAGTCAGGGTGGTGGTCGTAATTCCTTGGCCTCCTCCATCGGAGGGTGCGGAGATGAGCTTGGATGCGCCGGGCTCCGAATAGTTCGAGCGCCTGCCAGTGTCTGTGACGGCTCCGGCCGCGATTGTATAAATCGAAGAGGCATAGCCATCGTAGTTCACATTGTCATCCGAGTAGCCATTTCCTGCCGCCCAGACGTGGATCGTTCCCAAGCCACCGCGTCCGTTCATGACGGAGTTCCTGAATGCGGCTTTCACAAGAGGACCCGAGTCGTCCAAGGTGCCCTGCCCATCGAAGGGACCCCAGCTGTTGCTTTTGATCTGGATCAGGTCGCTCCGCCAACTCATCGCTTCTGCTTCATCGGCATCAGTGACGCTTCCTGCAATTAGGCGGAGCCCCACTAGAGTGGCGCGGGGTGCGGCACCAGAGCCGCCTACGCCATTATTTCCTCGGGCAGCGGCTACTCCGGCGCAAGCGGTCCCGTGGTCATCGAAGGTGTTTTGTGGAGTGGGATCATTTGGGGTCGAGTCATTCCAATCGTAGTCGATTGCGGTATTCGTATTTTCGGTGAGGTCCGGATGGGAGACTTCAAGGCCGTCATCAACAATTCCAATGAGGACCCCATTTCCCAGATAGTTATCCCAGACGGATTCGATGTTGGCATCGATCCCGGAGATTCCTCCATTTTGTCCGGTGTTTTTCAAATGCCATTGGTAGCGCTGGTTCGAGTTTGCGTATGAGAGGCGCGGATCATCTGGGATCAGTCGCTTGAGGCGTGACTTTGCAAGAAGCGGGTCAGCGCTGATGACACCGGGGGCACTACGGACGAGGGTGAGTAGGGAAAGGGAGTCGCCCGCATTTGCGAAGTCCAGAATCAGAAAATTCGGCGCATAGTCCGGGATGCTCGCGGAGAGCGCTCCCGCTGCAATCCCAATCTCCTCGGTATCAGTTCCGGGGGCGAGTTCCGCTAGGATGCTGCGGGTCGCGATACGGCGGTTTATTTTATTGGGCTTTGTGTCAACGGGATAGAGAACGAGATCGAATTGATTTCCGCTACCTTCTGTCAAGGCCGCGGCGTGCTCCAGAGTGCGTGCGCTCGTCTTCTGATCAGCGATTCTGATCGCGTGGGCGACGCCTCCATCCGTAGGATGGCATTCCAATTCTTCGCAAGAGACCTCATAGCGCATCTCGTGCCCGCTTTCGCTCACCGTGATGACTTTGGCGTAGGGAAGAGAAGTAGCAAGTATGCTTAAAATGAAAAAGTTTCTCATAACTATCTGAAGTGACCCTAATCCCAGACGAGCGTGTGGGTAGGGAAAAAATGGGCCTAAAAGACAAACCTTGAACAAAAGCGACGTATCGTTTAGACTCATATTTTCCTATTTGTCATATGCACCTGCTATCCATCGAAGAATCCAGCGCTCAGCAACTCGAATTTCTCATCGATCTCGCTGTCGAGATGAAGGCAAACCGCGGTGCCCACAAAGTCCAACCACTTGCGGGTCAGACTTGGGCCATCATTTTCACAAAACCTTCCACCCGCACCCGCGTCTCCTTTGAAGTCGGCATTCGCGAGCTGGGCGGAAATGTCATGTTCCTTTCCAAAGACGATATTCAGCTTGGTCGTGGGGAGCCCATCAAGGACACCGCGCGGGTCCTTGGTCGCATGGTCCACGGCGCGGTCATTCGGACCTTTGACCAACAGGACGTGGTTGATTTTGCCCACCATTCCCACATTCCCACCATCAATGCTCTCACTGATAACGAGCATCCCTGCCAAATCCTAGCTGACCTCCTCACGATCCGTGAGAAATGTGGGGGCTGGAGCGGTAAAAAAATCGTCTTCATCGGCGATGGCGATAATAACATGTCGCGCTCTTGGATGTGGGCTGCGAAGTATCTCGGCTTCGAGCTTGTGATCGCTGCTCCTGCCTCTTGCCTTCCGTCTAAAGAATACGTGAGGCACCTCAATGCGCCCAATATCAGCTTCACCAGCGATCCTGCCGAAGCGGTCAAGGATGCCGACGTCATCAATACCGATGTCTGGCTCTCGATGGGTCAGGAAGGTCAGCTTGAAAAGGAAGCGCTTTTTGGCGACTTCCAAGTCAATGCCGAGCTTCTCTCGCATGCCGCCTCCGGCCACGTCGTCCTCCACTGCCTCCCGGCTTACCGCGAAAAGGAGATTACCGCGGAGATTCTCGAGCTTCACTCCGATACCATTTTTCAGCAGGCTGAAAATCGTCTCCACGCGCAGAAGGCTGTTCTTGCACGGATCGATCCTTACGATTCTCTTCGTGCATGATCGCTCGTGAACTCACCAAAACGTGGGAGTTTTTTAGGGAGCGCGGATTTAAAGAAACTCTCCTGAGCCGCGAGACGCCTTTCCTGATTCAGTTTGGGAAATATGGCGTCTGCGGGGTCCTCTCGGTCCTTGTCTTTTTGGCCGTCGCCTATTGCGGGCAGCTTCTTTTTCCCGGATCATTTGACCAGGAGCTTTCGTCGGGACTGCGGATGAGAAATATGTTCTTCCTGCATTTAGTAGCTTTCCTGCCTTCGAACTTCGCGGCCTATGCCCTTAATCGTTGGCTGGTTTTTACTCCGGGGCGGCACTCTCCGAAGAAGGAATTGATTCTTTTTACCCTCGTCTCTTTTCTCAGCTTTTCGCTTGGAGAATTCCTGCCTCTCTGGCTCATAAAAACGATCAACGTGCCCACTATCGTGGCCCATCTTTCGTTCGTTGTCTCTTCCGCCTTGGTTAACTTCGTGGCCCGAAAGTTCCTAGTGTTTGAAAAGTGAGCAGGGTGCTGATAGTCTCACCGCATGAATGCACTCCGTTGTCTTTTTCTTCTCCTTCTCTTCTCGCTGCCCGTCAGCGTAGCTCTGTCAGATGAGGTGACCTTTGATGACGTCCGGGCCGCTTATCTCAAGCGCGAGGAAGTCGTCAAAAAAAGCATCACCGATGCTAGGGCGAAGCTCCCCGCAGATGCCACCCCAGAAGACCTCCTCCCGGAAAAGAGCGCGCTGCGCACCGAGGCGCTATTTCACCTCCGCTTCTTCTCCCATCTCGAGCGCACTCTGCGCATGATGGCGATTGATAAGGACACTCGCCGGAAGCAGCTTGAGAGCGAACACCTTCCCTCTGGCGAGGACCGCCGCATCGTAAAAATGTGGGAGGAGCTTCAAGCCGAGCGCTTTCTCCAGCTTGCGCCACCTGCCGACCATAAGAAGAGCCGCCGCCAAAAAAGAGGGGACGATTCCGCCGAGGCCGAGCTGAACGAGCGCTTTGTGTCCCGCACGAAAGCGATCACCCGGAAACTCGAGCAAAGTGAGGGTCGCCGGGATACCGCCTTTTCCAAAGATAGCCATGACGAGCGCCTCATCGAAAAACTCGAAAAAGAAATTGAAGAATTTGAAGCTCAACTTGAGGAGATGACACTCGCATATTTCGGCCAGCAAATAACAGTGGGCTTTGAGCAACCCTACGAGCTGACGGGAGATGCTCCCGAGCAGAAGCTTCTCGCAGATGTTGTCAAATCCCGTGATGTCCTCCTCCGTGCGCTCCGGGGAGAGGAACCCATTAAAAAAGACGGCAAGAAATCAGGCACCGTGGCTGATATGAACTTCGAGAGTGAAATCCTTGGAGTCATTCTCGATGCCTCCGGTAGCATGACCAATTTCTTGAAGCCGCTTAAAGAAGAGATTGAAAAAGACTTCAGTGCGCCCCGCTATCGCGAGGTCAATGGCTGTGCTCTGCAGTGGGCGATCAAGCCGACAGGGATCAAGCCAGACGCCAGCATGATTGCGATGGAGGACCTCTTGATTGTTCAAAAAGCCGACACCATTTTTTGGTTTTCGGATCTAAATGACCCGCAATCCGAACAGGCTCTCACCCGCCTTAAGTGGCTTCTCGATACCTCTCGAGCAAGCTTCTACGTAAACTCAGTTGGGAAAAAGCCCAGCCGTGATCTTGAGCCTCTTATCACCGAGTTTCGCAAGAAATAGAACGGCTCTTTGTAGGGCCTTGACCTCATAACTACTTCGTGTTTTTTCGCCGACAGGATTGCAGTGTCTTAATCCAGATGGCATTCCCGCGATCACTGAGATGGACCCCGTCTCCACGGTGATAATTCTCGATGAGATGGCCTGCTGAATCACCCAGAGCAGGGGTAGAGTTGATGAAGGTGATATTGTTTTGAGACTCAGCGAGGGTTTCCAGTTCTTTATTGAGGGCCGAGATTCGTTCGTTGTTTGCTCCGATCCTGCCACCCTTGGCGATGGGAAGGACGCTATTGATAAAAATAGGAGTTTGAAGTGGGAGGAGATCGAGAATCTGACGATAGTTTTTCAGGATCTCGATATTCGAGCGATAGCGCATGTCATTGATTCCGATCGCGAGAACGATCGAGTCGGCGAGCCCGAGGGATTTGTAGTGGGGGATTCGCTGCAGGACGCCGTATGTGGTTTCATTTCCAATCCCGTAGTTGAAGGCAGGTGTGGCGATCGCGCTGACAGGAAGAGCCTGCGTCAGGCTGTCGCCGATGAAAATGGTAGCTCCCTCAGGAATGTGCGGGTCCATGCTGCGGTGGTAGGAGACCATCCGGTGGTAGAGCTTGGTATGCTCGGGTTGCTTGTCGATGTCGAGTCTGGCGAGGAAGTCACTTTTCCAAAGAACGAGGCCCAGGGCTGCATGAAGAATGATGAGGTAGAGGGCGATGAGAGGATTTTTCATTTTCCGGCCGGATGATAGCACGGCTTTTGTAAGATCTCTTGTTCTTTGTAATGGCGTGATGATGTTGCATTTTTTAGTCTATCTTCATGTGGGGAATTTTAATCGGAGTGGTGATCGTCCTCTTGGTCGTCGTCATCATTTACAATGGCTTTATTTCGCGGCGAAATGCGATGCGGCATGCCTTTTCATCAATCGATATTCAGCTGAAGAAGCGCTGGGATCTCATTCCGAATCTAGTGGAGTCGGTGAAGGGCTACGCCACGCATGAAAAGGAAGTCCTTGAAGCCGTCGTGGCAGCTCGACAGGCGGCACCGGGTTCACGGGAGCGTTTTGAAAGCGAGGAAGCCGTCGGCGCGGGTGTGGGTAGGCTGCTCGCCATTGCGGAAGACTATCCTGATCTTAAAGCAGGGGCACAATTTCTGAATCTTCAGCGGAATCTTACCGAGGTAGAGAGCCAGATCTCAGCCTCCCGGCGCGCCTATAATGCAGCGGTCACGGAGTGGAATCAGGGGGTGGAAAGTTTCCCCGGAAATATCTTCGCCAACGCCTTCAACTTCGAGCGGGCCGATTGGTTCGAGAGCCGTTCCGCCGAGCGTGAATCGATCAACGTCAATTTATCATGAAGTGGGATGTCGATCATGCCTTAGAGTCGCTCGCGAGTGAGACTGAAGCTCTTGAGCGGGTGCGCCAAGAAATCCTCACCATGCGGGCGGAGGGCACGAAGCGGATATTCATCACGCTCGGGGCGGCCTTAGGCGTGGGGCTTTTGATCACGCTGCTCACTAAAAGCCCTGCGTGGATCATCATCGGGGTGATCGCAGCGGTGACCGGGCTTCTCGTTATCAATCATATCTACTTTGGCAAAGGAGCCGCGCGCTATCGCACGATGTTCAAGGTGGGCTTCATTGCTAAGTTGGTGAAGAAGGTAGAGCCCACGATGAACTACGTTCCCGAGCAGGGAATCCCCGAAGCCGTCTTCAATGAGTCGGGACTTTTTGGACGGAGCCCAGATCGCTACAGCTGCGAAGATCTCATCCATGGGGATATCGGTGACACTTCGCTGATGCTTTCTGAGGTCCATGCCGAGACTAGGCACACCCGGACGGACTCGAAGGGGCATACCAAGACCGAGTGGCGCACTCTTTTTCAGGGAATTCTTTTTACCGCTGATTTTCACAAGGAGTTCCGTAGCCCCGTCACCGTGATGCCAGATGTGGCCGAGCGGCACTTTGGTTTTCTTGGGAAGAAGCTCCAAAAATTGGGCGGGAATCTCCAGCGCATGGAGAATCCCGAGTTTGAAAAACTCTTCGTCGTGCGCGGTGCGGATGCGGTGGAGACCCGCTACATTCTCACCCCCGCGATGCAGGAGCGTCTCATCGCTCTCCGTAAGAGAGTGGGGGATGGTCTCAAGACGGGTTTCCACGATAGCAACATCTGGCTCGCGATCCCGAGTTCCGAGAATTGGTTCGAGGGTGATCTTAAGCAAGCTGCCGGAAGCCGGGAGCAGACCAAGGAACTCATTTTCCAGCTCTGGAGCTGCTTCAGTATTGTCGAGGAACTCGATCTCAACACGCGCATCTGGACGAAGGAGTAACTTCCCTCATCATCTCCGCGGCTTTTCAAAGATGACATCGCCGGTGCCATTTCGCGGTTTCGTGAAGGGTGACATTTCCCAATTCGAATCGGTAAACAGGCCGGTTCCTCTGAACTGGAAGAGCCCTTTAAAAGGCGTTAGGGGAATGGCGATGATTCCGAGCAAGCCGCGCGCATTGACGCGGATTGTCATGTCCATTTTCTTCGTCGCGAGATCGATCCAGCCATCTCCAGTGAGCACGACGCTCGAGGATTCGGCCACGATATCCTCCGATTGCCAGACTCCATCTTTTACGATGAAGCTAGCGGAAGCATCCTTCGCCCGCTCGTAGCCCGCTCGCTTGTTACCCAGGACTCCGGCCATGAGGGGCGAGAGAGGGCCAAGCACCGGAAGCGAGACGAGGTTGCCTTGCTTGAGTCCAATGGAGCCGCGCGCATTGAAGTTTCGGATATTCCCACCGCCGCCTGAAAAGGTGATCTTTCCCGCAAGCGTGCCCTGCTCGACATTATCAAATTTGTAGACCTTCGAGAGCTCCGGGAAAGAGATGCGGTCGAACTGCATCTCGCCCTGGTAGCGCGTCATCTGTGGATCGATGTGCACGGTGACTCTTCCTCCCGTGACGCCCTCCAGCGTTGCAAAGGCGAGACGGTCGATCTCGAGATCGAGCCCACGCATCGTGACATCTGCCCGCATCTGAGTGGTGGGCAAGATGCGTCCTAAGAAAGGGTAGTCGGTCTTCCCTTTGGTGCGGATCATAAGATTAAAGGTGGTGTCCTGAGGTTGTTCCCTTTTCCCGGTGAAGGCACCATTGAGAGTGAGGGTAGGCGGCTCGTGGAAGCGGTAATTCTTAGCAAGGTGCGTGGCGACCTTTGGTGCGAAGGCTCGCACGATGGGCGAGGGCCAGAAGGTTCCCCGCAGGTTACTCACGGTGGTGACCCTGGACTTGCGGTCGATGTTGATTAGATCCGTCAATATCGGCTGTGAAGTGCTCCCTCCATAGCGACGGCGAACTTCTTCCGCGTCATCATTAATGATCGCTTCCACTTGCGAGAATTCGATTTTTTCCTCCGTGATTTCGAAGTTCGAGCGTAGCTGGTGCATCGAGATATCGCGGTAGCTCAGCGCGGTGCTGTGCACTCTTCCACTTGCGGACCACTTGCGCTTGTCGCTACGCTTCATCCGGCCTTCGACCTCAAGAGCGAGGACTGAGTCATCCATAAATAGGAAGCGCGAGAGGAGTTTCTCCGTCGTGCTATCCTCCACGATGACCGGGGAAAAAGCAGTGAGCGGGAGATTCGAGCGCAGCCGGTAGCGGATGTCATCGCCCTTCATCAGGAAGTCGCCAGTGATCGCTCCTTTTTCGTGCTTCATGTTGAGGTCCTGCAGGAAAAGGTCGCCATCGTGCCACGAAAAGTCACTGGTGAGGCCGGTGTAGGTCGTGTCAAGGAAGCGGAAGGGGCCGATGAATGCCTGGCCCATCGCCTTGACCGAGATCGACTGATCGTCTCGTTGAAAAATGGTGCCTTCCACTTTGATGTCGGGCGATTCTTCCTGATCGAGCTTCGTCATCACTTCGATCCCGAAGCAGGATTTGAGGAAATCTTTAATTCTGAGATTGGAGGAGAGATCAAAACGACCGCTCTTTTTAAGAAGGTCCCAGTCGGCCTGTCCCTCGGCTTCGCCGGTGTCATCGGCAAGCAAGATGCGGTCGATCGTGACGAGCTGCGAGCGGAGATCGCCGTGCAGGGAAAAAGTCCCAAGCGCGTAGTCATTCCGCACTAGGTCGTTCGCTTCCAGATCGAATTCAGTGTGGATGCCTCCTGGATCGGCAAGGTCACCACGGAGGACAAAGGTGAGCTCGGGCGGAGAGTCGGCTGGGATTTTCCAGCGCTCCAGTTCTTTGAGAATGGCGCGGAGAATATGGTCACTACGGCCACGTTCTTCAGGAGGCTTGATCTCATCGCGCTTCGGAAGTTTTAGGTCAGCGGTGAGCTTGATGTTTACTCCCTCGATCATCCCGGTGGCATCCCGCACCCGGATGCGCTGGTCTTCTTGGATGAAAATCGTGGCATTGATGTCCTCCGCCTTGAGCACCTCATCGCCCTCTTGCATCGGGAGATAAGTTGTGCCGCCGATGATCTTAATATCGCGCAGCTCGAACTTGCCCCGGATTGCGAAGGATTTATCGATATCGATCGAAATATAATCTGCCGTGAGTGCCGGATGCTCGTCGCCGGGTTGGGCAAAAAACTCTGCCTCGGTAGCGATGAGTCCGTGGCGCGGGCTGAAGCGCAGCGACTGGAACTCGATCTGCAGGCCGCGTTCTTTCAGCTCCGTGCGCACCCACTCGCCATATTTACCGGGGAAACCGATCTGGTTGAGATAAATGATGCCGCCGATCATCCCAATCACCGCGATGACCATGACTGTCACGATGAAGTTTTTGAGAATGCGAAAGAATGCGGCCACCGGGCATGAGGATAGCGCGGGCTTGCCGAAGAATCAAGGCACGGGAGTCTGTTCCAGCGCAGAGAGGAGAAGGTTCTCTGGATCAGGGGTATCCTCGGAGAGCAGGCGGTGGCGCAGTACGTGGGCGAAGACCGATTGCACATGATCCGGATGGACCGCGTCCTGGCCGTCTAATACTGCCGTCGCCTGAGCTGCTCGCTGCAGGGCCAGTGTCGCTCGCGTCGAGACTGCGTGATCATTTCCCAGCACCGTGCGCACTGCTTGGCAGAGGCTTAAAAGATAGCGCTGAAGGGTGTCCGAAACCGGGATCGCTGCGGTGGCATTTTGAAGCGAGCGGAGTTCTTCGAGCGATAAAATGGCACTCCCTTTTTTCGTCTCCCGCTGCTCACTGTGGAAGCGCAGGATCGAGAGCTGCGTCGCGTCATCTGGCAGACTCATCGGGATCGAGAGGAGAAAGCGGTCGAGCTGCGGTTCGGGGAGGGGGAAGGTGCCGGTCGTGGAAGAGTCATTCTGCGTCGCCACCACCATGAAGGGATCGGGGAGGGGACGCGTCTCGCCATCGATCGTCACTTGGCGTTCATTCATCGCTTCAAGAAGTGAGGATTGCGTTCGAGGCGAGGCACGGTTGATCTCATCGGCCAGCATGAGGTTCGCAAAGACCGGTCCCGCGATGAAGGTGAACTCACCCGTCTGAGGTTGGCAGAGATTGTAGCCGAGAATATCTGAAGGCAGGAGATCGGGGGTGAACTGCACTCTTTTAAAAGCACCACTCAGCGAGGTCGCGAGAGTCTGAGCGAGGGTCGTTTTTCCAATTCCCGGAGGCCCGGTGACAAGGGCGTGACCTTTTGCGAGAAGAGCAGTCAGGAGAAGGTCGACCGCTTCCGCAGAGCCGAGCACGGTGCCGAGAAGTTCGTCACGAAGCGGAGAAAGGGGAGAGGACATCTTATTGGCGGAGAAGGAATTCAGAATAAGGTTCTTCGGCAGTGGCCACCTTCTTAACTTTTAAAAGAGGGGCCCGGTCGCCGTTGATATCTTCAAAGGTGAGCGTGCCGCTTGCCTTCACCCAGCTGTCATTCGGAGGGTCGTTGCTGGGAGCCTCGAACTCGAGAGGAATTCCGACCACGGACATATCGGCAGCGCAGCAGCTGATGATGGAGCGGTAGATCCGGCGGCGCAGGCCGGATTCATTGTTTACTTTTTCCTCCACGATTCGGCCTTCGAACTCGACGGGCAAGCCATCGAATATCGACTCTACCTCACGGTCGCCTGCCACATAATAGGCCGTCACGAGTGAGAGCTGAAATTCACCGTCGGCATTCTTGGGAACCCGTTTTTCTAAATCCTCGCGGGTGAAAGGCGGCGCATTTTTCGGAGCGGAAAGTGTCGGGGTTTCGTAGAGGCCCTTCTTCGCGATACCGATGGCTGAAAGGCGGTCCTGTGTGAAGTAAAGCGCGCCCATTAGCGGGAGCAGCGTGAGCGCATACGTGATCCCCGGGCCGTGACCTTCATGCTCATGAGAGCAGTCAGCGCAGTCATCGTGATGTTCGTGGTCATGCTCATGCTCATGATGATCGTGATCGTGGCTATGATTGTGTCCGCAAGCTTCCTCCGAGCTGGGATTGATGATGGAAAAGACGCCTAGGATGATGATCCCGATCCCGCCGATGAGCACTAAGATGTGGAAGTCTGGTGCGAGATAATCCTTCAGCCGCATCGAGTGGTAGAAATAGAGAAGGACCAAGCCCCAGATGGAGCCGAGGAGGCCGAAGAGTCTCGTGTGCAGCGCGCTCACGGAGCCACCTCCTTTTCACTTCCCCAATAGGAATCCATAAAGCCTTCGTAAGAACCGATGCCATGCTCGAAAGCCAGCGAGAGTCCCCAAGTTGCGAAGAAGAGCCCGATGAATAAGCAGAGGATGAATTTCCAGCGGAAGACCGTCGAGTAGAGGAAGATTAGCTTCGCATCCATCATCGGGCCGAGGACCATGAAGGCAAGCTTCGGGGCATATTTGAAATTGCCGATGTTCGCCGCGATGAAGGCGTCCGAGGTCGAGCAAAGGCTCAAGATAAAGGCCAGCACCATCATTGCCGGAGTGGCTACGAAGGAGTTTTCAGCAAGCCCTTTCCAAAAGTCGGACGTGGGATCGATTACCGTCGTTTTCAGAAGAGCGGTAAGGATGACTCCGATCGTAAAGTAGAGCCCCACGTCCATGAAGTCGCGCAGCGAATTATTCATTGCTGCCGCCAGCGTGCGCGGGTGCTTGTGCTCATTCCCGTCTCCGATTGCGGAGGGCTTGAGGAAGTGCTTGTGCGCGATTCGCGCCATCACGAGACCGACCGCGACTGCGATGAGCCAGCCCATCATCATGCGTGATCCCGCTATCTGATAAGAATTATTAAACGCTTTATAAGTGCTGATCGCCGTCACCGGACTGAAAATGGGAGCCGCCAGCATGTAAGTCAGCGCACAGGAAACCGGGAGACCATTTTTTACTAAGCGACGGATCACAGGAACCACTGCGCATTCACAAACCGGGAAGACCGCGCCCAAAAAACCACTGACAAAAATCGCCAATGTCCGGTTCTTCGGCAGGAAGCGCTCGAAGGCATTGCGCGGAAGATAAGTCCCCAAAAATCCACTCACAATCGTTCCGAGGAAGATAAAGGGCAGTCCTTCCAGAAAGATCGCCAGAAACTCAAAGGAGCCATCCTGGATCTGGGCTTCGTGCAATTCGGTCACAGGCAGGAATCAAATGGTGAAAGAGGATCAAAGCGAACGAAAAATCACTTTAATCGAGATTAAAGTCCCAGACATATTGTTGCCCGGCCTCGAAGGCCTTGTTCCCGACCTGCGTCTCCGTTTTTTCTGCGGTAGCGGCCCATTTGTAAGTTCCGGGAGGGAGCGAGATCGTGCGCTTGGCCTTCATCGGGATAGAAATCATCTGGGTCTCCGGCCCCCGCACGCCGACCATGATGTCACGCCCGCTGAGATTCCGGACCGTGATCAGTGCCTTGATCGGTGGAAGTGGTTTCACCGTGTCGATGGCAGCATGAGCGGCAGCCTGTTCCGGCGTCGGTGCTACATGTGGGGCGCAGCTGACCAGGAAAGAACTGGCAGCGAGAAGAAAGAGTAAGCGCATCGCGAGAAGGCTATCCGAAAAATGAGGAGGCCGGAATCCCTAATTAGCTACGCACAAAGCTCCACCACGAGCCGGTGCAGGATCATGCGGTGGTCTTGCCCGGTGGTCACGAGGGCTTTGTCGGCATTGAGGCAGCACTCCAGCCCGCGCTGAAGCTGAGGCAGCGTAAAGCCACGAGCGCCTTTCGCCGCCATCTTCAATCCCCAAGTATTAATCCCGCCGTCCTTCTTCTTCGGCAGCACCGCGAGAATTCCCTTCGGTGCCCGGTTGATCGATCCATAAGGTTCGGTGAGTTTGGCAAAGAAAAGATTTCGCACCGTGGGAATGATGGCCGCTTTTACAAGGGCGATGGCACTCTCATTCTTCGTGAGCTGCTGGTCAATCAGTTCGATGGCCCGGGTCGGCCGACGCGCCTCGATGGCTCGAGAAATCTCCCAAATGACACCTTTTCGGCTCAGTGGCACCATTGTTTGCACATCATCTAGGGTCACTTCGCGGCGCTCTTTTCCTAAAAAGAGATCCAGTTTTTCGAGCTCGTTGCTGATCTGGCGGGTCTCCTCGCCCGCGAGTTGCACGAAAAGGTCGAGCGCATCGTGCGCGAAAATCAGGCCCTTATCCCTCGCTCCCCGCTCTACCATCACCGCGACCTGATCTTCCCAACCCTCGCGTGAGACATCGATCTTATCGTAAGTTATCAGCTCAGCATTCGCCTTGAGCCACTTATAAAAAGCGCGGCGCTTATCGATCCCAGTCGCGCTCAAGAGAAAGGTCACCTCCTCAGGCAAACCCGCCTTCAGCGTCTCGAGAATATTTTCCACCCCCGACTTCGCCCGCTCGGCCTCACTGGTGCGGTCGCTCGCCATGAAAGAAGCTCCTTTGAGCCAAACCACCTTCGCTCCGCCGAAAAATCCCAGCGTCTGAAGTCCTTCCACTGCTTGGCTGGCCAGCTCGAAGGCGTGCTCGGCGTGATCCGCCGTACCCTCGATGATTTCATTGGTGAACTCATCGCTCCCCTCAGGCTTGAGTTTCTCAAAGAGCTTGGAAGCTTCCTCGGAGACTTTTCCCTCATCGGAACCGGTGACGACATAGACAGGCATGGCGGGGTTCTAGCGGGGGAGAGAGGGAGCCGCAAGCCCCAGCTGGAGATGTCAATAATGTCACGTAAAATTAAATAGACACTTGGTTCAGCAGCTGCTTCACTGAGGTAGACATGAAAATTAACGTCCAATCTCTAGGCATACTTGCCAGTTTTTCTTTCGCGTCATTTACGAATGCTGCGATCTCAATTTATTCAGCAGACTTTTCTGTTGATGGTCAAGGTTCGACCCATGACACCAGCGGATCCGATCCAATCGACGCTTCTCCTATTAGTGGCGCCAATTGGACACTGAGTTTCCCTGTTCCATCCAGTGATGGAAGCACGAATGAGTTCATCACAACAGGTGGTGTCATGCGCGTGCAAGACTGGGGTGGTGATGGAACAGTGACTAGCTTGGGTATCACGATCGCGGACACGGGATTAGTTCAGATAATAGGGGGAGCTTTAAGTATCGGAGCTGACTCTTTCAATTCTTCAACTGAGGGCATTACTTGGTTCTATTCTATAAATAGCGCTGCACCTGTCGAAGTCGTGGTGAATGAGGCGTCCCTTGCCAATGGAAATGTAAATGCGGGAACGGACGTCGGACACACGTTTGTTGATGTTGCTGTGACTGCAGGAGACACCTTAGAGGTTGGGTTTACCGTCAACGTCAATGGCCTTGGTGACGGAGTTGAAGTATCGTCTCTTTCGGTAACTGCTGTTCCTGAGCCATCCACAGCCCTTCTCGGTTCACTCGCACTTCTCGGCCTTCTTCGCCGTAAGCGCTAGTTTCTCTGAAATTTAAATTTCTCGAGAAGTGATTCCTCCCATCGGGATGAGCCGCTTTTTTGCGTCTAGGCGAGAACCTTCTTCACGACATGCCCGTGCACATCGGTCAGTCTGAAGTTCCTCCTTTTATATTTATAAGTGAGCTTCTTGTGCTCAATCCCCATGAGATGCAGCGCGGTGGCGTGGAAGTCATGGACGTGGAAGGGGTCCTTCGCGGCGGTGAAGCCGAAGGGGTTGGTCTCGCCGTAGGAATGCGCCGATAGCGCTAACTCCACCTTTTGGAACAGAGGGGCGCTGGAGTATCTGCTGAGCCCAGTGCTCCTGATACTTAGCGTCTTTTTTGATCCACTGGCTGAGATTTTTCTTTTCTGCCTCGCTGAGGGAGCAGGCCGAGTCAGAGTGTGGGATGCTCTGAGTGATTTCTATTCTTTTGACAGAGATTTGACACAAGGGTGGGAGCAGTTTGTTAAATTGATCCCGTTATGAAAAACACCACACCAAAAATCCTCGCCCTCGCATGGGCGCTTCTGACCCCCTCGATGCTGCTTGCGCAGCAGGCTCAGCGACCTTCTTGAGGGCGTCGGCAGCAGCGTCCTTAGCAGTTTCTACTTTATCAGTAGCAGCGTCCTTGACAGCATCAGCAGCACCGGCGGCAGCGTCCTTGGCACCTTCGACAGCACCCGCAGCAGCATCCTTGGCGGAATCAGCAGCACCAGCGGCAGCATCCTTAGCGGAATCAGCGGCATTACCAGCGGCTTCTTTAGTAGCTTCGGCTGCTTTTTCGGCGTCTGCTTTGACTCCTTCGACAGTTTCCTTACAAGAAGTGAGGAAGACAGCGCCAGTGGCGAGAATTGCGATTGTTTTGAGTTTCATTGTTTCAGTATTTGGTTTGTTTAAGGGGGCCTCGTTGTTACCGAGGATTCTGTTCAGCCGTGGCTGACACAGCTTCTCGATCGCAACAGATTGGGGTTCTATCGATTATGCAAGCAATTCTTCTACGACTTCTATGATTCAGTGTCCTACCTGCCATGAATGGTTTGAGGTCTCGGAGGTTGCTCCAGAGGATTTCGGATCACAATTAGACTACGATTGCGAGGTCTGCTGCCGTCCATTGGTGATCGTCGTAGAGGCGGATGGTTCCTTATGGGCACAAGGTTTACAGGAATGAAGCCGGAAATTTCAGTCATTTTTCCGGTGGGTCCAGGGGCGAACCGCGCTTGTTTTGCTTTGGCTGATATTTTAGGACAATCGTGGAAATCTCTAGAAGTGATTTTTTTGTTAAACGGTTGTCCCTCAGCGGTAAGAGAGGAAGTTTGTGGACTGCAGGATGATCGGGTGAGGGTAGTGGATCTTGGAGAGGAAGGCTGCTTGCTGGATGCGCTGAACGAGGGAATTCGTCTCAGCAGAGGAAAATAGCTCGCACGGATGGATTCTGACGATCGTTGTGATCCGGAGCGTCTTGAGAAGACAATGGTGCCTCTGTTGTCAGGCGAGTGCGATGTTGCGAGCTGTGGGATCGAGCTCGTCGGCGCGCTGGGTGATGGCATGCAGCGCTATGTCGATTGGGTGAATGGCCTCACCGATCCTGAAAAGGTGTCCCGTGAGCGCTTTATCGAGAGTCCCGTGGTCCAACCCACCGTCATCATGGCTAGGGAGACGCTTCTTGAAGCGGGTGCTTACCAAGACGATGGCCTCGCGGAAGACTATAGCCTCTGGCTCCGCCTTCTTCATCAGGGGAGGCGTTTTGGAAAAGTCAGCGAAGCACTTTATCAATGGACGGACCGCCCGGATCGTTTGACGAGAACGCACCCGCGCTACGGGCAGCGCGAGATGCTCATCCTCAAGGCTCGTGCGCTCGCAAATCTCGCTGAAGTTAAAGAGCGCGGCATCGTCATTGCGGGCGCAGGGCCGAATGGAAAAGTGATCGCCTCCGAGCTTCTCGCGCAGGGAATCGAGCTTCACGGGTTTTTCGAAATCAGCCCAAAGCGCGTCGGCGGGATTTGCCGTGACCGACCGATCGCAGGCTACCCTGAGTTCGGCACCCGTTGGCGAGACGCAGTTCTCCTCTCAGCCGTGGGAAGCCCGGGAGGGAGGGAAAAAGTGAGAGCCGCTGCCGAGGAACCAGGCTATCAGGAAGGCGATGACTTTTGGTGCTGCTGTTGATTTAGGAAAACTGTCAAAGGAATGAGAGTCGAGTGGCGTTCCTTACTTCGATGATCACTTTTTCCCGCCTCCTTCTCTTGCTCCTCATTCTTTCAAGTCCGGTCCAAGCTGCCAGCGTCCCCGACTGGGTAAGGCGAGCGAGGAATGAGGCCACTGACGCGATGAAGAAAGGACAATGGGAGGATGCGCTCAAGGTGTTCAAGCGTGTCGACAAGACAATGGAAGGCAGAGACTTTGTCCGAACCGAATGGCTCGGCTGGTTCGTCTACCACCGAGGGCTGAGCGAGCTGCGCCTAGAAAAATTCGAAGCTGCGATGAAGTCCTTCGAAAGATACTACAAAGGCTATCCATCGTCTTCGTGAAAATTTCACTGATGACGACTTTTAAGAAACCTAAACCGCTACTAACAAGGGTGTCTTCCCTCTTTGTCTTTAAAGGTGTTCAATAGTCACGATTTACTAAGGATAGTCATCTAAGCGATTGATGTTGAGCGCGATTAAGAAAGTGTTTCCCTGAACTAGGAGCGGAT
Source organism: Akkermansiaceae bacterium (assembly GCA_039769075.1). Classification (GTDB taxonomy): domain Bacteria; phylum Verrucomicrobiota; class Verrucomicrobiia; order Verrucomicrobiales; family Akkermansiaceae; genus SW10. The sequence goes on along the minus strand of JBDMZE010000001.1, from coordinate 6,037 downwards.
GATACTCTTCCTAGAGTAGAAATCGTTCTACGAATAAACACTGTTATCCCAATAAAATTACCTGCATGTCGAACAACCAAGGCAGACAAAAAAGCATCAAGTCCGGCTGCTTAATTGCGGGCACCATTGTTGGCGTGGTAGCCATCTTGGTAGTTGCCGGAATAGTCTATTTCGTGAACAGACAGCTGAGCGATTTTGACTCACGCCGAGAGATGATGTGCCTTCGCCCCGGCCTGGTGGTAAGCGATGAGCATCTACGCTATGGGCCTGGAATGGATGCGGCGATGTGGAGCAAGTTTACCGTCAGGGTGAAGGGCATCGACGAAGTATTTGATACTTCGAGAGTGGACACGTCAGAGTTCACTCAGAATGGATACGAATTCAGGGTAGACTGGATCGATGACGCTTGGTGGGACGCCGACAAGCGCACGCTCATAGGCGGCGAGGACGAAGTCGGCGCTGACTATATGCGTGTCGGCTACGTCGACAATGGAGACGGAACCCTTACCATTTATATATTCTGGTTCGAAGTCTGAGATTATGTTCGGCTCCAGAATCACACCACGCAACCCACAGCTGGGGATAACAAGTCGTGGCTACCAACAGGCTGCCCGCCGCGAGTCGAAAGCGCCATGACAATTCCACCATCAACCTTGAGATCGGAGTGCGACCTCAGGCAGCCTGTGGCAGCACTCTGACGTTCTGCCTAGAAATCGAATGCGCCATCTTGTCCTGCTCTTCGACCGACCAATAGAATATGAACAGTAGTGCACCCTAGACTTTAGACCATAAGGGAGCTTCGACATGCCAATCATTCTTCCACCGATCACTCGTCGTCAATTCATCAAGGGCTCGCTCGCTCTTGGTGGCACGGCGATGCTGAACTCTCGTGCGTTAGTCGCCGCCGCGGATAGCGAACGTGCTGGGTTGGACCAGAACCGAGTTGCTTTGCTTGCGGATACGCACATCAGTGCCGATCCAGATTGTGTTTACCCGGGGACGAAGTGGCCTGGCTCGCCCGTCAAGGAGGGCGAGCACGAAAGCGTGCATATAGCAAATTGCCTTGTAGAGTCGGCCAAGAGCGTAATCGCACTCAATCCTCGGCCGGCTCACCTGATCATCAACGGCGACTGTGCTCTTAGCAATGGTAGAGAAGCCGAGTACAAAGAGTTCCTCAGGCTTGTTGAGCCGATTCGTGCTGCGGGCATCACCGTTCATGTCACGATTGGCAATCACGACAATCGTGAGAACTTGTGGAAATTACTCCCGTTCCTGAAGAAAGAGCAGATGGGCATTCAGGCGGGAGTGATTGAGCTGCCGCATGCGAACCTAGTCCTTTTGGATTCAGGGAGAAAGGGAATCCTGGGAGACCAACAGTTGGACTGGCTCGCCAAACAACTCGACGAGCGAGCGGATAAGCCGGCCCTAATCTTTGGTCACTTCAACCCAGTTCCCAGCCGCGGCGTGCGTCCCATCAAGGGCATGCCTGATGGGTCATCGCTATTGAAACTTCTTGCCGAACGAAAACATGCCAAGGCCTATTTCTATGGTCACACGCATGAGTGGCAGCATGATCGACTGGACCATCTCCATCTCATTAACCAACCGGCAGTCAGTTATTATTTTGGTAAAGGCCATGCGCATGGTTGGGTCGATATGAAGCTCACCGAAGCTTCCGCTGACCTAGAGTTGCACTGCATCGACAGCGATCACATACAGCACGGTGATCGGAGACAGATCAGTTTCAAAGACTCTTTCGCTAGCCCAAGGGAAGATGAGGCCATAAATGTTCGTGTTGCCAGCTATAATATTGAGTTCGGCAGAAGCACAACCCCCGAACAAGTTGGGGAGATGTTCAAACCATACAACTTGGACATCGTGGGGTTCAATGAAGTTCCAGATGGCGACTGGACCGATCGCGTGGGCAAAGTTCTGGAAATGGAGCACAGCTATGTAGGCAAGGTTTCATCTGCAAATCACAAGGACAAATACAAATCGATTCTCAGCAGGACGCCGTTAGAAGGTTCCGAAGAATACACGCTCACGGGCCGCGGCTGGAATCCCGCATCGGTTGTCAGAGCGACAACTACGATTGCCGGGGCTTCATTCACATTTTACTCGCTGCATATCTGCAAGTCGGGCGCAAATGATGGCCATGCGCATAGCCTTGCGACCAAGGTTCTACCTGAGGAGGCAACTGAGAGGGTTATTGTCGTTGGCGATTACAACAACAACATTGGCGACGCTGCCATGGAAACGGTCGAGGGGGCAGGATTTAGACCAACGTGGGACGATCTGAAGATTGATCTCTCCAAGGAATTTACATACAACGCCCAGAACCCCAAAAAGAATCTCGGTGTAATCGATCACATTTTGTACAAAAACCTGTCTGGCACCCAGGCAACAGACGGAGGTATAATCGAACTGGAGAAGCCTTTATCCGACCACAAGCCCATCTGGGCACAAATAGTATTTCCTCAAAGACTTCAAGCACCAGATGACCAGCCAGCAGAACAAGGCGGCGCTGACCAACCCGCTACCGCTCCGGAGTCGAAGCTGGAGGCCGAATCGGAATCTAAGCCAGAATCGGAGGTGCGCCCGCAGTAGCGGGTGGCAGGCCTCATCGTTCGGCGAAGACATTGAACACATGAAGATACACAACAACCTCAACGCTAGTTCGGACGACGTGCTTGAAAGATACAGACCGACACCTGAGCCCCAAGACTGGAATCTCGTCGCATCGGGCTTCTGGTCGGAGGACATGTATCACTCGGGTCATATTGCTTACTTTATCACTAGAGTGAATGACCAGACATGGGTGCTGGATGGAGTCGAGCGGAATGCCGAATTGGACGGAATTACCGAAGAAGATGTTGAGGAAGGGAGACTGAATGATGATCAACTGCAGGCAATGTGGGGAATGTCACTGGAGGAGGCGCAGAGCCAAGAATATCGTCGGATAGTGGTTGTGATCGAAGACGCGCCCCATGACATGAAGATCAAAGAGGCTGCCGCTCTCATGTATGCGGAGATCAGAAAGAACAATGGGAAGATTATTGAAGAGCCTGATATTGATGGCTTGCTTGAGATCTAAAAATGAATCAACAGCATCACAACCTGCCGAACAAGATGCTGCAGTGAAAGATAAGTAGGGTCGTGAGCACCTCAATTTTAGATTTTATGAAAAGTATCCTTATTTCCTTCCTTCTTTTTCTGTCTGCCCAGGCGGATGAATTTGAGCTCTACCTTCTCGCGGGCCAATCGAACATGGATGGGCGGGGGAAGGTCGTTCATTTAACAAAAGAGCAGCGGAAGCCTTCTGAGAAGTCGCTGATTTATTATGGGAACCCACTGAAATCGTCAGAGGGCTGGAAGGCGCTGGGGCCGGGTTATAGTATCGCTCCGAAATATAAGGGCGGGCTTCCTTCTCCGACCTTTGGGCCCGAGCTTGGCTTTGTTTCGGCTCTCTCAAAGGCGCAGCCGGGGAAGCGCTTCGCGCTGATCAAGGGATCGAAGGGGGGAACGAGTTTAAGGGCCGATTGGAAACCGGGCGAAAAGGGGAAGCCGGAGACTCAAGGGCCGCTTTACCGGAATTTTATCGAGACGATCAAAGTGGCGCGTGCGGCTCTGAAGAAGGACGGACACAGCGCGACGCTTCGTGGCTTGATCTGGCATCAAGGAGAGTCGGACTCGAAGGCGAAGGCCGAGGTGCATCAGGAGAGGTTGGCGGAATTGATCGCTCGTCTGCGTGAAGACACGGGAGAGGCCAAGCTCCCCATCGTGTTGGGACAAGTGTTCGATAATGGCAAGCGAGACAAAGTCCGCACCGCGATCCGGAAGGCGAGCGAGGCAGACCCAGCGGGCGGAATGGTGTCGGCAGAGGGCCTGACGACTTGGGATGAGGGGACTCACTTTGATGCCAAGAGCCAGTTGCTTCTCGGAGAGCGCTTCGCGGAGGCGATGTTGAAGCTTGAGGAGTAGGTTGCAGCCTATGGAGAAGGGGTTTCAAACCCCTTTCCCTCAACCACGTGTCCGCCGTAGTTTTAATTAAGAAGGAAGCCCATCTTCGAGGCCCTTCCTTCGAAGCGGGTTGGAGACCCGCTTTCCTCGTTGCTTCGGTGGGGAGCAGGGGTTCCGTGAACGGGTTGAAAACCCGCTCTCCTTATTGAAGAAGATCTGGCCGGTTGGCCTTCGTTCGCGCGAGGGCTTGTTCCTTTTTCCAGGCTTCGATTTTTAGGTGGTGGCCGGAGAGGAGGACGTCGGGGACTTTGAGGCCGCGGAAGTCGTTTGGCTTGGTATAGGCGGGAGCTTCGAGGAGATTGGGATCGGAAAAGGATTCTTCTTCCGAGGAGCGGGCATCACCGAGGGCTCCGGGGAGGAGGCGGACGATGGCATCAGTGACGACGGCGGCGGCGATGGCGCCATTGGTCAAAATGTAGTCGCCGATAGAGAGTTCAAGATCGACGAGTTCGTCAATGACGCGGTGGTCGACGCCCTCGTAATGGCCGGCGAGGAAGATGAGGTGCTCGGCGGAGGAGAGTTCGCGGGCGATCTCTTGCTTAAAGACTTTTCCCTGCGGAGTGAGGAGGATGACTTGCGAATTCTCCGAACGGAGTTCCTCGATGGCGGCGAAGATGGGCTCGGGCTTGAGGAGCATTCCTTGGCCGCCGCCGCAGAGGGCGTCGTCGGTTTTCCGATGCCTATCGGTGGCCCAGTCGCGGAGATTATGCGCGTGGATTTCTACGATCTCGGCTTCTTGCGCGCGCTTCATCATGCTCTCGCTGAGCGGCGCGATGGCGATCTCGGGGAAGAGGGTTAGGATATCGATGCGCATCACCTAGGAAAGATCCACGGTGAGATCAGGACCAAGTTCTTCGAGCGCATTAATGAGATCTGCGGCATCGGAATCGGGCGCAAGGCGAACCTTTCCAGAGGTGCGGAAAAGAAGATGTCCCGCCATGGGCGCGGATTCGAGCGAGGTCTCGAGTTCTTCGACGTTTGCGCCGTGTGCGGAAAGGGTGGAGGCGATGCGCTTGACGATGCCGAGCTGATCATGTCCGACGATTTCGAGCGAGATCACTTTTCCTTCTGCAGCATCGGTGGGGTCTTCAGGGACGAGGGTGAGGTGGAGGTTTTTGAATTCGGCGAGCTCGGCTTCGAGCGCTTTGGCGGATTCAGCGGGGCATTCGACGCGGAGGATTCCCGCGAATTGGCCGGAGAGTTTTGCCATGCGGCTCTCGAGCCAGTTCCCACCGTGGCGCTCGACGATATCGGCAAGATCTTGGACAAGACCGGATCGATCCGGGCCAACGAGGGTGAGAACGAGGACGCGTGACATGGAATTATTTGACGATTACGGGAGTGCCGATCTTCACGTTTTCAAAGAATTTCTTGGCCATGGGCTCGGGCATGCGGACACATCCGTGAGAGGCGGCGTAGCCTGGGAGGTGGCCGACATGCATGCCGATGCCGCCATTGAAGCGCATGAAGTAAGGCATGGGAGCATTTTCAAAAACCTGTCCGGCCTTGGCGCGGTGCTTTCGGGTGTCGGCATCGCCATTGACCACTTCTCCGGTAGTGGTGTCGCGGATGACGCCGTAGAGGGAGGATTTATGATCAGGGCTCTTTTGAGAGATTTCGAAGCTTCCGGCGGGAGTGGTGTGGGTTGACTTTCCGGTGGCGATGGGGCTCATGCCAACGAGTTGCTTACCCTTATAGAAGTAGGCCTTTTGCTCGTCCCGCATGATCGTGATCGATGAAGGGCCTTCTTCTCCATCGCCATCCCAAAATCCACGTGCGTGGAGGGGTTCTTCGTCTTGAGGAGCAGCGGCGGTGCGGAAGGCGGTGAGGTAGCCATTGCTTGAGCCGCCAGTGGTGGCGACGGGTCCGCAGGAGCTAAGGAGCGCGGCAAGGAGGGGGAGCGCGACGAGGATCTTCATTTGCATTAGAATAGTTTACTTGTCCCGTTGGTCAAGAAGGAGAGCTGCGAAGGCTCCATCGGTGCCGTGGGTGAAGGGGAGGATCTGCTGGGACTCGG
>JBDMZE010000013.1:0-210529 GCA_039769075.1 Akkermansiaceae bacterium | reverse complement strand
TCGTGAAGGAGAAAAAGGCCTTCGCCACTCAGAAACAGGCGCTCAATGCCTTGGTCTTCTTTTTTAAGGATGTCTGCGGGATGGAGACGGTGGATTTTTCCCCATGTGGCGCTGGGGCAAACGGACTGGGAGTGGTGAATCCGCTGGATGTGGGGATTTGAACTCTGACTCTGGAGCCAGGCGGGACGCTTATCCTACTTTGAGGGTCAGCGACGCTACAATGAGGCAGCTCTGATCCAGTGGAAGACAGCTTCGGCGGAAGCGACAGTTTCTGCTCCGGGGCCGATGGCTATGGGTTGTTCGTATGCGGGAACGTCATCGCGACCGTGGGAGCCTTTTACTAAGTTTGCGTCGAGCGGGATGACGTCCATGAGGCCGCGGAAGCCGAGCTTCTTCTTGATGAGGAAGCTGCCAATCTTGGCGATGGGAAACTTGATCTCGGGGTCGAGGAAGAGCTCTACCGGATCGTAGCCGGGCTTGCGGTGGATATCGATGCAGCGGGCGAAGTCGGGCGCTTTGGCGTCATCGATCCAGTAGTAATAAGTGAACCAGGCGTCAGCGTCCGAAACGGCGACGAAATCCCCTCCCCGCTCTTTACCGATGGCAGCACCGGGGCCCCAGAGGTCATCGGCCTCGCGGATCGATTCTACTCCGTCGGTGGCGAGCACGACTTTACGGACTTCTTTTTCAATGGCGGGATCATTGATGTAAACATGCGCGACTTGGTGATCGGCGACGGCGAAAGCCTGGCAGCCCCCGCAATCGAGCGTCTCGAGACCGAGTTCGTCTTTGATCTGAATCCAGCCTTTTTCGCGGAAGACGCGGTTGAGATGGACGGCTTTCGAGACCTTTGAAATGCCGTACTCGGAGAGGACGAGGACTTCGACACCTTGGGATTCGAGGAAATCGATGAGATCACAAGTGACGTCATCGATGGCGGAATATTCGGCCGCCATTTCCGGCGCGCCGGGGCCGAACTTCTGGAGTCCGTAATCGAGGTGCGGGAGGTAGACGAGATTGAGCCCGGGCTGTTCCTTTTCCTCGATCCAGCGGGCGGACTTAGCGATCCAATCCGACGAGGGAATCCCCGCCTTCGGGCCCCAGAAGGAGGGAAAGGGAAAGTCACCCAAGTCGGCCTTGATCGCTTCTCGCATCTCCATGGGCTGAGTGTGGATGTCGAAAAACTTCCGGCCATCCGCCGGATAAAGCGGGCGCGGCGTGGCAGAGAAATCCGCGGTGGAATACATGTTATACCACCAGAACATCTTGGCGCAGGTGAAGTCTTGGTTCTCCCAGACCTTTTCGCCTTTTACAAGATGGTTGCTTTGCTTCCAAAACTTCACCTCAGCGGCGTTCCTGTCATACCAGCCATTTCCCACGATACCGTGCTCCCCGACGGGTCGGCCGGTGAGATAGGAACTTTGCGCGGTGCAGGTGACGGCAGGAAAGGCGGGCTTGAAGCTCTGGACGGGTCGCTTTTCTGACCAAGCTTTCAGGCGCGGCATCTCGGCAAGGTCTCGCTTACAGAGACCGACGACATTAAGAACTGCGACACGTTTCATCACGCGGTGGCGCAGGCGCGCTCCTTGAGTTCTTCCGCACATTGATCCCATGTCGCTTCATCGATCTCGTGCGCATCGAATCCGGTGCCGAGAGATTTAAGAAGGAGCACGGTGAGCTCTCCGCCGAGATGTTCGCGGAATTCTTCAAGGCCATTGAAGACGCGGCGGCGGCCATTGTCATCGCGGAGTTCGAGCGCTTCATGCCAGAGCGGGAGATCGAGCCCCTCGATGACGCGCAGCAAGCGCTCGGCTTCCTTTTCCGGAAGGAGGCCAATCTTGGCGGCATAAAGAGTGTCGAGAGCCACTCCGACAGAGACAGCTTCGCCATGGCTGAGCGCAAAATCGGTGAGTTGCTCTAGCTTGTGCGCGGCCCAGTGGCCGTAGTCGAGCGGACGGCTGTTCCCGAGTTCGAAGGGATCACCGCCGAGCGCGATGTGCCGTGCATGGTGAACGGCGGAGCGCTGGACCGCTTCTTCGAGAGTCGGTTCGTCGAGCGAGCGGAGCTTTTCGACGTTCGATTCCATCCAAGCGAAAAATTCACCGTCTCTCACGAGGGCCACTTTGACAGCCTCGATCAAGCCGGCTCGACGAGTCAGCTCAGGCTGGGTGTGGAGGAACTGAAAATCGTTCACGACCGCGTAGGGGACAGCGAAGGAGCCGATGAAGTTCTTTTTGCCGAAGGCATTGATGCCATTCTTCACCCCCACCCCACTATCGTCTTGCGAGAGCGTGGTGGTAGGAAAGCGCACAAGACGCACTCCGCGATGACCGGTCGCGGCAGCGTAGCCGATGACATCAAGGAAAGCTCCCCCACCAATCACGAAGATGTAGGAATGCCGGTCAATGTGGTGACGCTCGATGGCAGCCATCGCCTGTTGGTAAACTTGGTCGTCCCGCTTCGCTTCCTCAGCTCCTGCGAGCCATTCGACTCCCGTGAGGCGGATTCCTGAAAGATCGGAAAAGTAGTCTTGAATCTCCCCTTCCAGCTGCGGAAAGTGCTCACGGATCCCATTTTCAATAAAAACGAGCGCCTTGCTATGCCCCCGAGTCTCTAGGAGACCGGACAGGAGATCATTCCCAGAAGAGAAAGCTCCTCGGGTAAAGCGGATGCGGTGGCGAAAGCTCACCTGAATGTCAAAATCTTCGCCTGTCATGCTGCGGTCCATTATCTCTAAATGAGACTACGGAGAATTGCCATCGAATCTTAGGCGAGTAGGCTTTCTTTATGAAAATAATTTCTCATTTTGAAGGACGCTACCTCTCACTGCGTGAAATCGACGACTGGGAGTTCGCCACGCGTCCGAATGCGACCTCAGTCGTGGGGGTGCTCGCCCTGACGCCCGAGCGCGAGGTGATCCTTGTAGAACAATACCGGAGACCGATGCAGGCTCGGGTCCTAGAGATCTGCGCCGGACTGGTGGGCGACGAGCCAGAATTCGCGGGAGAATCGCTCGCAGACACTGCTCGCAGGGAGCTTTTGGAAGAGACGGGCTACGTTTGTCCTGAAATGATTCCTCTTTTGTCATCGCCCACCTCGGCGGGGATGACTGATGAAATGACGCACCTTTTTCTCGCAGAGAATGCCACCAAGTCCGGTCCCGGAGGTGGAGTTGTGGAGGAAGACATCACCACTCACCTGGTCGCTCTGGACGAATTAGCTTCTTTTTTCTCAGAATCGATGAAGAAAGGGATCCTGATCGACTTCAAGATCCATGCAGCTCTCGCAGCAATGAACTTCATTGAATCGGGAAAAACTTCTGTATGACAAAGCGACAACTCACGTAACCTTTTTATCACCATGAAGCGCTGGCTCATTCTCCTTCTCACCCAACAGAACTTCGCTGCTCTGCCTGAAACCGTGGACTTCAATGACCATGTTCAGCCGATCCTCTCAGAATATTGCTATCACTGTCACGGGCCTGATTCCTCCACTCGGACCCCGAAAGCCAACCCTCTCCGTCTCGATCGGGAAGAATTCGCCTTCCTACTGCGCGAGAATGACAAGCCTGTCATCATCAAGGGTGACCCGAAAAACTCGGAACTCATCAAACGGATTTCGACCAAAGACCAGAACGACATCATGCCGACTCCGGAGAGTCACAAACCCCCGCTCAAGCCCGAGCAGATCGCTCTTTTGTCAAAGTGGATCGAGCAAGGCGCTCCCTACGAGGAACACTGGTCCTTTTTAAAACCCACCCGCCCGGAACTTCCCGACTCCAAGTGGGGGAATAATGCCATCGATCGCTTCATCGGCGCAAAACACAAGGAGCACAAGCTCATCGCGAATAACCCCGAGGAGACGCACCGCCTAATTCGCCGAATCAGCTTCGATGTGACCGGTCTGCCTCCGACCGCAGAGCAGATCAGCTCGTTTCAAGAAGCTGCAGCATCTGATCTGGGCACAGCAGTCCAGCTCGCAGTCTCCGAAATGCTGGGAACAGACGCCTATGCCGAGCATTTCGGTCGCCACTGGCTCGACGCCGCGCGCTATGCCGATACCCACGGAATCCACATCGATAACTACCGCCTGATCTGGCCTTATCGCGACTGGGTCATCGACTCCTTTAAAAAGAACCAATCATTTAAAGATTTCACCATCGAGCAACTCGCGGGCGATCTCCTACCCAAGCCATCGCTCGATCAGATCGTCGCAACAGGCTTCAATCGCTGCCTTCCTACGACTGGCGAGGGAGGCGCGATCAGCGAAGAATATGCCGCGATCTATGCCAAGGACCAAGCCGAGACGACCTCTGCAATTTGGCTCGGCCTCACCGCGGGATGCGCCGCATGCCATGACCATAAATTCGACCCAATTTCTCAGAAAGATTTCTACGCGCTCACCGCCTTCTTCCGGAATACCACGATGGCTCCGATGGACCGAAATGCCGCAGATCACCCGCCCAATATCTTTGTTCCCCGCCGGGAAGATCGAGCGCAGTGGGAGCAGGTCAAGGTCGATATCAAGACCAGCGAGCAGGAAATCCAGAAACGTAAAAAAAGTGCCGCACCTGACGAAGCTGCTTGGCTCGCCGCGCTCACTCCAGTGCAGATCGAATCCTTAGCTGACTACCCGGATTTCTCTCTTCCACTCACCGTCACCGAAGGCCAGCTCGATCTTGGTGACCGACAGCTTCCTTTTACAAAAGCGACCGTGCCGGGCGACCTCGGCCCCGCGCCTCAACTCAAAGGGCTCAACATAGAGCTTGGCGACTTCGCCTCTTTCGAAGCGCGTGATCAAGTCACCTTTGGCGGCTACCTCTGGCTCGATGGAAAGAGCAATGGCGCCGTCATTTCCCGCATGGACTCCGGTCAGGATTTTCGCGGCTGGGACATCTGGCTTGAGGACTCCCGCATCGGTTCCCACATCATCGATAAATGGCCAACGAAAGCGGTGAAAGCCATGACCAAGGACGCCCTTCCCCACAAAAAGTGGCTGCACGTCATGATCACCTATGATGGTAAGGCCGAACCAAAGAAAAGCCTCACCGTCTACGTCGATGGCAAAATCTCCCCCATCAATTACACCCACAGAGGCAAGGTCGATTCCCTAGCGACCTCAGTCCCGCTGCGTCTCGGCGGACGTCACCCAAACACCCCATTTAATGGAAGCGGCGCGTTCCGTGACTTCAGCCTTTACAAGCGGGTTCTTACCGCGACAGAGGTCCAGCAAGCCGCGAGCAAGAGCGGAATCAACCAGCTCCTTGCCCTCCCCGCCGAAGAGAGAAACGATCAGCAAAAGAGAGCCATCGCGAACTACTTCCTCGCACACGTTGATCCAATCACCCGCGACCTCAACAAGCAGCTCACTGAGCGTCAAGGCCGCCAGGCGAAACTCAAAAAAGCCGGCTCCGTCACCCTCGTGATGAAGGAAAAGAAGGAGCCCGCCTTTGCCCACATCCTTGATCGCGGAGAATATTCGTTGAAGAAAGAAAAGGTGGACGCTGCCATCCCCGAGCTTTTCAAAGACGACGCCTCACCCGGTGTCCAGTCTCGCAAGCAGCTTGCCGAGTGGCTCGTCAGTGAGAACAACCCGCTCACCGCACGAGTCACCGTGAACCGCATTTGGTATTACTTTTTCGGTCGTGGTCTCGTGGAAACGACCGAGGACTTTGGCATCATGGGAGCGCGTCCCACTCATCCCGAACTCCTCGATTGGCTCGCAGTCGAATTCATGGAATCCGACTGGGACACACACCACATCATCAAGCTCATCACGAGCTCCGCGACCTACCAACAGTCTGGCAACGTAACCTCTAATCATCGCGAAAAAGATCCCACTAATCTCTACCTTGCCCACCACCCGCGCCCGCGTCTGGAAGCTGAGCAAATCCGCGATCTTGCGCTCTCGGCCTCCGGCCTTCTCGTCGCTAAAGTGGGTGGCCCCTCGGTCAAACCCTACCAACCCGGAGGAATTTGGGAAGCCGTCGCGATGAAATCATCCACCACCCGCCACTATAAGCAGGACAAGGGCGAAAGTCTCTACCGCCGCTCCCTTTACACCTTCTGGAAGCGCACTGCGATGAATCCCGCGATGGAAATCCTTAATGCCCCCACTCGCGAGACCTTCTGCGTCCGGCGCGATGTCACGAACACCCCGCTTCAGGCTTTCGTCACTCTCAATGACCCGCAGTTTGTCGAAGCCACACGAAATCTCGCCACCATCGCACTTCGAGAGAGCGAGTCCTTCGACCATCGACTCGATGCCATCACTCAGAAATTCCTGAGCCGGATTTTTGAAAACGACGAGAGGGAAATCGTTCGCCAGACGCTCAGTAAAGTGATGAGTAATTACAAAACAAATCCCGAACTCGCCAAGAGTCTCATCGCGGTGGGAGAGTCCCCTGTTGATGAAAACCTCGACCCCGTCGATCTCGCAAGCTGGACCGTCATCGCCTCGCAAATCTTCAATCTCGACGAAACCCTCACCAAGTAAGCAGCCATGGACAACATTCTCGATTTCAATGCCGCCGTCTCCCGCCGCCAGTTTTTCCGGAAAAATGGCACCGGCCTTGGTGCAGCTGCCCTTGCTTCCCTTCTCCCTTCGGCGGCCTCGGGCCTCTCGAACTCTAAAGTCCCTGAGCATCTTCAAAAGCTCGCTCCCAAGGCCAAGCGCGTCATCTATCTCTCGATGCTCGGAGCGCCCAGCCAGCTCGACACTTTGGACTACAAGCCGAGGCTCAACGACCGCTTCGGCGAGGATCTCACTGGCTATCTTAAAGAGCAGGGCCAGCGCCTCACCGGAATGACTTCCGGGCAGGCCAAGAAACCCCTCGCCCCCAGTATTTTCAAATTCAAGCAACACGGCCAGTCCGGCGCTTGGATCTCGGAGCTCCTCCCGCACACGGCGAAGATGGTCGATGACATCGCCATCGTAAACTCGATGCATACCGAGGCCATCAATCACGAGCCCGCGAACCAACTCTGCTACACCGGTAGCCAGCAGAATGGCAAACCCTCCATCGGCTCATGGCTTTCTTACGGCCTCGGTTCGACAAATGAGGACCTCCCCTCCTTCGTCGTCCTCCACGCCCAGCACACCGGCCCCGGAAATGTGCAAGCGATCTCTTCCCGCCTCTGGGGTCCTGGCTTTTTAGAAGGAAAATATGCCGGAGTCGCGTTGCGCCCAAAAGGTGACCCCGTCCTCTACCTTAAGGACGCTCCAGGGATCGACCGCAAAATCCGCCGCGAGATGCTCGATGGCCTCAATGCTCTCAACCAAAAGACTTACGAAATCGTAGGCAGCGCCGAGACCCAGACCCGGATGCAGCAGTTCGAAATGGCCTTTCGCATGCAAGCCTCCGTCCCCGAGCTCAGCGACCTCAGTCAGGAATCGGATGCCACCTACGAAATGTATGGCCCGCAAGCTCGCACCCCGGGCTCATTTGCCAGCTCCTGCATGCTCGCCCGTCGCATGATGGAGCGCGGCGTCCAGTTCGTGCAGATTTTCCACCGCGGCTGGGACCAGCATGGAAATCTCCCGAATGACATCAAGTATCAGTGCGATGACATCGACCAACCCGCTTGGGCCCTCGTGCAGGATCTCAAGCAGCGCGGCATGCTCGATGACACCCTCGTCATCTGGGGCGGCGAGTTCGGCCGCACGGTCTATTGCCAAGGTGGTCTCACTCGCGAAAAATATGGCCGGGATCACCACCCCCGCGCCTTCTCGATGTGGATGGCCGGAGGCGGAATCAAGGGCGGCCAAACCTACGGAAAGACCGACGACTTCTCCTTCAACATCACCGAGAAACCAGTCCACATTCGCGATCTCCACGCCACCATGCTCCACCAGCTCGGACTCGATCATAATCAACTCACCTACAAGTATCAGGGCCTCGATCAAAAGCTTACGGGAGTGACTCCGGCAAAGGTGATTGATGGGCTTCTCCTCTAAAATGGGGTTATTTGAGCATAAAAATTCTACCAAGGAGCATTATAGAGCTCAAATAGTCGTCTTTCCAAAGAGCAGAGGCTCTTTCGACCTCCTGACCCTCCATTTTTTCCGAGGGACCCGTCGTTAAATAAGGGATTTTTTCCAAGAAGTTGGGAGTCTGTGTTTCGCTATGATAGGAGACACTCTTGCGAAGAAGGTTGGCTGTTCCCCCAGCCTCAACTTCGCTCTTCACCTTACACCCTCATGAAAACGATAAATCGGCACTTCCGCTGCCTTCGCTTGTTCGCCGCGCTCAGCGGATTCCTTTTTACTCAATCCCCTCTCATGTCTCAACAAGACATCGGATTTATCGAGGACTTTGCTCTCGCCGAAAACCGTGAGGAAGCGCTCAAGCAGCTCATCCCCGGAACCGAGGATTATTACTACTATCACGCCCTTCATTTTCAGAATGAACGGAAGGTCGACGAAATGAAGGAAATCCTGACCCAGTGGGAGCAGCAGTTTAAGAACTCGAATCAGCGGAAGCAGATCGAGAATCGCGAGGCCCTCATTCGCTACTCCGATGATCCCGAAGCCACCTTGGCTTATCTGGAGAAGGAGCTTGGCTTACAGTTCAATCACCAGCAGGAAGGAAAAGCTCGTGAAGCCAATCATCCCTCCTCACTCGATCAGAAGCTCGTTTCCTGGAAGGCCTTTCTCGATGACGCACGCCGCAACACCGAGAATCTTCAGAATCTCGATGAATCCGCCTTTTATCTCTTCCTAGAGTCCAAGCCAAAACTGACCTCGATCGAGCGTCGCGATCTTCTCTCCCGGGCCACCCTTCCTGATCTCCCCGGCCTCCTCGACCTCATCCTCGCCGATCTCAAGAACAGGGAAAGTAAGGGCTTCGGCGAATTCTCGATCCACCAAGTTCTCACCAAGGTGCAGCTCGAAAAACTTCTCGAAGAAAAAAAAGATCTCCTCAACAATGAACTCTACGTTGGGACCTACCTCCCCAAGCTCCTCCCCGGAGCCGATGAGAACCTCGCCAGTTCACCGGAAATCCGTGAAGCCTATCTTGAACGAGCCTGGAAGTTCGCCTCCACGCTTCCCCCCTCCTTCACTTCGCTCAAAGCCCACCTTCTCTACCAACGATTGGTCCACGACCGTGCTCTCGGGAAAGAGAACCAAAAGCGCTTTCTCACTTACCTCGCGCTTCCACGGAATGTCTCCTACCTCAATCCAGACTGGAGAAAAAATAAGGAAGTCGCTTGGCTAGATGCTGCTGATCTGGGTCGCGACTTCCGAAGTATCACGACCTTGCCGCCCGTTAGAGGAAGCGACGAAAGCCTCGTCAAAGCCTACCTCCTCCACTTTCTAAAAGACGCCCCCGACACCAAGAAATTCGCACCCTTCCTCTCTGAGCGCTGGCTCCGCACCGTCTTCGCCGAGGCCAAAATCACTCACGGAATGGGCAAGCCCGCCGACTGGGCCTCGCTCCTCTCTCCCTCCGAGTTCCAGGCTTTAAAAGACCGTGTCGATATCGAGTTCGATGCCACCAGCCGTGAGATCTACGCGCTCGATGACGAGGTCACTTTAAAAGTCCATCTCAAGAATGTCCCCAAGCTCATCGTCAAGGTCTTCGAGATCAACACCCTGAACTACTACCGCAATCGCGAAAACGAGCTCAGCACCGACATCGATCTCGATGGCCTCGTCGCGAATCACACCGAGACCCACGAATATCAGGACGCACCCCAGCTCCGAGTTGCTCGCGAGTTCAAAATCCCCTCGCTCGAAAAACGACGCGGTCTCTGGGTCGTCGAGTTCATCGGCGGCGGAAAGAGCAGCCGGGCCGTCATCCGAAAAGGAGCCCTCGGAATTCTCAACAAAACGATCTCAAAAGGCGAGCTCATCACCGTCCTCGATGAGAAGCATCAGCCGGTCAAAGGAGCCGGCATCTGGCTCGGCGAGCGTCGCTACGACTGCGATGACCAAGGCCGGACCATTCTCCCCTTTTCAAATAACCCCGGCACCCGCTCGATCGTGGTCGAAGACGCCGACGGATTTGCCACCCTCGCCAAGTTTAACCAACCGACCGAAAAATATCGTCTTGTTGCTGTAATGCACCTTGAGAACGAAGCTCTCCGCACCGGAGGAATGGCGAAGATCATCGCCCGCCCCATCCTGAGCGTCGCCGGGGAAACGATCTCGCTGAAGCAGGTCACCTCCGCGACCTTGCAACTCTCCTCCACCAATCTCGAGGGAATCCCAGCCACTACCACCGTTCCCGATTTCAAGCTCATGAGCGACCGCGAGGCCGTTCACGAGTTCCGCGTCCCGGATGGCATCACCGAGCTCGTAGCAACCTTGCGCGTGAAAGTAAAAGTCGCCAGCAAAGGCGGCGAGGAGATCGAACTCACCAGTTCCGAGACATTTAAGGTCAACGAATTCCTCGGCAGCGAGCGAGTCGGCGATCTCTACCTCAGCAAGATCGGTGACAACTACCGCATCGAATTCCTCGGGCGCAATGGCGAGCCCCTCTCCGGTCAAAACCTCACCGTGCGCGTCAATCATGACGGCTTTAAGAATCAACAAAACTTCACACTCAAGACGAACGAAGTCGGAGGCATCGATCTCGGAAAGCTCGCGGACATCAGCCGGGTCGAAATTCACGAACCTTCCGGTCATCACCGCAGCTGGCACCTCCTGGGAGATCGCCGCGACCAAGTCGGAACTCTCACCTTGGCACAAGGCCAAGCACTCAAGGTCCCCTTCGTCGGACAGCTAAAGAAATTAGAAATCGCCTTCTTTTCCACCACGGTGTTCGGAAATGTCTCGGATGAATTTTCAAAATTGAAACTCGATCAAGGCTACCTCACTGCGAACAATCTTCCGGCAGGCGACTACCGCCTTCTTCTCAAAGAGAGAAAGGAAGTCGTCAACATCCTTGTCGCCGATGGCACCGTTTCAAAAGGCCACGTCTTCAGCGACACCCGCATGCTGGAGCTTCCCGCGCGCCAACCCTCCCACATCGCAGGTCTCAAAGTAGAAAAAGACACTCTTGAGATCGCTGTCTGCGGCGTCGATCTCCTCACCCGGATCCATGTCATCGCAACCCGCTTCCTGCCAGATTCCGATCCCTTCCATAACCTCCGTGGTTCGCTCCGCCCCGGACTCACCACCGGTCGCGCGCGCTATCTCCCCAGCTTGTATATCAGCGGTAGAAATCTCGGCGACGAGCTACGCTACATTCTCGAGCGGCGCTATGCCGATAAGTTCCCCGGCAACATGCTCACCCGCCCCGAGATCATCCTCAACCCCTGGGCCATCCGTGACACCAAAGCCGGTGAAGAATCCCTCGCCGATGGAGACAAATTTGATCGCAAGCCAGTTGCCCCAGCTGCATCCTTGATGAAGGGAAAAGGCAAATCAGACAGCGCCCGAAAGCAAATGGCCGCAGTTCTCAGCCCCTCTTTCGAATTTCTTGCGCACGCCCCGGTCACCGTCACGAATCTTGTCCCTGATGAAAATGGCAAGCTCAGCATCAAGCTCGATGCCTTCGGCAACCGCCAGCACATCCACGTCCTCCTCGTCGATCCCGATGGCGCGACCTATCGCAGCGTCTCACTCCCCGATCGCGAGACCAAATTACGCGACCTCCGCCTTCTCAAAGCGCTCGATCAGAAGCGCCACTTCACCGAGCAGGAGCGGGTCACTCTTTTGAAAAAAGGAGACGTCCTCAAGCTCCCCGATCTGGTCAATGCCGAGTTCGAGGTCTTCGATCACCTCGGCTCCATCCATCGTTATTTCCTCACTCTCTCGGAAAATAAAACCCTCCGTGAATTCGAGTTCATCACGAAGTGGTCATCGCTCACCGAAGAAGAAAAGAACGACAAGTATTCCAAATATGCCTGCCATGAACTGAGCTTTTTCCTCTCCCGAAAAGACCCCGCCTTTTTCAAAGCGGTCGTCCTCCCCCATCTCGCCAATAAGAAGGATCGCACCTTCATGGACGACTACCTTCTTGGGAAGCCGCTCGAGAAGTATCTCGAAGCCTACCAATACGCCCGCCTCAATGTCGTCGAGCGTCTCCTCCTCTCCCAAAGCGATCCCAAGCGTCTCGCCGCCCTCGCCCTTGATCTCGAAAACCGCATGGCTCTCAAAGCGCCCAACCTTGACCAGTCCCGATACTGGTTTGGAACCGCATTCAGCGGAGGAGCCTTCGGTGGGGGCTACGCCGGAGGATTGATCGCCGAAAGTCAAATGAGCGTGAGCCAAGACGATCCCTTCGCCTCGGACGGTGAACCTCGCGCCCTTGGGCTAAAGTCCCGCGGCGCTGTGATTGCGTCAGCAAGCCGAAGATCCGCCAAGCTTCAAAAAAGAGCTCTCGTTGAACTCCAGAACAAATCGCGCGAATCTAAGTCGGAGTATTTCGGTATGGATGCCTTCTCCGACTCGGAGGAGGAATTGAAAGAACTCCTCCCGGCACTCCAACAACTCTACCGCAGTCTCGAACCCACCAATGAATGGGCCGAGAACAACTACTACCAACTTCGTATTTCCGAGCACAATTACGACCTCGTGGGAGAAAACAACTTCTGGCTTGATCTCGCCAAGCACGGCTTGAAGCCCGGCTTCGGCTCCCGCCATCTAGGTGAAGCCACGGGTAATTTTTCCGAAATGATGCTCGCCCTCGCCTTCCTCGACCTCCCCTTCGATGCTCCCGAGCACAAGGACGAGATCAAAGGCGGAGACCTCACCTTCACCTCCGGTGGCCCGGCGCTCCTCTTCCACCGCGAGATCAAGGAAGCGGGAATGGCCGCCAAGCGCCCGGCTCTTCTCGTCAGCCAGAGCTACTTCCAGCTCAACGAACGCTTCCGCATGGAAAACGGCGAAAAGGTGGACAAGTTCATCACGGAAGAGTTTATGCGTGGAATCGTTTACGGCTCGCAAGTCGTCGTGACAAATCCCACCAGCTCGCGCCAGCTCCTCGATATTCTGACGCAGATTCCCAAAGGAGCGATCCCAGTGATGGCACACCGGAGCACCACGAATCAGCAGATCTCACTCGATCCTTATTCGACGCATCGTTTGGAACTCACGTTCTACTTCCCCACCTCAGGAGAATTCCCAATCTATCCAGCCCATCTTTCCAAGGTTGGAGAAGTCGTCGCTCATGCCGATCCCCTCACCTTCAAGGTCGTTGACCAGCCCAGCTCAGTCGATGAGACCTCTTGGACTTGGATCAGCCAGTGGGGCGAAGAAGCGCTTGTCTTAAAGTATCTCGAAACAGCCAATCTCCACGCGACCAATCTCACCAAGATCGCCTGGCGCTGCCGTGAAAGCAACGACTTTTATAAAAAGGCGGTGGCGATCCTCGACCGCAGAGGAATCTTCGAGAGAACTCTGCAAAGCTACGCCCTTGCTCATAATGACAAGGCGGGAATCGGCCAATTTCTGCTCGTGCAGAGTCGCTTCCTGAACCAATGCGGGATGGCCCTCTCAAGTAAACTTGTCACTGTCGACCCCATTGATCGACGCAGCTACGAGCACCTCGAATACAAGCCGCTCATCAACAACCGAGCCCACTCGCTCGGAGGCGAAAACCGCATCCTGAACCCCGTTGTCCGCTCGCAGTATCAGACCTATCTCACTGTCCTCAGTCAGCAAAAGGAACTCGATGACCGCGACCAGCTCGGAGTGACCTACTACCTCTTCCTACAAGATCGAGTCAGCGAAGCGCTCGCTCATCTCGCGAAGGTTGACGCGGAAAAACTGGAGACCAAAATACAGTTCGACTATTTCCAAGCCTACGCCGCTTTTTATCAAGCGGACCTAGGGAAGGCCCGGAGCATTGCCAAGAAGTATGAAAAGTATCCCGTCGATCGCTGGCGTGAGCGCTTCGCGGGCATCACCGCCCAGCTCGCCGAGATCGATGGTGCGGGACCAGAAGTCATCGACGATGGAAACCGCGAGCAAGAGCAGCAAGCCGCCGCTTCCCGCGAGCCATCGCTCGACCTAAAAATCGAAGGAACCAAAGCGACTCTCGATTTCCAGAACGTCGCCGAGGTCACCGTGAATTACTACGAGATGGATCTGGAATTCCTCTTTAGCACAAACCCGTTCGTTTCCAGCGGAACGTCACGCTTCTCGATCATCCAGCCGAACGAATCGACCACCATGAAGCTGCTCAAAGGCAAGCGGACCACGTCCTTCGACCTCCCCGAAAAATACCGCGCTAGCAATGTCATCGTGGAAATCCTGGGTGGTGGAAAAACGACCTCGAAAGCGGTCTATGCCAACGAGCTCAAGACAACTCTCAGCGAGTCAATGGGCCTCCTCACCGTCCGCCACGGTAAGACCGGCAAAGCGTTGCCCAAGGTTTACATCAAGGTCTACGCCCGCACCGATGAAGGTGTGAAATTCTTCAAGGACGGCTACACCGACCTACGCGGAAAGTTCGACTACGCCAGCGTCAGCTCCACCGGGCTCGGCAAAGTCGAGCGCTTCAGCATCCTCGTGATGAGCGAGGAGCAAGGCGCCACCGTCCTCGAAGCATCGCCCCCCCGGCGGTAGGACCGCTTCTTTTCTAGCCCTGCAGTCCGCTCCTTGACCCCAAGGTGCGGACTGATAGGATCGTCGATATGAAGTTATTCCTGTGTCTCCTTCTCTCGCCTGCCTTACTGATAGGAGAAGAAACAAGACCTACCATCGGCTCAATCGAAGTTCTCGACCCTGCCCTTGAAAAATTGATTGCAAGCGACGCCAAGATCGAAGTCCTCGCCTCCGGATTCGATTGGTCGGAAGGCCCCGCTTGGGACAAGAAGAACTCGCGTCTTCTTTTCTCTGACGTTCCTCAAAATAAGATCTACCAGTGGTCTGAAAAAAGCGGCCTCTCGGTCTACCTCAGTCCCTCAGGCTATACCGGACCGGATGAATACAGCAGAGAACCCGGCTCGAATGGTCTCGCATTTGACAAAAATGGCCTCCTTCATTTCTGCGAGCACGGTGACCGCCGCGTCTCAGCCCTGACCCCTGATCGCGGTGGAAAAATGACCGTCGCAGATCGCGTCGATGGCAAGCGCTTCAACTCGCCCAACGACCTTTGCCTCCACCCCGATGGCAGCATTTACTTCACCGATCCCCCATACGGACTTCCACAGGGCGACAAGGACCCACGCCGCGAGACCGGGATTTTCGGCGTCTACCGCATCGCGCCGGATGGAAAAGTCACCACCGTCATCAGCAATCTGGATCGACCCAACGGCGTCGCCCTTTCCCCGGACTCCAAGACGCTCTACATCGCCCAGTCTCAGGGCGGAAAAGCATGGATTCTCTCCTACCCGGTCAAAGCCGATGGTTCGCTCGGGAAAGAAACTCTCCTCTACGATGCCACCCCGCTCAGCAAGGAACTTCCGGGTGCTCCCGATGGTCTCAAAACTGACACCCTAGGCAACATCTGGTGCACCGGACCTGGCGGCGTTCTTATTCTAACTGCCGAGGGAAAACTCCTCGGTCGCATCCTCACGGGCCAGCGAACCGCGAACTGCGGCTTCGGTGACGATGGCTCCACGCTTTACATGACAGCAGATTCGTATCTTATTCGGGTGAAGACGAACGTTACTGGCACTAGTTTCTAAAACACTTCACCTTAAATCACTCATGGCACATCGCAGCTCAGAAATTGTCAGGGAACTCGAAGTCGAAATCATGGACGGCAGACTCCTGACCGGACAGCGACTCCCCTCCGAGGAAAAATTGTGCAGCCGCTTTAAAGTGAGCCGCACCGTCATCCGCGAGGCGATCCAACAACTCCGGGGCCGCGGACTCATCCGCACGCTGAAGGGCTCAGGTTCCTACATCGCCGACCCGAGCCTTGATACCCTCGCAGACGCACTCGAAGCCTACTCTGTCCTATCCAGCTCCGACTCGTATCTTGAGCTGGTAGATTTTCGTATTCTTCTAGAGACCGAGTGCGCCCGCCTCGCCGCCCTAAATGCTGGCGAGCGCATGATCGAGACCATGGAACTCGCTCAGACTAAAATGGAGAACAGCCGTGGCGACCGAGCCCGCTTTAGCTCGGCCGACATCGCCTTCCACCTCGCGATCGCCGCTGGCTCGAAGCACAATCTCTATGCCACCGTGCTCAGCGCTTTGGAAAAACCATCTATCGAATATGCGAACAAAAACCGGGGCGATGCCCCTTGGTATGACAGCGTGATCGATACCCACAAAGAGATCCTTCGCGCCATCAAAGATGGCAAAAGCGATGAAGCAGCGACAGCAATGAAGCGCCACCTCATTCTATCTCGACGCCACTACGTCGATCTCGAAATCGAATGATCTAAAGCCAGCCCTTGAGCGTCTTCACCTCGCGGGCAACATTCGCGACTGCTTCCATCACGATCTCTTTCGGGTAAATCGAGGACTTCCCCCACTCCATATGGACGGAGATCGGCATGGGCTTTTGCCCTTTACGAACTTCTTTAAAGGTCGCCTCATCGACGAAGCCGGTATCAAGAGGCACGCTCTTGAGCTTATTGGATCGCTCGCCGGACCAGACCGCGTCTTTGACATAGATCGCTTGGATGTGCTTGCGAGCCACCTGCAGCGCAGCTTTCCATGAAAGGCCCGAGTCAGTCCGGAAATGGCGCAGATCGTAACCGATTCCAATTTCCTGCGGATCGATGTCCTGGAGAAGAAGCGCGAGATCCCAGCTCATGCCACCGAGAAGCTTGGCTCCCGAGTGGAGTTGGTAGATCGCTTGCATTCCGTTCTCACGATTGAAGGCCGCGAGCTCCTTGGCCTTGGTGGTGTAATCTTTGACCTGCTGGAGCATGTCGCCGTTGAGATCATAGCGGTAGTAGTTCATGCGGTAGCGGGTAATCCCGTTGGATTTAAGTGTCAGGAGGAACTTCTCGTTCTCCGGAGTGATCTCTCCGACATTTGAAGCGACGAGAAGGGCCTTTTGACCATTCTTGGCAAGCGACGCGACCATTTTAGGCACCTCTTCCGCAGCATTCTTTTGCTCGATGTGACCTCCCTTTCGGATGGTGGCTTCGATTCCTTGAATGCCCATCTTAGCGAGTTCCTCGCCCATGCGATCGTAATCAAGAGCTTGGAAGGGCTTCTCGAAGGCAACAATCGGCCATTCTTTTTTGCGTGGTCCAGTTTTTGCCTGGCCTTGTGCTGCTCCGATCCCAGCCAATGCGGCCCCGCTTTTGAGTAAAAAATCGCGTCGTTCCATGATTCCTAAATGAAGCCGCTTCCCGTCCCTGATAGCAACCACTTTTCCTGAGACAAATTCCGCCCATTTCCCCGCTTTCCCTGCGACGCTGCATGCCTTAGCGTCCCACAATCTTATGAAGCTTCTGCTCCCACTCGCGGCCCTTTGCCTCCTGCCTCTCCACGCCAATCCCGTCACCGGGGAAGGTTCGGATCTCAAAGCCGATCCCAAAGCCGTCTTCGGCTCGATGGATAATGGCTTCGACTACATCATTTACCCGAATGCCGAGCCTCCAGGCCAATTCTCAGTCCGCCTGCACATCGCGGCCGGATCGCTCATGGAAGCCGATGACCAACGTGGGGTGGCACACTTCCTAGAGCACATGGTTTTCAATGGCTCACGCAATTTCACCTCCGCAGAACTCATTCCAAAGATGCAGCGCCTCGGTATCGCATTCGGTGCCCACGCCAATGCATACACCTCTTTCGATGAGACCGTCTACATGCTCGACCTGCCGAACATGGAGAAGGACACCGTCGATCTCACTTTCACCGTGATGCGTGACTTCGCAGATGGTGCTCTTTTGAAAAAAGACGAGATCGATAAAGAGCGCGGCGTCATTATTTCTGAAAAGACCTCCCGCGACTCGGTGGGCTACCGCATGATGCTCAAGCAGTTTGAGTATCTCCTTCCCGGCTCCCGCCTGATGCAGCGAGTCCCAATCGGCACTGAGGAAGTCATAAACACCGCCCCCCGTGAGCGCTTCACTGATTTCTATACCCGCTACTACACACCCGAGCGCATGACCTTGGTCGTCGTCGGTGACTTTGATGCCAAAGAAATGGAAGAGCGCGTCCGCGAGACCTTCATCTCGCTTGAGAATCCTGAAAAGCCCGGTGCGAACCCGCCCGTCGACACCAGTCCCTCTGGCTTTGGTCTCCGCAGTGAAGTGTTCACCGATAAGGAAGTGACATCGGACGACATCACCCTTTATGCCCTGCGTGACTACACAGCCAAGCCCGACACCAAAGCCGAGCGTCTCAAAGGCTACCCGCTCAGCGTCGCTCACGCTATTCTCAACCGTCGCTTCTCCATTCTCGCAAAGAAAGAGGACTCCGTCATCCGCGGTGGCGGTGGAGGCCGCAGTGTTTATTTTAACATGGTCGAATCCGGCGCCCTCTCGGTCAGCCCCAATGAAAACCAGTGGGAAAAAGCGGTCCCCGTCCTTGAGCAGGAATTCCGCCGCGCTCTTCTCCATGGATTTACCCAAGCTGAGATCGATGAAGTCTCCGCCGGCATCATCAATTCCGCCGAGCAAGCAGTGAAGCGCGCTCCCACACGTGAGTCGGATGGCCTCGCCATGGCCTTCGTCGGTGCCATCGGCGGCAAGAAAGTCTTCACCACACCCGAAGCCAGTCTAGCTCTTACCAAAGAAGGAGTCGCCTCACTCTCACCCGAGAAATGCCACGCTGACTTCAAGGAGTTCTGGGCCGGCAATGACCGCTCGCTTGTCCTCACCACAAAGGAAGCCAAGGAAGGGACCGCCGAGCGCTTGAAGGAACTTTTCCTCGAAAGCAAAAAGACCGAAGTCGCTCCACCTGAGAAAAAGGAGACCGCCGCCTTCGCCTACACCGACTTTGGAAAAGCAGGAACGGTGACCTCCACCAAGGAACTGCCCGAGATCGGAGCAACTCAACTCGTCCTCTCAAATGGTGTGCGCGTCAACTTCAAGAAGACCGACTTTAAGAAGAACACCATCAGCCTCAATGCCCGCTTTGGCTCCGGCCAATTCACGATGCCTAAGGACAAGCCTGGTCTCGACCAGTTCGTCGGGATGACCTTCGATTTCGGTGGTCTGGGGCAGCACTCCGTCGATGACCTCCAGCGCATCCTTGCTGGAAAAAATGTCGGCGTTGGATTCGGGATCGGAGATGACGCCTTCTCGCTCGGCGGGCGCACCACACCCGATGATCTGGAACTCCAGCTCCAACTCATGTGCGCCTACCTCACCGACCCCGGCTTCCGCCCGGAAGCTGAGCGCCAGTTCCAGAAAGCCATTCCCATGATCTACGCTCAACTTAAGCACAGCGATCAAGGTGCGATGATCGAAATGAATCGCCAGCTCCACGGCGGCGACCATCGCTTCACCTTCCCCGAGCAGGAAAAATTGGCGACCTACAACAGTGAGATGGCCAAGGCTTGGCTCATGCCTTCCTTTAAGGAAAGCCCACTCGAACTCAGCATCGTCGGTGATTTTGACCCCGAAGTCATTGTCCCTCTTATCACCAAAACCTTCGGTGCCCTGCCCCAGCGCAAGACCGAAAAGCCCGACTTTGCCGAACTTCGGAAAATCTATATGCCCTCAAGCCCGGCTCAGACCAAGATCGCCTTCGACTCCAAGATCCCGACTGCCACCGCTGTTGCAGTTTGGAAAATCCCGGCCACCGGTAAAGACGTCGGCACCTCACGCCGCTTTAATCTCCTGAGCTCAATCCTGAGTGATCAAATGCGCGAAGAAATCCGCGAGAAGCTCGGTGGCTCATACAGCCCCCGTGCCAGTGCTTCGCCCAGTGACACTCTTGACGTCGGCATGCTGCAAGCCGTCGCTAAGGTGAAGCCTGAAGAATCGAAAAAGTATGGTGAACTCATGATCCAACTAGGTGACAAAATGGCCCAAGAAGGAGTCTCCCAAGACGAACTTGAGCGCGCTCTCAAACCTCTCCAGTCCAACCTCAAGGAGTCTCTCAGAAGCAACGGCTACTGGCTCGGCTCAGTGCTCTCCGCAAGTCAGGAAAAGCCTCACAAGATCGAGTGGGCCAAGAACCGCGATGCAGACTATGCCGCCATCACCGTGGAAGAGCTCAACAAACTTGCGAAAGAATACCTCAAAGCCAGCAACGCCCTGCTCTACGAGATCGTCCCTGAAGAAAAGAATTAGTAATCCAACCTCAAGATCACGGGGCAAGCATGAAACACAGCCCACCAAAAAGATGGCAGACTCTCAGCATGCAAGTTTCGGCGGTGGGTCTGCTGCTTCTGGCGGTGGTGCTCGTTTTCGATAGCGAAAAGAGGAGCTCTTTAAATACTCTCTTTCGCTCAAAACCGGATGAGCCTGCCCTTCACTCAGCCTCCGCAGAAGCAAACCGATCTGGCCCTCAAGAGAGATCTTCCGATTCTGAGAAAATCCGCCCTAATCCCACAGCAGGAGAAAACTGGCGCAGCCTCGTCGAACTGATCCCACCCAGTATTCCATCGAATGAGGTCAAATTCGCAAGCAATGGCTCCCCCACCCAATTTGCGCAGGAATGTTGCTTCTTTGCCTCTATCTGGGCCCGTCGGCATCGCTTGAGTTCCACGGCGGAAAAGGAATTGGCAGCAGAACTCCTCGCTGCCCGAAGTGAGAAATGGGAAGAGACCCTCAAAGAGATCAACTCCTTTGAACATGAGGGAAAAGTCTACTACATCGCCGGACCCCATCTCTTTAACAAAGAACTCCAACCCCAGAACCTCTTCATTAACCACTCAGAGATTCTAGAAGTCTACTCGAATCGAGAATACCCGAAACCAGCCTTATTCAAACATAGCTTGCGGGACTTAAGAATAAGAGCCACCTTTGAGAACTGGCTCGGCGAGTTGATCAACAGCTACTTCGGTATCCCTCAACCAATTTTGGAAGTGCCACCTAGCGGGGGCATACAAAACCAAGAACCTACGGCATATTTTCCAAACATGCCTGAAGATGAAGTTCTTCTCCTGCTTTGGTTCTTCCCAGAGATCAGGCACTCTGACTAGTGATCTCCACTAGCCATGCCCATCAAGAAGCTTCCCGAGTTCGGTTTGGAACTCCACGAGATCTTCCTGGCTTGGGCGGTAGCCTGCGGTGTCAGGGTCGACTGAAGGACGGCCTTCTTGGTCGATCATCCACAGGCCATTCTCTCCGTCTGAAAAGGTGACTTTTCCAGAAACCATCGCACCGGGACGGGCGATTTGATCAAGAACCACCTTCACGGGTTGGAAACCTCCCAGAGGCGGCATCCTTGGCACTTCATCCTGAGGTGATACCTCTCCAAGCGGAGCTTCTTCCTGTGGTGCTTCTTCGGCAGGCAGTTCCGGTTCGGGATCTTCTTCCTCCACGATAAACTGAAGATCGAGATCAAGCGAAAGAAAGCGGGTGTCCATGTAAGTCACCGAAAAATCAAAATCATCCTTCAGCCGACGCTGCACATCCGCCATTTGATCGCCATCCGCAACCCATCCTCGGATGATTTCCTTTTGCTCTTCGCTCAACTGGCTCGCACTAAACATGAGAGGAGAAGTAGCCGCTTGCGGACGAAAGAAAAGACTGATCTCAGGAAGTCACCTTCTTGATAAAGGACGTCATCGCACCTTCTTGTTCTTCGATCGACTTCACGAGCGTAAGCTGGGTCCGGCAACGGTCCAAATTATGCCCCTCATGGTGGACTTTGAAATAGACGTCCCCTTCCAAATAATCCGTCAGAAAACGAATCCCGACCTCCAGCGAAATAAGCCGACCTGAGAATGGCAGGAGCTCGATCTCAAGCGGCGAAAGAAAGCCCTGCGCAGTGGCGAGATATCCTTCGACAAGCGGCTCGAACATCGACATGCGCATTGTCACTTTCGAAAGATCCTTTTCATCCTCCTCCGCCGGACTTGTGGCGGTGCGAACGAGATCACCAAAATCGTAGAGCGGAAGACCAGGCATCACGGTATCGAGATCGATGACACAGACCGCCTCATCGGTCTCCTTATCGATCATGACGTTGTTGAGCTTCGTGTCATTGTGCGTGATGCGCTCCGAGAGTTCCCCTGTGTCGACGAGATCGAGAAGCTTACCGACAATTCCCTCTCGCTCGCGAATGAAGGCAATTTCTTCTGGAACCGATACCACGCGACCACACGGATCAGCCTCAATGACCTTCATGAGCCGGGCATATCGGGCACGGGTATTGTGGAAATTAGGAATCGTTTCCACGATCCGATCAGTTGGCAGATCGCTGACGAGATCCTGAAAAGCGCCAAAGGCTTTACCCGCTTCGTAAGCTTGGCGCGTGTTCTCCACGACATCATAAGTCGCGCAGCCTTCGATGAAATTATAGCAACGCCAGACGCCACCCGATGGCCCTTGAACCGAGACCTTTCCATCGCGCCCGGGGTAGAGATTAAGAGTCTGGCCACCCGCGTCCTTTTTTCGACGAAGCACCTTGCGGTTGATGTGGCGAGTAACCCGAGAAACATTCTGAATCACCGCGTGGGGATCTTTAAATACGTGCTCATTAATGCGTTGCAGAATATAGCTAAACTCGCCCTCTCCTTCTTCCTCGTAGGTTGCAAGATAAGTGGTGTTAATATGACCACTTTCAATTTCCTCGCCGCTGACAAAACTGCCATTGATAGCAAAGCATGCTCCAATTTCGGCAATCTGTTCCTCCAATTCGCTCATTTCGATGAGCTTTCTTAAACGAGAGTCTCTAACAACTCAAGCCAGCATCTGCCCTCCCGCTCGCGCGAAAACAACGGCAGACGCTTGTCGGCAAGTGCTTTCCAAGTAGAGAGATCGACCTTTCCTTCGAGAATCTCGGACAATCGTATCCCTAGTTGGTCTGATTTAAAATAGCCGAGGTAATCTTCGCCCAGTAAAAGTCGATTTCCTTCGATCTCGCTCGCTAGCACCGGAACCCCCATCGTCATCGCTTCCAGCACAGCATTGGCGCCTCCTTCGAGGAGCGAACTATTGATGGTAAGCTGGCTCTGCGCACAGCGGCGGAGAGATTCCATACGAGGAAGCCCCCCGAGCCAGTGGTAGCGGGCGTCTTTTTTTACCCATTCCTTAGCGGTTTTTTCTGATTCTTCGTCGAGTGCTTCGCCCATCTGCCAGACTTCGAGGTTTTCCCACGCGGGGTGCTTTGCGACCGCTTCGATTGTCAGGAAGGGTTGTTTCACAGCACGGAGATGCCCCACAACCGAGATCACAAAGGGACCGGACTGCGGCTTCGCGCGCTCGGTAATCTCATCAAGGCTGCACGGAACCACGACGGCCTTTTCTTGAAACCTTTCCGGCAGACTTGGAACGGCAATCTCGCTCACAATCGCGATGCGATCCGCGCTTTCGAGACAGGCCATCCCTTTTTCTGATCCTTGCGGCAGTTGCTGGTAAATGTCGGTGCCGGTGATCAAAACGACCACTTTTCCCTCCGGCATCTTTTTACGGAAATCGGCCACTGCTTGAGCACCCTTCACTGCGTGGAGAGAAATGAGGACATCCGCTGGTTCGCCATCGAAGCCATGCGAAGCGCGCGCCTCGATCCCATCTTCCTCCAAAATGCTCACGATCCGCTCAGTCGTCACCGAGTTTCCCTTGAGCTGATCAAGCGGATAAGGGGAGGCAACGCAAACTTTCATAAGGGCTTCATGCGGGAACGACTTCGTAACCGTCTGTGCCATCCTTAATGACCCAGCCTTTCGCTGCTAGTTCGTCGCGGAGCCGATCAGAGGCAGCCCAGTCTTTTGCTTGGCGGGCTTCCCAGCGCTTGGCGGCAAGCTCCTCAATCTCGGCGGGGACTACTGCTTCGGTGAGTTCTGGGAGAGTGAGGCCGAGCGCAGCGAGCACGGCGAAGAAGCCCTGCCAGTCTTCGTCCGACTCAATTGACTTAAGATTCCCGAAAAGCTCACCGAGCGCTCCGGCTGTATTCATGTCCTCATTGAGCTTAGTGATTGCGGAGGAAAAGACGCCGTAGTTTTGACTCTTCAGCGTCTCACGATAATTCGGAGCGGAGCGCCCGTCCGCGACCTTCGCCAGCTTGCCGAGCGCTTCCTGCGCTGCGTGGAGCGAATCGAGCGTGAAGTTGATCGGCTTTTTATAATGCCCGCTCAGCAGGACGTAACGGACTTCCATTGCGCCATGCCCTTTCTCCGCGAGATCGGAGAGGGTGTAGAGGTTGCCCTTCGACTTCGACATCTTAGCGCCATCCACTCGTAGGTGCGTGATGTGGAACCAGTGCTTCGCAAAGTCGCCTCCGCAAGAGCACTTCGATTGCGCGATCTCGTTATCATGGTGGGGAAAAATGAGATCCACTCCCCCGCTGTGAAGATCAAAGGTGTCGCCAAGATACTTACGGATCATCGCCGAGCACTCGAGGTGCCAACCGGGGCGACCTTGGCCCCACGGACTTTCCCAAAAGTTATCGCCGTCCTCATCGCGACGCCCTTTCCAGAGGACGAAATCGGCGGCGTTGTTCTTATCGTATTCGTCCGTGTTCGCGCGCTCGTTCTGCGTCTTGCCGAGATCGAGCTCGCGGGTATCGAGACGGGAGAGCTTTCCGTAACCCTCATAAGAGGATATTTTAAAATAGACCGAGCCATCATCGGACGCGTAGGAATTTCCATTCTCGATGAGTTCCTCGATCATCGTGATCTGCTCTGGGATATGCTTCACCGCGCTGGGCTCGATATGCGGCTTGAGGCAGTTGAGAGCTTCGCAATCAGCATGGAATTGATCTCGCCATTGCGCGGTGAAATCCTCGAGCGTCTGACCTGCTGCGACGGAATCACGAATCGTTTTATCGTCCACGTCGGTGATATTGCGCACGTGTTTCGTCTTCAACCCGCCAAGCTCCAGCGCACGGCGCAGAACATCCTGCAACACGAAGGTGCGGAAGTTTCCGATATGGGCAGGTCCATAGACGGTCGGACCGCAGCAATAAAAGCGGTAAGTCTTTCCATCAACGGGCTCGAGCGAGAGAACCTCGCGTCTTTCGGTATCAAACAACCTCACAGGGGGAGCTTTACCCACCCGACCCGATCGGAGCAAGTGTAACGTCGGCCCTTACAAAAGCCCCGCCCTCCCAAGGCGCTCATTGTAGTCCCTCACATAAGAAGGATTGAGGAAGAGATCCACGATCACTCCGATGAAGAAGAATCCCCCGGTCAGCAGGTAAACAATCGCCCACCCGATATGGCCGAGATAGAGGCGATGGGCTCCGAAAGCTCCGAAGAAAAACCAGAGAATGTAGGTCAAAAGAAGGCTGCGTCTTGTCATGCCCAAATAATGCCGATTTCCCCTCGCACATGCCATTGCAAGTTCGCGCTTTTTTTGTATCTTCTCCCCGTGAGCACAAAGACAAAGGCGATTCTCAAAGGCATGATCCCTATCATCGGGGTCGCAATGGTGTTGATCGTGATGTCCCTTCTTGCCAATGCCCCCGGCCTCACCGGCGAGATCTTCGCCAAAATGCTCGGCTTCATGTTCACTCCGTTTTTTCTGGAAGCCTCGTTTGCCTTTCTTGGTATTATCGCCCTCTTCTGGGTAAACCATGTCCGGCTCAAGGCTGAAGGAGATGAATTCGTCACCCTTGAAATCTCCGACGACAAGAACGACCCTCAGCCATGAACCTCGGCGAGCTTCGCGAAAACTATGCCCAAAGTGGCATCGAAGTCTCCGACATGGAGGCCGATCCTTTTCTTCAGTTTGAACAATGGATGATTCAGGCTCAAGAGGCCCAAATCATCGAGCCCAATGCCATGACGCTCTCGACGAGCAATGCCAGCGGAGATGTTTCCTCTCGCACCGTTCTTCTCAAAGGTCTCGAAAATGGCGGCTTCGAATTCTTTACCAATTACGATTCTCACAAAGGCCAAGATCTCGCCTCTCACCCCAAGGCTGCCCTCACCTTTTTGTGGAAAGAGCTGGAGCGCCAAGTCTGTGTCCAAGGAGTGGTCGAAAAGACCTGCCGCGAGACATCCGAGCAGTATTTTCACTCTCGTCCCTACGGTTCCCAAATCGGGGCTTGGGTTTCGGAAAAGCAATCCGGTGCAATCCCAGACCGGGCCTACCTCGAAGCCCGCGATGCCGAGATGCGTGAAAAATTTCCCGAGGGAGAAGAAGTCCCCCTTCCCTACTTCTGGGGCGGCTACCGCCTCATCCCCACCGTCATCGAATTCTGGCAAGGCCGACCCAGCCGTCTCCATGATCGGCTGAGTTATCGTAAAAAAGGCGATGCTTGGAAGATTTCGCGTCTGAGCCCTTAAAAGACGTTTTTCTATTGCCAATTCTCGCTGCCGACTTTATCAACCGCGCGCAGCGAAAGCGCATGGCTCATTAGCTCAGTTGGTAGAGCAGCGGATTGAAAATCCGCGTGTCCTTGGTTCGAATCCGAGATGAGCCACCACTCTTTTAAAAAGCCCCGTGAATCTTAAGATTCCGGGGCTTTTTCTTTCCCTACTTGCTGACGATCACGGGCTCACCTTCGCTCTTCGCAACGACAACAGCGGCACAGCTGTCACCCCAGACGTTCACTGCGGTGCGGGACATATCGAGAAGACGGTCGACGGAAAGAAGCGCGACCACGGCGGTCTCGGCTCCGGGGATGCCGGAGTTTTTCAAAATGACGAAGATGGCAACGAGGGATGCAGACGGAATTCCGGCGACGCCGACACTGGTGAGGAGGGCGGCGGCGACGACCATAAACTGAGCCGCGAAGGTCATCTCGATGCCCATGACTTGAGCGACAAAGATCACCGCGACACATTCGTAAAGGGCGGTGCCATCCATATTCACAGTGGCTCCGAGTGGGAGAGTGAAGCTTGCGGTCCCCTTCGATACGCCGGCCTTTTCCTGGATGCAGCGCATCGTGACAGGGAGAGTCGCTGATGAGGAAGCTGTCGAAAAAGCCGTCATGAGCGCGGTGCGCATGGCGCGGAAGTGGGCCAGTGGATTGATCCCCCCGAGAACGCGAATGAGGATGGGCATCACGACAAACATGTGGAGGCCGAGCGCGAGGAGGACGGTAACGAAGTATTTCGCGAGAGCGGCAAAGAGATCGCCGCCCGTCTGAACCATCACGGGAATCAGCAGGCCAAAGACGCCGATGGGAGCGAGCTTCATGATGTAGTTCGTCATGACAATCATGACGTCATTGAAGGAAATGAAGACGTCACGGAGAGTCGTCATCTTTTCCTTCTCCAATCGCGTCATGGCGAGCGCAAAACAGAGACTGAAGAAGATGAGGCCGAGCATCTGCCCATTCTGGGTCGCTGCTTCAAAAATATTGGGTGGAACCATGCGGAGGAAGAATCCGCTGAGCTGCGCGTAGCTGCCGGACTGTTCTTCACTGTTCACTTTAGCCTGATCGATCTTGGCCAACTCCGAGGAGTCCGGCTCATAAGAATCGAAGGCTTCTTTGACGACAGCATTTGGCTGACCATCCACCAGTCCCGGTTGGATGAGATTCACCAGCGAGAGACCCAGAATAATCGCGAGGAAGCTACTCATCGCATAGAATCCGGAGGTTTTGCCAAGAAGACGACCGAAGCCTTTCACTCCGTGGAGACTGGCGATGCCTGCGATGACGGAAGAGACCACGAGCGGCACGATGATCATCTTCAAGAGATTCATGAAGAGCTTGCCCACCAGTCCGCTAATCTTGATGACCCATGAAAAAAAAGTGGTATCCTGAAGGCCCATCGTCTTGATGAACAAGCCGAGGAGAACAGCGAGGGCGAGAGAAATGAGGATCTGCCAGTGAGGCGCTAGTTTCATGGATAGAAATTAGCGAAGCGGAGCGCAGAAGAGAAGCAGTATCGTTGAACTAACCCCTACGATTTTCCGGCGATCGTCACGAGGAAGCGGACTTGCTGACGACGGGTGTCGAGATCGCCTACGAGGTCCATGGCATCGGCTGCCGAGACACCACCAGCGAGAGCAATGGCGACAGAGTCGAGAGCACGCTCGCGGGTGAGTTCACGCTCGATGAGCTGGGCACTTTGGTCGGCGAGATCGCCTTCCTGTGAGCGAGCGAAACGGAGAGCGATCTTCTGATAAGTTTGGTCTCGGAGTCCGCTATTTTCGATTGAGGCGGCAGCTTGGAAAGCAGAATTGGCATCACCCGTCTGCGCGTGGACTTCGGCAAGAAGCCCAACGGTTTTGGCAAAATCGCTCTGGGAGGAGACATCGCCAAGTTCGCGGTCGGCATTTTGAACGAGACGGCGGGCGGCACTATCATCACCGAAGTTTGCCTGAGTGAGGGCGACGCTTGCGAAGGCCATGGCGCGCTCGCTGGGATCACCAATGTGGTGGATGGTCTGAACAGCGAGTCGGGTTTCTCCAACCACTGAAGCTCTGCTGGCGATCTTTCTAAAAGTAGACTCGCGCAGTTCGTCATCGCCAATGAGGTTGGCGATATTCCGGGAGGCCTTCACCCCATTCGATGAGACTTGGGCGACGGCGACGGCCTGCAAGGCACTATTCCGAAAGTCGCTCAGATTGATCGACTGGGCTCGTGCAAGGGCGCCATTGAAATCGCGGTGGCGGATCTGGAGCATCACCAGTGACTCATAAGCCTTGGCCCGCTGGGTAGAATTCTTAATGCGGTGAGCAGCGCGTTCCGCATCGCTCAAGCGACGGCGATCCACCTCACTGGCAACCATTTCTCGAAGGGCTTCATCACGGAAAAAAGGATCTTTAATAAGGGCCGAGAGCGACTCGATCGAAAGGCTGCCTCCCTTTGAGTCGAGCGAGGCGAGACGGGCGAGGGTGACATCGCGGGTGCGGGCATTACTAATCTGGCTGATGAGCGTCATCGCTCCATCCGAGTCCCCCACTCCGGCGCAGATGGCGGCGATGCGGCCGAGTGCGTCGTCGAGGATTTTTTTGTCTGTGATAAGCCTGAGCGTGATGCGGGCGTCATCGAGACTGAGGTATCGAGCCTCTGCTTCGGCGATATTACGATAAGCGAGGCCGAGGGCATTAGGATCGCGGAGGGTCTTGGCAAGGGCCAGAGCGTCAGAAAACTTGCGGCGACCAGCAAAAGCCTGAATGAGATCCGAAGTGGCGCGATCCTTGATCCCTGAATCAGGGATGCGAGAGATCAGCTCGGCAGCTTGATCGAGATAGCGGGCGGAAACGAGGGACTTGGCGACTTCGCTCATCGCTTCCGATCCATCGGTCTGATTGTCGGGATCTTTGGCAAGACGAGCGGCACGAGCAAACCAG
This sequence comes from Akkermansiaceae bacterium, assembly GCA_039769075.1. Taxonomy (GTDB): domain Bacteria; phylum Verrucomicrobiota; class Verrucomicrobiia; order Verrucomicrobiales; family Akkermansiaceae; genus SW10. The sequence continues at coordinate 181,355 of JBDMZE010000013.1, read as the reverse complement.
TAAAGCGCAGACTCTTCATCGCCAGCTCTCTTGAAGGCGAGTGCGACCACGGAAAGATCGGACCAAGGAGTCTCGGAGTGGAGAGCACGCCCAGCGGCTTCCATCAAAAGGCGGTAGCGAAGACCCGAGATCGGGGCCTTTTTGCCAGACTGGAGAATAGAAACTGAGTCATCTTTCGCGGCGAGAGTCTCGGCTGCGGGAGCATCGAGGTCGACGACCCGAGAAGGCGCGGAATCGCGGGAAGAGACGCGGGGACTTTGTGAATCAGCTTCCGCTACGATCGCAGACACGCCATCCGCAGCTCGTGAGGAAACCAAAGAGCGATCGGAAAGACGACACCCTTCCGCCTCTACGAGAGCAACTTGTGCATCCGAATTGAGGTTTCTGAACGAGAGATAGACCCCTACCCCGAGCAGCGCGGTGGCTGTCAGGAGCTGAGGCATCGATGGTTTAAGAGTGACCATGATGCAGATTTCTACGGGTTCCTTAAATAAGACCTTTCACCAGTGACTTTTATGAAAGTTCCAGATCTCGGCGATTGGCTTCCTCCTTTTGATCGTTTAGCGTCCGCTGCCTTGGGTTCTTCATCTTTATTTCGACGCTTCCTGCCTGCGATCATCCTAGCGATGCTCGGCGCTGCTTTGGCGACCTATCTTGCTCCTATAGAGCACGAAGTGGTGAATGACCACCTCGCGGGATTCCCTGATTCTGATACCTTTGCCCACTCGCTCCGGCCCGTTGTCCTGAGTGTGATTTGCTTTATCCCAGCAATCGGCGCCCTTTATTATGGGATGGTGAGATCACTGGATCGCTACCTCATCCGCGAGTTCTTCGGCTCCTTCCTCCTCGCATTTTGTGCACTCTACGCAATCTTCACGCTGCTGGATCTCAGTGGTAACATGGGGGATTTCAAGGAGGCAGAAAATGGATGGCAGCTGATGGGTAACTACTACGCGATCCTTTTCCCGGTCGCCTTTGTGCTACTCGCCCCGTTTTCCTTACTGCTCGCGATGCTTTTCTCACTAGGAAAACTTTCCCGCAGCCAAGAGATCGTCTCGATGATTCAGACTGGCCGTGGCGTGATCCGGCTTATTCTTCCGCTCGCTTGTGTCGGGCTTCTGGCGAGTTTACTCTGCTTGGGATTCAATTATCAGTGGGCTCCTTGGGCCGAGGGATACAAGGACTCCATCATCGAGCAAGCGAATGAAGGCTCATCGAGCCAGGCGCGGAATGTGGTCTACTATCATCCGGAAGGACGTCGCCTCTGGTTCATCGGCAGCTTTCCTTTTGACCATAATAAAGGCGAGCCGCTTCAGAACGTCGTGGTCCGCACCTTCACCAAAGAAGGTAAACCAAAGATGCGCCTTCAGGCAAAGACGGCGCGCTGGGGACGGGAGCGCACTTACTGGATTTTCGAGGGCGTCGAGATCCAACACCTTGACCGACGCCTGATGGAAGGAGGCCCTCTCATGCCGGAATATGAGATCCCAGAGGGCCCGGTGGCCTATAAGAGATGGTCCGAACCTCCCTGGCAAATCATCCGCCCCGGACTGGAGAGTGAGCATCTGGGCATCCCAGATCTCTACAGCTGGCTAAAAGCGAATCACGATTCCTCATGGGTCAATAAAAGGCGCTATCTCACGCAGTGGCACTATCGATGGGCCCAACCGGGCATTTGTCTTGCTCTCGTTTTGCTGGCAGCGCCACTGGGAATCGTCTTCACAAGGCGAGGTGCTGCGGGTGGAATCGCGCTCGCGGTCTTTCTCAGTGCGGGAATGATGTTTACCTCCACCGTCTTCCTCGCTCTGGGTGAATCGGGCTATCTGCCGCCAATCTGGGCAGCGTGGGGCACGAATATCGCAGCGACAGTTCTTGCTCTCGTTTTGATCCAGCGGCGTCTGGTAGGCCGCCCCATTTTTCAATCGCTGAAGAAACTCCTTCCATTCTAAGCGGCGATCAACGAAGCAATCCCCCCACCATGAAAGAACCCTGGAGCATTAAGTCCCGAGCCCGCGAGTGCGCCGGCTCCGAGCGCGCCTTCGAGGACGGCGAACCCATCCACGCCGCGATTTTTCCCGACCCCGACTCCTCAGGATACCTGCGGAAGGACTTCTGCGATGAAGCGTGGAAAGAGCGCGACGCCGATAGCGAAGTTCCCTTCTCTCATTGGAAAACAATTTTCCAATTACCTGTCGCTGAAGAAAAAGCGGAAGCCGTGGTGCAGGACGATCCCGAAACCCTTCTCCGCCGTCTCGTAGAAGAAGAGGAAGAGCACACTGAAAAGGCGCGCTACATCCTCGCCGTCATGCTTGAACGCAAAAAGATCCTGCGCGAGACCGACACCCAGAAGCTCCCTTCTGGCATTCTGCGCGTCTATGAGCACCGGAAGACGGGCGATGTTTTCATCATTAAGGACCCGGAAATCGCGCTCGCTGATGTCGAAATGGTTCAAGAAGAAATCCGTGATCTTCTCGACCCCCAGCCGGAACCCGAGCCAGAAGAGGAAGAGGAAAAAGCAGCCGGGGAAGCCGAAGCGACCGAACCTGAGGAAAATGAAGCCGCACCTGAGGAAGAAGGCGATTCTTCTGAAGAGGAAGCTTCCGAGGAAGACGCCAAGACCGAGGAGGAAGAATAATGCTCCCGTGGTTCCAAGACCAGTTCCCGATCTACCTCGCGCCTATGGCCGGGGTGACCGATGTCACCTTCCGCACGCTCTGCAAGGAGCTCGGTGCCGATGTCATGGTTACCGAGTTCGTCTCCGCGGAAGGCATCATGCAAGCCGATCACCGGACGCGCCGCTACACGACTTTTACCGATGAGCAAAGGCCCGTCGGCGTCCAGCTCTTCGGAGCCAACGGCGCGCGCATGGGTGAGGCTGCTAAAAAAATCATCGACTGGAAGAAACCAGACTTCATCGACCTCAACTTCGGATGCCCGGTGAATAAAGTGGTCTCCAGAAATGGCGGCTCCTCCCTGCTCCGCAACTGCCCCCTTCTCGTCGAAACCGCTGAAAAAATTGTCGCCGCCGTGGGCGATCAAGTCCCCGTCACGGGAAAGATTCGTATCGGCTGGGATCAGGAATCAATCAATGCACCCGAAGTCTGTCGCCTTCTAGAGAACACCGGCATTCAGGCGGTCGCGATCCACGGACGAACCCGTGCCCAATCCTATCGCGGTGAAGCTGATTGGGAAGTCATCGATGAATGCGCTCAGAGCGTGAAGATCCCCGTGATCGGAAATGGGGATATTAATTCTTCCGAGGTTCTCAAGCATCGCATGGAGTCCACTGCGGTCTCCGGCGTCATGATCGGGCGGGCCGCGATGCAAAACCCGTGGTTGTTTAAAGAAGCGAAACATTTTTTAAAAACCGGCGAGATTTTAGCTCCACCATCGGTAAAAGAGCGCTGGTCCTTCGTGATTCGCCATTGTGAACTCGCAGTTGGCTCCGATCGCTACGGCGACGAGCGCCACACCCTGATGGCCATGCGATCCCGCCTAATGACCTACTGTAAAGGATTCCCGGGTGCCAAACCTCTACGGCAGCGCCTTTCCCAAGTGAAATCAGTAGATGAAGTGCGTGAAATCGCGGTAGAATCGGGCGGCTCATAATTTTTTAAAAAAACAATTAATAAAGTTGAACTATTTAGAAGTCTTGAGTAATCTCCGTGATCCCATGAAGACTTTCACCCTTCTCTCGCTCCTTGCCCTGCCCTTCACGAGCCCTCTCCTAGGCTCCAATCAAGACCAACGCATCAGCAATCTTGAACGCGACGTCTCACAGCTCCGCCAGCAGGTGCGCGATCTCAGCAGTTCATCTTCTGTGAGTTCTCACTCTGGCTCCAGCCAAGGCGGCTACCGCGTGAAGAGTGGCGACACCCTCTGGGGCATTGCCAAGTCTAACGGAGTCTCAGTTTCCAGACTCCAAAGCGCCAACCCCGGCTTGAATCCCTTTCGCCTTAAGATTGGCACTTCGCTCAATATTCCCGGTAAGAAGAAGTCCACCACCTCTTCCTCAACCTTCAGCGGGCCCACCACTGGCCACGCGATTCGCTCCGGTGAGACGCTCGGTGGCATCGCAAATCGCCACGGTATTTCTCTCAGCCAACTCATGTCCGCTAATCCCGGACTGAACCCCCGCCGACTTCAGATCGGACAAAACGTCCAGATCCCCAGCGAGCGCAAGTCAGTCAGCTCCTATCAGGCACCTTCTCGTCCTCCCGAGGAAGAGTCGTCCCCTAGTCCAAAATCTGCTCCAGCACCCGTCCGTGAGCAAGTGCGCCAAGCAGGAGCACCCCATCGCTCCAGCGGGCCGGAACTTGTCACCGTGGGTCAGAATCGCCGCCTTGATGACATCGCTCGCTTCTACAGCACTGATGTTGCCACTATCAATACACTGAATCAGGTCTCTCTCAGCCCTGCCCAGGTGATCAAGATGGGATCACAGATTTACGTCCCACAGCAGTAGCTTGCACCGGAGGCCTACTTTTCCTAGCATCGCCTAGATGGAATCATACGAGATCTTTAAAGAAGCTTTTAAAAAGAGCAGCCCGAAGGAAATTGCTTCGGAACTCGGGGTTTCGCTCTCGCTTGTTTACAAGTGGGCGCAGGAGCAATCCGATAGCGGCAGCGGCTCCCGCAACCCGCTCGATCGCGTTCTGGAGATCATTAAACTAACTGATGAGCCACGCATCGTGGAGTGGCTCTGCGAGCGCTCCGGCGGCTACTTTGTGAGGAATCCGGAGAGCTCCTGTGAGCGAGGCTTCGAGGTCCTTCCCGCGACAAATGAGATCGTTTCCCAATTTGGAAGCCTTCTTACCCGCATCTCACAAGCCGCTCTCGATGACTCAATCACTGGCGACGAGGCCGACCTCATCCGCACGGACTGGGATAAGCTGAAATGCTACGGTGAAGGCTTCGTGCGCTGCTGTGAAGAAGGCGACTTTGAAAAGATGGCTATCGAGGAGGAGAAGAAGGTCGAGCCGCGCAAGACTCTTTACTAAAAGGGTGGGGCCGCTATAGCTTCGCGTGATGTCAGCGCCTGTCAGAACCCGTTTTGCTCCCTCCCCTACCGGCTACCTCCACCTCGGCGGAGCGCGCACCGCTCTTTTCAACTGGCTTTTCGCCAAGAAAATGGGCGGCACCTTCGTCCTCCGTGTCGAAGACACCGATCAAGCGCGGAATACCGAAGAAGCGCGCGCCGCAATCTTCGAGGGCATGGAATGGATGGGGCTCGATTGGGAAGGCCCCTACTACCAGAGCGAGCGTGATGAAATCTACCTCGAGTGGTTCGAGAAACTCGTAGCCGCCGACCGCGTCTATGAAGACGATGGAGCGTGGCGCTTCCGCTTTGATCGCAAGCCCGTGACGATGAACGATCTCGTCTGTGGCGAGGTCACCATCGATTACACCGACGAGTCAAACACCCCCGACATGGTCGTGCGCCGCTCGGATGGCTCCTTCGTCTTCCACTTCGTCAATGTCGTGGACGATCTCACCATGGGAATCACCCACGTCATTCGTGGCGAGGACCATCTCATGAATACCCCGAAGCACCTCCAGCTCATCGAGGCCTTCGGCGAAACTCCTCCTGCCTACGCCCACATCCCGCTCATCTTAAATGGCGATGGCTCTAAAATGTCCAAGCGCGACACCGGTGCAGCCCTCGGCGACTACCCGCGCCAAGGATTCATCTCCCCTGCGGTCGTGAACTTCATCGCCCTCCTCGGCTGGTCACCAAAAGATGACTCGGAAATTTTCTCGCCTGAAGAACTGATCGGAAAATTCTCGCTCGAGTCCGTCAACCGCTCACACGGTCGCTTTGATTTCGATAAGTGCGTCTGGGTCAATCAGCAGCATCTCCTCGCGATGGAGCCTACTCAGTTCGCTAAAATTGCAGGAGCCGTTTGCGAAAACTCACCCACTCAGGCGATGCTCGAATCGATTCAGGAAAAAGTCTCCCTTCTCGCTGAGGTTCCAGAGGCCGTCGCCTTCTACCTCGATCCTAAGTATCCCATCGCGGAGGACGCCCTCAGCAAAGTAAAGGGAAATGACGCCGCTGCTTCTCTCCTCAATACCCTCGCGGATGACTTCTCCGCGCTCGCCGATTGGACCAAAGCGAAAGCGACCATCGGCGCGACCGCCGAGGCGAACGGAGCCAAACCCGGCCAGCTCATGTTCCCTCTCCGCGTCGCCCTTTCCGGCAAGACGGGCGGACCGGACCTCGGAGTAATTTTAGAAATCCTCGGCAAGGAAGAATGCGTCCGTCGCATCCAGCGCTTCACCTCTTTATTAGTATGACCCACACCCATCTCGACGACCTTCAGACGCTCATCGATAGCGCCGAAAAGCCCCCACGCTTCGCCGTCATCGGGAATCCCGTGGCGCACTCACTTTCGCCTCAGCTTCATCAGCCTGCGCTCGATGCCCTCGGGATCGATGCGAGCTACGTGCGCGTGGAAGTTCCGGAAGGCCGGGTCGCGGAAGCATTTGAAAAAATGCGCGCAGTGGGATTCCGAGGAATCAATGTCACCGTGCCTCATAAACTCGATGCTCTCGAAGCCTGTGACCGGGTCGATCCGGGAGCGCGTCTCATGGGCGCGGTCAATACCATCGTCTTTCATGGCGAGGACAAGGTGGGCTTCAATACCGACGGCCCCGGATTCGTGCGCGCGATCCGCGAGGACTTCGGAGTCGATCTCAGCGACCTCCGCATTGTCATCATCGGTGCAGGCGGAGGTGCGGGTCGAGCGATCGCGACTCAGTGCTGTCTCGAGGACTGCCCGCAGCTGACTCTGGGCAATCGCACCGTGGAAAAGCTAGTCCAGATGCGCGACCTCCTCGATCCCCTTCTCCACGGCGATAAACTCGAAGGACCCGGCGACCGTCTCTCGATCCACGCCCTTGACGATCCCGCACTCGAGGTAGCCATTTCAAATAGCGAGCTCATCATCAACACCACCTCGGTGGGATTAAAACAGAGCGACCCGTCCCCGATCCCATCCAGTTGGATCGAGCCGCATCATCTCGTTTACGATACCATTTATAATCCTGCAAAAACACGTCTCCTAAGAGATGCGCAAGACCAAGGAGCACGGACCGCAAATGGCCTCTCGCTTCTCCTCCATCAAGGGGCACTCTCACTGGAATACTGGACAAACAAGGACGCTCCCATCGAGGCGATGCGCGCGGGCCTGATAGGGGCGATTAAGGCCTGACCCACTTATCGTGGAGGAGATCCATGATCTCGAAGCGCTTGCCCCCCCCTTTCCCATCACCAAAGCGGACTCTTACGGTCAGCGGTTGGTCGTGGCGCAGTTTCCCTATGAATCGGCCGTAATTGAGGATCGTCTTAAGACGCTCATCATCAATCCGCTGCTTAACCGAATCAAGCGGGATGTAACAGAAGAAGAAGTCCGCACCGTCTCCGCTGGTGGCTAGGTAGCCGGAGTAAGTCACTCCATTGACCACTTCATCGTAGATCCTCTTCTTATCGATTTTCACTCGAAGAATCGCACCACCCTGCGGTTTTTCCTCGATAAATTTCGAGATCGGCATTTGCGACCACGCCGTGCTTGCATCCCAATCAAGAAGAAGCTCGCCATCGCTTTCAACGAAAAAGACGGTAACGTCATCATTATTGGCCCGAGTTCCGCTAATCTCCAAATAGCCCATTGCTGACCCTTCGTTCCCTCCAGGAGCGGTGACGGCAGGGAGTGCCCAAGATATATCCTGCAAGGTATCGATCACCATCGGCGACTGCCATTGCGAGAGATCGACGGGATTAAACTCGCGGTAAGGAGAGGGACGAACCGAAGCAATAAATTCCTCAGGACCCTCGGCAGCATTCACCGTGCGGATGATTTTCACGGCTTTATCGAGCCAGACCATGGAGTCATCCACGAACCAGTCATGGGCTGTTGCTTGATCTTCGTCCGTTCCAGTGAAGATCTCAACCACCTCGACGTCATCGGCGCTCTCGCCAGTGCGATCTTTCGTGAGGTAGGACACCCCAATCCCTACACCGACAAGCGGGATGATCACTGCAAAAAGACTGACCCAAAGCCAAGACGTTGATCGTTTCTTACTGCCCCAAACCTCATCAAGAGGCCGATCCTCATCCTTATCCTTGGTAAGACGACGAACCTGCTCGGCCACATTGACATGGCCTGAGTCATCATCCTCTTCTTGAATTCCGTGAAGAAGTTCTTTTCCCTTATTAAAGAGAGAGGATCCCGATGATTTCTTGGAGCGTCGCTTTCCTTTTACCCGGCGAACTCTTTTTTCCATCCCATCCTGCGGCTCTGGCTCTTGGCTGTTAGGACGATCTTCGGATTCTTCACTCATCGACGGAGAGGCTAGGATCAGGAGCCACTTCAATCAAGTCTGACTTCGGATCCTCTTCTGCTGTCTCAGCTTGCGCGGCAATGACTTCTTGGATGCGGGAACCATACCAAGAGATTCCCGTGAGATCCTTGATAACCATCTTTTTCTCTCCCTCGCTGTCTCGCTCCCAAGCCAGACTGACACCGACACGGATCATTCCATCTGGATCATTGCTACCAAGGATACTCCCGAGAGGACGCTGGTTCCTTGCATTGTCTTCAAAAAGAGCAGTGAGTTTTTCACCCAACTCGCTCCTTCGCTCGATCACAATCTCGGGCGATTTACTTTTACGAATTTCTTCAAGCGTGTCCGCTCCAGCCTGCTGCGGGAAGTAAAGAAGGAAGGTCATCGTCTCGGAGGTAACCGAGCCTTTTCGCTGGCGCATCAGAAGCCTGAATTCACCTTCCTGCTTACCCACTCCGGATCGGAAGAGGGTCCAAGGGACATTCGAGTAGGGAGCATAACATTCCCAATCAAGGTGCCACTGCTTGCCATCCCAGACGTGAACAGCCTCCAAGAGATTTCCAACGACATCCGTCCAAAGCGTCTCCACGGCGAGAACGAGGGGCTCCTCCTGCAATTCGAGAATATTCTGAGTTCGCAGCCGCATCGGCCCTTGGTAACTCGGAATCGTGTGAGTCTGGTTGAAGCGAGTGAACTTAGCGGCCATCTCAGACGATCGGTCGATGAATTGCTGTTTCGCAGGGAGAGATGCGCTCCGATGGTAGCCATTAAAGTTGGCATTGATCGACTTAAGATGCTTACGATAAAATTCCCGTTTCCACGGCTCCATTCCGACAATTTGAGGATCTTCCGCTGTCTTCTTCTCCGTGTCACCTTTGATCTGAAAAAGGAGAAAGAGTCCCACAATCACGCCGATACAAGCGGTTAGAAAAAGGTAGAGCTTTTTGTGCTTTTCTTCCTTACGGCGCTTCTTGCGGCGCTTCACCTGACGAGTGCCATCAGAAAGAATTGATTCTTCGTCTCGGCTCCCGGGTCCTTTAGCGTCTTCAGCCGCTGCCTCAGTGAACTTTTTCGCAGGAAGAGCGGCGCTGACAAAATCCGCAGGAGGAGCAGGGCCGGAGCGCTGCTTCATGACATCACGGACCACGCCCCCTGACTTGGCAGGCGCGGCTTTTCTTATCACTGTCTTTTCACCGGCAGGTGCCGACTGAGCTGCACCCCCGAAGGTGAAATTACACTCCCCGCAAGTGAGCCCTTCTGACGCTTCCTTTTCAGAACGGATCACCGACTGACAAGATGGGCATAGATAGACTTTAGGAGAACTCATGGTGGGAGCGGACTGCAGGAAGACTCTGAGGAAGCCATTCGCCCACGTCAATCACCCGCAGGAAAAAAAAGAGCCCCACTTGCTTTCTCTAACAGCAGCGTGGCCATCGACTCCGTAGCCGCATCAAGCGCCTCAACCGCCGCCTTCAGCGGAGCGGCCTTCCCACCTGCAATCGCCTCCTCTACCTGAAGCTTCGCCTTTGTCACAGCAACAAGCTCATCTTCATCGAGAGCATCTCCCACCTGCTCTAGGGCCATTTTAACCGCCGGAAGCAGCTCTTCGGCCTTTAGCCGCGCCTCCTCGAAGACCCTTGCATTCATATCTTCAAAGGCGAACTCGACACTCTCACTCACCATCTTCTCGACCTTCGCCTCGGTGACATCCACCGCGGCACTGCCGACCTCAATTACGGTATCCTTCCCGGTCGCGACATCTCGTGCGAGCACCGAGAGAATCCCATCGGCATCGATCCGAAACTCCACGCCCACGCGCGCCTGACCGCGTCCGGCAGGCTCAAAGGGAACCTCGAAGGATCCAAGCTCCCAGTTATCCTTCGCCAGCTCGCGCTCACCCTGCAGGACGCGCACCTTCATCGAGCGCTGCTGGTCGACCGCATTGGTAAACATCTCACCCGCCTTACAGGGGATGGTGGTGTTTCGCGTAATCAGGACATTCATGAGCCCACCCATCGTCTCGATCCCGAGGCTCAACGGAGTGACATCGAGAAGAAGAACCTCCCGAACCGTGCCTGACAGAATTCCCGCCTGAATCGCCGCCCCGCGCGCGATAGCCTCATCGGGATGCTGACTCAAATCAGGCTCCTTTTTAAAAATCAACTCCACCCGCTCGCGCACCGCTGGGATCCGACTACTTCCGCCTACCATCAGCACCGTCTCGAGATCCTCAAACTCTAGTTTGGCATCCAGTAAAGCGCGCCGACAGCAACTCTCCATCCGATCAAGCGACACGCTGAGTAACTTCCGAAACTCCTCCTGCGTCCGCTTCACTTCTCCCACAAAAGGCATCCGAAACATCGCCTCCCCCTCCTTAGAAAGGACATGCTTTACCCGACGTCCCTCGGCAACCCAGCTCACCTTTTCTAGCGGTTCTAGCGATTCAAAAGCCACCCCTAACTCCCGCGCGGCATCTTCCGCTAGCGCCTGATCAAAATCATCTCCGCCCAGCGACGTGTCCCCCGCTGTCGCCAGCACCTCGAAGACCCCCTCACGCATCTCCAGAATCGAGACATCGAAGGTGCCCCCACCGAGGTCAAAAACGACCACCTTTGCCGAGTCCGCCAACCGATCCAGCCCATACGAGAGCGCGGCCGCCGTGGGCTCGCTGAGGATTCGCACCACATCCAAGCCAGCAAGTTCCCCGGCCCGCTTCGTCGCAGCGCGCTGACCATCGTGAAAATAGGCAGGCACCGTGATCACGGCTTTTGTCACATTGGCTTCAAGACGTGACTCAGCGACGCCTTTTAGCTTCTTCAAAATCTCAGCGGAGATTTCCTCTGGACTCTTCAGCCCCGCATTTGTCTCAAGAGCGACTCCGTGCTCCGTCTCCACAAGTCCCGAAATTCCTTCAATCTCGTCAAAACGACGGCCCATGAGGCTCTTCACACTCGTGACGATCTTTTCGACACCTTGTCGCCTCAAAGCAGACATTCCCAATTCCACCTCACCGGAACTTCCATACCAGACGGCACTCGGAGTCAGCCGCGCGCCTGCATCATCCGCGAGCAGGATCGGGAAACCTGAGTCCACTACTCCTACTGCCGACTGCGTCGTGCCCAGATCAATCCCTACAATCACCTCATTCATCACGCCTGCAGTCTTGGCTTAGGACATCCCGCCGAGCAAGGCTTCGAATAACTTTCCCGTCGCGCCTCGCAACTGACCGAGCCAATTTTCGATAAAAACAAGCCCCCTTGCCACCTCCCCCATCTCGGAAGAGCAGTTCTCCCAGCCTCGGGAATCGAAGTTCGAAAAACGACCAATTAGTCCCTCTTCAAGTGTCAAGAGCTGGCCCGTGAGCCTTTCCAAACCCTGTTTAAGCTCCGGAATCCGCACATCCAGCACCGCCCGACCCAACGCGCTGCGCGCTGAAGCTCGCTCTCTTAAAAAATCATCTACCGCTTGAATCGCTTCCGCCACTGGCCCGAAAAGATTCATCACCTCACTTGGAACCACTCCTCGATCTTCTTCCGGGCCCAGCACTGAGCGAATCCGTCTCGCGGGCGATTTCAACTCCTCGTAAGCAGCGCGCAGCTTCTCAAATTCATCAGCTGCTCCTCCAGCATCTGGGTGGGCGACCTTCCCCTTTTCTCGAAAATTTTCCTCAAGAACATCCACATTCAGCTCCAACACGCGGGGCAGCCCCAATTTCAAGAAAGAATCCATCGCGATTTCTAAGCGGCAAAGCTCTCGCCACAGGAACAAGTCACCAGAGCATTAGGATTGCTTACTTTAAAACCTCCCTGCTGAAGGTCGTCAGAGTAATCCAACTCACTTCCGCTCACAAAAAGAGCGCTCTTGGGATCGATCACTACTTTTACCCCATTACTCTCTACCATGATGTCACGGTCTCTAGGCCCGTCGACAAGATCCATCTGATACTGCAGCCCGCTGCACCCCCCACCGATCACCGCGATTCGGAGAGCGCCTTCGCTCTTACCCTGCTTTTCCCAGAGCCCCAGAAGGTGCGAAGAAGCTCCAGAAAGCACCTTTACCAATTTTTCGTTCCCTATTGTGTAACCGCTTTTCACTTTGTATCGTATATTTAGCAGAGGGAGAGCCCTCCGCAACCCTTCATCAAGGACACTTCAAGAAGATTTGGGGTCCTTAGATATTAGAAATCTACTTAAAAAGTGCAACCTAATGCACTTTGTGAACATTTTGCCATTGCATCCCCTTAGGTCATTGAGCAATATTCCGTGTTGTTACTGTCCCCATGAAAATAATCCTAGCACTCGCTTCAACCCTATTGGCTCTGCCGCTCGCCGGACAGGTAGCCTACACTACTCCTTCCGGATATGTAAAATCTGACCTCGTCGTTGGATTCAACCCAATCGGAATTAATCTTCACGGCCAAATTCTCGTCTCTGGGATTATCGATTCCGAGTCAGGCGCTGAAATCACCGACGCAGGTGTCGATTTTGCTGCCGCACTCACTGATGCAAATGCCACTTACCTCTTCGAGGTGACCGACGGACCCCAGAACGGTTCGGTTTCTGTCATCGATAGCGCTTTCGCTGTCACAGCTAACACCGTTACCCTCGAAGGAACCGGAGTTGCCGCAGGACCTGTAAGCTACACGATCCGTCAGGCTAAGACTCTCAACGAAGTATTCGGAGTCGGTGCTGATGCCACGCTTCAGGGATCGTTTGATGCTGACGATGCAGATGTCGTCTGGGTTCCTAATGGAACTGGCAGCTACTCCCAGTATTTCTACAGCTCGGGTAACTCTGAGTTTAGATCAACGGGAAGCCCTTTTTCTGCGCCACCGAAACCAGTCTCTTTTTTCTACCCCGATGGAGCACTTGTCCAAGTTAAGGCGACCGCCAAGACAATCACTATCTTTGGAGAAGTTAAGATAACGGGCACGACTCTATCTGCCTCGACAGGTTTCAATCTCGTTTCTGTCCCAAGCCCAGTAGGTGAGACTTTGGACGAACTCAGCCTCCAAACAGCCCTTACCACATCCTTCGACTCTGATGAAGCTGATGTGGTTTGGATTCCAGACGGACTCGGTGATTACGACCAGTATTTCGTGCACAGCTCAGGCGTCTGGCGCTCTACTGGAAGCCCATTCTCTGGAAACGTGGGAACGACTCCTGTCACCGGTGCCATCTTGATTCAACGGAAAGGCGCTTCGACAGCAGCCTTCGGTGCCCTTCCTACTTTTTTCTCCACTCTCTAATTTCAAATCTTTCCATCTCTTTATTATATGACCAAAAAAATTATTATCTGTACATCAATCCTAGCCTCACTCAACGGGTTTGGAGCAGTTCTCGCCGTGAGAAATATTTCAAACACTGGAAATGAGCTAGCATTTGCAAATTCGGATTCAAACCTACTGTCATCTGGATTTGTTGGAATTTACACTTTCGCGTCTGGCGAGATTCCTTCGACTGCCGCTGCGCTCAAAGCAAATGGCACCAACGGTATACTAGGATCGATTGAAATTACAGCTGGAAATAGCCCGGACGCTGGTGCGTTTTCTAGCCAACTGAATTTCACCAATAATTTAGCAGGAGATCTTTACATTGTCATTGGCACCGGAGCGACTGCTGCGGACTCAGGTGATCTCGCCCTCATCAACTCCAACTTGGCCGCTGATGGCGACGACACCCCAACTCCCGATGACTTGGGCTCCTATAATTTGGTCACCCCCGGAGACGTCCTGATCGGCTCAGTAGCACCGGGCACTGTGGATTGGACAAATACAGGAAGATCTGCATTCGCAGCCAACATCCTCTCGCTCAGCGCCGCGATTCCCGAGCCATCAAGTGCCCTCCTTCTTGGAATCGGCTTCCTTGCTGCTGGAGCACGTCGCCGCCGCTAGTCGGACCGGAAGCTTGCTTTAGCTCACTAAATTTCAATCTCCACCCTCTTCGGAGCGTGGGGATTTTTTTGCCTTAAAACCTCGGCTACTTTTCCTCCAATAAATCAGACATCCCGCTGAAGAAACCACGGAGGTCATCATCGCTCGCCTCTTGGCTCATGAGATCATCGTAGTCCTCTTCCGAGAGCCAATCGTAATTCAGCTCGGGGAGAAACTTGCTCGGCTCACAAGACTCCTTGTTTCCCCACTTCACCCGCGTAGAGCAGTAGGTCATCGAAAGACGTTCCTTGGCCCGCGTGATTCCCACGTAGAGGAGGCGACGCTCTTCATCGACTGTCCCCTCATCGACGCTCCTCTTGTGCGGCAGAATCCCCTGCTCAAGTCCCAGAAGAAAGACCATGGGATACTCCAATCCCTTCGAAGCGTGAAGCGTGATGAGTGTGACCCCTGATTTCTTATCGAGATCATCATCATTTCGATCACGGTCGAGCGCGATCCGATCGAGGTAGTCGCGGAGCTTCGCTCCTTTTTTAAATGCTTCGGTGAGATCACCCACCGTGCTCGCCACCGCTTCTCTTCGCGCGTCGCGCTCTTTATCGGTCTTACACTGGCGCATGAGCCATTCCATAAAGTCCATGTCCTGAAGCCAGCGATTGAGCACCACCCCGGGGTTATCGCCATTCACGACCTGCCGCTGGTGATCCTCGACTTGCTGGACGAAGCGATTGATGGAAGCCACCGCACGGGTCGAGAGCCCGGCTAGAAATTCTTGATCGATGAGACTTTTCCAAATCCCCTGCTCTTTTTCGCGGCTCCAGTCGCCCGCCAAAACTGCAGTATTTCCGCTGATACCACGCGGCGGGGTGTTCAAGACTCGCAGGAGAGAGACATCGAGATCGGTGCTATCGAGAAGCTGGGCGTAGCCCAAGACATCGCGCACTTCCTTTCGGTCATAGAAACTCTGCGCGCCGACCATTCGGTATGGGACTTTCGCCTCACGGAGGACTTCCTCCATCTTACGAATCTGGCTATTGGTGCGGAAGAGGACTGCGAAGTCCTCCAGCTCGCGACCCTCCTCAGCGATCGCTTGGATCTCCTGCACGACCCATTCCGCTTCCTCCTGCTCACCGGGCATCGAGACAAGACGCACGAGATCGCCGCCAGGAATCGTGTGCCGCAGCTCCTTTTCACGACGGCCGACATTGTGCTTAATAAGGCTGTTCGCCACTTCGAGCACCGCTTGCGTGCTCCGGTAATTTTCCTCCAAGCGGATCACCTTAGGATTTGGGAAAAATTTCTCGAACTGGAGGATGTTCGTCACGTCGGCACCGCGCCAACCGTAGATCGATTGATCATCATCTCCCACCACGCAGATATTGTGAGGCGGCTGAACCAGCTGCTGAATGAGACGCATCTGGAGCGAGTTCGTGTCTTGGAACTCGTCCACAGTGATGTATTGATAGAGTTCCTGCCAAAACGTCCGCGCCTCGGGATGCTCTCGGAGGATCTTTTCACCAAGAAGAAGAAGATCGTCAAAATCGACGGCATTCTGCGCGCGGAGTTCGTTTTGATACGCCACCGCAATCGCGGCGATGAGATTGTCCTCAATGTCTTCAAGCGGCTTCTCGTAGCTCTTCGCTTTAGAAATCTCAGCCATCACCTCGGCGGGCTTGAGTTTCTCTTTCGCACCTCCTTTTCGGATGATGAGCTGTCGGATAATCCCGGTTTGGTCGCCGCCGGCCATCACGACAAATTTTGCCCCGTAGCCGACTCGCTCAATGTCGCGGCGGAGAATTCGCACGCAAAGTGAGTGAAAGGTGCAGACGGTGAGGGCCTTCCCTCGTTTTTCACCGACCATATCCACCACGCGCTCGCGCATCTCGGAAGCAGCTTTGTTGGTGAAGGTGACGGCGAGAATATTCTCGGCGGCCACGCCATTTTCGAGAAGGGCCGACATCCGACAGGTCACGGTGCGGGTCTTACCGGTGCCCGCACCCGCCAGAATAAGGACGGGACCATCCAGGCACATGACAGCTTCCCGCTGGGCCTTGTTAAGAGAGTCGATGGAGAAGCCGTCCGCCATAGTTTACTGCGCGAAGGAAAGGCGGCGAACGAAAGAAAAGCAAGTGTGCGGGAGAGATAAAATAGAGTGGCAGGACCAGCGAACCAATTTACCGGCAAGTCAGGGCGCACCAGCCCTACCACATTTCATCACACACAGCAGTAGTCAGCATTTCAGGGGTGTTTCCACCTCCACTGATTACGAAAGGCTAGGGGTTGCCTTTCACGATCTATTGACCGTGCTCACGTGGCTTAGTTAGAAATTTAGCGAATTTCTAACGACTTCGTGACATTGGAGTCTAAGCGGCTTTTCAGCAGCTGATGTGCTCACTTTAGTCCCGGTTCCCGAGAAACTGGGAGAGATAGTAGAGGAGCATCGCGAGGGACGAGAGAGCGGCAACGACGTAGGTCATAGCAGCCCAGAAGAGAGCATTTTGCGCCCGGTCTTGATCCATCGAGGCGGCGGCACCACTACCTCTAAGCCAAACCATCGCCCGCTTACTTGCATCGAATTCGACAGGCAGAGTGATGATTGAGAATGCCGTCGTGATTGCCAAAGCTCCAATATAGATCCAGATCAAGAACGGCATGTTCAAAAAGACTGCGCCGATGATCAGGAAGAACATCACGTTCATCAAATTAGAAGCAATACTGACAACCGGCACCATTTTAGAGCGAAAAGTAAGCCAAACATAGGCCCGCGCGTGCTGCACGGCGTGACCACACTCGTGCGCTGCAACTGCTGCGGCGGCGATATTTCTCTGGGCGTAGACTGACTCACTGAGGTTAACCGTTTTGTCGGCGGGATTGTAGTGATCAGTGAGGCGACCGGGAGTGCTGATGACCTTGACATCGGTAATCCCCTCTTCAGCGAGCATTCGTTCCGCAATTTCTTTTCCAGACATCGAGATCGGGACTTGGGAGTGCTCATTGAAGCGCTTCTTCATCTTCGAGCTGACCAACCAGCTAACGAGAGCGGTTCCGCCGAGGATGATCCAGTAGGTCATTGAAATCCCCAAAAATCCGGAAGATGAGGGTGAACCGTAGGCCAAAACTGAGTAAATTGTTTCCATGAAAGGACCTTAACCTATTTTCAGATTTTGACAATCCACTCAATTTCCCGTTAAAGAGAGCCACACCTATGAACACCACCAATATCCTTCTGGCTACTACGAGCCTTCTGGTCGTTGTGGCCTTCCTTCTTTCCTTCGGAAAGTTCACCGAATCATCGGGAACTAGCGATGCGGAAAGAGAGCGCCAGCAGATCGAAACCGAGCTGGCCCGTCTTGAGGGCGAGCGCCAAGCACTCGAGCTCTCTTCCTATCGCAACCGAGCGGCCTATCCTCTCACTCCCGCCGCCGTGCCTGCTCCAGTGGCTCCAGCACCGACGCAGGGAGTCTCAGATGAATCTGCCGCTCAGATCAAAGAGCTTCAGGACCAACTCAATGAGGCCACTGAGGAAATCGCCGAAACCGAACTTAAAAATGACGTCTTAGAAAAAGAGACTTCCTACCTCCACAAAGAGGAAACCCGCAAAGCGCAGCGCGCTGAGCGTGCCGAGAACCGGGTGCGGATCGCTCTTCTCATGGGAACCGTCGACAGCGTGAACACCGAGTATGGTTTTGCGACATTCAAAGCCCAAAATAGTATGACCTTCCAACCAGGACAGGAACTTGGAATTCGCCGGGGTTCCGGGATTCTCGGTCGGGTAAGGGTTTCCTCGGTGCAAGGCGAGCAATATTCTGCAGATATCCTCCCGAATGCTTACGCAGGTGGATCGCCTGCAGTGACTCTCGGCGACGAACTGATTCGTCTTCCTGACGACTACAAGACTCCGATCGAAGGACCGTAAGGCTTGCCTGCTTACTACAGGACTTTCAACCAGGCGTGGAAAACCTCCTCGTCTGGCTGCATCTTAATGGCGACTTTTTCGAGTTCAGCGAGGCAGCCTATTCGCTCGGGGATTTCAACACTTCCTTCACCCAGTTCCTCTTCCATCACGTCGAGGAACTTAGCAGGATGCGCCGTCTCTAGCACGATGGTGTGGTCCTCTGGATTCTCATCACGCCACGCTTCAGCGGCGAGCCAGCCGACCGCTCCGTGCGGTTCCAGAGTGTAACCATTCTCAGATTTCACCCGACGAATCGTCTCGCGGGTGAGGTCATCAGAAAAGGCGTAGCCTCGGACTCGAGAAGTCATTCCTTCCCAAAGTCCATCGAAGAGATTCTCCATGCGCGCGAAGTTACTCGGGGCTCCGACGTCCATCGCATTAGAAATGGTGGCCACGCTCGGGCGAGGCTCGTAATTTCCACTGCTCAGATAGGCTGGAACAACATCATTGGCATTGGTCGCCGCTACGAAATGCTTCACTTTCAAGCCCAGCTTCTCACCAAGGAGTCCGGCGGTGAGATTTCCGAAATTACCACTGGGGATGACGAAGACAGGCGCCTCCTCAAACTGACGCGCAGCCTCGAAGTAGTAAAAACTCTGTGGCACGAGGCGCGAGATATTGATCGAGTTCGCCGAAGTGAGATTGAGCTGCTCGGACATCTCCCTATCAAGGAAAGCTGATTTCACAAGGCGCTGGCAATCGTCAAAGGTGCCATCGATCTCGAGCGCAGTGATATTACCACCAAGGGTCGTGAGCTGCTTTTCTTGAAGGCCACTGACCTTTCCCTGCGGGTAAAGAATAATGACGCGGGTGCCCTCGACGTGATGGAAAGCCGACGCCACCGCGCCTCCGGTATCGCCGCTGGTCGCGACGAGGACCGTCAGGAGGCCCTCGTCATCGCGCGTGAGGTAACGCATGAGGCGCGCCATGAACCGGGCACCGAAGTCCTTGAAAGCGAGAGTTGGTCCGTGGAAAAGCTCGAGAACGTGCTGTTTCTCCGTGACGCCTACGACAGGAGCCTTGAAGGACAATGTTTCATCGACAATGCGCTTCAGCTCCGCTTCTGGAACCGAGTCTCGGAAAATTTGACGAGCGATGTGGAAGCCGAGCTCCGCGAAGGTCATCTCGCGCCATTTTTCCCAGAACTCGTCAGGAAGGGCTTCGAGGTGCTCGGGCATGTAAAGGCCGTTGTCCGCTGGAAGCGAGCGCAGGACTGCTTCTTTGACATCGACAAAAGTGCCCGGGCTTTTGGTGCTGTAGAATCGCTGG
Organism: Akkermansiaceae bacterium; assembly: GCA_039769075.1. Lineage (GTDB taxonomy): Bacteria > Verrucomicrobiota > Verrucomicrobiia > Verrucomicrobiales > Akkermansiaceae > SW10. The sequence continues at coordinate 161,895 of JBDMZE010000013.1, read as the reverse complement.
CTCATTTATCCGATGACGGTGACGCCCTGTTTATTGACGCGTGAGACGTAAAGCTGGTTGGTGAGATCGACTTTGGAAAAGACGGCCGAGACCGCCGCCCCCACCTTCTTTGCCGACTCCTCCCCCTCGCAAAGCGCGAAGACGCTGGGACCCGCTCCCGAGATGCTGAAGCCGAGCGCACCCGCTCCAAGAGCTGCGCGCTTGGCCTGGTAGAACTCAGGAATGAGCTTCTGACGACGTGGCTCGGCGATGACATCATGAACCGAGCGACTGATCAGACCGTAGTCTTCCTGGATCAATCCGCAGATGAGCCCCCCGAGGTTGCCGATCTGCTGAGTGACATTTTCAAGAGGAACTTCGGTAGGGAGAATCCCACGAGCAACCTTGGTAAGAATCTCGATATCAGGGTGAACTACCGCCGCCCAAAGATCTTTAGGAACAGGGAGATTCGCGATATCGAGTTCTTGATTATCGCGGATAAAGACAATCCCGCCGAGGAGACAAGGGCCGATGTTGTCAGCATGCCAAGCACCATCAGCGCTCGCTTCTCCGGTCATCGCGAAGGGTAAAAGTTGCTTCTTGGTGAGCGGTTCGCCGATGAGGCAATTCACGGCGTAAGCTCCTGCGACCGCGCTCGCAGCGCTGGATCCGAGACCGCTTCCAAAGGGCATCTTTTTATGAATCTCCAGCTCGATTCCACGGTCCAGCATTCCGAGGTGCTTGAGCAGATCGAGCGCGGCGACACCGGCTGTATTCTTCTCCGCATCGAGGGGAAGCTTGCCGTCGTCTCCGGTAATCTTGGTGATACGGAGGCCGGGTTCATCCGAGTGGCGCGCGATCACCTCGTCGCCTGGGGCGTCGATCGCGAAGCCGAGGACATCGTAGCCGCAGGCGACATTTGCCACCGTCGCAGGCGCGAAGACGCGCACTTCCTTTTTTTCTTCCCTCTGCATGAGGTGCGCTAGCTACCAAACAAGCAGGGTCTGAGCAATCCTTACATGCGCTAGAGAAGCGCTTTAGCACCAAGGCTTAAGTCCCCATCAAGAAGACGAAAACGATGCTTTCTAGGCCACCCGTTTCTTCTGACGCCACGCATAAACGAGGAAGCCGATCCCGATGAGGATCATGAAAGTGGAGTAAAACTGCCCCTTGCTGAGGCCCATCACCTTCTCGGCACCAAGATCCGGCTCGCGGACGGTCTCCACGATGATCCGGAAGATTGCGTAGAGGATGAAAAAGAGTCCCGAGATCACCCCGTGAGCCAACTTTGAAAAGCGGACGCGGATGAAATAAAGAATCGCAAAAATGAGAGCTCCCTCGAGGAACCCCTCGTAAAGCTGCGAGGCGTGACGTGGGGCGATATGGTTTCCAAGCGCCTCAAGCACAGCGGGGTCCTCACGGGAGATCTCGACAACGCGATTGAACAGTCCTCCGCTAATTTCCCCATCCGCAGCGATCATGAGTTTTTCAACTTCAGGACTCACCGTAGCGGCCTCGAAAAGAGCATGCTCGATGGCATCATATCCCCCTCGATCATAAAGAGCTGCGGGGAACTTCACTCCATACCAAGCATCAGGAGCAGTCTTAGTACCGTAGAGTTCACCATTGATAAAATTCGCAACGCGTCCAAAGAAGACACCGAGAGGAGCTACGATTGCGATGCCATCGCCGACAGCGGGCCAAGACACCTTATTTTTCCACGCGTAGAAAAGGGTGAAGAAAGCAATCCCGAAGATCCCTCCGTGAGAGGACATTCCCCCATCCCAAACCCGCACGATCTGGACCGGGTCGCTCAGCACTGCGCCGAGCCCTTTCTCTGGGATCATGTAAAAAAGGACGTAACCGAGACGCCCGCCAAGGAAGACGCCAAAGAGCGCAGTGTAAGTCACCACGTCGCTCACTTTTTCTGTCGGGACGACCCAGAGTTTTCGTCGTGAAAGACGCAGTAGAATGGCATAAGCGACCATAAAGCCCGCCACGTAAGCGAGTCCATACCAGCGAAGCTTGATAGAATCAGTGAACTCAACGATCACTGGCGAGAGATCGTGCACGTAGTTGGCTAGCATGGCTTCCACGTTGCTAGTCCACCCTAAAGCAGGCTCACGAGCAAGCCGCTACGCGCTAAACTCACTCACAACAAGCCAGCCGACATAGCCAAGGTAGCACATCGTCAGAAGAGCGCCCTCCCAGCGGTTAATATTGAAACGGTGCCACATCAAGGGAAGAACTAGGAAGCTGGTGACGATCATCACCGCGACATCAAAATCGGTAATCCCGGTAGCCTCCAGCGGCGCGATGAGTCCAGTGAAGCCGACGACCGCAAGGATGTTAAAAATACATGAACCCACCGCATTTCCCACGATGATATCGCCCTGTTTCTTGAGCGCAGCGACGATGGACGTGGCCAACTCAGGAAGCGAGGTGCCAAAGGCAAAAAGAGTGAGTCCAATGACCGCTTCGCTCACGCCAAAGGCACGTGCGAGATTCGCACCGCCGTAGACCATGCGGTTTGCACCGAGAACGAGGAAGCCTATACCAATGATGATGAGAGTGACATTCCAAAGCGCCCGCTTTACGCCACCGGCTTGGGCTGCTTCAACAAGCTCGGGTGGGATGGCATCCGAAGAGTCAGCGGTGGGGTCTTCTCTTGCCTGAAGCAGCGAGGTGACAACGTAGAGGATGATTCCCCCAGCAAAGATTCCCGCCTCCATTTGGGAAATGACACCGTCACGAAGAAAGAACGCAAATACGACCGTGGCCACCAGAAGAATGGGCATCTCGCGCCGAATCACCTGTCGCTGAATTCCGAGCGGCCAGACGAGAGCTGCTACTCCGAGGACGAGGCAAAGATTGCAGATGTTAGACCCGAGAACGTTCCCGATCGCCATTCCGCCACTTTCATTTAAATTTGAGTCAATGCTGACCGCCAGCTCTGGGGCACTGGTGCCGAAAGCGACAACCGTGAGTCCCACCACAAGAGGGCTGATTCCAAGGCGCACCGCGAGCTCAGAAGCTCCGGCAACAAGCCACTCGGCTCCAAAGTAAAGGAGGACGAGTCCGAGAAGTATGCAAGCAAGATCGATCACGAAAATACGATGACGAAAGCTTTGGTAAACTCAATCGCAGAGCGCAGGGGTTAGCCGATTTTAATCAGCTCTACATCGAAGACAAGAGTCCCCGAAGGCGCGCCGGGTTGAGTCGGAGTGTCACCGTAGGCAAGCTTTCCGGGAATCCAGAAGCGGCGCTTCTCGCCCTCGACCATGAGCTGAACACCCTCGGTCCAACCTGCAATCACGCCATTGAGAGGGAAAGAAATGGGCTCACCACGAGCGACGGAGCTATCGAACATCTCGCCATCGGTGGTCCAGCCGGTGTAGTGGACGTTGACTTCTTGAGTCGCGGTCGGATGAGTGCTTCCGCTTCCTTTTTCGAGAACTTTGGAAGCGAGGCCGGATGCTGTTGTCTCGGCATCATCAGGAGCGGCTGCGACATCGGCAGGGGCTGGAAGTGGCTCTGGCTTCTTAGGTGCGTCTTGGAACTCAAGGAGTTCGAAATCAAAGATGAGGTCACCTTGCGGAGCGCCTTGGGGAGCGTCTTCTCCAAAAGCGAGGTCAGCAGGAATATAGAGGCGGCGCTTTTCTCCAACAGTCATGAGCCGCAGCCCCTCGACCCACCCCTTGATGGAAACTTGATCGAGCTTGAACTGAGCTGGACCATCGTGAAGGAGAGTGCTTTCGAGGAACTCGCCATTTGCAGTCCAGCCGGAAAAATGGGCTTTTACAACATCCTCGGGGCCGGGCTTGGCTCCTCCGTCGCCTGATTCGAGGACTTTGGAAGCGAGACCTGAATCACTCTTTTCTGCATCAGCAGGTGCCGTGAGATCGGCAGGTGCCGCTGGTTGCTCCGGGGCTTTCTTGATATCGAAGAGTTCCACATCGAACACAAGCGCACCGGAGGGAGCACCCGGGCGGGAAGGAGTTTCGCCGTAGGCGAGGTCGGCCGGAATCCAGAAGCGGCGCTTCTCACCCACGACCATGAGCTGAAGACCTTCGGTCCAGCCGGGAATGACCTGATTGAGCGGAAAGGAGATCTTCTCACCACGCTTCACGGAGCTATCGAAAAGATTGCCATCGGATGACTGCCAGCCGCTGTAGTGGACTTCTACGGTGTCACGGGCAGAGGGCTTTTCGCTTCCGCTTCCCTCTTGTAAGGTGATGGAGGCGAGACCGGATGAAGTCACATCGGCATTGGAAGGTGCAGCTGCGACATCGGCGGGGGCGGCAAGTGGGTCACTCATAAAGGCGGGGTAACCCGAGGACGGGAAAAGACGAAGAAAAAAACGGCCTTCCAGAAAACTGAAAGGCCGCTTTGAGATCTGTTAGACGAGGTTATCTTTAGTCAATCTTGATGAGCTGCACATCGAAGACGAGCATGCCAGCGGGCTTTCCTGGCTGGCCTTGGTAGGCAAGCTCTACAGGAATCCAGAAACGACGCGACTCGCCCTCGACCATCAACTGAAGACCTTCGGTCCATCCTTTGATGACCTGATTGAGGCCAAAGGATGAAGGCTCCCCTCGCGCGACGGAACTATCGAACATCTTACCATCGGTGGTCCATCCCGTGTAATGAACAGTGACCTTGGATGTGGGTCCAGGCTTCTTCTCGCCTTCACCTTTTGTCAAAACCTTGGACGCGAGGCCGGAAGCGGTCTTCTCGGCATCCGCAGGTGCTGCGGCGACGTCTGTGGGAACGGCAGGCGGTGGCGGTGGTGTTTTAAAATCGAGAAGTTCGACATCGAAGACGAGCGCTTCCTTTTCAGGTGCTCCCTTGAAACCGAGCTCGGCAGGAACCCAGAAGCGGCGCTTCTCTCCCTTGGCCATGAGCTGGATGCCCTCGATCCAACCTGGGATTGGTGCATCAGCAAGCTTCACATTCATGGGGCGACCTTGTGCTTCACTTCCGCCAATAAACTCACCGGTAGCCTTCCAACCTGTGAAGGAGAAGGTTACCATGTCATCAGCGGTGGGCTTTGCGTCACCTTCTCCAGCTTCGAGAACCTTCGAAGCGAGACCGGACTCAGTCTTGGTGGCATCAGCAGGAGCAGCAGCGACATCAGCTGGTGCTGGATAAGGATCGACGTATTTCTCAAAGCTCACGAGCTCGAAATCAAAAACAAGAGGACCGGCAGGAGCACCTTCCTGGGGAGTATCACCGAAGGCGAGGTCAGCAGGAATCCAAAGGCGGCGCTTTTCTCCAGCGACCATCTGTTGAATGCCTTCGGACCAGCCTTTGATGGGAAGCTGATCGATCTTCATCGTCGCAGGACCTTGGCCGTTCATGATGGAGGCCACGAGGAACTCGCCGTCAGCTTTCCAGCCGGAGAAGTTCACCTTTGCGATATCGACAGGACCTGGCTTTTCTTTGCCTTCGCCTGCCTTGAGAACTTTTGAAACGAGACCGCTTTCTGATTTTTCAGCATCAGCAGGAGGTGCCGCGAGATCGGTAGGAGTCTCGGGCTGCTTCATAATTTCGAGAAGCTCGACATCAAAGACGAGCATTCCCTGTGGTCCGCGTGGGTTACCTTCATAAGCAAGTGCTGCAGGAATCCAGAAGCGACGCTTCTCACCAACAACCATGAGAGGAATCCCCTCAGTCCATCCCTTGATGACACCATCAAGAGCGAAGCTGGCAGGCTGGCCTCGGCTAATCGAGCTATCGAACATCTTGCCATCAGCAGAAGTCCATCCGGTGTAGTTCACCTTCACGCCATCCTTTGAGCCGGGCTTCACCGTGCCGGTGCCAGCCTTGAGAACCTTAGAAGCGAGACCGGAAGCAGTCTTAATCGCATCCGCAGGAGCTGCGGCGACATCAGCAGGAGCTTTAAAGGGATCGACCGCCGCGATCGCAGGAACCTGGACAGGAGGGCTCGCGACAACGGTAGGTTTGACTGGAGGAGTCACAGCGGCAGGAACCACTTCAGCCACAGGTTCGGCGGGTTTAGAAGGCGGAGCCGGGGTATCTTGGGCCAGCGCGGACATGCCCACAGCACCACTCAGTAGGCCGGTGAGAACCCGGCGATTTTTGTTAATCATTACGGCGGGGACGCTCCACCACCGTTCGCCCTCTGTCAACGCCACATCTCGCAAGAATGCGCGGCGAATCCCGCGCCGAAACTGGTGAGCCAATAGCGCGAATCGGACCTTTCCTGCGCAAGACGATCCTCGAGCGCGAAAAAGACACAAGGGCTACTGCAATTCCCATAGTCATTTAAAGCCTGACGTGTCTCCGAAAGCTCCCATCCCATCCGCGCTTCGAGGGCCTCGATGACATCGCGCCCTCCGGTATGACTCAAAATTTGGTCAGGCTCGGCACTCCTCTTTTTCCAAAGTTGCTCAACCGCTTCTGCTGCCAATTTCGGCACAGCTCGATGGAGTTTATTCTGAAGTTTCCCCTCCCCATTCACAAAGCGGATCTTCTCCCGCTCCTCAGGGAGATGGAGGGTGTCAAAGTGACCTACCTTCCATTTCCCATCCCCTTCCTCATCGCTCCAGATTACCGCCGAGGCACCATCGCCAAAGAGACACAGGCTAATGAGCACACCAGGGTCATCATTGACAAAAAGAGCTGCTGAACAGATTTCGACCGCAATCGTAGCGACCTTACTCCCAGGATTCGCAGCGAGAAATCCCTCCGCCGCCCGCATTGCTGGAATGGCAGCACCGCAGCCGAGGCCTACGAGGTCTTGAAGATAAATGTCAGACCTCAAGCCGAGCGACTCAGCGACATGGCTCGTCACCCCCGGGCAGAGATAACCCGTGCAGGTGCAGATGATGAGAGCATCGAGATCAGTCACATTGAGATTTGCTTTTTCCAAGGCCTTCGTGAGAGCCTCTCCAGAAATCTTAGGCGCTTCCCGTTCGAAATATTCATTCAGTTCCTGCGCCGAAGACCCGAAAACCGCCGCGGGATTGGAGGTCGCAAAGTGACGCTTCTCGATCCCCGAATCACCCAGCAAAACTTTTCGAAGAAGCACCTGCGATCTTGGCTTGAGCGCCTTCACCAATTCGCTCTTCTTGGAAAACTCATAGCTCTCGGCCTGAGTGAATGAAGACTCAGGAAAAGCGCTCGCGATCGAATCTAAAAACATCGTCTCTACCCTCACCGATTTCTGGCATTTGCCAACTCCTCATCTTAGGAAAGCTGACGGTGCAGCCAGTGGAAAGGGAGCAAACCACTCCGCGCTGCCAGCGATAGCCCACCGCGCCCCGCTCGTGTCGTCAGAAAACGATGAAGTCCCAGCGCAAAAGTGACCCGCTTCTTAAATCGCCTCTCCAGCGCGTCATGAATCTCTGATCGACAGTCGTTCCACTCTCCGCCTCCGGCATACTGAACCAACTGGTCCAGCGCGCACTCCGCTGATTCGAAGGCCATCGACATCCCATTTCCGGTAAAAGGCGGAATCATGCGCTCCGCATCTCCCAGCGAACAAAGGCCATCCTCCACCCGCTGCGCTCCCAGCTGAAATCCGCTAACTCCTGTCACAGACGCTTCATCCAGCTCTCCTTCCTCAAGACGATCCGCTAACTCCGATAAGCCACAGGCTCTTAGATAACTCACCGTGAGGTTTTTGCCTCGCAAATTCCTCCTTTTAAAAAGCCCACAAACATTCACGCGCCCCCCATCTTCCGTGATCGGCGTCAGCCCGACATAGCCACCATCCCCGATGTGCATTTCGAGTCCGCCCTTCAGCGGCACCTTTTCAAAATGCCCCTTCAGTCCCAGCCAATCGCTCCCCTTTTCTAGCCGTCTTCCCGCCGTCCAAACCAAGCCAGCTCCGGCCTCGCGAATCACCCGATCCTTCACCTGTAATTCACCGCCTTCGGCTAAAAAAAGATCACGGAGAGCGACATCCATCTCCCAGCGCGACATCCCCAGCGCCGGCCGCGCCATTTCCGCATCCAGCACCTCACGATCTCCCACCCACCAGCGGGTCCGTGAATGCCTCAGTGCTTTTTGAAAAATCCCCGCGATCCCCAGATTCTCCAGCGTCTCCAGCGTGACCCCATTGATGAACTCACCACACACCTTGTGACGTGGATAGCTTCCCGCCTCACGGACCAAGACCGGCACACCCCGCTTCCTCAGCGCAATCCCGAGCGATAGCCCAGCCAAGCCGCCTCCCGCTATTTCAATCCGCTTCATCGACGCCAAGCTAGCACACGAATCCCCCCGAGCAATGAGACCTCTTCCCGCCACTCCCACTCATCGCCAAGATTCAGTAAGCGCGCCAGCTCACCCCTCCGAAATCCAGCCCGGATGCTCACCATCATATCGTGCCGCGTCACATCATTGACGAAGGGAAACAATCCGTAGCCCTCGGCAAGCGCGAGACGAGATCTCCAAGGTTCCACGATCACCAGGCGGTCACGCCCCTTCAAGAGCTCTCCCAGCCGGGCCAATCCTTGCTCTTTAAAATGATGCAGAATGAGATTCGCAATCACCACCCCTCCCTCCGCCTCCGGGAGGGTTTGAAAAAGGTCACCCTCTTTCCAATTCCGCTCCAAATCTTGCGGAGGTCCCTGAAAGTCCAGCCCAATCACTTCATTTTTTTTAGCCAACTGGCGCGTGAAATCTCCTGCCCCTGCTCCTAATTCCACCAGCTTTTCCCCCACTGAAAGTTGCCGCAAAATCCAGCGCTCATTTCCCATCAGGAAGTTAATCAGCCGCAGATCACGACGACTCCGCAGCGCCCGAGGATCATCGCCCGCCAATTCATCGAGAATTTCCGGCTTCACCTCACGCTGCATAACTAAGAGATAAATCGACCTGCCAAAAAGGCGAGGAAAGTAGCCGAGATTTTGACACTACAAAGAAATTAACCCCTATTAATGTCTTGCTCTCCTTAAAAATCGTGGTTTCATAGAGGAATGAAGAAATTCTCACTCCTCCTCGTCGTCAGTGTCGCCGCTGCGCTCTTCCTCTCCTCGTGCAATACTTTCGTCGGCATGGGCCGGGACTTCCAGCGTCTTGGCCAAGGCTTCGAGAACACCGCCTACGGAAAGAAGTTCTAAGCACCCCCACCCTTTTCACCAAAAAGCGACCCTGCCTAGGCAAGGTCGCTTTTTGGTGAAAAGGTTAATTTACGAGACTTAAGATAAAGCCTGAAGCTTCTCGGAGATCTGGCTTTGGGTCACTGCAGCGCCCACGATCTGATCTTTCACCTCGCCATCCTTAAAGAAAAGGAGGGTCGGGATTGAGCGGATGCCGTATTTCGCTGCCAGCGCTTGACCATCATCGAGATTGCACTTGCCGACCTTGGCGACGCCTTCCACCTCAGCGGCGACAGCGTCGACCATTGGTCCAATCATTTTGCAGGGTCCACACCATTCAGCCCAAAAGTCTACGAGGACTGGAACATCAGAATTAATCACTTCGGCTTCGAAGTTATCTTCGGTAATCGTTAATGCCATTCGAGAAATATGGACACAAAAAGGGTGGCGTCAAGAGCCACCCTGTAAGAGTCCAAGAAAGGACAAATTTTCCTTAAGAAGCGCCTAGAGGCCGGTCGCAAGGAACTGAATCGCTGCAACTGCTACTCCGAGAAGAATCAAGACGATGGGAATTGCCATAGTAGTATCTTTTAAAATTAGGTTTAGGAAAAAAGATCGCCGACCTCGTTCTCGATGGTCCAAGTCATGATGCCAATGGCCACGATCGCAAGAGCGAGCACGAATGCCAAGATGGACATGATGGTTGGGATGGTGTCGCTTTCCTCTTCATCGACATCTGCGGTATTGATGGTTCCGATCTGCGGCGTGGTGGGAGCGGTAGGAGCACCCAGAGGCTGGGTATTCTGAAGCTGGACGGTGGCCTGTGGGAGGGCCTGAGTCCCTGCACCCGCTAGCGGAGCAGTAGCGAGAGCAACAGTCGGCGGAGCCGCTTGCGTCTTGAGAGGAATGGTGGGAGCCGGTGCGGGAGCGCCAGTAGGCCTCGGTGCGCCAGCTACAGGAGCCGTCCTAAGAGGAATTGTAGGAGCTGGTGCCGGTGGCTTGGGAGCCGATGGTGCCGCAGCAGCAGGCTTCGGTGCCGAAGGAGCTGGTGTGGGCTGAGAGGTGGCAGAGGGATCCGCCTTAAGCGTCACGCGGACGGTCTCTTTCTTAATAGGGACCGCAGAAGTCTTCTTCATCGGTGCTGGCGGCTTTGGTGGCTGCGTGTCGTCGCTCATGGTGTGTGTTTTATGATTGAGATTGAGATTTTCGTGGTGAAAGAGACCAACTCTTTCGAGGAGTAAACTAAAGCAGAGCATCCTCTGTCAAACACGCATCTCTGAAAAATTGGCCGAAGCTGTTTTTCTTTTACAACAAATGGGCTTTGAGCCGTCTCTCAACTCCAAGGGAAAAGCCCAACTATTTTTGATCAGTGAAAGCGAGAGGGGTCATTCGCAGACTCTTTGACCTACGAAACAAGAATTGAAAATTCCTGCTACTTTTGCTCTTCTTCCTCAGGCGGGGCCGTCGGAAGTTTCTCGACCTCATCAAGAAGATTCACGACACCCACTCCCCTTGCTGCCGAATGATCGACACGGAAGTGGAGAACGGGGGTGTTTTTGAGCACGACGCGCTTGGCGACGGTGCCTTGGATCACGCCGTGGTTTTTATTGAGACGACCCACCACTTCTTTGGCATTCCCAGCCATGACGCTGATGAAGACTTTTCCTTCCTTGAGGTCCTGAGTGACGTCAACTTCGGTGACAGTCACGAGACTCCCCTTCCACTCAAAATCACGCTGGATCACGGCGCTGACTTCTCGGCGCATGAGTTCGTTCACGCGATTCATTCGTTTAGCCATGGCGCTTAGAGGGTGACAGGCTGCTTATCAAGGGTGTAGCACTCAATGATGTCGCCTTCCTCGTAATCGTCGAACGAGCCGAGGCGGATTCCGCATTCAATGCCGCTCTTGACCTCATCAACCTCATCGGCGTGACGACGGAGAGTGGACATCTTGCCATCGAAGACTGGCGTCCTTCCACGAAGCACACGGGCGTGGGCCTTACGGGAAACTTTTCCATCCTTGATGATACATCCGGCTGCTCGACCCTTGTTAACCTTGAAGACCTGCTTGACGAGGGCCTTACCAATGGCGGTCTCACGCACTTCCGGATCGAGAAGTCCAAGCATGGACTCGGTGACCTGATCGATGAGTTCGTAAACGATGGCGTAAAGTTTGACCTGAACCCCTTCGGCCTTAGCCGCTTTGACCGCTTTACCTTCTACCTTCACTCCAAAACCGAGCACGATGGCATCGGCGGAGCTGGCCATGAGAATATCGGATTCGGTGATGGCACCGGCTCCTGCGATGAGGAAATTTGCCTCTACCTTCTCGGACTCGATGTCCATGATGGCATCTTTGATAGCTTCGGCTGTGCCCTGCACATCGGTGCGAAGGATGAGCTTCAGCTGAGCTTTGCCACCGCCTTTGACGGCCTGCATCATGTCTTCGAGACGGCTCTTCTTTGGCTGAACGAGGCGACTTTGACGACGCTCGGTCTGGCGCTCTTCGGAGAGTTTTTTCGCAGCGCGCTCATTGTCCATACCGACGAGTGAATCGCCAACATTAGGCAGCTCAGCAAAGCCGAGAACTTCGACAGGCATCGAGGGACCAGCAGTTTTTATTTTCTCGCCGTGATCGTTATTGAGAAGTTTCACCTTACCGGAGAACGGTCCACAGATGAAGGATTGGCCGGTCTTCAGCGTGCCACTTTCAATAATGACGGTAGCTGTAACGCCTTTGCCCTGCTTGACGCTGGCTTCGATGACGGAAGCACGGACATTCGCCTTAGGATTGGCGCGCAGCTCGAGAACTTCAGCTTGGAGAGCCATCAGCTCGAGGAGCTTATCGACTCCCTCTCCTGTCTTAGCGGAAACTTGGACACACTCGATGTCACCGCCCATTTCCGAGGGGACAAGTTCGAATTCCATGAGCTGGGTCATGACGCGCATTGCGTCAGCACCAGGGAGGTCGCACTTATTGATTGCGACGATGATCGTCTTGCCCGCCTTCTTAGCGTGCTGAATCGCCTCTTTGGTCTGCGGCATGATGCCATCGTCGGCAGCTACGATGATGACGATGATGTCGGTGACATCGGCACCACGCTCGCGCATTTTGCTGAAAATGGCGTGACCGGGAGTGTCGATGAAAGTGATGCTCCGCTCGCCCACCGGGACGCTGTATGCGGCGACGTGTTGAGTGATGCCACCAGCCTCGCCTGAAGCGACGCGGCTCTCGCGGATGTAGTCGAGAAGGGACGTTTTGCCGTGATCGACATGTCCCATGAAGGTAATGATGGGCGCGCGGTAAGCCATCTGCTCTTCGGGAGTCTCCACCTCTGGCTCAGGCTCGGAAATCACTTCCTCCTCCTTATGAACACCGCCGCCTTTTTCACGCTTCTCGCGCTCGAAGACAAAGCCGTGGATCACACAAATTTTTTCAGCAATGTCCGGCTCGATGGCCTGATTCGGAGCGGCGAAGATCTCGAGACCGATGAGGTCTTTCATGAGTTCGAAGCCCTTTAGACCCATCTTTTCTGCAAGATCACTAATGATGATCGGTGGCTTGATGCTGATGACATTGCCATCGACGCTTCCGCCATCTTCCTCTTCTGCCTCGGGAGCAGCAGGTTCAGCCGCCTCCTTAGCTGCTTTGATAAAGTCAGGATCCTCACTGGCTTCTGACTTATTGGAAATCGAGGGAAGAGCCTTCCCTGAGTTCTCGGTCTTGCGGACGGCTGTCTTTTTAGGAGCATCGTCATCGATGCCTAGGTCGAGAGCTTCCTTCTTGTGATCGTCGACGGTCTTGACCTTGGAAGCCTCCTCACGTTGGCGCTCACGACGAGAAGGTTTCTTGCCGGACTCACTGAGGAGATCGAGTGCCTCTTTTTTTACCTTAGGTTCTTTGTCTGAATCAGCCATGCGGATGCTTTCTTAAAATGGAGCGGGGAAATAGTTTATCGGGAAAGAAGAGAAATTAGTCTTCTTCTTTGTCTTCAATGGAAGCCTCGGGCGCTTCTTCTTCGGCAGCAGGTGCTTCTTCGGCAGCAGGCGCTTCTTCGGCAGCAGGTACCTCTTCGGCAACAGGCGCATCGCCGGAGACGATTGCTTGGGCTTTCGCGAGAACGTCTTCAGCAGCCGCAACCTCAACTTCGAGAGCGGAGGCAATGTATTCGGCAGGCATTTGGGTCACCATTTCAGCGGAAACACCACCTGCGCGGAAGAGACGGTCGGAGAGTTCGGTATCGAGTCCGAGAGAAGAACCAAGCATCACAGCTGCGTCTTCCACTCGAGCTTCGAATTGCTCGTGCTGGCTCTCGTCTTTCCTCACCTGCACATCCAAGCCAACAAGCTTCGAGGTGAGGCGAGCATTCTGACCACGACGGCCGATTGCTTTACTGAGATCTTCTTCATCGACGGTGACGTGGACGACACCGGCCTCTTTATCGAGGGTCAAGCTTCTCACTTGAGCGGGCTTGAGGGCCTCGGTCACGAACTCATTCACGTCCTCGGTCCAGCGGATGATGTCCACCTTCTCGTTGTTCAGCTCGCGAACAATATTTTTCACGCGGGCACCACGGAGACCGACACAAGCGCCAACGGGATCGACTTTGTCATCATGACTGTAGACGGCAACTTTCGTGCGGTAACCCGCTTCACGCGCGACGGCCCGGAGCTCGACCGTGCGATCAGAAATCTCAGCGACTTCAGATTCGAAAAGACGGCGAACGAAGTTCGGGTGACTACGCGAAAGGATGATCTCTGGTCCACGACCTTCGTTATCAACAGAGACAACATAGCAGCGGATACGGTCACCAACATTATAGTCTTCGGTGGAGACACGCTCGCTGGAAGGCATGCGTGCCTCGAATTTCCCAAGATCGACCATGACGTCGCTTTTCTCAAAGCGACGAACGGAACCGCTGACGATGTCACCGGCACGGTCCTTGAACTCGTCATAAATCTTCTCTTTTTCGGCCTGGCGGAGGCGCTGCATCATGGTCTGCTTCGCAGTCTGGACTGCGATACGACCAAAGTTTGGCGGAGTGACATCAAGATCGATGCTCTCACCGAGCTGAATGCCAGGTGTTTTCTTAGCCGCTAGAGACTGAGGAACCTCATTGAACTTATCAACGTAGTCATCATCAGCGACCACTTCCAGAGAAGCGAGAATGCGGGTATCACCCTTCCTCTCGTTAATCTCAGCAGTCAGCGTGTTGATAGCATCAGCTCCTGGCACCATCTTGCGATAGGCCGAGCAAAAGGCATACTGAAGGGCCTCAACGACGCGCTCGCGCTCGATGGACTTTTCCTTTTCGTAAAACTCGATGAGGGCGACGATATCCGTAGTCATTTCTTTAGAAGATGTGTTGCTGAGACCAAAAAGAGCGGGTTGTAAGACCCACTCCCTACTGACGTCAGAAGTTGTTACGGGAGGGATTAGCCTCGATCTCAAAAAATGACAAGTCCTAATCAGCAAGAGAACGCCATCGCAACCCCCGGAATTCCGCCTCGGTTTGCCATGCAGCGAGGCCAAGTGGAGCACAGAGCTCGATCATCCCCGGCCGCAAGCCGAGAGTCTCCCCCGTGGTTGGCAGATCGATGATCTTTTCGCCATCAATCCTAACCTCGATCCGGTCCTCCATCACGCGAAGCTGGATGGCATACCACTGTTCGTTCTCGAAGTTCTGATAAAAGGTGCTGTCATTTTCCGAGGCGTCTTTTCCATCGATTGAAGAAAGCCCGACTGTTCCCCCACCCCATCCACCAAGGATCAGAGTGAGACATTCGTCTTTGGATCTCACCGGAAAAGTGAGACCACAAAAAAAATCTGAGCCATTCAGGCGTCGGGACTCCAATTCCAGTTCGTAAGGAATCTGCGGAAGATCGCCCTCATAAAGCGAGCCCGTGAGTTCTACTCCTAGGTCGAGATGAAGAGTATCATCCTCCCATGCCGCAGAACCATCTCCCCCGAACTGAAGTGCTTTCCAGTCAGCTGCTGACGACGTCACCCAAGCAATCGGTCGTTCGCACTCGCAAGAGATCAGAAGGACACAGAGAAAAAGAAAAGCCGCTTTCACGGGCGGATTCTTCCCCACTCGGGGCAAAAGGAACAGCCAGCTTTGATGAAATCCTCACAAATTTTTTTCATCATCATTTTGCAGCTCGCTCCAGAGCAGAGGGCTTAAGAAATCCTGCTCCGTTTTCCTAACTCTCGCCCCTTGCTCTCGGCTCACCGTTTTCACGGGTTGAGCCTGGGCTAGTGACGAAAGGGCCACCTTCGAGAGGTGCGACTCCTGAGAAAGCGACTTCAGGCATTTCACTCTCCTTACCGGCGAGCGGAAAATCTTTGCGAAGCGGGAAATAGGGATAGCCCTCCCACATGAGAATGCGCTCCATCTGCGGGTGACCCTCGAACTTGATGCCCATCATGTCGTAGACTTCGCGCTCGTGCCAGTTGGCAGTGAGCCAGATATCGCTGACGGTAGGAACGTCCTCGTCTTCGGCGCACTTCGCTTTGATGCGGAGGTGCTTGGAATCATCGAGAGTCGCGAGTTCGTAGACCATCTCGAAGCGAGGCACTTCACCGAGGTGATCGACGCTGGAAATATCGAGAAGGAGCTCGTATCCTTGCTCTTCGTGACACTTTTTCAGCGTCGCTTTGAGATCAGTAAGGGCGACGGTAATCGTCGTCTCACCACGAAATTCAACGACCTCTCCAGAGGTCAAGGCTTGGGCATCTGCGAGGGCGCTCATTGGAAAATTAGGCTTCGGCTGGTTCTCTTTTCTGATCCATGAGGGAGTGCTCCTCATCGACCTTCGACTGGAGCTTCATGAGACCTTCAATCAGCGCTTCAGGACGCGGAGGACAGCCGGAAATGTAAACATCGACAGGGATGAGGCGGTCAATCCCCTGTAGCACGGCGTAGCTGCGATACATGCCACCAGAGGAAGCACATGCGCCCATCGCGATGCACCACTTAGGCTCGGGCATCTGATCCCAGACGCGCTTGACGGCGAGAGCCATCTTATAAGTCACGGTGCCAGCGACAATCATGACGTCCGCCTGACGAGGCGAGAAGCGCATGACTTCCGCACCGAAACGGGAAATATCAAAGCGGGAGGAGGCGGTGGCCATCAGCTCGATCGCACAGCAAGCAAGTCCCATGGGCATGGGCCAGAGCGAGTTCTTACGCATCCAGTTAATCGCGGCGTCTACGCGCGTGATGATGATGTTCCCCTCGATCTTAGAATCGTAGGAAGTGTGCGCGACATTGGGGTTGGAATCGACCATGGCTACGGGCGGAGAATACCCGTAGTTTCTCAGTCCTCAACCACTTTGTGAAATATTTCACAAGCTCCTGTTTCCCTAAAATGCCAGAAGCTCAAATTCTAGCGTAGCGCCATCTGGTAATAAAGGAAGACGTCGATCGAAATGAGGAGGTTTCCGATGGCGTGGAAGATGATTCCAGTCTTGATCGACTGGGTCCGCCAAGTCAGCCACGTGCAGATCAATCCAAATGCCGTCACTCCGAGAATCCCCCAAAAATCATACTGAATATGGACGATGCCGAAGAGCACCGAGGAGATCAGAGCAGCCCAACCCACTCCGATGCGCTTCTGCAGACCGAGGAAAAGGAAGCCGCGAAAAATCACCTCTTCGAAAATAGGGGCCGCGATCACACCACTAAGAAAATCTTCAAAAAGATCAACCCCTTCAGGGTCGGGATAAAAGAAATAGTCTTCCGGATCCACCTCACCGCTCGAGCCGGAGTAATATTGCGCTAAATTAAAGGCGATATTGACCCCCAACGCGAAGAGGAGACAACGCCAAGCGATGGGCCTATCCAAACCGAAGGTCTTCCACATTGCAC
Organism: Akkermansiaceae bacterium; assembly: GCA_039769075.1. Classification (GTDB taxonomy): domain Bacteria; phylum Verrucomicrobiota; class Verrucomicrobiia; order Verrucomicrobiales; family Akkermansiaceae; genus SW10. Next base: position 144,974 of record JBDMZE010000013.1, on the reverse strand, counting down.
GTGGCGATAAGAAAAGAAGCGCGCCCATCAGAAAGGTAGGCAGGGCCCTCCATGAAAAGTCGACCGCAATCCAAGGCCAATAAACATCATCAGGGAGAAAATAAAGAATGATGGAGGCCCCGCCCAGAAAGAGAGACGCAAAAATGCCCATCCCAAAAAAGACTGTCAGCAGAAGCGCAGGCGACCAGAGCGATGGAAAGCGTGGGAGCTTGTTCTTCGATCTCGAAAGAGCGTGCCCACAAACAAATACCGCCCCGATCAAGAAGAGCCAATTCACAACACTGACGAGGTAAGATCGCTGGAGGAGAGTGGCTGCTTGACCCTCATAGAGGGCGCGAATCTCAGGATCGTCTCCCTCTGAGAGATAGAGCTTCGCCATAAATGCGGGATAATCGTCGCTCAAAAGGTCCTTTTTTAGTGTCTCACGCGGCCAATATTCTGACCACTCGAGCGCGGACAAAGACTCACCGCGGTGACTCGCTAGTAAGTGATCGAGCGCAGTCATTCCATACGCTCCATCCCACGCTTCCCTCTGATAATCGTCTTCAGGAATGAGGCTTTCGAGTTCAGCCAAAGTATCATCAAGATCACTGCGACCAGTCCACCAATCATGGAAGCGATTCCCCTCGTCCCCCGCGTCAAGCAGGAGCATCTCGCGATCTAGGTAGCGGAGACGCACGTCTTCTTCGAACGATACATCCTGATAGGACTCATAACCGATAAAGAGCTGACCCAGCCAGAAGATCCCCAAAAAGAAAACCGCAATCCACATCCACGCCCGATCGAAGGCACGGAAGCGACTGCGGTTCACTGTCATTTAAACTCTAGTCCGCGAGGAAGGCGGTCAAAGGGCTAGTGGCCGAGGCTTGGTCGATGATCTCGGGAATTCCGAGTTTGTATGCTTCGCGGCCTGCTTCGGTCGCTTTGGCAAAGGCGCGACCCATCGCACAAGGATCGGAGGAGATCGCGATGGCAGTGTTGACGAGGACGGCATCGGCACCGAGCTCCATCGCTTCCGCAGCGTGACTCGGCGCTCCGATTCCAGCATCAATAACCACGGGAACTTCGGCCTGATCAATGATGATGCGGATCTGGTCGCGCGTCGTGATTCCCTTGTTCGTCCCAATAGGCGCACCGAGGGGCATCACAGTAGCGACACCGACATCCTGCAAGCGCTTGGCGAGCACAGGATCAGCATTGATGTAGGGAAGAACAGTGAAGCCTTCTTTGACTAAAATCTCGGCCGCTTTGAGCGTCTCAATAGGATCGGGAAGAAGATAAGTCGGGTCCGGGTGGATTTCGAGCTTCACCCATTTAGGAAGACCTGCCGCGGCGGCTAGTCGAGAAAGGCGCACAGCTTCCTCGGCATTCATCGCGCCACTAGTATTGGGCAGGATGAGGTATTTCTCGGGATCGACGAAATCGAGGATATTAGAAAAGGGATCCTTTTCCCCACTAAGATCGGCGCGGCGCAGGGCCACGGTCACGATCTCAGTGCCACTGGCCTCCAGCGCATCGCGCATGAGCTCGAGCGAGGGAAACTTACCCGTGCCAAGCATCAGCCGCGAGCGGAACTGGCGACCTGCGATGGTGAGAGGTGTTGACATCTTTAAGACTAGGAAGGAATGAGATCCTTTACGGCCTCGCGCTCTTCGCTGAGTTCAGCGACTGAGGAATCGACTTTGCCGCGGGAGAACTCATCGAGCTCGACGCCTTGGACCACGCTCCAATTTTTACCATCGGTCTTGATGGGCATGGAAGCGACGAGGCCCTCGGGGATGCCGTAGGAACCATCAGAGCAAACTGCGACACTGGTCCAGTCCCCTTCCGGAGTCGGGGTAGTGAGCGAGCGGACGGTATCGACGACGCCATTTGCTGCGGAAGCAGCGGAACTCTGGCCACGTGCCTTGATGATCGCAGCGCCACGCTGCTGAACGGTGGAGATGAACTCGCCTTCAAGCCAAGTGCGGTCGCTGATGACATCGGTCACGAGCTTACCATCGATCTTAGCATTGGTAAAATCAGGATACTGAGTGGCTGAGTGATTGCCCCAGATGCAGAGGTTGCTCACTGAGCTGTTGTGCACGCCGGCCTTCGCTGCGAGTTGGCTCTTCGCGCGGTTCTCATCGAGACGCGTCATGGCGAAGAACTGGTTGCTTGGGATGCCAGCCGCATTGTTCATCGCGATCAGGCAGTTCGTGTTGCAGGGATTTCCTACCACGAGCGTGCGGACGCCTGGAGCGGCATTTGCGGCGATCGCCTGACCTTGACCCGTGAAAATCTTACCGTTGATACCAAGAAGATCAGCGCGTTCCATACCCGCTTTACGTGGAACGGAACCTACGAGAAGAGCCCAGTCAGAACCAGTGAAGCCTTCGGCGAGGTCACAGGTTGGGACGATCTCATTAAGAAGAGGAAAAGCGCAGTCATCGAGCTCCATTACGGTTCCCTCAAGCGCGCTCATCGCTGGCTCGATCTCGATAAGGCGGAGGTTCACAGGCTGGTCGGGACCAAACATGGAACCGGAAGCGATGCGAGTGAGGAGAGCGTAGCCGATTTGTCCGGCGGCTCCGGTGACTGAGACGGTGATTGGGTCCTTCATAACGATGCCCGAGCAATAACGCCGCTACCGAAGTCGGTCAACCTCTTCAGAGTTATAAAGGCCACATCACGGGAATCAAGAAGCTGGCGATGATCCAGAGAATGACCGCAAGCGGGAATCCGGCTTTGAAAAAGTCGCCGAATTTATATCCTCCTGCGCCGTAAACAAAGGTGTTCGTCTGGTAGCCGATGGGCGTGGCGAAGCTGGCCGAGGAACCAAACATCACCGCGACAATGAAAGGGCGGGCATCGACACCGAGCTGAGTGCCCACGATGATCGCGAGCGGGGTGAGCAAGGCTGCCACGGCATTATTGCTCACCATTTCTGTAAGAACCGCGGCGAGAAGGTAAAAGACCGCGATAAGAATGCGCGGATCGGCATCCCCCACCGTGCCGACAACCCAGTTCGCGAGAAGCATCGCGACGCCAGAAAACTCAAGTGCTTTACCGAGACCAAGCATCCCGATGATCATAAAGAGCACCTTCCACTCGATCGCCTGATAAGCCTCACTCGGATCCAGGCAGCGGGTTGCTAAAACGAATACCGCAGCGGTGAGAGCGATAAGCACGATGGGGATCGGCGGCATCACCCCTGCCCCACCCAGCGCACCGAGAATCATAAATGCGAGAAGAGCCAAGATCGCGAGTGGAGCCTTCTTTTTCCGCACAATCTGCTGTTTCGGTTCAGAGAGGTTCACGAAGTCCTTCTCTTGAAAAAGCTGCTGCATTCGAGCAGCAGGACCCTGCACAAGGAGCGTGTCACCAAAGGCGAGCTTCACATCCTCAAAGCGGGCCTGAAAATTTTTACCACGGCGATGCACCGCTAGGATAAGCACACCAAACTTCTGCCTAAAATTCAGCTCACGCAAACTGCGCCCAGCCATGCTGGAATCGGATCCAATAATTCCCTCCATCAACACTGCCGACTCAGTGCGAACACCTTCCAGACCGATGTCACCTTTCATCGCAGTCATACCCTCTTCTTTTGAGAGACTCATGATTTCCTCGAGTTTTCCTTTTAGAATAATCTCATCCGATTCCTCCAAGATGATCTTGTTCAGCGGTGTCTGAACGCGCTGTCCATCACGCACCACATCGATGACGCGAGCCTTTTTCATCTTCTTAAGATACGTCTCCGTGATTTCTTTTCCGATAAGATCCGAATCAGGAGAAACGTAAGCTCGGGTAATAAATTCACGAGAGTCCTTGGAATCAATGAGCGCCGCCAAAGTCACCCTATCCGGCAACAGCTTCTTCCCAACCGTGACGAGGTAAATGAAAGTCACCACCACAAAGACGAGGCCCAGTTTCGTGACCTCGAACATCGAGAAGGCAAGATCCGGGCTGTAAGATGCGGCGATTCCCGAGGCCACCAAGTTGGTCGAGGTTCCGATGATCGTGGTCGTGCCACCCACAATCGCAGCATAAGAAAGCGGTATCAGGAACTTCGACGCCTTCCAGTCTTTGCGACGACAAATCGCGAGCACGATCGGAAGAAAGACCACCACCACCGGGGTATTATTCATGAAGCCAGAAAGTGCAGCCACGATGAGGATCATGACCACCAGCATCCGCGTCTGGCTGGTGGCAGCCACCTTTTCAAACCATTGGCCAAGGATTTCCACCACCCCGGTGCGGTCAAGAGCAGCGCTCAGAACGAACATGCAGGCTACCGTGATCGGCGCTGGATGCGCGAAGACTCTTAGAGCATCAGCATTAAACCGGCGAAGTGCTTCGGCGAGCTCGGCTCCAGTAAGATCAGGCGAAGGACTAGGGACCGCGATGGGCAGCACCCCGATGAGCACGCAGATCACAAGAGCACTCAGCGAGACGACCTCTGCCGAGAGCCATTCTTTTACAAAACTCGCGAAAACGGCCACCACAAGGAGGACGAGAGCGATTTGTTGCCAAGTTTCTATCATACTGCTGGCGCAGAGAATGAACCAAAGCCGCGCGGGGAGCAAGCCGACCTCGCATTATAAAATTAATTATTCAGGGACACTTTAGCATTCCCCTTCCGACTCCAGATCCTCTAGGCTGCACCATCCGATATGCGAATCCTTTTAGTTGAAGACTACACCCCCCTCCGTGAATCAATTACGGAACACCTTAAGGATACCGGCTACGCCGTGGATTCCACTGCGGATGGAAAAGAAGGCTTCGAGTTCGCCACCAGCCATAAATACGACGCCATCGTGCTCGACCTCATGGTCCCGGGAATGGACGGCTTTAAAATTCTCACCGAGCTGAGAGCAAAGGCAGACGAAACCCCCATCATCATTACGAGCGCACTGGACTCGATGGAAAATCGCGTGGAAGGCCTCAATGCAGGCGCTGATGACTACCTCATCAAACCTTTCGCCCTCCCGGAGCTCATCGCCCGCATCCAAGCCCAGACCCGCAAGACATACGGTAAAAAGACAGCCGCCATCGAGATCGGCGATCTCAAGGTCGACCTTAATCGCAAGCGCGTTACCCGCGGGGAACGCGAGATCGTGCTCACCAAGCGCGAATATGGCCTTCTGGAATATCTCGCTTACCGCACCGGAGAAATCGTCTCTCGCCAAGAAATTTGGGAACACGTTTACCAAGATTCAGAAGGAGGCTCGAGCAACGCCGTCGATGTCTACGTGAGCTACCTTCGCAAAAAGCTCAACGAAGGCGACGAGCCGAACCTGCTGCATACCCGCCGCGGTCAGGGATATTTCTTAGACCCGAATGAAGGGTCGTAATCCATCGATCCTCAGCCGCCTTCTCCTCGGGACCGGTCTCGCGATTCTCCTGATGGTGCTGCTCGGGATTTTCATCGTCTATTTTTCTGTCCGTAAATCATTTTCCGATCAGATCGACACCGATCTTAAGAACACCGCAAACCTCATGGTCTCGGAACTCGAGACCCAGCGAGGCCTCGTCTATCATGAATGGCTTCTCGATATTGAGGATGACCCTACCCGCGCGGTCGATGAACTGGCACAAGCTTGGGATCTGCGCACAGGCCAGTCAGTAAAATCCCCTGCTCTCGGACCGCGCGAACTCCCAAAGTTCCACGGCACGCTCAATGAGCCCGTTTTTCTAGATGCCGTCATCGGTGGAGACCAAAGCGTCCGCGCCATTGGAATGAAGGTGAATGCTGTCCCGAAGGACCGCGAGCAGATCGTCCCGGAATACAAAATCCCTCAGTTTGTCTTCGTCCTCGCTCGCAGCACTCGGGCTAAAGACCAAGCACTTCGTAATCTTCGCCAGACGCTCAACTTGGTCGGACTTGGGACCTTTCTCCTTTGCGGCATCGCCATTTATAAAGTGATCAGCCAGAGTCTCGTCCCTCTCAAGACACTCTCAGATCGCCTCGCCGAGCGGGAAGACACCCACCTCGGCCGCCCAATCAACATCGCCGATGACTTCCCGCAAGAACTCCGCGGACTCGTTGAAGGCTACAATATTCTCCTTGAGCGAATCGAAGGCGTTCGAAAAAGAGAGCGCGACTTCTCACACCATGCCGCGCACGAACTCCGGACTCCACTCGCCGGCATCCAAGCGGTCGTAGAACTCGCGATGACCCGCGAGCGCACTGGCGAGGATTACCGCACCCGCCTCGCTAAGATCGAAAACATCACCTCTGGCATGAAGATCACTGTGACCCGTCTGATGGACTTCGCTCGGCTCCAAGGCGGAAATGAGGTGCTTCTCTTAGAGCGAGTTGACTTCCATGAACTCCTCGGAACTGCTTGGAAGGAGCTTTCTCAAAAAACAACGGCACGGAAACTCCGTGTCGATTGGCAGCTAAAATCAGAGCACTTCATTCAGGAAAACGACGAAGAACTCGTCCGCATCATGATGAGCAATCTCATCGATAATGCCGCGTCCTACACCGCTGAAAATTCAGCCATCACCATCCGCACCGAGGACCATGATCGTCATTTCGTTCTTACCGTCAGTAACTCTCTCCCGGACAAGCTGGATGAAGATCACGAGCGCCTTTTCGAGCCCTTCTACCGCGCTGATAAAGTCCGCACAAATGCCGAAGGTCACTCAGGAATCGGCCTCAGCCTTTGCCGTGAAATCGCACTCACCATCGGTGCGACCATCGAGATCGCTCCGAGCGATGAGAAGACCTTCGAAGCAAAGGTCAGGATTCCTTTTTCTGACTAGAACGTGAACTTTGACGCATCTTCAAAAAAGAGAGACAAAACCCGCCTCTTAGTTTCGTTCTTGTTAGAGGACTACACACCCATCCTATTCACTTAAAAGCCCCTCAGGCTTCGGGCGATCTTTCCCAAAAACGAACAAGTTCTCAGGCTCAACCAACTGAACCTTTGCCTCGTCGGCTCGGTCACGCTTCAATCGAAAACTCTTGGCCACAAAATTGTAAAGCGCCTTCCTCTTCGATGGCCCGTAGTCGTGCTTCTCTCTCGCCAAGTGGATATTCTCTACCCTCTCCTTCTTCCCGTAGATTCCATAAATCTTCTGAAGAAAGGGAAACTCCAAGGACTCGGTATGCTTCGTCCAATCATCTCCGTCTGAGATCAACAACTGAGATTTGGGCGCAAACAAAGCCGCGATCTCGGCATTGTTTGTCCGATGAGAAGGCCCCGCATGCACCGGCAGCCCGCTTTCGCATTCGCAGCCCCCAAAAAAGTGACACGAAACCATCACACAGGGCACCGAAAGCGTCACCCGTTCATCCAGCGCAGCCAAAAGAAACGTCTGCGTCCCTCCCCCCGACGCCCCGGTGACTCCCTCTCGTTTAGCATCCGCTCCCGGTAACTCTAACAGAAAGTCCAGCGCCCGGATCGTGTTCCAAGTCTGCAGAGCCATCACCTGCGCATCCCATCGATGCTCCCAGCCCATCAGCTGCGAGTCTCCATAGCCCACCATCTCGATCGAAAACACCGCGCACCCCATCCGAGCCAAAGCGCCACAGCGAACCTGCATCTCATCCCGATGCCTCCCATGCTGATGGAGATCCTCCTTCGACCAATGACCATGAGGACACAAAAACACCGGCATCTTCTCCGCCTCTTCCGCCGGCAAATAAAGATTCCCACACAAAAAATATCCCGGAATCGTCTCGATCCCCAAATTCTCAACCGAATAACCATCGCGCTTCACCTTTGAGTGCCGCACCACCCGCATCTCCGTCTTCTTCGGCCATTCCTGAAATCCCAGACCCTCCCTGATCCCTGCTCGAACAAGCTCCCGCCTCTTCGCCCAAGCCTTCTCATTCCCCGCCTCCTTCAAAATCAAATCCAGCTCCTTCTTCCCCTCTTCCGGACTTTGAGCCTGCCCTACCCGCAGCTCGACACCTCAAAGAGAAGAAACCAGCATTAAAAAGAAAATCACCTTCATTCCCACCATCCTATCAGATCTCTCCAAACATCAAGATATCCGCATCCAACAAGGGTCAACGTCCCTACTAATACCCGTCTCCCCACCGCCGACCGGGCCGCAGTAGAGTCCTTTCTCCAGCAAGGAGAATGATCAACGGACCTGTACTCTCAACCGAACAAACCCGCGCGTCTCGCCGAGAGCCAGGCCACGAAGCCTAATCAGCTCCTGTTCCGCTCCTTGAGCTTCACGATCGATTTCTTCGAAAGAATCACTCGGAACCCAAGTCATCAGATCTTCCGATTGCTCCACCACCAAGCGAACGCCATCGGCACCCACTCGCGCCGGGAACACTAGCTGCAGCCCCTCGACCCCCTGCTCGAAACGAATCACTCCTGACCCTTCGCCCACTGAATTCCCAAGCGCGAATTCAAGGAAATCAGTCAGGCCATCTCCATCAGAATCAGCGTCTGGATCTCCGACAAAACCCACCGCATCTCCGACGCCAGGATTTCCATCAAGCGCCACACTCCTTCGCCAGTTAGATGCCTCTCCATGATCAGGCCCCGTCGAGGGATTCATCAGCACGAGACTATATCCCAGACCATCGGCACTCTCCGGCCACGGTCGCTGATCATTGTAAGTGAAGTCCCGGATGATCTCGCCATCCGCGGCTCGCAGAACCAACTGTTCACCATCGTTGTCCAAGCTTCCTTCCATCGCCCCCATCACCATGGCAAAACCATTATCATGCACCGCCAAAAAATCGTCTTCATTCCCAACCAGAACGACCCTTCCCCCCGGAGGAATCACCCGGAGAGTCTCTTCAGTTCCTTCTTCAAATCGAAACTCGATCCCATCGTCAAAGCTCACCCCGCGAAGATCCACAGCCTCCGCTCCGATATTCATCAACTCGACAAACTCCTCTCCCTCATCATCGCTCAGGGGATGATAATGCAACTCACTGATCACGAGATTCGCCGAACTCGCCGGCACCGTCCCCACGTAAAAGGCGGCATGTGTCAGCGCGCTCCAAATTCCGTTACTCAACGTCCTAGCTTTAACCTCCACCGATTCATTTAAAATGACCTCTTCCACATAAATCGTGCCCCCATCTTTCGGATCACTCCCATCCAAGGTGTAATGAATTTCTTGCCCAAGCAGGGACATTGCTAAGGAGTATCCCACCGGCACCTCGCCTCCGAATTGCCCAAAGATCGGAGCATCGATCGCCGGATATAAATTCTGACTCTTAAGCTGATTAAGAACCGTGTTGGAGCGATTCGGCAAATAGGTATTCTTCTGAAAATCTACCTCAGTCTGCCACTCGTCACCGACCGAATAAGGCTCGCTGGCCCGTTGCGCATCACCCCACCGTGCAGACTCTCCCACCAACGGCACACGCAACTCATCGACGAAGCCATCGAAAACCCTCTCCACTGAATCCGGGGTCAACACTCCATCATTAAAAAAATGACGATGCACCCGGTCAGCGAACAGGGCCCGGTAGTCGGCATTTCCCCGAAGCTGCTGATGCAGCCAAGTCGGACGATCCACGTTATTCTTAGTCGTAGAATTCACCGTCTCCCCAAGCATGGTGCGCTCTGAATCCCAAACGAAGAAGCGGAACTTGTCATCACCTCCACGACGCCGACCCGCTTGCCAGTTATTATGGTCCCAGTCCGAGTTCCCGTTGTAAAAATTCACGAGCAACCAATCGATAAAATTGACCGGATCGAGATACTGCTGCACCGCCTCGTAGTTTTCCTGCGTCGCCAGATCCAACTTCGCGAGCGCGATGAGATCCTGCCAAGCTTCCGGAGTTCCATCTTCCGCCACGACCGACGACGGTGGCGAAGCCTTCATCACATCCCACTCATCCTTATCCCCGCCGTATTCTTGGGCCATGGAATCAGCTTCGATCCGCTCGATCGTATTAAAGACGCCCCAATAAAGACCGTTGATATAAAGCTGGATGTGGTCCTGCTTCGTGGCAGGCTGACCCATCTCCTTCTGCAGACTCCTCGCCAATTGATCGCGAATATAAAGAGACTCTTCACGTTGAGCCGCAGTTGGATGAAACCACGAATCGCCATTCTGCCCACGCAAGAGATAGCTGTTCACGACATCATCCTCTCCATCATCACCGAACAAAGGAAACTCCAGTTTCGAGGGCCCATAGGCGCTCCGAAACACTAAGCGCATGTTGTGCTTCTTTCGGCTCGTCGCTCGGCTCGCATTTCCAAAAATTCGCATCCCCGCATCCACCTGAATTTCGCGACCATGAGGAAAGTCAAAAAACTCTGCTGAGACTTTTTTCTCCCATGTGCTTCCTCTCGCAATCGTGGAATTTGCATAAAGCCCTCCGATGCCAGGATTGGTCGAATTGTTGAACCAATCGTCCACATCCATCACCAGAGAGAGAGTCGGAAGCTGGCGCAGAGCACTCTTAATCTCAGCACGCGTTCCGATCTTCGCAGCATCATCCATCCCGTAGTCGGCAGTGACACTCGGTTGCCAGACAGATGGAAAGCCACTCGGTTGATCGACTTGATCCAGAATCGCCTCAGGGAAGAGATAGGTCTGGGTCATGATTTTGAGAGGTAATTCTCCAGTTCGAAAAGCGCCCGCTCTCAGAGCAGTCGTCGTCGTAATTTCAATCGGTCCGGCATAAAGAATTCCCGTCTCCGGATTTGGATCACTCGAATCGATCGTGAAGTAGATCTCAGCTTCTTCCGCAGCAGTGTTCAGCGTCACCTGAAATGGATCATCAAAAAATCCCCGTGTCACGCTAGCAATCACTTCCTCTTCCACAAAAGCACTCGCAGCAGATCCATTGGCAGCCTCTGGGGTAGGACTCACAAAGTATCCCATCTCCCCCGCACCTCGGCCCCACGAAACCCCTACCTGCTGGGAGGGAAACCCTGGCGAAAATTCATCGTGGATCGTCACCCCATCCGGCTCCACCAGCGCTAAGTATTCCCCATCTCGGGATAAGCGAAAATTGGTGTGCGCTTCTCCATTTGACCCCTGCCGATCTTTCCCACTCGCAAAAAGAAGCCCGTATCCCCCTCCAGCGATCTCCAGTGAAGGAAACTGCCACTTTGTCAGGAGCGCTGGATCGTCCGTGAGATACCACCCTTCCAGATCTCCGATGACTCCACCCAAATTAGCGATCTCAATCCAATCCGACTCATCGCCATCCTCATCAACCACTGGACCGGCATTCGCCGATAGAATTTCGTTCAGCTGATAAGGTCCGATCGCTCCGACCTCTACTGTGACTGTCCGGCTTTCGCTCACCACCCCATCCGAAGCGGTCAAGGTGAACTCTGTCGTCTCAGTCGGGCTCACCGTCACCATCCCGTCTTCCGCATCTAGATTACCAATCCCCGCATCCATCGAAAGAGTTGTCACCCCGTCTTCCAATTCCCAGCTCAGGATCGATGAGTCCCCCGTTTCGACCCCCCTCTTGCTCGCCTGAAAATTCGCAATCAGGGAAGACTGATTCATCGATTGAAAATGCTCCACCAAGCGCGATTCCGGTAGCGCCTTATCATAAAAAACGACCTCATCGATCACCCCATTGAAATACTGACCATTCAAGCCCTTCGAAATCCCGATCACAAAGTCCCCCACGCTCGGCTCAACACCATTCACTCCCGACACCGAAATCGAAGCTCCTTTCACCCCATCGACGTAAAAGATAATCGTTCCCTCGCCTTCGCCGGAACCCGCCTGCCCGCTTCGATCAAAGACCAGTGCCATATGTATCGGCTGTCCTGCTTCCGCCGAAATGCCACTTCCCCTCGTAGATCCAGCGATAAAGGAATCGATCTCACCGCTCGCATTAATCTTAACGAGACTCCGACCCACCCCACTCACATCCAATTGCTGAAAAATAAGCTGACCTGTTCCGATCACGTCCGTCTGAACCACCGCTTCCAAAGTAAAGCTGGTCAGCGCGGGATTGAGGAGATTGGGAATCCTAACATAGGCGCCATCAATCGAACTTCCGCTCAGCTCCATCGCCGTATTCTCGTCAGCAAGAAATCCCGACACCCCGCGAAGAGGCAAACTTTTTCCAAGGTAGGCCCCATGGCTGAGATTTCCAGATGAGTCCTCGGCTACTGTTCCGTCGCTTTCGTCCAATCGGTAATATCCAATAGGTCCATCCGCGATCACCTCGTCCGAAAACGATGCTCCTGCAAGGATCGCAGGGATCCACAACAGACTCCAAATGAAAATGATGCGTAACATAAGGGTCAGCCTTCATTGTTTTTCAAACCAACTCAAGCTCCCATCTCGCCCCCTCAAAATTAACACAAACAAAAAGACGCTCCTCAATCGCTACCATAAAAGGAGCTTCTCAGCTCCCCTCAGTCCATGCTACTCCTCTCAGTAGCTTTAATTCCTAAATTCATGCGCATCATCATTGCCACCCTGTGGCTCCTCATTCCACTCGCCTTCGGCCCCTCCGCAAACCCTCCTGCGGAAGACGAAATCCATAAAATCGCGACCCAGAGGCAACAAGCCGCCACTCCTCGCAAAGCGGCCTAATCTCGCGATCTCAAATTACCTGCCCTTTCTTTGGAATAAAAACCCGCCCCTCCACGTCTTATTGTCGTAATGTTTAAAATCGGCTTCCTCCTAAGCTCCATGGCCCTCCTCATCGGCGCCTCCGCAGTCTCCTCGTGCTCCAGCAACGCACCTCCTCCCCCGCCACCGTGCTGAGGCGGAGCGCCCAGTTGATCCGTGTGATCAAAACCTTTATTGTATATTAGTTTGTTTATTAAGAGAACGTCCGCTGTGGTCCGCCACAGCCGACTCCTCTTTTTGGAGGAGAAAAATCCTTCACCCTCTTGAAAAAACTGTTGCATTCCCCCTTTAAAACCAATAATCCCCGTCTCCCGCCTACCGCGACCAATTTACGACCATGACCATCATTGATAAGATCGAGCAAGAGCAACTGAAGTCAGACACTACTGATTTCTCTGTTGGTGACACCGTGAAGGTAAACACTCGCGTTGTGGAAAGTGGCAAAGAGAGAATCCAGCTTTTCCAAGGCATCGTCATCGGCAAGCGCGGTGGAAACGGCCTGAACTCAAGCTTCACCGTTCGTAAGATTTCCTACGGAACAGGTGTGGAGCGTGTCTTCTGCATCCACAGCCCACGTATTGAGAGCGTCGACCTCGTCAAGCGCGGTAAAGTGCGTCGCGCGAAGCTGAACTACCTCCGCGACCGTGTTGGTAAGATGGCTACCACCGTGAAGTCAGCCGAGTAAGCTCCTCATAGAATTTCCTTAAAAGCCGCCCGGTCCCGCCGAGCGGCTTTTTTTTGCCCTGCTTTTACGCTTTCCCCACAGGCGCGCAGCTTCCATCCTTTCCCCGTGCGGATCTCTTGGCCCATCGTTCTTGTTTCCGTGATCGGAGTGATCTTGGTCGCCTTCCATTTGCGCACCCGGAAGATGGACTTCATGACGGCCGCCAACGTGAAACTCCCGCCGGAGGATTTCGGCGATGACCTTGCTGTAGGAGCTCCGGTGATGCAGCCCAAAATCAAGGACGGTCCCAAGATCAACCTTGCAGCCCAGCCTACAGAGGACGAGGTCCCTGTCGTGGCTGAAATTACCGATGACGAGCTCGGCGATCTCGAATCCGCGCCAGGCCTCGATGAATACCGCAGCTTCGCCCGCGAAAACCCTGCTGCCCAGCTTCTCGCGCTCTCTTCAACCCTCCAAGCACGCGGCGACTTCCAGCGCGCTCTTCTCGCCTTGGAGCGCATCATTGATACCTGCGCTCAGGTCAGCCCAGAGGAACTTCAGCAAGCGAGCGATGACATTGCCTCACTAAGCCCGACCCTCCCCCGTTGGAATGTCGATCCGTCAAGCGAGAGCGAATTGGTGCTACATTTTCAGGCCTCAAAAAATACCAGTGAGGAGGTCAAAGCAGCGGCCCTTGAGATCGCCACTCTCATCCGAAAGCACTCGGGAGATCAGCTGGAAATCACGCCGACTGTCGAGACCTTGGCCATCCAGGCCGATGTTGGAAGCCCACCTGCCGCCCTCTGGATCTCAGGCCCGGAGAAGAACCAGGGACAGACAGCCCTCTTTTCAGTCCGGACTTCCGGTGATGACCTCACTGGATCCCTGATTTCCGGAACCTTCTCAAGCGTGCGAGGCTACCTCGCAAATTTAGGCTACCCCTTTCCACAGCAAAGCGAAAACGTCTCTCCGGAAGACCTTCTCAGCCGTCACGTCACCCGCCTCATGTGGCTGGACCTTGCCGCCTCACTTCGTAAAACTCAGGATGAAGAAAATTCTTCCAATTGATCTAAGATTTTCCTGATCGATACGTTCTTCATATACAGGATACTTTTTCCAATGCGCCGACTCACTCTTAGCCTTCTCCTTCTTTCCTCACCTCTTTTGTTGGGCGATGAAGACAAAACTGCTGCTCCCAAGAAACCTCAGATCAAGCAACTGAGTGAAAATGAGTATCAGATCGGTAAAGTGACCCTGAATAAGAAGACGCGCGAAATCACCTTCGGCGCGGGGGTCAATCTCGTAGATCGCCCCTTGGAATATCTCCTCGTGAATACCAAGGGAAAGGTCCACGAAGCCCTCTTTCTTACCGATATCTCTCCGCTGAACCTCAATATCGCGATGAAGCTGATCGGCTTTAAAGAGTCGAAGGAACTCTTCGAAATCGTCAATGAGGAATATCGCCCAACCGGAAAATTCCCCGAAGTCTCGGACGAAGTCAAAAAAGCCTCCCGCGTCGACATCCTCGTGCAGTGGGACGCGGATGGAAAAAGTAAAACCGTTCCCATCAACGACCTCATTATCCATAGCATCACCACCCAGCAAATGGCTCCCGGGCCGTGGCTCTACACCGGTTCATACATGCATGAGGATAAATTCAAGGCCGAGATTAGTGGTGATCTCTTCGCTATTTACCCACGACAGCCGCCACTGGTGAGCTACCCTGGTAAAGACAATCTCAATGACGATATCTGGTTCACTCATCCCAAGCGCATGCCGGATGAGGGAACTGTCGTAAAAATCATTCTCAAACCACATCAGCCATGAAGTCACTCCTCGTAGCCGCCCTCTGTTTCGCCTCCCCTTTTCTTGCGTCCGCGCAGGATGCCGCTCATCTCTCGCTCAAGCTGGAGATGCAGGAGACGATTAAAAAAGGAAATGCCTACCTGCTCTCTAAGCAACATGCCAAGGGCTACTGGGGAAACTCTGAATTTCCGGCCTTCACTGCCTTCAGTCTACGAGCGCTCCTTTCCGACCCTTCGTTCGATCTCAAAAAGCCGCTGCCGGAGAACTATACCAAGGCGCTCGACTGGATCCTCACGCAGCAAAAAGAAGACGGCGGGATCTACTCGATCGGCCTCGCCACTTATAACACCGCCTCTTCCATCATGGCCCTCATGGCAGCCGACCCCGTGAAATACAAGGAACCTATTCTAAAAGCACGCGCCTTTCTTGTAGGCCAGCAGACCGACTGGGGCGTCAAAGGAAAGCTCGATAGCGAGTTCGATGGTGGCATCGGCTACGGCGGCTCCTACGACCACTCCGACCTCTCGAACACCCACCTCGCGCTTGAAGCGCTTTACCACACCCGCACCCTCGCTACCGATACTGGCGAAAAAAAGCAGCCGAAATTGGACTGGGGCGCAGCTCTCGAATTCGTCAGTAAGTGCCAGAACCTTCAAGCGACCAATAAAGGTGAGAAGACCGGGAACGATGGCGGCTTCGTCTACTTCCCCGGCAACTCAAAAGCGGGTGAAGAAGTGGGTGAGGATGGCAAGGTAGCCCTCCGCTCCTACGGCTCGATGTCTTATGCTGGACTTCTTTCACTCGTTTACTCGGACCTCACCGCAGAAGACCCACGGGTTAAAACAGTCATTGAATGGCTCTCGAAGAATTTCACCTTGAAAGAAAATCCAGGACTCGGCGGGCAGGGACTTTACTACTACTACCACGTGATGGCCAAGACTCTCGCGGCAGCCAACATGCCTACTCTCGATGGCACAGATGGACTTAAAATTGATTGGCGCAGCGAACTCGCAGCCAAGGTGCTCAGCACTCAGCGCGAGGATGGCTCATGGATTAATGAAACGTCCCGCTGGATGGAGAATGAGCCGATTCTAGTGACCTGCTACGCCGTAATGACCCTAGAGCAAATCCACGGGACCTTTCCAAAGTAGCTAAGGAAAGACATGACTCCTAGCGTCCCTTGCGCTGTGACTTATTGAAATCGAGGTAGGTGATCCCCGAAGTCTTACCCCTCGCATCAAAGGCGCTGACCTTCATTGTTTTGACCGTGTAGGCGTTATTCACCTTCATGATGTCAGTGATTTCAAACTGCTTGAGCGGGCTCCGGGCAGGCTGAGGGCCGTAACCGATGACGCGCATGAGGGCACGTTGTGCCTTGGAAACCCAGACTGAGACCTCACGGTAGTTACCACTCTGATTGGGGTTGACGACGTGAACACGCCAGCACTTCTGCCCCTTGATGGTATCCTCTCCCGCAATGCGGGGATTCTTCCAGTAAAGAAATTTTAGCGCAATATCCTCATAGCTCACATCGCTCTTCACGATAGGTTGAGAGATTTTGTTAGACGGAAACACCGTCGTCTTTCCTGCAATGATTTCGCGGAGTTCTTGAGTCTCAGGAGTGAGACGGAGATGAAAGCGCTCCTTCCCCCCATCGATTGCGAACTGGATATCCTCACCACGGAGGAAAAGTGAAAGCGGGGTCTGCCTACCGCCCTTGCGAATTGAACCATGAAGATCCTGTTCTTGCTGAAGAGCGGTCACCTGCCGAACTGACTGCATGATTTGCTCGGCATTTTGGGCGGAAGCCACTGGCACGAGGGCGAAAGAAAAGAGGGAGAGGAGTAAGTGCTTCATAAATGTAATAAAGAGCTCGTTGAGTGAGACGACAAGATGAATTGCGACATTCATTGAGATCGCGTTAATTTTGTTAATAAGCTGTGCAGAACCGCTCATTTGTCTCTCTTTTTTAGCATTCCTACCAATTATGCTTGCGCGAAGTGCGCCTCATCCGAGACTTTCCTAACAGTCCCCACGCTTCATTTCCCAGTATCGTCATCTTTTATGAGCCTCCGCAGCCAGCTTACCGAACTTCTCACCGAACTTCTTCCATCTAACCCCCGAGAGTCAATCAAGGGAACCGAGCTGATCCGTCTTGTGCGAATGAAGCTCGATGGCAATTATTCGGACGCTTCCCTACGCTACCACTTCTCGATCATGTCCTGTGATCCCAGCTCGCCGATCGCGAAGGTGGAAAAGGGACAAGGTTACTACAAGCGTGGAGTCCAGATGCCTGCGCTCTCCGGTGCTCAGGAAATCGTGGCGATGCAGCAGGGCCGGCTCGATGACTTAAACGATACTTCGACGACGAACCAAGCGATGCTGCGGATTCAAAAGTTTCGCGCGATCGTCCATAAATACGCCGAGAACAAAGGGCTCTTCACTTTCGAATTCCGCGAATCTCTCGGTAAGACTTCCTCAGTCGGTAACCTCTGGAAATTCCCAGAAATGGTCTTTATCGATTGGGAACACGGCGATTTCGATGATAGCGGGCTCGTCCTTGACCCATCCCACGTGGCGCTCAAGCAGGCTCTCGGACTACCGCCCTACAGCCTGACATCGGTGCGGATGCGCATCGGGGCAAACCACGATCGCTTTCATGAAGACGTCTTCCAATCCGTGAGCGCCGCTCTTTGGGCAAACTCCGGAGAGCTCTTCTATGCCAACCCGATTGATGACGAACTTCTCGGTGATCAGATCAGAAATCTCGCAAACCGTTTCGGAGTCGGAGTCACCAGCTTTGGTCTTTCTTCAGAAAACCTCGATGACCTTCCCCATCCTTCTCAGATTGCGAGTGCCATGCCTCGTGAGACAGATGCTCTGATGAGCCGTCTCAACGTGAAGCGCATTTGCCCGTCCAAGCCGAAGACTCACTGCGGCTGGGACATCCTTCAAAATCTCCGCAAGGATCACTCGGAAATAAACCACTTCCTCGCCTGGCTCGGCGGCTCGCTCGAGAGCGGCACCGTCAAGCCATTCAGCGCGGACTGAGTGGTTACATCGTCATTCCCCCATCAACGGCGAGGACTTGTCCCGTGATGTAGCGAGCCTCTGGCCCAGCGAGGAAGATGACCGCATTTGCGATGTCCTCTACCTGGCCAAAGTCTGCAAGCGGGACGCGCTTGACGATATCTTCCTTAATCGCTTCGGGAAGTTCATCGGTCATATCGGTGGTAATGAAGCCGGGGGCGATGGCATTACAGGTCACCTTACGACCCGCCAGTTCACGAGCGACCGATTTGGTGAAACCGATGAGCCCAGCCTTACTGGCGGCGTAGTTTGCTTGGCCGGCATTCCCGATGAGCCCGATCACGGAGCTGATATTGATGATGCGGGGGGACTCGCTTTTCATGAGCGAGCGCTGGAGGGCCTTCACCATGTTGAAGGCGCCCTTGAGATTAGTATCTAGCACGGTGTCCCAGTCCTCACTCTTCATGCGCATGATGAGTCCATCGCGAGTGACGCCAGCATTATTGACGAGGATATCGACGCCTCCAAAGTCCTCGAGAATCTTTTTGCCGCACTCCTGCACTGAATCGTAGTCGGCAACATCGAGCCCGTAGAAACGAGCGCTCTCTGGATACTCCGCATTGATGGACTTAGCAGCAGCGCCACAGCTGGTTTCATTCCGGCTGATGATGGCTACTTTAGCTCCTCGCGCAGCGAAGGCTTGGGCAATAGCGAGACCAATGCCACGACCGGCTCCGGTGATGACGACACGTTTTTCTGAAAAATCTGACATGGCTGAGTTTCCAAAATTCCAAGCAGAACCAAAGCGTAAAGTCAGCGAGCCTGTCATTCAGTCTTTCGAAGGCCCTGGAAATGAACTATTATTTGGCCGTGATCGAATGACCCTACTGTCATGCCCCGCTCATTGAGACTTCAAAGGAATGCCCGAGCTGCCAGCTGGACCTTGATCGTCTCGCCCAAGCCCTTGGCCCGGTGCCGGTCATGTTTGGCGGGATCTCAGACGCCTGCCAACTTTTTGGGAAATCCGAGACCAAGAAACTCGCAAAAATTATTCGAGGTTATCAGGAGCGCTTTCCACAAAGCCGCCTCCACGTTGTCACACGCACCTTTGATCAAAAAGTGGATCTTCCGGTGATTCTCTTCTGGGTCTTCAACCGTGCGGGGCTTTCGGAAGAATCCGCAAAACAGGGGCAAAATCGTGATGTCGTGATCTTAATCGAGCCCCACCGCAACCAAGCTGCGATGATCGTGGGCTACGGGCTGGAACCAGTCCTACCCCAGCAAGCACTCGATCAAATTATCGAGCGAGCTCAGCCATTCTTGGGTTCGGGAGACTATCTGGGCGGCATGGAGATCGCGATTGATAGCCTCACTGAACTCCTCAAATCAGTGAGTCAGAAACTCCAAAATTCGCTGGGGCTGAAAAGCGAGTTAGCGAAGAATTTCGCAGCGGACGACTTTTAAGAACGTCGGGGCCGAAAGGACATCACGAGGCGCAGTGCCGCAACGGGTAGAAGCCCGATACCGGCGGCTGCGAGAGCGACTTTAAAACCGGGATAAATGCGGGCCCTTCCACGCGCAAGCGCAGAGAGAGAATCGCGAACCACTTGCTCGGGAGCGACATAGAACGCATCCTGCACTGGAAGCTTGGAAGTAGGAGAACGGCGGGCACGGTCACCGAACCCAGTCTTCACAGGACCGGGGCAAACCGCGAGGACGTCAACACCATCACCGCGCACCTCGAGACACAGTGCCTCACTGAAGCTCGTGACGTAAGCTTTGGTAGCGGCATAGACCGCGAAGTCAGGAATGGGCAGGATGCTCGCTAGCGAACTCACATTAAGGATCGCTCCCTTTTCTGAAATAAGACCTGGAAGCAGGGCGTGGCTAAGATGGGTAAGTGCTTCGACATTGAGCCGAATCATTTCTCCAATCTTTCCCCACTCCGAACTCCTAAATTCACCATAGTCCCCCATCCCTGCATTATTAATGAGAAGATCGGGCCGAAGATCCGCTGATGCAAGCGCGCCGAGAAGCGTTGATCGATCGGAAGCTTCACTAAGATCACTCGCGAAAACCTTCACGGCGAGCTGCGGATGCTGCGTGATCAATTCACGCGCAATTCCCTCAAGCACTTCCCCCCGTCGTGAAACGAGAACGAGAGTGCCAACAGAGGGCGCGAGTTGACGGGCATACTCCAACCCCAACCCTGAGCTTGCTCCCGTAATGAGAACACAGCGATAAGCTGGACTGGAATAGCGCATCAACTGGAAAAATTAAGCGGGAGGATTCCCCTGCTCATCTACCTGCACAATGCGCAGTGGAAGACGCTGGATCAACTCACCATCGACCGAGATGTCGACAGAATAAACTCCGGCGGCCGGGAAAGAAAGCCCTTGAAACCCGACAATCAAGTGACGGGTGAGGAAGGAAAGATTATCGGGCATTTGAACCGGCATTGCCCCTTTGATAGGCATCTTGTCATTGATGGGCTTCCCATCACCATCGATGATGCTGATGTTGAGGTCGTGGTCACCGACATCTTCCTGCTCGAAGCAAAAGCGCATCGCGAGCGAGCACTGGGGGTGCACGATGGGGGTCGCTTTGGCGGCGAGAGCATCAAAGGTTCCAGTAATAACCATTTTGCCCTGATATTCAGCGGCGAAGTCACACAAGGTGGCGATTTGTAAATCCATAACGTTTTAAAAATAAGGTGCCACTCGCGGCACGCACACTAGGTGGACCCTCTCGCGGGATTCGTAAAGAGGAGAGTTAGCGAAAGTGCTTATTCCTCGACAGGGACAGCGGCAGGGATCTCAGAGGGATCACGAGAAATGACAGGCTCAGCCATAGGAATATCTCCGGGATTCACCGCAGGAATCTCAGATTCAGGAGTGACAACAGGAATCGCTACCGGGATCTCAAACTTCTCTTCCTCATCTTCCTCGATCATCATTGCCTTAGGTGGTGGCTTGATTGCTTCCTTAATCTCATCCTGGAATTTGTAGAAAAAGTCCCTCACCATGGGGGCCGCTTTTCTACCACCACTAATACTTTCTCCCGGGACACCTTCATAGACAACGGCGAAGGCATAGCGTGGATTATTCAAGGGAAAGAAGCCCGAGAACCAAGCGAGGTTTTGTCTTTTGGACTTAGCTCCCCACTGTGCCGTTCCTGTCTTACCGCACATAATAGTAAATCCGAGACTCGCATTTTTTCCGGTGCCAAACTTGGCATGAACCACCTGCATCATCCCCTCGTGGACCGCAGCTACGGCATCATAGTCAAAGCTCAGGTCATTACGGATTTTCGGATCGGGAGCCTCGACAACACGGCCATGAAAATCCTGAATCTGCTTCACAAGCTGAAGCTCCATCAGAGAGGAGCCATTTGCAATTCCGGCCATCGATTGAGCGACTTGCAGCGGGGTTGCAAGGAGGAGTCCCTGACCGATCGAGAGGTTCGCAGTATCACCATCGGTAGTGGTGCGACCTTGCGATTTTAAAATATCCTCCGGAGTAGGAACGAGACCTGCTCTTTCGCCGTAGAGAGGCAGCCCAGTCTTGGAACCGAAGCCAAGACGACGCGCAGCGGAAAGAAAGGTCTGAGGCCCCGTCTTCATACCGACCTGGTAGAACCAAGGGTTGGCGGACTTAGCGAGAGCCAGTTTGACATCGATAAAGCCCAAGTCACCCCTTGAGTGATTCTTGAAATCGATATTTCCAATTTTTATTTTATCGGGAGTATTGATTTTCTGATCGGCTCTGATCGCCCCACTGGTGATCGCGGCAAGGCCGACTACTGGTTTGAACGTCGAGGCCGGAGGATATTGAGCTTGGAAAGCGCGACCGAAAAGCGGTTTGGAAGGATCATTGAGCAGCTTGTCATACTCAACTTGCGAAATTCCTGGGATGAAGGCATTGAGGTTAAATGTGGGCCGAGAGGCCATCACGAGAACCTCTCCACTGCTGGTATCGATGACAACCATCGCTCCGCGCTTACAGCCTCGGCGGAGGACATTCTCGGCATGGCGCTGCCATTTTAAATCAAGGGTGGTAACGACGGTTCCTCCCGCACGCGGACGGCTGACCCATTCCTCAAGAACCATTTTACTATCGTCATCGAAGATCATCTTTTTAACCCCCGGCTCACCGGTGAGTTCGTCATTAAAGACGTTCTCAAAGCCGCCCCGTCCTTCGACTGAGTTAAAGAGCGGATCGCCGTCATTGATCGGACCATCGGGAAGCCGGGTCTTGGTGCCGACGTAGCCGATCAAGTGAGCAGCGATCGACTTCTCTGGATAGTGCCGGAGATAAATCGGCATCAGCGAAATCGCTTCGGGAAGATTCCCTTCAAATTTTTTCGCCTGATCCTCGTCGAAACTCTTCGAGATAATGCGCGGAATCCAGCGGCGCTGATTGTAATAATTCACAATCCGGCGGTCAGAGATGCGGAACTCCCCACCCACGAGGGCATTGGCTTCAGCGATCTTCGCTTTCACCCAGAGGAGAACATTTTCGGGCGTGGCCTCTTTTCCTGCTTGAGAGAAATCGAGAGCGAGTTGGTAAGCGACTTTGGTCTGGGCCAGCGGGTAACCGTTTCTATCTAAAATGAGACCTCGGGGAGCCGGGATCGAAAGGGTCATGGTGCGGGCATTCCGCTGGGTGAAAATCGAGCCCTCGGTAGCATCAAACTCCTCTTCCTCGATTTCCTCGACGACTAAATCGGGCGCAGGAGGCTCGATCTCTTGAGCCCAAAGCAGCGGAGTCAGGGCGAATGCCCAAAAAAATAGCGTCCATCGCATCCCGATCATTTCGGGGACGATAGACGCCGAAAGTTGCGCTGGCAACTCTCTACCAATTCCATTCGCGAGGATTCCCTCGGACGCTTTTCACAATCTCGGTGGGGAGGAAGACGGTGTCGCTCTTCCACTTGCTCTCGGGCTCGAGGGTGAACTTGATCCACTTGCTCTTCACCACGCCACTGGCTTTCACCGAGACATTAAGATGAATAATCACCTTTCCATCCTCCCGAGGCATCACGGTGAGTTTTCCAGGGATTTGGTATTGAGCAAAGGCCTTCCCCTTCTCGCCGGGAATTTTCTTAAACTTCGCATTGATGCCGAGATTGGCGCGGGGATACCACTCGTCGCGATTTGTCGTCTTGGTGGTGACGCGGATCTTATTCACGCGGAGATATTCGTGAACGCCCTCCGCTTCCACGCGCCAGAGGAAGGGACCATCGAGCGTCCCGGTGCCACCGGCTACGATCATCGCGGAAATCGCGATACCGGCCTTTCCGCCCATCGGCTTGAGAGCGCTCTGAACTTGGGCACCATTGACCTCCACAGCGGGAGTTTCACGGAAACCGTGATCTTTCATATACATCGAGGCACAGCTTCCCAGAAGGAAGGGAAGGGCCACGCTAGCAAGGAGGAGGGGTAGTTTTAGCATGGCCCATATTTTATCCTCGGAGTAAATCGAGCCAATGGTTGGTTATTATGCATGATGTGATTCCTCCCTCGTAAATCTAACATCTGAACACAAATTCGCGGGGACGGATGCAGCATTTTAGCAGAAAAATCGGCTCAAACCGACCAAAATCACCCCTCAAAGCAATTCCCGATTGGGCTTGCTCATCCGGGTTGTTCCTGCCAAGGAAAAGCGTGCTTCGTCACACCATCGGTGTTTTTCAACTCCGGTCTGCTCAGAACAGTTCCGAATATCAGGGTCTTCTCAGGTCAGCTCCAGCTTCGCAAAAGTGGACAACCGCCCCGGTTTCAGCCTTCTCCGACCAGGAACCTCCGATGGATGGGAATAAAACCCACCACAAAAAATGTCTACGTCAGATAATAACACGTCGGCCGATCAGTCATCTTCGCGATCGGATAGCAGCGGGAACAACAACCGCAATCGTAACAGGAACCGTAACCGCGGCAGAAACCGCGGCAGAAACCGCGGCGGCGAGGGAGGAAACCGTGAAGGCGGTGGAAACCGTGATAATCGCGGCCAAGGCCGTAGCCAGGGTCGCGGAGGCCGAGGTGGCAATGGTCGCCGCACCGGTGGCCGTCGCCCGGCGCCAAAGCCGCTGACTCTCTGGGAAAAGATCAAGAAATTCTTCGGTCTCTACACTCCTATCACTGGCGAACCTCAGCGCATTCCACGCAAACAGGCTGCTAAGAAAGAGGGTCAAGGTCGCCAACCACGCGAAGGAGGCCAAGGTCGCCAACCACGTGAAAAGAGAGAACCACGCGAAGACACTCGTGGCGATGATCGCCCAGCTCGCACGCGCAAGCCTCGCCGTGAGACCCCCGACACCTCAGATGTCACCTCACGTCGTCTCTATGTCGGGAACCTTTCCTACGAGGCTGCCGAGCACGATGTCGAAGACCTCTTCAAGGGCGTCGGCACCGTTCGCAACATCGACATCGTCTACAACCGCAATACCCATCGCTCGAAGGGCTACGGATTTGTCACGATGTCCCAGATCGAAGAATCAAAGCGCGCCGTGGAAGTCCTCCATGACCAGCCCTTCATGGGCCGCACCCTCATCGTGAATGTCGCCAAGTCAGACGGTCCTGAAGGATCCGACGGCGTCCCGACCACTCCCGTCGAAGAACAAGATCAAGCTTCCTAAAAAGGCTCTTTTTTCATAATTTCGCGGCCCGCTCGGTGTTACCAAGCGGGCCGCTTCTTTTTTCTCCCATGCACTCCCCTCTCTACCTCTGTGGCACCACCGCCTCGGGAAAAAGCACCTGCGCGGTCGCTCTTGCCGAAGCGCTCGATGGAGAGATCGTCAATGCCGATGCCTTTCAAATCTATCGCGGCCTCGAAGTGCTCAGCGCCGCACCCACCGAGGAGGAGAAAAAATGCGTCCCCCATCATCTCTACGGCACCCTTTCGCTGGAAGATCCCTGTGATGCCGCCCGCTACGAATCACTCGCCAGCCCCCTCATTTCCGACATCCAGTCGCGCGGAAAACTTCCCATCATTGTAGGCGGCTCTGGGCTCTATTTGAAGTTCCTCACCCACGGCGTCTCCTCAGCTCCTCCCTCCGATGCTAAGATCCGCGCTTCGCTCGAAAAATTAAGCACAGAAGAAATCATCCACCAGCTCCGGCAACTCGATCCCGAGGAAGAAGAAAAACAGACCCGCCAGAACAGCGAAAACCATCGCCACCTCAGCCGCGCGCTTGAGATCTGCCTCATCACCGGCGCAAAAGCCTCCGATCTGCGGAAAAATTTCGCCGACCCCGCGCTCACCGAGAACCTCAACGGCATCGTCCTCACCTGGCCAACCGATGAGCTTTCCCACCGGATCGACCTCCGAACGGCACAGATGTTGCAGAATGGGGCCATCGAGGAAGTACAAGCACTCCCCCAAAATGCTGCTACCGTGCGCCAAGCCATTGGCGTCAAAGAGATTGAATCCTATCTGAGCGGCGCTCTTGACCTGAAAGGTTGTCTCGAAAGGATTGCAACTTGCACCCGTCAGTATGCCAAGCGCCAACGCAATTGGTTCCGGCGGGAAAGCTGGCTCCAGCAAGTCGCTCCCGGGACTGAACTTTCCCACATCATTTCCCTCATCCGCCCCTAATCCATGTCCGCCCCCCCGGAAGAAATAGAAGAAGAAAAACAAGCTCCCTCGCGCCGTCGCAGATGGCCGCGGGTTCTCCTTGCGCTTTTTCTTCTCCTGATCGGAGGACTTCTCTGGCTCAACGGCCCTGGTGCCCGAATGCTCATCGGAAAATTCGCGCCCGAGCAGCTCGAAAAATTCGGACTCACCGGCACCTACGAAGTCTCCGGCCAACTCCACAGCGGCCTCACCATTCGGAATATCAATCTCAGCGGCGACCAGATGATCCAAAAAGCGAAAGCGGATCTCATCTCAGTCAACTACAGCCTCCCCAAGGTCATCAAAGGAAAGGCCAACTCGCTCACCATCCATGGCCTCGATCTCGTCATCGATCTCGACCAACTCCCCGAGTCCGAGGAGAAGGAGAAGGTGAAGGAAAAGAAAGAGGAACCCGCGAAACCGCTCATGGAGACGCTCAACTCCGTCAGGGGGTTTGTCGAACCCATCGCCATAGATCTCCAGAACATTAAGATCCGCGCTAAAAAAGAAAGCTTCTTCGGCCGACTCGCCATCGAATCGCTCACCCACGCCAGCGGAAGCAGCGACATCATCCTCACCGGACTGGAAACCGAGACCACTTACACCAAAACCCACAACTCCCCGCCCGCCACCATCGTCTGGAAGGAAGACCTCCTCACCCTCGACCAGCTCGACCCCGTTCCCGATCTCGGAATACGAGACCTCGCACTCGATCAGGATTCCTTTCTAAAAACTGACCTCCTCCTCGCGAACACCCCTTTCTTGTCGGGATCCTATTAGAATTCCAGCTCTAGTTTATAAGCTCTAGGCTACCTTCCTAAATCTCCAAAAATTCGTGCACTCCGGGTGCGGTGAGATCCTCTACCGAGAGATCTGCGCCCGCCTCGTTGAGCCGAGCGAGTGACTGCGAACCTGTCGCAACAGCGAGACAAGGCGCTCCGATAGCGTGAGCGCAGTTGATGTCTTTGTTGGTATCGCCAATCACGATAACATCTGCGGCAGTGAAATCTTTGCCCGTGTGCTGATTGGCACGTTCGATGGCGAAGGGTCCGAGCTTATTTCGGTCCCAATGGTCATCGCCATAGGCACCGAACTGGAAGTGCTCGGCGAGACCGTAGTGGGCTACTTTGATGAGTCCCCCACGCTCGATGTTTCCGGTCAGAAGACCAAGGGTGTAGCCCTCCTCTTCGCAAGCTCCTAGGAGTTCGGGAACTCCAGGCAAGACTCTCCCGCCGTAGCTTTCATCGCGGAGGTTGGCCTCCATGATGGGGAGATACGTTTGGTAAAAGATCTCCTCAAGCGCTGCGTCGTAATCCCGGCCAAAGTGCGCGAAAATTCCGCGCACAATTCCACTGTCGGTGCTTCCGGCGAGATCAAGCGGCGGACCTTCGCCACCGAAGACTTCGGTGCAGGCTTGCTTAATGGCAGTGAGACCTGCGCCCCCGGTATCGACGAGGGTGCAGTCTACATCAAAGAGAAGGAGTTTACTCCTCTTCGCCATTGCCGTCTGCTCCGCTCTCGGTATCGGCGTCCTCGTCCTCGATGTCATCTGAATCCTCGAACTCTTCGTCCTTGGCTTCATCTTCGTGGATGAGTTCTCCGTGTGAGAGGAGGAATTTGCGCACGCGCTTTTCCTCAGGAAGTGGGGAAAGGACCATGCCGATGGCACGTCCTGCGAGCTTAGGCTCCATATCGACATGGGCGATGCCAAGAAGATCGTTCTTCACTTTCTCCATGACAATAAATCCAATATCGCGGTGGGCGTTCTCACGACCACGGAACTGAAGCTGGACGCGCACCTTGTTCCCCTGATCGAGGAATTGCTCGGCGCGAGCGCACTTAATATTGTAGTCGTGCTCTTCGGTGCGGACGCGGAATTTCACTTCCTTCATCTTAGCCGGGCCCTTGCTGGTAGAGCTCTTCTTCAGCTTGGACTGCTCGTATTTATACTTACCGTAATCCACAATACGGCAAACTGGAGGGTCGGCTTTGGCTGCGATTTCGACAAGATCGAGACCGACACGCTTCGCTTTTTCCAGAGCTTCACGGGGAGTCATGACACCGAGCTGCTGGCCTTCGCCATAGACAACACGGATTTTAGGAGCGCGAATCTTCTCGTTCACGCGGGTCATATCCCGGCGCACTCTTTTGAACTTCTTTTTCTTCTTAGCGATAACAGTAGCGGTTGTATTTTAGGAGCGGCTCTCTAGCGAGAACCGAAGGTGACTGGACGAAACCCTTTCAAAAGGGCAGGTCTTAAAGCAAAGTTCTTCACGCATAAGACGCATGAGGTAGAGACATATTCTCACGACAGCCACTATAGCGAGCGGCTGGAGATGTCTTCTTGAACTCTGGATACAAAATCATTCGTTGGGATGCTTCCGAGATCGCCTTGATCCCGATGACGCACGCTGACGGAATTTTCTTCCACTTCACGTGCTCCAATGACTGCAAGGTAAGGAACGCGGTCCATTCGAGCAAGTCGAATTTTAGCACCAATTTTGTCACCGGTATTATCTACCGTGACACGAGCTCCGGCATCGGCGAGAGATTTGACGAGGGCTTCCGCTTCTTTGGTGAATTTTTCCGAGATCGGAAGAACCCTCACCTGCTCCGGAGCAAGCCATACTGGGAACTTACCCTCGAAGTGCTCGATGAGTAAGCCGACGAAGCGCTCAAGCGAACCGAAGGGCGCCCGGTGGATCATGACCGGAATGTGAGGGGCATTATCAGAGCCGACATAGCTGAGCTTGAAGCGCTCAGGGAGATTGTAGTCCACCTGCACGGTGCCGAGCTGCCAGTCACGGCCGATGACGTCTTTCACGACGAAGTCGATCTTAGGCCCGTAGAAAGCAGCTTCGCCGGGTTCCTCGATGTAGTCGACGCCGAGAACCTGAACGGCTTCGCGAAGTGCTGCTTCAGCTTTGTCCCAATTCGCAGGATCGCCGACGTATTTGTCAGAATCGGGATCACGGAGTGAGAGACGCACGGTGTAGTCTGTCATGCCGAGAGTACTGAGAACTTTTTTGACGAGCCCGAGGCAGCCTTGGATCTCATCGCCAACCTGTTCCGGAGTGCAGAAAAGGTGGGCGTCGTCTTGCGTAAAACTACGAACCCGAGTCAGACCGCCAAGCTCGCCAGATTGCTCCCAGCGATAGACGGTGCCGAACTCGGCGAGGCGCACTGGCAGATCACGGTAGCTGCGGTGCTCGCTATCAAAGATCTTGATGTGATGCGGGCAGTTCATCGGCTTGAGGAGGAAGCCTTCAATCTCGCCGGTGCGGATGTGGTTCATCAGCGTGCTGCAGTCCGCATTTTCATCGGAGAGCTTCTTAAGAGCGTCGCGCTCTACGATGGGTGGAAACTGGGAATCTTCGTAATACGGGAAGTGGCCGGAAGTGCGGTAAAGATCGAGCTTACCGATGTGCGGGGTGAAGACTTGGAAGTAGCCCTGCTTATCGAGTTCCTCGGTGATGAAGTCTTGAAGCTGGCGACGGATGATTCCGCCTTTTGGCTTCCAGAGAGGGAGGCCTTGGCCGACTGCGTCATCGAAGGCGAAGAGGTTCATCTCCTTTCCAAGACGACGATGATCACGCTTCTTCGCTTCCTCAAGACGCTCGAGGTGCTCATCGAGCATGGTCTTGTTTTTAAAACAGGTGCCGTAGATGCGCTGAAGGGACTGCTTGTCCTTATCGCCCTTGTAGAAGGCACTGGCGATGGACATGACCTTGTAGGCTTTGCAATTTCCAGTGCGCCCTACGTGAGGGCCCGCGCAGAGGTCCCAGAAGTCGCCATTTTTAAAAATGGAAATTTCCTCCCCTTCGGGGATGTCATTGAGGAGGTCGACCTTGAAGATGGATTCGACGTCACGCTCAGCGACAGAGGCGAGACGACCGCTTTTTGCGAGAGCCATCGCTTCGTCACGACTGACGACCATGCGCTCAAAGGGTGAGTTTTCTTTCACCACTTTCTTCATCTCGGCCTCGATTTTTGGAAAATCGTCAGGGGTGATCCGGTGGGCGAGATCGACGTCGTAATAGAAGCCTCCTTCAACCGGAGGACCTGCCGCGAACTGGGCATCAGGCCAGATGCGCGAGACCGCAGTCGCGAGCACGTGAGCACAGGAGTGGCGCAGTCGCTCGAGATCGGACATTTGGTGCCGCTCTTCCAGAGTCTTTCGGTCTTTATCGTCAGCCATAAGTTGTGCGTGTTGAAGCATTCCCGCAGGGGAAATGCAACCCCGATTGATTCGCTAACAAGCTTGCTTTTTCTAGCAATAGTGAGACTTGTGCCCCATGCCAGCGCCGACACTCGAAGAACGGATCTCATATCAGGAGAAACCGAAGGGTGGCCCAGCGATGTATCAGAGCTGGAACGATCTCCTTTTTCTTCACTGGGAGATAGAAATTGATGTGCTCAAGGCACGGATTCCGAAGCGGCTCAATGTCGACCTGCATGAAGGAAAAGCTTACGTGGGCATCGTTCCTTTTTTCATGAATAAAGTGCGACCCAAGTTCCTTCCCTGTCTGCCCGGGCTCTCTAATTTTCTCGAGCTGAACGTGCGGACTTATGTCTACGATCAGGATGGACGCCCTGGCGTGTGGTTCTTCTCGCTCGATTGTAATCAATCGCTCGCGGTCAAAATTGCGAAATCCCGCTTCCACCTCCCCTACTATAATGCGCAGATGAGCGCGACTGAGACGGAGGGAGGGCTCGACTATCTCTGCCGTCGTGAGGGTCACCTCCAGAAAGGACGTTACCTCTGGGACACTCCGCAGACTGGAGAAGTGGCGAAGCCAGGCAGCTTGGAATTTTTTCTCCTCGAGCGCTATCTCCTCTTTTCGCGAAAGCGCGACGGCGAACTTTTTTGCGGTCGAGTCCATCACGAGCCCTATCGCTTCACTGAGGCAAAAGTGACCAGAGCGGGCACTGAGCCCCTTGATTGGGAAAATCTCCCCTTTAAAGGTGGCCCGGTCTCGGCGCTCGCCAGCCCAGGAGTTGATGTCTCAGTCTTCCCACTGAAAAGCATCAAGATGGCGAAGTAGAGCTTCTGGGACAGAAAAAGAGCGGCAGACTCACGTCTACCGCTCTTCACACCTACGATCCCAATCGCAATGGATTGTGTTATCTAACCTCAGATGGCTCTTCCCGAAAGAGGCACCACCATCGGCTTCTCCCTTTTTCGCAGACTTTTACGCATCTTATCAAGCGCAATGTTCTGAAGTTGACGAATTCTTTCGCGAGTGACCCCGAATTCGCGGCCTACTTCTTCTAATGTCATAGGTGTCTTACCCCCTATCCCGAAGCGGGCATCGATGATTTTACTCTCACGCTCGTCCAGGACATCGTAAAGATCGTCTAACTGACCATGCATATTCTTGTCTGCGAGAGCGTCCAAGGGGCTCACCGCGCTTTCATCTCCGATGACTTCGGCGTAACTGGAACTATCCGCGTCCCCTACCGGAGCATCTAGAGAGGTGGGACGCTGAGCTGCACGCTTCAAAAGCGAAATCTTCTTTAGCGGGATTCCAGTCTCCTCAGAGAGTTCATCGTCGGTAGGTTCACGGCCGTAGGCCTCAGTGAGCATTCCAGTAATTCGGCGGAGCTTGGCGATCTTATCGACCATGTGGACCGGGAGGCGAATCGTTTTACTCTGGTTTGCGAGAGCACGTTTCATCGACTGCTTGATCCACCAAGCGGCGTAGGTAGAAAGTTTACCTCCTTTTTCAGGATCGAAGCGCTCGACTGCTTTCATGAGGCCAATGTTTCCTTCAGAAATAAGATCCTGAAGAGGAAGGCCGTAGTTTGAGTAATCTTGCGCAATCTTCACGACGAGACGAAGGTTCGCCTTGATCATGTGTTCACGAGCTTTCTTATCACCTCGCTTGATGCGGGCGGCGAGTTTGATCTCTTCCGCCGGGGTGAGCAGATCAGTCTTGGAGATTTCTCTCATGTAGATCCGCAGGCTGCTATCTGAATCGTATTTGGACATTGTTTTCGGGGGTGTGAGTGACTTCTTCATAGTGAATCTCTTTTCTATATGAGCGTCACAGTTGAGGATTTATTCAGAATAAATGTCACTACATTGTATTTTTTTCTGAATGACTGGATAGAGAGTTGCATGAAGCATGCCGAAAATATCACCGAGAAGTCTACGCTCAACTTGCCCAAGGAACTAGAGCATAAAATCGATTAAAAAATACGTAACACACTAATTAATAAATCACTAAAGGATTATAAAATCATCAAAAAACATCTACCCTTCCTCGATTTCACGAAGAAAACATCTGTGTCATTATGTCTCTATTTTGGAGATTGCGCCAAAATAGGTGATATTTTGCACCAAAAGAGGGAATCGAGCCCTTCTCGGACGCTTGAAAGACAATCTCACTTCGCTAAGTTCCTCAATATCGATGTACCTCTCTTACCGGCGTCTCCTAGCTACCATCCTCCTCGCGATCTCCCCCTGCCTAGCTTGGCAAAAAGCGGGAAATCACTTGGAGAGCCGAACCCTTTCTCCGGGAAAGCCAGTAGCGGGACCACTTTTTACCCAGATTGATGGTGCTACCATCGGGATCAACTTTCGTAATCAGCTCAATCGCGAGAATATCAAAAACTACCTCCTTTCGGGAGCGGGCTTAACCATCGGTGATATCGACCAAAACGGCCTCCCTGATCTCTTTCTCGTCTCACAAGACGGGCCCAACAAGCTTTTCAAGCAAACCACTCCTTGGAAATTCATCGACGCCACTGAGGCTTCCGGCATTCGCGACATTAAGGTTTGGGGCGCCGGAGC
Organism: Akkermansiaceae bacterium; assembly: GCA_039769075.1. Classification (GTDB taxonomy): domain Bacteria; phylum Verrucomicrobiota; class Verrucomicrobiia; order Verrucomicrobiales; family Akkermansiaceae; genus SW10. The sequence continues at coordinate 112,540 of JBDMZE010000013.1, read as the reverse complement.
AGCCTTCGCCGATATGGACAACGATGGAGATCTTGATCTCTATGTTTGTAACAAAGCGGCCCGCGACGAAATCTATTTCAATCAAGGAGACGGAAGCTTCGAAGGCACCACTGTGGGTTCAGGAAAGAAGCCCCTAAGGGCACCTACGATGATTTCGTTTAGCGACTATGACCGCGATGGCGACCTTGATTTCTACTCTACCGAAACCCGTCTCCTTTCCCTCGGTGAAATGTTCAATTCCCAAGTGCACATCATTGAAGATGCTCAGGGAAATCTGAAAGCGGATCCTCGTTACAAGGGAGAGTTCGAAGTTATCGATGGCATCCCTCGGGAACTAGGCACTCAGGACCATCTGATGAGAAATGAGGGCACTCCCAAGGATCCTTTCCGCTATCGCGACGTGACTCCCAAAGCCGGAATCAAAGTCGCGCGTGATCACGGTCTCGCGGCGATTTGGTGGGACTACAACAACGACAATTATCCCGACCTCTACGTTTCAAACGACTTCCACACCCCCGATCGACTCTACCGAAACAATCAAGATGGGACCTTTACCGAAGTCAGTGAAGACGCTCTCCCCTACACCTCCTGGAGCTCAATGGGCAGCGACTTTGCCGACATCAACAACGATGGTTTTTTAGACTACCTGAGCACCGACATGTCGGCCACCACCCACTTCAAGCAAAAGACCATGATGGGTGCCATGACCGACACCGCTTGGTTTCTTGATAACCTTGAACCGCGGCAATACATGAGGAACGCGGTTCAGGTGAATACCGGAACGGGAAAATTCATCGACGTCGCCTTCTTTGCCGGGCTTGACAGCACCGATTGGACCTGGGGAGGGATCTTTGGAGATCTCGATAACGACGGCTTCGAAGATGCCTACTTCACGAATGGGATCGAACGAAACGTTCAGGACTCTGATACCAATATCCGCATGCGCGAGGCCAAGAAGCAGGGCGCATCGGAAGCCGAGCAAATGGAAATTTTTCTGAATGGGCCTCGCTTCAGAGAGCGCAATCTCGCCTTTAAGAACCAAGGAAATCTCCGTTTCAAAAATACCGCATCTGAGTGGGCGCTCGACCAACTTACCGTAAGCCACGGAGCCATCTTGTGCGACCTCGATCGCGATGGCGACCTCGATATCGTGGTCAACAACATGAATGACCCTGTCGGCATCTATCGCAACAATGGCGACCAAAACGGAATTCTTGTGAGCCTCATCGGGACCGAAAGCAACCGCTTCGGACTTGGGGCACGTATCTACGTTGAGCTCTCCAATGGCAGCTCGTTGTCCCGCTTGATCTCTAGCTCTCGTGGCTACATGAGTGGAAGCGAACCCGTCGCGCACTTTGGCGTAGGCAAGGAAGCCTCCATCAAGTCCCTCCGCATCGAGTGGCCCAGCGGAAAAGTCCAAGCCTTTCAAAACCTCGCTTCGCAAAAACACTACCGTGTCACCGAAGCCGATGGACAGGTCAAGGAACCTGCGGAAAAGATTCCCGCTCCCCTCTTCGTAGAATCTTCAAATCAACTCGGGATCGAATTCACTCATCAAGAGAACGACTATAATGATTTTGGGGATCAGCCCCTTCTTCCAAATCGTCTCTCCCAGTTCGGACCCGCCTTCGCCGCGGCCGACATCAATGGCGACCAGCGCGTTGATCTTTTCTTCGGTGCTGCAGCGGGCTTCCCTGCGGAACTTTATCTTCAAAAGAACGACGGCACTTATGCGAACGTCCCTTGGCCCCTTGCCGAGGAAGATGCTTCATTCGAAGATGTCGCCGCGACTTGGTTCGATGCCGATCAAGACGGCGACCAGGATCTTTATGTCGTATCCGGAGGTGCTCATCAAGCGGCAGGAGACGTCCACTATCAGGACCGACTTTACCTCAACGATGGAAAAAGAAACCTCACGCGCGCGCCTGAGGGAACCCTCCCCTCCCTGACCTCCAGTGGAAGCTGCGTCGCCGCCTGCGACTTCGATTCCGATGGCGACCTCGACCTCTTTGTCGGCGCCCGCCACGTTCCCAAACGCTATCCCACTTCACCCCAATCGAGCCTTCTCATCAACGAAAAGGGCAAGTTCACCAAGACGGACTCCCCCGTCAGTGATGCGGGAATGGTCACCGCTGCCGCATGGGCCGATCTCGATGGTGATAAGCGCCCCGACCTCATTATCTCTACCGAGTGGGGTCCCGTGAAGATTTTCAAAAACACCCCGGCGGGCTTTGTCGAAAACACCAAAACTGCCGGCCTTTCCGAACTCACCGGTTGGTGGACCTGTGTGGTGGCTGGAGATATCGATGCCGATGGTAACGTCGACCTCATCGCCGGAAACTTTGGCCTCAATACCAAGTATCACGTCGACAACGACCATCCCGCGACTCTCTTCGCAGCCGACTTTGGCGGACAAGGAAAACTCCAGCTTGTCGAAGCCAAGCATAAGGAAGGAAAGCTCCTCCCCATCCGCGGCCGCAGTTGTTCCACCTCGGCAATGCCTCATTTAAAAAAGACCGCTCCCACTTACACCGCCTTCGCCAAAAAATCTCTCGTTGATCTCTATACCCCTGACGCCTTGGAAAAGGCACAGCGACTTGAAGCCAACACCCTCGCTTCCATGATCTTTCGAAACGATGGCTCCGGTCATTTTTCAGCCGAAGCACTCCCCACCCTTTCGCAATTGTCCCCCGTCATGTCGATCGCCGTGGGCGACTTTAACTCCGATGGATTCACCGACCTCGCTCTTGGACAAAATTTCTACAACGCCCAACGCGAAACTGGACGGATGAATGCCGGACTCGGTGTTATTCTCACCGGCTCCAAATCAGGAAACTTTTCCGAAAAATGGCCCCTCGAAAGCGGCTTTCATCATCGGAGCAATCTTCGCCATCTCCTTCCTCTTGATCTCAACAACGACAAAAAAACGGATCTGATTTCCGTGAGCAACTCAGAAAAACCGACGATTCATCTCGCCAAATAAAATAATTTCCCTTTTTGTAACACAGATTTTATCCGCTAGACATTCCCTAAAACACGCACAGATCATGAAGCTAAAATACCTCACTTCTACCTTCTTACTCTCTGCCGCATCGCTGCTGGGGCAAACATTAGTCACTGTGCACTCCGAAGATTTCGAGAGTGGCGGAGGAAATCTCAATAGCGGAAACGCCAATATGATGTCTTTTGGCGTCGTTGCTGACCCCGCCGATGCCGGAAACAGCGTGGGTGAAGGAAACGTTGGCGGAGGAAACAGCCAATGGGGTGCTGTCAATGCCGTTCCTCAGATTATCAATCTCCCAAACTCCGTTGAACCGGGTGTTTCAACCTTCTCGGTTTCCATGCGAGTCTACATCCCATCGGGAACAACCTATGCCGTCGGTGGAAGCGGAGCAGACCGAATGGGCATCATCCTTCGATGGAATGGCATTCAGTCAGGTTCTTCGAATCAATACTTGGAATACGACACCTTTGCTTTCGACACTTGGCAGCTCTTCGAACACACGGGCACCATTCCTACAGCCGATGGAGACGGAACGCCCGTATCCACCGTCCTCCCCATCATCTCCTTCAATGATCGAGATAACGACGCCGCAGACGGTGTAGCCGCTTACATTGATGACTATAAAATTGAGGTTTCCGTCTCGGCTGACGATCCTAATCTTCCCGTCGGAACTGAGTTTTCCTTCGGCGATGTCGAACAAAACGGAGGTGCGGTCACCAAGGAAATCGTTCTCTCCAATTCCGGAACAACTCAAGATCTGACCATCACTTCCGCTACCCTTGGTGGCACCAACGTGGACCTCTTCTCTCTCGAAGAACTCACCTTCCCCCTCACCCTCACACCAGGTGCAGAACAAAGAGTAACAATCGATTTAGACCCCGGAGATACTGTGGGTGGACTATTTGGAACTCTCGAAATCGCGAGTAACGATGCTTCTGAAGGAACCATCACAATCAATCTCTCTGGCAACTCAGTCGAACCCTTCGAAGGACGTGAATTCATTCTTAACGGTGATTTCGAAGAACTTGCCGAAGGCTCCACCGACCTCGTTTCTTGGAGAAACAATGCCCGCCTTACTTCCTCTACCGATTTTGCTCGCAGTGGAACAAATTCAGCCGTTTTCAATCTCGCGGGCATGAATCAATGGGGCGATGCCCGGTTTGAGCACCTCGACGAACCGATTCCCGATAGTATCACCATCACGCCCGACATGTATGGAAAGGACTATTTCTACAGCGCTTGGTATTTAACTCCAGCGACTGGCGGCATGGCTGATAATGACGACGTCCGTGCCATCTTGCGCTGGAACGGGTTTAATGGAGCGACCAACCATATTCCCGGTGGAATCCTTACTGTAGGCTCTATGCCAAAGGAAATTTGGACGCGAGTTGCTGGCGGCAGCACCATCCCCTCAGAAGATATTAATGGAGACCCCGTCACACACCTCACCATTCTTTGGAGTTATCAGGATCTGAATGCAGATGCCGCAGGCGGAGAGCTCATGTATCTCGACGACGTCACCTTTAAAATCGACGCCCCGCTCATCGAACCTGAAGGTGATCCCGTCATCACCAGTATTCTCCATGACCTTGAAAACGACATCGTTACTCTCACCTATGAAGGGACTGCCAATGTCACCTTTGCAATCGACCGTAGCACAGGGCTAACCGCAGAAGGCCAGCCTACCGGCTGGATGGAACTCAGTGATAATGAAACTGCCGACAGCACCACACGGACCTACACCGACTTTGGAGCACCTAGCACCTCCACCAAATTTTTCTATCGTGTCAGAGTTCCTGAATAAAAAAGCGTAAATGCCTAAAATTGAACCAACCTGAACTGATAGCAGCCTAGGTTTTTAGGTCTAAACCAACCAAAACGTGCTGTATTACAGCTTCAAACTTGACATACAAATACAGTTTTTTGTCTAATCCACCACTTTCTAAACACAAATGAACCTCAAACTAACAACCCTCACCTTCATTTCTTCAGCGATCTCGCTGCTTGGACAAACATCTGTGACCTTCATTGAAGAAGATTTTGAAGATCCCGGCGGCACCTCGATCTTTGTCCAAAACAACAATGCCACGGCGACCATTGCCGATGATCCTGCAGCCGGCGGTGCGCAAGGAAAAGTCATGGCCGTAGATGTTGGCGGTGGAGGTAACGAATGGGGTGCGGTCAACACCGTTCCTGAAACAATTGATATTCCCGCCGGAGTCGAGCCCGGTGTAGCAGCTTACTCCATCTCGATGAACGTCTATGTTCCCTCCGATACTGGATTTAATGGGGTCGACGACTCTTCCGATCGTATCGGTCTGATCGTGCGCTGGAATGGTTTGTCAGGCGACAGCAGCACCTTCCTAAACTTCAGTGATTTCACACCCGACACCTGGGTTCCCTTTGAGCACACTGGAATTGTCCCAATCACCGGTAATGACGGTCTTCCTCCCTCAAAGGTTGTCTCGATTATCTCTTTCCACGACCGGGGAAATGATGCTGCTGATGGAGTTGCGGCCTACTTCGACGACTACAAATTTGATGTCGATGTCTCGGACGATGATCCCAATCTCAATCTTGGAACTGCGCTAAGCTTCGGCGACGTAGAACAAAATGGAGGCCCTGTGACCAAGGCCCTGAATCTGGATAATTCTGGTGCGACCCAAACCCTGACCATCACTGGAATCACCCTTTCAGGAACCAACGCAGATCTCTTTTCCATTGATGAACTCACCTTCCCCATCGACATCGCTCCGGGAGCGAATGAGCAAGTCACACTAACTCTTGATCCCTTAGACAATATGGGTGGTCTCTTTGCTCAGATCGACATCGCCAGCAACGATTCTTCATCCGCAAACCTTCAAATCAACCTTGATGCAAACTCGGTTGAGCCTTTCGACGGAACTGAGTTCATCTTAAACAATAGTTTTGAAGAACTTGTAGAAGGCTCTACTGATCTGGTCTCTTGGAGAAACAATGCCCGCTTTACCTCTTCGACCGATTTTGCACGAACCGGAACAACTTCGGGTGTCTTCAATCTTGCCGGCGGCCAACGGTGGGGAGAAGCCCGATTCGAGCACCTCGATGCCGATCTTCCCGATAGCGTCCCCATTACTTCCAACATGTATGGAAGAGAATATTTCTATAGCGCTTGGTATCTTAAGCCGGCGACCGGAGCATTAGCTGACGACGACAACCTCCGCGCCATTTTCCGCTGGAACGGACTCAACGGAGCGACCAATCACGTCCCAGGTGGAATCATCCCAGTAGGTTCCCTACCAGATGAAATCTGGACTCGTGTCTCTGGACTCGGAGTGATTCCTGAAGTCGATCTCGACGGCCTCCCCGTGACCCACCTCACCATTCTTTGGAGTCACGAGGATACAGGCGCGGACGGAGTTGGCGGTGAACTCATGTATCTCGATGACGTCAGTTTGAAAATCGACGTGCCACCGATCGTGCCATCAGGTCCTCCAGTCATCACCGATATTGCCCACGATCTCGCAAACGACATCGTCACTCTCACTTACGAAGGCATCGCAGATGCCACCTATGCAGTTGATCGTAGCACGGGCCTCAATGCAGAGGGCCAAGCTGACGGTTGGATCGAGCTCTCAGATTCTGAAAATTCTGCTGAGACGACGAGGACCTATACTGATTTCGGAGCCCCCAGCACGGGAGAAAAGCTCTTCTATCGCGTCCGTCTTGCGAACTAAGAACTTCTCATCGAACTTCAAATCAAAGCCCGTGGTTACAAAACCACGGGCTTTTTTTATGAATCGCGAAAGAAGAAACCCTAGTGGCTCCAATCCCAGTCCCCAATCTCACAAACCGATGCTGAAAGGAGGTCGACGCAGGCAGCAATGTCCTTTTGGTGACACATTTCGATCACCTGGTGAATGTTCCGCGTGGGGATCGAAATCGCGCCGGCAATCGACCCTCCGGGTGTCATGCGCTGGAGGCCTGCGGTGTCGGTGCCGCCTGCCTTGAGAATTTCTGGCTGCCATTTGATCTTCTTTTTCTTAGCGGTGCTCTTGAGAAACTCAACCATCCGGTAGTCACAAATGGTAGAGCTATCCATGATCTTAATGGCTGCGCCTTCTCCGAGCTGCGTGACCCGGTCTTGCGGCTGTGCTCCCGGCGTATCGAACGCGATCGTGGTATCAAGGCCTAAGCCAAAGTCAGGCTGGATCTCAAGCGTGGACGCATGCGCCCCCCTGAGTCCGACTTCTTCCTGAACGGTAAAGACAGCATAAAAATCGTAACCCGGCTTCCTGCGGCTCTTTTTGAGCTTCTTGAGGCTTTCTAGAAGCATGAAGACCGAAGCTCGGTTATCGAGTGACTTCACGTTCACGCACTCACCCATTTGAATGAGTTCGCGCTCACGAGTGACTGGATTACCCACCTCCACGAGCTTTTTCACTTCTTTCGCAGGGAGGCCGAGGTCGATAAAATAGTCTTCAATCTTAGGGCACTTATTCCGCTCCTCAGGAGACATGATGTGAATGGGCTTCGCTCCCATCACTCCCACGACGTCTTTCTTACCATGAACGATGACGCGCTGGGCGCTGAGGGTCTTGGGATCGAATCCACCGAGGGGATTGAAACGAATGAAGCCCTTATCGTCGATGTGGGTGACGATGAAGCCGATCTCATCCATGTGAGCGGCTGCCATGATCTTCTTCTTGTCAGACTTTCCTTTTTTTAGGGCCACGATACTCCCCATGGAGTCCACGCGCACGCTATCGGCGAGATTTCCTTTCTTAAGCTCGGCCAGAACAAGATTCCTGATCTCTTTTTCAAAACCTGGAGCGCCGGGTGCCTTACAAACTTTCTCTAACAATGCGACATCGATGGACATGGCGGAACGCTAGCGAGCTTCTAAAGACCCGCCAGCGGAAAGCGCTCTAATCCGCAAACAAAAAAGAGCAGAGTCCGAAGACTCTGCTCTCAAGGTTTAATTAGTTTACTAAACGTAGGGCTTAGAAGCCGTAGGAAAGGGAGATACCACCGACGAGGTCGTCTTCGTCAGTCAAGTGACCTTCGGTGATCTCACCAGCAACGTAGAGGCTACCGGTAAGGTTGTCGCCGAGCTCCTTAGAAAGAGCAGCGCTGAGGCCATAGGTGACGTAGTTGTCGCCGCCGTTTGCATCAAGAGTGGTTCCGAAGTTAGCAGCGATGTCGAGGCTTGCACCACCGACGTCGAATGACTTACCAAGTGAAAGCTCACCCCAGAGAGCGCCGTCGTTAGCGTCAACATCGTAGTAGATAGCTGCGCTCGCGTCGAGGCCACCAAGATCGGTGCCGGCACCAAGGAAGATTTCAGAAGTGTCATCACCAAAGTTAAAGTCGTAACGGATAAGGCCCAGGCTCAGTTCAACTGCGCCAAACTCCTTGGACATACCTGCGTAGATATTGAGTTCTTCGGCACCTTCACTACCTGCGTCTGCTTGCCAGATACCTGCATTCCAGGTAGCTCCGCAATTGCAGTCGCCAGTGAAGTCGAGACCATACTCATAGAGTCCGTCGTTTGTGTCAGCGAGCTCATTTTGATTAATACCACGGAAAACGTAGTCTGTGCTGTAGCCGACGTGGAAGGAACTTTCGATCTCAGCTTGAGCAGAACCCAAGGCCAGAGCCGAACCGATTGCAAGAATAGTGGATGTCTTTTTCATGACGGCGTGAGTAGAGCAATGATCGTGCCATAAGGCAATGAAAACTTTTGTGTATTTTCAACAAACACAAAGTAACTCCGTTTCGCTCGAAATCCCTTGTGGCACGCTGCTTTGAGCCCTTGCCCTCAATCTCACTCCCCTCTCTCACGATTCACAGGGATAAAAAAAGCCGACCTCCAGAGGAGATCGGCTTTGAAATTTCAGAAATTGCTTAGTCCAAGTTATAAGCGGTTTCACCGTGTTCCGCAGAATCAAGACCTTCGTTTTCCACTTCCTCGCTGACGCGAAGCCCCACGAGAGCGCGGGTGATGTAGACGATGATCACGGTCGCAACAGCAGACCAGACGATGGTAATCGCGAGAGCCTTCACCTGAACGACGAACTGCTCCATCATAGTAAAGGTCTCCCCTGTCGCAGGATTTTCACCGAGGCCAAGGCCACCAAGAACACCCTCGGCACCAAGAAAGGCGACCATGAGAGTTCCGAGAATTCCACCGACACCGTGGACGGCGAAGACGTCGAGCGAGTCATCGATCTTGAGGCGATCCTTCACGATGCCGCACATGAAGTAACAAACAACACCGGCAGAAGCTCCGATCACGATGGCACCCATCGGGCCAACATTTCCAGAAGCGGGCGTGATGGTCGCGAGACCTGCCACCATTCCGGTCGCGATTCCCACGACGCCAGTCTTACCTGTTTGAATTCTCTCCACGATGCACCAGACAAGTGCAGCCGTAGCAGCGGAGAGATGAGTGACGAGCATGGTCATTCCTGCAGCTCCATTGGCAGCAAGCTGGCTACCAGCATTGAAGCCAAACCAACCGACCCAGAGAAGAGAAGCACCAATCATGACAAGACCGGGACTGTGCGGTGGGTGCAGTTGTTTCGGGAAGCCTTTGCGAGGCCCAATCATTTTCGCAAGCACGAGAGCAGAGACACCCGCGGTGGCGTGAACCACGATTCCTCCAGCAAGATCCTTTGTGCCCCAATCCATCATGAAGCCTCCACCCCAGACCCAATGGACTGCGGGTGCGTAAACAAGAACAAGCCAAAGGGCGGTGAAGACCATGATGGCTGCGAATTTCATGCGCTCGACGAATGCTCCGACAATGAGACCCGGAGTAATAATAGCGAAAGTCATCTGGAACATGACTCCGACGGTCTCAGGGAAGCCGCCGGCATCAGAATCGACACCAACTCCTTCGAGGAAAAATTTACCAAAGCCACCTAGCCAGCCGCGATCGACATCGTCAAAGGCGAGACTGTAGAGGCCGATCGCCCACATCACCGATGCAAGCCCGGCGATGGCGTAGCAGTGCATCAGCACTGAGAGAACATTCTTTGCTCTCACAAGACCTCCATAAAAGAGAGCAAGACCTGGGAGAGTCATGAGAAGGACGAGCACCGTGGCGGTGAGCATCCAGGCAGTGTTTCCAGAATCGAGGGCGGGTTCTTCTTGAGCCATGAGTGATCCAGCTGACAAGAAGAAGGTCAAAAGGAGAGCCCAGACAGATTTGTAATTAGTAGTCATCATGTAGTGCGGCGGGGTGCTTCCCCACTCTTCGGAACGCCGTGAAGCATCATTCATGCCAATCATGAATATGGTTCATCATTCGTTGGCATAGCCGTTGCTCTCTGCGATCCGGATTCAACCCACATAATATAAGAATGATCCCAAGAACAAATAAGACCCTTCTCTGGCTCACCGCTCCCTTCGCTATGATGGCGAGCGCGCTTGGCCAAGAGGAGGTCGATGAAACTAAAGCCGGCTACGAAGAACTCCTCGCAGGTCAGGGCGATACCGCCTACGCCTTCGACTTTTTCACAACCTCCATGCTCTGGACCGTGATCGCTGCTGCGATGGTCTTTATCATGCACCTTGGATTTGCTTCTCTGGAAGCAGGTCTTACCCAGAGGAAAAACACGGTTAACATCCTCTTCAAAAACGTCTGGATCATCTGTATCGGTCTCTTGACCTACGCCGCGATGGGATTCAACACCCACTACCCTGTCGATAGCTGGCAGATCCCCGGCATCCTTGGTCTTAATGGGCCAATCGGTGACCTGAATGCTGACGGCGGAGACACCTTCGGCTACGGCGGTGTTTCCCTCGCAATGACTGGTTATGGCGACTTCATTTTCCAAGCCATGTTTGCAGCCACCGCGGCGACGATCGTTTCCGGAGCTGTCGCCGAGAGGATAAAGATTGGATCCTTTATGATCTATTCCACGGTTCTTGTTGCTGTTGGTTACACCGTTGCCGGCTCATGGCACTGGGGTGGCGGTTTCCTCTCCGCCCTTGAGGTTCCCTTCAAGGACTTCGCTGGATCAACAGTCGTGCACGGCTTCGGTGGTGCAGCCGCTCTTGCCGCAGTCATGATCCTCGGACCACGCGCCGGGAAGTATACCAAGAATGGCATCAAGCCAATCCTTGGACACAGCATGCCTCTTGCGGCAATCGGAGTCTTCCTCCTCTTCTTCGGATGGTTCGGATTCAACGGAGGATCTGTCCTCTCTGCCGCTCCAGGACCACTTGGTCTTGTCTTCACCACTACTGCACTTGCTGCTGCTGCCGGTGGAGTTGCTTCAATCGCAGTCTCAATGATTGTCCTCAAGAAGCCTGATCTCTCAATGGCTCTCAACGGCCTCCTTGCAGGTCTTGTCTCGATCACCGCCGGTGCCGATGTTGTCGGACCTTGGGGTGCTGTTGCAATGGGAGCTGTCGGTGGTGCCATCGTAGTCTTCTCGATCCTCTTCTTCGATAAGATCAAGATGGACGACCCCGTCGGTGCAATCTCAGTCCACGGAATCTGCGGAATCTGGGGAACGGTCTCACTGGTGTTCTTCACCACCGAGCCATCTGGAACCTTCAGCTTCGTTTCTCAGCTTATCGGAGTAGTGGCCGTCTACGGATTCGCATTCGTCTTCTCCTTTATCCTCTTCTTTATCCTCAAGGTCACCTTGGGAGTGCGCGTCAGCGCTGAAGAAGAAGCAGAAGGCCTCGACATTGCAGAGCACGGAACGCCCGCTTACACCGAGTAAGCTTTACTGACTCACCTTTCAAAAGACCGCAGGTTCGCCTGCGGTCTTTTTTTTTGTCGCAGGACAGTCCATCTTGGCTTTCTTCTTCCTAGAGGAGGCTCTTGGTTCGGGACGCTCAGCGACCGCAGGAGATGATGCACTTAGCTTCTCTCCCCGTCCTCAAGACCAGAGTCTCATAAGGCGCGTCGGCTAGAAGCTCAGAGACTATGAGTCTCCGCCACGGTCCGCTTCGCAGTTTCAAGAGACGAAAAAAACGACACCCCCGAAAGAGTGCCGCTTTTAAAAATTCTTCCGTTTAGGAAATTAGCCCCCGATTTGAGTGCGACCAGTGAGGCTTGCTCCCTCTTCCATGCTGAGCATCTTAGTTTTGATGTCGCCATTGAGAATGGATTTCTCCTTCAGCTCGCAGCGGTCGGAAGTGATGGCGCCCTCTACTTTTCCGTAGAGCTTCACTTCGCCAGCTTTGACGTCACCTTTGATGTTGGCGTTCTCACCGATGGTGACCTTGCCCTTATCAGAGTGAATCTCACCGTCGATCTTGCCGTCGATGATCATATCGTTCGAGAACTTGATCGAGCCATTGATCTCGATGCCTTGGGAGAGGACGTTGGTTGCGTTAGCCATTACGGAGGAGAGTCCAGCAGCTTGTAAATTAGGTGACAATTCAAAAAGAGGTAATCTTTTTGACAAAGAGGCCGACAGGCACGATTCCTCCGCCGTGAGTTTTGCGAATCAATTTGAGCAGCTGATGGAGGAACCGACCTCTTTAATGCGCCGCTTCCGTCAACTCGTCGCCCCCTGCTCGGACTCCCAACTCGAAAATATGGCGCTTCAGAGTCAGCAAATCACGCGCCGGCACTTCGGGAAGACGATGCGGCTCTTCGCTCCGCTCTACGTCTCTAATGAGTGCGTGAACAACTGCAAATATTGCGGCTTTTCCCGCGACAACCCTATTTTCAGAACGACCCTGACCGTCGAGCAGGTCGTTACAGAAGCGCGGCACCTTCACTCGATGGGCTTTCGAAACATCCTCCTCGTGGCAGGTGAGCACCCCAAGTTTGTCTCCGATGGCTATCTGCAGAGCTGCATCGATGCCATCAAGGACTTCATTCCCACGATCGGGATCGAAGTTGGCCCCATGGAAGATGATCAATATGGCGAGCTCGTGGACCACGGAGCTGAAGGCCTCATCGTTTATCAAGAGACTTACCATCGGGAGACATACGAGACGCTCCACACAGCGGGCCCGAAGAAGAACTTCGACTGGCGACTCGACTGTCCCGAGCGTGCCTATGCGGGAGACTTTCGCCGTATCGGGATCGGGGCCCTCTTTGGCCTCGCCGACTGGCGCTACGAAGCCACCGCACTCGCGACCCATCTCGACTACCTCATGCGCCACTGCTGGAAGTCCCAGTTCAGCGTGGCTTTCCCCCGCATGCAGCCGCACGCTGGGAATTACGAATACACTCCAGATCCCCAACTCTGCCTGAGCGACCGCGATCTGGTGCAACTCATCACCGCTTTCCGGATCGTCTTCCCGCAAGTCGGCATCACTCTTTCCACTCGTGAGAGGGCGAGCCTCCGTGACTCGCTCTTTCCTCTCGGCGTGACGCATATTTCAGCCGGTTCCAATACCGCCCCTGGTGGCTACACCGGAGCGGGCAAGGAAGATCTCCACCTCACGGTGAAAGGTCGCCGCGTCGAGATTGAGGAAAAGAAAGAGTGCTCAAAGGCAACCGGCCAGTTCGAGATCGATGACGAGCGCCCCGTGGGCGAAATCGCCGAGCTTCTCACCGGAAAAGGATTTGATCCGGTATGGAAAGATTGGGATGCTTCCATCCTCAGCAAATCATGACACTCACGATCAATGGAGAGCCGCGCGAGCTGGCCGATGACCTCAGCATTTCAGCTCTCCTGGAGTCACTGGGACTGGGCGGAAAGCCCGTGGTAGTGGAGCTGAACCAAGAGGCGCTTTCGCCCTCAGAGTTCAGCAAAAAATTAAGCGATGGCGACAAGCTTGAGCTCATCACCATCGCTGCGGGAGGTTAGTTTAAAAGAGCCTACTTTTCGAAAGTCAGCGCGCCCTCCTTGAGCGCTACTTTGATCGTGTCCCCTTCCACGAAACTTCCCTCGAGGATCGAAAGACTGAGCGGATCAAGCAGCTGATTCTGGATCGCCCTTTTCAAAGGACGCGCACCGTAGACCGGATCGTAGCCTTGGTTCCCAATGAACTCGATGACGTCATCCGGCAAGTCGAGGGTGAGCCCCTGCTTGCTCATGCGACTTTTCACGCGCTCAAGCTGGAGACCTACGATCTGCCCGATTTCACTGCGATTGAGCCGATCAAAGATGACTGTCTCATCGATGCGATTCAGGAACTCGGGACGGAAGTGACCGCGCAGGGCTTCTTTTACCTTGGCCTCGCGCTCTTCTGGACTGGTCTCATCCATGATGTGCTGGCTTCCGATGTTCGAAGTCATGATGAGCACGGTGTTTCGGAAGTCGACAGTGCGACCCTCGCCATCGGTGATGCGGCCGTCATCAAGCACTTGGAAGAGGACGTTGAAGACATCTGGGTGCGCCTTTTCGATCTCATCGAAGAGCACCACCGAGTAGGGCTTACGGCGGACATGCTCGCTGAGCTGACCGCCCTGCTCGTAGCCGACGTAACCCGGAGGCGCGCCGATCAGGCGAGAGACGGCGTGCTTCTCCATGTATTCCGACATGTCGATTCGGACCATCGCAGCATCGTCATCGAAGAGGAATTCCGCGAGTGCTTTAGGGAGTTCGGTTTCCCCCACCCCGGTCGATCCAAGAAAGAGGAAGGACCCAAGAGGACGGTCGAGGGAGTGGACCTTCGGCCCTGCCAAAATCGTGGATCTCTCCAAGCTCACGGTGAATCTTAAGACGGAGTTCTCAGCCTCAAATCGGGATCTCTACAAGTAGGATAAGCATCTTGCTTGTCCATCCCTGCCAGCGAGGACAGCCAAGATGGCTATCCTACGATCTAAAAGCTGCTTTCAGTTCGGAGATGCTGGTCACTTTAAGTTTCAAGACTGCGAGAGCATAAACCACGACGCCAAGAGCCATCAGCAGCGTCATCGCGATCGCCTTCTGCCAGAAAATGTCCCCCAGCCAAGGAGCTAGGAGTGGCTTCGCAAAGACGAGAGCCAAAGCCATCACGCTACTGGCGATCACCATCCCGAGGAGTCGCTTCCAATTCTCGCCTTGGAAATTGACAAAGCCACGGAGGCCGAACCAGAGAAGAGCGACGTTTACCCAAGCCGCAACCGAGGTCGCGAAGGCCAAGCCTACGTGTCCATAGAAAGGAAAGAGAGCGAGGCTCATCACGATATTAACCAGCACCGTAACGCCCGCCATTTTCATGGGAGACTTGGTATCCTCACGTGCGAAGTAACCCGGCTGGAGAACTTTGATAAGAACGTAACCCGGAAGCCCAATCGCGAAGGCCGCCAGCGCACGGCCTGTCTGGAGCGAATCTTCCGCAGTGAAATTTTTTCGCTCAAAGAGAAGCGACATCACTTCAACTGGAATCACCATCAGAGCAATCGCTGCCGGAACGGTCACGATCATTGCCAGTTCGATCCCGCTGATCATGGTCGAAGACGCTTTCGACTCATCGCCAGTTTTCACCAAACGTGTAATCTCAGGGAGAAGCACCATTCCAAAAGCGATCCCGATCATGCCCAACGGCAACTGATAGACTCGGTCCGAGTAGTAGAGGTAAGAAATGGCACCCTGCTGAAACGAAGCAATCACTCCACTGACGAGAAGATTGATTTGCTGAATTCCGGCAGCGATCACCCCCGGTCCCATTAGAATAAAAAGGCGCTTCATTCCGCTATCGAAAACCGGCTTCCTAAGAGCGACTGGAAGCCCAGCCCGTCGACACACCATCCAGAGCACCCCGAGCTGGAGAAAGCCGGCTACGGCGACACACCATGCCAGGACTTCGCCCTTCGAATCCGTGAAGCGAACCACTGCGAGGAGTCCTACGAGGAATACGAGATTCAGTAGGACAGGAGAAAAGGCCGGAGCAGCAAACTTTTTTAAAGTCGTGAGCACCCCGCTCAGGTGGGCCACGAGAGCCATACACAGCAGATAGATAAAGGTGATCTTCGAGAGTTTGACCGTGAAATCGTAAGCACTGGGATCGTTCCGGAAGACCTTAAACTCCCCTGCTCCGCTGACCTTGCCGGAGACAACCGCAAAGTCATGCCCCTTGGGGAGTGGGATGCGCAGGAGGCCATCTTTGAACATCCATTTTTCTTCATCGTAGAGACGGGCTCGCACCTCAGCGGACGTCTCGCCAGCATCCTCATCAACTTCACCTTCTCGCTCCAGCGCTAGATTGAGGACCGAAATGACTGGAACCGTCTCGCCGACGGCTTGAGTATCGCCGCCGAAAATCTCCCCCATCACCTTACCCACCTCGGGATCACCCCGCTCAGTGAGATTGAGGTCGTGGAAGGTCACCTTTTCGCCCTCAGCGGCTTGGAAGTAGACCGCACGCGCTCCACGCAAGGTCACCTCGAAGTCCTGAGGAGTGCCACTGAGTGAGGTGTCGACCTTTGACAGAAAACCTGGAACAACCGCCAACATCACAAAGGCCATCACTGGGATCAGCAAAATTGTTAGGATTCCGAGGACCAAAAAGAGGACCGAGAAGGCATTATTGGCAAAATTAATGGCAGGCATCCTGCCATCCTGAGCCACCCTTTTTCCAAAGAGAGGCACAAAGGCTGAGTTGAAAGCTCCCTCACCGAAAATTCGGCGAAAAAGGTTGGGGAAGCGGAAGGCCGCAAAGAAAGCGTCAGCCACCATTCCCGTCCCCACAAAGCGAGCGATAAGAATATCCCGAAGGAATCCCAAAATCCGACTCATCAGCGTGAAGCCGGAAATTGTCATTAAGGAGCGGAGCATCTGACTGGAGAATGGAGATGCCTTACGCTGATCTCAAGACATTGCGCTACCAAAATGGCCACCAGCCTCGCTTGGCCTTTCTCTTATATCTACCATCACCCACGCTGAGCACCTCAACCCGAACCTGAGCGAGCCCATCTTTCTTAAAGCCGAGCTTCCCTGCAGCGCGTGGGGTAACGTCGATAATTCTTCCGGGAATAAAAGGCCCACGGTCATTGAGCCGCAACTTTACGGTCTTACCGTTTTCTAGGTTACTCACCTTCACCCTGCAGGGGATCGGAAGAGTTTTGTGCGCTCCCGAAACGGCGAAGGGCATCACCCGTTCGCCAAGGGAGGTATCTCCACGGACGAGACCAAAGTATTTGCTCTCATCATACCATGAAGCTTCGCCAACTTCATCGTAATCCAACGCCGAATCGATCGACATTGGTTGATAATGCTGGCCTCGAATGGTGTAGCCGAACTGCTGGTAGCCCTCATATCCCCCACCTCCGCAAGAAATGAGAAGGAGCGCAATGGGGATTAAAAGAAGGAGTAATTTCACTAGCTATCGCGTCGTTTCAACTCGGGAAGAACACGTGCTACTTTTTCTTTAAGCGCCTTCCCAGCCTGGAACTTTACCACAGCCCGTTCAGGGATGGGAATTGTCTTGTTTGGATCTTTTGGATTTCTTCCGGGGCGGCCTTTCGCAATTTTCGTCTCAAAGGTGCCGAAATCACGAACCACAACGTTATTGGCCTTTGCCAACTCACGGGTGACGATCTCAAGGACCATATTGAACATCTTAAAGGACATTGTTTGGGTTACCCCCGTCCGGTCGCTCACTTCTTGGATTATATCTTTTTTTGTAAAGTTAGACATTCTTAAAAATAGGTGCTTGCTTTCCTGCATTCTACCTCGATTTCTGCCCTTGTCAAAAGGGCAAACGTTACAGGACTAGAAATAATTTGATGGAACTTACTAATTTTTGAAAGTTGAAAAGATTCCACTCGAGCTCCCATTAATCCGCGGATACCCATAATCCTCTTAAAAATCTCTTTAACAGAAGATTAGGTGGATAGGGTTATATTGCGCAGGTGTGACTGGGAAGGACGAACACCCGCCCAGGAACCATCATCATCTGGAATACGATCAGTAATTAGTGACAAAAAAGTCACTTTCACCGCTTTAAAAACGCCCCTATCTAGGGTTTAAGTTATACTTAATATAATATTATCATATACCCTTTAAGGAATTCGACTAAAACCTCTCGTCATCTTCGTCCTCTGAGCTAGCCTATGGGGAGACTGCGATGGACAAAACAACCGCTTCTCAACACCCCCTCCACGAGCCAGCTCTATTTCGTGAAGTTCTCGCTTCATGGTTTCAGGATGTAGCGAAAGTATATCCCTGGAGGGAGACACAAGACCCGTGGGCTATTCTCGTCTCCGAGATCATGCTCCAACAAACCACTGTCGCCTCGGTGATCGCGAACCGACGCTTCGAGCGCTTTCTCGAGGAGTTCCCTAATCTTGAGACAATTTCCACCGCACCAGAAGAGCAACTCCTTAAGGCGTGGGAAGGGCTGGGCTACTATAACCGGGTGCGAAATCTCAAGCGAGCGGCAAGCGCGATCCTATCACTTCACAATGGAGTTTTCCCTCAGGACGCCACCACCCTGGAGAGCCTCCCGGGCATCGGGAAATATACCGCTGGAGCGGTCTCTTCCTTCGCTTTTAATCAACCGGCACCGATCGTAGATGCGAATATCGCACGCGTGATCTCTCGCCTCTTTGATTACTCCGAACCCGTCGACTCTACCGCTGGGGGTAAAAAAATCTGGGAATGGGCAGGCGCGCTTCTCGATAAAAACAATCCTCGAAAATTTAACTCCGCCATTATGGAGTTGGGCCAAACCCACTGCTCACCCAAGGCCCCTAATTGTGCGGTCTGCCCAGTGGCAAACTTTTGCCAATGCAGCGATCCTCTTTCTCTTCCTGTTAAAAAAGCTCGCCGTGAGACAGTGCAAGTAGAAGAGCACGCGATCCTCTACCTCAAAAAAGGAAGTCTCCTATTAGCCAAAGAATCCGGAGGCCGACGAAAAGGATTCTGGAGATTACCTCTCAGAAGTGCTGAGGAAGCTTCTCACTTGGAGGCTGAATCAACCCATCGCTATGCGATCACTCATCACCGGGTCACTTTATTCCTCTACCGCTCAGAGACCCAAGCGATCGCGGATGAAGAATTCATCCCCATAACTCAGCTAGAGAGCCTCCCTATTGCCTCACCCATTCGAAGAGCGATTGAAGCAAGTCTCTAGGCCGAGTCAGCGAAGTCCGTGCATCACCACAAGACTCTCGGCGACGATTTCAACAGGAGTGCCCAACTGAGATTTCTCAAAGATGAGAGGCTGCGCTTTTTCAAAAACACGAATACAGCCAAAACTACTGCGCGTGCGCTTGTTAAATTTCCCCACATGCATTCCGATTCCCGTCCAAGTGAGACGCATCCAGTAAGGCATCGAGATTCCTTCATAAACGGTTCCCTCGGGTGGCTCACCTTCGTGTTCCCACGCCTTTCCTACGACCACCTTCCGACTATCTTCTCCAACGTAGCGCCCATATCGATTCGACCGCTTGCTCTCAAGACGCTCCAGGATGGCGAAGCTGCCTACTGGAGTTTCCTTACCAGGCACCCCAGTTGCGACATCAGCCTCCAAGACGGCTTCCCCCGCGCCATTCAGGAGCCACGCTTTCTGATCCCAGAGAGAGATCTTGATGCGTGACTCAAGCGGAGAAGTGGCCTGATATTTGGCGCTCTCAACGAGATAGCCCGGTTTATCCGGGGACATCGTGCTGCAAGAGACAAAAAGGAGGGGAGCAAGGAGCAAAAGAAACTTCATCTAGTTTTGGATAATCACCCAACGCATACTCGCAGTGCGAGCACCGCTCACAGGCGCAAGTGCCTTCAACTGACCATCCTCCTGAACGATTGTCACTCCTTCAGAGCTCCAATTTAGCAAATCAGTGGTCCACTCGGCACCATAAGAAATCCCCGAGGCCATGGAATCGGCAGGCACGGAAAGACAGAGTTCATCCCCCTCCTGAGCAAGCCCGAAGCTCGCGATTCCCTCGGCCGCTGTGATTGGACTGGTGCCTAAGGCATACTCCAGACCATCCGGGAGACCATCCTTATCAAAGTCGTCATTGAATCCACCTGCGGTAGGATAAGTAAATTCCGCCCAGCGCTCGAAATCAGTCAAAGGAGAAGATGCTTGCGCAGTCACCTGCTTCACCGGACTCCAAGCAAAGGCAAAGTCTGCCACGCGAGGCCTCACTCGAATGCTATAAACTTGGCCCGGAGCAAGCTGCGCACCGAGAATTTCTGAATCAAGAGTTGCCTGCTGAGATGTCGCCGGAAGCGTCACCACCACCGGTTCGGTGGCTATCTCAGTATTCGTGAAGCTGATGTCGTCAATGAAGATTCCAACAGCCCTATTTGGGGCTGCGGCAACACTAAAAAACCCGCTAGCGCCATCCCAAGTCTTTATAAAACGAAGACTAAATCCATTCGACACAGGGAGGTTCACGGTAGTAGTGATGAAGTTGGAATCTATCGCACTTGTTCCCACAATCCGGTCTCCAATTGCTTCCCAAGAAACTCCACCGTCATATGAAACTTCGACGTCCATTCTGCTTTCCGAAGTCATAAAACCGCGGCGATATTTAAAGGTCATTTGAGCGCCCACAGTTGTCGCGAGGTCGCGATCAACCTGAAGAAACTGCGGAGTCGGAGGAAAGATATCACTTCTCTCGAATGAGAGCCAAAATGATCTAGACCCCACAAAAAAACTTCCATCTAAAAATTCATGAGCTCCCACTAAGGAGTAATTATCTGCCGTTCCGTCTATGACTCCTGCTTCACCTTCAGCATCCTCAGTCCCCGTAAAGGCAGCCCTTTGACTGATCTCAAAATCAAACTCATCCGCCGCTCTGACTGGACCAAAGTAATAATTCGCTCCCTCTACCGGGGGGGTATCTGAGCCCACAAGCTCTAGATCTTCCAAGACGTTAGGATTGATCACGGTCACCGTGTAGCTGTGACTGGTCGGTCCACCTCCAAAAATATTTTCTACTGTGATGGTGTAGGTTATGTCATCGGAAAAGTCAGTGGGAATCCCTTGGGGCTGCCAGACGATCGTCGCATCTGCGTAGTCTCCGAACCCTGGCCCTGTGGAAGAACTCACATCCCCCTCCTGATTCACTTCATCAGTAGAATCAATCGAACCCGAATCAGGAGTGTCGCTTACACGTGAGAACGGAACCCCCCGACTCCGGGACACCACTTCCAGAGGAACAATTCCATCTGGGCCCTTCATCGTGACAGTTGCCTCAGAGAAATCAGCTCCAGGATAACTTAGCGACCATAACTTAGTCAGGACTGGGGCAGGAGAGAAACCATTGTTTGGCCAAGCGACGAACTGCTCCTGTCGATCCGAGGAAAAGTCACCAATAACATAAAGAGCATTTGACCCTGGCTGAACGAGTTCCTCTCCCTCAATGATTGAAGGAACATCTCCAGTCGACATGTGCACTGCCGCAGTGAACAAAATCCAGCGTCTGTGCCCTACAAAGCGGTTTGACAGCGGATCATCACCATCCCCCGGCTCATCCATGTAAGCATCAATGGCTCCGGGACCCCAAAAAACAGCCGCGAGATTACTATACATCGCACCATTCCACGCTCGGGGAGTAAAGCAATCCCATGAGGGGTCCAAATCATGGGTCAATTGCAGGGCTCCCACAGCAGGATCAAATTCTTGAGTCCCGAAGATCATGGCCGCAGCACGGGCGGCGTCTGACTTCATGGTGCCAGCTGGCGGGTCATAAAGGTCAGCTTCTAAACGGAAGATCTCTCCATCCTCGAAAGAAATATCGCCAGAAAGGCCAGCCATGGCGCGGTAATAGTTCACCCTACGTTGGACGTCTTTCGTGAACTCTGCGGGCGGTGCCGTTATCGTGCAATTCGTCACATCGATCTCCCCACTCCACCGTTCCTCGTAGCCCTCAGAAGCCATGTAGTAGCGATGCCAGAATGCGACAACTTCGTTTCTGGAAAAACGGTTCACCTCAAGCCCGGTCGCATCCTCTGAGACGTCCTCGGAAGCGAGTGATGGGCAGCAAGACAAAAGAGAACCGCACAGCAGTAACCCTTTTGTAAAAAAACCCTTAGTGCCGATAAACATCTTTTAACTAAAGCGCTAATACGACCAATAATCAAGGGGGTTTCTAAGAAATTAATAATCAAGCTATCAAAACTAACTACTCAAGCTGGCAGAAGATATTGCTGAGCACAAAAAAGGCTGCCGTCTCCACCCGAAGAACCAAATTCCCTAGTGAAACTGCCGAGAAGTCTTCCATGGAGATGCTGCGATATTCCTCCGTAGAGAAGTCTCCTTCAGGACCGACCAGAACGCGAATTGAGACTTCTTTTCTGAGACCGGGAAGGATTTCGCGAAGAGGCTTGGTCGTCTCGGTAAGCGCTGCAGCTATTTCGCATCCCATCGGCTCACGTTCGGGAAGCCACTCAGAGAAAGAGCGCGGCGGAAGAACTTCAGGGAGCCAGTTCTGGCCACACTGCTTGCTGGCTTCGAGCGCTAGGCGATTCCACTTCTCTGTTTTTTTTACGACATCTTTTCCTTCGATGCGGACCATACCTTGGTCGCTCATGAGGGGTTGGATGCGCGAGACGCCGAGCTCGACGGCTTTTTGAATGATGAGATCAAAGGTCTTTCCCTTCGGAATGCCGACGGCGAGTTCGACGTAGACGCCCCGCTCGGAAGTTCGTTCTTCCGAGATCTCGAAAAGAACTTCGTTCGAAGAAAGTTCTGTGATGCGTGCTTCGGCAGATTGGCCTTCGCCATCGAAGACGGTGATCGTGTCCCCTACTCCTTTTCGCATGACACGCCTGCAGTGGTGGGCCTCCTCTCCGCCGAGGGAAAAAGGGGCCTGCCACTCAGCGGGAGAAATCCAAAAGCGATCCATGGCAAGAGAGCCTACAGGTCGAAGAACCCCTTGGCTTTCTCAAAAAACGATTCCTGCATCGGCGAATTCTTTTCTCCGATGGACTCGGTGAACTCGGTGAGCTTTTCCTTCTGCTCGCGATTGAGCTTCGTGGGAACCTCGACTTGGACCTCGATATTGAGCGCGCCTTTTCCACCACGACCAGAGAGAGTGGGCATGCCACGGTCACGAAGACGGAAGGTGGTCCCTCCCTGAGTTCCAGCAGGCACCTTGATGGTCGCTGGTCCGGTGAGGGTGGGAACCTCAAGTTCGCCACCAAGAGCGGCGGTCGAGAACGGCAGTGGGACTTCGCAGAAGAGTTCTTCAGAGTCGCGTTGAAAAATCTCATGCTCACGGAGGTGGAGGAACACGTAAAGATCTCCCGCAGGTCCACCACGGAGTCCGGCGTCTCCTTTTCCAGTGGAGCGCAGGCGGGTGCCGTCATCGACTCCCGCTGGGATACGAATACTGACGCGCTCGGCTTCTTGCCTGCGGCCTTCGCCACTGCAGTCGCCGCATGGATCGGAAATCACTTGGCCAGCACCGCGACACTCAGGACAGGTGCTTTGCTGAATGAAGATCCCAGCTTGGCGCGCGACTGCGCCGCGCCCACCACAGGTCGAGCACGTTTTTGCGCCGCCGCCCTTGCTCTTAGATCCCGTACCGGAGCAGGTGGAACAAGAGGCTGATTTTTCGATTTCGAGTTCTTTTTCGACACCGCTGGCGGCTTCTTCGAGTGAGAGTTCGAGATCATAACGAAGATCACTTCCGCGCTTTTTTGCGGAAGCGCCACCGCCTCCACGGCGACCGCCTCCTCCTCCGAAGAGGTCATCGAACATGCTCCCACCTCCTCCGCCGCCGAAGACTTGGCTAAAAATGTCCATGGGATCATGGGAGCCTCCACGGCCTCCTCCACCGCTGCCACCTTCAAAGGCAGCGTGGCCGTAGCGATCATAAGCGGCGCGCTTGTCCTCGTCACCGAGGGCCTCGTAGGCTGCGCCGATCTCTTTAAATTTCTCCTCGGCCTTGGGATCATCGGGATTCTGATCCGGATGATGCTTCATCGCAGCTTTGCGATAGGCCTTCTTAATATCGCCCTGGTCCGCACCTTTTGACACGCCCAGAACATCGTAAAAATCTTTTGGCATTACTGGGAGTCCTCAGCTGGGGTTTCAGGAGCCTTGGCTACG
Source organism: Akkermansiaceae bacterium (assembly GCA_039769075.1). Taxonomy (GTDB): domain Bacteria; phylum Verrucomicrobiota; class Verrucomicrobiia; order Verrucomicrobiales; family Akkermansiaceae; genus SW10. The sequence continues at coordinate 88,641 of JBDMZE010000013.1, read as the reverse complement.
ATGACAGCAGCGGCGCGGATGAGGCGGTCGTGCATGGTGTAGCCCTTACGCTTCACGAAAAGAATCTCGCCGGCTTCGGCTCCTTCCTTCTCTTCTTCAGCGACTGCCTCATGAAGATTGGGGTCGAAGATGCCGCTCGCTGCGACCTCCTTAAGCCCTTGAGCAGAGAGGAAATCTTCGAGTTGGCCCTTCACCATCGCCATTCCTTTATAAATCATCGAGTCCTGCTCCTGCTCCGCCATTTGGAGGCCCATTGAGAAGTTGTCGAAGACGGGGAGAAGTTCTTCTACGAGTCCGGAGCGAGCAAAGCGGAGGTCCTCGGAGCGCTCACGCGCCATGCGCTTGCGGTAGTTCTCAAGATCGGCAGCAGTGCGAAGAGCGGTTTCCTTCCACTTGGCAGCTTCTTGTTCCGGAGTGAGTGGAATCTCTTCCACGACTTCCGTTTCAACTTCTTCCGCAGGGGTTTCCTCAGAAATCTCGGCCGCTGCCTCATCGGTTGCGGGGAGTTCTTCTTCAATCACTTCAGGTTCCTGAGCGCTTTCTTGCATGTCGGAACCAATAGCGAGCTTGGGTAAATCGTCAACTCCTACGTGCAGGCTTGCTCATAGAATAGGTCCGATGGGGCCTATCTGGCCGATTTTCCCTGCAGGAAGCTCTCTGAGGAAAAGGTCACCTCTTTCAAGATCAGTGGATCGGTGAGAGCCGGCCCGCTGATCTCCACCTCTTCGCCTTTTTGCTCTGCCAGAAATCCGGGGAGAAGCTTCCCGTAAGCCCCCTCTTTCCAACCGGCCTGCGGCATCATGGTAGTGGTCTCGTAATCAGGATGCGGGATCGAGTAACTGACGACACGACCTTGGGCCACGAGCCCGGTCTGGAGCGATTCGCTGGAGGTCCCTGCCAGAACCAGATGATGCACGCCCTTTTCGCGAAGCTTATTTAGAATACCAACCCGCTGAGTTCTAAGAATAACGAGATCAATCCGCTCGCGTGAGACGATAGAAAAGAAGTCTTCATCGCTCCCCTCGCAAAAAGCGACTTTGGCATCGATGAGCTGAGGCCAGAGAATTCCCAGGACTCCGCACTCTTCAGCGTCTTGATCCCAATCAATCAGGATGCGCTTTTTGCGACTCGCGAGATTCACTTGATTGAGCTGGAGGGCATTGGCGCGCATCTGCTTTCCGTTCACGTCATCAGCCCAGCACTTCGCCATCATCTCACTCCAGCCGGTGGGAAGATCGTTGAGGAGCTTGGGTTCACAGGGTGAACTCTTATATTCCGTAGCGCGATCGGATACCGTGAGTGTGGAGAGACGATGAAGTTCCTCGGCAAGCTTCGGACCTGCGAGTTCCGCAGCAGTCTTTGGCTCGCTGAATGCCACGCTCAATCCGTAGGGAATCTTGCGGGGACCTTTTCCTAGGAACTTGCTTCCTTCAAACGACCACATTGACCCCCACAATCCGTCCATGTAGGCCGCGATAATCGGGCAACCGGACTTACGCGCGATCATTTCATAGCCGCGCTTGATCTCCGAGAGTCCACCACTTCTTGAGAGCTGCCCTTCGGGAAAAATGCACACGATATCGCCCTCCGCGAGTGCTTCCTTTGCCACGCGGATCGCGTCCTTTGCCTTGGTCGGCGAGACCGGCACCATCTCGAAGAGGCGCGCAAATTTTCCGATGATCTTCTTATCAAAACAGGTATCGAACATCAGGAAGCGAATCGGCCTTGGGCATGCGATCGAGAGAATGATCCCATCGATGTAGCTGAGGTGATTCGCCACCATCAGCACTCCCCCTTTTTCAGGAATATTCATCTCGCCCTGCGTTCTGATGCGGTAGAAGAATTTGAAAACTCCCTGTCCCAAGAGATGAACAAAATCTTTCGGCAAAAGACGCATCACGTAAATGGTGACGACCAAGCAAGCTCCGGCCACGAGGAGAAACTGAACCCATATCGGGACTCCGATGATGCTCAGAGCGAACTGCAGCGCCACCGCGAAAGCGCCACCAAGATTGATGCAGAGATTCGAGGCTGAAATAACGAGACCCCGCTCGTTATCTTGAGCGCCGTCTTGAAGGTAGGCATTGAGCGGCACAAGGAACCAAGCGCCTCCGAAACCGGCGAGAGCGAGGCAGGCGATGCGCAATCCTCCGCCGCCACTCACAAAGGCCAGAAAGAGCGTCGACAGAGCCATGAGCGCCCCACCTAAGACGACGAGCCCCATCTCATTGCGCTGTCGGCAGATCCACGAGACGAGAAGACTGCCCACTACGATTCCCACCACTACCGGACTCCAGAGAAGCGCAGTCTGCTGCCCCATCCCTACCACCCCACCGCTTGTCTCGGCGGCGATCTGGATGATCAGAAGTTGGAGAAATCCACCGAAGCTCCAGAAAAAGGCAATTCCAAGAGTGGCTCTCCAGAGACCCTTCTGGGCCTTAAGCCTCTTAATATCCGTAAAGTGACGGAAGGCGACCTTGAGAGAGTATTTCTCCACGCTCTGAGGCTTGGTCGGCTGAATCATGTAGGAGAACCCCAGCGAAACCACCGCCCCGATCAGCACCCAGAGGACCGGCACGAGAGCCGCATCCCAAGGACCTTTTCCTAGAGCAACACCCCAAGTATCAAACCACACACTTCCGATAATCTGGCCGACGAGGATAGCGAGGATCACCGTCCCCTCCATGACACCATTTGCGAAGCCCAGCTTCCGCGACCCCACGATCTCCTTCACCACGCCCATCTTCGCGGGACTCAGAAGGGCCGATTGCGCGCCAAGCAAGAAGAAGGCCACCATCGTAATATTGAGCGCGATGGAAGCATTCATAGCGCCATGCTCTCGGCCATACCAGAGCGCCCCCGCCATGATTAGGAGGACCGCGAGCTGCATCCACGAGGACCAGCGAATGACGCGATTCTTCGCGAAACGATCGCCCAACCACCCCGCACTCGGAGCAAAAAGAATAAAGGGCAGCACGAGAAGCGCCGCAAGCGCATGCTGAATCCCAGCAAAGGCGAGGCCTATTTGGTAAAGAGCGACACCCAGCGGAATTAGGAGAAACTTCGCAAAGTTGTCATTGAAGGCATTCATCGTCTGCATGCCCACCAGCCCCCAAAAGGACCGCCATTCACGGGGCCCTGGATTTACGTCCGTCTCATTCACGGGCTCAGACTGATCTAATTCGGTCATTTCACTAAATCGATTATCACAAAGAATTCATCACTCAGAATGATCTTTCGTAAATTCCCCCAATTCAAGCAGACTGGTCGAACATCTCACGAAGAAAGGGCCTTTCGCTCGAAATAAGCGCCTTTCCCTCTGAGTTAGGCGGAGGTTCTCAAAAATCAGCGGTTTTTCCAAAGCAAGTTGCACTTGGCAATCTCCCCACTCTGCGCTTATTTTCTCACGCCTTCGGCAAGCAAAATGCTTACATGCACCTACACTCTGTCGAGCGACCACTTTTTGTTATGAGCCCTTACCATTCCAAGCATACCCCCGACTCCTCCGGAACTCTCCACCAATGGGATAACGAAACCGCAAACTGCGGCATGGGCGCGATCGCCAATCTCGAGGGTAAGAAGTCATACGAGATTATCGACTACGCAATCACTTCAGTTTGCAACATGACCCACCGTGGCGCGGTCGATGCGGATATGAAGACCGGTGACGGATCAGGTATTCTTGCCCAGATTCCACGTCCTCTTTTCGCGAAAGCAGCCGCAGAGTTCGGTTACAGTGGCTCGGCCGATGACCTCGCTGTCGGCGTCTTCTTCCTTCCTGGAGATGACGCAACCGGATCAGCGCAAATTAAGTCCTTTGTCGAAGCGACCCTCGCCAAGCGCAATATCCCCTTCGTCGGATGGCGCGCTGCTCCCGTGAATCCCGACGAACTCGGCAAGCTCGCCCAAGACACTCAGCCTGAGATCGCCCACCTTCTCGCCTCGAAGCCTGCCGACTGGGAGGGCGATCACTTCGAGCGTCAACTCTTCCTCGTCCGCCGTGAGATCGAGAAAGAATTCAAGGATGTCGCAGACTTCTACATCCCCACCCTTTCCGGCCGCCTCATCAGCTACAAGGGACTCGCGATGCCTGCCACCTTACGAGCCTTCTACAGCGACTTGCAGGACTCGGACTTCCAGACCGGCATCTCGCTCTACCACCAGCGCTTTTCCACCAACACCTTCCCCGCGTGGCCCCTCGGGCAGCCCTTCCGTATGATGTGCCATAATGGCGAGATCAACACGGTGCGCGGCAACCGAAACTGGATGGCCTCCCGCGAGGAATTTTTCGAATCCGAGATCTGGGGAGGTGATGTTGAGCTTCTTAAAAATCTCATGCGCGATGGCGAGTCCGACTCCTCCTCGCTCGACCACGCTCTTGAGCTGCTTGTCCTCTCTGGTCGCCCACTCGAGCAGGCGATGTGCATGCTCGTGCCACCCGCTTTCCGTCACGATCACGAGATCTCCGAATCCGTGCGCGGCTTCTATAACTACCACCGCTCTTTCTCCGAGCCTTGGGATGGCCCCGCTGGTCTCGTCTTTACCGATGGCATCAAGATCTGCGCTGGTCTCGACCGGAACGGCCTCCGTCCTTCCCGCTACACCCTCACCGAGGATGGTCTCCTCTACATCGGTTCCGAATCCGGAGCGATCGTCCTCCCGGACGAAAAAGTGATCCGCCGTGGACGTCTCGGGCCTGGTCAAATGATGTCAGGCAACACTGAGACCGGTGAGTTTTTCACCGATAAGGAAATCAAAGAAAAGCTGGCCGCCCAAAAGCCTTACGCACAGTGGGTTGATAAAAACCGCGTCGAGCTGAAGGACTTCGTCTCCAGTGAGCCGCACGTCCCCGCAGTCGATTACGACGCACTTACCCTCTCCCGCCAGCAAGTTACCCAAGGCGTCACCGCCGAGGATCTTGACATGGTCTTTCCTCCCATGATCAAGGGCGCACAGGAGGCGGTCTTCTCAATGGGTGACGACATCCCGCTCGCGCCTCTCTCGCGCTACCCGCGTCTCCTTTTCACTTACTTCAAGCAGCTCTTCGCGCAGGTCACAAACCCGCCGATCGACCCAATTCGAGAGTGGGCCGTCATGACTCTCGGTGCCGGACTCGGGCCAGAGCAAAACCTCCTCACCGAGACTCCCGAGCACGCCCGCATTCTTCAGCTGGAATCAGCGATCCTCTTCGAGCAAGAACTGGAAGCCATCACAAATCGCGATGAACACAGCTTCAAGTCGCTTGTCATTGATACCACATGGCCGGCTTCTGAAGGAACAGACGGACTCAAAAAAGCACTCGATAGCATCTGCACTCAAGCAGAAGCAGCAGTCGATAAAAACTACGAGATCCTCATCCTCTCCGACCGCGCGACCTCCGCCGACCGGATTCCGCTTCCTTCGGTCCTTGCGATCGGCTCGGTCCACCATCACTTGAATCGCTGCCGTAAGCGTCTCCGCTGTTCCATCGTCGTCGATACCGGCGAAGCCCGGGACACGCACCAGATCGCCTGCCTATTCGGCTTCGGTGCCACCGCAGTCTGTCCTTACCTCGGTTACTCCACGGTGCGCAACGTCGTCTTGAATGACCCGAAAGGAAAACTCGAGGGTATTAGCCCAGAGAAAGCGATGGCAAACTACCGGAAGGCTCTTGAAAAAGGTCTCCTCAAGATCATGTCGAAGATGGGCATCTCCGTCCTCAACTCCTACCAGGGCGCACAGATTTTTGAAGCCCTTGGAATTGGAAAAGAAGTCGTCGATTACGCCTTCACCGGCGCCCACTCCCGCATCGGCGGAGTCGGCTTCGCAGAGATCGCGGAAGAGTCAGTCATTCGCCACAAAGCGGGATGGGAAGTCGAACCTGAAAAAGGAAAGGTCCTCAATCTCGGCGACCCCGGCTACAACCGCTATCGAAAGTCCGGCGAGCGCCACGCAATCACCACTCCCGTCATTAAAAACCTCCACACTTTTGTCCGTGATAACAAGAAGGAGGACTACGACGAATATGTCAAAGCATCGCTCGATAACAACCCGATCACGATCAAAGACCTCCTCGAATTCAAAGTGCCCGCCACTGGCGTCTCACTCGATGAAGTGGAACCTGCAGAGGACATCGTAAAGCGCTTCACCACGGCAGCGATGTCGATGGGAGCGCTTTCTCCTGAAGCTCACGAGACTCTTGCCATCGCGATGAACCGCATCGGCGGAAAGTCAGACTCCGGTGAGGGTGGCGAAGATCCACGCCGCTTCCAACCTTACCCGAACGGTGACCTTGCTCGCTCATATATCAAGCAGGTCGCTTCCGGACGCTTCGGCGTCTCCGCGAACTATCTCGTGAACTGCGATGAGATCGAAATCAAGATGGCTCAGGGCGCAAAGCCTGGTGAAGGTGGCCAGCTCCCCGGTCATAAGGTCAATGGCCTCATCGCCCGTCTGCGTAACACGCAGCCGGGCGTCCAACTCATCTCCCCTCCTCCGCACCACGACATCTACTCGATCGAAGATCTCGCTCAGCTCATTCATGACCTAAAGGAGATCAACCCGAAGGCAAAGGTCACCGTCAAGCTCGTCGCCGAGTCCGGCGTCGGCACAGTCGCAGCGGGTTGCGCCAAGGCATCCGCTGACAACATCCTGATCTCTGGTCACGATGGCGGCACCGCCGCCTCTCCTCTCTCAAGTACGAAGCACGCCGGACTTCCATGGGAACTCGGTATTTCTGAAGCCCATCAGGTCCTCATGATGAACAAGCTTCGCAATAACGTGACTCTGCGCACCGATGGCGGCCTCCGCACCGGACGCGACGTCATCATTGCTGCAATCCTTGGAGCCGAGCAGATGAACTTCGGCACCATCGCCATGATTGCGATGGGCTGTGTCTACGTTCGCAAGTGCCACCTCAACAACTGCCCTGTCGGAGTCGCCACCACTGATCCGAAGTGGCGCGCGAAATTCAAAGGCACCCCAGGTCACGTCGTGAACTACATGATGGGCGTCGCAAATGAAGCACGTGAAATCATGGCCACCCTCGGCGTCCGTAGTATCAATGAACTCGTCGGTCGCCCGACTCAGTTTCTGGAGCAGCGCATCGTCCCGGATCATCCAAAGGCGAACACCCTCGACCTCTCTGCGATCCTTGCGGACAAGACTGATCACGATACCGTGCGCACCTGCACCGAACTTCGTAACGATGGCATCCACAAGCCCGCTCTCGATCTCGAGATCCTCAAAGACCTCGCCGCTCACACCGGCACGGCTGAAGGAGAAAATCCTACCGGACCGCTTCTCGACCGAGACCCTTTTGAAAAGGAATACTCTGTGGTGAACACCGACCGGAACATCGGCACCCGCACAGCAGGGCGTGTCGCCGAGATCTACGGAAACAAGGATCTCCCAGCTAACTCGATCAAGCTCACCTTCCGCGGCTCCGCGGGTCAGTCCTTCGGCACCTTCCTCACGAGCGGTCTCCACCTTACCCTCATCGGTGAAGGAAACGACTACGTTGGAAAAGGAATGGCCGGGGGCGAGATCGTGGTTCACCCGCCAAGAGGAATCTCGAAGGACTTCATCGCCGCAAAGAACTCTATCGCCGGAAATACCTGCCTCTACGGAGCGACGGGAGGCCGCCTTTTCCTCAATGGCCGTGCCGGTGAGCGCTACTGCGTGCGGAACTCCGGTTCGACTTCAGTTTGCGAAGGCGTGGGCGATCATGGTTGCGAATACATGACCAATGGCCTCGTTGCCATCCTCGGCCTCACCGGAAAGAACTTCGGGGCCGGCATGTCTGGCGGCACCGCATATATCTACGATATCGATGGCAAGTTCCAATCCCGTCTCAACCCCGAGATGGTCGTGGCCCTTCCCATCAAGCGTGAGCAAGACGTGGCCGAGCTGAAGAACCTTATCGAACTTCACTTCGAGAAGACGAACTCTTCCCGCGCTAAGAAGATCCTCGATCACTGGAAAGAAAGCCTCCCCAAGCTCATCCGTGTGATCGCGAAGGAAAAATACGATCTTGAGCTCGCCGAACAGCAGCACGAGGACGCCGATGGTGTCATGGCCTAACCAGTCCAGCCTCATAAAAATCATGCCCCGTCAGCGAGCAATCGCGACGGGGCTTTTTTGCTTACTGAACCAGAAACCAAAGATTTCAGACCTTCTTAATGATCTCTCCTTTTAGATAATCCTCCCATTAAAACCGTTGGAAAATCCGTAACACAAATCAACTGAAGTTACTCACAAAATCGGGCCGTGGTATTTGTTGAAAGTTAACCCTTTCTAAAAACACCCTTAGTAAAAAAATGAAATTAGCCCTTACCATAGCTGGACTCGCCGCATCGGTCGTCTCCGCAAATGCGCAAGTGACATTCACCCAACCAATACGTTTGAACCGAATGTTCTTAACTTCGATGAGACCCTCATCTTCGACCTCATCAATGTCGCTCCTGCTGACATTCTGAGCGTCGAATGGTGCTACAGCCTCACTATCGATGGTGGTCAGCTGGTCGTAGATAACGACTCAGATGAGTCAGCTTCAGTCACCGCAATGTTCGGTGCTGATCTCGATGTCTCCTCGAGCACGCAAAACCTTCTCGATTCAGGCTTACAACATATCTTTAGCGATGTGGTTTCTAACACGAATGCAAGGTTCGCGCTCGCCGCAAACGACGGTGATTCTCTCGGCGATTACGATCCTTCCGGCCCGGACGGAACCACTATCCTTGGCGAGCAGGTCACGACAACTGGCTCCGGTTTTGTGAACTCAGCATTCTTGTCCCAGTATGCTGGACTGGGAACCTTCGCTCTCGAAGTTGATGGCAACTCCGTCATCGACGTGAGTGGTGGTGGCATTGAGTTCGCAAGCACTACAGCGGATTTATCACCCTCAAAGTGACCGCAGTTCCTGAGCCTTCATCAGCTCTACTCGCAATGACCGGACTTCTCGGCTTCGTGCTTCGTCGCCGACGCTAGAACCGTTTTTCAGAATTTCAAAAAACCTCGTCGGTCACTCAGACCGCGGGGGTTTTTTTGTTTTAAAACTAGCTCATCTCGACATCGACTTGCTCGATAGCCCAAGATCTAAGCTGAGGATTTTTCTCGAGACTGGGATCGATACGCAAAACCTCTTCAGCTACCTCGCGAGCTTCGCGGATGAGGCTGGTATCGGCTAAAAATTCCGCGAAGCGGAGACCACCGATGCCGCTTTGCTGGATGCCTAGGATTTCACCGGGGCCCCGGAGGCGAAGGTCTTCCTCGGCAATTTTGAAACCATCGATGGTGCCAGCGAGGATGTTCAACTTATCCAAGGCATCGCTGCTCTTTCCGTCGGTGACTAGAATGCAGTAACTCTTATGCTCTCCCCTGCCGATCCGACCGCGGAGCTGATGAAGCTGCGCGAGGCCGAAGCGCTCGGCATTAAAAATGACCATGACGTTGGCATTCGGAACATCTACCCCGACCTCTACGACGGTGGTGGCAACGAGAACCTCGCTCTTACCCTCGCGGAAGCGAGTCATGACGGATTCTTTTTCCTCGGAAGGCATCTTCCCGTGGAGAAGTTCCACTTCGAAGTGGCTAAAGCGCTTCTGCCACTTCGGATGCTCAGCGACAGCAGAGGCCGCCTTGATTGAGTCGCTTTCCTCTACGAGCGGATAGACCAAGTAAAGCTGGCGGCCTTCCTCGAGCTGCTCTTTGAGAAACTTTGTCATCTCGGAAACCTTCGGCTTCACGCGCACGCCCGAAACAATCTTTCCGCGCCCGGCGGGGAGTTCATCGAGGATCGAGACATCAAGATCGCCATAGATCGTGAGTGTCAGGGTCCGTGGAATCGGCGTGGCGGTCATCACGAGGACATCTGGCATTACGCCACGCTGGATGAGCTTACCGCGCTGATGAACACCAAATTTGTGCTGCTCATCGATCACGACGAGAGCAAGATCATCGAACTCTACCTTGTCATAAAGAAGAGCGTGAGTGCCGATGATGATCTGGGCGTCGTTGATCTCCTCACGACGATCAGCGGTGGCGAGACCAATTTTCACCCCGAGAGGTTCGAGCCATTTTGAGAAAGTGAGGTAGTGCTGCTCAGCGAGAATCTGAGTGGGAGCCATGAGCGCGGCTTGCGCACCAGCATCGACCGCGAGTAGCATGACGCACATCGCGACGAAGGTTTTCCCGCTACCGACGTCACCTTGGAGAAGGCGATTCATGGGGCGACCGACACGCATATCCGCGATAATTTCCTTCACGCTCCGCTTCTGCGCTCCGGTGAGATCAAAGGGCAGTGACTCGTAGAATTGCTTTAAAAGAGTCGTCTTTTTTCCAAGGACGCGGCCATTGGTGCGCTCGTTTTTAAGACGACGCCAGACGACACGAAGCTGCTGAAGGAAAAACTCTTCTTTGGCAAAGTAGCGTCGAGCAGCTTCCGCATGCGCCAACTCACCGGGAAAGTGGACTTCACGAAATGCTTCAGCGCGCGGGTAGCTGGGATCGACGTCGTAGAGCGGCGCGAGTGATTCAGCTGGCACGACTTGAAGAGTGCCGTGGATGATCTCCCGAAGGCGGCGCTGTGGAATACCACTGACGTTTTTATAAATCGGAACAATGCGCTCGAGATGAATCGAATCAACGGCATCATCGCGCACGATCTCGAACTCAGGATGATCGATCACGACGCGACCCGCGCTTTCCTTCGGCTTGCCGTAGAGGACGACCTCGTGTCCAGCGGCGAGCATCTTGTGCATGAAGGGCATGTTGAACCAGCGGCAGGTCATTCGGGAAAAACCTCCTCCTCCGAGGTCTTCGATGATCGCTTCGTGAAATCCTTTTCCGCCAAAGCCCTTCCGCTGGGTATCGACGACAGTGCCGCGGAGGCAGACAGCCGGACCTCCCGCCGCAGCGGGAAAAGAATCAAAACGACGGCGATCCTCGTAGCGCTTTGGCAGCCAATCGAGAAGATCATTGGGACCCGCGAAACCAGCAGCGAGGAGGGCCTCGTGCTCACGTCCTTTCAGAAAAGAAAGATCGTCGAAGGTGTTCATTACTTTTCGGCGGATGCCCGCACGTGCTGGATGCTGATCTGGAGATTGACGCGGCCCCGGAACATGTTCCTATCCACGGTAAAGGCGATGTCCCATGGTGGATCGGGAAGCGGATTCGCGCCGCCACCAAAGAAGATGGCGTCACGTTCATCAAACTCCTGACGGAGGAAAAGGCGAAGGTGGTTATTCTTCAAGCGGCGTGGCGGCTCGGTGAGCCAGACATTCCTCGCCATGAAGATGGGCTGAGGATTCGCGCTCCCGAAGGGCTGAAGGAGGTCGTATTTATCGAGAAAATCGAGACAGAGTTCGCCAAGCGCTACCTCGGCATCGAGATGAAGCTTGGGACTGAGATCTTCATCACCACAGTCGCTATCGACGTAAGCGGAAAAGGCCTCCCGGAAGGGCTTGATCTGATCCTCCATTATACTCAGGCCCGCCGCCATGTGGTGGCCGCCTCCAGCAATCAGAAGATCTTCACATTTCCGAATAGCATTCACGAGCGAGACTCCGGCGATACTTCGGCCACTCCCTTTTCCAACGCCTTGGTCATCAATCGAAATCACGAAGGTCGGCTTGTGATACATCCGCATGAGACGCGAGGCCACGATCCCGACCACTCCAGCGTGCCACTTGCGCGAGCCCACCACGATGACAGGACCATCGGTCTTGATCTCCTCGCCATCGAGCATTTCCATCGCTTCGGCGAAAATTTGCTGCTCCACTCCTTGGCGCGCTTTGTTGAAATTATCGAGTTCATCAGCGAGCCCTCCGGCCTCCTTCGGGCAGTCCGTCATTAAGGTCTCAAGAGCTTTTTCCGGCTGATCCATCCGTCCAGCAGCATTGATGCGAGGCCCAAGGCGAAAGCCAACATCTGCACTACTGAGCTTCCCCTCGACTCCCGCAAGCGCGAGCAGTGAGCGGAGACCGGGACGAGTCGATGTCTCCAAACAGCGCAGTCCATGACGGACTAAAAGACGATTCTCATCCACAAGCGGGACGATGTCGGAAATGGTGGCCATCGCGACGAGGTCGAGCACGCCTTTGAGATCAAAATCTGGAAGCGGACGGGTCTTTAAAAGAGCATGCGCGAGTTTAAAGACGACCCCAGCTGCACAGAGGTAGCTCAGCTCATTTTTCGACGCCTTCGGATTCACCAGAGCAACACAATCAGGTCGGCCAGCTTGGCCAATCTCATGGTGATCCACCACGACAGTCTCGATGCCACGATCCTTGAGTCCGGCGATCGCTTCGTTTGAGACCGTGCCGCAATCGACAGTGATGAAGAGACCCGGCTTCCCGTTCTCCTTCAAGCAGCGCTCGATCCCCGCTTCACTCAGACCGTAGCCCTCGGTGCTGCGATGCGGAATGAAAGCTTCCGGCTTAAGACCGTAAGCTTGAAGCACGAGACTGAGAACCGTAATCGAGGTGATGCCATCGACATCGTAGTCGCCATAAATGGTAACTTCCTCTTCATGATCAATCGCGAGCAGAACCCGCTCCACCGCGAGGTCCATCTCCTCAATTTCAAAAGGATCAGAAAGCTCGGCAAGGCGCGGCTTCAGGAAAGTCTTCACCTCCGCTTCACTCACGCCACGTTGGGCCATGAGCTTCGCTAAAATGCGCGGCATTCCTTCGAGAAGAAGACCTTCCCACCCTTCGGGGACTTCGCGAAGAATCCACTCCACGGCTGTATTTTCCTGACTCACAGGTTCACTTTTTCGCTGGAACAAATCGGCACATGGCCGATATCCCCTCGGCTCTAGGAGCGGAGGGAGGGCGATGGTGAACTGAGGTCGTAGTGAGTATCACCCGGCCGGAGGCGCAGGCACTTCATGGTTTCCAATGCTTTCATCGTGACAACCTGACAGCGTGACCATGATGCCGCAAGCGAAAGCGAATTTTCTGTAACATTCCACGACATAAAGCGCGAATTCAGGCACAGCTTCTGCGTAGAGTTCGTCATGAAGAAAGCGCGAGGGTTTCTCCCTGATAGCCTCGCGCGTCAAGCTGGTCTGCGGGACCCACCACAATCGAAAGCCGATCCATGAGCGCAAAAAGACGATCCACCATCGTGCCCATTTCCTCTTTTCGCTTCTTCAGCTGTGCTTCCGCAAGCACCTACAGTTTGCGGCGGCCTCGATTACCGAAAAATATCCCTAGCCCAAGTCCCGTCGCGCCCACTCCTCCGGCAGTCGTCAGTCCAACTTCGCGGTCGCGTGCTTTTTTCGCAGCGCTCCTCTCCCTCCGCTCCGCTTCTGCTGTCGCCCGATTCTTTGCCTCGATCAAGCGGAACTCGGCATCCTGTGCTGATCGCAACAAAGCGGCATAGCGACGACTCCCCTTGGAATAAAAGCCTTTCGCAGACTCGATATCCGAAGTCGCCTGCGAGGCATCAAGTTCCGATCGGAGCTTCAAGCGACCTGAGAGAGCTTCCAAAATCGGGCCGTTTTGCTGAAAGCGTTCCTTATCGCGATAAAATTTTTCCACCGCATCTTTCGCAACATCATGCAGCCCGCGGGACTGCGAAACGTCATTTGCTTTGAGCGACTCGGATGAGGCATGGAGAAGTCCCCGGATTTCAGGGACATCAAGATAGGCGGCGTCGGAAGGGGTCGTGCCATCGCCGGAGAAGCGCTCGCGAAAGGTGGCGTGTTCCTCAGCAGCTTGATCCACCTCTTTTTCCAATCCCGTAAGCCAACCTGCGAGAGCGACTTTAAGCGCAGCTTCCTCGCGAATCTTAGCCAGCTTTCGCTACTCCTCGCTGCGGAGACGGCTTGCGAGGGAGTCATCGATCAGCTTGATCGTCCGCTTCGCGGCATCCACGATTCTTCCGCCATTGCGCATCGCCTGTTTGGCTTCGCGATCCAGATTCCCGGACCAATTTTTCGAACTGAGGCCACGCCGTTCATAGGCCGCAGATCCGTAGTAGGAAAATTTACGGTCCTTGAGGAAGAGGATGAAAAATGCGCCGTTGGACTCGCCTGTTCTGGGATGCTTCAGCTCACCAAAAGTGGTTCCCGCCGGAAGCCCCTTCCACATCGCGTGCTCGACGGCGTCCATTCCGTGATACGTGAAACCACGCGCGTCTTTGTAGGTCTCACCCTGTGAACCCTCGGCAAGGAGAACCGTCCAGTTCGGCGCATTGGCGGTGATCTATTTCTCTAATGCTGCGAGTTGATTCTGAGAAACTCCGAGATTTCCTTTTAAATAGAGATGCTGATCCGGCGTCCATTTTTCAAGAATGTCCACCCTGCTTTTGAGCTGCACCGGAGCGCTTCCAGCCGATGCTCCCGGCGTCAGGAGCAGCACAATCAAGAATCCCCTGACCCAAAATCCTACCACGACACTTTGACCTCCTGGAGGTGGCCGCCGCGGTCATCGTATTTGATGAGGCCGTGCTTTTGACCGTATTCGAAGACTTCCTTGGTCACCTTCACATCGTAGCAGCAATATTCCGCGATCTGCATCAGCGGGTCGAGCGACTTGGTCTTCTTATATTCCTGCCACCACTTGAGCGCATCGAGTCCATCGGCGGTTTTTGTTTCACCGAGAGTGGCCTTAGCCGCGGAGTCGAGCTTGAGACGAAAACCGAGAATCTCCTCGAGCTTGAGCATCATGTCGCAGTTCACAGTCTGCACCGGGAGGTCATAAATGGTATAGCCGAGGAGGACGGGGTAATCGAATTGGATGTGATTCCAGCCAACGACAAGATCTGCCTTCACGAGTTGGTCGATGAGATCCTCGACCTGATCCTCGCCGTAGATGTGATATTGCTCCGTCTCCGTCGAGTAGGTCACCCCTACCGACATGCCCATCTTATCCTTATTCGCCGCGCCTCCGACATCGCCAAAGCTGCGCTGCGTCTCGAGATCAAAATATACCGTTCCAGCCACGACCTAGTAATAAAGGAAGCGCCGCGCCCCCGCAAGTCACGAAGCGGGCGATGAAGCAGCTTTTGCCTCCTCGAAGGATTTCATCACAAGCGGGCCGAATTCAGGCCAGATGATCACGAAGAAAAGCACCCAAAATACAATCAAGACCGCAACGAAGAGCCCAAGCCTCAGTCCCGTCAGCGACTGACCCGGCACCCGGTAGCCTGTCACGAGATCCCAAAGCGGCGCCCCTCTTTTCCTGACCATCCAGAGGGCGATGCCGTGACCAAGAAGAGTCAAGATGGGCATCCGCATCCCCACCCCAAGAACCCAGACCCGCATCGAGCGCATCAGGGCCGCGCCCAATCCGAGATTCTTTCCGTCTTTGTCTTCGACCCGAAGCCTAAGAAACATTTTCCCCGGACTGGCGCCCCAGAGATGGAGAAAGACTCCCTCGAAAATGATCGCAGGAACGAAGTGGGCCAGAAAGACCCACCCTGAAACCGGATTCTCCGGTGTTGCCATCATCCTGATATCGCCAAGGCGCATCACAAAAAGAATGAGGCAACTGTAGAGCCCAATATCGAACCAGCGTGCCCCAAGACGACGCCACAACATCGCAGAATTCATCTTCACAGGAAGCGGTGGCGGCACGAGAATCACGGGCGCCTTATCCTCAAATTCTGTTTCAAAAAAATGAACCTCGTTCGCTGGAAGCCAGCTGGGCGCGCCCTCATACCAGCACTGAGTCTCGCCCGTGAGTTCGCCAGAGTGGATCTGCTCGCGGACTTCGTAGTCCTCCAGCGGCCCCTTTTTTTCGCCGTCCTCGATGATCCAGATCTTCATGATTAGAGATTGCGAAGTGACTTCGCAGGATCGCGGAAAGCGGCCGTGAGAGCGGGAATCAAAGCAGCGATGATACAGAGAATAACTGCGACAATACAGATGACGGTAATTTGCTCAGGGATAATTCTAGCAGGAAGCTCACTCATGCCGTGGAACTCCGGCGGGAAGGGATCGATGCCGATTCCTCGCAAAAACTGCACGATGAGACCTCGATAATGCACCGCCAGCAGACCAAGCGCCAATCCGGTAAGCGATCCCGCGATCCCTACGATGATTCCCTGATATAAAAAGACGCGCACGATCTGGGAAGGGCGCGCACCGAGCGCCTTCATGACCCCGATTTCCTGACGCTTCTGAATCGTCACGGTATACATGACAGCCGTGATACTAAAGGCCGAGAGGATCGTGATAAAAGAGAGTGCAAAACTCATCATCACCTTTTCCGTCTTTACGAGCTGGAACTGCTGCTCGTGAGTCTTCATCCAGCTGCGGACGAGCCATTCGTCTCCGAGCTTAGCTTGGACTCGGTCAGCGACCTCTTGGGCATGGTATGGATCTTCCACCCGCAAGCCGATTGCCTCGACTGCATTTTTAAGGCCTTTGAGCTGCTGACCGATGGGAAGCGGCACAAAGGCGTGCGGCCCCTGCGAGCGCTTGGTGTCCTTATAAATTCCGTGCACCGTCAGCTCGATCGGAGTGACGAATTCCTCGATGCCCACGAAGGCTTTGAGGTCCGCCTCTTTGAGATCAATATCGCGGAGCTGGCCGAGAAGTTCTTGGATCCGCTTTTGCGTCCCCGCCATGTAGTAATCCTTTCCGTTTTCCTGTTTTTCGGGATTATCGAGAACTCCGAAGAGAATCTCGCCGATGAGATCGCGCTCTTCGAGACGCATCGGCTCGCCCTCTTTGTCATCGATGGGAATCAGGTTCTGAATGAGCCGGAAAGCCCCTGTTACCTTTTCGCCGGAGGCGACATCTTGCTCGCCTTCTTTGGTGAACATCTCCGCCATCATCTTTTCAAAAGGCTTGAGCCGATCTTCGTAAAGCGCCCAAGCCCGATCCTGCTGCTTGATGCGGTAAACATCCATCACGGCATCGAGATTTCCCGAGGCGATAAAATTAAGCTTATCACCGACTTCGAGCTCTAAGCTTTCGGCGAGCTGGCGCGACACGACAGCGACTTCATCCAAACCCATATCGGCCTTACTTTCGGGGTGCTCGTCTAAATCGAGAAGTTCGCCGAGCGCTTCGACCTGCGCTTCATTCTGGGCATTGATCGCGCGGAAAGAAACCGGCTGACGCCAACCTTTCGCATCGAGCATGACGTAACCTTCGATCAGCGCGTAAGCTTCGATGACGCCCTTTTCTTTCGCAAGACCCACCTCCATCGACTCCCAATCGACAATATTAGCCCCATAGCCCGACTCCACACGAACGTGTGGCGCGTAGCCGAGTAGGATCTCTTTCAGATTCCGCTCAAAACCCGCGTGCACCGAGAGCACCACAATAAGGACCATCACGCCCGCAGCCACTCCGAGGAGCGAAATGAGGGTGATGATCGAAACGAATGTCCGGAGCGGATTCAAATACCGCAGGGCGAGGGTCCAACTAAATGATTTCAACGGAGAAAGAACTACCCCTTCCAGCGCAGACTCGCAACTCCGCACTTCACAGCCCGCCTAACTTAGGCAAACTTTCCCCGTGATTCATTTCCTCCATACCCGCATCCGTGTCGCCGATCCCGCCGCTTCCATCGCCTTTTATGAAAAGCTTGGCTTTGTCATCGGCGAGCAAAAGACTTCACCGCAGGGTAATCAGCTCGCCTTTCTTCACCTCCCTGGCAACGACCACTTTCTGGAGCTGACCCACTCCCCTGACTATAAAGTTGAAGTCCCCGAGGATCTCATGCACACCGCGGTCGGCGTGCCAAATATCATCCGCTACTGCGAAGATCTCGAAAAAGGCGGCATGGAAATCTGGCCTGATGGCTGGCGCGCGAAATTCTCCTCAGGCGAGCGCAAAATGGCCTTCGTGACCGATCCTGACGGCTACGAGGTCGAAATTCTCGAAAAGTAAGCTTCCCCAAAAGGCTTCTCCTTTTGAATTCCTCCGTTTAAAATTTCTCAATCTAGAATTTAGGATTTAGACCGCTGTGCATCTCCTCATCGACAACTCGAACACCCAGACCAAGCTCGCCCTCGCCGAGGGAGAGACCATTTTAGCGTGGCGGGCCGTCATTCCGACCTCCGAATTATCACCCGAGACGCTCGACGCAGCCCTCGAAGGAATCGTTTTTGAAAAAGTCACTGTCTGTTCCGTTGTCCCAAAGGCGGCTGAAATGATGGAAGTCTATTTCGAAGCTCCCCTTCACCGCATCTCCCACCGTTCAGTCCTGCCGGTCAAAATCAACTATCCCAAGCCCGAGCAAATTGGAGCCGACCGTCTTGCGAATGCAGCCGCTGCTGTCGCGAAGTATGGCGCGCCCGCCATCGTCATCGACTTCGGCACTGCCGTGACATTCGATGTTGCAGACGCTTCCGGGGCCTATCTCGGAGGAGCGATCGCGCCCGGCACCGCTTCCCTGCGCGACTACCTTCATCGCAGCACCGCGCTTCTTCCCTCGATCCAGCTCACCGAACCTAAGAGCGCGATTGGAAAAAGCACCGAAGAAGCAATGCAGGTCGGCGCGGTCATTGGCTACCGGGGCCTCATTCGTGAGATCCTCCAGCAGATCAAAGCCGAACTCGGCGGCGAGCCCGTAATCATCGCCACCGGTGGCGATGCCGCCCTCATCGCTTCGGGCTTGGAAGAAATAGAAACCCTTGATCCCGACCTCACTCTTGAGGGAATCCAGGAGATCGGTGTGACAAATCACGAAAAGTAAAAATTGAGACGTGGCACGCATCGCGACATCTGTCTAACATTCCAGCGAATGAGCGACCTTCCTTTGGCAATCGGTATCGACTTTGGTGGAACCACGGTGAAAGCCGGAGTCCTCTCCGGCAGCAGCATCATTGAGGATGCTGAGCCGATCGACACCCAGACCTTCACTGAAGCCGGGCCCCTGATTCAGGAAATTGCGAAAGTCATCGCTGACTTGCGCACCCGCCACCCCAAGATCGCCGCCATTGGTGTGGGAATGCCCGGCTTTGTCGACTTCCCCACCGGTCTCGTCCATGGCCTGACCAATGTCGCCGGCTGGACTAAGATCCCTTTGAAGAACCTCCTCGAAGAACTCACTGAACTTCCCGTCACTGTGGAAAATGACGCAAACTGCATGGCCTATGCTGAGTGGAAGCGCGGAAGTGGCCGTGGGCTCGAACACCTTGTCGCTCTGACCCTAGGAACTGGCGTCGGCGGAGGGCTCGTCGTGAATAATCAAATGGTGCGCGGTGCCAAGTTCGTCGCTGGAGAGCTTGGACAAACCTCGATCGACTACGCCGGACGCGAAGGTGCCTACGGAAACCTCGGCGCGCTCGAAGACTACATCGGAAACCGCGAAATCACTGCTGAAGCCGTCAAAGCTTACGCCGACGCTGGAATCACCAAGAGCCCCGAGGACTGTAACCCGGCGAAGCTCGACAAGGCTTCCGGATCCCAAGACGAGGTCGCCCTAAAGATTTGGGATGGTGTCGCAGCAAAACTCTCCACCGCCATCATGAATTGTTGCTGGCTCCTGAACCCGCAAGCCATCATCATCGGTGGCGGCGTCGCTAAAGCCGGAGAAACCCTCTTCGCGCCGCTTAAGAAACATCTTCACGGCCAGCTCAGCGAGCCTTTTAAAGATCACCTCCAGATCCTCCCTGCCCGCTTTGGCAACGAAGCCGGAATCGTAGGAGCCGCAACCCTCGCTCTTGAGGAAGCCGGTTATAATGTGGACGATTAGTCGAGTTCTACCCAGCTGCGGCAGCCGCCGTATTTCTTGGCGTAGTGAAAGCGGATTGGCTCAGGTAATTTTTCGACCTCCACAAAGGCGACGTGAATACTTCCGGAAGCCATGCCTTTCCCCTCCCAAAAGAAGCGATCTCGGATCACTTCCTCTTTCCAAATGTGCTGCTCACCCAGCTTCGCGACTTTTTCCCAGTCCGTCAGCGTGACCGCTTTGGTGACCTTTACCTTGGAAGTGATAACGACTTCCTCGCCGATCTCCCACTCAGGCTTCGCTGTCACTCCGGGAACCGTCACGAACTCGCCTTGGGCATGAAAACGAGTTGGAAAAAGAACGAATTCTTCGTGAGCAAAGGAGAACCCCTCACATCCTTCGTGAATTCCTCCTTTGCGTAAAATTAACTTCTGCCGACCCGATTCGAGGGCCTCACAGACGACATCCCATTCCTTGAAAGCAATCACAGGCCCAGAAAACCCTAAATCCTAAATTTTGAAATCCTAAACTCAGCCAGTTTAACTCCATGATGCTCCAAGTTTATTTAGAATTTCAAAAATTAGGATTTAGGATTTCACCCAATTAGGGTTTCAAATTTCAGGATTTAGAGTTTCATTCCCCTTTGTGACGATGACTTCCTTCCTTCCCCTCGGCGACTTCCCCCTTCACGCGGGCAGCTCGCTGCCTGATGCGCAACTTGCTTACGCAACTTGGGGGACGCTCAATGGAGATAAGTCGAACGCCATCCTCCTTTTCCACGCCCTCTCAGGCACCCACCACGCTTGCGGGACTCATCCCGAGCCTCCGGAAGGCTGTGAACTCTGGACCGAGGAACTCCACGATGGCTGGTGGAATGAAATGATGGGACCGGGCAAGGCGGTCGATACTGATCGCTACTTCGTGATCTGCAGCAACTACCTCGGCGGCTGCTATGGGTCGACCGGACCGGCATCGATCAATCCGGACACGGGCAAACCTTACGGATCCACTTTTCCCCACCTCAATGCCTCCGACCTTGTGGACGCGAACGTCCCGCTGCTCGACCACTTCGGCATCGAGAAGCTCCACACCGTGATGGGACCCTCAGTAGGTGGCTTACTGACGCTCACTTTCGCCACCAGGCACCCGGATCGGACGAAAAATGTCATCCCGATCGCTTCTGGATTTAAGACGACCGTTCTCAATCGCCTCATCCTCTTCGAGCAGATTCTCGCGATTGAAAACGACCCCTTCTTCAATGGCGGAGATTACTACGAGGATAGCAACCCACGCATCGGTCTCGCCCTTGCCCGCATGATCTCCCACAAGACCTTTGTCCATCTCGACACCTTCGAGAAAAGGGCTCGGAAAAAAGTCGTCGAAGAAGAAGAAATGCTCTCTTGGTTCCAAGTGCGAGACACCTTCCAGAGCTACATGCTCCATCAGGGAAAAAAGTTCACCGAGCGCTTTGATGCGAACACCTATCTCC
The DNA here is from genome assembly GCA_039769075.1 of Akkermansiaceae bacterium. Lineage (GTDB taxonomy): Bacteria > Verrucomicrobiota > Verrucomicrobiia > Verrucomicrobiales > Akkermansiaceae > SW10. The sequence goes on along the minus strand of JBDMZE010000013.1, from coordinate 67,536 downwards.
GCATCATCGACATGTGGTCCCGCTATGATGCCGTGCTCGAGGGTGGAGTAGAGTCACCTGAAGAACTTTTCTCAAAGTGCAAGGATGCGGGCCACAACTTCCTCGTCTTCTCGATCGACTCCGACTTTTGCTTTTACCCAGAAGAACAAGCCGAGACCGTCGGCCACCTCGAGGCGGCCGGGGTATCTACCATCCACATCACGACGCACTCGATGAAGGGACACGACTCCTTCCTCCTCGAGCCCGAGTTATACACTCCCCACATTCGCGAGATTCTCGCTTAGGACTCTGGATCCGGCTGGCAAAGAAGCCGCCGCGATCGCTTGACCGTGCCGTTTCATCGTCTCATCAGGGGTGACAAAGGAGATCTTCTCATCAAGGTCGGGATAATGCTCCGCCATCGTTTTTCTCGCGGTATCGAGAATGAGCTGACCGCCATCGCCTGAGGTTACACGGCCAAGGATGAGAAGATTCTCGATCTCATAAAAGCGCGCGTAGTGCTTAATCGAGTGACCTAGATCACTTCCGATATTCGTAAAAATAGTGGCCGCTTTCTCGTCGCCCTGCTTCATGAGATTCTGGACCTCGATCAGCTGCTCAGGGAAAGGCATCACCCCGTAATCGAGCCCGAGATTCTTAGCATGACGAGCGACTGCTTGCTGGGAGAAATACTGCACTCCGCAACCCCGATCTCCCGACCACTCATCGATCGCAGCTGCCGGATTGTCATCGACCGGCGCAAAGGCGAGCTCGTTAATTCCAGGGGTGAGATGGCCCTTCGGATCACAATACCCCACCGCCATGGAAGTTCCCATCGCGATGCCTAGCACCGAGTGAATATCGAAATTCATGGCCGCCGCAAGTGCGGTGACATCGCCATCATTGATGACATCAAAGGGGACATTCCCCCACTCCAGCTTCAGTTTGAGAAACATCGGGCGCACCTCAGCGTCATAGCGCTCGGTATCAGTCACGCCACGAAAGAGAGACGCGACACGCACGATGTTATGCAAATAATTCCCCGCTGCCGAACCGCCGATGGCATCGACACGTGGAAGATGTTCTGCAGCCCGCTTCAGCGAGTGACGAACCCCCTCAAGATGGTAATTCGGGTCGGATTGAAAATAAGGATCCCAAGGAACCTCTTCGGAAAAGACGACCTCACCATCGATCACCGCTGCCGTCTTGCGATCAGATCCGCCGAGATCGAATCCGATGCGACAGCCTTTGAGATTGCGGCCTAGATCGCGGACCTCCGAAACCGGCGCGGGCATGGAGTCAAGCGAGAGATGATACGTGAAACTGAGTGGTTCTCCACACAGCTTTGGCCCCATGAAATCGGCATCGAAATGACGCGCTCCAGACGCGGAGTAGACTGAAGAAAGACGGTTGATGAGATCCTCGTGAGCGTGGAGATGAATCCGCGATCCGCCCTTGAGCCAAAGAAGGGTCTTCAGGACCCTATTGAGATATTTTTCATTCTCGACCCGATATGCCCCCTCGTGCGGAAAGAGCGAAAAGGAATGATGGTAGCATGTGCCATCTGGACGAGCGAGGGCCAACGTCGCACGAGTGGAATTAGAGTGCAGGGCAGCCTCCCTCTCGAAAATTAGGTCCCAAAGGTGGGTCGGTATCAGATTACTCATCGTCGGTATGAATCATATCCATTCTCTGAAGGACGGTGTAAGACACTTCAGCCAATCAAAAAAGTCTCTTTTTTTCAAAAAGAGACTTTTCATCATTTAAGCCATCGCCGCAAGATCAGCCTCGATGGCATCAAGAACATCCTCCTCCGGCTTGAAATCAGCCGCGTGGTAGGAGCTACGCACCAGAGGGCCGGAAGCCACGTGGCGGAAGCCTTTTGCATGAGCGATCTCCTTCCACTCGGCAAACTTCTCTGGCGTGACATAATCAACGACCGGAAGGTGCGCCACCGTGGGGCGGAGATATTGACCGAGAGTTAGAACGGTGACATCGGACGCGCGGAGGTCATCCATCGCTTGCTCGATCTCTTCAGGTCGCTCACCGAGGCCCAGCATGATGCCGGACTTCGTGGCTACTTTTCCTCCAGCTAGTTGCTTCGCCTTTTTCAGAACAGCGAGAGAGCGAGCATACTTCGCACGGCTACGCACCAGCGGGGTGAGACGCTCAACGGTCTCGAGATTATGATTAAAAATGTGCGGACGGGCCTTCATCACGAGATCAAGCGCCCAGTCCTTATCATTAAAATCAGGGACGAGAACCTCGATAATGATGCCGGGGTTGGTCTCACGAACGGCTTTGATCGTGTCTTGAAAATGCTGCGCGCCGCCATCGTCGAGATCATCGCGCGCAACCGCCGTGATGACGACATGCTTGAGACTCATCCGCTTCGTCGCTTCCGCAACGCGCTGTGGTTCATCTTCTTCAAGAGCATCGGGCTTAGCGGTCTTCACCGCGCAAAAGCCACAAGCACGGGTGCACTTTTCGCCCGCGATCATGAAGGTCGCAGTCCCCTGTCCCCAGCATTCCCAGCGGTTCGGGCACTGCGCTTCTTCGCAAACCGTGACGAGGCTGAGATCCTGGATCATCGACTTCGTATCCCAGAAGACCGGATTATTCGGCAGGCGGACCTTAATCCAATCCGGCTTCTTATCGAGATGAAGGGACGCATCCATCTTCATCCGTGGTCCGTAATTCTTGCCAGAAGCTCCACATCCGCTCATGGCGGCACGCTAGCGAGGGATTTTAAGGAAGCAACCCCAGAATCGCTATCTCTGGTCGGGTGAAAAAAGGGGCGGGAAGGTCTGCTAAGCTTGAGCGATTAGCGGGGAGCTTTTAGCCATTAGCTTTCTCGCGATTGGAAAAGAACTCCGCCCGCTTCGCGAGGAGGACGGCGAGAAGGATTCCCCCAGTCACAAGGCCGATGGGAAAAATGAGGAAACAGTAGAACGCCGAAAGAGTAATCGTCGTCCAAAAGAATCTTTTCCCACGATATCCGTCCCGAAGGATCACGTAGAAAATTTTAGCGTAACCAAAGAGGCCCGGAATCAAAGACAGGGCCATCGCAAACATGGCTCTACTTATTTTTTCAGAAAGCAGAGAAGCATCGGCACTCGAATCTTCGGAAAAAATCCCGAAAGCCCTGGTTAAGAACACCGCGCCGATCGCGAAGCCGAGCAAAGGAACGGCATAGAGAAGCAGGGCAATCGTCACGCTGTGCTTCTCCGAGACCGATTGATCATCCGTAACAACAGTCTTAGGCGCTTGGTAAGGATTCTCCACGCCAAGGATTTAGCACGAGCGAATGGCGAAGACCATTACTCTCACAATTCAAGTTCGCCGCTCAGCCGTGAAAGATCATCGGACCATTTGGTGTGCATCCTGAAGCTAGCCGAGATTTCCCAACCTGCTAACTACCTTGCAGTAGAATTAATTAAAAAACTCATCTGGATGACCCGGAGAACTGTTCTGGTCTACTTGGTCCAAGTTCATTCTCCAGTTGTCATTCAATGAGTGAATCCACGAAGGATTGGGGACCTCTCAACCCCCTTGAATCAAAGGGAACGAACAAGCTCAGACCGAGCTTGGTAAAAAACTACCATTCCGCCTCACTTTTTCCTTTCCAGTTCAGATCAGACTAGTCTAGTCTTTTTTTATGAAGCAAGTCGGACTCTACGAAGCCAAGTCAAAGCTCTCTGCTCTCGTGTCAGCGCTCATCGAATCGGGTGATCCGGTCTCGCTGACAAAGCACGGTCGGGTGGTCGCGGAGATTCGCCTTCCCTCTGTCGGCACTCCTTCGCGCGGGGGGTTGAGTGCCGAGAATTTCTTTATCTCTCCAGAGTTCGATCACCCCACAAAGAAACCTTTCTCTCCTCCAAGCCCGCCCCGAGTTGATCCTCCCGAGGCACCGGACAGCCCACGAAAATGATTGAGCAGCTCCTCGACACCCGGGTGCTTCTCCTTTTTCTCCAAAACGATCCCGCCCTGCCCGATCCGCTTGCTAAGCGGATCGAGTCTTCTCAAAACCGCTCGCTTGTCTCACTGGCAAGCTTATGGGAATTGAGTCAAAAACAATCGCTGGGCCTCGTGAAATTCGAAGCCGCACAGCGACCAGATTTTCCTGATCTTCTGCTAGAAGAGGGATTTGAAGTGCTCCCTATTGATTGGGGCATGATGCGGCGAGCTTCCGCTTTACCGCGGCATCATGGAGATGCGACAGATCGACTTTTAGTGGCCGAGGCAATTGCGCGGGATATTCCGATTCTCTCGCTAGATCCGACCTTCGATGACTATGGGATCGAGCGAGTGGCAGATTAGAAGTGAGCCTTGGACGATTGGGCCTAATTACCCTCAAGACTGACGAGTCTTTACTCCCTGGCTACGAGCGAGGAGAGCGGGCGGGATACCTAGACATCTTCGTCCTCTAGCAGGCGACGCCCTTCTCCTCGGAGAATAATGCGAGAGTTGCCTAGGGCTAAATCTTTGGGGAGATTCCAAACGGTGGATGATTCGTCGATGGCTGGGCGTTGGATTGTCTTTTCAACAACCTCCTCCGACTTTCTTCCCTCCTTGCTCTCCTGTTTTTCGCCCATGATCCGTCAGATATGCAGGTCATGAGCCAAGTTACTATTTTTCCGTAACAAGTGATACTTCGTTGAGGATATAGCGTCCGTCATTCATCTCCTTCATCCGGACGATCCCGGAAAAGGAGATCATTAAACTGAGGCCGTTTCTAATACCTCTTCCAGAGCGCCCTGCTAAAGAGAACGAGGACCGCCACGTATTCGAGCCGGCCGAGAATCATGATCCCGGAGCAAAGGAGCTTACTAGCCGATGAAAGTTCACCAAAACTCTCGGTAGGCCCCATTTCAGCGAACGCCGGACCGGTATTACCAAGAAGACTGATGATGAGAGAAAGGGTGCCGAGAGCAGAATGGTGATGCTCTAACAGACGGAAAAGAATCGCTCCCGTAATCGCAAAAAATCCGAAAAGTGAGATCACCAAAAGAAGTTGCGCGAGCGCTGACGCCGGGACGAGGCGGCCATTCATCTTGATCGGGGTGATCACCTTCGGTCGAAAGGTCTGCTTCAGACCGACCCGGACATAGCGAAACCAGAGGACAATCCGGCTGACCTTTAGGCCGCCGGAAGTGGACCCCGAACAGCCACCAATAATCATGAGCATGAGCATGACGCCGATCGTAATGCCGCCCCATTGTTCAAAATCGGCAGAGACATAGCCAGTGCTGGTCGAGAGCGAGACGACGTTGAAGACGACATCGACTGCGTCGGCCTCGAAATGCTCGGCGAACTGAGCACCGAAGAGAATGACACATGCGAGCACAAGGAGACCAAAATACCACCAGACTTCCTCATAGCGCTGGCGAAAATTGAGCGTCCTACGTCGAATCAAGGCGAGGTAAAATGGAAAGCTGATCGCCCCCATAATCATGAGAAGAATAAAAAGGCACTTGATCGGAGTGGTGAACTCATCTCCCCCGATGCTGTCATTCCGCGTGCCAAAGCCACCAGTCGAAACAGTCGTGAGGATGTGATTGACCGCTTGGAATGGGGTGAGCCCGAGAAAGTAAAGCCCGAGTCCGCCAAGCACCGTAAAGCTAAGATAGATAATCCAATACTGCCGCATGGTTTGCTGCAAACTGGCAAGGTCTGAGTTCGAGAGTGATGACTCGGCTCCGATGAGGGTTTTACTACTGACCCCCATCCCTGAAAGGACAACGACGAACATCGCGAGAATTCCCATGCCGCCGACCCACTGAGTCACCGAGCGCCAAAGGAGGATACTTTTTGGCAAGTCCTCAATCTCAGTAAAAATAGTCGCCCCAGTGGTGGTGAGGCCTGAGACGCCTTCAAAAATGGCCGATGACAGAGGGAGGTGAGGCTCACAAAAAAGGTAAGGGAGCGAAGCGATCAGAGCACAAAAAGCCCAACCGAGCCCCACGAGAGTCATCGCTTCCCGACGCCGCATCACTGGTTGAGACTTCTGTTTTCCACACCAGACTTTACCTCCGATAAAACAAGCGAACCCAGAGGTTAAAGTGATCCCAATCGAAATGATCCAGCCACCAAGATCGAGGGCTGGATTGTGCCCTTCATCAATCGGCACGAGATAGCTCAAGACGAGACAGCCGAGCATGGCGATGCCCACAAGAAGCACCATGGTGCCCAGTGAGCGGAGGATAACGGCGATATTCACTCAGGGAGAACTTTAGGAAGGGAAAGGGGCTTTCGCGATCTCAAAAAAGAGCAATAGTGCGAGCCACTGCACCGCGATGTTTTTCCGTGACCGCGCTTGCGGCAGCTGTCTGGGCGGAGGAGTCACGCAAACTGGCCTGGATCGCGCTGATGAGTTCCTCGCGGGTGGTCACTTTTTGAATACCATCCGCCTCCTCAAGCTCGCTGATGAGGGGCTCAAAGTTCGCCATGTGCGGACCGCAAATGACGGGAAGACCCGCTTGGATCGCCTCGCCGGGGTTCTGCCCCCCTTTTGCGAGGAAACTTTTACCAATGACGATGACATCGGCGTGCGCAGTCCAATCGCGGAGTTCACCGGTGGAGTCGATGAGGAAGACTTCCATCCCGGTGGGCTGCTGGAAAGCAGAGCGTCGGATGACTTCGCGGCCAGTGGTCGTGGTAATCGCTTGAGCGGCTTGATCTCGACGCTCGGCGTGGCGAGGGACGATGACCGGCAAAATGTCGGGACCTGAAGCAAGAAAGGCTTCGCCGAGCAATTCATCTTCTCCGGGAAAGGTCGAGACAGCCATTACGACGAGTCGCTTTTCTCCAAAGGCACTGATCATTTCTGCGAAATCGGGTCTTTGCTTAGGAGCGCTGGCGCCTTGTGAATCGAACTTGAGATTTCCGGTGACGTGGAGGGATTCAGGCTTGGCGCCAATCGCCTGCCAGCGCGCGCGGTCGGCTTCCTCGGGAAGACCTATTCGATCAAGACGAGCGATCAGCGGAGAAACAAGCGAGGCAAGTTTTCGTAGTCGTTTTTCCGAGCGCGGAGAGAGGCGCGCATTGGCCACCCCGATGGGGATCGCAAGGCGCTCTGCTTGCAGAATCAAGTTCGGCCAAAGCTCAGACTCGATCAGCACGATCGCCCGAGGGGCAAAGCGCTGGAAGACCGAGCGCAAGAGCCAGCAAAAATCGACCGGCGCATAGATCACGCGCACGTAGTCGGGAGCCTTTTCCTTGGCTACTGCCATCCCAGTCGCGGTGGTGGGCACGAGAACAAAATGATCCCCCGTCTCGGCACGCCATGCTTCGATCAGCTTCAGCGCGAGAAGGACTTCCCCGACACTCACGGCGTGGATGTAAACTCCACCCTGTTTTTCAAACTCTGCCTCGCGGCCATAAATTCCAAGACGCTCCGGTAGTCCCGAGCCCAAGCCACCACGCCGGACCATCTTGAGCAACCAAGCTGGAGCAGCAAGGAGCGCAATGACCGGCAGAGCCAGTTGGTAAAAAAGGTGGGCGATCCGAAACATCAGGTAAGGCTACTCAGCGTGCTCATAAATGACAATACGACTCCTCCCGTAGTCTTTCTGCCGGAGAATCTCGAGTCCGTAGGCGGGCGGGACTTCGCCACGAGCCTCACGCTCAAGGATAAGGAATCCATCCTTGGCGAGCCAAGTCTCCCACCCCGTCATCGCGGCAAGGTCAGCCGCGAAATCACCAAAGGCCGAAGCATAGGGCGGGTCGGCAAAGATGAGGTCGTATCCGCCCGGCGATGACGAGAGAAAGGCTTCGACTTCCCGATGATGGACGCTTCCGCCGCTCAGCCTCGTCTTTTTCAAATTCTCGCTCAGAACACGAGCCGCTCCCCGGTCTTTCTCGACGAAGTCACAAGAGGCTGCGCCTCGGCTCAGCGCTTCCATTCCAAGCGCTCCGGACCCGGCGAAAAGATCAAGGACCTTAGCGCCCTCAAGACGTTCCTGGAGAATGCCGAAGATCGATTCACGAACGCGATCGGTAGTGGGACGCGAAACTTCACGAGGGACTTTGAGCGAGACCCCCTTGGCTTTACCGGCGATAATTCTCATGGAACAAGAGTGGGGGGGGGAACACGGTGGCCTTGGCGGACACGGCTGACAACTTCACTGAGAGCGACAGCTTTCCCGTCTCTCCCTATATCGACAGTAAGGCCTTGTTCACCGGGATCGAAACGGAGATCGCGATGCCAGCGGTCCGGCGTGACGAGAGGGCGGAGAGCCAGAGTCCAATCGGGATTTGCATGGAGCACTCTTTTTTCAAAAGTCTCGGCCCGATTTGGGCTGGCAATGACGCGCAAAGTGGCGGCACCGATTCCCGAGGTGGTCAAAAAGCCATTCCCAAGAAAGGCCTCCTCTTCTCCGATGAGGCGGAAGTCATTGGCGAAAAGGCCCGCCGATGAAAGAGTAAGTGTGCTCCCACCATACTGGAAGGCGAGCATGCTCCCATCGCTCGGATCGCGGATGACACAATTTTCGAAAACTGTCTCGCTCGTCCCGGAGGAAAACATTGGGTGAAGGAGAGAGCCCCGTAAGAGATTATCTGAAGAGAAGCGCGCAATATCGACAGGAGGAGCATTTTCGCGAAGCGAGGTGAAATTGACCCGCTGCTGTGGAACCTTGAGATGAATCCCAAAAGGCAGTCCGGCAGCGAAACCGAGAGCTGCATCTAAATTGAAATGAAGACCAAGGACATGAAGCTCGGGCTCGGTGATTTTCAGAAAGCCATCGCTCCACTTAATCGGGAGGGTGAGCGCTTCACGGGACCCATCACTGCCTATGCGTAAGCCCTCGAAATCGAGCTGACCGCTGCGCTCTTTCCCCCAAAGCGGAATCTCGCCGGAGAGATCTTCAAAGGCGACCTCAGCCTGCGGCACCGAGCGGGAATAAAGGCGGACTTTGACATCGTGGAGAACAAGCGAGCCCTCGAAGTCATCGATCGGAACAATGTCCGGTCTCTCGGGTTTTCTGGGAGATGGACGCGCCACGGGATCCTGCTTGGGCGTCTCTTTTTCGGAAGTTTTAGGTGCTATGGTCGGGACATTTTTTTTCTTCTCCGTTGACGGGACTTGCTCGGAAACAATGGGGACGGTGGCCCCCCGCGACTTCAGCAGAGATTTCAGCGACTCGACCGCAAGATCGAACTCCAGCCCTCTCACCTCGACGCGCTCAAAGCGCTTCCTGCCCTTGAGCATGGAAAGCCAAGAGGGATCGACGACCACCTCATCAATCGTTGCGAGCGAGATCTCTTCACCGCCAGAATCCGGCAACGCCACTTCAAAGGCGTGGATCTTTCCGCCGCCCCAAGGAGTCCAAGAAATGGAACCAATCTCACAGGGCAGCGAGAAACGCTTTTCAATCTGTCTCTCGACCAGCCCAGTCCCCCAAGGAGTCGCGAGGAAAAGATTCCCCAAGCCCAGAAGAATCAGGGGGACCAAAATGATTCGCAGCAGCCAGCGCCGAAATCGACGCGGACGCCCTGCGCCTTGAGCTTCACTCACAGATGGAACCTACTTCTTAAGTGGCTTCGCGGCAAATCGAATGAGCACGCTTTGGTCAAAAAGCGGGACTTCGTTGTCGCTAATATCCTGTAACCGGTAGACGAGGAGTCCAAATTTCTTATCTTCAGTGCGTCCGATTGCGAAATTTTCCTTGGTCTTACCAAGAGCACCTTCTTCCTCGAACTTCCACTCATGGCCGGTCCATCCACGGAGGATGCTCGCAGGGTCCGCTTTGATATCATCAAGGCGAGCCATCTTGCCGTTCGGAGAGCTGAAGCTGTCAGTTGCCACATCATAGCGAAGAAGGCTGATCTTAGCTCCGACTCCACTGACACGAACCATCCACTGGTCCCCCAGCTTCTCAAGGCGAACGCCGACAGGCTGAAGCACCTTAAACTCGCGCTGATCCCAAAGTTCAAGATATTTGGCATATTCCTCCTTAGTGAGGCCAAGACGCTCGTCGTAGGGCAGCGGGACGCCTGGCTTGGACTTGGCTGAGAATTCTGCAAACCACTTAGGATTTTTCGCAGAGCCTGCTTCGACTTTTTCGATAAACGGCTTAATCTCCTCGGGAGGAACGACGGCGACGACTTCGCCCTTCACCCCCATATTGGGAGTAAGATAGTCAGCGAGAACTTTGGGCGCATCCTGTGCCAAGCCAAGAGTGAGAGAACTCGCCCAGAGCAAGAGAGTTGTCAGAGATTTCATAGAGGAGTTTGCTCTCATGGATCGAGTAGTTACAGCCAAAGTGGCACTCGGCCAACTATTTTAGCTAGGACTTATTAGCATTACCCTGATCGTCGGGAGCCGAGATCACATAACTCCTCAGGATAAGTCCAGAACCAGCAGCGACCATCCCAAGCACAAGAAGAAGGTGCGTGGTTTTCATTTCCAGAACAAAGCGGACACGGCTGAGGATCTCAATCGCGACGACGGCGAGCCCAAGGCCAGCGAGCACCCAGGCCCACTTCTTTTCCGAATCGAAAAAAAGTATGGTGATTCCGGCGAGGAAGGGCACGAAAACGATCCCCATCGAAGTCGTCTCCCCCATCCCCCGTCCGCCTCCCATACGGCCCGAAATCCAGCCATAGGGTGCTGATGTGACGCGGACTGAGTCAAAAAAAAGGTAGAGCCCGAGTCCGAAAAGAATCAACCCAAGGCCCGCGACAAATGCCCTTTCCCCTCCCTCACTACCGCCTGGTTTAATCTTGCTCATCTTTTGGTATTTGGGCTTATTTTTTTTGAGGGTCTGTGCCGTAGGCCCATCGCTCAGCGACGACCTTTTCGATCAAGACAGAACGGGGGCCTTTTCCATTCGGACGAAAGCGGAGTCTCAGCACAAGCGGCTTCGCAATTTTGCGAGTTGGCGACAAAGACCCCATGACCTTTTCCACTACTTCTTCCTGTTCGCGGGAGAAATACCCAAAAAGGTAACCCTCCCCATCGCGCTCTGAGAGCCGATAACAAAGCCACTTTTGCTCATCCTGAAACTCATAGGCATAGTAGCGATCAGCCGTCGCGTAGACCCGAAAATCCATCGCCTCAGTCGGTCGCTTTTCCATAAATTCATCCAATGACATCGGCTGATAGGCAACCTCGGATTCCCAATCGAACTTTGATCCCTCAGAGGTTTTCTCGACGAGGACTGCGAGCTTTTTACTTTCGTCTTTCGTTTCGACGCTGAGAGCTGTGAAAGGTCGATTATCCAGCGAAACGATGTGGAACTCGACGATCGATTTGTATTCCTTCGGGATTATTTTGTGACGGCTGTAGTAGTCCCTCATGAGTGGCTCAACCCGCTCGGGGTGGCGCACATATTTGAGCTTCTCCTCGATCGTAGTTGCGGAAAAATAGGCCCCCAACTGTGACTCAAGCGCGTCGTAGGAGGAAGCCGCCTCAATTCGCTCCTTTTCCTCGACCTCCCGTCCCAGAGGAGCTTCCAGACCAGAAGGCGTATTGGAGTCAACATCGACTACCACCTCTTTTTCAGCAAAGACAAGCTGATAGGCTGCCCACGAAACAATAAGAGCCATGACTCCTATCACCAGAACAAACCACCCCATCGGCACAGCAGTCGAGTTCCCCGCTGGCACCCGCTTCATCCATTCCTCATCTGTGTTGACCACTTTTTGATCTAAATCAGCCTCCGAGCTCTCGCTCATCATCGTATTCAAGAACTCACGATCCTCACGGGCCTTCACTTTTTTAGAAAGATCCTTCGGCTCAGATTCGGAGACTTCTTCGAGACGGACCACTTCCGCGGGCTCCTCTTCTGGAATCACCCGGAGCTGTGGCTCCTCATTTTCTCCCGGTTCTTTTTCCTCAGGTTCATCAGACTGCTCCTCTACGAGATCGACTTCCTCAAGCTCGTCATCCGCATCTGGTTCATCGGCAGGAGAATCCTCCTCATCGGCATGGTCCAGCAACTCCTCAAATTCTGGGAGTTCCTCAATTTCTTCGTGATCTTCTTCCTTATCTTCCATCCGGGTTTTCTTGTCGCGGGATAACCTGACGACAAATGAGAATCGACGCAATCACGGATCGCCGCTACATCATATCTGTAAGTGGCTACTCCGCGCATTCTCATCCTCACCGCTGGCTTCGGCGATGGCCATAACACGGCTGCCCGTCACCTCGCCGAGGCGCTCGCCGATGACGCTGAAGTCAGGGTAGCTGACCCTTGCGATCTGGGAAGCCCACGACTCAATCGCCTCCTCAGCAAGGCTTATCGGGAAATTACCACCTATGTGCCCAAGGTCTGGCACTGGATCTATGAATCGACGGACAAACAGGATTTCACCAAACCCCTCCCCTTTTTAAATCAAACTGAAAAGGCGCTCGGAAAGCTACTCGAAGATTTCTCGCCCGACCTCGTCATCTCGACCTACCCGCTCTATCCCTACCTGATCGACCGCCACTTCGAGACCCTCCCCCGGGTGCCCATCGTCACGGTGGTCACGGACTCGATGGAGGTGAATGCCGCTTGGACAAAATCGCCCTCAGATCACTTCATTGTGACCGATCCCCACACCGCTGCTTCGCTTGAGAAAAATGGCGTTGTTCAAGAAAAAATCACGGTCACGGGCTTCCCGATCAGCCAGCGCTTCGAGGCTCTTCCGGTCACCCCCCATGACGCCTCGATCACGCCCTTCCGTATTCTCTTTTTCCCGACTGCCCGCTCACCGCATGTCCGCAGCATCATGCGAGCCGCACTAGGGAATCCTAAACTAAACACCGAGGTCACGATGGTTCTCGGTCGCAACGTCCGCCGACTTTACAAAAAGGCCCGCGAGATCAAAAAAGAATTCCCCGGCCGGGTGAAATTCAAGGGCTGGACTAAGCTCGTCCCAGAACTTCTTGCCAGCCATCACCTTGTGATTGGTAAGGCAGGCGGAGCGACCGTCCACGAATCCATCGCCGCGCAATGCCCGATGCTCGTTCACCACATCGTGCCCGGACAGGAGGAAGGAAATATCGACCTTCTTGAAAAACTCGGCATTGGATCGCTCGCTACTGATGAGGCCCAGATTAAGTCATCCCTCGCCTCTCTCCTCGCTGAGGACGGCGCTCTCTGGCGCGCACAAAAAGAACGCCTTGCGATCCACGCCCGGCCCGCCGCCTCGAAAGACGCCGCCACCTTTATCCTCTCTCTTCTCCCTAAAAAATGACCTTCCTTTTTGATATCGGTAACGTCCTTCTGAACCTCCACTTTGAGAGGTTCCATGATGCGGTCCTCCCTGCCCATCTCGATAATCTCCCAGAGTCACTGCTCTCGCTCAAAGATCCCTACGAGACAGGGCGAATCTCAAATGACGAATTCGTCCAGCGCTCGCTAGATTTCTTAAAAAGCGACCTCGATCCCAAATTCTTCGCGTCCGCATGGCAGGATATTTTCTCACCGAACGCCCCGATGTGGAAGGTCGCGCAAAAACTTCACGCCGATGGGCATCGCCTGATTCTTTTCTCGAACACCAATGCGCTTCACGCCGAGAAATTCCTCGCTGACCACTCCGTCTTTTCGCTCTTCCACCATCACCACTTCTCACAAGAGGTCGGAGCGATCAAACCGCACCCGGATTTCTATCAGGTCGCGATTGACGAATACGATCTCAGCCCGAAGGAGACCATCTACCTCGACGACCTCCCAGAAAACATCGCGACCGGTCGCGACTTTGGTTTCCAGAGCTTCCAATACGACCTGAATGATCACGAAGCCTGCCTCGCATGGCTCCGCGAACGAGTTGAGGTTTAAAAGATAATGGCCTAAAGCTTCTCAGGCTCTTGTAAGAGCTGCCCAACGCGCTGAAGAAGCAATCCGGCACCGCCGCCATCGACAACTCGGTGGTCAAAGGTGAGGCAGAGTTCGGTCTCAGTGACTGGGACAAAGGCACCGACTTCATCGCTCCATCTCGGGACTTTGATTCCGGCGGCGAGGCCAAGAATGAGAGTCTCATTTGGAAGCGGAATCGGGGTTCCCCACTTAAGCCCGAAGGTCCCAAAATTGGTCACCGTAGCGATTCCGCCGGAAGTTTGCTCGGCGGTGAGACGACGATCGCGGCCTGCTTTGACAAGCTCATCGTATTCCTGCGCGAGTTCCGCCACGCGGTTCTGGTCGACATTCCTTAGCACGGGAACCATCACCCCATCCTCCACCTGCACCGCGACTCCAAGGTCGAAGGCGCGTGGGTGAACCACTTTATCTCCGATCAAAAAACCGGCTGTCGTGGGTTCTTCAGAAAGAGCAATAGCGAAAGCGCGAAGGACATAAAGAGTCAGGCCGGGCTTGGGATTCTGACGCGAGCGGAACTCAAGAAGCTTATCCATCGGAACCGGGAGACCCACAGTGGCGAAGGGACGAGTCCAGCTCCGGCGCATCGCATCGGCGACAGCGAGGCGCATGGGCGAAGCATTACTGCGAGGCCACTCCTGAATGTAATCGAGAAATTTTTCAAGATCCTCGATCGTGACGCGCCCGCCGGCACCTGTCCCCGCGATCGCCGAAATGTCAGCAGTCTGTAAACCGAGTTCATCCATGCGTGCGCGCATTCTCGGGGAAATATAATGTGCGCCTTTGACTCCGGCGGGGACTGGGAGGCCACGGACACTGGGCTCGACGAGCTTAGGCTCCTCGTAGCTACTTTCGTTTGATTTAAAGTGGAGATTCTCCTCTTGCTCTGGAGCATTAGACTGAGTGGGAGCCTCTTCTTCCTCGCCTAAAATCGGAGAGCCGGTGCGCTCGATCTCTTCCTCGGTCGCCTCGAGAATTCCAAGCAAGCTACCGACGGCGTAGTCCACTCCTTCTTCGCCTCGCAGCTTGGTAATGGTGCCGCCGCAGAGGGTCGTCACCGCCATCGTTGCCTTGTTCGTCTCGACTTCGATGATCTCCTGATCGACCACCACAGTGTCGCCTTCCGCGATTAGAAGACGGACGATGCGGGCCTCGGCGATGGATTCGCCGAGCTGGGGCATAATGATAGGAACCTGGGGCATGGCTTGTTAGAGACTCAGAAGTTCGCGGAGTTTTTCAACGATGGACTCAGGAGTAGGCCGATGAGCCGCCCAGAGATCCGGATGATAAGGAATCGGAGTATCCTTGGCATTTAAGCGCAAAGGGGGAGCATCGAGAAGGTGAAATCCTTCAGCGACGACTCGCGAGATTATTTCGGCAGTGACACCGCCCCAGGGGAAGCCCTCGCCAAGAGCGAGAAGACGACCAGTCCGAGCAACAGAAGCCATCACGGTATCAATGTCGAGTGGCTTGACGCTGCGCAAATCCACAACCTCAATCTCCCAGCCTTCGGCAACGAGTCGATCAGCGGCGCGCACTGCTTCATGAACCATCGCCGAATAGGTCACGACCGTGGCGTGCTTCCCGGGACGGGTGATGCGAGCCTTTCCGAGCGGGAGATCATCGCCTTTGAAACTCTCCGATTTCAGCCAGCGGTAGAGAAACTTGTGCTCGCAAAAAATGACCGGATCATCGAGTCGAACCGACTCTTTTAAAAGCTGATAGGCATCCGCAACGGTGGCCGGAGTGACCACAACAAGCCCCGGGTAATGACTATAAATACTCTCCACCATCTGGCTGTGAAAAGGACCTGACCCGGGAGTGCCTCCGCACGGCATCCGCACCGTGATCGGGACCGGCACCCCAGTGCGGTAGTAGTGGGTGCCCGCCTGGTTGACGAGCTGGTTGAAGGCGACAGAGGAGAAGTCGGCAAACTGCATCTCGACGATGGGGCGCATGCCATTGACGGCAGCTCCAACCGCCATCCCGATCATGGCATCCTCGCTGATCGGCGAGTCGAGGACACGGGTTTCGAACTCCTCTTGCAGGCCTTTGGTCGCTTTAAAGGCGCCTCCAAAATTACCAATATCCTGCCCGTAGAGAAAGACGCGCTCATCTTCGCGGAGCAACTCGAGCTGCGCGGCATGAATGGCATCGATGTAAGTGACACTCATCTGTTTAGGACATCCCTTCTACTGAAGTGGCGCTCCAATCTTCTTGATAAGGATCAGGGCTGTTTTCACGCTGGGCAGTAGCGACGGCCTCTTGGACTTCTTCGGTCGCTTGTTTTTTCCACGCCGTGATTTCTTCCTCGGTGACGTGGCCCGCCTCGATGAGCTGAGTGGTGGCGACATCGAGACAATCGCGGCCCATTACGGAGTCGCGGAGTTCCTGCGGGACATAAGAGGCATCATCGTGCTCGCCATGTCCGCAGAGGCGCAAAAGGCGGGCAATGACAAGTTGCGGACCGTAGCCCTCACGGGCTGATGTGACCGCTTGCTGGATGCCCGAAAGAGTCTCGTTGAGATCAGTGCCATCAACCTCGGTTCCACCGACACCATAACCGGACGCACGCTCGAGGAGACTTTCACAAGCGAATTGACGATCGCGCGGGGTTGAGTAAGCAAATTGATTATCTGCGACCACAACGACGAGAGGAAGATTTTCAACAGCGGCCATATTAAGCCCCTCGTGGAAGGAACCAGTTGAAGTGGCTCCATCGCCGATGGAAGTGGCGCCGACCATTCCATCGAGCTCTCCCTTCATCCGCTGAGCGACGAGCATCCCAGAGACCATGGAAACAGCGGTGCCAAGATGGCTAATCATCGCGGGCATTCCTTCGAGGGGCCGACCACGATGGACATTCCCATCGCGCCCACGCATCGGTCCCTCTACGGAACCTAGATAAGTGCGAGTGGCATCGAGGAGAGTCTCGCCAAAAGCAGTCCGACCGGCCTGATCACGGATCAGTGGGGCAAAGTAATCTTTTCCTCGGGTGAGACAGGCTCCAAGTGAAGCGCTCACCGCCTCTTGGCCGGTGCCGAGATAGACCCCTCCCACAATTTTCCCCCCTTTATAAAGACTGGAAAGCTTCGCCTCAAGTGTCCGCGCGGTGATCATGGCCCGAAAAACCCGCCGCAGAAGATCGCCGTCAAGCCCAGCCTGACGCGAAGGAGCTGGTGGAGGCGAAAAGGAGAAAGAGGACACGGTGGAATGTTACTTGTTAGGAATGTTACTTGTTAGAAATCGAGGAGCAATAGGAATGATGCCGCTAGATCTCTTGTTCGATGCCTTTTAGCTCAAGAAAGAGGTCATTCCAGCGCTCAAGGCGAGGCTTGAGGGAGAGTTTATGCTCAGCAATGTGGCGACGAACACTTTCGAAAAGCCCTCCATACTCGAGGTAGAACTCGCGGACACCGTCTTTGTAATCGCTACTGAGAGCATCGGCAAATGGATCGCGACAATCCTCGATCCGCTCGGCAAAATTCTTACAAAGTTCCTTTTTTGACTTCTCGGCATAAACCCCTGCCCCAGCGACGAACACAAGCGCGATTCCGAGAGCGAGAAATGGCCAAGGATGCAGATCGAGCGCCCCAAGAATCCCCGCGACAATGATTGCGCAAAGTGCCCCGGAAAGAAAACGGCGGAGGACGCTCCGGCGGGCTTCCATCTGGAGATCAAGATTCCCCCGCAGCTTGAGATTGGTCACGACCTGCTTCGAAGAGCGGCCGAGGCGACGGACAAAGCGCTCGCGAGTTTCCAAAAGAGAGTTCGTTTCCTTATCGAAGTCCGGAATCGGAACACGGAGGCGCTTCTTGATGCGGGGCACTACGGTCTCCCAGTGACTTCGGCAGTTTGCGACGA
Source organism: Akkermansiaceae bacterium (assembly GCA_039769075.1). Lineage (GTDB taxonomy): Bacteria > Verrucomicrobiota > Verrucomicrobiia > Verrucomicrobiales > Akkermansiaceae > SW10. The sequence continues at coordinate 49,888 of JBDMZE010000013.1, read as the reverse complement.
GTTCCTTCCCATCGAAACCCGCCCGTTCTTCGACGGCATCTTTAACCGACTCGACAAGCCCCGCTTCGATTTCAGAAGGCAGACGCTCGGCGCGGAAGAGCGAAAGAAAACTCTGCGGGATCGAAATATTTTTTCGCAGTAGATCGACAGAATCACGTGCTTCATTCATGAAAACCTCCGTAAGGCCGGAGAATTTATCAGCAAAAGAGACGGCCTGGGACTCGCGCCGACCATCCACCTCCCCCTCAAGCTCACGGAGAAATGCCTGATCTCGGTCGAGCTGGATAGTGTCTTGCTCGACCTTTTCCTCAATCCGGCGCAGCGCTACTTGAGTAGAGTCGCGGACTTCGGAAAGGACCTGGCGGCGCTCAGGATTATCGGCCACGCGCTTGGAAATGAAGCTTTCAAGCGCAGGATAACCGCTTTTTTTCCAAAGCCGATCGCTAAAAGGCAACGTTCGCTTTGCCTCGTTCGCCATCTTACCGGAAACAGGAAAAATTTCAGGCGACGCTCCAATCTTTTGAATCGAAAGCGAACGCACGTGCTCGATGATCAGAGCGACATCTTTCTCCTGACGCAAGTCCACTTGCTGCAGGACAAAAGCGACACTCGCGAGGTTGTCCTTACTCAACTTGGAAATAAAATCCCACGTGGCCGCTCCCCAAGGATTACTCACCGGGAAGACGAAAAGTAAGACGTCGGCGATGGGAAGAAAGCGCTCGGTGATTGCTTGATGGCCCCGCACCACCGAGTTCGTTCCCGGAGTATCTACGATGTTGAAATCCTGAAGAAATTCGATCGGTCGATAGCGCTCCTGAAGAGTATCGGTGACATCGATATTTTTGACAGAGTCTCCCCAGCGATACCAATGCACCTTTTCCGTCTCAGGAAGGATATTCGTCTTGCAGAGATTTTGTCCAAAGAGCCCATTGAGCAAGGTCGACTTTCCTGCATTTACCTCACCGCAAACAACAAAGAGGAAGGGACTGCGCAAGCCCTTGAGATATTCGCCCTCGTCAGCCAAAGCCGAGACATCAGCCCCGCACTTCTCTCCGAGTTTGCGCGCTCCTACGACAACATCGGTAAGCCGTTGTCGCGTTGCGAAGTAGCGCTCGCCAAACATCAGGGGTGAAAACTTTTGTTCGCTGAGAGCAGATTACACTATCCCTTCTGCGCGAGCAGCTGGGAAACAGTGATAAACTGATAACTACGTGAAAGGAGCCCATCGAAGGTCGCCGGCATGGCGGTCACGGTGGGCGCGTGCAGATCGTGAGCGAGGATGATCGCGCCATTACTAGCACCAGAAAGAATCCGCGAAGTCACCACGGATGGCCCGGGGCGCTTCCAGTCCTGAGGATCCACCGACCACATGATCGTTGGGTAATTAAACTCAGAGAAAATCATGCTGCGCTGACGCTGAAGAAGCGCGCCGTAAGGAGGACGCATCGTGCGTGGCTTCACTCCCGTCGCCCGGACAATGGCATCCTGGGTGCGGCGCATTTCTTTACGAACCTCGGAGTCGCTCAGCGAGGTAAGCTTCCGGTGGGTGTATGTGTGGTTCCCGATCTCATGACCCTCGGCGACAATGCGGCGGGCAATGTGCGGGTAGCGATCGACGTTTCCACCGATGACATAAAAAGTGGCGCGAATGTTGTGCTTACGCAGCATATCTAAAAGACGAGGCGTGTTCGTCGGGTGCGGGCCATCGTCGAAAGTCATCGCGACATTCTTGTAAGCCGAAGAGCCGCGCGAATAAGTGATTGCTGAGCCAGAAAAGTTCGACGGCAGGTTCATGTCTGGATTCCGCAGACCCTGATTCGCATAGGCTGGCGGGCGATACTGCGTGTTCGCAGGCATCTTGACACTCTGCTGGGGAGCAACCGGAGCAGGTGCCGATGTGAGCGGTGCTACCACAGCTTCTTTTGTCGAACAGGCGGAGAGACCTAGGACTGCTCCTGGGGTCATCTGAAGAAGAGTGCGGCGTTTCATCGAGGGGTGAAGAAGATGCCTCTCTTTACAATAAATGTCACGGCTAGATTCAGCGTCCATTTAAGATTGGCCTAAGCTTCTCAACCACCTCCTCAGACCAGTCCGCCCGGGGGGTGAAAATAGCAGCATCCAACGACGAATGCTCCGGCCAGTCGGGCTCCGCTGGAATCAGCGCAATCGCCCGTTTCATCACCGCTTGGCTCATTTTGGCATTCGCGACCAGATGCTCCACAACAGACGAGGCGGTCACCGATTCATCTTCCGAGCGCCAGCTATCGTAATCCGTCACCATTCCCAGCGTCGCGAGCGCGATTTCAGCCTCACGAGCGAGCTTGGCCTCGGGAAGATTGGTCATCCCGATGATATCGTAGTCAAAATGCCGATAAAAATGTGATTCAGCCCGCGTCGAAAAGGCCGGTCCATCCATGCAGACGTAGGTTCCCCCATCGTGAATCGCCGCCCCCTCCGCACGTCCCGCTTCCAGCAGAATCGCCCGAAGCCCCGCGCTGATAGGATCACCAAAGTCGACATGCGCCACCAGTCCGTTCCCGAAAAAGGTGTTCCCCGCCCGCTGGCTCGTGCGATCAAAATACTGATCCGGCAGCACGATCGACCTCGGCGCATATTCCTCCTTGAGACTCCCCACCGCCGTCGCGCAAATCACCCAACGGACTCCCAGCGAGCGCAGCGCCCAGAAGTTAGCCCGATGATTCACCTCCGTCGGCAAAATGGTGTGTCCTTGTCCGTGCCGCGAAAGAAACCAAATCTGGCGCCCCTCGTAAGTGCCGCCGATTAGCTCATCCGAGGGATCGCCAAAAGGCGTCGTCACCTTCCGACGCTCGACATTTTCCATTCCATCGAAGCCCGAGACTCCGCTTCCACCGATAATTCCAATTGCTGGGGTCATTTTGATTCAAGGTCAGGGTTCGTCTTCGCAAAAAATTCCACCGCCACGATCAGACCGATCCCGATCAGGACCGCGATGATTTCAAACCAGACCCCACCAGCAGCAAAATCAGGCAAGCGCCAGTTCTCGTAACCAGTCGTCTTCAACTTCACCTCGCCATCCTCCTTCGTGAACTCCTGTAACACCGGAGTCTTCCAAGGCCAGATAATCGCCAACGAGCCCGCCACAAAACCCGTGATCGCGCCCACCGCTTGGTCATGATGCTCGCGGAAGAGCCAGCTCAGGAAGCGCGAAAGCACCAGTAGCCCCACCACCGCACCGATGCCCACCGGAATCAAGATGGGCAGCGCAGCGCCCAGATTCCCCGAGAACAAATCACTCAGCGCATTCAACATGATCAGCTCGTAATTCCCCAGCAACAGCAGCACAAACGAGCCACTTAAGCCGGGGATAATCATGCTACAAAGCGCCACCACCCCGCAAATCCCGAGGTAGATTGGATTCGCATTTTCATTCGCCGGAGTCAGAAAAGCCATCGAGACCGCCAGCGCGAGGCCAATAAGAAACATCCCAATCACCCCCGCCGACCAGCGCCGGATCATCTTCCCCACCGAGGGAACCGAAGCCGCGATCAGGCCAAAGAAGAGAGCCAGCACCAGCGTCGGGTGCTCCTCAAAGCCCCACTTCAACACCCGCGCCAAGGTCGCAAAAGCCATGATTACCCCCAGCCCCAGCGAGATCAAAAAGCGACCATCAATCTTTGCCCACAGCTCAGGGATCTTAAAAGACGCCCCCAGCTTCAGCGCCTCCAGATCAAAAGATTTGAGAGCCTCAATCAGCCGCTCGTAGATCCCCGTAATAAAAGCAATCGTCCCGCCGGAAACTCCCGGCACGACATTCGCCGCCCCCATCGCAAATCCTTTGAGAAAGGTCGTAAAATCCTCCTTATTCAACACCCCGCTATGCTCAGCAAGATGCACGAGCCTGACAACATTTATCGGTGGGAGGAGTGGGGTGGTATTCCGCCTCTTTTTCCGGATGCAATCGGACTACCGCCTCCAGAGGCGATAACCCTATGGAGTGTAAGATTGCACTCCTACGTCCCCTCAACCTTACCCTTCATTTTTCCCACCAAAAATCACAAAGCAAATGATCCCTATCGCACCAATCACAAATCCTCCAAGCCCAAAAGACTCCCCGTTTCAGCCACCACCGAACATGCGTTGCATCCCCATGAAGAGGAGCAGGGCAATCAAAACTACGAAAGCGAGGAAACCTATGAGTAATCGAGCGCCGAGTTTCATTGATAAGAACAGGTTTATGATACGAGAAAGAACCCTTGAAATGAAAATCAAAGCTTCCTCAAAACACTCGCGCCTAGCGAGCCGAGCCACTTCCGCCACCACGGGCGACTTTTCACCCAGTCGAGAGTCACCTCTTCACTCTCCTCCAGATCCTTCGCGTGCTGCTCTCTGAGCTGATCCACGATTTCGGGATCCTCGATCACCACCAAGAGTTCCCAATTCATCGCGATCGAGAGAAAGTCAAAGTTCGTGCTCCCCACCACCGCGAGCCGGTCATCAACGACCATAGACTTGGCGTGCAGCACGGCTCCGGTATATTCCCTCAGCTCCACGCCGGCCTCCATGAGCGAGGGATAAAGCCCCTCGCGCACCCAGTCGGCAGTCGGAACATCAGAGTTCCGCGGCACGAGAAGATCGACCTCGATCCCCCGCCCTTCCACCTGCTTCACGCGATTAAGCATCCGCCGGGGCGGCACGAAATAAGGCACAGTGAGGACGCCCTCTTTTTCCGCCATCGCAAAAGCCGTCGGGTAAAGCCGCCGAACCGCCTCCCGCTTTCCAAAACCACTACCGCCCACCACCACGACATCGCTCTTCCAAGGTCCGCTCTCGCCAAGAACGAACTCCCCCTTTTCCTGCGGAGCAGATCCACTCACCTTGGCCCAAGTCTCTTTAAAAAATTGATCACAGCCCATCGCCGCCGGCCCTTCCATGGAAAGATGGGTATCACGCCAAGCGTCATCGCCACTCACCGCCCGCGACCATACCGCACCAATATTCATCCCTCCGGTAAAAGCGATCCGTCCATCCACGATGAGATTTTTCCGATGGTTCCGTCCCAGAATCCCACTCCTTTTCCGCCAAGGCGCCACCGGACGAAAGGTCTTCACCTCCACACCCGCTTTCCTCACCATCTCAAACATCTCCTCAGAGGCCTGCGAAGAACCGATGGCGTCATAGGCCAAGCGCACTGGAATCCCTCGCCGCGCCGCACCCGCGAACGCCTCGGCCAGCGCCCAGCCCACCTCATCGGAGAGGAACATATACATCTCCTGATGCACGTAGTGCTCGGCCCCTTCGATCGCCTCCCACATCTCGCGGAAAGCATCATCGCCCTCGAAGAAGAGCTGCACCCGATTCCCCACCGTCTCCAGCGCCGATCCGTCTCTCGAAAGACAACCTAACCACTTGTTTTATAACCCCTCGTCCTCCATATTTTGCTCGGATGATAAAATCCTTCATAAAAGTAGAATAAAAATACCGTTTCACAACGTTTCATCATCAGCGCCATGACCAAGTTCTTTTGCCTTATTCTCTTTCTACTTTCCTTGATCTCTGCTGAAGCACGTCTCTGGCGAGTGGCGAAAAGCGGGAGCCAATTCGAGGCCACTCATATTTCAAACGATGGCAAACTCGTCACACTTAAGCGTGGCACCCGCATCATTTCCTACCCCATTGCCAAGCTTCACGATGAAGACCAAGCTTGGCTCGTAAAGAATCACCCCGTTGCCAAACCCTCCGCGATCGACGCCCCCGCCCCGCCCAAGGGAGCCGCCTTTGACTCGCTCGAGTTCGGCGACACCCGGAAGGAAGTCATCGCCAAGCTCAAGGCCAGTGAAATGGTCGAGGGCGGCGCGGCAGACATCATGATGACCCGAATCGGCATCAATGGAACCTACCGCACAAAAAACACCATCGGCGGACTCCACTGCTACCTCTACTTCGACTGGTCCCCCGCTGACACTCTCCGCGAGGTCACCCTCCGATCCAAGGTGGTCGAGCAAGGCTCCTATGGCGGACTCATGAAGGATAACTGGAGTGAGCTGATCTCCGTCCTCACCATGCTCCACGGCAGAGCGGTCCAAGGTGCCCCCTACCCGAACTCAGACGAACTCGAGGACGGACTCATTCTTTGCTCCCACCTATGGCGCACCGAAGAAGGCCACTCTGTTCTGCTCGGCACTGGCCAAGAACGAGATAAATACTCAGTCGTCGTCCGCATCACCAGCGAGCGCGTCGAGCCGGTCGTCACCAGGTAAGATTCAGTCGAATGAGACTATTTCTGCTCCTTGCAATTCTCAGTAGCCTTCCGCTCGCAGCTCAAAAAAAGGCGAACAAGAGGAAGCCCGAACCTTTTCAGTGGAATAATCCTCTCCCTGAAAAATTCGAGAAACTCGGCGTCCTCCACGGCACCTACGAGAGCAAGATCAACCGTGCCTCCATCGGCTACAACATCCTACTTCCCAAGGTTTATGCCGACGAGCCAACTCGCCGCTTCCCCGTCGTCTACCTCCTCCACGGTGGCCGTCCCGGAAGCGAGTCTAAGATACTCAACGTCGCCCCCTTTGTCACCAAGGCCATCAGCGAAAAACTCATCCCGCCCACCATTTACGTCTTCGTCAATGGTGGCCCCATGAGCCACTACGACTACCCCGGCGTCATCAAGAATCTCGACGAGGGAGTCGGTAAAAAAGGAAACTCGACCCTCGTCAAAGAGCTCATCCCCCACATCGATCTCACCTACCGCAGCATCGCTAAGCGCAAAGGCCGCATCCTTGAAGGCTACTCCCAAGGAGGGCGAGGAACCCTCCGAGCAGCCTTCCGCAACCCCGAACTTTTTGCCGCTGCATCAGCGGGGTCAGCAGGAGTCGCAACTGAACTTCGGATTCAGGAAAACGAAGGCGCTGAGAGCGATCACACCCGCTTCACCCAGGGCGATGACGCCTACACTCTCGCCAAGCAATACGCCGAAAACAAAAAAGAGTCCTTCCCCCTCAAGCTCTTCCTCTACACCGGCGACACCAAGAAGGACTTCAACTGGGAAGGAAATGTCGCCTACTCGAACTATCTCGACTCGATAAAAATTGCCCACCGTCACCTGCTCATCCCCGACTGTCCCCACTCCGCCTCAAAGGCCTACGCCATTTCCTCAAAAGACCTGTTCACCTTCCTGGCGCCGATTCTCAAAAATGCTTCTGACAAGACAAAGTAAACCAAGTGTATCGCTCACAAGGACCTACACCTAGGACCCAATGAAAAAACACACCTCTATCCTTGTCATCGCATTTACGTCTCTTCTTGCAGTTAGCTGCCAGACCACGCCCTCAGAACCGGTCTCTGCAAGCTCGCCCCAGCAAGCCCTTGCGCCCCTCCCCGCTTGGACCAAATCAAAAAAGGTCCCGTCTAGTCGCTCGGTTCAGATCAAGATTCAGTCTAAACTCATCGAAAACACCTTCGAGCCAGGCAGCTCAGGAATCCCAGCCAAACCCTATCAAAAGCGGCTCAGCGAAAAAGAGCTTCAAGTCTACCTTCGCTCACTGTCGCAGAAGAAAGGGACCGACATCATGACCTCGCCCTCGATCGTATCTCTTCCGGGACAAACCGCGCAGATTCAGATAGGAAGAGAGTTCGTATACCCATCGCTTGAGAAGCCCGATTCGCTCGAAAAAGAGTTCACGGGAGTCACGCAATACTTCCGGGCCCAACCCTCTCAAAATGGTGCCATCAAAATCGACAGCGTCACTGAGGTGAAGGAATTCGTGCAATTCCAAAAACGAACAGACGGAAAAGAGCAGCCCATTTTCAACACCCGTCGCGTCATTGAGAGCTTCACCCTACCACGTGGAGAATCAATCGTCTTAGGTGGATTGGTCACTGAAGAAACTCAGCAGGTAGAAGATAAAACCCCTCTTCTAGGAGACATCCCTGCAGTCGGCAGACTCTTTCGGAGCAAAGCCACCGTGACCTTAAAAAGGGACCTTCTCGTCCTCATCTCAGCCACGCAGATCGACCCGACCGGAAGAGCGATCCGCTAACCTTCGCTGAACGCCTTCTCCACCTCATCTGCGATGATCTCGATCGCCTCCTCGACCACCTCGGGAGGCATCGTGTAGGTCATCCGGATGCACTCGCGGGTGTGCGGCCAGTCCGTCACCTCGGGCAAGCCGAAGAAGAAATATTCACTCGGCACGATAAGGACCCCACGCTTTTTCAAACGCTGGTAAAGTTCCTTGGTCGAGATTGGCAATCCTTCAAACCAGATCCAGAGGAAAAGCGCTCCTTCACTGCGGTGGACGAAGTAGGGAAACTTCTCCCCAAAATACTGCGTGAGCCACTCCTGAGCCTGCTTCGAGCGGACCTGATAGAACGGCTTCACCACCTCTTTACTGAGTCGTAAAACCTCACCCGACTCAATGAGCGGGCGCATGATTTCCGTCCCCACGTTACCGTTTGCCAAGCCAATGATCGAGGTCATCGATGACACTGCTTTGCAGACCTCCTTACTCGCCACCACAATCCCGGTGCGCGTTCCAGGAAGTCCAATTTTCGAGAGGCTCAGCGTGAGGATCATGTCCTCATCCCACACCGGGTTCACCTCGGAAAAGATCACGCTCGGAAAAGGCGCCCCGTAGGCATTATCGATAATCAGCGGGATGCCTCGCCCCTTCGCGATTGCTCGCAATTTCTCCACCTCTTCATCCGTGAGAACATTTCCCGAAGGATTGGTCGGGCGCGAGACGCAGATCGCAGCGATGTCATCGCCTGGATCCAGCGCCTCAAAATCGACGCGGTATTTAAAACTGTGATCACCCAGCTTCTCGATCTTAGCCGGAATCGCTTCGAAAAAATCTTCCCCCACCGCCTGATTCGCGTAGCCGATATATTCTGGAAGAAGCGGCAGCAAGATCTTCTTCCGACGCCCGTCTGGGAAACGACCAGCGAAGGCATTGAAGAGGAAAAAGAAAGCCGTCTGCCCACCCATCGTCACCGCAAAATTTTCATGCGTCACCTCCCAGCCGAACTCTTTTTTGAAGAGCCCCGCAAGCGCCTTCCGGAAAGCTTCATTTCCAGCCGGGACATCGTAGTTTCCTAGCATCTTTTCCAAGCCCCCCTCCTCGGCCATGATCTCTTTCATGCGCCTCCGCCAAACCGAATCCATCTCAGGAACGTGCGCAGGCTGACCTCCGCCAAGCATGCGCATGTCATCGCCCCCCGCGAGCGCCTCGCCGAGATCATCCATCAGCTCGCCAATACCACTTCCCTCGCAAAGGTTTTTTCCAAAAGTCGAGAACTCCCAATTCATGCGGAAGACCATCACTTCCTGAAGCTCGCTTGTCACTCAAATCTCTGCGCTGTTTTCCTGAAAAAATTATGATACAATCCCGCTCTCAGTACATTAGCCTCTAAGCATATGCGGTCTCTATTTCCTTCCACCCTCCTCGCGGGCCTCCTCGCCCTTCCGACCCACGCGGCCGATTCTCTCTTCATTGAAGCCGAGGCCCTCGCTGATCGCGGCGGCTGGTCCACCGATTCCCAGTTCATTCTCAACATGGGCTCGGCCTACCTCATCGCCCACGGCATGGGCACTCCCGTCGCCGATGCTTCAGAAAAAGTCACCTTTCCCTCCACTGGGACCTACCATCTCCACGTCCGCACGAAAGACTGGGTTGCTAAGTGGGACGCGCCCGGTATCCCCGGCGAGTTCGAGGTCCTCATCGATGGCAAGGCCATCAAAACCTTCGGAAACGAAGGTGCCGATTGGCACTGGCAAAAAGGAGGTGCGGTCGAAATCACGAAAGCCGACACCACCATCGCGCTCAAAGATCTCAAGGGATTCAACGGCCGTTGTGATGCTCTCTTTTTCACGAAAGACGCCGACTTCACCCCACCGAACGACGACCAAGCCCTCTTCAACTTCCGCCGCGAGCAGCTCGGCCTTCCCGCAGAACCTCCTACAAAAGACGGCTACGATCTCGTCGTCGTCGGTGGTGGTTACTCCGGTCTCGCAGCTGCAATCTCCGGTGCACGCCAAGGCTTAAAAGTAGCCCTCATTCACGACCGCCCCGTCCTCGGCGGAAATGGCTCCTCCGAGGTCCACGTCTGGGCCATGGGCGGAACCCAGCGCGGAAAATACCCTCGCCTTGGTGAAATCGTCGATGAATTCACCGACTTTTCCCGTGACTCCCCCGGCCTCAACGAGGAGTTCGAAGACGCCCTTAAAGAAAAAGTCGCCCGCGCCGAAAAGAATCTCGATCTCTACCTCAACCACTTCGCCTTCCAAGTCGAATCCAAGGACAACAAAATCCACTCCGTCACTGCCGTTGACACCACCACCGGCGGATTCACCCGCTTCAAAGGATCCTTCTTCTGCGATGGCACCGGCCACGGCACCATCGGAGCCCTCGCTGGCGCAAAATTCATGATGCTCGAAAAAGGCCACATGGGCATGTCAAACATGTGGTCATGGGCCCCCGCCGACCAAGCAGTCGAGTGGCCAAAAACCGCATGGACCCTTCCCCTTGAAATCGGCGACTTCCCACCCCTCCACGCCTCCCGCGGACCTTACGAGAAATTCTACAAAGCCGAGTGGTTCTGGGAAGGCGGCTACGACAAGCACCCCATCGAAGACCTTGAGGCCATCCGCGACTGGAACCTCCGCGCAAACTTCGGAGCCTTCACCGCCCTCAAGCACGGCTCCAAAGCGGAAGCTTATAAAAATGCCAAACTCCAGTGGATGGCCTTCATCGGGGGCAATCGCGAATCACGCCGACTCGAGGGCGACGTGATCCTCACCGGCGACGACATTGAAGCGAAAAAAGAATTCCCAGATGCCTCCGTCCCCACCACGTGGTCTATCGACCTCCACTACCCTAAAAAAGAATACATGAAGGGCGCAGCCAAAGAAAACCCCTTCATCTCCATCGCCGTCCACGATCGCGGCGTCGACCGTAAAAATGGCTACGCCATCCCCTACCGCATCATGTATTCCAAGAACATCGGGAACCTCTTCATGGCTGGTCGCTGCGTCTCCGTAGATCGCCGCGCCCTCGGCACCACCCGCGTCATGCGCACCTGTGGCATGATGGGAGAAGTGGTCGGAAAAGCCGCTTGGATCGCCGCCACCCAAGAAACCACTCCCCGCGGAGTTTACCAAAACTACCTCCCCATCCTCATCGACCTCATGCAGCAACCCGGCCGCGCCTTCCGTAAATCGAAAGATGGCAAGCTTACCATCCCACCCCTCCCCGAGGGCGGCCTCCGCGTCAATCCCAAGGAGCAAAAAACAATGAAACTTGCCGGCATCTCAGTCGATGACTCCAAGGCCAAGCTCACCGGAAAATGGGCCAAAAGTAACAACCTAAAACCCAACCTCGACCACGGCTATCAATATGCCTCCGGTGAAGCCTCCGCGATCTTCCCCCTCCGCGTCAAAGAAAGCGGAACTTACGAAGTCCGCTTCTACTGGCAGCCCTACGAAAACCGCACCAAGACTGCTAAAATCGAAGTCACCCACGCCGGCGGCAAAGATACTGTCACTTTGGATCAGACTAAGGCTCCCAAAAACAAAGCCTTCCTCATCCTCGGCACCTTTTCCTTCACCGATGTCCTCCCCGGAGCCGTCACCATTTCCAATGGCACAGAAGGAACGCTCGCCATCGACGCCGTCCAGCTCATCAAAAAGTAAACACATCGAAAACCCGTGCGAAGCGCTTGACAGCTTTTTCCAAAGAGCGAGGGTTTCGCGCAGTGAACTTAAAAACATTTGAAACAATGGACCCACACCTCCTCGTCGGGTTGGTGAACACCGAGCTTCGGAATAATGCCAGTTCGCTCCAAGATCTCTGCAAGACCCACGGACTTAAAGAAAAGGCCCTCGTCGGTCGGCTGGCAGAAGCTGACTACCATTACCAAACCGAGCAAAAGCAGTTTCGCTAAAAATAATTTCTGATACTGCCACGCATCAGGTTCTGAAAATCTGCTCTCAGCATCCCCAAAAGGGTTTCGTCTAAGCGGGAGCGTTCTCTACGGACGGACGCCTCACGAGGAATACTGAGGTCATTGAGCCAAACTTCGGAGGCGGTCCAGTGGTTCATCGGAGTTTGCGAAAAGTTTGCCTCTTTCCGAAAAGTAAGGCATTCCATGAACCGGATGCGATTTGCAGTGCTGGGCAGCGGAAGTGGTGGAAATGCCACCCTGATTGAAAGCGAGGGGAAATATCTCCTCGTCGATGCCGGACTGAGCGCGAAGCAACTTTGCCTCCGGCTTGAAACCCTCGGAGTTTCGCCGGGAGCGCTCACTGGAATCCTAATTACGCACGAGCATGGCGATCACATTCGAGGGCTCGATGTTTTCCTTCGTAAGTGGAAAACACCCCTCCTAGCCAGCATCATGACAGGCCGCGTGGTACAGGAAGGACTAAAGGAACCCGCAGAGTGGGTTTCTTTTGAAAGCGGACAGGCTTTTTCATGGGAGGGATTCGACCTTAAGACCTTCGCCCTCCCCCACGATGCGGTGGAACCGGTAGGCTACGTCATTTCAAAAGGCGATCGCTGCATGGGCGTCGCGACCGATCTGGGGCATGTCGATGCCGGTGTGCTTTCTACTTTGAAAGGCGTCCAAGGGCTCGTCCTTGAAGCAAACTACGAGTGGGATCTTCTGGAAGCTGACACCAAGCGCCCCTTCAGCACGAAGCAGCGCATTTCCTCCCAACACGGTCACCTTTCCAATGAGCAAGCGGCTGACCTCGTCGCACAGCTCATTCCCGAGGGCTTAAAAAATGTCGTACTGGGCCACCTCAGCAGCGACTGCAACACTGCGGAAGTCGCGATCAAAGTCGTGCGGCAGCGCATCGGCGGCGACTGCGAACTGGAGATCTGCTGCGCAAGCCAGAACGAGGTCACGCAATGGCAGAGCCTCATCCCACCCGTCGACCCCGCCTTTTACGGCGAACTCTTCGGTGGATAACAGCCTACTGAGGCATCACGTAATCGAGAATATCGCTCAGCTTCTGCTTGAGGTCACGACGCGCCACGATGGAGTCGACAAGACCGTGATCGAGCATGAACTCGGCCTTCTGGAAGCCGGGAGGAAGATCTTGGTGAGTCGTTTCCTTAATCACGCGAGGTCCGGCGAAGCCGATCATGCACTTGGGCTCAGCGAGATTAATGTCGCCGATAGTCGCAAAGGAAGCGGTCACTCCACCTGTGGTCGGGTGAGTGAAAATTGAGATGTAAGGCAGGTTCGCTTGGCCGTGGAGCGCCAGTGCGCCGCAGGTCTTGGCCATCTGCATCAGCGAGAGCATCCCCTCTTGCATCCTTGCCCCAGAGGACGATGAGAAGATGAGGATCGCGCGCTTCTCAGCAGTCGCGGTCTCAATTGCACGGGTGATTTTCTCTCCCACTACGGAACCCATCGAGCCCGCGAAGTATTTAAAGTCCATCACCGCTGCCATCGTAGGATGACCATTGATTTCGAAGCGTCCGGTGACAACGGCGTCATTGAGCCCCGTCTTTTCACGGAGCGCGGTATTCTTTTCCTCATACTTATCGAAACCGAGAGGATTTTTGGAAATGAGGTTCGCCTCGGTTTCCTCGAAGGTGCCTTCATCGGCAAGAAGCTTGAAGCGCTCGTATGCCCCCATCATAAAATGGTGGGAGCATTTTGGGCAAACGAGATCGTGCTGCTTAAGATCCAGCGTGTGGATCATTTCTCCGCACTCGGGACACTTTGTCCAGAGATCATCAGGGACGCTGTCGCGGTTCTTGGTATGACGCTTCAGCCGGGGTTTGTTGAAAATGCCCATCGGGGAGAAGTCTAATGCCGGATTTTCCAAAAATGAACTGAAATTTCAGGGCATTATTTCCTTGGCGATTTCGCATTGCCAGCGCGGGAAGGATAGGCAGACTGCGAACCACGTGAGCGAGGTTCCAGTCAAACCGGGTGCGGAGGAGTTTGTCGAGTTGGCAAAGTCCGGCAATGTCGTGCCCGTCTATGCCCAATTAGCAGCCGATTTCGAGACTCCAGTCTCCGCCTTTCTGAAACTCCGCGATGGAAAGCATGCCTTTCTTTTCGAGAGCGCCGAGAGCACGGACGCAAGCGGCCGATGGTCCATCGTCGGCAGCCAGCCCCGCTGGGTTTTTATTTCAAAAGGCGACCAGGTCACGATCACTCGTGGGGCTGAGATTGAGCAGCGCGAGCGCAAAGGTGACGTCCTCGATGAAGTCGAGCGCCTCATGGCTTCCTACAAGCCTGTCACCCACGGAGACGCCCCACCTTTTTTTGGCGGAGCTGTCGGCTACGTGGGCTACGATGCCGTCTCGCAATTCGAGCCCGCTGTCACCGCTTCACCGGAAGACGACCTTGGCTTACCTGAATCGATGTTTTTCTTGGCGGACACCATGGTCATCTTTGATCATAAATTGCGCCGCCTTCTTGTTGTCTCGAATGCTCTTCTAGATGAGCACGACTCAGACATCGAAGCTTACGATGCAGCGCGTGGTCGTATCGAAACCACGATCGACCTCCTCGACCGCCCCCTCCACGTCTCCGCTCTGAATGGTCTCGCCGAGATCGAGCCCCCTGCCCCACGTAGTAATACGACGCAGGAGGAATACGAATCGATGGTGACGCGCGCGCAGGAATACATCACCGCTGGAGACGCCTTCCAGGTCGTCCCAAGCCAGCGCTTCGAGGCGGATTACGAAGGCGAACCCATCGATCTCTACCGCGCCTTGCGCCACATCAATCCTTCGCCTTACATGTTCGTTTACGAAACTCCGGAGTTCTCCCTTGTAGGGAGTTCGCCAGAGGTGCACGTCCGCGCGATTGGTGGAAAAATTGATATCCGCCCCATCGCCGGAACGCGCTGGAGAGGCAAAACTCCAGAGGAAGATGACGCGCTCGCCGCAGAACTTCTCGCCGATGAAAAAGAATGTGCCGAGCACGTCATGCTCATCGACCTCGCCCGAAATGACGTCGGCCGAGTTTCTCAGAATGGCAGTGTGAGTGTGGACGACATGATGATCGTGGAGCGCTATAGCCACGTGATGCACATCGTTTCCAATGTCAGCGGAAAACTCTCTCCAGAGCATAGTTCCTACGATGTCCTTCGCTCGACGTTCCCCGCCGGAACCGTGAGCGGCGCGCCCAAGATCCGAGCGATGCAAATCATCAACGAACTCGAGAACAACAAGCGCGGCACCTACTCTGGAGCGGTCGGTTATTTCGGTTGGGACGGAAGCCACGACTCCTGCATCGCCCTACGGACCTGTCTCGTAAAAGATGGCAAAGTCTACATCCAAGCCGGAGCGGGCGTGGTCGCAGACAGCAATCCTACCTACGAGTATAACGAAACCGTAAATAAAGCGGCCGCCATGATGCGCGCAGTAGGACTCGCAAAAACTCTCGCCTGAAGATGAAGGAGATCTACCGCCATCACGAAATGATCAACGTAGCGAACTTCCGCGATGTGCTTCTCCGCGCGGAGATCCCCTGCATCATTCGGAATGAAACTCTCGCAATGAGTGGCATTACCGAGATCCCTATCCCTGAATTTTTTCCAAACCTCTGCGTCTTGCATGACGAAGATGAAGAACGAGCGCTTCAACTCCTCAGAGACCACCAAGCTCGCATGAGCGCCGGCTCGGATCTCGAAAGAGTGTGCCCCACCTGCAAGGAAACGAATCCCGGAAACTTCGATCTTTGCTACGCCTGTCAGACTCCCCTTACCGATATTTTGCCATGTTAGTCGTCATCGATAATTACGATTCCTTCACCTACAACCTCGTCCAGTATTTTGGCGAGCTAGGAGCCGAGATGAAAGTGCTGCGCAATGATGCGGTCACCATCGAGCAACTGCGCGACCTCAACCCCTCGCACATTTGCATCTCCCCCGGACCTTGCACTCCGAATGAAGCAGGAATTTCTTGTGCCGTGATCGAAGCTTTTGGCGGAAGCATCCCGGTCTTCGGGGTCTGTCTTGGTCACCAATCCATCGGCCAAGTTTACGGAGGAGAAGTCGTGCGTGCCGAGACGCTCATGCACGGCAAGACGTCCATGATTCACCACGAGGGGAAAAGTGTCTTCAAAGGCCTAAGCAACCCCTTTGAAGCGACCCGCTACCACTCACTCATCGTGAAAAAAGAGACCCTTCCGGATTGTCTCGAAGTCACCGCATGGACCGATGACGGCATCATCATGGGCCTGAAGCACAAAGAGCTCAACGTCCACGGCGTGCAGTTCCATCCAGAGTCCATTCTGACGGACGAAGGAAAGGCGCTACTAAAGAACTTCCTCGAAATGTAGGATAGCCTTTCCGTAGGGTGGGGAGAATTAAACCGCAGATGAATGGGATGGATGGGGTATTTCAGAAGCCTGAAAAAAGATCCAGCTGAGTCATCGAGCCAAGTCTCAATATTCTATTTATCCCATCCATCTGCGGTTTAAATTTTCTGAGATTATTTTACCGCAACTTAGCACTCCCGATCACCCGATCCGTCGAGGGGGAGATCACCTGAAATTCTTCTGCGTCTTCAAACTTCCGCCTCAGATAACCTAGGGCGATTTCCGTAGAGTCAAATCGTGTCACGGAGGTGATCACACCCGCTTCTTTTCCGTCAACCATGAGGCGGGAGTTCTTCGGGATGAGTGGCTTGTTCAACACGAGCTTCACGAGCTTTCGGTTCACCTTCCCAGCGCGCTTCATGCGCGAGACGACTTCCTGTCCGGTGTAGCATCCTTTTGTAAATGAGATCGCGGATTCTTCGAGCCCAGCCTCAGCAGGGAGGATGCCGGGGAAGAGCTCGTTCGGCCATTTCGGGGCTCCATTGAAAATCCTGAGTCCTTCGAAGGTTCCAAAGGAGTGCTCCGGTTCTTCGTCGGTGATGAAGTCTGCGCCGGGCATTCCAAAGCGGTTCGCTTTGCTGCCTGCTGCTTCATCAAGACTGTGGCTGATGTGAAGCTCGTCTGAAACATCCGTCAACGTGACGTCATCGGCGATGAGATATTTATCGAGCCTAGCCATCAAGATCTCGCGCTCAGAAATGGGCGCATCGATGATGTAACTCTTCGCCATTTTCCGGAGGTAGACGAAGCACTCAAGGCAGCCCTTGGCATTCAGCAAGCAGGCAGAAATAGTATCGCCCGATTCGGTGAGCGCGATATCATTGCTAATCTGCCCGTTGAGATAACGAGCGGCATCTGGACCATAGGCTTCGATGATCGCGCGCGGTCCGAGCGGGGCGAAGTCAGCAGGATAAGGTTCGTTCTTCACGAGCGAAGAAAAGTCCTCCTCAGCGGCGTGTCCACTCGCTTGCTCTAGCAGTGCTGAAACCGTCGAAATCCCCGGCGCGTGAGCTCCAGCCTCAGCCGCCAGAGCTTCAGAAAAGCGGGCGTCTTTGAGCATGTTCTTCGTTGAAAAATGAGCCTCGAAATCGTCATCAAGAATCGAGGGCGTCTTCAGTCCGTGAACCGGAGCGTAGCTCGCATTGAGCTGGAGCGCCTTTTCGTAATCACGAGGATCAACCCCGTGGCGTCGCGATATTTCCAAAGCTTCAGCGAGCGCCGTCACCGTGGAAGCAGTCACGAGATTCGTAGTAATCTTCACCACCGTCGCAGCAGGAGGCGGCCCGAGGAACATGATCTCTCGCGAGGTGATTTCTAAAAGACTCCGATGTTTCTCCAGCAGCTCTGGCTTACCCGAGACGTAATAGACGAGGTTTCCTCCTGCCGAGGCATCTTTTGACCCAGTGAAAGGACAGTCGAGAAAGTCGCAACCCAGCGCACGGCATTGGGCATCCAGCCACATCGTCGTCTCAGGATCGATCGTAGCATGATTAATGAAAGTCTTCCCTTCCCCAAGCGACGGCGCAATTTGGGAAAAAACATCTTTCACCGCATGTTCATCCATGAGGTAGCACAATACGACATCCGCATCAGCCGCCGAGAGGTCAGTGACAGAGTCCGCCCGATCCTTCGGGGTGCGATTCCAGGTCTTAAGGTCGATGCCTGCGGCGATGAGATTGTCCGCGCAGCGCGAACCGATAATTCCGAGTCCTAGAAGAAGAGTCATGTGATTATTTACGAGCAGAAGTAGCGAGGATCGTTGCGACTTCCTTGATGTCGGTGACGTCTTCTTTAGTCGGCACGACACCCTCTTCAAGAGTCATCGCACTGCGAAGGCCGGAAAGATATTCCCGTATCTGCTTAATGTGCGGAAGTTCACTGATCTCGGGATTGAGCGAGCCAATCGATTCGGAATAGTAGTCTGCCACATCCTCACGGAAAAGCCGCTGCGCCCGCTCAGGGGTAAACTTGGTATCTACCGCCTTGGAAGCAGCTTCAAGCGCCTCCAGCCAGCCGCCGAGCGATATGAGGTGAGACAGGTCGGGGTCACGCAAGCTTACCAGTTCCCGTTCGACATCCCGCTGGGTTGCCGCGAGCGCCTCCTTGAGCTTTACGAGATCCTTCGCCTTGGCGTGATCGAGCAAAGCCGCGGCGTGCCGCTTGATCCTCTCCCCCGCTCCGAGTGCCTTCGCGTAGCGCGAAAGGTGGGAAGCTATGATTGGCACGTCATCCGAGTGACCTGTCTGCACCGCGATGAAGCCATCAGCGATCAGCGTCCCAAGCCGCAGCGCAAGCTTCGTGCGATCGAGCGGGAGGCGCTCGTGCTGCTTCAGATGATCGGCGGAGTATGTCAGCGGGGAAATTTTTTCCAGCTCATCGAAAACCTTCACAATCGAAGGCACAGTGAAATCATTGAGGCCACTTTCCGTGCGGAAGTGCTCATCATCGAGAAGATCCTCCGGGATTTCCGGACGATCTTGGGCTCCCAGGGGGGAAAGAAGGCTCAGGAGGACGAGCGCGAGACTTGTTTTCATAAGCAGAGTTTCCCACAGAGAGGGCCTAAGCGCTATGGGAAATTTTCCGAACACTGAATCTTGACAGGTGGCGCGAATCCCCTAGTTTCTCGGTCCGCTCACAAAGCGGAAAGAATTATGGCTAACAGCAAGTCTGCAGAAAAACGTGTGCGTCAGATCGAAAAGCGCACCGATCGTAACCGTTCCATCAAGAGCGAGATCAAGACTCTTCACAAGAAGACTCTCGCCGCTGCCGAGTCCGGCAACAACGAAGAAGCCCGCACTGCCTTCAGTGCCTTCGCCTCAGCTGTCGACAAGGCTGCTAAGCGCAATGTGCTTAAGGACAACAAAGCGGCGAACATGAAGAGCCGCACCAATAAGGCTATCAAGCCTGCCTAGGTCTCTCAACCTTGGTTTTTACTTTTCAGAAGCCAAGGGGTGACAACCTCTTGGCTTTTTCTATTATCACCGCATGTCAGATCAGAGTCAGCAAGAGCGCCTCGAAAAAGCGAAGCATATTGCCACTAATCCCGTAGCCTATAAGGTCTGCGAAGGATGCGACTCAATCGTAGTCAGCGATGTCGTGATCTGCCCGAACTGCCACGGCTACCGCTTCGATGGCACCCCCGAGCGCGTTGTCGACCAAGCGCTCGAACTCGGCACCCGCGAACAGCGGAGCGTCACAGCAGAAGACTTAGGTTAGCTCTCCCCCCTAACTTCTCTTCACCAGTCTCCAACTCCACCGGAGAAAGACGAACGCCAAGAACCCCTGTAGGAGCCAAAGAATCCACGTGATAAGCGGGATCGAAGTCGCGGTCTCACCCCCCTCGGATGAAATCGAAAGCTGATGTAGCATCACGATTTCCGGAAAAAGCGGTGCGTGTTCATGATCCGCGACCAGCGAAGGAATCAGAAGGCGCCCGCTCGGAAGCGGAGTGGCGCTGGCTAGCAGCTGAGTAGAAAGAGCGCTCGTTCGTTTAGAATCCCCAAAAAATCTCGCCGCACCCAACCCAAGCCCCGTTGCGGCACATCCGATGTCTGAAATGACGGGCCCTGAATCCGGATCGTAGTAGAACCCCTCATCATCAGGCCCTCGCCGAAACTCCCGCCATCCTTTGGTGAAAAAGTTCTCCTGCCAGAAATCATCGCAATGTTTTTTGTAGAGCGAGCGCCCTAACTCCTCATCAATTTTACCTACAAAGGCGAAGAAAAAGCCGTTCGTGCAACCTCGACTCGGAGTCGCGGCCCAGCCAGTGCGCTCCGAAGCAGTGTAAAGAGGCATTCCGTTATTAAAGTTTTCCATTACGCGATGAAGGGTATTTTTAGCCAAATCGCCACGATCAATTCCCAGCGCAAGATCAGCCCTTCGAATCATCGCAATCGCGCAGACGACATCGGCGGGAAAACACTGATTAGGATAATCGTCGAAAAGTCCATGAGGGGAGTTGTCGAAATCATCGACCAAGTCCTCGGTCACCTCGCGGAGCAGAGGAAGATGGGATTCATCTCCCGTGAGTTGATAGTGCGAGCTGAGACAACCGATGTAGCGCATCCGGTAAAAGCAGTTCGGGTCTTCCAGATAGTCCTCACCCCAATAATCCTTCACCCAGTGCGCGTGACCTTCATCAAGCATGATTCGTAAACTTGCCTCAATCGCTTCCTTTCCGCTCTCGGCAGGTGCGCGACTCGCGAGCGAGGAATCCTTTTCCCACTGCTCCTGAAGATTCTCAGTTGCGATCAGGTAGAAAAAGGCCCCATAAACTGGCCACTCGGTCGCCGTGATCTGGTGGACCTCAAGAGTTTCCGCCTTACCTGATGCGATCCTCTTTTCAACGTAATAGGGAACCCTGTCTGAAAGGCTCGCGTGGCTTCTGAAGGCGAGCTCACTAGGCGCAGTCGAGCGAATTCATGGATCGCTGGCTAACCTCCACGCACTATGTAAAAGAGGATATAGGAAAAAGATGACGCTCAGCGCGGCGAAGAAAGCGGAAAGAAGTAGTTTTAGAAATTTGGCCATAAAGAAGGTCCAGAACACGTCCTCACATAAATAACGTCCCTGCCGTTTCGATTTTTCTGCGACTCCCCATTGAACTCCCCTTCCCGCTTTCGCATTGACAGCCACCCTCTTTTAAGGAAATACCTGCCGCGCGGCGTCGGAAACGTCGCAATTCAACTGAATCCATGAAAAAAGATCTTCATCCAGTTTACAACCGAGTCGCGTTCCAGGACATGACCACGGGCAAGCGCTACCTCACCCGCTCGACAGCGAAGTCTGCAAAGACTGAAGAGATCGACGGTGTGGAGCATTTCATCATCTCCGTCGGACTGACTGCCGATTCGCACCCGTTCTACACTGGTCAAAACCAGTTTGTGGATACCGAGGGACGCATCGACAAGTTCCAAAAGCGCTTCGGAGCAGTGCGTCGCGCCAAGAAGCCGACCCGCTCGACCTAGTCTGGAGATTGTTACCAGCTTTTCAAAAGGTGATCCTTCACGGGGTCGCCTTTTTTGTGTCTACTCGCCTCAGCTATGGATGAAATCGTTACCGCCCTCCTCCCCGCCATTGGCGAGCAACTGGAATCCCCTGATACTCCCTATGTGAAGGAGGCCTACGACCGCCTTCTCGCAGATCCCGAGATCAAAGATGAAGAGGCGCGCGAGATGATCGCCTTCTGCCTTGCTGATGAAATCGAGAAACTCGACCGAGAAGGCCGCGAGTTCGATCCCGCCCGCTACCAGATGCTTCTTAACCTCCTCCCCGCTCTTCCCGAGAGCCGGTGATTACAAAAAGAGAGCCGAATTCTCATCACTCGGCTGAATAGAACAGCGGGTCAGTTTCGTTATATAGGTGAACAAAATATTACCTATGACTGAAACTTCTGTCCTCCCTCAGCGCAATTTTTGGCGCCCCGTCCTCATCACCACTGCGATCTTCCTCGCCATCGGCCTCACCGCCGGAGGAGCGATGTGGTATATGAAAAAGCAAAATGCCCCGGTCGTTCTCACCTCCGCTGAAAAGCAGGACGTCGAGCAGCGCATCGAAGAAGCCCAGTATGAACCTGGGATCAACTCCATCGTCCTCACCCAGCGCGAGGTCAATGGTCTTATCAATGCTCACACAACCTTCGGTAAAGACCTTAAGATCGAACTCGCAAAAGGCGCCCTCCACGCCCGTATCAACACTACTCTTGACCAGGACGTCCCCGTCCTCGGTGGAAAGACAGTGAAGGCCCGCGCCCGCTTCCTAGTCGACGCTAATGAATTGAACCCATCAGTCATTCTCGATGACCTCACCGTCTACGGCGTCTCGGTCCCGAATGCTTGGCTGGGTGAACTGAAGGGTCAAAATCTCCTCGCCTCCCTCTCCGGCAGCGTGGGCGATAATGCCTTCTCGCGTGGAATTGAAGATATCAAAATCGAGAATGGACTCATCGATATCCAGCTCGCTCAGTAGATTCGACTCGTTCGAATCAAAAATGAAGTCGCCTGATCCGGAATTTCAAGCTGCACCAATGGCATGGCTTGTTTTTCTGCTCGGGTTACTGCTGGTTTTGATCGGCGTCACCGTGGCAGTTTCTCTTTTCTGTTTTTCTATCGTCTCTGAAGGCATCGACGCTCAACTGATGACATTCGAATCGGAACCAGCGCAGGGGTGGGATTACTGGGTGCTAAAGCATCAAAAAGAAGCAATCAAAAGTTGGACAATCCCGATGCTGCTGGCAGCAGGGACGCTCTTCCTTCTACTTCAGCTCTGTTGGAAAACACTCCGATCTATCGTCGCGAAAGTAACATCTCACCAAGTCGAGCGAGGCACGGCTTGAACAACCCGCTACCGCTGACGAATCGAAGTGATCATCTCAACGAGAACCCCTAACCTTGGTGCTGTGCGGCGCTCCCAGTAGTGGGAGCCAGCTCTCAGACGATCTTTTTTTTAAAAGTGGAGTGTGCCTAGGTCACTTCGCCTTTTTTTGGTGAACATCTCCCCTCCCTTCGGGCTTGCCCTCTTGCCCCGTCCTTTTAGGCTACCGATCCTGCCACAGCCTCTCTATGCACCGCCTTTTCGTCGAAAAAAATCCTGAGTTCGCCAGCGAGTCACTCCACCTCATCGCTGATCTCCGCGCAAACCTTGCCATCGAGTCCATCACCGAAGCGCGCATCGTGCAGCGCTACGATCTCGATGAACTCAGCGCCGATGAATTCGCGCAAGCCTCCCAGCTCATTCTTTCCGAGCCGCAGGTCGAGTCTTCCTCTAGCGAGTTGAGCATTGAAAAAGGCGAGCACGCCTTTGCCATCGAATACCTTCCCGGTCAGTTCGATCAGCGTGCCGACTCCGCCGCCCAGTGCGTCCAGATCCTCACCGGAAAAGACCGCCCCTTCGTCTCCTCCGCCCGCGTCATCATTTTAAAAGGTGACCTTTCCAAAAAGGACCTCGGCCGCATCAAGACCTACCTCATCAACCCGGTCGACTCGCACGAAATCCCCGTCAACGATCCAGCCGTTCGTCAGGCTTCCCCCACGCCGGAAAATGTCGCCGTCCTTCATGGCTTCAATGACCGCCCGGAGTCCAAGCTCGATGCCTTCCGCGCCGAACTCGGCCTCGCCATGTCTTCTGCCGATATCGCCCACACCCAAAACTATTTCCGCAGCGAAGGTCGCGAGCCCACCATCACCGAGCTCCGTATGCTCGACACCTACTGGTCGGACCACTGCCGCCACACCACCTTCATGTCGGCCATTGATAAAGTGGAATTCGATCCCGGCGCCGAGACCATTCAAGAAGCCTACCAGACCTACCTCCGCACTCGGAACACGGTCTACGGCGAGGACACCGACCGCCCCGTCACCCTCATGGACATCGCCCTCGTCGCGATGAAGGATCTCCGCAAGTCCGGCGAACTCGACAACCTCGAGATCTCAAACGAGATCAATGCCGCCTCCATTGTCGTCATGGGAGACGACGACCAGGAATGGCTCGTTCAGTTTAAAAACGAGACCCACAATCACCCCACCGAGATCGAGCCCTTCGGTGGCGCCGCCACCTGTCTCGGCGGCTGCATTCGTGACCCCCTTTCCGGACGTTCCTACGTCTACCAAGCCATGCGTGTCTCCGGTGCTGCCGACCCCCGCACCCCCTACGCCGACACCATTCCCGGCAAGCTCCCCCAGCGCAAGATCTGCCAAGAAGCCGCCCACGGCTACTCCTCATACGGAAACCAAATCGGCCTCGCCACCGGCAAGGTCTCCGAAGTTTACCACCCGAACTATGCCGCCAAGCGCATGGAAATCGGAGCCGTCGTCTCCGCCTCCCCAAGCAAGAATGTCTTCCGTGGCGGACCTGACAACGGCGACTTCATTCTCCTCATCGGCGGCCGCACCGGGCGCGATGGCGTCGGCGGCGCAACCGGTTCCTCCAAGGAGCACACCGACACCGCGCTCGAAAACTCTGCCGAAGTGCAAAAAGGCGACGCGCCCACCGAGCGCAAGATCCAGCGTCTTTTCCGTAACCCAGAGCTCGCTCCTAAAATTAAGATCTGTAACGACTTCGGAGCTGGAGGCGTCTCAGTCGCTATCGGTGAAATCGCCGACAGCCTCATCCTCGATCTCGATAAAGTTCCTAAGAAATATGACGGACTCGATGGCACCGAACTCGCCATCTCCGAGTCCCAAGAGCGCATGGCCATCTGTGTCGACCCATCGGATATCGACTACTTCATCGCCGAGTCTGACAAAGAGAACCTCGAGTGTGTCCACGTCGCTACCGTCACTGACTCCGGCCGTCTCATCATGACCTGGCGCGGCGATACCATCGTCGATCTCTCACGCGAATTCATTGAGACCAATGGCGTCCAGCAAAGCGCCCAAGTCATGGTTAGTGCCCCCGGCGATGACTCCCCGCTCGATCACGCCATCCCAGCCGTCGCCGCAGAGGAAGAGCTCGAGGACAAGTTCCGCGCCGCTCTTTCTGACCTGAACTCCGCTTCGCAAAAAGGCCTCGGCGAGCGCTTCGACTCCTCCGTCGGCGCAGGCACCGTCCTCGCGCCCTTCGGCGGCACGCACCAGCGCACGCCTGTCGATGCCATGGTCGCCACCCTTCCTTTCCTCGAAGGCCACAGCACCACCACCACGCACATGGCCTGGGGATTCAATCCCTACCTCGCCAGTTGGAGCCCCTACCACGGTGCCCTTTATGCCGTCACTGAGTCGGCCTGCCGAATCGTCGCCTCCGGTGCCAAGCTTCCCGACATCCGTCTCACCTTGCAGGAATATTTCCCTAAGCTCGGTGGTGATCCGCGCCGCTGGGGCCTTCCCTTCTCGGCCCTCCTCGGTGCCTTCCGCGCACAGAACGAGCTCCGCCTCGCCGCCATCGGCGGAAAAGATTCCATGTCAGGTTCTTTCAATGACATGGACGTGCCACCCACCCTCGTCTCCTTCGCAGTCGCGCCCGGCTCAACGAATTCTGTCGTCTCTCCCGAGTTTAAGAAAGTCGGTTCCACAGTCTCCCTCATCAAGGTCCCGCGCGACGCCGAGCTCATCCCAGACTTCGCCTTCCTCAAGGAAACTTCCGCTCGCCTCCACGAAGAAATTTCAAAAGGCAGCATCCACGCCATCCACAGTCTCGACCACGGCGGCATCGCCACCGGCCTTGCCAAAATGGCCTTCGGAAATGGCATCGGCTTCCACACCACCGCCAGCGTCGATCTCTTCCGCGAGCGCTTCATCTGCTTCCTTGTAGAATCCGATGGACCACTCCCCGACGCCCTCGCCGCAAAGGTGATCGGTAAAACCCAAGAAGAGCCCCAGTTCGACTTCGGCGAGGTCACCCTCCCGCTCGACGAACTCCTCGACACTTGGACAGCTCCGCTCGACGACGTTTTCCCAGAAGCCTCAGACCCCTCTTCCTCAGAAGTCGAAACCTTCTCCTCTTCTCTCAAATTTCAAATCTTAGGTCTCAAATCTCAGATTTCAAAACCAAAAGTCGTCATCCCGGCCTTCCCCGGCACCAACTCAGAATACGACACTGCCAAGGCCTTCACTCTCGCCGGAGCCACCGCCGAAACCCCCGTCTTCCGAAACCTCACCCCACAAGCGGTCGAGCAATCCATCACCGCTCTCGCGGAAAAGATTTCCCAATCACAAATCCTCGCCATCCCCGGAGGCTTCAGCGCCGGTGATGAACCCGCCGGCTCTGGTAAATTTATCGCTACCATCCTGCGCTCCCCACGAGTCGGCGATGCCGTGATGGACCTCCTCAAGAACCGCGATGGCCTCATCCTCGGAATCTGTAATGGCTTCCAAGCCCTCGTCAAAACCGGCCTCGTCCCCTACGGCGAAATCCGCGATCCCAAGGACGGCGCACCGACGCTCACCTACAATGACATCGGCCGCCACATCGCGCGCTACGCGACCACCCGCATTTCTTCCAATCTCTCACCATGGCTCGCAGGCTGCCAAGTCGGCGACCTCCACAACGTCCCCTTCTCCCACGGCGAAGGAAAATTCTACGCTACCGAAGAAGACATCCGCGCCCTCTCCGAAGCCGGTCAGATTGCCACGCAATACACCGACCTCAGCGGCGAAGCCTCCATGGACCCTGAGTTCAATCCAAACGGATCCGTCTACGCCATTGAAGGAATCTCCAGCCCCTGCGGTCGAGTCCTCGGAAAAATGGGCCACACCGAACGCCGCGGCCCCGCAGTAGGAAAAAACATCTCAGGAAACCTCCACCAACCCCTCTTCAAAGCAGGCGTAGATTACTTCGGCTAAGACTGACCGTCTTAACCGAAAGGCCAGATACTCTTGATGATTCCCTTCATCTTGCCCACGCGAGCGCCGGGGCGTTCTTGATCGAGCACCTGCGCGTAGCGGATCAGCCCAAGAGCCGTCGCATATTGCGGGTCTTTAAAATAAGCATGCACACCGCTGACTTCCGGCTGCTCGGGTCGATAAACAGGGAGACCGAAGATATCAAAAGCGAGTTCACCGAAGCCACGCATTTGGCTGGCTCCACCGGTGAGGAAGACGCCGGTGCCAATATTCTTCAGCGCGCCTTCCGGAAGACGCTCAAGGAGGATATCCAGAGTTTCTGCGAGCCGCCCACGGATGACGTCATTTAATAGCTGACGGTTGAGTTCGATATCCGGGAAACCTTTTTCATCCTTCACCTGAATAGACCCCACCGAATGCGCGGGATCGGCAGAGGCATTCCCTTCCGCGACTTTGACCTTCTCGGCTTTACTGAAAGGAATGTGCGTGACGAGGTGGATGTCGTTGGTGATGTGATCACCGCCGACGGGGATACAGCCGGAGCACGCGATCGCGCCATCGAGATATAGAACGTAGTCCGTGGTGCCGCCCCCCATATCGATCACAAGTGCGCCTGCTTCCTTGCGCTCGGCATTGAGGGCAATCTGGGCGGAGGCGATAGGAGCGAAGACGACATCATCGACATCGAGCGGGATCTCACGAACGCACTTGATGCTGTTTTGAATCCGAGTGCGGATGCCGTGGACGATGTGGTAGTCGGCCTCGAGTCGCTTTCCGAGCAAACCGTATGGGACTTTGCTATGACTCTGACCATCGAGATTAAAATGGCGCGGCAAGTGATGAAGATAAACGTGATCACTAGGGATCGCAATGTCCTTGGCGATCTCACGAACTTCATCGAGATGTCCGTAATCGACCTCCTCTTCATCATCGGGAAGGCGGAAGGTGCCGACATTATTGACTCCTTCAATGTGGGCTCCGGTGACGGCAAGGAAAACGCTCTTAATCACAACATCGCTCACGTCCTCAGCTTCAAGAAGGGCTGCTTTGACGCAAGCGCGGACCTGTTTATAATCGGCGATCTCACCTTTTCGAACACCCGCGGAACGGGTCTCACCGAGGCCAAGAATTTTGACTGATTGGTCGGGCTTAATTTCAGCCACCACCATGACGGTCTTAGTGGAGCCAATCTCAAGGCCGACATGAATTTTAGAACGTGCCATGGTCTTAGTTCGTTCCGCGATAGGTCACCGGGACGTATCGATTAGGGATGAGGTTGATGGTGGCAAGCTCACGCCCACGCTCGCGCGCATGACTGGTGACCTTGTGAAATTTAGTGAGTTGATGCACTTGATCGAAGTAGGAAAAGGTGGAGCGAATTCCGCCGATAGTCATCATTTCCAGAGTGATCTCATCTTTCACCATCACCCAGTTGGGGAGGTCATCGCCACTGAGCTCGCCATCAGCATTTTGCGCAAGTTCGAGCGCATAAGAAAGGCCCTCATGATCGATCTTTTCTCCAGACACGATTGCTCCAGCAGGAAGTTCACTCGCAAAGACCACCGGAAGCTCAGCTGCAAAATCAGCGAGCGGCTTGGTAGCGCAGCGGAAAGCAAATCCGGAAGCATCAACGAGGAGGCCTTTCTCTACGCTACGCTCCTCGATCCCCAGCGAAGGACAGGCCAACCAAGCGACAGGGATGCGCTCAGTCACTTGCACTTTTAGAATATCAGGCAAACGGCGTGTCACCGTCGCGCCGGAAAGCTCGGGAAGATTCGCGAGACTCGCTTCCACATCATCGATATCGAAAGCGAAGATGCTCGCGTCAGCATCGATCCCAGTGGTCTCCATGATGCGCCCGATTGTCATGAACTGCGGCTCATGACCCTCAGGCGTGGTGACTGGAATCTCGTGCAAGGCGAATTCCTGATTCTCGATGAAAATTTTCTGATACCCGAGGTGAAGCGCAAAACCGAAAGCTGCAACGATTCCAGCGAAGACGCCGAACTTTAAAAGTCGCGCCGAAAACTTCACCGCATCACAAAGAAGGATACGGGGCGAGTTCACACGAAGCTCCAACATCCGCTCGCGCGACTTGGTGGTTCTTCGGGATGTGCGTTTCGTAAACATGGGAGACTACCCCCGTTCTTCGAGGGACAATTCGGCAATCTTCACGCAAAGCTCGCCAAATGAATACCCAGCTTCCGTCCCCGCCATCGGTAAAAGGCTGGTTTCGGTCATACCCGGAATAGTATTGGCTTCTAAGACGTAAGGATTTCCTGATGAATTTAACAACACATCGACCCGCGAGTAAACCTCTATTCCCAGCGCATCGTAAGCTTTTTTGGCCGCATCATTCACTGCCGCGAGCTCAGCAGGGGTAAGATTAGCCGGACAAACGTATTGGCTGCCCCCTGTTTTTCCACTCAACCAAGGGTATTTCGTCTCCATGTCATACCATTCACCGTCTGGAGGAATAATCTCTACCACGGGTAAAATCTCTCCTCCGATCACGCCCACGGTGAGCTCACGTCCCTCCACAAACTGCTCCACGAGAATATCTGGGCTGAACTTTGCCCCGTGCTCCATCGCCGCCATCGCCTCCGCCTGGTCTTTCACGACACGGATACCGACACTAGATCCCTCACGAGGGGGTTTCACCACAAAAGGTGCCGCCATTTCTGGAAGCTTCGCGCCATCAGTGCAATCGATCGTTTCCGAGAGAGGCGTCGGCACCCCATGCTTCACAAAAACTTCCTTACTAAGAACCTTATCAAAGGCGACCCGGCTCGTCTCCTCACCTGCTCCGGTGTAGGGAATCCCCTTGGCACCAAGAAACTTCTGAAGACCTCCATCTTCACCGAAAGTCCCGTGAATCACATTAAAAGCCAGCCCTACATTTTCAGGAAGTTCCGGAGACTCATCGCTCACTTCTACTCCCACGGCATTATATCCCTGATCGAGCATCGCTTTCAACACCGCTTTTCCTGACGCCATCGAAACTTCTCTCTCCGCTCCAGGTCCGCCCATCAGCACTGCTATCACCATTTCTTTGTCCAAGCTCATTTGTGGATTTGACTCTCACTTCTGAAATGCGATCTTTCAATTTTCAAATTTACCATTTCAATCAACCCATGCGCTTCTTACTCCTCGCACTCCTCCCCTTTTCGCTTTTTGCTGATCGGCCAAACATCGTCATCGTCATCACCGACGACCAAGGTTACGGCGATCTCGCCTGCCATGGTAACCCCATCATCAAGACGCCACACATCGATAAACTCCACGGAGAATCAACTGTCCTGACCGACTACCACGTCGCTCCCACTTGCTCTCCCACCCGCGCCGCGCTCCTCTCCGGCCACTGGACCAACCGCACCGGCGTCTGGCACACCATCATGGGACGCTCCATGATTCGGGAGAACGAAATCACCCTCGGCCAGCATTTTGAAAAAACCTACGCCACCGCCATGTTCGGCAAGTGGCACCTCGGCGACAACTACCCCTACCGCCCTGAAGACCGCGGCTTTGAAGAAGTCTACCGCCACGGCGGAGGTGGAGTCGGCCAAACACCCGACCTTTGGGACAACTCCTACTTCGATGGTCAATATTTCCACAATGGCGAGATCGTTCCCGCCAAGGGATTTTGCACCGACGTCTTCTTCGAAAAGGCCAACGACTTCATCAAAGAAGCCGCTAAAAAAGACGAGCCCTTCCTCGCCTACATCTCCCTCAACGCCCCCCACGGCCCACTTCATTGCCCAAAGAAATACATGGACCTTTACAAGGACCAGAAGCCCAACGTCGCCGCCTTCTTCGGCATGATCTCAAACATCGATGAAAATGTGGGGGCCACCCGCAAGCTCCTCTCCGACCTCGGCATCGCTGACAACACCATCTTCATTTTTACCACCGACAACGGCACCGCCGGTGGCGAAAAAATCCACAATGCCGGCATGAAGGGCAAAAAAGGCTCCCCATACGATGGCGGCCACCGCGTCCCCATGTTCATCCACTGGCCCGCTGGTGGACTCACCGAGCATCGTCAGATCGACACCCTCACCCACGCTATCGACTTCGTCCCCACCCTGATGGAAGTCTGTAAGGTGCCCAACACCGCCGAAGTCAAATTCGACGGCACCTCCCTCAAAGCCCTCCTCGATCCTAAGACCGACGTCGAGTGGCCTCACCGCTTCATCATCACCGATTCCCAGCGCGTCGTTGATCCACAGAAATGGCGTGGATCCGCCGTCATGTCCCAGCAGTATCGCCTCATCAACGGCAAAGAACTCTACGACATCAAAGCCGATCCCGGTCAGGCAAAAAACATCGCCAAATCCAGCCCAGACCAAGTCAAAAAAATGCGCGATTTCTACGACGCATGGTGGGCCGAGCTTGAGCCAACTTTCTCACAAACCACCGAGATCTACGTCGGCCACCCAGCCGCACCCAGCGCCACTCTCACCGCCCACGACTGGCTCAACACCGGCCCCCCATGGAACCAAGGCCACGTCCGCAGAGGCGACGCCTATGATAAAAATAAAGCGCTCACCCAGAAACAACACAAAGGTCACTGGGCCATTAAAGTCATCGAAGACGGAACTTACGAGATTTTAGCCCTCCGCTGGCCTGCCGAAGCAAATCACCCCATCACCGCCGGACTCCCCGCAGGCGCAGCCGTCCCGGGATCCAGCAAGACCTTTCGAGAGAGCGCAGGATTGGCCATTCCTATCACCAAAGCCATCCTCCGCCTCAACGGAAAAGATCTCGAAACGAAACCCGTCGGCGAGAAAGATACTCGCATCACATTCACTACGGAACTGACAAAAGGCTCCCACCAACTTGCTCCCGTCTTCGTTCACGATAAAGGCGAAGTCGGAGCCTACTACACCATCGTAAAGAAGAAGTAGTTCTTCCAATATCAACATCAAAACCCACAAGCTCCTTTCCTCATCGGAAAGGAGCTTTTTTGATCCTCCCCCGAAAACCCCTGTTAAAATTCTCCATCCTTAATACCCTCTCCCCACCACCTCATCCCAATACTTCGAATGCTTTCCTTCTCAACCTGCTGGAACAACTCCCGCCACACTGATGGCGAGGAGATGATCGATGAGATCCTCGAGATGGGCTTCGACACCCTCGAGCTCTCTCACGGCATGACCATTGCCAAGCTTCCCGGCATCCAGCGTGCCTACGCCGCCGGGAAGTTTAAATGCATCGGCGTCCACAACTACTTCCCCTCGCCCACCGAGGTCATGATCGATGCCCCGGACGCCTACGAGTTCGGAGCAGATGAAGCCCAAGAGCGAAATCGAGCCATGGAGCACACCCTCCGCACCCTCGAAATCGCAGCAGAATTCCAAGCTTCCTACGTCGTCCTCCACATGGGCTCCGTCCGCACCATGCCGCACAAAAAGTGGACCAAACTCCTCGGCAATAAACTCGGCGAGGGCCTCCAACTCACCGGCGAATATGCCGATGACAAACTCGCCTGCGTCAAAAAGCGCGAGAAAGACGGCCCAAAGTATTACCAGCGTGCCATAGACACCCTAGAGCGCCTCATCGAACCCGCCAAAGAAGCCGGAGTTGTCCTCGCCGTCGAATCCCGCTCAAAATACGAAGACGTCCCCGACGAGCGCGAAATGGTGGCCCTCCAAGAACACTTCAAGGACTGCCCCCAGATCGGCTACTGGCACGACTTCGGCCACGTCGGCCTCAAGCACAACCTCGGTCTCCTCGACCACGACCAGTGGCTCGGAAAAATGGCCCCCTACCTCATCGGCTCCCACCTCCACGACGTCCAGTGGCCCAAGCGCGACCACCGCGTCCCCTTCACCGGCTCCCTCCCCTACGACCAGCTCCTCAGGCATTTCAAACCCGAAATGCCCTTCACCTGGGAACTCTCCCCCACCCGAAAAACCGAGCAGATCCTCACCGCCTTCGACGTCTGGAAAAAAAAATACCCAGAGACAATGGCCCTCCCTGCCGAAGAATGAGCCATCTCACAAGAGCCCGCCTCATCCGCTAAGCACCCTGGATAGGAATCCTAATCTTAGTAATCGGGTTCCTCTACAGCACAATCTTCACCGGTATCCCCGACCAAGATCCCACCCCTCAAATGGTAGCTGATTTTCAAAGGCACTCCAAAATCGCAGAGGTAATCCACACCAGTGGCATCATCACCCTCTTTGCAGGGTTCATCTTAAGAGTGGCTCTCAAATTAACCGGCAGCAGAGCGTCAAACTCCTAGAGTCACTCAGCTCTGAGCCTCTGACCTTCAGAGGCCCCCTTATCAGTCATCAATCGATAAGTCATCCTCGCTCGGCACCCCATCCGGCCCCAGCGGTATCACCTCTGACTCACTCGGCTTCCAGCTCCCCGGAAACCGATAAAGATACAAATTCCCCCAGGGATCACGCGGCACCTCCGGAAGCGTATTTGTCCATTCCTGCGGAATAGGCCCACTCGAAGGCCTCTCCACCAGAGCTATCAAACCTTGCTCCTCTGTCGGATAGCCACGCTTCCCGAGCATTTCGTAAGTATCCAAGTTTGACGATATCGTATTAAAATCCGACCGAACACGTTGGATCTGAGGATAGCCTCCTCCCCTCCTCTCTGACATAAAAACTCCAACCAACAGGAGACAAAACAATCCCAGCGTGAACCAAAGAAACTTCTTCATACCCAAGCAAACGTTCCTCGTCCCAATTTTTGCCTGTCACTATCGCCCAGAATCCGGATCTCATTCATCCCATCCATCCGTGGTTTACCCCCCCCACAACCATGCTCTGCGTCCCTCCGCGACCTCTGAGCCTCTGCGGTAACCCCCACAACCCAAGCCTTTAAAAAAAATCGCGTCATAGCGACTTTGCGGTGAACACGAAATCCATCAACCAAGATTAGCCCCATTTGCAAAATTCGCGTTCAACTCTCCTCCCCCAAGATCTTCTCAAACACCCCGCCCCCCAGCATCTTCCCGCCTTCATAAAAGGCGCAGATTTGTCCCGGCGTGAGCGCCCGCTGCGGCCTCGAAAATTCCACCTCGAGCTTCCCATCTTCCAGCTCCGTCACCTTCACCGGTTCACTCTTCGCGCGATACCTCGGCTGTGCCTCTAAGCGCCCACCTCGAATCTCATCATTCGTCGATGACACCGATCCCACCACGCACTTCGTCGCGTAAAGATGAGCACTCCCGGCTTCGTCCCAGCCCACAATCAACTGGTTCGCCTCCGCATTTTTCCCCACCACCACATAAGCCATTCCCTCACGAGGCGATGCCACCCCGTGTCCTTTTCTCTGACCGAGAGTGTATAAATGAAGCCCGTCATGCTTTCCCATCACCTTGCCATCGAGATCGACAATCTCCCCCGGTGAGTCCGGCACATAATGCCGAAGAAAATCACTCATCTTGATATTCCCGATGAAGCAAATCCCCTGACTATC
The DNA here is from genome assembly GCA_039769075.1 of Akkermansiaceae bacterium. Lineage (GTDB taxonomy): Bacteria > Verrucomicrobiota > Verrucomicrobiia > Verrucomicrobiales > Akkermansiaceae > SW10. Next base: position 15,848 of record JBDMZE010000013.1, on the reverse strand, counting down.
CTTCTTCTCCGCATTCGGGAGATTAAATCTTCGCGCCACCTCGCGCACCTCCGGCTTCAACATCTCGCCCGCTGGAAAAAGCCCATGCTTCACCTGATGCTGCGTCATCATTGCTAAAAAATACGACTGATCTTTATTCGGATCCGCCCCCCGCAGCAGGTCCGCCGAGCCATCCGCCCGCACCCGACGCCGCACGTAATGACCCGTCGCCACCGATTCAAATCCTTGCTCAAGCGCGTAGTCTAGGAAGACGCCAAACTTCATCTCCCGATTGCACATCACATCCGGATTCGGAGTCACCCCCGCGCGATACCCTTCCAAAAGGTAATCCACAATCCGCTCCCGATACTGCTCGATGAGATCCACTACCCGAAACTCGATCCCCAGCTTCTGGGCCACCGCATGAGCATCATCCAAATCATTCTCCCAAGGACAATCCCCCGGCAAACCATCCTCATTGATCCAATTCTTCATATAGCCCCCCACCACCTCATGCCCTTGCTCGATGAGCAAAGCTGCTGCTGCAGCGGAATCAACTCCACCTGATAGACCTACAAGAATTCGTGCCACACCGAAAATCTAAACCTCAATTCAGAATTCCCAATTCTAAATTCTCAGATTATCATCCCCCCGTGGCCGAAGAACAAAATCCCCCCGCCCAGCCCCCACGCTCCGCTTTTGCCGGATGCTTGATTCTTATCACGATGGGCATCGTCGTCCTTGTCCTCATTGCCTCCGCTGGCTGGGCCCTTAAGAAGCAATCCTCCGCGCTCGCTTCTTTCACCGATGAAGAGCCCCTTCCCGCTCCCGTCGCCTCTATCGATGACCACCTAGCCGAGATTAACGACCTCGTCAGCCGCCTCGCCCACTTCGAGCACGAGATTGAGCACCAGCGCCCGGTCGAGCTCGCTCTCAGCCCCAGCGACATCAATCTCGCCGTCGCACAATACGAACCACTCAAAGGCTTCCGCGGGCAGCTTTCTGTCGACACCATCACCGACCAAAACCTCACTGGTCGTATCCACCTCCCCCTCAACTCCACCGAAAAACTCCCCAGCTTCGTCACCAGCATTTTAAAAATCGAGAAGCGCCCGAACAACCTCAACGGCACCTACACCGCCATCCCCACCCTCACCGATGGCAAGCTCATTCTCACCCTAAAGTCCGTCACCCCCACCCAAGGCGAACTCCCCCAGCCTTTTCTCGAGGGCATCTCTCGCCTCCTCGTCTCCGGTGATCTTGCCGAGGACTCCCCCCTCCAGACCCTCCTCTCAAAGCTGACTTCTGTAGAACTCCATGAGGGGCAATTTATCCTCACCTACCATCCAGACTCGGAACCACCCTCTGCAAAGGAAGAAGCAGATGCCATGGCAACAAAGGCCAAGCAGTTCGCCGCTCTCGGAGCAGTCATCCTCATTCTCACGATGATCCTCGCCTTCATCCTCATCGCTCGCTGGAGGAGGAATCGCCGCGCTCAGGGTTAAAAAATAGGGGTTGGTTTCCAAAATTTCAAAAACATTGAGGAATGTTGCGATTTAGGGTGTAATCTTGCCCATGCTGAAAGTCACCCTCATCATTACAGCTAGTCTCATCCTTCCCCTGACCTCGTTTGGTCAGGAGCCAGTGAAGCCTGCAGAAAAGCCCGCCGAGCAAAAACAAGCTGCTCCCAAAGAAAAGCCTGCTCCTCTTGAGGAGAAGCCCGCTCCAAAAAAGCAAGCCGCTCCCGCAGAAGAGCCCCAGCCAAAGGAAGACGAAAAATCGGAAGACCAGACCATTCTCGACGAACTCACCCTCGCGAATAATCTTACCGCTGAGAGACACAAGCACGAGACCGCAGGGCTCCGGGCCGAGATCGCCCGCCTCAAGCTAGAGAAGGAACTCTTTGCAGAGAAGCTCGCAGCCGCTTCTCTCGACAAGAGCGACGAAAACCTGAAGGAACTCGCTGCCTACGAGGCGGAGAAAGAAGCGCTCACCCGTGAGGCAGCCCTAGCGAAGCTTGAGCTTGAAACCGTCGGTGCACGCCTCAAATCAGCCCAGACCCAAGCCTCTCTGCACAGCACCGAGCTTGAGGGCCAGATCCGCGAGATCGAGACCCGCAAAAAGCGCGATGCCTATGCCGACGCTTCCCCACAGTATCTTGACAACCCACTCAGAGAAGACGGCACCCTCGTCATCTCCGACCGCCGCATCCCCTTCAACGGCGCGGTGACCTCTAGTCTCGCCGAGTCTGTCACCACGCGGATCAATTACTTTAATAACAAGGACCCTAAGAAGCCCATCTTCATCGTCATCGATAGCTCACCCGGCGGCTCCGTCATGGCTGGCTACCGCATCCTCAAGGCTATGGAAGGCTCCGAGGCTCCCGTCTACGTCGTCGTAAAATCCTTCGCCGCCTCGATGGCTGCCTGCATCACCACCCTCGCCGAGAGATCATTCGCTTACCCGAATGCAGTCATTCTTCATCACCAAATCTCCTCAACTTACTTCTACACCAGCATGAATCTCACGGATCAGAAGGAAGCCTACGAGGACATGCAGCGCTGGTGGCACCGCCTCGCCGATCCCATCTCTGCCAAGATGGGCATCACCTCAGATGAATTCATCGAGCAGATGTATGAAAAGACCAAGTCAGGCGATTGGACCGAATTCGGCGACGACGCCAAAAAACTCAAGTGGGTCGACACAATCGTGAGCCGTATCCACGAGACCGCCCTCCTCACCGATCCTGATGCCAAAAAGACCACCACTCCTGTGCGTAAGACCTCTTACTCAGCAACGGACATCACCCCATCAGTGGATGACAATGGCGTCCCCATTCTCCTCCTCCCACGCCGTAATCCAAAGGACGTCTACTTCATGTATAACCCAGACGGTTACTACCGCTTCAAGTAGCAACTAGACCACTCAACCCAAAAGCCCGACGCTCCCCATCAGGAGCCCGGGCTTTTTTTATCGCATCGAATATTTATCTACTCCTCATGCAGCCCATGAACTTCTGCATGAGCCACCATGACATATTGAAGCACCTGCTTCTCCTCAGTCGCGCTCAACTTAGCCTTAACCGCCATATGATGGGTCACGCTTCTCCAGAACTCAGGATCGATTTCTCCCGGCTTCACCCGCTCATGGCAAGTCGCACAGTGCGCCATATAAAGCCCACGCCCTCGCGCTAAAGTCACCTGATCCACTCCGGACTGCGTCGCCATCTTAGCCGTCACCTCCGGAATATCCTGATTTGAACTCGCGCAGCCATAAAAGAAAACCGCGAGCAACATCCCCAACCCAATCACAAAAAATCGTTTCATCCCCTCCACCCTATCTGCCCTCAGCCTCAATGTTCAAACCCCATCACCAAAGCATCATCGTTCTTCCTCAAATTCCTCCGGTTCATACATCACCCTGACAAAGTTTTTCTTCACCACCTCATTTCTCAAAAACCTCCCCCCTTCCTTCCGCACCATCACCCTACGCATGATCGTATTCTTCCGATAAAAGGTATCCCCTTGTTTTACAAAAGCATGCCCCTCTTCGAAGATCTTATAGGTCTCATAAATTTCCTCATCAGACACAAGCTCACCCCAGAGCTCTTCGTCATCCATCCAGAGCTTCAACTGAAAAGTTCGCTCCGTGTCATTCCGAAAACGAAAATCGACGTAGTTGTAAAAGATCGCGCAGCCCGTCCCGAAGGGAATGCTCCGATTCTGATCAGGGAAAGGGTCGAACGAATGCGCACTCCGTTCCGTCACAGTCAGCGGGCTATGAATCACCAGCTAGTTTAGCAAATTTTCCATCTGACAAATTCCACCGCCGATCCCCGATTGCGCCTTCCCCATCGAAAGCTCCATCCCTTCCAAAAATCCTCTCTTCGCCATCGGCTTCCTCACCAGCCGACAAAAAGAAAACGATTCCCCGGGCCGAATCACCAGCCCGTTCAGGCAAGGAATCACTAACTTCAAATTCTCAACCTTATTCAACTGCAGACGCATATCTGAATCGCCCAATTTCTTAATCAACCTGGTGGAGTGTCGCTTCACCAAAAAGGGAAGCGCCTCAACCTCCTTTCCCTTTGAAAGAGGCTCATTCTCCAAACACCACAGGGCGCGGCGTTTGGCCCGATTCCAACGAACCGCCAACCAGTAGAGAAGCGGGTGACGATGACTAAGGAGTTTGCGGGAGCTGCATTTCACCCCCTCTTCCTACCGTTCCAGTGTGAAAAAATGATGAAGTTTACGTGAAATCGTCTTTTTCTTTAGTGCTCCGGATTCAAGCCATGCACCTCGGCATATGCCACCATCAGGTAACCCAGCAACTGGTCTTCTTCTTCGTCCGTCAGCTTCGCCTTGATCGCCATATGAGGCGTCACCCCGCGCCAGAACTCCGGAACAATTTCACCTGGAAAAATTCGCTCATGACACTGCGCGCAATGCGCCATGTATATCCCTCGAACACGAGCCAGTGTCGATTGCCGCTCACCGTATTCTGATGCCATCTGGGGCGTGACCTCAGGAATCGCATTCTGCTTCGACGCACAGCCCACAAACAATCCAAGCCCCGCTTCATAAAACCACCGCCGCCCTGCTGCTCCGCATGAGCCTCCCCTTCAACCAAGCTCTGCTCTCTAAGTGTCCTCTGTAGGCAAATCCCAAAAAACTTCCTCCCATTCCGTCTTTGCGGTTCAAATCCTGCTACAAAAACCCTAAAACCCGCCTCAACAACCACTTCCCACCACCAACTTACCGCCTAAAATGAGCCTTTACCAAGACTACCTCGCCGAGATTGCCGACCGCAAAACCCAAGGTCTCAATCCAAAGCCCATCGATGGCGCCGATCTCCTCGCCGAGATCATCACCCAGATCAAAGACCCCGCCCACGAGCACCGCGAGGACTCCCTCAAGTTCCTGATCTACAACACCCTCCCCGGGACCACTTCCGCCGCCGGTGAAAAAGCCAACTTCCTCAAGGAAATCATCCTTGGACAAACTCAAGTCGCCGAAATCACTTCCGAGTTCGCCTTCGAGCTCCTCGCTCACATGAAGGGCGGCACCTCCATCGACGTTCTCCTTGACCTCGCCCTCGGCGACGACGCCACCATCGCAACCGACGCCGCCAAGGTTCTCAAAACCCAAACTTACCTCTACGACGCCGACCACGCTCGCCTCGGCGACGCTTTCAAGGCCGGCAACGCCGTCGCCAAGGACCTCCTCGAAAGCTACGCCCAAGCCGAATTTTTCACCAAGCTCCCAGAAGTCCCCGAGGAAATCCAAATCGTCACCTTCGTGGCAGGCGAGGGCGACATCTCCACCGACCTCCTCTCCCCCGGTAACCAGGCCCACTCCCGCTCCGACCGCGAGCTCCACGGCCAGTGCCTTATCACTCCGGATGCCCAAAAAGCCATCAAGAGCCTGCAGAAAATCCACCCCGACAAGACCGTCATGCTCATTGCTGAAAAAGGCACCATGGGCGTTGGCTCTTCCCGCATGTCCGGCATCAACAATGTCGCGCTCTGGACCGGCAAGCCCGGCAGCCCTTACGTTCCCTTCGTCAACATGGCCCCCATCGTCGCAGGCACCAATGGCATCTCCCCCATCTTCCTCACCACTGTCGACGTCACCGGCGGCATCGGACTCGACCTCCGAAACTGGGTCAAAAAGAAAGACGCCGAAGGCAACACCGTCCTCAACGAAGAAGGCGACGCCGTCCTCGAACAAGCCTACTCCGTCGACACCGGCACCGTCCTCACCATCAATTCGAAGGACAAAAAACTCTACCAAGATGGCAAGGAACTCAAAGACATCGCCAAGGCCTTCACTCCTCAAAAAATGGAGTTCATGAAAGCGGGCGGATCCTACGCCATCGTCTTCGGTAAGAAGCTCCAAACCTTCGCCGCCAAGACCCTCGGCATCGAAGCCCCCGTCGTCTACGCCCCATCCAAGGAAATTTCCCACGAAGGCCAAGGCCTCACCGCTGTTGAAAAAATCTTCAACCGCAACGCCGTCGGAACCACTCCCGGAAAAACCCTCCACGCCGGCTCCGACCTCCGCGTCGAAGTCAACATCGTCGGCTCCCAAGACACCACCGGCCTCATGACCATGCAGGAGCTCGAAGCCATGGCCGCCACCACCATCTCACCCATCGTCGATGGCGCCTACCAGTCCGGCTGCCACACCGCCTCCGTGTGGGATAAAAAAGCGCAGGAAAACACCCCGAAGCTCATGAAGTTCATGAACGACTTCGGCCTCATCACCGGCCGTGACCCCGGCGGCGAATACCACCCCATGACCGACGTCATCCACAAGGTCCTCAACGACCTCACCGTCGACGACCGCGCCATCATCATCGGCGGCGACTCCCACACCCGCATGTCAAAAGGCGTCGCCTTCGGAGCCGACTCCGGCACCGTCGCCCTCGCCCTTGCCACCGGCGAAGCCTCCATGCCCATCCCCGAGTCGGTCAAAGTCACTTTCAAAGGCACCCTCAAAGATCACATGGACTTCCGCGACGTCGTCCACGCCACCCAGTCCCAGATGCTCGACAAGTTCGCAGGCGACAACGTCTTCCAAGGCCGCATCATCGAGGTCCACCTCGGCTCCCTCCTCGCCGACCAAGCCTTCACCTTCACCGACTGGACCGCCGAGATGAAAGCGAAAGCCTCCATCTGTATCTCCCAGCCCGATACCCTCATCGAGTCGCTCGAAATCGCTAAGTCCCGCATCCAAGTGATGATCGACAAGGGCATGGACAACAAACCCCAAGTCCTCCAAGGCCTCATCGACATCGCCGACAAGCGCATCGCCGAAATCCGCTCCGGTGAAGTTCCCCCGCTCGCCCCCGATACCGATGCGAACTACCATGCCGAAATGGTCGTCGACCTCGACATCATCGACGAGCCCATGATCGCCGACCCCGACGTCCACAACGACGACGTCTCCAAGCGCTACACTCACGACGTCATCCGCGAGCTCTCCTACTACGAAGGCACCAAAGAAATCGACCTCGGCTTCGTCGGCTCCTGCATGGTTCACAAAGGCGACCTCAAAATCGTCTCCAAAATGCTCGCCAACCTCGAAGCCGCTCAAGGCGACGTCAGCTTCAAAGCGCCCCTCGTCGTCACCGCTCCTACCTACAACATCATCGATGAACTGAAGGCAGAAGGCGACTGGGACATGCTCCAGAAATACTCCGGCTTCGAATTCAACGACGACGCTCCTAAAAATTACGCCCGCGTTGAATACGAAAACATGATGTATCTCGAGCGCCCCGGCTGCAACCTCTGCATGGGCAACCAAGAAAAAGCCGAAAAAGGCGACACCGTCATGGCCACCTCCACCCGCCTCTTCCAAGGCCGGGTCGTAGAAGACTCGGACCGCAAGAAAGGAGAATCTCTCCTTTCCTCCACCCCCGTCGTCGTCCTCTCCGCCATCCTCGGAAGAACCCCCACCATGGAGGAATACAAAACCGCAGTGAAAGGCATCCCCCTCACCACCTTCGCTCCCCCCACCGCGGCGATGAGCGCTTAAGGAGAAGGGGTTTTCAACCCCTTTTCCCTCAACCAAGAATCAAGGGCTTACAAAGCCCTTCTCCAAATCTTCTAAATAAAAAAAGGCACGCTGTTTCCAGCGTGCCTTTTTGTGTAATTCGTTAAGTCCCTGAATCTAGCGGCGACGACGGCCCATGAAGCCGAGAGCAGCCAAACCAGTCAAAAGCATCGAAGAAGGCTCGGGAACTGAGAGGTTCCGTAACTGAATCGCATTAATCTGAGCGCGGCCTTGGCTTCCGCCACCATTTCCTGCGAAACCTTCAATGTCGAACGACTGAGTTGCAGCATCTGCAGTGAAGGTGCCAATCACATACTGGCCAATGCCATCAGCCGCGTTCTCGGACCCGTCCCCAACATAGGGATCGTCGTTCAAGCGGATTGGATTGGAAGCATCTCCATCGAGAACAAAATTGTGCCCAGAACGTCCGTTTCGTCCATCATACGTCCAGATCTGGACCAGATAATTGTCACCAATGTTAAGATTAGACATTGTCACTGTATCTGTATCATAAGGCAGAGCCGTGTTTGGATTACCAGGCCACATCGCTGAGCTTGTGAAATTCTTGTAATCAGCGCTGAGAGCATCATACGGCCCAGTTCCTGCACCGCCACTAGGGGTGCCGTTTGGATCAAAGGTGCCAGCACCATTGGCATTGCCAAGTTTTGTGTAAAAGTCACCAATTGTGTATCCGCCAGCAGATGTGCCAGTTGGAGAGCCTGTGAAGCTCACCCCATTGATCGTGACGTTAGCACCTGCTCCGTTGATCGCGAAAACAGTAGCTCCCGAGTCGTCGACATCGGTATCACCTGAGAAGGAGACGCCAGATCCCCAACTAATCATAGCCGCACCCGCGTTGGATGCGATGAGAGTGCAGAGTGCTCCGGTCAAAACACCATATTTTAATTTCATCATAAGTTAATTTGTTTTCTGTTGTGTATTAAAAAAGGGCTTCAAAATCCTGTAACAGAACCAAAACGCTCCTTTTCAACCGTTTCAACAAAGAGAGGAGCCCTATCAAGCTGCTTTTACAGTTTTCTAATCTAGGGAAAGTAAGCTCTGCGTCCCCGCATCTGCCCCCTCAACCAGACCCCAAAACCAATCTGCGGAAATCATCTCAATCTGCGGACCACTCTCTCCCCCCTCAGCCTCCTGTCCGCCGTAGCCTTAGCGAAGGAGGAAGCCCCCAGCCAATGCAAAGGGCTTACAAAGCCCTTCTCCAAATCTTCTAAATAAAAAAAGACACGCCGTTTCCAGCGTGCCTTTTTGTGTAATTCGTTAATTCTCTAACTCTAGCGGCGGCGATGGCCAATGAAGCCGAGAGCTGCCAAGGCAGTCAGAAGAACCGAAGACGGCTCTGGAACTCCTGCGAGAGCTTGCACTTCGCTGAGACTCAATTCGTGATTGTAAACTTTGAAGTCATCAATCGCTCCTTCGTAGGCTCGTGCCACGTCATTTGGGTCAATTCCGAGGTATCCTTGGGCCACACTAAAAGTGTTTGTAGAGTTTGTACCACCTGCAATCTCTACTCCGTTCGCATAGATCTTGATCGCACCTGTGCTTGACTCTTTGGTGAATGCCCAGTGATTCCATGTGCCCGATGTTTGAGCAGCAGTCAGGACAACCCCAACCTGACCACCGGGTGCGCGCCAGTAAGCTTGGCCATTATCCCACGGAAGGTGGACCTGAAGCTGACGTCCAGATCCGTCGGTATTCTGCGCTCCCCAGAAGAAAGTTGATCGCTCGGGATGGCTAGGCCCGCCAAGAACCCAAGCTGAAATCGAGACCGTGCTACCCATTCCGCTAAAGGTATTCGCGTGGAGAGCCACAAAATCATCGACTCCGTCCAAATTGAGTGCCGTTCCATTCACTCCTGGGACCCAAGTGGCACCTCCGTTGATGACCCCATCAAGGCTGTTGCCACTGGAATCGACAGCAGTGGTGCCTGATCCCTCTTCGAAGTTATATTCAGCGACCAATGCTCCCTGAGCCACAAAAGCGGAGCTCGCGAGAATTATTGTTCCTGCTGCTAGTTTTAATTTCATAATATTTTGTTTCTTGCTGTGTATTTAGAAAAGGGTGCAGAGATCTTTGATAGAGTCACCATCTCCCTTTCAGAAGATCCTAACAAAGTGAGAAGGCCAATCAAGCTGCTTTTAGACTTTCCGAAGCGAATAATGGGAAAATTCGTAATTCTAAACCTAATATTCCAAAGCATCTGATTTTCAGGATTTCTTTCAGGAGACTTAGGATGCCTAAGATCATCTTCTTCCGTAGCGCCCAATGGATTCTCATTTCGGCCTACCTGACGGGATCTCGTTTCTCCCCTGTCTTTGCAACACAGCCCCCCTCAACCACCTGTCCGCCGTAGCTTTAGCGAAGGAGGAAGCCCCCAGCCAATGCAAAGGGCTTACAAAACCCTTCTCCCCATAACCTTCCAAAGCGCCCCTTGCCTCACTGCCCTCGGCTTCCTCGGACGCCGCAGCCGCAAGTAAGCAATCAGAGCTTTAAAACTTTCAAGAGCCAAGGGATCACCTCCCTTTGCTCTTTTTTCATCCCACAAATTCACTTCTCTTTCCAAATCTCCCGCCACGCTTTCATCGAGGCTTTCAAGTTCTCCTTCTTATCTCCCTTGATCGCATAGCACTGGAGACTCAGCGGGCCGGTAAAACCCATCTTCTTCAGCTGTTTAAAAAGCCTTTCCTGCGGAAAGGTCCCCTTGTCTAGGGTTTGGATCAACTCGCCCCAATTCTCCCCGTCGGAATCCGCACCGCAGGTGCTCACTGCAAACAAATGATCGCCCGTTTTCTCCAGCACGGTTTCCAAATCCTCTGCTTTCTCGTTTTTGAAAAAATGACAGAGGTTAAACATCACCCCGAGATTGGGATGGTCCACCTTCGCCGCTAACTCCATCGCCTGAGGCATCGTAGCCACTGCAAATCCCGCGTGGGGATAAAGCGCGACCTTGATCTCCAGCTTCTCCGCCATCGCTGCTGTTTTACGAATCGAGGCAATGATCTCCTCATCGATCTTCTTCACCGTCAGCTCGATCATTCCCCCTCGATGGGTCAGCCCCTTCACCATTTCTTCGGCAACGGGTTCCTTCGTCGCAGGCAAATAAACACTGAGCACCCTCAAGCCTGCTTTCTCGTAAGCCGCCACCCGCTCTTTCAACTTCTTCCCTGCTTCCCCCTCATAAACCTGACTAATCCCTGCATAGCCCGCTTCCTTTAGAAAGCCTGCCTCATCCTCAAGAATCATCTTTGGCACCCCATTGAAAAACGCAAAGAGCTCCGGTTCTCCTGCCCGAAGAACTGGAAAAAGTAAACCAACCAAGATCCAAACAAACATTCTCATCCCAAAGAAAACGGCTCTTCTCTTAAAATTCTTACTCTCCATCCTACCCTTCGATATTCACCACCTCCTAGATCCTACTCCAACAATCCTCCGCTGCCCTGTGTGAGATTACTCTCTTCCCCGTTCAACCTTCATTTTCAAATCCCCTCCACTCCCGCATATCCAAACCCAGGTCCGGAAAGAGTCGAGAGATCCAGCACTCCCCCGCTGCGGCGATAGAGACCAGGGTGAATTTTGAGAAATTCAGAGGAAGCTTCCGGGTAAAACTGCATCGCATTACTTTCCACCCCACAGATCGTCCCCGCATAAGCCGCCAGGAGGACATGAGGCACTTGGGCCAAGCGAGGATTCGTTAAGTCCTGCACCATGAGGGTCATGTCATTTTCCTTCGCCCAGCAAAGACTCAGGATTGCCCCGGTAAGCGTCTTGCAGGTCTTCAAAGCGACACTGGTCCATCCGAGTTCTTTGCCCAGACGGACGAAGCGCCAGTCATGCGCGCTCTCGTCCATGAAGAGCGGCTTGCGCTCGCTGACAGAATGGACATCGATTTGATTCGCTTCCAAGTCGTAGGGAAAAGGCTGCTCGACGTAGACGATCCGCTCGTAAATCTCCGGCTCCGCTTCTTTAAGGCGATCTAGGATTTTATTCACGTAAGCAGGATCAGTGACCATGCAGTTAAAATCCGTGGTGAGATTCTCGACATTTTCTTCGAGGGAAATTTTTCCTATCGCGAGAAGGCGCTCGTAGTCCCACTCGAGATCATTTCCGCGAAGTTTAATCTTAAGGCAATTGAGCCCATCTCGCTGAATCCAATCACGCAGAAGAACCGGGTAGCCATCATCAGGCTCGTCTCCGGTGAGCTGGCTTTCATCGATCGGATCCAAGCCTCCTACGAGGTGCCAAACCGGCTGGATCATTTCAGGCTCAACGAAGTAGTCAGACGGGTAGCGCCCTTTAAAGCGGTCATCGGACTCAAGAAAAGAACTAAGGTCACGATCCCCGAGCCACTCTTTATTAAGACACTCAAAGGCTCCCACATTGTGAAGCTTCCCAAAAGTATCGTAGATCGCGAGATCGAAGGCAGAGAGGCAGACCAAGGCCGCGAGGTGGGGCATGTGGGCCTCCTTTTCCAAACCCTCATTCTCCTCATCGAGTCTCGGGTGAAGGCGGGTCTCGATATAATCATGCCCGATCACCATTGGGTGCCCTTCGATCGCATGAGCCACTAGATCAGCCCTGAGAACATCACAGAAATTCTTAAGCCGCTCTTCTCTCTCAAGATACCCAAGCTCGGAAGGCCACACCCAAGCGACGCTAAGTGGAGTCTCCGCCCAACCGGTCGCAGTTGAACCATCGGTATCGACTGCATGAATCGCAACTCGGGCACAGCTGACTTCGGTCAGTGTTTGATTCCCAAATTTGAGTGGAACCCGCGTCACCACGGGAACAAAAGAAAGATCGATTCCGGTAATTTTCAAAACTCAGGAAGCCTGAGCCTTCCCCGCCTTTGTCGCAAGACTTGTTACCCCGGGAAACCCTTGAGTGACATTCCGACAGATCCGAACAAAATCCTCCTCTACCATCGTGAGCTGACGATTCTCGTGACAAAAGATTCCCCAATCACGGGAGCGACTCACCCGCCCAAGTGGAAGAGAGACGAGTTCCCCTTTTTCGATTTCCTTCCGTGCCGCCCAAGGAGCCACAATGCCGACCCCAATCCCGACCTTTGCCATCTCCATAATCGCACCCATGTCGCCGAGGCTGAGACTCGACCGGAGACGTCCGCCGGCCTTTTCAAATGACGCTTTCAAGAGGCGGTAAGTTTCGCTCGCCTTGGCATAAACGAGGAAGGACTGACCTTCGACCAATGCCATATCGACTTCTTCGAGCTTCGCCCACTCATGATCCGGCGAAAAGACAAAGACCATCTCGTCTTGAAAAATACCGTCAAAACGTGCCCAAGTAGGGCAGCGTCCGTCGATCCCGAAAGCGAGATCGATCTCGGCATGATCTAGTAGTTCGACGAGTTCCGAAGTATCACCCGAATCGAGATGGATCTCACAGCGCGGGTAGAGTTTACGAAATTCATGAAGCACCTCCGGTAAAAGATAATGGCAAAGGGTATGCGTCGCGCCCACCCGGAGCCTTCCCTGCCCCCAGCGCTTAAGCAACGCGAGATCGTCGCCCGCAGACTCAAGCTGCTTAAGCGCGGCACGGAACCTCCGCAAAATTACCGATCCTTCCTGAGTAAGCGCAAGCCGCTTCCCACTTCGCTCCACCAGCTTAATCTCAAGCTGCATCTCGAGAGCCCTAATCGAGTGGCTTACCGCAGATTGAGTGACATTCAACCGCTCGGCGGCCTTCGTAAAGCTCTCCGTCTCAGCCACTGCCACGAGTGAGCGCACCTGTCTTAAATCGGGAAGTTCAGTCATTATGAAGCGGATTCATCTGAATCACGAGAATTAAGGAAGCAGAGATCATACCAAATTTGTGCAATTGGCACATCTCGCGCTCTTCGCTGACCCACTGCCTCAGTCTTAAGTTCAGGCAGACCACTCGATCTAACGTATGAAAAAAATAGCCTACACCCTCCCCGGTCTTCTCACTGCTTGCTTCCTCCAAGCCGGACCTCTCGATGTCGAAAAGGACACTCTCAAGTTCGGTTTCATTAAGCTCACCGACTGCGCTCCGATCGTGATCGCCAAAGAAAAAGGCTTCTTCGAAGCTGAAGGCCTTCAAGTCGAAGTCATCGCCCAACCCAACTGGAAAACCCTTCTCGATAACGTCATCTCAGGAGAACTCGACGGAGCCCACATGCTCTCTGGTCAGCCCATCGCTGCGACCATCGGTTTCGGAACCAAGGCCCACATCGTCACTTCCTACACCATGGACCTCAATGGAAACGGAATCACCGTCTCCAATGACATCTGGGAGCAGATGCAGGAAAATGATCCCAAACTTGATTCCCCCACCCCACCTCACCCTATCAAGGCCGACTCTCTCAAACCAGTCGTTCAGGAAATGCTCGATGATGGCAAAAAGCTCCAGATGGGCATGGTCTTCCCGACCTCGACTCATAACTACGAGCTCCGCTACTGGCTTGCTGCTTCAGACATCCACCCAGGGATGTATACCAAGACCGATATCGGAGGACGCACCGACGCCCAAGTTGAACTCTCCGTCACCCCTCCACCCAAGATGCCCAGCGGCCTCAATTAATCCCAAGAAAGCGTTCTACTTCTTCTTTCGATTCTTTTTCTTCTCAGGCACCTCACCCCCGACTGCCTTGGGTGTCATGGCGAGATCTGGAACCTTATCCTTTTCAGCCTTCGAAATATGACGATCAAAAAGGGTCACGTATCTCTGGTAGCGGGGATTTTTTACTCCCTCGTCTTTCCAGTGCTTGAGCTGCTCATCATACTTCACCCGCATTGCTTCCAGTGATTTTTTATCGATTTCACTCGCCGTCAGATTGGTCAGCTCACCCGGATCATTCTTCAAATTAAAGAGCTCCTCTGCCGCCTTCATCTCGTCATTCTCAAACCACCAGTAGGTGTATTTGAACTCCCCGGAGACAATGCTCAGACTCGTCGTAGCAGGATGAGGATAAGTATTCATGATGGCCAGTCGTTCATGTCCGCCCTCTTCCGGCTTTTTGAGAATCGGCACTAGGCTCTTACCGTCCATGTTCTCGAAGGCCTCAAGCCCTGCCAGCTCCAGAATCGTCGCCGCAAAATCAATATTCCCCGTCAGCTGCTGACAGCGGATTTTCTTCCCCGCATTCTCGCAGCGAGGATCAAAAATCATCAGAGGAACCCGAGATGATTCCTCCATCGGAAGCACCTTCGAGCCGTAGCCGTGTGATCCGCAGATAAAGCCATTGTCACTCGTGTAAATGATGACCGTGTTCTTATCCACGCCCTGCTTAACCAACTCCTCACGGATCATTCCCAGCGCCACATCAATCGCATAAATCTGCTGATGATAAGTCGCCATCACCTCATCATACTTCTTGTCATACCCCCACGACTCGAAGCGCTCATACTGCCGCCCCTGTTTGCTCTGAGGAGAAAGGTGCTCGCCATATTCTCTTCCATAATTCGAAGGCTTCTGAAAGGTCTTTCCCTTGTAGACGTGATCAAACTGAGGATCCGGAGTCGCCGGCTTGTGAGGCGCTTTAAAACTAATCGATAAGCAAAACGGCTTCTCTTGAGCCACCGAATCACGAATCACATCCTGACCAAACGCCCCATACGACAACGTCGAGTGCGGATACTCCTTCGCATACTTCTTCATCGAAGGATTCTTCGCCGTCGCATACTGGGTCTGCCCCTTCCCACCTCCATAGAAATCAAACTCCTCCTCACAGATCCCCTTACCATCCACCTCGATTCCAAACTTCCCCGCAAAGGCTGTCAGATAACCCGACTTCCGCAGTGCCACCGGATAAGTCTTATCCCAAAGCTCTGCGCTCATATCCCCGTGGAGGAAATTACACCCCGTCTTATACTCGTATCTTCCAGTGAAAATGTTGGCCCGGCTCCCCATGCAAATCGGAGTCGTGTCATAGTGACGATCAAAAATCATCCCATCAGCCCCAAGCCGATCCATCTGAGGAGTCTGCACGTCCTTATTACCATAACACCCCACCGAGTAGGTGCTCTGATCATCCGCCAGCAGAAAAATGATGTTCGGTCGTATCTCGGGCACCTTTTTATCCTCCTGCCCCAACAGAGGCAGAATCATCATCGCGGTCAGAAAGAAAGTCTTCATAGAGTTCAATTAAAATAGTCGCTTCCCGAGAGCAGAACAAGCCCTGATCACTTTAGGGAGATTTCACATGACGAGATCAAGAACGCACCTCGCGAACCATTACCTCGCGAACCATTACCTCGCGAACCATTACCTCGCGAACCATTACCTCGCGAACCATTACCTCGCGAACCATTACCTCGC
>JBDMZE010000012.1:0-64455 GCA_039769075.1 Akkermansiaceae bacterium | reverse complement strand
TTTTTGCAAATGAGATCGTCATAAGACGGCCTCATTTTTTTACGTCTAGAACTACCGAACTGCTGACTTGGCTTTTGTCCCATTCCCAGCAACGATTTCACCTGAGAGTCTGTCGGCTCCTCCAAATTTTTTCCCCTTCTAGAATGACGCGATTTTTGCTCGGTATATTTGCTCTCCTTGTCTGCTTTACAGCACACGCGCAGACTCAGGAAACTCCTCCAAATAAGCCGGTCCTTCCTCTCGATAAGCAGCAGGTTGCGCTGCAATCGCTCGCGACCGAAATCACCAAAACTACGGGCAAGCTGGACAAACTCGAAACGGACCTCGCCAAACTCAAAAATGAAGATGAGCGGGCCGCCAAAAACGAGGATATCACCGCCGAACAGGCCCGCCTTGACCAACTGCGCACTGAGTTCATCTCGGTCGCCGCAAATGTGGACCTAGCCGCCGTCGACGATACACTCGATGTTCCCCTCTCCCTCTCTGGAGAAATCACTGAACTGATGCGCCCTCTGATGGAAGAGCTGAAAGATGCCACTTCAGGTCCTAGGGACATGGAGACTCTTAATAAGAAAATCAGGGAGGCCCGAGAGCGACAGAAGACAAATTCGACCATCGTCGCCGCCTTGGAACAGCGCAAGAAGACCTCGCAGAACCAATCCGTCCTTACAGTCATCGATGAACGATTAGAACGGTGGAAAGAAAAAGAGAAGGACTCGGAGCTAAACCTCGAGGTTCTGGAATTCCAGCGGGATGATCTCCAGAAGCGCAGCGTCCCTATTGTCGAATCTCTCTCGAACATGGTGGAATCCTTCTTCAGGAGCCGGGGCCTTCACCTCCTGATCGCTCTCCTCGTCTTCGGAGTGATCCTTTTCGTGACAAAAAAGGGCTGCCGTCTGCTTCAAAAAATCAGCCCGCTTCATCGAGCGAAAGGCCGCAGCCTTTCGACCCGGATTGTCGATCTCATCTTTCTGATCTCTGGCTTTATTCTTGCGCTTCTCGGGGCGATTCTCGTTCTCTATCTTGCGAACGACTGGCTGCTCTTGACACTGGCCCTACTTTTTGCGGTGGGCACCTTGTGGGTCAGCAAGGAAGCTTTTCCCAAGGTGATCGAGCAGGTAAAGCTGATGCTCAACCTCGGAGCAGTTCGCGAAGGCGAGCGCGTCATCTATGAGGGTCTCCCTTGGGAGGTAAAGAACATCAACGTTTACACCGATCTGGTAAATCCAGCACTCAAAGGCGGAGTGCGTCGCCTACCGATTAAAGACCTCCTTGAACTCCGTTCACGCGTCTCAGAATCCGAAGATTGGTTCCCCTGCACAAATGGCGAATGGGTCGTGCTTTCTGATGAAACCTTCGGACGTGTCATCGAACAAACTCCCGAGTTTGTCGAAATTATCCGTCTCGGAGGCGCTCGGAAGTTCTATCCCACTGGATCGTTTCTGGACATGGCACCGACCAACCTTTCCCGGAATTTTCGGATCAATTCGATCTTTGGAATCGATTATCAACATCAGGGAATTTCTACCTCCGAGGTGCCTCTTATCTTTGAAACCCGCCTCAATCAGGAACTTATTGAAATGCTGGGGGATAATTTAGTAAAAAATGTCTCGGTCCAGTTCAAGTCCGCGGGTGCTTCCTCGCTCGACTATGAAGTCCTCGCCGACTTCACCGGAGAAGCCGCGTCGAAATATTCCCAACTCCACCGCATCATCCAGCGCGTCTGTGTCGATGTCTGCAATGAACAAGACTGGGGCATCCCCTTCACCCAGATCACGGTCCATCAGGCTCCTTCCGAGTAAATGTTACCCTTTTAATTTGTGAACCTCCTCCACCGTCAGACTTGGCCTCGCTTGCGCGATGAGGGCCATGAAGTCGCCTGTCACTTCTGTGACTCGCTGCATAAGGTGGAATTGATCGAGGAAGGACAATCCGCAAGCTGCCTCACCTGTGGCAGCTTGCTCTACCGAAACCGCCCACAGAGCCTAGAGCGAGCGATCGCCTTCGGACTTTCCGGTATCATCTTCTTCTTCGGGATGCTTTTCCTTCCCTTCATCACGATGGACGCGCAAGGAAATTCCATGACCGTCAATGCGGGTGAAACGGTCCTTCGTCTCTGGCTTGAGGGCGGCGAGTTTATTTCGCTCGCTGTCTTCGTATTTATCTTCCTCCTCCCTCTCACAATTCTCGTTTCGTTGCTCTACCTCTGTGTCCCTCTCTCGAATGGGCGCGCTCTTCCAGGGATGGAACTCGCCGCGCGCATCTTTCAGACTGTGCAGCCGTGGGTCATGGTTGAGGTATTTTTTCTGGGCACGATGGTGAGCCTTCTCAAGCTCATGAAGCTCGCCGATATCACAATGGGGCTCGGTTTTTGGTCAATGATCGCCCTCATGCTGAGCATCGCGGCTTCCGTCGGAGGAATCGACAGGATCGAGCTATGGGATCGCATCGAGGTCGCGATCGCTCGAAAGAAAAATGACAAGCTCGCCGTGGAAGGAGGCGTGGAATGTTAGAAAGTGCTCGTCAACTTGGAAAAGTCAGCTGCCATGTCTGCACCCAGATCGGAAGCATGGACGAGCATCACTGCACTCGCTGTCATGCGCCGATGCACTCTCGCAAAACCGATAGCGTCCAGCGCTGCACCGCTCTTCTAATTGCAAGCATCCTCGCTTACATCCCTGCAAACATTTGGCCCATCATGGTCGTCACCCAGCTTGGAGCGACCGAACCGAGCACGATTCTAGGCGGAGTCGCGATCTTCTGGGGTATGAAGGCCTATCCCGTTGCCTCCATTATTTTTATCGCCAGTGTCCTCATCCCCGGACTCAAACTCCTCGCTCTTGCCTGGCTCTGCGCCCTCGCGAAAGGTTGGGTGACCACGAATCCCAAGAGCGCCAATAAGATTTATTGGCTCACCGAACTCGTGGGCCGCTGGTCGATGGTTGACGTTTTCGTCGTCGCCATTCTCGTAGCACTCATCCAAATGGGGAACCTGATGTCGATCAAGCCTGGGGCAGCAGCCGTCTCCTTCGCCCTCATGGTCATCCTCACCATGCTTGCGGCTCACGCATTTGACCCTAGAATCATCTGGGACAACTACCGCGCTAAACTCAAATCGTCATGAAAGATTCTACAAACACCAAGAGCACCAAGCCAGCGGTCTCTCGTGACCGAAAGATTAGCAAGGTCTGGATCATCCCGATTCTAGGGCTTTTTCTAGGCATCTGGCTGGTGAATCGCAGCGTGACTGAACGCGGTGAACTTGTTACGGTTTCCTTTGAAAACGCCGAGGGCCTAGCCGTTGACAAGACCGAGGTGCGTTGTCGGAGCGTTAAAATCGGCAAGGTGGAATCGATCAAGCTCGACCCTAAGGATCTCACCGTGAGCATCGGGATGCGCATCAATAGCGAACACGTCGCTCTTGTTCGAAAGCAATCGAAGTTCTGGGTCGTCCGCCCCCGCATTACAGGCGCGGGCATATCAGGACTGGGCACCCTTTTAAGCGGAGCTTACATCGAGCTTGATCCCGGACAGCCTGGTGAGGAAAAGTTTTCCTTTATTGGGGAAGAACAGCCTCCGCTGACTCCAAGCACCGTCCCAGGACTTCGCCTCAGCCTCATCTCAGAAATGCCAGGTTCGATCGACGTCGGTAGCGGCATCTATTTCATGGAAAACAAGGTTGGAAAAGTGGAGAGCCGCTTCTTCGACCCTAATCTCCGCATCACCGAGTTCGGAATATTTATCGAGGAGCGCTTTGCGCAGCTGGTCAACTCCGAGACGCGCTTCTGGCGAGACAATGGGATCGATCTCAAAGTCGATACCAGTGGCTTCCAACTGGAGCTCCCCTCTCTCGACTCTCTGGTGTCAGGCCGTATCAACTTCGGTGTTCCCGATGGTCTCCCAGACGGCTTCGAACTGCCATCAGTAGTGAATCGCTTCACTCTATTCGAAGACACCAATGGTGCCGATGCGGATGGATTCAAGAGCGCAGCTGACCTTCTCATTCTCGTCGAAGAACAGGTGAGAGGCCTCAATCCAGGTGCTCCGGTCGAATTCCGGGGTCTCCGTGTCGGGCGCGTGAGCGAAATTTCCTATCAACTCGTCTCCCATGCCACTGTTGAAAAGACGCCAGTTCTCATTCAACTCAACGACGACCTCTTGAAACGTCACTTTCCAGAAGGCCTTCGCGATGAAGGTCTCGAAGGGATCAAGGAAGCCTTCGCCCAAGGATTACGTGCCTCCCTAAAGACCAGCAATGTCCTTACTGGGCAGCTCTACGTTGATCTAGACTACTACCCCGACATCCCGCCAACTGAGATCGTGCAGATCGATGACTGCCTCATCATCCCCAGCGTCGAAACCGGCTTTGGCCGCCTTGAGGATAGCGTCGCAGAGCTCCTCAAAAAGCTCAACGATCTCGAAGTAGAGCCGCTTCTGGCAGAGTTCACCGATGCTGCAAAAGAAGCAACCAACACGATGCGCGATATCCAAGACAGCCTCGGCGACACTGATGAAGTCCTTGCCGAGACCAAGCTCACGATGACGCAGGCCAAGGAAATGATGACCGCGCTCAACGAGGTCATGAATAGCACCGACACCAAAGCCCTCCCCGGTGACATCCGTCTTTCACTCGCCCAGCTCAATAAAAGCATGAAGCCGTTTTCAAATGAAGGAGCGATCTATGGCGACCTCCTCCGCACCATGGATGAGCTGCGCAAAGTCACCCGATCCATCGACCGCATGACGACCGAGATCGCCGACAAGCCCAACTCGCTGATCTTTGGAAAAGACCCGAACTCGAAGAAAATCCCCCGCGCCCGCCGCTAACCTCCCTTTCTCATGACTGCTCGTTTTTCCATCCTCGGCCTCTTATTCGGCCTCCTCCTTTCCTGTAGCTCCACGACAACAAGCTACTACGTCCTCTCCCCCGCCGGGCAGGCTCCGAATCGCCAAGGTGTTGGCCTCGGGATCGGCCCCATCATCGCCGCGAACTATCTCGTTGAGCGTCCTTACGTCCTCTTCCAAGCCAGCCCGAATCAGATTGAAATGTCGGACTACCATCAGTGGGCGGGCGAGCTTGATGACAACTTCGGCCGCGTCCTAGGAATCAATCTCGGCCGCCGCACCGGCACCGGACGCATCCAACCCTACCCCTGGGACACGAATAATGAACTCGATTATCAGGTGACCGTCGACTTGAGCCAATTCCATGGCACCACCGATGGCGACGCCTTCATGGAAGCCTCTTGGCGTCTCTACCGCCTACCGGTCGGAAATCTGATCGCCAGTAACACAACCACCCTCACCGCTCCTTTGAGGGGTGATGGCTACGATGCACTAGTCTCGGCGCAGAGCGAACTCGTGGACCAGCTGGCTGCTGAAATCGCGAAATCGATGAGGAAGTAACCGTGAAAATTCCCTTCGATAACAGCTACGCCCGCCTCCCGGAGCGCTTCTACGAAAAACAGAACCCAGCAAGCGTCCCCGACCCTCAGCTTCTTCGACTCAATCATTCTCTCGCCAAAGAACTTGGTCTCAACCCGCACTGGCTGGAAGGCCCTAATGGTCTCGCCCTTTTTTCTGGAAATGGCGTCCCCGCTGAAGCGAGTCCCCTCGCCCAAGCCTACTCGGGCCACCAGTTCGGAAACTTTTCACCCCAGCTCGGCGATGGCCGCGCTCTCCTGATCGGTGAGCTCATCGACTCCTCCGGCGCACGCCGCGATCTCCAGCTAAAAGGCTCCGGCCGCACGCCCTTCTCCCGAGGTGGCGATGGTAAGTCCGCCCTTGGCCCCGTCCTCCGCGAATATCTCGTCAGCGAAGCGATGCACGCGCTTGGCATCCCCAGCACCCGCGCCCTCGCGGCTGTCTCCACTGGTGAAGCGGTCTATCGCCAAGAAGGCTCGGTCCCCGGCGGCATCTTCACCCGCGTCGCAAGCAGTCACATCCGCGTTGGCACTTTTCAGTATTTTGCTGCTCGCCAAGATACCGAAGCGATTCGAATTCTCGCCGACTACACCATTGAAAGACACTACCCAGAGGCGAGTTCCTACCTCGATCTTCTCGACGCCATCATTTCAGCACAAGCCTCGCTGATCTCAAAGTGGATGTCGGTCGGCTTCATCCACGGGGTGATGAACACGGACAACTGCGCCATTTCCGGCGAAACCATCGACTTCGGTCCCTGCGCCTTCATTGATAAATTTCACCCAAACTGCGTCTTCAGCTCGATCGATCGCAACGCGCGCTACGCCTGGGGAAATCAGCCCAGCATGGCGCACTGGAATCTCACCCGCTTCGCTGAGACCCTCCTCCCCCTCATCGATTCCGATCAAGATGCTGCGATTAAACTGGCCGAGACTTCCCTCAAGAAATTCGCCCCACAATTCCAAGAGCACTACCTCCACCGCTTCCGCGAAAAGTTGGCGCTGCCTTCAGACTCCGATCCGAAACTTGTCGATGAAACCCTCGACCTCCTCGCCACTCAGGAGATCGATTTCACCATCTTTTTCCGCCAACTCACGCAAGTTGCCTCCGGGACCGATCCAGCCGAACTAGCCTCTCTTTTTAAAGATCAGTCACCTTTTTTGCTTTGGTTTAAAAAATGGCAGACCCTCGCAAAACCCGCTGAGCTTTTGGGACAAATGCGACAAGCCAACCCTATCCGCATTCCTCGGAACCATCGGGTCGAGCAAGCAATTCAGGCCGCCTACAAGGATGACTTTTCTCTTTTCAACCGCCTCGCCGAGGCTTGGGTGACGCCCTTTGAAGAAAATAATCAGCTCAGTGAGCTTGAAGCGGCACCGACTCCCGAAGAAGTTGTTCAAGAAACATTCTGTGGAACCTAGAAATCGAGACTAAATGAAGATCTAAATTGCCAGAGCTAAGGGTGAAGATTAGGCTGGCCCATGTTTTGGCGGCTTCCTCTACTCTTCGCAACACTCTGTCTCTCAACCTACGGAGCAACTCTCGACAATGCCACGATCAGTGAGTTTCTCGCTGACAACGACGAGACCCTCACCGATGCAGATGGTGACGAACCTGACTGGATCGAGATCGA
Organism: Akkermansiaceae bacterium; assembly: GCA_039769075.1. GTDB lineage: Bacteria > Verrucomicrobiota > Verrucomicrobiia > Verrucomicrobiales > Akkermansiaceae > SW10. Next base: position 57,398 of record JBDMZE010000012.1, on the reverse strand, counting down.
GAACACCTCAGGCGTCACCGGAGACCTAGGTGGCTGGTTCCTCACCGACGACCCCCTCCTCCTTACCAAGTGGGAACCGCCCGCCGCCGAGGTCGCGAATGGTGGACGCATCATCGTCTTTGCTTCGGAAAAAATCGCGCTCCAGTGGTTGGCGAACTCCACACAAATTTCAAACTCCAATCCAGCGCTGGAGGCTACCTCGCTCTTGTAAAGCCAGATGGCACGACCATCGCCAGCGAGTTCATGGACTACCCCGAGCAGTTCACTGATATTTCCTACAGTGGTCAATTCTACCCCACTCCGACTCCGGGCGAAGCGAATGGAACGAGTGTGACTGGCATCACTCTGGACACCAAATTTTCGATGAATCGCGGCCTCTACGATGCACCGATCAGCCTCGTTATTTCCACCCTCACCGACGGGGCAACGATCCGCTACACCACCAATGGTTCGATCCCCAGCGAGAACTCCGGAATCATTTATAGCGGTCCAATTTCGATCAGTGAGACCACCATTGTCCGAGCGATCGCTTACAAAGACCGCTTCCTATCAACAAATATCGACACTCACACTTATCTCTTCCCTGCCGACGTGGTGAATCAGCCTGAGATGAGCACAACCATCACCCAGAGCTCGGTCTATGGCCCACAGATGATCGATGCCTTGACCGCGATCCCGACGATCTCGTTAAGCTTCGATGGCTCGGACATCGACCGCACCGAGAGCCCCATTTCCATCGAGCTTCTGAACTTCGAATCCGGCTCCAAGCAAATCGATGCCGGCGCCGTCCGTTTCGGCTCCTACGTAACCGATTTTCATAAGCGCAGCTTCCGCCTCCACTTCCGCTCACTCTACGGCCCGAGCCGCCTTAAGTTCCCTCTCTTTGAAGAGACTGATTACACCATCCCGCCGACGAGCAATTTCGACAGCCTCGACGTTCGCGCCGGTAACCACGACATGATCAACCGCGGAGCCTATCTCTCGAACCGCTTTACCGACGACACCATGCTAGAGATGGGCAACATCTCAGCACACGGACGTTTCGTGCACATCTACTTTAATGGCGTCTACCACGGGGGTCCATTTCTCAACCGGAATCGGCTTCGCTTTCGCTGATAATACCATCCTCGCTGCCGGAGGTCGCGTCGTGCTAGTAAAGGATCCTGAAGCCTTCGCCGTGCGCTATGGAAATGGCGTAGCAATCGGTGGTGAATATTCTGGAAATCTATCTAACAGTGACGATTTCATCAGCCTCTCGCTGACAGGCGTAGGAGCTCTTCACAGTCTTTCTTATACCGACGACGAACCATGGCCCACTCAACCCGATGGTAGCGGCTACTCGATGATTCTCCTAGACCCGTCCACCAACCCGAATAGTGCACTCCCTGAAAACTGGGGAACGCACTCTAGTTTCGGTGGTGGTCCCGGCATCGCCGACATGCCACAAGTCGAATCCTACCAAGCTTGGGCGACTATGAATGGAGTCACCAGTGAAGATGAAGATCTTGATCAGGACGGCCTCAGCGCGCTTCTGGAATATGCCCTCGGGACCGATCCTTCGGTCTCGAACCCCGATGCTGTTCAGAGTGGCGGAGTCGTCGGCGGATTCTCCACGATCAGCTTTCAACGAGGCCCTAGCCGCAGCGATGTCATCTTTCAGGTTCAATCCTCGGCTGACCTGATTAGCTGGACTGATGAGCAGTCTACCCAAGTCAGCCCTGATCTCTACCGAATCGATTCACCTATCGCAGGGACTGCTAGGCGCTTTCTGAGATTAAAGGTGACCCTTAACTAGGTTCACTCACCGTAGTTGGTCTTCTTCGGCTTCGGTCCGTCAGGGATGGCGACGCCTTTTGACTTCATCACATTTTCGAACGCGTCGATGGTCTCGAAGGAGGGTTTGAAATTCCCCGGGCGATAGCCCTCGGCGATGAGGAGTGGAGTGCGGCCGTCCTTGTTCTTAGTGTTCCAGATCTTGATGTCCGATTTTTGGGCATCGAGGTAGTGGACCATGGTCGGGAGATTCTTGTAGGCCGCGCCGTGCATCGCGGTCTCGCCCTTGGTATCTACGGTGTTGACCGAAGCGCCCTTTGAAACGAGGTATTTGACGGTGGCGAGACACTCGACCTCATTTCCCGCTTCTTCCTCGGGGGCGAAGCTTCCGATTCCGGCGGCGACCATGAGGGGCGTCGTTCCATCCCGATTCGTCAGGAGCGGATCTGCGCCAAGTTCGACGAGTAGTTTGATATAGGGAAGATCAGCACGATCAGCAGCGAGGAATAAAGGCGTGGCTTCGATCTGGCTGACGCGCCCATTTCCGCCTTTTCTCCCTTTCTTGAGCTGGAGATTGACGTCAGCACCGTGCTTCACGAGTTCGCGGACGAACTGGAGGCTGTCGCGACGGCCAGAACCCTCGGGAGCTGGATCGCCATCGGATGATTCGCCAATGTCGGGCTTCCGAATCCAGGTGAGGCTGTGAAGGACGCTAAAACCGGTGCGCGTGTCATTCGGGTCCGCGCCAGCTTCGAGAAGTTCGGTGGCGAGATCGTAGTGACCATTTTCGACCGCCAGAAGGAGAGGGCTTGTCTTGGGACGGGCTAAATCTCCCCTGCCCTTCTCATGACTCATGACCTCGCCGAGATCAGCTCCTTTTTCTAACAAAAGGCGGACGAGCGCGGTCTTTCCTTCACGGATGGCGAAAAAGAAGGCGCTGTAACCCGAGTTCTTAAGTTGTCGAAAAGGATCGGCTCCAGCCGCGAGGAGAGCATTTACCACTTCGAGATTGCCCTCGGCAGCAGCCCACATGATGGCGCTTTGATCACTTTTATCACGGGCATCGACCTTGGCTCCGGCTTTCAGGAGCGCTTCAACGGCTCCGATCTTTCCGGTGCGGCTTGCGGTCATGAGCGCGGTCTCTTTTCCAACGATGGCAGCATTGGGGTCCGCTCCGGCTTCGAGAAGCGCGGTGACAAGATCGCCATTGCCATTGAGACAAGCGAGGTAGAGAGGAGTGATGCCGTAGCGATTCTCAGCAGAAGGCGCGGCTCCAGAATCGAGAAGACGTTTCGCGAGTGCGGTGTCATCTTTGTGCGCGGCTTCCAGCAACGGCGTCATGCCATCAGGCGAGGCTGCGCGAGCGAGAGAGATGAGCGCGATGAAAAGGAAACGACGCATGGCTAAATCCCGAGTGGCTCAAAGAGGCCTTTGATTTTTCTGGTGCTATCGCCGAAGCTGTCGAGTTTCACGCCGGCCTTATCGAGCAGACTGAGGTGGAGGTTCGCGAGGGGCTCAGGCTTCTCGTAGCGGATGTGGCGGTTGCCTTTCATGCCGCTCGATCCCCCACCGGCCACGATGATGGGAAGGTTGGTGTGATCGTGGACGTTCGGGTTTCCGATGCCGCTGCCGAAGAGGAGGAGCGAGTTGTCGAGGAGGGAGCCATTTCCCTCCGGGGTCGCTTTGAGTTTTTCGAGATACTCGGCAAAAAGCGAGACGTGGAAGGCATTGATCTTGGAGAGCTTCTCGATCTTCTTGGGGTCATTCCCGTGGTGGGAAAGCGGATGGTGCGGATCAGGAATGCCGATTTCGGGGTAGCTCCGGTTACTGGTCTCACGCGCGATCTGGAAGGTAGTGACACGGGTGATGTCGCCCTGAAAAGCGAGGAGCTGGAGATCAAACATGAGCCGTGCGTGATCGGCGTAGGCCGCAGGGACGCCCATGGGACGATCGAGGTCGGGCAGGAGCTTTTCGGTAGTATCAAGCTCGGCCTGCTGGATGCGGCGCTCGACCTCGCGGATGGAATCAAGGAAGTCAGTGACGCGGGCGCGATCATTTGCGCCCAAGCCTCGCTGGAGGCGCTTCATATCCTCTGAGACGGAATCAAGAAGGCTGGCTCGCTTTTGCAAGGCTGCCCGACGTTGCTCCGGCGTTCCGCCTTCTCCGAAGAGACTCTCGAAAACAAGACGCGGATGAGCCTCGGCGGGAAGCGGCGTGGTGGGCGAGGACCAAGAAAGGTTGTTTTGATAGACGCAGGCGTAGCCATTATCGCACTGCCCGACGGTCTGCAGAAGATCCATCGCAAGCTCGAGCGATGGAAGCTGAGTCTGCTGGCCGATTTGCTTCGCAGCGACCTGATCGGCGGTGGTGCCGAGGTAGTAGTCCGAGCTCTCGGTGACCTTCGCCTGCGCGGCACTTAAAAAGGAGGAGTTCGAGGTGGCGTGCGATCCCGGGTAGGCGGGACGCAGCTCCATATTGGTGAGCACCGTGGTCTCATCGCGGACGTCCTTGAGTGACTGAAGAATCGGCGAAAGCTTATCGAGGGTTGTTTCACTCTGCGGTGTCCAGCGGGATTGATCGCAGCCCATGGGCATGAAGATATAACCGAGGCGCTTCGTGTTAATCGCAGCGATCTTTTCCGAGGCCGTGGCAGCGGGAACCATCGCATCGAGGAGAGGTAACGAGAACGATGCCCCGATGCCTTTTAAGAATGTGCGGCGTGGCAGCGCTTTTTTAGTGATGAAGCTCATGGTGATTTAGATCGCTGTTGGAATGGGACACTCTCGGTGATGCCGAGGATAATGGCGGAGAAACGATACTCATCTTTTTCAGCTCGACGGACAATCTCGCGGATCGCGGGAGCATCGTGGGCCTCAAGACCCCGCCCGAGGGCGAAGGTGAGAAGTTTTTCACTGATGGTTTTAGCAAAAAGATGCGGCTTTTCAAGCAAGCCTTCTTCCAGCTCGGCGAGACCGGCAGCGGTGCGGCCATCGGGAAGCCCGCCCGAGACGTCAATAGCAGCGCCATTTTCAAACTCACGCCAGCGGCCCACAGCATCGAAATTCTCTAGAGCAAAGCCGACGGGATCCATGCGATCGTGACAGCTGGCACAGGCGGCGTCCTCGCGGTGCTTCGCGAGCTTTTCTCTCATCGAGAGCGAAGCGTCGACCGAAACGTCATCGAGCGACGGAATATCGGGCGGCGGTGGCGGCGCAGGAGTTCCGAGGATGTTTTCGAGCACCCAATTCCCCCGCAGCACTGGCGAGGTGCGGGTGGCATAGGAAGTGACGGTGAGAATGCTCCCCTGCCTGAGGAGTCCGCCGCGCTGATCTCCCGGTCGGAGTTCCACCCGACGAAAGCGACTCCCGAAAACGCCTGGAATTCCGTAATGCTTGGCGAGGCGCTCGTTTAAAAAAGTGTAATCCGCCTTGAGGAGATCCAGCACGCTGCGGTCCTCACGGAAGACGCTCTCTACAAAAAGCTCACTCTCGCGCAAGAAAGCCTGCCGGAGGTTGTCATCGAAGTCCGGAAAAAGTCGCAGATCGGGAACGATGCCGCCCAAGTTCCGGAGATGAAGCCACTGGCTGGCAAAATTCGTCACGAGACTCTCCGCCCGCTCGTCGGCCAGCATGCGCCTGACTTGCTCTTCTAAAATTACGGAGTCGCTGAGCTGATTCGCGATCGCGAGATTCAGCAACTCTTCATCCGGCAGGCTGCTCCAGAGGAAAAAGGAGAGTCTGCTCGCGAGCTCGAGATCGGTAATCCGATAGACTTCTCCTCCCTCGGCGGGATCCCTTTCGACTCTGAAGAGAAACTCTGGGCTCACGAGAATCGACTCCAGCGCGGCTTGAATTCCGGCCTCGAAGTCACCGGCCCTCTCATAGAATGCCATCGGCTTCGTAAGATCCTCCTCCGTGATCGCCCGACGATAAGCGAGCTTCATGAGCCGCTTCAAAATGGCGCGCGGATCGTCTCCCGCCTTGCCAAAAATCTGCTCCCGACTCGCAGTCTCGCTCGCGCCTTTTCCGCCATAAGGCCCCGTAATCGAGACCTGATAGATCGCGGGCGAAAGACGAGGATGGCGGAAGAGATTGTAGTGTGCCTCGTAGGGCTGCCGCTTGTTTTCGAGGAGTGACGCCCCCTTCGGTAAAAAGGTGACCCCGAGATTGCGTAAGCCCGCTTTGACAATGACGCGCTTTTTAAGGTGCTTGTCGATCGTGCTGTGGTCCCTCGCTGATTTCACGGTGAAGGTCTCCAACAGCTCGCCATCCAGAAGCATTTCCATCTCATGCGAGCCGCGCAGGCCCTCGACTTTTTCATTCCGATCGCGCGCGAGAAGCACCTCGATCTCGTATTCGCCATCCTGAGGGAAAGTGTAAGGCAGAAGCGCTCCACCACGAGTCCCCAGCGGGAGACCTTCGATATGCTTCTCCTGCGTCACGTCTGCGGGGACGCGATACGTGTAGCCGTCGACCTTCTCCGAGCGGCTCCCGACTGCCACTCGGCTCACCTTTTGCGCAGCAGAAATGTAGCGATCTACCAATGTCGGCGAGAGGCCTCCAGTGGTGATATTGTCAAAGCCGTGGCTTTCCTCATCCTTCGGTAAAAAGGCCGCAGCATCTATCTGGACTCCGAGCAGGTCGCGCACCGCATTCTGGTATTCGCGTCGCGTCAGTCTCCGAAAAGTCGCCTCCCGCCCCGGCTGAGGGTCGACTTTTGCAGAAGCATCGAGAATCTCGATGAGACTCTGAGCCGTCTCCTGATACTGCGCCTCCTCCGGCCGCTTGCGGGACTTATGCGGCGGCATATCCCGAGCTTCGAGCCGCTTGATCACCTTTTCCCAGATCTCCGGGTGATCCGACATCTTCTCCTCGTAGATGCTTTCCAGATCGAGCTCCCCTTTGATCTTCTCAGGATTGTGGCAGCGGATGCAGTGCTCATCGAGCAGATCTAGGACCTCTTTCTGCGCACGTAATTCCCCTAAGAGCATTGCTATTAGCGAGTAACAAAAAAGAGAACCAAGACGCATAGAATCGACGTTTCCGAAGTATGGGTAATCTACGAGAATTCTCACTCATATTAGTCAGACTTCGTGAATTTCGCCTTCTTGACCTCGGCCGACAGGAATGTTGCCATAGTTCAAATGCGACAAATTCTTAAATTTCTCCTCCTCACCGCCACCGCCTTCTCTGCAGAAAAGCCGAACATCATCTTCATCTTCTCGGATGACCACGCTGAGCACGCCATCTCCTCCTATGGATCAAAGGTGAATCAGACGCCCCACCTAGACCGCATTGCCAAAGAAGGTGCCCGCTTTACCAACTCCTTCGTCACCAACTCAATCTGCACCCCCAGCCGCGCCACTCTCCTCACTGGTCAATATTCCCATCTCAATGGCGTTCCGGTCTTCAACCGCTTCGACCCTTCCCGAGACACTGTCGCCAAGCACCTCCAAAAGGGCGGCTACCACACGGGAATGATCGGGAAATGGCACCTTGGAAGTGATCCTGTGGGCTTCGATCGCTGGGTCGTCCTTCCCGGGCAAGGCGCTTATTGGAACCCCACCTTTCTCACCTCTGGCGAAAAAATTAGCATCGAGGGGCACTGCACGGACATCACCGGCGATCTCGGAGTCGAATTCCTAGAGGCTCGCCCGAAGGATAAACCCTTCTTCCTCATGCTTCACCAAAAGGCGCCGCACCGAGCATGGGAACCTGATGAGCGAAATAAGGCTCTCTTTAAAGATCGCGTCATCCCCGAGCCCGACACCCTCTTCGACAGCTACGACACCCGCCCAACTGCTCTTCCTGAGAATCAACAGACCGTCTCAAAAGATCTCACCCGCCGCGATCTCAAGCTCAATCCTCCCGCCGACCTCAAGGGAAAGGAACTGCGCCAGTGGCTCTCTAAGAAACCCATGAGCTTAGAGATCGATGGAAAGGCCCTCACTGGCAAGGAACTGATCAAGTGGAAGTATCAAAAATACATGCGCGACTACCTCGCCTGTGTGCAGGGAGTCGATGACAACGTCGGCAAAGTCCTCAGCTATCTCGACAAAACCGGCCTCGATAAAAACACCATCGTCATCTACTCATCGGACAACGGTTGGTATCTCGGCGACCTCGGCCTCTACGACAAGCGCTTCATGTATGAGCCCGGACTCCGCGTCCCTCTTCTTGCCCGTGGACCAGGGATCAAAAAAGGAATCACCCCCGATCAATTCGTGGGTAACTACGATCTCGCCCCCACCTTCCTTGACCTCGCCGGACTCCCCGTGCCCGAGTTCATGCAGGGCCGCAGCCTCGCTCCCCTGCTTCGTGGCGAGTCGCCGGAAGACTGGCGCCAGACCTTCTACTACCGCTACTACCACAGCCCCGGCCACCACAACACCGTGGCCCACTACGGCGTCCGCACCAAGACCCACAAGCTCATCCACTACTGGGATCGCAGCGCCTACGAACTCTACGACCTCCAAGCCGATCCCACCGAGCAGCACAATCTTCTCTACGACCAAAAAGACGCCACGAAACCCGAGAACCGCAAACTTTTTAATGAACTCAAAGCGGAAATAAACCGCCTTCAAAAAGAGTTCAAAGACGACGGCCAATATGCCCACCCCGCCGACTGGCCTCAAGGCTCCTCAGACCGCCCCGCTCAGCGTAAGAATCTCGGCAAGCAATCTGTCGAGCAGGCGATCCAACTCACCAACATCAAGTAACAAGTTCACTCCACAGAGTTCACTCAATCACACATTACCTTAACCAACCCACTTCCTATGAATAAGAAGCATCTTACTCTCGCAGCCCTCTTGCTAGCGTCTTCAGGACTAGCAAGCGCACAGACAATCCTCATCGGACCAAGTGTCCGAAATGGTGACTTTAATGACGACACGGACCCCACCGATGTCCGGACTAGTGACGACACCCCTTTTTGGGAAGGCGTCGGTGGTCTTATTAATATCCAGCAAGCAACACGGACAAATCTCCCCAATGCCTCTGGCACCCGAAACACCCAAGTGAGCCACCAAGCGAACGTGATCCTAGGCCAAAGCACCGAGCACGTCATCGCGCTCAATGACAGCTTCAGCGTCTCTTACGAATGGCGCGATGCCTTCAACTGGAATGATGCCGTCGATAAGATCCGCATCGAACTCTTCGTCACGGACACCGATGAGATCGGTGGTTTCCAAACAGTCATCGGCAGCACCGACTCTCCCATTTCCTCCTTAAATGGCACCTACGAACTTGTCGAAGCGAATGACTTCTACATTGCTGATGAAACGCACGTTGGAAAAACCGTTTTTGTAGGAATCAATAGCTTTAATGACGATAACAATGGCTTCGCTCGCCTTGATGACTTCGAGCTCACCGTCGGCACCCTCGACACCGATCCACTTCTTCGCGTAACTGAGGGAGACTACCTTTTCGGTGATCTCGTTCACCCCACCGCTGCCGCAGGAACATCGAAATCGGTCCTTTTCAAAAACCTCGGAGCTACAATGTCACTCACCCTCGACTCCATCTCACTCACAGATGATGGAGGTGGAATCTTTGTCATCGAGGACACTCCGGCGGATGGCACCGTCATCGCTTCTGGCGAAATCTTCGAGATCGAAGTCGCTGCCATCGGAGGAGCAAACTTCGACACTTACACCGGAGAGATTTCCATCCAGACGACTCCTGCTGATCAGAGCCTCACCCTTCCTCTCTCAGCGACGATCTCTACCGGTAATGAAGTCTACGAAACTGGTTCGGTTCTTCTCGTCGACTTCGATGATGGTATCGCTAACGGCATCCACGAAGCATCGCTTCGAAACGGTGGCTTTGAAGAAGGCACGGACGGCCAAAATTTCGTCGATACTCCGTCATGGGTCAGCGCCTTTTCTCCAGAAGGTGATTCCGTCATCGCAACTCTCAGCACCTCTCCGGCCACCGGCCTCTTTCACAGTCAGACTGGTGGCTTTCTCGCGGATCTTCCAGAAGATGAACGCGCTCAAGTGATGCAAGTCATCCCCATGTCGGACTGGACTCTCGAAGCGGGTGATTATTTTGAAATCGGATTTTCAGCCAAAGCAGGGACTGATTTTGCAGGTCAACCTCTTCAAATCATTGTCGAAGTCATCGATGCCGACGGCTTTCTCATTAGTGATCCCGTCAATGGACAGGGAGGTGTTGCTTCACGTCTTGCCTCGCTGCCAGGAGTCATCACGGGAGATGGAAGCACCTACGAGGCCTTGGCGGTCACCACCATCGCGGTCCCCCGAAATAGCCCTTGGATTGGAAATGGAGTCCAGATTCGCATCCTCACCCAAGGATCTCGGACCTCTTTCGCAGAGATCGATGACGTCTCCATCACTGGCCAATTCAACCGACTCCAGACCGGCCCCTCCGGCGACGTCGAAATCACTGACCTCAGTGTCGATTCCGAAAACTCCCTCGTCACCATCCGCTTCACGGACAGTGGAGCCAGCTCCTACGCCATCGAAAGCGACACGGATCTCGATTTCTCAGAAGGAAGTAGCATCACCCAGCTCAACGGCGGAGGTGATCGTGATTCTTTCCCTGGCCAAATCCAATTCACTTTCGTCGATGGAAATGCCGCGGAAAGCAGCAGTTTCTATCGCGTCATTTCAAACTAAGACGACGTTCCCCCTCCATGAAAAGCCCTGCCCTTCTGCTGCTCACTGCCACTTGGGTAGTGGCTGATCCAATCCCGCTCTCGAACCCCTCTCTTGAAATCAACGATGGGACCGACGGCACCCCCATTTCTGATACATCACTCCTCGGATGGGAGGGCACCGGACTTCTCTCCGATGGAGACGCCGACTACGGAAACGGTCGCTGGAAAATTCTCTTCAGTGACAGCGAATCAGCGCAACAACTCAGCAGCCACCAAATCGAAATAGGCTCAGCCTATTCGATCAGATTCGATGCAGCATTGAGTCCCGACGACTCCTTCATCCCGGCCAATGCCATTGCAGGAGGCGCCCTTCTCAATGGCGACTTCAATGGTGATACATCTTTAAGCGACTCCCGCAGCTTTGCCGAAACTCCAAATTGGTTCAATCTCGCGAGCGACCAATCTCTGCAAGCCACCACCCTCACCGGAGGCCTCCCCGGCCCCGACAACTCGCGAAACGCAGCCATCACTGACTCCGGAGATCGCCTCTTTGCAGTCGAAACAGGCTACACCCTCACCGAGGGACAAATTCTTGAGCTTGATTATTCATGGCGCGATGGCCCCGGCTGGGATGACACCGAGGACCAAATCCGAGTCACCATTTTTACCACCTCGGATGACAGCCCCACCGGAATCCGAAACGACTTAGAATCCTTCCTCTCCGGAACTTCCCTCACCGATTCCACCTACCAAGAATTTTCCGCAAGCTTCGCCCCCATTCCTGCTGCCGCCGATGGCAAAAAACTCTTCGCCTTGATCGAAGGTGTCGATGGAAACTCCAGTGGAAATGGCACCGCCAATCTCGACAACTTCCTCCTCTCTCTCTTCAACCCTGTCCTCGTAGGACCCAACGTCCGGAATGGTGATTTCAATGAAGATGACTTCATCGGAGACACCCGCTCCTTTCTTGAGACCCCCTCGTGGTTCAACCTCACCGGCAATCAAAGCTACGAGTGCACCCGCACTAATATCCTCTTCGATGGAACCCGCTGTGCCGTCCTTCGGAACAACGGCACAAACACGCCTGTCTTCGCAAATGACACCGGTTATGACCTCTCCACTGGCGATGTCCTCACCGTTTCCTTCCGCTGGCGCGATGCCTTCATGTGGGACGATGCAAACGACCGGGTCGAGACCTTCATCTTCACCACCGCAGATAACAGCATCGATGGCAATCGCACCGTCCTCCAGACCCTGACCACTCCGGGATCGACCAATAACAATGCCTTCCAGCTCTTCACCGCAAACTTCAATCAAATCCCCGCATCAACCAACGGCAAGCGACTCTTCGTAGCCTTCACCTCGCAGGACAATGGCGACAATGCAGGCTACGGCCGCGTGGAAGATTTCACTCTTTCCGTAAACGACAGCAATCCCCCGCTTCCGCCTGCTCCTCCGGCCTCTCCAATCGGAAGCCTCACCGTCGAAGCATACGTCGACAACAATGGCAGCCCCGAAGTCATCGCTACCCGAAGCTTTGAAGGAACCTCCAAGAGCGTCACCGAGTGGAAACACTACCACCTCATCCTCCCCGCAGGCTCAGCTGACACCCACGCGGGAAAAGAAATCGGCGTCCGCTTCCGAGGCCCAAATTCAGGAGACTCTCTTAAGCGCTACGTCGACAACGTCCGCCTCGACCACTACCCCGCGACTCTTCCTGACGGCTCCTTTTCCTCTGACTGGAACTCCGCACCCGACCGCGTCTGGCCCGGCCCCGGATACTGGGGAAACCGCCTTCAAGATTGGGAGGTGAAAAACAACCGCGTCAATTGCTCCCTCGTCACCAAGCCCCGTCGCACCCTCCACCGCGTCGGCACTTCCATGCGTGGAAATGGCGGAGACTTCACCCTCACCGTGAACACCGGAGTCGATGCCGGCTCTATCAGCAGCAACGCCCGCACCGGCTTCCTCATCGGTGCCGGACCGAATCTCGACTGGCGAGGATCGATGCTCGTGCACGATGGACTCGGCCGCGACTTCGGCACCTTCCTCGGCCTCAGTAACACCGGAACCGCCATCATCGAGGATCTTTCTCAAGGTGGAATTCTCCCTGTGGCCGCTGGTGCCAACCCCGGAAGTTTTCCATCCACCGCACGTCTCACTCTCACCGGAATCTACAACGATTCCACCGGCAAATATGCCCTCGCCATCCAGTCACGCGGAGCCAGTGGAAACCTCATTTCTCAAGCCACCACCACGGTCCCATCAGACAGAATTCTCGGTTCCTTCGGCCTCCTCTCCAACCGTGGAACCAGCGGCACCGCCTTTTGGTTCGATGACTTCACCGGAACCGGAACCGCCCTGCAGCCAGAGCCCGACCGCAGCCTCGCCATCATCGGCACTCTCTACAGCCTGAATTGGGGTGAGCTGAAACTTTCGGCCCACCTTCCGCCTGTCGATCTAGCGACCACTCCTCCGGTCACTCTTGAGATTGAAAACAATGGCACCTGGTCCCAAATCGCGACTACTCAGATAGACAACACCGATGACGTCTCGTCCTACACCGCCACCTTCACCATTCCTTTCTGGGATGACAACCGTGACACCCCCTACCGCGTCGGCGTGCAGGTCGATGGCGCCACCTATCACTGGCACGGCACCGTGCGACACAACCCGGTCGAGGAAAACGAAATCATCATCGCCAACACCTCCTGCCAGCGAATCGCAGACATTAGCATCGAGTCTGATTCCATGGACTGGTCTCCCGTCAAAATGTGGCACCCTCACGTGCAATCCTACGAGCACATCACCAAGCATCAGCCCCACGTCCTCCTCGCCCTCGGCGACCAGATCTACGAAGGCCAGCCCACTTCAAAAGATGCCTTCAGCGGTGCCTTTAATCTCCACCACGACTACCTCTACAAGTGGTATCTCTGGGTCCTCCAAGCGCGCGATCTCGCCAAGGACATCCCCACAATTTCCATCCCAGATGATCACGACGTCTTCCAAGGGAACCTCTGGGGAGAAGGCGGTATTGCCACCGATGACCAGCGCACCGGCGGCTACGAGCAAGCCGCTTCCTGGGTCCGCCTTGTCGACCGCACCCACTCCAGCCACCTCCCAAATCCCGATCCTTACCATCCCACCCAACCCGCGCCCCCCGTCGCCCAAGGAATCAATGTCTACTTCACTGGCATGAGCTACGGCGAGGTCGGCTTCGCGGTTCTTGAGGACCGAAAATTCAAAACCGGCAGCCAAGAATTCCCCACCGATCCCGATGAGCAAGTCCTCCTCGGCCAACGCCAAAAAGACTTCCTCCGTGCCTGGGCCACCGATTGGAAAGGCCAGCGCGTCAAATGCGCGGTCTCCCAATCCCCCTTCGGCATGATCCACACCCACGCCTCCACCGGCTACGGATTTAGCCTCAACGACCGCGACTCCCACGGCTGGCCCAGCCATCGCCGCGAGGAAGCCTGGGACCTCCTCCGCCTCTCGCGCAGCTTCCAACTCGCCGGAGACCAGCACCTCTCCTCCCTCGTCCACCACGGGATCGATGGCCCAGCCGACGCGGGCTACTCCTTCGCCTCCCCCGCGATGTCGAACTTCTTCCCCCGCGTCTGGGACCCCGTCCACAACTCCCCCGGCCGCACCACGACCGAGAGCCCCTACACGGGCGACTTTTATCTTGATGGAAACGGCACCCTCCCCACCGGCCAGCCCAATCTCACCTCCGACTTTCCCGGCCACCTACGCGTCGTCGCCGCCGCCAACCCTCTCGAATATTACGATCAAACCCGTGGCATCGACCCCGCCAACCTCCACGACCGCGGAGCGGGCTACGGCATCATCCGCGTCGATAAAACAACGCGTGAAATCACCTTCGAATCCTGGCCCATCCACGCCGACCCCGAGTTCCCGCAAACCGGCACACAGTTCCTCGGCTGGCCCGTCACCATCAATCAAACCGACAACGACGGCCGCGAACCGACCGGCTTTCTCCCGCTCATCGATACCCTTTCGGAAGACACCCCCGTCGTTTCCGTCTACGATGAATCAACCGGAGACCTCGTCTACTCCATGCGCTTCCCCGGAAGCCTCGTCCGCCTCCCAGTTTACGACAACTCACGCACCTACAAGGTGGATATCTCCTACGGAGACAACCCAGTCTCCGAGACCCGCACGGGACAAACAGCGTCTCCAGAAGGGTCTGCCTCCATTCATTCCTTCGGCGCGCTCCATCCCTCGATCATCGCCGGTGACGCCACCACCCTGCAGTGGAATGTCGAGGGAGCCTCCACCGTGATCATGAACCAAGGAGAAGGAGATGTCACCAGCCACACCATCAATGGCATCGGCCACCTCCTCGTCTCACCACTAGAGGACACGACCTACACCTTGATTCTAAATGGGAGCATCATCGCACAAGCCACCGTCCTCGTATTCCCCACTCAGAACGTCTGGCTGAGCACTCACTTCAGCCCCGCTGAACTGAGTGACACCGCCATCTCCGGCAATAGCGCAGACCCCGATGGCGACGGCTTCACCAACGAGCAGGAATTTAACTTCCAAACTGATCCTCGCTCCGCAGCCTCACGCCCCGTCCTTACTTCAAACATCATCACCGCCTCTGGGCAGATCACCGTTGATTTCTCCTCCTCCTTCCCCCTTCAAACGGACCAAAGCACCCTCCGCGTCGAAGTTTCAGACGACCTCCAAACCTGGTCTACCCTCGCCTCGAACACCTATCAAGAGACCGCTCGAAACAACAACCCTTCCGAAGGCACCACCCAGATCAGCATCCGTCTCATCGAACCCAAAGCTGACCAAGCGAAACAGTTCTACCGTGCCACTTGGGATCTTGAATAAATATTTTCAGAACTCCGGGAGGAAGAGTTCTCCCGATCCCATAAGGACGCACTGACCACCAACCTTCACGCTCCCGTCATCCATCACGTCAGTTGATATCAAACTAGGTCGCCCCATTTCAATCCCTTGTTCATGTTGCATCGAATGGCTCTCAGTCAGGCCATATTTGACACGATAAGCAGCCAAAGGACCTTGCGCACTCCCAGTGGCAGGGTCTTCAATGATTCCAAAACGAGGAGCAAACATCCGACTGTGGGCAGAGGCGCTCGGCATTTTTGCATCAAGACAAAAGGGCATCACTTCGCGTGATCCATGATCTTCACAAACTTGATCGAGAAGTTCTAGATTGAGCCTCGCCCGTTTCACCGCTTCGAGTGACTTGATGGGAACTAAAATAAAAGGCACCCCAACCGAAACAATCTGCACGGGGATATTTGGAAGAAGGTCGGAGTTTGCAAGCCCAAGCGCTTTCATCACGCCGACTGAGTCGATAACTTCCCCAAACTCGGGGACCCGTTGGTGCATCGTGATGAGCCCCCTCGTATCAACCTTCGTCGGTCCAATTCCAAGATCGAAGATCAAGCACCCCTCTTTTCTCGACTCCAGAAGGTTTCTCTCAAGGAGCACAAATGCAGTCCCAATGGTCGGATGACCCGCCATGGGAACCTCACATTTCGGCGTAAAGATCCGGACCGTGCAGTCAACCCCCTCACTCGTCGCCTTTTGCAGAAAGGTCGTCTCGGAAAGATTCAACTCCTGAGCGATCTGCTGCATCTCTTCCTGCCTCAAGTCATCAGCATTTGGAAAAACCGCCAAGGGGTTTCCACCGAAAGGTTGATCGGTAAAGACATCGACCAAGTAATAGAGGAGAGATTTCATGAGACTTGCACAGACTGAATCGAAAGAGACGGTCAGCGCAACGGTTAAGAATAGAACAGAAACCCTCGAGAGGTCGAATCATCACTCCACCTGCGTCAAGCGAAGTAGACGAAGCTCCATCGCTTGCTTTCCGGGGATATTAAGAGCCCGCAGACTCAAGATCCCCATCCCCTTCTCGAGCTCGATCGTCCCCAGCGTCATTGGCTTAAAATCCTTCACATAAGATTCCGTGCGAGGTGAGCGATCGTCCTCTTTTCCGATGAGAGGTGGGTCGTGAGCGACGGTAATTTTTCCCGAAACCCGGCTCTTTTTAAAGATCAGCTCAAGCTCAGATCCGAGATCACTCTCGGGGCAGGCGTAGCGAAGATCGACGCGGTATTTTCCAGCAGTAGCCACATCGACATTCCACGTAATCCGGTCTTCAGGAGAATTCCAATTGAGAAAATAAGAACAGTTCGGATGAATCGATGAGCGCTTGATTCCTCCACTTGATTCCCCATCGCGAGCAGGAAGCTGGGTATAAGGACTCCCGGGATATCCTACCACAAAAGGACGCTTACCCGACTTCGGTTGAACCGAGGAAAACCAATCATTCTTGAGAGCGACCAACTCAGCGTGGCGCTCTTTTTCTCGTGAAGCCACATCCACGTCTTGGCTGGGATCGACGATCATGTCGAAAAGCTCATTCTTATCCGAGAGACGATACCGCGGGGTTCGAAGCGAGGTCTTCCCACGGAAGGTCGAGTAGATGACGCGATCCGGCCAGTCGCCGTCAGACTTCATGATGAGTGGCTTCAGGCTGAGACCATCAATCGGCTTCGGCTCGGCCCGCTTGATGCCCACGAGATCCGTCAGCGTGGGCAGAATATCGATGGCATCTGCGATCTCCTTCACCTCATGCCCTGCGGGGATCTTACCGGGCCAACGAATGAAAAAAGGAACCCGCAAGCCGCCTTCATCGACCGCCCCCTTTTTCCCCTTCATCCCGTCATTCCAGCGAAAGCCATTGGGCCCGTTATCAGAAAAATAGATCACAATGGTGTCATCGGCCAAGCCGAGATCATCGAGCTGTTTCAAGACGCGCCCAACATTCCAATCGATATTCTCGCACATCGCGAGCGCGGCCCGTAGATGAAGTGATTGCTCCTTCTTTCGATCACGGTGCTTCATCTTAAGATCCTTGTTCGCGAAGCGATCCCAGAACTCATCCGGCACCTGCATCGGCGAGTGCGGCGTGCAGTAAGGCAAGTAAGCGAAGAAGGGCTTCTTCGCCTCCGCTTGCTCCCCGATGAACTTCATCGCCTTGTTGGTGAGATCATCCGTGATGTAGCCCTCCCCTTTCACAAAGGTGCCATTGTGATCGAGTATGGGACTGAAATATTGACCCCAGTGGCCGGAGGTGAACCCGTAATATTCCTCGAAACCCCGCGCATTCGGGTGATTCGGATATTGAGTGCCATTGTGCCATTTGCCGAAGGCTCCGGTGGCGTAGCCCGCGGCCTTAAAGATTTCCCCGATGGTGAGTTCATCTTCATTGAGCCGCTCACGCCCCGTCGACACTCCCGTCACTCCGGTGCGTAAATGATAACGCCCCGTGAAAAAGGCAGCCCGTGTCGGAGCACAAACCGAGCCCACAAAGAAGCGATCAAAGCACGTCCCTTCCTTCGCCAGCGAGTCAATGTGCGGCGTGCTGAGATTGGAATTCCCATGAATCGAGAGATCCCCCCACCCCTGATCATCAGCGAGAAAAACAACGACATTCGGCCGCGCCATCGCGGCACCGATTAAAGCAAGACAAAGCAAGATTCGCACGGAGGACACTAACGTGACCAGCCGTGCTCTTTCTTTCAGGACGTGGCTCCTACTTTTTAAAATGCTTCAAAATAGCAGCTACCAAGCCGGGGACATCGTGCTTCTTTGACTCGATGCAGGTCTCTTCCGAGAGTGACTTAAAGGTCTTACTCGTGACGGGACCGATGCTTCCTGCGACGCAGCCCTCTGGCCAATCGATGCCCATTTTGAAGAAGTTTTCTGCCGTAGAACCACTCGTGAAGGTGATCATGTCAGCTCCATCTTCCGCGAGTCGCTTGGCGGCTCCGGTGGGATCTTCCGTCTCTGGCACGGTGCGGTAGGCGAGACAGGAATCGACGATTGCGCCTAGGTCCATGAGAGAGTGATAGAGGACATCGCGGGTTTCTTCCGCTTTGATCCAGAGGAGTTTTTGGTGCTCCACGTTTTCTTTTTTGAAGGCCTCTACGAGACCTTCGGCGACAAATTTTTCCGGAAGAAGATCCACCGTGAAACGATACTCGCGGATCTTAGCTTCGGTGCTCGGCCCGATGGCGGCGATGCGCGGGCCTCCGAGGCTGCGGGCATCTTGATAAGTGGCATAGAAGGCATCGAAGAATTTCTCCACGCCATTCGGGCTCGTGAAAATGAGCCAGTCGTAGGTATGCGCGTCGGCCACCATTTGGGCGAAGTCCATCTTGTCCTGCGGGTGCTCGATGCGGATGGTCGGAAGCTCCACGACATCCGCTCCGAGATCACCAAGCTGCTTGCTCAACTCCCCTGCTTGCTCGCGGGTGCGAGTGACCACAATGCGCTTGCCTAGAAGAGGCCGAGTCTCGAACCAATTGATCTTCTTGCGTTCCTTGACGACATTTCCAACCACCGCGACGGCGGGTGATTTGAAGTTCTCCTTCTCAGCGATGTCAGCGATCGTTTTGAGGGTTCCCTCGATGGTGCGGTGCTTGCCGGTGGTTGCCCAGCGCGTGAGGGCAATGGGAGTGGATGAACTTGCACCTCCCTCGATGAATTTTTCACAAATGCCACGCAGGCGAGCGACGCCCATGACGAAGACTTTCGTGCCGGGAGCTTTCGCAAGCTGCTCGAAGTCGAGCGAGGTGTCCTCTTTGGTAGGGTCTTCGTGTCCGGTGAAAATGGTGAGCTGCGAGCAATGATCGCGATGCGTCACGGGAATTCCGGCGTAGGCAGGTCCCGCGATGGTGGAGGAAATGCCGGGCACGATCTCAAACTTGACCCCCGCTTCGGCAAGCTCGGCCGCTTCTTCCCCACCCCGACCGAAGATCATAGGATCACCGCCCTTGAGGCGCGTGACTATTTTTCCTTCGAGCGTCTTCTCGACGATCAGGTCGTTAATCTTGTCCTGTGGAATCGCATGATCGAGCGCGCGCTTACCGGCAAAGATCAACTCACAGCCCTTCTTAGCCCAGCCGACCAACTCGGCACTTGAGAGCGCGTCATAGACAAGGACATCGCACTTCTCGATGCACTCCTTGGCCTTCAGCGTGACTAGACCGACATCTCCTGGGCCCGCGCCCACCAGGTAACAGATTCCTTTTTTGCCCATATTATTAATTACAATTCGTTGAAAAGCAGTTCGGCGACCTCGCCCGGCGCGGCGGAAACTTCCGCCCGCTGCGGCTCCCCGCCCGTCTCGGGATAGACGCGTGCGCCCATCTTAATTTCGTCTCCGGTGATCTCGCTCCAGACTCCCACCGGCGTGTTGCAGCCTGCGGAGAGAAGCTCCAGAAAGCGCCGCTCAGCGGTGATGCGAGCCCAGGTATCATCGTGATTGAGCGCAGCGATGATCGCTCGGCTTTCACAATCATTTGATCGAATCTCGTAGCCCACGGCACCTTGGCCTGCTGCTGGAAAAAACTCACGCTCCGGCAAGCACTGGACCGACAGCACATGGCCCTCGATCTCCAAGCTGCCTTCGACTGAGTAACCCAGCCTGCGCAGTCCCGCTTCCGCTAAAATGATGCCGTCCATCTCCCCCTCGGCCGCTTTCCGCAGGCGCGTGGGGACATTTCCACGAAGATCGCAGACTTCGACTCCGGGCTTGAGATCGACCAACTGCTGCGCGCGTCGCGCCGAGCTCGTGCCGACCACGGAACCCTGGCCGAGTTCCTCCCAAGAAACTTTTCCAATAAAGGCGTCCCGCACCGGAGCCCGCTCCAGCACGCCGGCCAGCTCGAACTGATCTTCTAACACCGTGGGCAGATCCTTAAGTGAGTGGACCGCGACATCAATCTCGCCATTTTCCAGAGCGATCTCGAGTTCCTTAATGAAGACGCCTTTGTCCCAGACGCCCTCGACCTTTGCCACCTCGCTGAGCGCGACATCGGTGCGGCGGTCGCCCGTCGTCGTGATGATGACACGCTCAACTTCCAACTCAGGGAAAGCCGCCGCGAGGGCTGCTTCCGTTATCTCTGCTTGCTTCAAGGCGAGAGCGCTCCCGCGTGTTCCGATCTTTAGCTTGTTCATTCCAGTCCTGGCAGCGCGGCCTTTTCTAATTCTTCCTCAATGATTCCCTCGCAGATCTTCAGCTGCTCGATGCGACGCTCGCGCGCCTGGTCAGCCATCCCTTGCAGAGTATCGATGTCGTAGAGATAAACTTCCTCGATCTCCCCGACCTCGGGATCGATATCACGCGGCACCGCAATGTCGACCATGATGAGCGGGCGGAACTTCCGCTTGCGGCGCACCGCCTCGATATCGCGCGGCTTCACCACGTAGTGTGGGGCACCGGTGGAGGAAATGAGGACGTCGATTTTCTCAAGCGAATTCTGCCAGTCATCGAAGCCCACTGCCGCTCCGCCAATCTCAGCGGCAAGCTTCTCAGCGGCATCGAATGAGCGGTTCGTGACAATCACCGAACTTGCGCCGCGCGATTGCAGAGCCTGCGCAGTCTGGCGACTCATCTCCCCGGCTCCGACAACCATCACCGAGCTTCCTTTCAATTTACCAAAGACCTGCTCCGCGAGTTCCACCGCCGCTCCCGCGACTGAGGTGGCTCCCTCTTGGATGCCAGTATGGGTCCGCACACGTTTTCCGACCCCGAAGGCGCGCTGGAAGAGCTTGTTTAAAATGCCAGAGGTCGTGCCGCTCAAGAGTGCCGCTTGATAGGCCTTTTTCACCTGGCCGAAGATCTCGGTCTCGCCCAACACCATCGAGTTCATCCCGCTAGCGACGCGGCAGAGGTGCAAAGCGGCATTCCTGGCCTCGTGGTGGTAAAAGATGCCCTCACGGGAACCCTCGAAGTGGTGCTGCTGACAGACCCAGTCCTCAAGATGCTGCACGCCACCATCCTCGATCACGGCGTAATATTCGGTGCGATTGCAGGTCGATAAAACTACCGTCTCGGCCACCACCGGATCGGCCAAAAGGTGCGAACCTTCCTCGCTCATCCTCTTTTCAGACAGCGCAAAGCGCTCCCGCACCTCGACAGGCGCGGTCTCATGATTGAGGCCAAGACAAACGAGTTTCATTTAAAGTTTTCCAAAGACCACAAGCGAAAGAACAAAGAGGATAATCAATCCCCACGCCAACTGACGACCCGGCAATCCCCTCACAAAATAAATTCCAAGTATGACGGCATAGAGAACCCAAGTCACCACTGCAACGATCAGGTGGGCATTGATATCGCCCTCTTCCATGAGAAGGCCAGAAACAACGCCGATCGTCAGAACAATCCAGCCTACCGCTGCAATCCTAGCCATCGCTTGCACCAAGCGACTCACCGAAGGCATCCCCGTCATAATCCCGCCTTGGAGCTGACGTTTTTTAAGCTGCTTGTTGAGAACGAGAAACATCACCCCGGCCACTGCTGCAAGCGTGAGCGCTCCATAACTCAGCACCGAGAAAGCCGCATGCGACTCGCGCCAGGCATCAACCACTTCCACCCGCTGCGGATTCACATCAAGCGCGCCGGGCATGAGCGTCACAAGCTGGAGAACCACTACTACCGGAGCGGTAAAAACTCCCAGCAATGAAAAGCGATAAGTCGAACCGGTGACGAGATAGAAAAATGTGAGCGACCAAGCGAGGAAGAGGCAGATCTCACCAAGATCATTGAGCGGGCACTGGCCCCGCAGCTCACCACGCACTCCTAGAAAGAGAAGCTGGAAGATGAAGGCTCCCACCATCCACCAAAAAGCGCGGTGGCCGAGGCCCTCTTCTCCACGGGAACGCCAACCGAAAACCGCTCCAGCCGCAGCCAGAACCGTCGCACCGATCAAATAGCCCGTTTCCATGCCCCGATAACTGGCCTCGTAATGCCATCCTTTCAAGTGCGGAAAAAGAATCTTCCACGATATCCGCTTTCCCAGCCCAAAGAATCGGCCTAGCTTCCCCGAATGCCAACCGCAGCCGATCTCAACGCCGCCATCCGTGATGTCCCCGATTTCCCCAAGGAAGGGATCCTTTTTAAGGACATCACGCCCGTGCTTGGCGATGCCGAGCTCTTCAAAGCGTCCATGGAACTCCTCGCCGAGACCGCGCAGGGCGAGAAAATAGATAAAGTCGTCGGAATCGACGCCCGAGGCTTCATTTTCGCCGCAGGCGTGGCTCAGATCTTAGGTGCGGGCTTCGTCCCCATCCGGAAAAAGGGCAAGCTGCCTTGGACAACACACAAGATGGCCTACTCGCTCGAATACGGCGAAGACTGCGTCGAAATCCACAAGGACGCTATTAAACCCGGCGAAAAGGTCCTCCTCGTCGACGACCTCCTCGCTACCGGTGGCACAGCCGCTGCTGCCATCAAACTCCTCAAAGTCCTCGATGCTGACCTCGTAGCGACCTCTTTCCTCATCGAGCTTGAGGACTTGGGAGGCCGCGCTCTTCTCAACTCCCCTCGCACTGAGGCGATCCTCAAATACTAATCTTTTCTCAAAATGACCTTCGACACCTTCTCCCAATCTCTCCTCCGCTATCCTGGTCTTGGTTTCAGCCTCGACTTCTCCCGCATGGACATCCCAGCCGACTACTCGGCGACGATGTCCTCTCAGATCGAAAAGGCCCTCGCTGATCTCAAGAAGCTCGAAGCAGGAGAAATCGCGAACCCGGACGAAGGCCGCATGGTGGGCCACTACTGGCTTCGCAATGCCGATCTCGCGCCGAACGAAGAGATCCGCGCCCAGATCACCGAGCCACTCAAAGCTGTCACTGAGTTTGCCCGGAAAGTTCACTCTGGCGAAGTCGCCCCTCCTGCAGGTGGCCGCTTTGAAAACATCATCATCATTGGCATCGGTGGATCCGCGCTTGGTCCCCAGCTCATCGAACAAGCCCTCGGAGGCCCCCTTGCTGCCGTGAAGACTTACTTCTTCGACAATACCGACCCTGCCGGAATCGACACCGACCTCGCCACCATCGGAAAACGTCTCAACAAAAGTCTCGCCGTTGTGATCTCAAAATCCGGAGGCACCGCCGAAACCCGGAATGGCATGCTCGAAGCCAAGCACGCCTATGAAGATGCTGGCCTAGACTTCGCCAAGCACGCCATCGCCGTCACTGGCGAAGGATCGAAGCTCTTCAACTTCGCCAAGGAAGAAGGCTTCATCACCACCTTCCCCATGGAAGACTGGGTCGGCGGACGCACCTCAATCCTCTCCACCGTAGGCCTCGTCCCGATGGCGCTTCAGGGCATCGACTTTCAGTCCATGCTCGCAGGAGCCAAGGCCATGGACGAGAAGACCCGCAGTGGCGATGTCGCCAACAATGCCGCGCTTCAACTCGCACTTGCTTGGTATCACGAAGGAAATGGCAAAGGCGAAAAGGACCTCGTCATTCTCCCTTATAAAGATTCCCTCGTCCTCTTTTCAAAATATCTCCAGCAGCTCATTATGGAGTCGCTTGGAAAAGCGGAAGACCTCGATGGCAAGACCGTCAACCAAGGCCTCGCGGTCTATGGCAATAAGGGATCGACAGACCAGCACGCTTACGTGCAGCAACTCCGCGATGGCTTACACAACTTCTTCGCCACCTTCGTGGAAGTTCGCAAGGGTCGCAAAAGTCGGTCCATCACCGTCGATGACGTAAACACCTCGACTGACTATCTCCAGGGCTTCCTTCGCGGTACGCGGAACGCGCTTTATGAAAATGGTCGCCGCTCCATCACGATCTCGATCGAAGAAGTCACCGCAGCCAGCCTCGGCCAGCTCATCGCCCTCTTCGAGCGCGCCGTCAGCCTCTACGCCTCACTCATCAACGTGAACGCCTACCACCAGCCTGGTGTTGAGGCAGGCAAAGCCGCCGCCGGAAACTTCCTCGAAGTGCTCAATGAAGTCCGTGGTCACCTCACCGCCGAGAAGAAGGATGCCGAGCAACTCGCATTCGAGTGCAGCGCCGATACCGAAAGCGTCTACCACGCCGCCGTTCATCTCGCGAACAATGGCGAGGCCCAGCACGCGATGGGAGCGAACGCGAAAGAGGATACCTTCTCGCTTTAGACCGACCTCTCAATCTATCATTAGGGAGCAGAGAAATCTGCTCCCTTTTTGTGTCAGCCTATTCCCTTTCGCCGAAAAAATGGGAGATCCCCCCAGTGCTTGAAGATTGTTCATTCTGCCACGCACGATATTTTGCGTTCGTCATGAAAAAGACGATCACATTAATGACATCAACAATCCCCCCTACTTCTTCACCGGAGGACGCTCGATGATGAGCGGGACCGCGGTGGGAGAGTCGGGCTCTGCTGGAGTTTCCTTTGTCTCCTCAGGTTTATCCACTTCAGCAGGTTCTTCTCCTTCTTCGACGACTTCCTCTGCTTTCGGAGGACTCTTCACGGCGAGGCAGAGAAGGTTATAGTTGTGATTTAGGACCGCAGGAAAGGTGACACGACCAGGCTCGCGGATATTCTCACGGAGGACCTTAGCTGTGAGATTTGCGACCATTTCCGCTCCAATCTTTGCGGCGCGATCAAGCCCGGCGACGTTCGCGCCGAGCTTTCCAGTTCCAGCGATGAGATCACTCGTGACGCGCTTACCTTGGAGTGCGAGCGAGCTTTTCGCTGACTCCACATGGCCATCTTTGTCGAAGGTCACTGATAGACTAGCATGGTCATCGCTCGCGAAAGCTCCACGAAGGTGGTCGATGCGGAGCGATACGAAGACTCCCCCGTTCACCATCGGAGTGACTTCCGGCTTCCAAGTCCGGTAAGTGCTCCCGGAGCGCTCGAACTCAGCATATTTTTTGTCCTTTTTATCCCAACCTCCGAGAGATCGGCCAAAGGTATCGATGTGAACAATCGGAGACGCAGCCGCAACTCCGAGTGCGAGGAAGGTAATGAGGAAAGCTTTCATGGTGCTGGTTTTCTAGCTGATACGAGACCCAAGGTGAACCTATTCAAGGAATAAGCGAAACTCTCGAATTTTTTGCCACAAAAAAACCACCATACCCAGAGGCATGGCGGCTTTTGAGAAGTCAGTCTCGTTTTAGAGGTCGAGCTTGGTCCAAGCGGCGTTGTTCTTTGAGGACTCGACGCAGGCTTTGATGAAGGCCATGCCTGCGACTCCATCATCGACGGTCGGGTAGTCGTAGCCCGCTTCCGGCTGCTCGTTGCCATCGATCTTATCGATAATGGCGGCAGCGGCGGCGAGATAGACGTTCGCGAAGGCTTCGATAAAACCTTCAGGGTGCGCAAATGGCGTGCGTGAGTTGGCCTGCGCGGCGGCACCAAGGTAGTCGTTTCCACGACGGTAGGTTTTGCGCGGCGCATTGGCATATTTTACGATGAGGTCATTCGGCTCTTCCTGATGCCACTCAAGCGACGCCTTCGTGCCGTAGACGCGGATGTTGAGATCATTCTCGTCACCATTTGAGATCTGGGAGGCATAAATGATCCCCTTCACTCCCCCTTCGAAACGGACGAGGCAGTTCCCATCGTCATCGAGTTCGCGGCCCGGGATGAAGGCAGTGAGCTCAGCAGCCAGCTCCTCGATCTCAAGATCGGTGATATATTTCACGAGGTTATGAGCGTGGGTGCCTATGTCTCCGATACAGTTTGAGATCCCCGCGATCTTAGGATCAGCGCGCCAGTTCGAGATCGCACCCGAACCTTCGCCCTCAACATCACCCACGGCGTAGCCTTGAGGATATTCCGCGACAATCTTGAGGATGCGGCCCAGCTCGCCATCGGCGACCATGCGCTTCGCCTCCTTCACCATGGGGTAGCCCGTGTAATTATGGGTGAGCGCGAAGACGAGATTACTCTTTTTCACGATCTCCTGCAGTTCCTTCGCCTGAGCCATGTCGAGCGCAAGCGGCTTGTCGCAGATGACATTGATGCCTGCTTCAAGGAAAGTCTTGGCAACCGCGAAGTGAAGGTGGTTCTGCACCACGATGGAGACGAAATCCACGCCATCCTCGCGGGCGGCTTCGGCCTTCGCCATTTCTTCATAAGTTCCGTAAGCGCGGTCTGGATCGATGAAGAAATCCTGCCCGGAGAGCTTAGACTTTTCAGGGGTGGAGGAAAATGCTCCCGCCACCAGTTCGATTTTTCCATCAAGGTTCGCCGCCATCCGGTGGACCTGTCCGATGAAGGCACCACGGCCTCCACCGACCATGCCCATTCTGAGTTTTCTATTCATGATTGGCAGGGTTTAGAGCACGACAGGCTCATTTGTCTCAGCTGATTTGTAGATCGCATCGATCACCTGCATGAGCGCAAGCGCTTGGTGCGGGGTGTTGAGCGGCTCGGCTTTTCCATCGATGGTTTCCACGAAGTTCACCGCTGAATCGATCCGGCCCATATCTTCGCATTCCTCAGTCTCGATCTCGCGATTGAGCGACTTGCCGTCTTCCTGAGTGTAGATCTCCAAGGTGTCGATGGCTGTCTCATCAAGACCATCATCGCCAAAGAGACGCTCCAATTTACCACCGGCTTTCGTGCCTTGGAAATTCACGGAAACTTCTTCCCGCTTCACCATTTCAGCCCAAGAAACTTGGAGTGAAAGAACCTGACCAGTTTTAAAACTCACAAAACCGTGAGCGGCTGCTTCCACATCGGTCACGCCGTCCGCATTATCAGGAATCCCCCATGGTCCCTTGTGCCCAGCGTCTTTGATAAAGGTATCAAAGGTCTGCCCCATGACCGCCTTCGGCTCGGGATAACCCATGAAATGCATCGCAA
Organism: Akkermansiaceae bacterium; assembly: GCA_039769075.1. Taxonomy (GTDB): domain Bacteria; phylum Verrucomicrobiota; class Verrucomicrobiia; order Verrucomicrobiales; family Akkermansiaceae; genus SW10. The sequence continues at coordinate 30,328 of JBDMZE010000012.1, read as the reverse complement.
GATCCACCATGTGAAGGAGGTCGATGAGAGGACCACCACCAGAAAGCGCCTTATTGGTGAACCAGCCCCCAATCCCGGGAATACCAGTCCGGCGAACCCACTTGGCTTGCGCCGAGTTGATCGTGCCGATATCGCCCACATTGATCAGCTTCATCATTTCCAAGGACTCCGGGCGCGCTCGGTTATTGAAGTTAAACATCAGCGTCTTGCCCACTGCCTCAGAGACACTCAGCATTTCTTCGACTTCATCTGCATTCAGCCCGGGAGGCTTTTCGCAAAAGACGTGCTTTCCTGCGTGAAGACACTGCAGAGCCACAGGCGCGTGAAACTTGTTCGGCACGATGATGCTGACGGCATCAAGCACCGCGCTTTCGAGCATTTCAGCGACGCTCTCGAAAGAAAGAGGGACATCCCACTCGGCAGCAGCCTTAGCAGCCGCTCCGGGAGCGACGTCTGCGATCGCGACGATCTGGGCCCCAGCTTTCTTGAATCCTTCGGCATGATATTTGAGCATGCCGCCTGCTCCGATGATTCCAATTTTAGTAGCCATGTTTTTATTAAATTACTGATTATCGTTATCGAATGCGGAATCGAACATTCCCCCTTCGTTGCGTGGGAAGTCGAGACTCTTGGTGAAAGCACAACTCTCGGTTGCTCCATGGAAGCGCTCCATGCGACCGTCTTCCCACTCGACTGAGAGCGGTCCGCTGTAGCGAGTGTCGTTGAGCGCAACGATAATTTCTTCAAAGTTGATGTCGCCACGCCCGACGGATCGGAAGTCCCACTGACGACGTGCGTCGGTGAAATCAGTGTGGCCGCCAAAGACGCCTACGGTGCCATCACCGTGTCCCCACCAAACATCCTTCATGTGAACGTGGAAGATGCGGCCAGAGAACTCGCGAATGAAGCGAACGTAATCGACGCCCTGATAGCCGAGGTGGCTGGGATCGTAGTTAAAGCCGAATCGCTTGTGACCGCCGACGGCCTCGATGGCGCGCGCAGCAGAAGCGATATCAAAAGCGATTTCAGTCGGGTGGACTTCGAGTCCAAAATTCACATCGACCGCATCAAAGGCATCGAGGATCGGGCCAAAGCGTTTCGCGAAATCATCGAATCCTTTTTGAAGGTAAGCCTGGTCAGTGGGCGGGAAGGCATAAAGGGCGTGCCAGATGCTGGAGCCGGTGAAGCCATTCACGACTGCTCCGATGCCCGACTGCTCGCGGCCAGACATGTAGTCTTTTCCCGCGTCGATGAACTTACGGCAAGCCTTGCCGGTATCGATCATTTCCTGAGCTGCCCGTTGTCGGACTCCTTCAGGGTCTCCATCGCCGTAGATGGCAGGCGAGAGGATGGCTGCGTGGCGCTCATCGATGTTGTCGCAGATTGCTTGGCCGACGAGGTGATTGGAAATGGCAAAGCAGGAGAGGTCGTTTTGCTTGAGAAGTTCCCAACGTCCTTCGACGTAACCTTCTTCGTTGAGGGCTTTTTGGACATCAAAATGGTCGCCCCAACAGGCGAGTTCGACTCCATCGTAGCCCATATCTTTGACTTTAGGCAGGAGTTCAGCGAGCGGGAGATCGGCCCATTGGCCGGTGAAGAGAGTGACGGGTCTTGGCATGGTATGAGTTGGATTATTGAGTTATCTGGGGGAAGTTTAGGGAAAATTTTCGGGAATCAGAGAAAATCTTCATGAAAATCTCAGCAGCTTCAAAATCGTCGTCAGTCTGGAAAAATCTGTGTAATCCTTCCCCAATCCGGTAAAATCTGTGTCAAAAATCATCAAAGCGAAACCCGCTTAATTTCCAATGACTTCGGCTTAAAATTGAGAAGCAACCCAACCCTCATTTTAGAGATCCTAAGGTAGTTCAAAACCTGACTCAGCTCTTCATCCCCCAAGACTGCGATGGCCTTAATTTCAACGACGAGATCGTTACTCACGAAAAGATCCGTGAAACAATCACCTACGATTTCACTTTTGTAGTGAATCGGCCACGCCCTTTGCTGATCAACACGATATTTTCGATAGCGAAGTTCGTTTCTTAGGGCGTTATCGTAGGGGAGTTCCCTGAGGCCTGGACCTAGTTCACGGTGGACCTCCATGGCTGCTCCGATGACTTGATAGGTGAGATCTTCTTAGTGCATGAGGTAGGATTTTCAACACGGATTTTACCGGATTGGGGAAGGATTACACAGATTTCTCGTGCTAGCTGGAGGCCTGAGAATTGAGGAACGCCTCGAACTTCGGAAGCATCGCATCGTAAACCTCTTTCGCACCCGCCTCCGGTTCGATGGTAGACCCTGCCTGCACCTGACTAAAATGCCCTTCGAGAGATTCAAGATCCCCTCCCATCGCATGAGCCGCGCGCATTCCTGCTCCGATCGCGGCAGACCCCGGCACATCAAAACGATCCACAGGAACCCCAAAGACATTCGCAATCACCTGAGCGATGCCGTCATTCTGAGAAGCTCCTCCCGTGATCGAAATCCGTGTCGGAGCAATCCCGAGCCAACCGTAATGAAGACGCATGTTCAAAAACTGACCTTCGAGAACAGCGCGCACGACTTGGGCCGCGCTGTGACTCCCTTCTTCCGAAAAAACAGGTCCACCGGTATCGAGACGCGGCGTAATTTCTGGCTCATAAAAAGGGAGCATCATGAGGCCATCATTCCCGAGAGGAGTTTCGGCGATCGCTTCCTTTTCAAATGCGGACCACTCGAGATTGAATTCATTCTTCACTGCTTCACGTGCGAGCGAGCCGTTCTTGAAACAGATGAGACTCATGTAGCCGCCGATAGGATTTCCAAAGGCGTGGCCGAATCCTTGTGGGTCGGTCCTTGCTTCAGGCATCGCTGCGAAAAGCGTGTCGCTCGTGCCTAGGCTGATCACGACTTTTCCCGGACGAGCCGCGCCCATTCCGACGAGGCTACAGGGATTATCGCCCGACCAAATGATGGTGCGGCAGTCAGGACTGAAACCATATTTTCCGACAAAGTAGGACGAGATGGACCCGGAGTTTGTGAAGGACGAAGCGACATCCGGAAGCTTCTTCTCGAGGTCTAATCCGGTTGAGCTTAGGAGTCCCCCGTCCCAGCGCCCTTCAGCGAGATTCATGAGATTCATGCCCGCACCATCGCCGTAATCGATGGCGACATTTTTGCCCGCCAAGATGGAGGCAAAAAAGGAACTCACGAGGTGAATGATCCCTGTCTCCTCATAAGCCTCGGGTTCGTTCGTGGCGAACTTACTGATCTGCGGTCCGGTGAATCGTTCGACCGGAATCGATCCTGAGATTTTGCAAACCACTTCATCGCCCCCCATCATATCGGAAATCAATTCGCACTCAGCAGAGGTCGAGCTGTCCATCCAGATCGGCGAGCTTTTGCGCGTGAGGCAACCAGCAAGCTGATCCTTGAGATCTTGCGCAGCGTCAAGCGACGCCAACTTTCCTCCAAAGCAGCCCTTCAGGTAAACCGAGCCATGTTGCTGGCCTGACCCTGAAACGGCGGAAATGTTAGAGAAATCCACCCCATCAGTCTTCATCCGCCCGAGAAGGAGGTCGAGAGCTTCGACCCACATCAGAGGATTAGAATGGACCTCACCACGCGCACCCGATGCGTCATAGCCGCTGGGTTGCCCGTAGTGCGGGAGATCATTTCCAAAGTTCACCGAGGCCTCGGCGACCAGCAGGCCACTATCGGTATCGAGAATGACAGCGGAGATGCTTTGGGTCGAAGAATCGAGACCGAGGACGATGGGCATGATGGCTTAAATGTAATCGTTGAAGAGATTCTCGAGCTGCTCTTGGCGACCACTCGCAAGCTGCGGAGGATTGATGCCTTTCGCATACTCATCGAGAGCTTCGAAGTCGGTGCTCTTAGACTCAATCTGCGCTCCAATACCGGAGTCGAAGGAATCGTAACGAACTTTTACGAAGTCGCCCATGCGGCCGTCGTCGATGATCTTATGGGCAATCTTAAGACCGCGAGCGAAGGCATCCATGCCACCGATGTGTGCGTGGAAGAGATCCTCTGGCTCGTGACTCTCACGACGACGCTTGGCATCGAAGTTCAGTCCACCCGTGGTGAAGCCACCATCCTTAAGAAGACGAAGCATGACCTGCGTGGTGCCGTAAAGATTGGTCGGGAACTGATCGGTATCCCAGCCGAGGAGTTCGTCACCGCGGTTTGCATCGATCGATCCGAGCGCTCCAGCCGCAATCGCCACTTCCATCTCGTGCTCCATGGTGTGACCCGCAAGCGTCGCGTGGTTGGTCTCAAGGTTCAGCTTAAAGTGATCCATAAGACCGAACTCACGAAGGAAGTTCAAGCAAGCGGCGGCATCAGAGTCATACTGGTGAGTAGACGGTTCGCGCGGCTTGGGCTCGATGTAGAACTGACCGGTGTAGCCAATCTTTTTCGCGTAATCGACCGCCATGTGAAGGAAGGCTGCGAGGTGCTCGACCTCACGCTTCATGTCAGTGTTGATGAGTGAACCGTAGCCCTCACGACCACCCCAAAAAGTGTAGCCAGGTCCACCGAGACGGTGAGTGGCATCAATGGCGTTCTTCACCTGACTTGCGCCGTAGGCGAAAACATCTGCACTGGGAGAAGTGGAAGCACCCTGCGCATAGCGTGGGTGGGAGAAAAGGCAGGCAGTTCCCCAGAGAAGCTTCTTTCCGGTCGCTTGTTGCTGTTTCTCAAACTCACCAACGACGCGGTGAAAAATGTCATGCGTTTCCGCGAGCGTCTTTCCTTCCGGAGAAATATCGCGGTCGTGGAAGCAGTAGTAATCAATGTCGATCTTCTCGAGGAATTCGAAGAAGACAGGAACGCGAGCAATCGCATTTGCTTCGCTCTCGGTGCCATCATCCCAAGGCATGAGTGCGGTGCCGTCGCCGAAGGGATCGCCGAGGCCATTACGCATGCAGTGCCAGTAAGCAGCTCCGAAGCGCATGTGATCGCGCATGGACTTACCCCCGACCATTTCGTCGGGATTGTAGTGGTGGAATGCGAGCGGATTATCAGAGTCTGCGCCCTCGTATTTGATCTTAGGGACGGATGGAAAGAATTCGGACATGGTTTTATTTTTTGAAAGTGTAGGAGCGCATGTGCGCCGTCAGGTAGTGATCATAGCAGAAAGTTCTTTTAAAAGGCCATGATCGAAACCATCGTTCTTTTGTCTTAATTCGTCACACCCCTCCATGCCCGATCATTCCACATTCGATGACTTTATCTCCCGCTTGCGCTCCGGACAGATCGCCCTTGGCTTATTCGAAGCCCTTCCCGAAGTCATGTTTTGGCTAAAAGATCAAACGGGCGTCATCATCTTTGCCAACCGCGCCTGTGCCGAAGTCCTACGCGCGACGCCCGAAGATCTCGTGGGAAAGACCGATCACGATCTCTACCCCCGTGCGATGGCTACTGTCTATAAGGAGGATGACGAAAAAGTCTTCCGCACCGGCAAGGCAATGCACAACAAGCTCGAACTCCTCACCCGCCCCGGCGGTGCAATCGAGTGGCGCATGGCTTCGAAAATCCCGCTGTTTGATTTAAATGATGTCGTCATTGGCACCGCTGGCATCTCCAGACGTCTCGAGCACGGCGAAGGTCCCCCGCTCCCCACGCCTCACCGCGCTATTTCTGAACTGATCGACCACGTCAATGAGAACCTAGAAGAGCCGATCACTGTTCTGGATCTGGCACAGCGCGCAGGGATGTCAGTAAGCTCCCTTGAGCGCCGCTTTAAGAAGTATCTCGGCACCACCCCAAAGCGCTACCTCGTCCATGCTCGGATCGCCGCTGCCTGTGACCGCCTTTTAACTACCACCTTAAGTGTCGGCCAGATCGCAAGCTCGCTCACCTACCAAGAACACGCCTCTTTCACCCGCGCCTTTGTCTCGGTGATGCACATGAGCCCGAAGGATTACCGTGAATTCTACCGCTAGCCACGCAGACTATTCAATGGTGCCAATGTCGACCTAACCAATGTGCAAAATGCCGGCCTCGTTAATGCCCTTACGCTCACTGATGGCCGCCAAGCCTATTTCTTTGAAGGAAGTCTGGGAGTGATGATTGTCCCCGAGCCAGGAAGCACAATACTTGTTCTGCTTGGATCTCTTGCTGGCCTGATTCGCCGCCGCCGATAGGCTCACTTCTTATTCCCAAGTTCAGCTCGAAGGGCGCTCTTCTCACAATCGGGACAATGGCAGGCGCTTTGGTCAGCCATGCTGCATTTTTAGGATTCTCAGGATCACACGGTCAGCTCGCGGCAATAGCTTCGGTCGCCTTGATTACTTCCGCTATTTATCTCGTGCTCTCACGACGCCCCAAAAAGTAGATTCATCGCGAGGGCGACAAGTCCGAGCGCAAAGGCGAGATCGATGACGCGCCCAGCCTTTTTGTAAGCCCGCCGAACGCGGGAAATCTGGAGGAGCCAAACCCATAGGCACCAGAGAAAGAGTCCTTCTAAAACGATGACCGTCCAGAGCGCAAAAGGCCACCAGCTCGGATGTTCAGGAGTGAGAAAAGGCGCGACGACTCCGGCGAAAAAGACTATGACTTTCGGGTTCAAGAGGTTGCAGAAGAGCCCGCGTAAGTAGGGGCTGCGCTTCGGAATAATGACGTCCTCGGCTGACGACTGTGACTTTTTCATCAACCCCCATGCCAGCCAAATCAAGTAAACCGCCGCCGCGATCTTCACGATGAAGGAAAGGATTCCCCCGCGAGCAAGAAGCACCGCCATTCCGCCGATCGCAAGAGTGGCATGAAAAGCGAGGCCGGTGACAATCCCCGCGACCATGAGCCAGCCCGCTCTGAGCCCCTCCGCAAGCGCTGTGCGCGTGAGTAGAAGCATATCAGGTCCGGGACTGAACTGCCCGATGGCCATCACGAGCGCGAAGGCCCAGAGTTCCGCGGTCAGGTTCACTGATTAAAATAGTGTCCCATCACTTCCATCACGCCGAGGCTACCAGGCTTAGAAGCGACTTTCCCTCCCCTTCCACGAACGAAGTCCTTCACCGCGGGAACCGCATTGGAGGGGCAGCCGCAGGCCTCACTGACCTCTGGCTGAAGCATGCTGAGGTCATTAAAATTATCGCCCACCGCGAGGATCAATTCAGGACCGATCCCCCATCGATCCGCGGCTTCGACAAGACAGGTTCCTTTCCGGAACCCGATATGAGTGAAACGGAGATAGATGCTATTGCGTTCGTAGCTGAGATTCGCCGCTGGCGGAAGTGATTCGTAGAATTTGACGACGCGATCCATCTCTTCGTCGGAGGTGGTGACCACACCTGCCGGATCACCTTCGACTGAGACCCAGCGCCCAGCCGTCTCTTTCTCAACAAATTTTTGCACCTTCCCAAGTGTCCGCTTGCACTTCTTAAAAAGTTTTTTGTGCTCTTTCTCACAGCTCTTATTCCACTTCTCATGAGGCAACCAGCGGCCAAACTGACCCGGAAAGTAAATCTCACGCTCCCTCACGACAATAAAGTCGGGTAGGAAAGGAAACTTCCCATCATTAAAACCCTCCACAAGCTGCGGAAGCGAGCGCCCCGTGCAGATCCCCCATGCCGCGCCATAGTTTGCACGAGTCCAGCGGATGCAGTCGAAGAATTGCGGATCAATGCGATCCTTATGCTCGGTTCCGAGCATCAGAGTGTCATCGAAATCGAAACCCATGACGGCTTTCCAAGTCGGAGGCTCAGCGAGAATATTGACCACGTCGGAAAGAAAGCAGAATTAGACAGTTCTGAGGAGGAGTTAATCCGTCACCGGGATCGCAAGTGGCGGCTCGTCGACCGGAATCGCAAGCGGGGCGGCATTTTCATCGCTCTCATCATCTTCCACAATCATTGCCTTCCCAGGTTTCGCCAACACCTTGATTGCTTCAGGCAGCGTCTTGCGCATCTTAATATCAACACGGCGGTTCGGGGCCTGTTCCTCGATAGAGCCTTCTTTCACCGCAGGTTGAGACATCCCGAAAGGTCGCACGATAATGCGCTCGGCGGGAAGCTGGGGTGAATTCACCAGCCAGTCCTTCACGGCCTGAGCCCGCTTCGCGGAAAGGGCGATGTTATATTCCTCCCCTCCAAAGAGGTCTGTGTGACCCTCAACCCAGCAATACATGTCCGGATTCCGGTCAATCAGCATCGCAACCGTCATGAGGCTGAGGCGGGCGTCATCACGCAGGGAGGTTTTTCCGAATTCAAAAAGGAGGTCGCTATTGATACTCGCCTTATTCCGCTGAAGGTCACCGGGTGACATTTTCGAATAAGCCTCTAGTCCAGTGTAGCCATTGAGAAGACCATTTTCGGCAATCCCGCCTGCCCCTCTCGCCTTACCAAGCTCGGCAGTCACGGTGTCGGCATTGAGAATGTCTTCGAGCGGGCTTCCGGCATCTACCACCAGCTGACTGGCTTTCGCCTCAGGAAAAAGATTGGCCACTTTTCCCAGCTCGGGGACATCAGCGGCGACATCGACTCCAACAGTCGGCTTGAGGAGATCGCCATCTTCCTCGCCCTTCAGTGCCGGCTTTTCGATCTTCATCTCAGGCAGAGCGACATCACCGAGAGGAGAAATATCGATCGGGATATCCTGCAGCTCCGGCAGCACATCCTCGACATCGGCAATGAGCTCACCCTCGGTATCGGGCCGCTCGATTTCTTCCTCGGGTGGAGGCTCAGAAATAATCTCTGGCGCAGTATCAACGGTCGTGAGCCGCACCGGCTCCGAAACCCATTCCTTAGGCTCGGTCATCTCGAACTTGATCAAATACGATCCACCCCAGACCAAAAAAGCCACGTGCAGCAGCAGCGCGATCACGACGGCAACAAGCACAGCCCAGCCGATGCCACCGTCTTTAGGCGATTCGTATGAGCTCTGTTCTTCCCAGGAATATCCGTAATCCATCGTTCTGCTCACTATAACGACGCAAATCTGCAGTGCAATTCAACGAACTTCGACATTTTTCTCCCCTCTCACCCAAATCCAACCTAACAAAAGGCCGTGTCATGCTCCCAAACAGGAATCGGTCTCGCAGGCTTCGGAACAGTTGGTTCCGGCGTCTGGAAAATCATTGAGCGAAATGGCGGCCTCATCGGCTCCCGCTCACAAGGTGACGTCAGCCTTGCCATCCGTAAGATCTGCGTCCGCGATCTCGCCAAAAAGCGCGACGTCGAAGCCCCCGACGAACTCTTCACCACCGACCTCATGGAGGTCGTCAATGATCCCTCGGTCGACATCGTCGTGGAGCTGATTGGTGGCACCGACGCCGCCTTTGACCTCGTCGCAGCCGCGCTCAGAGCGAAAAAGCCCGTCGTCACCGGAAACAAGGCCCTTCTCGCCGAGCGCGGCGCGGAACTTTTCGCCCTCTCGGCGGAAATGGAGACCTCGATTCACTTCGAGGCCGCCGTTGCCGGAGGCATCCCTATCATTAAAGCCGTCCAGGAATCCCTCATCGGAAACCAGATCGAGGACATCGTGGGCATCATCAATGGCACCTCCAACTACATTCTCATGCGCATGACCGAAGCCGGACTTGGCTACCCGGAAGCGCTTAAGGAAGCCAAAAATCTCGGCTATGCCGAAGCCGATGAAACTCTCGACGTCAATGGCTGGGACGCTGCTCACAAAGCAATCCTCCTCGGCTCGCTCGCCCACGGATTCCTCATCGATCCCACCGAAGTCTACGTCCGCGGCATCGAAAAAGTCACCCCGCTCGATATCAGCTTTGCCTCCGATCTCGGCTACGTCGTCAAGCTCCTCTCCTTCGTCCGGCTGAGGGATAATGGCGCGGTCGAAATCCGCACCCAGCCTTCCTTTATCTCCAAGACGCACATCCTTGCCTCCGTCAATGGCGTCTTCAATGCCGTCGCGGTCAAAGGCGATGGCCTCGGCGACTCCCTCTTCTACGGACGCGGAGCCGGCCAAGAGCCCACCGCATCTTCTGTCATCTCAGACCTTGCCGAAGCAGCCCGCTCGATGCGCCATGCCGACTCAAACCGCGGCTTCCTCCCCTACCGCAGCGATGGCCAGCTCGTCCCGATCTCCGAGACCGAAACATCCTACTACGTCCGCTTTTCGGTCAAAGACCAGCCCGGCGTCATCGCTGAAATCGCGACCCTCCTCGCCGAGCACGGCATCGGAATCTCAGGCACCCACTCCCCCGTCGACCCCGACAACCCGGATGCCGACTTCGTCGAAATGGTCTTCTTGCTCCACTCCTGTCCCTTCGGGAAATTAAAAGGTGCCCTCACAAAGGTCGAAGAACTCGACTGCCTCACCGCACGCCCCGTCGTCTTCCGGATTGAGAAGATCTAGCACTGTCTTGACAAAACACCCTGTGTATCACATTGTTTTACACATGATCAAGACCATCAAAAAAATCGGGAACTCAAAGGGCATCATCCTCGATGCGGCCCTCCTTGATTTGGCTCATCTCTCTGAGGGTGACCAGCTCTCGGTGACGGTGCACGATGGAGGAACGATTTCCTTCACGCCGATCAAAACGCGCACTGTTGACGATGAGACCTTCACCGACTCTCTCAATTCCGTATTATCTGACTACAGTGAAACTCTCGAGAAACTGTCGTGAGTGAATTTATTCATCCGACAAAAGAGCAAGTCATCCAAGTCCATCAAGCCGTCTTAAAAAAGGACGGAGGCGGCGAAGGAATCGAAGACTTAAGGTTACTTGAAAGCGCCCTAGCTGCCCCCCAAGCGAGTTTTGGAGGTAAGCCCATCATGTCCGATGTTGTAGAGGTCGGTGCCGCCTACCTTTACTACTTGGCGTCTAATCATCCATTTGTCGATGGGAACAAACGTGTAGCTTTCGTGACTGGTCTCACCTTTCTAAGACTCAACGGTATCAACATGAAGCCAGACAGTTCCGCTTGGGAAAAATTGGTTCTCGATGTCGCGGCCTCACTGATCGACCGGGAGCAGACTACCCATCGTCTCCGTGAACTCGTTCTATCAACTTAGGACGCAAGCTTGCCAAACCCCACTCTCCACGCTACCCCGAACCCTACTCATGGCCTTGATTGTCCAAAAATACGGCGGAACATCCGTCGGCTCGATTGATCGCATCAAGAATGTTGCCCAGCGCATTAGAGCTGAGCGCGATGCTGGGAACCAAGTCGTCGCCGTCATCTCTGCGATGGGCGGAGTCACCGACAAGCTCATCGCTCTCGCCAAGGAGATCTCAAATGATCCCGCTGAACGTGAGCTCGACGTCCTGCTATCCTCGGGCGAGCAACAATCCATTGCCCTTCTCTCAATGGCCCTCAATGAACTCGGCGTTACCGCCATTTCAGCCACGGGCCGCCAAGCAGGCATCACCACCAGCGGATCCCACACCCGCGGTCGCATCGAGCAAATCAACTCCGACTACCTCAAGCAGTGCCTTGCCGAGGACAAGACCATCGTCGTCGCCGGATTCCAAGGCATCACCGCCGCTGGCCTCATCCACACCCTCGGCCGGGGAGGCTCTGACCTCTCTGCCATCGCCGTGGCCTCTTCGATCGATGCCGACGTCTGCCAGATCCTGACCGATGTCGATGGCGTCTACACCGCTGATCCGCGCGTCGTCCCGAAAGCTCGCAAGCTGCCAGAAATCTCTTACGATGAACTTCTCGAACTCGCCTCGGTGGGGACGAAGGTCATGCAATCGCGCTCTGTCGAATTCGCCAAAAAGTATGGCGTCAAATTCGAGGTCCGCTCCTCACTCAATAACAACCCGGGGACGATCGTCACCGAAGAACACGAAGCCATGGAAGCAGTAGTCATCCGCGGAGTCTCCATCGAGCGCTCCCAAGCCCGCGTCACCATCACCGGCATCCCTGATACCCCAGGCATGTCCGGCCGCATCCTCGGCGCGCTCGCCGAAGCGGAGATCAATATCGACATGATCGTCTCAAACATCGCCGCCGATGATTGCGCCCGTCATTCCTTCACCATGAACACGAACGACCTCGGTCGCGCTCAGGTCGCGCTCAAGCCGGTCCTCTCTGAACTCAGCGGTGATGCAGCCATCGAGACCGAAGCCGGTATTGCCAAGCTCTCCTGCGTCGGAATCGGAATGCGCTCCCACTCCGGAGTTGCTGCGAAAATGTTCGAAGCTCTCGGTGAAGCCGGCATCAATATCGGTATGATTTCCACCTCCGAGATCAAAATTTCCGTCACCGTAGAGGAAGACCAAATCGAAGAAGCCGCCCGCGTCGTCCACACCGCGTTCGGGCTCGACGACGAATAATTCAAATCGCGTTGACACTCTCATCACACACGATTAGATCAAGACATCTCCAAGGCGGAGTAGCCAAGTGGTAAGGCGCGGGTTTGCAAAACCTGTATTCGCGAGTTCGATTCTCGCCTCCGCCTCCAAATTTTTTAAAACCGTGTGTCTCGTAAAAAAGGCAGACGGTTTTTTGTTCCCTCCTACAAAGTTCCACTGGCCTTACTAAGCCCCTCGAAGACCTTGTGCGAAAAGTAGCGCTCTATGCGATCGGGGAAGACGGTGACGATCGTGGCGTCTTTTTGAAGATCACGAGCAGTGTCGATCGCGGCTGCTAGATTAAGACCAGACGAGGGGCCCACCGGAAAGCTCATTTTCCAAAGTTTGTGCGTCAGCTCTAGGCAGCGGAAATCGTCGATGATGACGTCGCGGAGTTTTGCCGCTCCAGGGGTTTCGCGCCAGTCGGCGAAGAGCTTGGAGCAACCATCGATATTTACATCGGGACGCTGAACCATGATTTCGTGGGCTGTGAAAAGTTGATGTGCTTCGGCATTGTCGGCGTTCTCAAACTGACGGGCGAGGAAGACGCCATCGTCATCAGAGAACTCCGCAGCAGTGCGGATCACTTCGGGCATTCCGCCGCTGACTTTCCGCACTTCGCCACCATAGGCCTGGATCATGAGCGAGCGCTCGCTCGTGGCGGTGTCCGGGATGAAAGCGAGAAAGCGCAGGCCCATCTGAGCACAAGTCATCGCAAGCGCGATGGAGGTCGAACCAGAGGAGGCTTCCACGACAAGGTCACCAGGTTGGACTCTCCACTGCCGCCATGCCTTTTCCAAGATGTGTCGCGCGATGTAATCCTTAGTCGTTCCGGAGGGATTGAGATACTCCAGCTTACACCAGATCTCCGGTGAGTCTTCATCCAGCTGCACCGGCACGAGTGGAGGCGCGGGGACGCGGTGGAGATAGCGGTGTGCGTGGAAAGCTTTTTCACAAGCAGCAAGGTGCGCTTCCAGACAAGAAACGAAAAGATGATTTTAAGATCGGCTTTTTTACTTCGGACAAGTTTCCTTCGCGCGTGCCACTCGACATTCTTTATCAAGACGACGTCATCGTCGCGGTCGACAAGCCTGCCGGCCAAATGGTGATCCCAGCCGACAAGCCGCAGGAAGGCGATGAGGTGACGATGAAGATTCTAAGGGATCAGATCGGGAAGCGAGTTCACCCAATTCATCGGCTTGATCGGCCCACCTCAGGCGTTCTTATTTTTGCAACCGATCCGGAGGTGGCACGCGAGCTTCACTTTGCCTTCGAGCAGCATGAGGTCGAGAAGGTTTACTGGGCGGTCATCGTGGGGCGACCGCTCGCGGATGAATGGACCTGCGAGGAACCGATCCAGAAAAAAGAAGGCGCTCCCCACCGGAGCGCACGGACTGATTTCAAAGTCCTCCAACCAATCAAAGGTAATCTCACTCTGATCGAAGCATTTCCAAAGACAGGCCGCTTTCATCAGATTCGGCGACATCTTTTACACGTGGGCCATCCGATTGTCGGCGACTATCGCTACGCGGGAGTCGAGCGCTGCGATTATCTTGGTGAGCTGCTGGGAACCGAATCGAGAATGCTTCTCCAGGCGAAGAGCCTACGACTGAGGCATCCGGTGACGGGAGAAGAGCTGCTGATTGAAGCGCCTCTTGATGAGGCAATTGCGAAGTGTCTTTGACGCGCAACTGGGAGAGAAATCTGCGCAAAAATTCTTCATGAAAAAGATGGGGGGGGGCGCAGATTAAGAAGGATTCACGCTGATTGCGCAGATTTCTTCTTAGGTTTTGAATCTAGTAAAGCTTCGCCCGCTTGTTCATGTAATCAGGCGGGATGTGATCAGTGAGCCAGACGCCATTATCCGCTTGGTAAAAAACATGCCCATTCTTGTGCATGAGCTTGCTGGCGACCTCGATCACGACGGGCTTGCCCTTTCGCTGAGCGCATTTCCGAGCTGTCGATTGATCAGCGCTGAGGTGAACGTAGTCGCGCTCTTGCTTATGAATGCCCTGACCCTCGATCACGGTGAGAGCACGGAGCGAGGTTCCGTGAAAGAGCCAAGTAGGAGGCTCTTTTTCTTCTAGCTCAAGATTCACATCGACCGAGTGCCCTTGGTTCGCACGAATGAGAAGGCCGTCTTCTGAGATGGCGAAACGCTGCTGATCACTATTCGCGACGACGCGCTCGACAATTTCTTGATCGATCTTTTTTCCATCCTTCTGAAGTCCAGCGACGAGGTCAGCGAGTGGCACCCAGCCATTTTCATCGAGAGTCAGACCAATGGACTTGGGATCATGCCTCAGCACGAGACTCAGGATGCGGCTTACTTTTTTATCGAACTTAATCATGGGGAAAATTGCGGCTTTGAGAAAAGAGAAATCATGCCAAGGCGATGAGTGCGAGCTTTTGCTTCCGGCTGAGCGCTTTCACGCGCATCTCCTCCTTCGTCGCTTCCGAGCGACTTCCGACCTCGCGGCGATAGAGAATTTCGAGCGGAAGCTTCCCACGGGTATATTTTGCGCCCTTCGGCCCCTGCGATTCGTGCTCGGAAAAACGACGATCCACATCGGTCGCGATCCCCGTGTAGAGAGAGCCATCGCCGCAGCGAAGGATGTAGAGAGACCAGATCGAATCAACCATTTTAGAAACCGTGGAGATTCAGATCCGCGCTCTCGGTGAGCGGGAGACGCTGGCCAATTTTCTTCTGGATGACTTTGAAATGATGCTCCTCATCCGGGTTCACCAGCGAAATGGCGTCGCCGCTCTCCCCTGCCCGCCCCGTCCGCCCAATCCGGTGGACGTAGTCCTTCGGCGAGCGTGGTAGTTCGTAGTTGATGACGCAGGAGAGTGAGTCGATATCGACACCCCGTGCGAGGAGATCCGTCGCCACGAGCACGCGGAGAGTGCCATCCTTAAAATCTTGCAGCACCTCCCGGCGAATCGTCTGACTCATCTTCGAGTGAATCGAGGCCGAGTTGATGCGATTCTTCGTCAGCTTATTCACCACCGCATCTGCCTTCACTGCTGAGGAAGTGAAGACGAGAACCTGCTTCAACTCCTCGTTTTTGATCAAATAGCGCAGCAGTGGCCCCTTGCGTTCTTCAGTCACCGCATAGGCGATCTCATTGATGAGGACCGCCTCTGTTTCATCAGAATCAATCTCGATCACCGAAGGCTCACGAAGGATCACCTGCTGAATACTTGTCAGAGCGGGACTCAGCGTCGCTGAAAAAAGGAGGTTCTGTCGGCTCGATGGAAGCAGCGCGAGCAAGGCATCGACTTCCTTCTTAAAACCGAGGTTGAGCATCTTATCCGCTTCATCCAGCACCAGTGCTTTCACCGCCGAAAGAGTCAGCGCATTCTTGCCCACGAGATCCAAGAGCCGCCCCGGAGTGGCCACGATGATGTCGGCCTTTCCCACCTCCTGCATTTGGGGATTGATCGCCACTCCACCAAAAATCGCTAAGCAACGTAATCTCTCGGGAAGCGCTCGAAGAAATTGCTCAAAGACCTGCCGCACCTGATCAGCCAGCTCCCGCGTCGGCACGAGCACGAGAACCTCCGGCTCACGATGCTTCGCCGAGGTCGCTTTTTGAAGAATCGGAAGCACGTAACTCGCCGTCTTACCCGAACCTGTCTTCGCAATCCCCAAGACATCCTTTCCTGCGAGAACCTCGGGAATCACTCCGGCTTGAATCGGAGTCGGCTCTGAGAAACCAAGATCCGACGAAGCTTCGGCAAGAGGAGAAGAAAGACCCAAGGCGGTGAATGACATTCACTGTGTTCTCAACGACTTAGCCTGTAAAAGCAAGAGCCGGAAGCTCGCCCCTCCTAATCTAAAGGGAAATCTTGCGAACATCCTTCAGCGCGTCACCATGATTTATGGAAGAAAATCTACCACCGCATCTAAAAGTCGCAGCTGGTGTAACAGAGGAGGAATATGCGCGAGTCATCAGGCAGAGTCGCATCGTGGCATTCACCTGCGTTGCCTCGGGAATCGTGATAGCAGCGCTCCTTTTGTTTTTTCTCGGATTCCTGATTGCCGCTATTGCGGGAGCGCTTGCTGGCGTAGCCGCTGAGCGCCTGATGAATATGTCTTTAAAAGATGCTCATAAGGCGAAAACTCTGAGGATCAAAATGTATCCCGAGTTGAGATCATTCCGAGCGACAAAGATCTCCCCTCCTGAGTAAATAACCAATCTTTAGAACAAGATGCCTCTCTCCACCCCCATCACCGCAACCCAAACCCTCAGCACTTCTGAGTGGCGTGAGCGAGCGGCGCAATATCGCGAAAAAATTGAGGCAGTCACCATTCCACTTCGGGAACGAAAGTCGCGCCATGAAGAACATCCCGTCTACGATTTCCTCCACACTTATTACTCTTTCTCGATGGGTCGCCTGGAGCGCTGGTTTCCCGGATCAGGGGTCGTGCTAGAGGACGATGGCTCTGGCGATTTCTCGCCAAACTATTTCCGCAGGGAAGATGGGCGCGTGTGGATTGACCCGAATCTACTTTCGAAAAAAGGGAGCGAGCGACTTCAGAGGATTCTCACTCTTCTTACGCGCACCCAGGAAAGGCCGCCTCACCTTGCCTGCCACGGCCTTCATGAATGGGCCATGGTTTACTCAGGGGCGGATGTGCGGCATCGCGAGAGCGTTCCGCTGAGACTCCCGCAGACGCAAATCGATGCGCTCGTTTCCTCGAGACCCATCGCTTGCTCGCACTACGATGCCTTCCGCTTTTTCGCGCCTTCCGCAGCGTCATTTAATAAACTCTCCCCCACCCTAGACACCCGTGAAGAGAACGAGCAACCGGGCTGCATCCATGTGAACATGGATCTCTATAAATGGGCTTATAAAAGTTCACCATGGATCCCTTCTGAACTTCTTGCCGAAACCCTCTTTCTCGCAATCGAAGCCCGCGAGATCGACATGCGCGCTTCTCCTTACGATCTCTCCGAATACGGCTATGCGCCGATCTGCGTCGAGACGCCCGAAGGGCGACGCGACTACGAGAAGCATCAGCACTCTCTCTTTTTAAAAGGGCTCAAGCTCCGCGCGAAGCTCATCGAAAGCCTCTCTCAAGTCCTGACCGCTTAGCGATCCGTGAATTCATCCAGATAAGTCTGGAGCGACTTCTCTTCTACTTTTGAAAGTCCTGCGATCGCTGACATCGCGCTCACCTTATCGTGCCACTCAGGCAGCGTCGTCGATGAGGGAACCCGATGCTCGTGGCACTGGGCACATTGCTTCATATAGACTCCGTGCCCTTCCTTGAGATCAGAATACGATTTCCCGCTCGCCTTCGCCATCTGCGGTGATGGCTCTGGCGTCACCACATCAGCCACGTTTTGACAAGCCACCAGCGCGATCGCTACCAGACATCCTCCAACAATTGTTCCTTTAAAGTTCACCTCTAAACGGCATCAAAAACACCGCTAAAATCGACCTCAATCTTTCCGCTGCTAACTAGCAAGCCCCGCCCAAGGGCCCTCAGCAATCCTCCTCGGCCTCAGGGATGCCACACTTCTCTTTAGCTAGGCAATCGGTGTGCTTCGACGCCAAGTAAAGTTCAACCTGGCTCGCTTCTACCTCTACTCCATCGAGCGGATACTGGGAAATGACACCTTGCTCATATTCGATCTCCACTGGAAGAAAGTCACCCGTGAGAACCTTCGCGCCGAGGTTCAGAATCGAGAGAAGCTTGTCGGAGCTAATTCGGTGATCGAGATCGGTAGCTACCCATGCCTGTAGCTGGCAGCATGAAGTCACCCGCTGGGTTCCACCGCAATCAATGAATTCCTTACGGAGAGTTCCCACCTCCGTGACATGAAAGTGCTCCGGCACCGCATCTCCATCCGGAAGGATAAGAACCACTTCTTTCCCAGGGTTCTCAGCGAGCACTGCTTTGAGCTTTTTGACGTCTACCATTTTTGGAAGAACATCGACCCAATCGACCCAAAGTCCAGTTTTGAAGCGATTTAGGGTTCCATTTTCCTAGATTTAGGATTTTTCTCATCAGGTGATCCAAAACGTCCTCGCCGAACGCTACGCCTCGCCCGCTATCTCCAACATCTGGTCCGCCGAAGGACGCATCATCCTTGAGCGTGAGTTCTGGATCGCGGTCATGAAGGCCCAGCACGACCTCGGTCTCGACATCCCCGCCGACGCCATCGCCGCTTACGAGGCCGTCATCGACCAAGTCAACCTCCCAGCCATCGCCGAGCGCGAGCGCATCACGCGTCACGATGTCAAAGCTCGTATCGAGGAGTTCAACGACCTCGCCGGCCACGAGCACATCCACAAAGGGATGACTTCTCGCGATCTCACCGAGAACGTAGAACAGCTCCAAGTCTTCCGCTCCCTTCTGGTCATCCGGGACAAAGCCGTCACTACCCTCGCCCGCCTCGGTGAGCGTGCCGAGCAGTGGAAGGATCTCATCATCACCGCCCGAACGCACAACGTCGCGGCTCAACCCACCACCTTCGGCAAGCGCATCGCGATGTTCGGGGAAGAACTCCACGGTGCTTATTCCTCTCTCGAGAACCTCATCTCGCACTACAAGGTCCGCGGCCTCAAGGGAGCCGTTGGCACCCAGATGGACACCATTTCTCTGTTCAATGGCGACGCTTCCAAAGTAATCGACCTCGAACGACGCATCGTGGCCCACCTCGGCATCCCCGATCTCTACATCAACGTCGGCCAAGTTTACCCGCGCAGCCTCGATCTCGCGACCGTGAGCGCCCTCACCGACCTCGGCTCCTCGCCTAGCTCTCTCTGCAAGACTCTCCGCCTCATGGCTGGTCACGAGACGGCATCCGAAGGCTTCGCACCCGGTCAGACCGGTTCCAGCGCGATGCCGCACAAGATGAACTCCCGCTCCTGCGAGCGCGTCAACGGCTTCCACACCATACTCAAAGGCTACCTCACCATGGCTGGTGGCCTCTCCGGCGATCAATGGAATGAAGGCGACGTCTCCTGCTCCGTCGTCCGCCGCGTGATGCTTCCGGACTCCTTCTTCGCCATCGATGGCCTCTTCGAGACCTTCCTCACCATCCTTTCTCAAATGGATGCCTACGAAGCTGTGATCGCCGCGGAGAACAACCACTACTTCCCCTTCCTCATGACCACCACCTTCATGATGGAAGCAGTCAAAGCCGGAGTCGGCCGCGAAACCGCACACGAAATCATCAAGGAACACGCCGTCGCCACCGTCGCCGATCTCCGCACCGGCGAAGTGAAGGAAAACAACCTCGTCTCTCGCCTCGGAAACGACGACCGCTTCCCAATCGACGAAGCCACTCTCTCGTCCATTCTCGAATCGAGCCAAAACAACTCCGGAGCCGCTCCCGAGCAGATCGCCCACTTCCTAGAACTCGTCGCCTCCGCGAAACAAGCCCACCCCGAAGCCGCGAGCTACGCGCCGGGTTCGATCCTCTAGATCTCACTCATGCAAGCAGTCAAAATCATCTTGGGCTCGATCCTAGCAGCCACCGGCTAAGGGATCGTCCACGATCAAATCACTGCCCGCATCTGCATCGAGTATTTTACGATCAGTCATCCGAAGCTAATCGATTCCGATTCACCCACTGTTCTCGGTCTCTTTTGGGGAATTGCGGCGACTTGGTGGATTGACCTCTTTCTTGGCTGCATCCTCTAAATTTGCGCAAGAGTGGGATCACGCCCCAAGCTCAGCCTTGAAGAACTCATTCACCCGATCAAAACCCCCTTGATCGTCTCATTCAGCTTAGCCATCATTGCTGGGCTCATCGGTTTTCTCACTAATAGCAGTGGAACCTTCGGCCTGGTGGAACCGCTCAAATCTCGTATTCCAGAAAGCAAGCACCCCGCCTTTCTCATCGTTGCTTGGGCTCAATCCGCGTCCTACCTCTCAGTCTTCATTGGAGGAATCATCTTATCCGTGTCCACTTGGAGACGTAGAGGAAAACTGACCAGGGCCCAGCTTCCTTAGCTCCGGTATCACTAACTTGATCCCCAAAAGGACAAGGAAAGCTATCTCGCTCAAATCCCCATGGGCCGCCGGGGCACTGCTACCGATATCGGTAATGCCGTGAAGTTTTTCGCATCAGACGAAGCATCCTTTGCCACTAGCCAAACACTCTTGGTAAACGGCGGAATCTCTCATTGGTAACCGGTGTTGCCCATAGATTTATGAAATTTGATGGAAATTTTATATCTCGTCTAGGCCTGCAGATTTACTCGACAAATAAGTCGGCGTCCCTGATAAACACATCACAATCCGTTTCACTTATAAATCGCCCAATATTGAAACGACAAGAATCCAAACGCTTCCAAAAATGCATCATCTACGACACAAGGGAATGGTTCGAGCTCTCGGGATCGGAAGCTTTTTTTTCATTCTCTCGTTCATCTCTCTCCTCTGTCTCATTGGAGGAATCGTTGCCTACCTATTCGACGGCAGAGAGGTCAGCATTGTCGTCTTCATGGGAGTCTGCCTCGGGCTAGCCATCATTTTCCGAATTTTGAGCCTTTTTTGTAGTCCTAAGACACGTTGTCAACTTTGCCTAGGATCACTACTTTCGCTTCAAAATTGCTCCAAACATCGGAATGCCTCTCCATTTATGGGAAGTTATCGGCTTCGACTTTCTATTTCATTTCTCTGCTCTCCCAGCTTTGTCTGTATTTTCTGTGGAGAGAAATTTTCTACTGATTACGTTGATCCCAAGAAAGCCGCAATACCGCCTGAAGTGACAGATTCAGAACGAGTTAAGAGTTCCGCAAACCGGCATCTCACATCAGGGAGAAAATCGACACCTCTCCCCGGAAAGAAGCATTTCAAGTAAGCTGAAAAAAATTAAGGATTTTCGCTTTCCCATGCGTCTACTCGATGGAACGTTTCGTTCCTACCAAAGCCCATGCACAAATTAAGGCACCATAGCCTCGCAAAAAAACTACACCTAAACAGCCTTCTATTGATCGCAGGCGTCGGCTTCCTTATATCCCTCCTAGGACTTCTGATCGCTACCGTGATTACTCAGAATATGAGCTTAGCGATCGGAGCAGGAGTAGCCCTCGTCGGGATCATGTTCCTCGCCCTCCTGAATTTCATGATAGGGGCACGCTGCCGCTGCCAACTCTGCCAATCCCCGATGATGGCTCCTCGAAAGTGCTCACGGCACCGAAAGGCGAAACGGCTCTTCAGGAGCTACAGACTCAAGCTCGCTACCTCTTTCCTATTTTCGGAGTCCTTCACCTGCCCCTTTTGTGGGGAATCCTTTACCTCTCACGTAGTTGAAAGAGAGCAGCCAGGCGAACTCGATCAGCCTCAGAGATCCACTCGTCCGATCAGGAACGCACGAACACCAGAACCACGGCGAAACAAGACCTCTTGAATAGGAATAGAGCGCGAGAAAGTTTGCTGTCACTTCTTAGGAGCTTGAGTCTTTTTCCAAGACCAGCTATTACCCGTCAATGTTCGATAAAAGTGCATAGATTATCTTCTCGATGTTTCTATCCTCTGCAGCGCTATCTGCCGGAGAAAACGAGAATCCTAACCACCGGGGGGAACTCATGCCTCTTGAGATCAAAGGCAAAGTCGATCCCAAGCTCAAAAGACACCTTCTCCGCATCATGCACGAGAGCTTGCGGAGAAAGGAAATCAAAGAGCTTACTCTTGAAGAAGTTCGCGAATGGAAAGCCTCCCCCGATCGCATCAAAGACGAAGTGACCTATCAGACCGGCGTGGTCACCTACGACGCGGATACCATCTTCGGTGAAAGGAAAGTCTCTCTCCAAGCATGGATCAAGGATGGCAAAGTCCATCAATGGACCTTCTTGCGCTCCGGCATACCAGTAAAGTGATGCTCTAGTATCCTTGGCGAACCTCCGGGTCGATATCAATCTGTGACTTGGTGCTCTTGCTGATGTTCTCGATTGTTTCGCCGTCGTCTTGCACGGGGACGACCTTGATATCGACGTGCACCGGAACGGCGCGAAGGCCTTCGATGATTTGCGTAAGTTGAGCAATGCTTGCATCGGCGAGACTTTGCGAGCGCGATTTCGAACTCCGCTTTATTTACCTCGGTCAGCCACACTTCCTTCAACTTAGGAACCATTTTGGCTCCCAAGGTATCGGATCCCTTGATGGCAATATTTTGCTGGGACCAAGCCGTCGCAGAGATGATGATTAGAAAGAGGACGATTAATTTCATCCTCTAAACATCTCCTCTTCAGCACCTCCATTAAAAGCCGATCAGGTAACATCTCTGCCACCTAGATAAACTTTGTGAAACCATCCACCGTCGCTTGATCCAGTCTCTTCACCATCGCCAGCGAGAGATCGACCATCGCGTGGTAATCGCTCGCACAGATGATTCCGGCATGCGAGTGAATGTAGCGGGCCGGGGTTCCAAGGACGACTGAAGGGATTCCGTCGTTGGCGATATTAAATGACCCGGCATCGGTTCCCCCGCTGGTGCGGACGGTCACTTGATGTGGTATCCCCTCGGCCTCCGCTGTTTCGATTGCGAAGCGCGCAAGGCGGGGATTCATAATCGCGCTGGGATCGTGGAGGCGGATCTGCACGCCGCTGCCGATCGCTCCTTGAGATTCAGAAAGAGGCATCCCCGGGGTATCATCGGCAGGAGGCCCTTCGAGAACGATGGCGACATCCGGCTTCACGAGATTTGCGAGAGCCTTGGCGCCTCTGAGGCCGACTTCTTCTTGAACGGATCCTGCGACGATGAGTTCGCAACTTTGTGGATCTGCTTCCTGGCCGACTTGGATCGCTCCGGCCATGCCGACGCGGTTGTCAAAAGCCTTCGTCATATACCAGTCAGGCTGCTTCATGGGAGTCCATGGACTGACTGGACAAACGGGATCGCCGAGGCGGACGCCCCAATCCTCTACTTCTTTGTAAGAGCGGGCCGTAATGTCAACAAACATGCTTTCAACACCCATGACCTTCGTCCTTTGTGCCTCGGGCAGGAAATGAGGTGGCTTGGAAGCGATGATCCCGATGATTTTTTCGCCCGATGATGTCTTCACTTCGACTCGCTGGGAAAGGAGAACGTGGCCCCACCAACCACCGACTGGGACGAGCTTCAGGAAGCCGTTTGGGAGAATACTCTGCACCCGAAAACCAACTTCATCCATGTGTCCCGCGACAAGCACCTTCGGGCCTGATCCCTTTCGGCAATAGACTGAACCGACTTTATCACAGCCGATTTCGCCATGCTCAGTGAGCTCTTTGACAAGAATCTCACGGACTTCATCCTCGTAGCCTGGGACACTGTGGGCTTGCGTGAGGGATTCTAGGAGGGCTATGCCTTTTGCTTTCATGGAGATATCTCTATCAACCTGCGCTTGAAACTTGAATGCGAAAACCCAATAAGTCTGCCATCTTATGGCTAAAGTCTCAGACGTCAACGTTCTCAACAACACCCCGCTCCCCTCACCCGCCGTGTTGATGTCCCAGTTTGCCCCCACGGTGGAGCAGGCTCAATTGGTCGAAAGCTCACGGAAGAACGTCGCTGACTCGCTCTTTGTGCCGGACTCACGCTTCCTTTTAATCGTCGGTCCTTGCTCGATCCACGACACCAAGGCTTGCCGTGAGTATGCCGAAAAGCTGGCCGTGCTTGCTGAAGAAGTGAAAGACAAGATTCTTGTCGTGATGCGCGTTTACTTTGAGAAGCCACGCACCACCGTCGGCTGGAAAGGCCTCATCATGGATCCTGATCTCGATGGCTCGGATAACATCCACAAGGGTCTGGAAAAGGCGCGCGAGTTCCTTGTCGAAACCCTCTCACTTGGATTACCCACCGCGACTGAGCTTCTCGATCCCATCACCCCGCAATATATCGCAGACCTCATTTCTTGGTCGGCCGTCGGAGCGCGCACCAGCGAAAGCCAGACGCATCGCCAGATGGCTTCCGGGCTTTCCATGCCTCTTGGTTTTAAAAATACGACCTCGGGCGATGTCACCGCCGCTATCAATGCGGTCAAGGCCGCAAGCCAACCCCAGACCTTCCTAGGGGTCTCAGCGGAAGGAATCGCCTCCGCTGTTTCGACTGCGGGGAACAAGCACTGCCACCTCATTCTAAGAGGCGGTGAGAATGGGCCGAATTTCGATACCGACTCGATCAAAGCGACCCGCGACACCCTTTTAAAACACGACCTTGCTCCCGGCATCATGATCGATGCCTCCCACGCAAACTGCGGGAAGAAGCAGGAGCGCATGGCTGCTGTCTTCGAGGAAATCGTCCAGCAACGTGCCGAAGGCGACACCTCGGTGATCGGAGCCATGCTCGAAAGCCACCTCGTCGCGGGAAACCAAAGTTTCCCCCAGCCGCTCGATCAGCTCACCTATGGTCAGTCGATCACCGACCAATGCATCGACTGGGAAACAACAGAGCGCATCGTGCGCGAAGCTGCGACCAAGCTCTAACCCTCGGCAAAGAGCCCCAATTTGACCCAAGATCACCATTTCGACCAGATCGAGGGCTTTAAATCTGCTTCGCCCGAACTTTCAGGCGCAGCAGCCGGGAAGATGCGCCTTTTTAAAAAGCACAAACCAAGCTTGCCAAACCCCCTCACTCAGGGCATGCCACGCCACTCTCGTTCTAGATTCTAGCCACTAAAACCATGTCCCAGTTCCGAAATCTCGCCATTATTGCCCACGTTGACCACGGCAAAACTACTCTCGTTGACGAACTCCTCAAGGCTGGCGGTGCTTACCGTGAGAACCAAGCCGTTACCGAGCGCGCCATGGACTCAATGGATCTTGAGCGTGAAAAAGGCATCACCATTAAAGCGAAAAACACCGCAGTACCTTGGGACGGCCACACCATTAATATCGTCGATACTCCCGGTCACGCCGACTTCGGTGGTGAGGTGGAGCGCGTCATGAAAATGGTCGATGGTGTTATTCTTGTCGTCGATGCCTTCGGTGGCCCACAAGCCCAGACTCGCTTTGTTCTTCGTAAGGCCCTTGAAGAAGGCTTGAAGCCCATCATCGTCATCAATAAGATCGACCGTCCGAACTCCGATCCTCTCGCTGTTCATGAAAAGGTTCTCGAACTCTTCCTTGAACTCGATGCCACCGAAGATCAATTCGACGCACCCACTCTCTACGGTTCAGCCAAGAACGGCTTTTTCTCTACAAAACACGATGCTACCGAGGGCGACTGCGCTCCCCTTTTGGACGCTATCGTAGCGAATATCCCCGCTCCTATCGTCGATGCCGACGCCCCCTTCAAGATGCTTGTCTCGAACATCGACTGGGATGACTACGTTGGCCGCATTGCGATTGGAAAAATCGTCGCCGGTTCCATCAAGAAGAACGACACCGTCTTCCGCTTCCTCAAGGATGGCACCAAGGTGCGCACCAAAGTCGGTAAGGTTTTCGAATACAACAACCTAGGAATTCAGGACACCGAGAATGGCGTCGCTGGAAACATCGTCGGCATCTCTGGATTTGAAGACGCGGACATCGGCGAGACCATCGCAGGTGATGAGAATGCCGAGGCACTCCCTGCCGTCAACATTGACCCACCATCCGTCCAGATGCAGTTCTCCATCAATGATGGACCTTTCGCAGGAAAAGACGGCAAGCACGTCCAATCCCGCGTTATCCATGAGCGTCTCTTCCGCGAAATGAAGACGAACGTCTCTATCCATGTCGAAGAGACCAATCTTGCAGGAACCTTCAATGTCTCCGCTCGTGGAGCCATGCAGATCGCGGTTCTCGTCGAAACGATGCGTCGTGAGGGATTCGAAGTCCTTGTCTCCCGCCCCACCGTCATCGTCCAGCGCGATGAAAACGATAAGCGCCTGGAGCCTTGGGAAATCCTCTACCTAGAACTTCCTGCTGAGTATGCCAACCCGATCATGAAGGTTCTCAACGACCGTAAAGGCATGCTGCAGGACATGACCACCAATGACGCCTCGGGCCGCACTCTCATCACCGCGAGCATCCCGACCCGTGGAATCATCGGCCTCGAATTCGAACTCGTAAATATCACTTCCGGTCACGGCATCATGTCGCACCTTTTCGATGAGTATAAGCCTTGGGCCGGCATCATCCAGACCCGCCAGGCAGGCACCCTCGTCTCCATGGACACCGGTCCAGCCACCGCCTACAGCCTCACCGCTCTGGAAGGTCGAGGCACCCTCTTCGTGAACCCCACCGAGGAAGTTTACACCGGCATGATCGTCGGAGAAAACTCCCGTGCTGATGACCTCCCGGTCAACCCAGTGAAGGCCAAGAAGCTCGATAACATCCGCTCCGCTGGAAAAGA
This sequence comes from Akkermansiaceae bacterium, assembly GCA_039769075.1. GTDB lineage: Bacteria > Verrucomicrobiota > Verrucomicrobiia > Verrucomicrobiales > Akkermansiaceae > SW10. The sequence continues at coordinate 3,775 of JBDMZE010000012.1, read as the reverse complement.
CAACACCGTCAAACTTCCACCTGCTCTCAAGTTCTCTCTCGAGCGCGCCATCGAATATATCGATCCAGACGAACTCGTAGAAGTTACTCCAAACTTCCTCCGACTCCGTAAGCGCATCCTCGATCCCAACGTGCGTAAGCGCATGGTCAAGGCCGCCAAAGCCGAAGGCTAGGAAACGAGTTTCCAATCTCAAAAAGCCGAACCTCACAAGGGTTCGGCTTTTTTATGGAGTTGAAAGAGAAGGAGGAGCGAGCCACTGAAAGGCTTCGGTATTTCGTAGAATTCCGAAAACGATCAGCGAAAAAAGGCAGAACCAAAGCCAGTTCACATGAAACCGTGGCCCCCAGATCCGAGGATACTTTTCCTTCAGCGCCATCCAAAAGAGAACAGGTAAGCCGAGAAGCATCACCAGAGTAAACCAACCGTGGTAACCCAGCGCCTCGGAGATTCTAAAATGAACGAGCGCATCCGCCGCGCGCGTTCCGCCACAGCCGGGGCAATGTTTCCCGGTAAGCGCTAAAATAGGGCAACTCGGTAAAGAGTTGCCCCAACTGGGATAGACGAGCCGGAAGATGAGAAGGACGACAAGAAGCACTGGGATCACCAGTACGTAGCGCGGCCATCCAGATCGCGACTTAGTCGGCATTCTCTTCTACCGCTTCCTCTTGAATCATCTCTTCCTCCATCTCCTCGAGGCCCTGCTGCTGCTGAGCTTCCTTGATGGCTTCGTGCATGAAGCCATCGGTGGAATTCATGGCAAAGGCGACAAAGCCGATCATACAAAGCGAAATGACGCTTCCAAGGTATCCGCAGATGAGTCCAGCAATCGCCATCCCCTTCCCGCCCTTCGGCAGCTGGGGATTTTTAAATGACTTCATCGCTATGTGCCCGCAGATGACAGCAGGGATTCCAAAGAGGATTCCGATATACATGCAGGAGGAAAGAATCGCTAAAATCCCCAGAACCAAAGCTGCAATGGCCAGGCCGCTGGTCGGCGGAGTCGCCGCATAAGGAGTCGCGGCCGCTGCGGCGGTAGGATTCGCGCCGGGAGTCTCGTATGGGGAAGCTGCGGCAGCCGGTGCTGCGGCGAGCTCACTGACTTGAGCAAGAGGAATCCACTCGGCCATTCCTTCACGCCAGACAAGGTCGGTGGCGCTGACTTGACCCGCTGCGATTCGTCCGCGCATTGCCGCTTCATCGAATGGCCCTTCTTGTTGGCCTCCTTGGCCGTAATACCATTCACTCATAATTTTTTATTCTGTGTTCTCTTCTTTTGTTGATTCGTAAGCTTCATCCCAAGCCTCCTCAGCAGCTTCCTGTGACTCATACTCTCTAACCGTAGTAGGACGATCACTCGATGCTGCCATGGTAAAGATGGACACGAAAAAAACGATCGTGATCACCTGAATAACGATCCCTATGTATCCGCAAATGAGACCCGCGAGAGCCATCCCCTGCCCAGCGATCTGGCCTTGCGAAGCTTTGATTCGCTTCATCGCCATATGGCCACAAATGACGGCCGGGATTCCGACAATCGCATTCACATAGCAAAGAATAATGCTCAGAATTCCACACACCATCGAGGCAATCGCGAGTCCGCTCGTCGGGGCAGCAGGCGCATAATATTGCTGCTGCGCGGCTACCGGGTTCGTTCCCGGTGTGGCGTAGGGCGAAGCATCGGCAGCCGAAGCTGATGCGAGCTCGGCCACCTGAGCGAGCGGAAGCCACTCGGCCATTCCCTCGCGCCAGACGAGGTCAGCTGGCCCCACCTGCCCAGCCGCGATGCGCGAACGCATGGTGGCTTCGTCAATGGGACCTGCCTGTTGACCTCCTTGGCCATAATACCATTCGCTCATAATTCTTACATGCCCATGATTTGATAACCACCATCGACATAAATCACCTGGCCAGTGATGGATGCGGCACCTTCGCTCGCAAGGAAGACACCGGTAGCACCGAGTTCCTCAGGAGTGCAGGAGCGCTTAAGTGGCGCGTGCTCTTCATAATGCTTAATCATGGAGCCGAAGCCAGAGATGCCGCGTGCGGCGAGAGTCTGAACTGGACCTGCGCTGATGCAGTTGACGCGGATCTTTTTCGCTCCGAGGTCGGAAGCGAGGTAGCGAGTCGAAGCCTCGAGGCTGGCCTTAGCAACACCCATGACATTGTAGTGGGGAACCACTTTAGCCGCGCCGTAGTATGTCATCGCGATGATGCTTCCTCCGTCGGTCATCATCGGTGCGGCCCGCTGGGCTAGTGCCACGAGCGAGTAGGCGCTGATGTCGTGCGAAATAGCGTAGGCCTCGCGAGTTGTGCTCACGAAATCGCCCTCAAGCGCTTCTTTGGGCGCAAAGGCGACCGAGTGGAGCACAAGGTCGATCTTATCAGTGTGCTTTTTGACATTTTCAAAAAAGGTGTCGATCTCAGCGTCGCTGGTCACATCACAAGAATAAAGCGCGACGTCGTCACCGAAGGTTCCGGCGAGTTGCTCGACGTTGCCTTTAAGGCGATCGCCTTGGTAGTTAAAAATAAGGGTCGCTCCGGCATCTGCCCAAGCTTTGGCAATCGCCCAGGCAATGCTGCGCTTGTTTGCGACTCCGAAAACTACTGCGGTCTTTCCTATCAATGGCTTGTTACTCATCGCGAGAAGCATCCCCTAGCGAGGGTTCTTTGACAATGCGAAAGACCCCAGAGCAAGATTACCACTCTGCCGGATCAAGGCCGTAATATTCCTTCATCTGGGCATAGAGTTCCGGGTAGCGCTTACGGAGCTGCTTTCCTTTCTCAAAAAAAGTTTCCGTTCCCACGGAGAAGAACTCGGCAGGGTTCATCGCACCATATTTATCGAGCACGGTGCGCTTCCCTGCATCGACCCGTGCAGTAAATTCATCGTAAGCAGGGCCAAAGGCGGCTGCCCATTCCTGATAATCTGCCCGCTCCTCAAGAATGGGGACACCGGAGCTGGCTTCATTTTCCTGATCAAGCTGGTGGGAGAATTCGTGCAGGACAACATTCCGCCCATCGCCAGGGTCCTCCCCCCCCTTCACCACGCTCTTCCAAGAAAGGATGATGCTGCCCGAGCTCCAACTCTCACCCAGACGGGTTTGCTCTTCCCCATCGTGGCCCGTCGCTTGATAGGCATCGGGATAAAAGAGGACGCTCTTTAAAAGCGGAAAGTAATCGTGCTCACGTCCCACTAGGAGAAGCGCGGCCTGAGCCATCACGACGAGCTTCATCTCATCGGTCACTTCCTCGAGACCGCCACAGGCTTCGAAATTCTTTTCCGCCATGAGAACCTCGATAATTCCCTCCAGCTTTTCGCGAACTTCGAGCGGGGCATTTTTGACGATGCGCGCCTTCTTTCCGAGAGTCTCCCACTCCACAGCGCTCAGCTTTTCTTTTGCGAGTTCTTCTCGGGCAACGCGATTCCGGATCGCACGAACTTGCCGAAGCACGATCACGGTAAAAAAAGTGCCGCCAATAAAAATTGCGATCAGTCCAAATGGGTCATTCATCGTTCTCGTTCCAGGTTAAAAGTTCCTCATAAGTCACTCCGCTCCCACCAAAGAGATCGAGCGCGCTCCCCACCGTAGCATCGAGCCTTCCTCCGCTAGCTTCATGGATCAGCTTGAGATCCCCCAAGCCGCGCACTCCGCCAGCATAAGTGATGGGACAGCCCTCCCACTGACCTAGTAGCGCCACCAGTTCCTCATCGACGCCTCCGCATTTGCCCTCGACATCAGCCGCGTGGATTAAAAATTCCCCGCAAAACTCAGCA
>JBDMZE010000011.1:0-7599 GCA_039769075.1 Akkermansiaceae bacterium | reverse complement strand
TCATGCTCGATAGCGGAGTCCGCAACGGCCCCGACATCGCCTGCGCCCTCGCCAGCGGAGCCAAGTTCGCCTTCCTCGGCCGCTCCTTCATGTATGGCGTCGGCGCCCTCGGCGCAAAAGGCGGCAACCACACCATCGCTATGCTCAAACGCCAACTCACCCAGGTCATGGAACAAGTCGCCTGCGAAAAATCGACAGACTTCCCAAAACACCTCGTAAGCCAGAAAACGGCTTCTTCGAATTAAAGTTGCCAGAACGAACCGCTCAAAGAAAACCCACACAACACAGGGCTAGAATTAGAAGCTCAAAGCTAAATCACACCTTGATCCCAGCCAATTTCTGGGACAACTCTCGGCTACCCTGGCCCGTTAAACTAAGCTAATTAGCGTAATCCTCTATTAGCTCTGGTTAGATACAAATCGCTTTACTTCCATCACTTCCACACCAAACTAATTCTATCACAAAATATCTGGCAACTTTCATGGCCCTTTTCGCTATGGTCGCGGTGACACTCTCCCAAGTGTCAGCGGTAGGATTTTGTGAGCGATCAGCGGAAGTCTTCGTTGGCCAGCATATGGTTGGCGGTGATTCAGATTGCGAGCACTCTTCAGAGCATCATTTCCCGTCAGGCTGTGGGGAAGAACCATGTGAGGAAAATCACGTGGTGATCAATTTAGATGTCGATGATTTCGCTCGCACTTCTGCAGAAGGCGAACCTACTTCTTCGGACTTTATTTCTGCGACGATTGTCGCCTTTTCTCCTGAAAAACACCTTCGCCCCCAGAAGGAAATTTCTCCCTCGGGCTTTGCCAGACCGCCCCCGGACTTACCGGTTGCTCTGCGATTTGGCGTAATGAGGCTTTGATGCCTGTAGCTCCACGACACCGCGTGTGTGTCGTGATGAATTGATGCACCTCCCCGTCGATGATCGGCGAGAGGCTCCCTTGATCACATTCACTAGCTACCGGCATGAAAGCCTCCTTCTATTTTCTACCTACTTTATTTCTAGCAACATCCTGCTCCTCCCAAACATATCAGCCTCCAATCGTTAAAGTCCAGCCCTCAGCGCAGAACATCGCTGTTGAATCGACTCAGACCATTGGTGACCGAGAAACAGCCCTCACACTGTCCAATCTCCGCACCCTCGTGCGGCAGAGTAATCCGAACTTGGCAGCTGCACGCAAACTCATCGATGCAGCACAAGGACGCTTACAACAAGCTGGTCTGAGATCGAATCCCACCGTCGAGCTGGAATTCGAAACCACGGCCAATTTGCGAGAACCCTTCCTCACAGGTGGGATTTCTCGAAGCTTCCCACGAACAAATCGACTTACCCTCGAAAAGCGAGTCTCGGCTCCTCTCGTGGAAGCCGCACGTGCTGAGGTATTCAATGCTGAACGGCTCCTCGTTGGCGAAGCTCGCGAACAGCTCATCGAGATTCTTGCACTCCGAGAAAAGAAGACCCTACTCGGAAAACAAGCGGCGAACGCTCAAGAACTCGCCGATTTCATCAGTGAAGCAGCCGCACGTGGAGAAGCATCACTACTGGAAGCCCCGACAGCGGAAATCGAGGTCACCCGCCTCCAGACTCAGGCGGAGCAGCTTCAAATCCAGATTGATCTCACGGAAGCGAAACTGAAACCAGTTCTTGGCTTGGTTCCAACAGCGAAACTAACGGTTGCTGGCGACCTCCCACCAACAAACCTACCACCCATGCTGGTTAGTGTGCCTCAAAATCGACCGGACCTCGTCGCGGCCAAACTCCGCGTAGAATCGGCTGGTGAAAACATCACCCTCACCCAAGCCGAAGGCATTCCAGACTATGAACTTGGCATTTTCGCCGGTGTCGGTCGAGCCGTCGATGAACCGGAGGGTGGCGAAGCTGAAGGCATCTTAGGTGTCCGTTTCAGTATACCACTGGGAACCAACCCTAAAACTCCCGGGGCGCTTCGCGAGGCACATGCTGAGCGAGATCGTCTCGACCTAACCACCATTGCTCTTCAGAAATCTATCACGGCTGAAGTCCGCGCTGCCTATGCCGAAATGGCTCAATGGCAGAAACTCGCACAACGAATTGATAAGGATCTCATTCCCAAAGCACGTCAGAACCTTGCTCAAGTCCGCGCTGCTTATCAAAGCGGTCAAGTGCCGCTGCAAGATGTCCTTCGTGCTCGTGAGCAGGAGCTTTCGCTCAAGCTCACCATTCTCGAAGCCCGCCAGAATTTCCACAAAGCTCGCTCGCGCTATCTCACCGCGACCAATGGCTAATCTCACTCACACACTTTTAAAAATCCGATGAAACCATCATCATTTTTCCTCCTCCCTCTTCTCTGCCTCGCACCGCTTTATGCCGAGGAAGCCATCGACCCGGAGCGCATCGCAAACACCATCATTCTCAATGAGACAGGTGTGAAAAATCTCCGTCTCGAAACCATCGAGGTCGAAGAGCGGGCATTCAATGAATCCGTCTTTGCCATTGGTCGTGTCGAAGACGTCCCTGGACGTGGCTACGCCATCTCTTCACGCATCCCAGGACGCGCTGTAAAGGTCAACACGCGCATCGGAGATCGAGTCGAGCGAGGGGAAATCTTGATCGAAGTCGAAAGCCGCCAGCCCGGAAATCCTCCTCCCGTGATTTCGCTCAAGGCACTGCGAGACGGTGTTGTCACCGAGGCAAAGGTCATCGAAGGCAAACCTGTCAGCCCGGACGACGCCTTGCTCACCATCGCTGACCGCAGCGTGATGTGGGTCACTGCTAAAATCCCCGAGCAGCGCGCGGCCAAGATCAAAGAAGGCACCAAGGCCGAAGTGAGTTTTCCCGCTCTCGAAGGCGAGCCAATCACCGCCACGCTTCTGCGTTTCGGAGTGGAGGCTGATGCGATCGCTGGTTCGATTCACGGCATTTTCGAGCTGCCAAATCCGACCGGACGCCTTAGTCCCGGAATGCGAGCCGAGTTAAACATCATCATCTCTACCCGCGAGGACGTGATGGCCGTGCCGGACAGTGCCATCCAAGGCGACCCGTCATCTCGCGTCGTCTATGTAAAGGACTTCGAGCTGGAGAATGCCTTCGTCAAAGCACCCGTTGTTCTCGGCGCCAGCAGTGGCGGCTGGGTCGAGGTGTTAGAAGGGCTTTTCCCTGGTGATGAAGTCGTGACCCGTGGCTCTTACGCCCTGGGGTTTGCAGGTAGTGGCAGCGGCATTTCGCTCAAAGAAGCGCTCGATGCCGCCCACGGTCACGAGCACAACGAAGACGGGTCAGAGATGACTCCCGAGCAAAAAGCAGCCGAAGAGGAGGCCCACGGAGACCATGATGATCTCGGCCACGGCGGCGCCCCAAGATGGCTCATCTACTACGCAGGCGGTATCACGCTCGCCTTCCTCTTCGCCATCCAGCAGCTCCTCAACAAGCGCAGAAAGGAGGGACCTTCCCATGCTTAATGCCCTCATCCGCTTCTCGCTCGCCCAGCGGGGACTCGTCCTCATCGGTGCCGCGCTGATCTTGATCCTCGGTATTCGCCAGGCGACCCAGACTCCGGTCGATGTCCTACCGGATCTTACCAAACCCACCGTCACTCTCCTCACTGAGGCTGGTGGCTATTCTCCGGAAGAAGTCGAAACGCTCATCTCCATTCCTTTGGAAAATTCCCTCGGAGGAGTCACCGGTGTCGACCGCATCCGCACCGTCAATGACATCGGACTTTCACTCGTATTTATCGAGTTCGACTGGGGCACAGATATTTACCAAGCTCGACAATTCGTCCAGGAACGCCTCATTGGTGTCACGGAAGACCTTCCCGAAGGCATCACGCCTTACATGACTCCTGTGTCCTCCCTGATGGGCGATATCATGCTCATCGGCCTACGAGATCATACCGAGAAAACATCCCCACGCGACCTTCGTGTGATCTCCGAGTGGACCGTTGCGCGTCGCCTGCAATCTATCCCCGGTATCGCAGAAGTTCTCTCCATGGGAGGCGGCGTGAAGCAGGTCCAAGTCCAACCCGACCCGGAACGGATGCGCCTCTACAACATCACCTTCGAACAACTGCGCGACGCTGCCGCTAGTTCGGTTAAAAATACCACCGGCGGATTCCTCACCGAGCGTGCTCAAGAAATCATGGTGCGAAATCTCGCAATGTCTTCTTCACCTGAAGTAATCGGAGCAACAGTCATCACTCAACGAAATGACCGCTCCATCCAAATCCGGGACGTCGCAGAAGTCAGTTGGGATATCGAACCCATGCGCGGCGACGCTGGATTTGGCCTCGCTGATGGGGAGAAAAATGCCGATGGCGACCTCGGCAGTCGCGGCGTCATTATCTCGGTCCGTAAGGCTCCTGGCTTCGACACCCTCGCGCTCACAAAAGAGGTCGACCTAGCCCTCGAAGAACTCCGCGTTTCCCTTCCCGAGGGAGCCGAACTCATCCCTCTCTATCGCCAAGAGGAATTTATCGAGCTGTCCATCGACAACCTCGTCGAAGCCCTACGTGACGGGGCCATCATGGTGGCCATTATTCTTTTCCTTTTCCTGCTCAATGTCCGCATCACCGCCATCACGCTGACCGCCATTCCGCTGTCTCTAGCGATGACGATGCTGGTCTTCGACATCTTCGGCCTCACCGTAAATTCCATGACCCTCGGTGGCCTCGCCGTTGCCGTTGGCATGGTCGTGGATGATGCCATCGTCGATGTGGAAAATGTCTTCCGCCGCCTGCGGGAAAACGCCTCGCTGAAAGAACCTTTGCCGAAAATCGAGGTCATCGCCCGCGCTTCCAGTGAGGTGCGCTCCTCCATCCTCTACGCGACAATTCTCATCATTCTGGTCTTCCTGCCACTAATGGCTCTCAGCGGAGTCGAGGGGAAGCTCTTCACCCCCATCGCCATCGCGACCATCGTCAGCATGGCCGCATCCTTCATCGTTTCCCTCACTGTCATTCCGGTTCTCAGTTCGTTCCTACTGAATCCGGAGGAAGGAAAGGAACATAAGGACTTCATCCTCGTGCGTTGGCTCAAGACTGGCTTTCGCGCCACCTGGCTCCGCTTTGCGATTGCCCAGCCATTGCCCGTGGTAGTCATCACCGGCGGCGTCATTGTATTCTCCTGGTTCCAGTATTCAGATATGGGCAGAAATTTCCTTCCCCCATTTCGTGAACCAACCGCTCTCGTGGCAACGACGATGAGCCCAGGCACCTCGCTGAAGACGACCTCCGAAATGTCGGACATCGCCATGGAGCGACTACTCGAAATACCCGGAATCAAAACCGTCGCCTTTCGGGCAGGCCGCGCCGAACGCGGTGATCATGTCGTTCCCGTTTCCACTATCGAGTTCGATATCGAGTTCGAGGAAGACACTCCCCGCGACCGTGCTGAGATCATCGCAGATATTCGCGCAACGATGAAAGACATGCCCGGAACCTTCAGCGCGATGAGTGGACCGCTTGCCGACCGCATCGGACACATGCTCAGCGGAGTATCCTCAAAGGTCGCCGTCAAGATTTTCGGGCCAGATCTCGACGAACTTCGCCGCCTCGGAAACGAAGTCGCCGATGTTGCCCGAAGCATACCCGGCATGGAAGAAGCCACCGTCGAGCAGCAGGCCAGCGTGCCCCAGCTCCGTATCGAGCCAAAGATCGACCGCGCCGCCGCCTATGCAGTCACGCCCGCCTCACTCACCGAGGAACTCTCCGCCCTCATGGGTGGCGAGAAGGTTGCCGAAATTTATGAAAGCGTCCGCGTCTATGATCTCGTGGTGCGCTTGCCGGAAGAATGGCGGGAAAATCCCGAACGCCTGAATGAACTTTACATCGACACCATGGCCGACACGCTCGTCCCGCTCGATACCGTCGCCCACATCCGCATGGCGAGCGGACCGAATACCATCAAGCGCGAGAACCTCCGTCGTCGCTTCGTCGTCGGGATCAACCCTACCCTTCCGGACTTGGTCTCAGCCGTCGATCAGCTCAAGGTGGAAGTCGCCGAAAAAGTGAAGTTCCCAGAGGGATACAGTATTTCCTACGAGGGCGAATACGTCGCGCAGAAGGAAGCCGCCCGAACGATCGCACTCAGCTCCGCGCTGATCATTGTGGTCATCGTCTTCCTACTACACTCCTTCTTCAAGAGCTTTGGTTTCGTCGCCCTTGTGCTGACCATCCTTCCGGTCTCGCTCGTCGGAGGCATCCTCTACACCGGCATGACTTTGAATAATATCAGCATCGCCACGCTGGTCGGCTTCATCGCCGTCGGCGGCATCGCAGCGCGAAATAACATCATGCTCATCTCACACTACTTGCACCTGATGAAACATGAGGGCGAATCGTTCACAAAAGAGATGGTTATGAGAGGAACCGAGGAGCGGCTTGTTCCCATCCTCATGACCGCTGTCTCCGCCGGGCTTGCGCTCGTGCCGCTTGTCATCGCCGCCGACGAACCTGGGAAAGAAATCCTCAACCCTGTCGCCATCGTCATCGTCGGCGGTCTCATCAGCTCGACTCTCCTCGGCCTCGCTGTCACCCCGGCCCTCTTCTACGCTTTCTGTCGCAAATCCGCAGAAAAGGCGCTTCGGCTCAATGCCGCCGCCTGCTCTTAACCAGCAAATCCAAACCAAAACAAAAAATGAAACCAAAATACATCCTGCCTTTCGCAGCATCCGCTATCACCCTCATCGCCGCTCCATTTGCGTTCGCAGATGAGCACGACCACAAGGACCATGACCACGATAAGAAAGAGCACAAAGATCATAACGACCACGAAGGTCACGATCACGGCAAGCTCGCCGGGCCCAATGGAGGCCGTATCCTCACCGAAGCCGAGCCCCACCTCGAGTTTTTCATCATGAAGAACCGCAAAGTGAAAATCACCGTCGTCGATGACCACGGCAAAGCCCTTCCTCTTGGGAAGCAAGAGGTTAGCGTCATCGCCGGTGACCGGAAGAATCCAATCAAGATGAAGTTCGCCAAAGAGGGCGACTCCCTCATCTCCGATAAAGCCTTCCCCGAAGGAAACGACTTCCCGGTCATCGTCTCCATCAAAACAAAGCCCGACGCCAAAAAAGTCCGCTCAAAGTTCAACCTAAACCTCCGAGACTGCCCCAGCTGCGACTACCTCGAATACGCCTGCACATGTGACCATGACCACTAGGAGCACGATCGTGACTGATGAGCTAGAATAAAGAAATTAGTCACTCGCTTACAATTCCAGGGGGGCGCACAGACCGCGCCCTCCCAGTTCTTGGTAATACGATACTATCAAAATCGACGACTCCCTTGACGTGCATGATCACAACCACGGTCAGGCTGATAATACAAAGCCCTCTTCATTTAAAATGTTCAGTAACGACGTCGTCGTAAATATTCAAACGACCTTACTTATTTCCGGAGTAGATTGCTTCGAAGCAATTCGCCGCCATCGAATCCGTGCTCAAATAAAAATCTACGAAAAGCTCGACAACCTCAACGCCCCTTCCGCCGTCTCCTAAGACTGCTAAAGCGGCACCCTTCCTTTCAAAAATGCTCTGGTGTGTTTACACCATGGACTATTCTGTTCAAAAACAGAAGAATCCGCCCCATGAATTTTAACATCGGAGTCCTCGCTCTCCTC
>JBDMZE010000010.1:0-93720 GCA_039769075.1 Akkermansiaceae bacterium | reverse complement strand
AGCGATAGCGGCGATCTCGCAAATCTCATCGATACCGTCCTCACCTCTCCCATCCCACCAGGAGCCACCGTCACGCTGCGCGTCACCGCCCGCTGGATCTCCGGCAACCCCGATATCCTCCTCGGCCTCAACGGCGGTTGGCTCGAAGCCGCTGGCACTCTCCCCGTCCCCACCGATGTAGGAACTCCTGGGACGGCCAATATTCCTAGCGGAAATACCGGCCCCGCCATCACTGAAGTCTCCCACTTCCCTCTCCTTCCACAAATCGGCGAACCCATCACCATCCGTGCGCGCATCAGCGACCCCGATGGCATTACGACCGCGCGCCTCCGCTACCGGATCGATCCCTCGAACTCTCTCAGCCAGATCGTGATGACCGACGCAGGCGATGGCTTCTTCACCGCCACCATCCCGGCTCAGACCAGCGGAAAGATGGTCGCATTCTACATTCTCACTTTGGACTCCGCCACTCAGCCAGTCTCTTCTACTTTCCCCTCAGATGCGCCCACCCGCGAGTGCCTCGTGAAAGTCGGCTCCTCCAATGAACCCGGTGATCTTTCCACGATGCACATCTGGATCACCAATGACACGCTCTCCGAGTGGACCAACCGCACACGCTCGAGCAATCTGGACCTCGATGCCACCTTCGTTTCCGACGGCCGCGCCTTCTACAACGCCGGAGTTCGTTACGCCGGAAGCGATGGCGGAGTAACCATCTACGACTCTCCCATCGGCCGGGCCACTGGCTACAACGTCACCCTGCAAGACGACGACGTCTTCCTCAACGTCCAGCGCCTCACCATCGACCGTGAGACCACCCGTGATGCCACCCGCCAGCGCGAGCGCCTCCTCTTCTGGTTCCTCGAAAAACTCGGCCTCCCCAATCTCCACCGCCGCTACGTCCACGTCTATCTCAACGGCATCGAGCGCGACTCCCTCATCATGGAGGACGTCCAAAAGCCCAACTCAGATGTCGCCGAACAGTGGTTCAAGGGTAAGGGCCGCCTTACCAAAACCAACCCTTGGTTTGAGTTCGATAACGAGAGCAAGGTCATCACCACAAACCCCGCACCCAAGGCCATTACCAATCGCCTTGAGCACTACACCACGACCGACGGTTCCTACAAAATCCCCTGCTACCGCTGGACCTGGGTCCACGGGGCTGGGCACGATGACGCGCACAATTTCTCCGGCATCTTCAGCCTCATCAACGCCGCCGAATCACCCGACACCGAGCTCGTCTCACGCATGCGTGAAAAAGCCGACCTCCGTCAATGGATGCGCACCTTCGCCGCCAATGACCTCGGTTCCTACTGGGACACCTTCGGAAATCCCGGCACAAAAAACGCCTACCTCTTCGAGTCCCTCGAAACCCAAAAGTGGAGCGTCATCGTCTGGGATATGGACGTCGGCCTCGGCGTCTTCGGCGATCCCTTCAATGCCGCCCTCTTTCCAGCAAACGTCGACGACAACATCAAGCGCCTCTACGACCAACCCAATGTCATCCGCGACTACTGGCAGGCCCTCGATGAATCGCTCGACGGCTTCTTCACCGCCACCTCCGACAGCGCCGCCCACGACATCCTTCAAGAGACCTACGACGTCCTCCAAGCGAACGGCGCAAACGTCACCTCCCCATTCGTCCCCAGCGGACCCGATGGCCTTGCCGTCGATACTTGGATCAATATGCGTCGCACTTTTCTCCAAGGTGAACTCAGCGGAAACAACGCCTCCTTCACCGCCCTCGCAGACGCCATCAGCGGCTCCCAATTCGCCCCCGTCTCTGGCACCCTTCCCCTCGCCACCACCAGGGTCACCGCCAACGGAGTCCCCCTCACTCTCACCCACCCCACCGTCACCGAGTGGTCCTCCCAAGTCGCCCTCCAACCCGGCGCCAACACCATCCTCATCGAAGCCTTCGATTCCTCTAGCACCCTCATCGGAAACGAAACTCTGAGCATCACCTACGATGGCAGCATCAACTGGGCCGCCCTCAAAATCAACGAGTGGATGGCCTCCAACCCTACCACCAGCGGCATCCTAGATCCCGTTGATAGCCAGACCGACGACTGGATCGAACTCTACAATCCCACAGCGAATCCCATCTCGCTCGATGGCTGGGCCCTCAGCGACGACCCCACCGATCCCTTCAAATCCACTTTCCTTCCCGGCTTCACTATTCCCGCCAACGGCCACCTCCTCATCTGGGCAGACAACGAGCCCCTCCAAAACGACCCCGGCCCCAATCAATACGTCCACGCCTCCTTCAAGCTCTCCTCCACCGGCGAGTCCATCATCCTCACGGCCCCCGATGGCTCCCAGATTGATCGCGTAGACTACGCCGAGCAGACGTCAAACATCGTCAAGCTCCGCCGCCCTGATGGCAGCTCTACCATCGGCTTCTCCGCCACCCCCACTCCTGGCGCCGCAAACCCCATCTCCAGTCCACAGCCCGTGTCGGTCACCGCCTCCCTCTCCGGCGACGAGTTCACACTCACCTTCCCTTCTCAAAATGGAAACGTCTATCAAATCGAGACCTCAAGGGATCTCTTCACCTGGACCCCTTCTGGCGCTCCTCTCGCTGGAACCGGCTCCTCCCTTTCTATCGCATATGCCCCCCCCTTCTCACCGATCCCCGGCATACCGACACCAGTCTTCTTCCGAATCAAAACCCACTAAAAAATGAAACCCCAAAACTACCTCGCTCATGCCCTCGGCATCTGCGCCATCGCGGGAGCTCCGCTCTTCGCCCAAACCGTCGAGATCGACCCTGCCGACCTTCTTACCGATCCCACCTCCCTCGCCGATTGGGAAACCGATGGTGATCAGCAAGGCTGGACTGGCAATCAGCTCACTCCCTCCGTCGCCGGTGGCATACTCACAGGCACCACAGAGGGCGGTGATCCTCAGATCATCCTCAATCCTCTCGACCCCACGATTCCTACGGGCACCCCCAGCAACGTGATCCTCGAATTCGAGCTTAAGCGCTCGGCCTTCGACACTGGTCAGATCCAAGTCTTCTGGGATGACAATAACCCCGGCGGATTCGCAGGAACACGCACCCTGGTCCTCCCCGGTGATCAGGTGCCCACCGATGGCGACTCTCACCTCTATCGTTTCACCCTTCCCAACGTCAGCGGAAGCCTCCTTGGACTCCGCATCGATCCTACCAATGCCGCTGGTGTTGATCTCGAGTTCGACAACGTGAACGTAAAAGTCCTCTCCGGTGCGCCCGTCATCAACCCCACCGATCTCATCAACAACTTCACCTCCCTCGGAGAATGGAACACCGATGATGAATTCGAAAGTTGGGTTCCCAGTGCCCAAATCGCTTCGGCAACAGTCACCAGTGGAATCCTTTCCGGATCAACTTCTGGAAACGACCCCCAGGTGGTCCTTCAAGGGCTCGCCCTCGATACCAACAACGGCGCCAATCAAATCATTGAAGTTCGCTTCCGCCGCCAAATCGGAGACACCACTCGCCTCGACCTTTTCTGGGGTGATGATAACGGAGGCTTCGCAGCCGACCGCCGCGCGATCATTCCTGACAACACGTTTCCAGACGACGGAGAATTCCACATCATCCAGTTTCCCCTCGGCGACTTCATCACTGGAAATCTCGCTAGCCTTCGCCTCGACCCGGTCACAAACAATCCGAACTCTGTCGCCTTCGCCATCGACTACGTCCGCATTGGAACCGTCGATGCCGATGATGACAACGACGGCCTTGCCAACTCAATCGAGACCGGAACCGGCATCTTCAACGGGCCAAGCGACACCGGCACCAACCCCAATGACGATGACTCCGACGACGATACCTTCCTCGACGGTGTTGAAGTCGCCTTTGGCACCAATCCCAACGACGCCGCCGATTTTCCTTCTCCTGCGCTCACCGCATACTCAGGTGAGCCAGCCGCCTACCTTGTCGATGAAGCCATCACCGCCAACAACCCCACCGTCGTCAATGGCACCCCCACCGGATTCACCATCGACCCCGCACTTCCCACAGGACTGACATTGGATCCCACTTCTGGTGTCATTACCGGAACTCCCACCGAAGCAACAGACTCTGCGGTCTACACCGTAACCGCTACTTTTGCTGGGGATCTCACGAGCACCTACGAGATCACCCTTGAGGTGCTCAACCCAAGCATTACCAGCTATACCATCAATAGCCCAGGTTACGACGTCGCCACCAAAATTACTCCGAACGAGCCAACAACCGCTGGCCCCGCTCCGACTTCCTACTCCATCGACCCAGCCCTTCCTACAGGTCTGGTCATCGATGGCACCACCGGCACCATCACGGGCACTCCTACAGAAGTCACCCCACAAGCGGCTTATACCGTCACCACGAGTTACGCTTCCTATCCAGACACCACCTTTACTCTGAACATCCAGATCAAAGCGGTTCCCATCTTCCTCGGTTCCGACAACGAACCTCTCGGAGTCTTTGCCTCCCTTGGCGAATGGGAAACCGAAGGCGATCTCGAAGGCTGGACCGTCGCTCGCGCAAGTGGAACCGTCACCGGAGGGATTCTCGCATTCGCCGCCACTGGCGCTGATCCTCAGCTTATCAAAGGCGGAGGCATCGATACCACTCAAGGCCAAATCCTCGAAATTCGCTCACGTCAAAACGACACCAAAGGCATCCAGTTTTTCTGGGCCGATGTAAGCGGCGGTTACGGAGGGGCTCGAGCCTTCACTATCGGATCCGAAAACATCAATCCGGATGGAGAATTCCATACCTATCAAGTCGATATGACGGGCGTCTTTGTAGGAGACGTCAGAAGCATTCGCTTCGACCCTGGTAACATCGGTGGCCGCACCGTTGATATCGACTACATCCGCCTCGGCACCGCTACCTCTCCAGCAGACCCCTTAGTCACAGCCTTTACCTACGACTCGATATTTGGAGAAGTAAGCGTCACTTGGACTTCCGTCCAAAATGCTCAATACTCCATCGAAGGCAGCCCCGACCTCGAAAATTGGATAGAAATCGAAGATGGTCTCACTGGTGACAACGGAGACACCTCCGGTATCTTCGTCGTTCCTACGACTGACAAGTTCTTCCGCATCGTCCGTCAGGACTAGCTCTGCTAAAACTCAACTCCGATGAAGGCCCTGCTCCTCTGTTTCCTGATCTCTCTCGTCACAGCGGGTCAGGGCCTTTCGTCTTCTAAGCCCAACATCATCGTCATCCTCGCAGATGACATGGGCTACTCGGATCTAGGCTGCTACGGCTCTGAGATCCCGACCCCTCACCTCGATACCCTCGCAAAAAATGGCGCACGTCTTACCCACTGCCGGAATGCTAGCATGTGCGTCGTCACTCGGGCATCCCTACTTACTGGAAAATGGTGGCCTTCAGCGCTTCCTACTTTTGAAAAAACACCCCTCCTCCCTGAGCTACTCAAGGAGCAAAATTACCGCAGCGCTCTGATCGGAAAATGGCACCTCAAAGGCCACCCGATGGACCGCGGCTTCGATCACTTCTTCGGCTTCCTCAATGGCTTCACCGACCACTTTGCTGGCTCGCTATCCTATCGCTTAAATCGCGAACCCTTTCAGGATTTCGGACCGGATTATTATAGCAGCGATGCCTTCGCTGATCGCGCCATTTCCTTCATCGAAAAACCATCCGAAGACCCCTTCTTCGTCTATCTTTCCTTCCAAGCCCCCCACAACCCGCTCCAAGCACCCAAGGCCGACATCATGCGCCACCGCGGGAACTACCTCAAAGGTTGGCAGTCCATCCGCGAAGCGCGTTTCGCCAAACAAAAGAAAATCGGCCTCTTCCCCGCCGATGCCACCCTGCCCGCTTACCCAAAAAACCTCCCCACTTGGGAAGCCCTCTCCCCCGCCCAGCGCGACCTCGAAGACCTCCGCATGGCCACCTATTCCGCCATGATCGAGCGCATGGACCAAGCCATCGGACGCCTGATGACCTCTCTTAAAAAATCCAACCAACTCGACAACACCCTCATCCTCTTCCTCTCCGACAACGGCACCGACTCCTTCTCCGTCGTCGATAAGCACATGCTAGTGAAGGGAAAACTCCCCGGCGACCGCAACTCAAACTGGCAACCCGGCACCGGCTGGGCCTACGCCTCGGTCACCCCTTGGCGTCTCTACAAGATCAGCCAGCACGCCGGCGGCGTCACCACCGGAGCCATCGCCCATTGGCCAAAAGGCATTCCTAAAGCGCAAACCCTCCACCATCCCATCCACGTCGTCGACTTCCTGCCCACTCTACTCGCAACCACCGGCTCCGATCAAAAACGAGACGGTATCTCCTTCCTTCCCCTCCTTAAAGGCGAGACTCCCGGCACTCCCGCCACGTCCTTCTACCAATACATGGACCACCGCGCCATCCGCACCGCCCGCTTCACCCTCACCGAAGCCGATGCCTCAGGCTGGGAACTCTTTGATCACCAAAGTGACCCCTTCGAGACCAAGAACCTCGCCTCTCAAAAACCCGCCCTGGTCAAAACTCTCGCCTCCCAGTGGCACCAATGGTGGAACACTCAAAGCGGCAAAAAATACCGTCCCCAGTCCACCGCCAACAGCCCCCACTACAAGCCCCAAGGAGACCAAGGATCCGGCAAGCTCTACCAGCCCACTCCCATGCCCTCTCATCTCTCTTCGCGCTATCCTCTTCCAAAGTCCCCTTCCCGATGAAATTCCTCCCCATCATCTATCTTTGCGCAGCTTCTTCCTCCGCAGCCCTCGATTCAAATAACAACCAGATCAGCGACATCTGGGAATCTCTCTACCCCACCGCCGCCGCCAATCCCAATGCCGACCCCGATGGCGATGGCTGCTCAAACCGACTCGAAGGCCTCGCCTTCACCAACCCAAACGACTCCGACTCCTTTTTCAAAGCCACCCTCACCAAAACCTCCTCGCAAATCCAACTCACCTACCCCGGCGAATCCTGGATGCGTGATCTCACCCAATCCTCTTCCGACCTTCTCGACTGGACCCGCGACGGCGAGCTCACCCCATCGGATGCCACCACCGTTACCGAGCTCACCGACTCCCAACAAAAGTTCATCCGCCGCATCCGACACAACGCTCTCAATTCCGACACCGACTCCCTCACCAATAAGGAAGAAGAACTCCTCGGGACCAATCCCCAGCTCTGGGACACGGATGGCGACAAAGTAGCCGATGACATCGAGTTCCTCCTCGGCACCGACCCTCTCGTCAATGTCGATTCCGACAACGACTCTATTCCCGATCACTTTGAAGAATGGTGCCTCCAGCACAGCGACACCGACGCCTTCAGCTCGCTCGCAGACATCGCCGCCAACACGGACTTCGATGGCGACTCCGTCACTGACGGCCAAGAATTCACTCTCGGCACCTCCCCCGCCGTCCCCGTCAAAAACGTCCTCTTCTTCATCACCGAAGACCAAAGCCTTCACCTAGGACTCTACGACACCAATCCCGTCGGCGGCTTCACCGGAGACAGCGCAAACCCAGCCGACAATACCACGCGCGGCCTCGACACCCCCCACCTCGACTCCCTTGGAAATGGCGGCGTCGTTTTCGACCGCGCCTTCGCCCTCTCCCCCGTCTGCTCGCCTTCCAAAATGGCACTCTATACCGGCACCTTCCCACACACCAACAGCGCCCACCGAAACGTCTTCAACTACGGCACCAACTTCCCCCTCCCCTCCGGTAGCGACCCCTCGAACACCAATCTCGGCGGCGTCCACGAAGACCTCCCCACTCTCATCGAAGTCTTCCGCGATCGCGGCTGGTATACCGCTGTTTCCTCGAAATCCCACGTTCAGCCCGTCAGGAAATTCCCCTATCACGAAGGCCACCCAAGCCTCGGCACTCCTTCCGCGGCCACCAGCGCGATGAATGACGTCATCACCAAAGCCGGAGACCGCCCCTTCTTCTTCTGGGCAAACGTCGGCTCTCCTCACCTTCCCTTCAAAGCCGTCCCGAATGTCAACAGCGTCTGGGATCCCAATGGCGGTCTCACGGGAGATGGTGGAGTCACCAACATCGACGCGAATGCAATCGACGTCCCCAACTGCTACCCTGATGTCCCCGGCGTCCGCCAAGACATCGCCGACTACCTTGGCTCCATCAAAGTCATCGATGGCATCGTGCAAGCCTGCCTCGACACCATCGAAGCCCGCGGCCTCACCGGTGAAACCCTCATCATTTTCACCTCGGATCACGGCATTGGACTCCACCGCGCCAAGCAGTCAATCTACTCGACCGGCCTCCAAATCCCCCTCCTCGTCTCCGGCCCCGACGTTACCGGAAACCGCCGTATTAAAGAACCCATCAGCCACCTCGATCTCGCCCCCACCTTGACCGACTACATCGGCATGCCCCAGCTCCCTAGCCACCTAGGAAAGTCCCTCCGCCCCATTTTCGAAGGAGCCCAAAACGACTTCCCCGAGCGCAACACCATGCTCACCGCCTGCCACCGTTATTACAATGCCCGCGCCGTCACCGATGGCCGCTACTACTACGTGCGTAACATCACCAAACCCTCCGGCACGCTCGCCCAACCCCAACTCGCTCTCAACACCGACCAATACCAAGGCGGCTCCCCTTGGTTCAACCGCACCTACGATGCAACCCTCAGCGCCACTGGCAGCCTCGGCCGCGACCTCCTCCTTCAAACCGTCACCGGCAAAAATTCTAGCGGTGAAAATCTCCCCGACGAAGAACTCTTCGATCTCGATAACGACCTCTGGTGCACCAACAACCTCATCGACGACCCAGCCCTTCAGAGCATCATCACCAACCTCCGCGCCGAGCTCAGCTCATGGCGCACCGCCACCGAGGACTACAACACCTCCCCTTTGGAAATGACGCGGCGCACCCAGCAATACGACTCCCTCGTCAACCCGCCCAGCGGCCCACCCACCGATTCCTTCGATGGCAAATCCGGCCCTCTCAATGACAACCCCAACTGGACCCTCTCTATCTCCGGAAACACCGGAGCTGACTTCACCTTCGCCAGCAACCTAGTCGAAGCCCCCGCCGGCCCCCGCCCCCTCGCTACTTACGATGCCACCTCTCTCACCTCAGGCCAAACCTTCACCGCCTCCGTAAAAACTGGCTTCCGCGGCACCGGAGTCGGCTCAGGCATCGCCTTCGGCATCGTCGCCGATGGCAGCAGCTCCACCTTCTGGCAATTCATGCTCGCCGATGGTCGAAGCACCCCCGGCGGCACCGAAAAAGACGTCCGCCTTGTGCGTCTTATCCAAGGCGCAGTCACCTCGACCCTCATCTCCGAGAACTCGCTCGCCGACTACTCCACCAACGGCCAACTCTACACCGTCCAAGTTTCCGGCACCCAAGACTCCTCCATCGTCGACCTCCACATCTTCGATCCCTCCGGTCAGGTTTACTACGAAAATAAATCCTTCGACCTAGGAACCAACGTCCCTCTCAACAGCCGCTTCGGCCTCACTTCCTGGTCATCCGGAAGCTCCATCTTCGACGACTTCCAGCTGGACTTCAATTAGGTCCTCTTTCTTTAAAGTTTCACACTTCCGGTCTGCGGTTCAGCATCCGAAGCTATCTACCATCTCCGGTGTAGATAATCTTTCCGTCCTTTGGCGCCTGCGGCCAAGGCGTCGTCCCCGGCGCCCACTCTTTCGGCTGCGTCGCCCGCACCTTCTCCACTTCCGCTTTCACCCACTCCGGTGCATCGGCATTCTCCTCTTGTCCGTAAACCCATGGCAGTGCCGGAGTCATCAAGCGCTCCATCCCCGTCAGCTTTGGACGCTCCGCCCCCACCTGCGCAACCCGTGCCGCGAGCTCCTTCACAACGTTCGGGAACTCCGATGCGACATCTTTTTTCTCCCCTGGATCCGCTTCTAAATCGTAGAGTTCCTTACCCACTAACTTATACTTTCCCTTCCGAATCGCCGGAAAGCGTACGCTCCCCGACACCTCAAAGACGATCTCATCACGCGCACTCTTCGCCCCTCCAAACATCACCTTTGTCATATCGATCCCATCCAACTTCCGCTCCTGCTCCAAGGACCCGCCTGCCAACATCGCAAAGGTGCTATATAAATCCGTGATGTGCATCATCCCGTCGTTGCTTGATCCCGCCTCAATCTTGCCCGGCCAACGCATCACAAATGGCACCCGAACCCCGCCTTCATAATTCGTATTCTTCGTTCCGCGGTAGGGCGCATTCATCTCCTCGCGCAACCCGCCATTATCGTTCGCAAAAATCACCAAGGTATTCTCTCCGAACCCGCTGAGGTCCACCGCCCGCACAATCTTACCAACCGCATCATCGAGACACTTCAAGGCTGCATAGCGCTTCCCGTAGCGCTCCACATAGCGTGGAATCTCCTCCAGCGGTCCGTGCACCGCATTGAATGCGACATACATAAAAAACGGCTTCTCCTCACTCGACATCCGACGATCCGCAATCACTCGAACCGCCTCATCCGCAATCAAATCCGTGCTGTAACCTGGCTCAAACACCGGCTTCTGATTCCGGTGCCAATCATACACCGCATAACGAGCCGGCGCATTGTGAGGGATCATCTTGTTATTGTAATCAATCCCCCATCCATAGTGCCCATACTGGTGATCAAAACCTTGCCCCATCGGCAACTGCCCCGGCAACCAATCCCCACAATGCCACTTCCCTGAGATCGACGTGTAGTAGCCCGACTCCTTGAGCACCTCAGCTACCGTCCGCTCTTCCGTCGCCAGACCATGAATCCGCCGTGTCTCATCCCCCTCCTCATTCTTCACCAACTCCATCCCCAGCTTCGCCAAATAAGTCGGCTTCCCAAAATCCTCACTCCGCCAATCACTCCACGTCCGAAAGGCATATCGCCCCGTTAAAAAAGCCGCCCGTGTCGGCGCGCACACCGCATGCACATAAAATTGCGTCAAACTCGCCCCCTCTTCCCGCAACCCATCGATATGCGGCGTCAGCTCCTTATTCCCACCATTGAACCCCACCTCGTTCCACCCCATATCATCCGCCATGATAAAGACAATGTTCGGACGTGATCCCGCCACCTCGGCCCCCTCAAGCAAGCCACCAAAAAACAAACCCCAAAACAACAATCTCTTCATGTCATACAGCCTACCCAGATCCACCCATTAGCCAAGCCAAAGGAGAGCAAGGCTTGCAACCTCCTCCTCCTTCAACCAAGCCCCCTCTCAACCAAAGCTCTCCGACTCACACATCACAAATATCAATCGCCTCCTTCAGCCCCTCCACCGCATCCCCCTGCGGAATCCACTCATGCCCCACATATCCCTCATACCCCACTTTAAGGAGCGCCTTCATCACCCCTCGATAATTAATCTCCTGATCATCCCCAATCTCTCCCCGCCCCGGATTCCCAGCAATCTGAACATGCGCGATCTCCTCATGATGCTCCTCAATCCTCCGGATCAAATCCCCATCCATCACCTGGATGTGATACGCATCAAATAACACCTTCAAGCCCGGCGATCCCACCGCCTTCACAACCTCCATGCAATAATCAAAATGATCACCCTGATAGCCGGGATGCCCCATCATCGGCTCCGCCACCCGTGAATTCAGCGGTTCGAGCACCATCGTGACCCTCTTCTCCTCCGCCAGCTTCGCCATCTTCTTGTATCCCTCGATACAATTCCGCATTCCCTCCTCCGCATCCACCACACTCCCGTTCTCTTCCCCCGAGGTATCGGCCAGCCCTGTAAAGGTCATCACATTTGGAAAGCCCGCTGCCCCCGTCGCCTCAATCGCTCCCTCCAGCGCCGCAAAACACTCCGCATGGTGACTCTTGTTATTCATCCCCCGAACAAAAGTGTGCGATTTCGTAGCAGCACAAACCAAGCCGGTTCCCTCCAACAAGCCCCAATTCTCCACCGGCAATAATTCCACCCCCGAAACCCCCAGTGCCAGCGCCTGCCGCACCAACTCCTCCGGCGACCATCCCGCTCCCTTAAAAAAGGGCCACGCCGCAATCACCTGCTTAATCCGCCCCTTCCGCTTCACAGTTTCCTCAGCCGCCTCTCGGCCACATCCCGACAGCAACCCAGCGGCCCCCGCACCCAACAAAAAACGACGCCGCGAAGTCCCACCTGATTCTGAAGATCCTGTCTCTCTCATACCCAGACGCTAAAAGAGACCTGCCCCCACCCCAAGAAAAACTATCACACAACTTTTCAACCACTTCCCCTCGGTCAGAGGCTCGCAAAAATTTGCACATGAATCCAGATCCTCAACAGGACGCTAGCCGATTCGTGATATAGGAACATCGCCCTTGTCAGCAAGCGGTTTCACCAAGACCTTGCCCGTGTGAAAACCCAACCCAAACCGACGCTGCTGTCAGCGACTCTATTCAGCTTAGGATTCTTTCTCTTATCAAATCTGGGATTTTCGACAATCAAGCCAAACATCATCGTCGTTTTCATCGATGATATGGGCTACTCCGACTTCTCGTGCTTCGGAGGAACGGTCAACACCCAACACATTGACCGCCTCGCTTCCGAAGGAATCAAGTTCACCAACTTCTACGTCAACTCCCCCATCTGCTCCCCTTCCCGCGTCGCCCTCACCACCGGTCAATATCCACACCGCCACCGCATCACTTCCTACCTTGATAATCGCCGCTCTAACAAAAAGCGCGGCATGGCCCAGTGGCTCGACCCCAAGGCCCCCACCCTCGCCCGCCAGCTTCAGCTGGCTGGTTACCAAACCGGCCACTTCGGCAAATGGCACATGGGCGGACAGCGCGATATCACCGATGCCCCCGAAATATCCAAGTACGGCTTCCATCAGAGTTTAACCAACTTCGAGGGCCTCGGCCCCAAGCTTCTCCCCCTCACCCTCAAACCCAACCCAGAAGGCGGCGATCCCACCATCGGTAAAATTTGGAAAAATGCCGAGCGCCTCGGCCCCGGGTTCAAGTGGATGCAGCGCTCCGATATCACCACCGGATTCGTCAACGAAGCCCTCAAGTTCATCGACCAATCCCAAGACGATAAAAAACCCTTCTTCATCAACCTCTGGCCCGATGATGTCCACAGTCCATTCTGGCCCCCGCTCGATCAGTGGGGCGGAAACAAACGAGCCCTTTATCAAAGCGTCCTCAACTCGATGGACGAGCAACTCGCCCGCCTCTTTGATCGTGTCCGCAACGATCCCAAACTCCGCAATAATACCATCATCACCGTCTGCTCAGACAACGGCCACGAAGTAGGAGCCGGGGAATCCCGCCCTTTCAAGGGCTCGAAGGGTTCCCTGCATGAAGGCGGCATCCGCTCCCCCCTCGTCGTCTGGGCCCCCGGCCTCATGCCTGATGATAAAATGGGGAGCACCAACGACAACTCAGTCTTCTCGGCCATCGACATCAACCGCTCGCTCTACACCCTCACCGGAACCACTCCTTCCGCGACACTCGACGGCGAAGACCTCTCCGACACCCTCATTGGAAAATCCGCTGCTTCCAGAAAAGCCCCCATTTTCTGGCGGCGACCACCTGACCGTCCCGGCTTTGGTCACGGACTCGATGAGAACAACCCAGACCTCGCCGTCCGTGCAGAAAAGTGGAAATATCTCGTTAATCACGATAGCTCCACTCCCCAGCTTTACGATCTCCCCGCGGACCCATCAGAATCCAACAACCTCGCGAAAAAACATCCCGAGATCGTCACTCGCCTCGACGAAACTCTCCGAAACTGGAACTCGCAAATGCCAGTCGACGCTTCCGATCCTGACTTCAAATAGCACCACCTGCAGCTTTCTCGATTCTCAAACCCTCTTACGAGTGCTAACACAGCGGCATGGTTGAAAAAGACAGTTTGCAGCACCTCCTCAAGGAGAGCCACCGAGACGACCTCATCGTCCTCCCCAAGAAGGTTCTTCGGCTTGGGGCCGCTGCATTGATCATCTTCTTTTTTACCGGTGGCTTCACGATCGCCACCATGATGGCCGGTTCTTCTGACAGCCTCTGGGTTTTCGGGATCGGGGCTGCTGTTGCGCTTGGACTCGGACGCTGGAATAACCGGATCGGAGACCGACTCCATCAGAAATACGAGACGGAAACATCCCGCAAAAATTCCTAAAAAGAGCTGCTACCTAGGTGCCGCCGGATCAATACGATCAGTCCGACTTTCAAAAAACACTTTTGCCGATTCCGCCGTTGGAACTCCAGCAGGAGTTTCAGGAAGAGTGTCACTCGGCTTCATCTTCAAAAGACTCTGATCAGTCAGGGTAAACATAAAGGCCACCAGATCATCGATCTCTTCCTTCGTCATTTTAAGATCTCCCATGTCCTCATGGTTCACAGTCTCAGGATAATCCGTCTTGCCCCAGCGCTCGGGTTCGAGGTCCCGGCTGTTGTAAAACTCCATCACTTCCTTGAGAGTCGCGACTGATCCATTGTGAAAATAGGGCGCAGTGAGAGCGACGTTCCGCAGCGATGGCACCCTGAACTGACCCAGCTCATCCTCGCGCTTGGAGAGTAAAGCAAGACCGGGATCTTTCTCACCACGCGAGGGCACGCCGAGATTGTCGTAACCGTAATCGGTGAAGACTGTCTTAGGCCAAACTCCAGTTCCCACGAAGTGACATTTCGCGCACTCACCCTTGTTGATGAAAATCCCGAGACCTCGCTCTTCCGCCGCCGTGATGGCGTCTTTTTTTCCAGCCCAGTAATCGTCGATTCGCGCATTGAAGGGTCGGAAGAGCGGCTCGCGCAGAAAAGCGACCAAGGATCGGTAGGCAAGCTGCGCCACCTTTTCATCATCATCCCATTCCCCTTCTTTGAGCGCTTTTCGGAGACGGGGAGCGTAACCCGCGCTGCGTAGCCGCGCCGCGAGTTCCTTTTCCCCGGAGAGGTTCATCTCGTTCTTTTCAAAGAAGGGCTGCTTCACCTGCTCTAGCAAATCGTGGGCTCGACCATCTAGGAAAAGACCGCCCTCGATAATGTAGCTCGCCTCTCCCTCTTCATCATAGACGTCTTCGATTGCCATCGGAGGGATGAGAGCGGCATACATAAGACTGGGCGCGTTCCGTGTTCCAACTCGTTCAGAGACTGCTCCTGACGATACCGGACGCGGGTCCGCAAAAGCCTTCTGTGGATTATGACAGGTATAACAAGACTGGCCCATCGGCTGTGACAGGCCGGAATCCAAAAAAATCTGCCGCCCGATCCTCGCAAGGGGCTGTTCATCCGCACCTGCGCCCTCTGAAAGAAAAAACAAGGTAGCCAGAGCTAAGCCCAATCCCGCTAAGTATGGATCCCCTTTCACTCCGATAGAGTAAGTGGACCCCTACCTATTTTCAAGACGCGCGCTTCTCGCGGGTGTCGATCTCATGGGGTTTTCCACTCATCAGGACTTTGTTGATCCCGTTGAAAGAGTGCGCCGTAGAAATGTCGAGCAGACCATCGCTTACATCGAGCAAGCTTATGCACTCGGCATTCCCACCCTCCGCATCAACACCGGAGACTGGGGCACGCGAAAAAACTTCGACGACCTCATGGCCCGTCGTGGGATTGAAGAGGTCATCGAAGGGCACACCGAGGAAGAAGGATTCGAGTGGGTCATCACCGCGATGAAACAACTCGTCCCCTACGCCGAAAAATGCGGTGTCGTTCTCGGCCTCGAGAATCACTGGGGCCTTGGTCTCACTCCGGAAGGGGTCCTTCGAGTGGTAGAGGCAGTCAACTCCCCGTGGCTCCAAGTCACCCTCGACACCGGAAACTTCCTCGAAGGTCCCTACGCCCGCCTTGAGAAACTCGCTTCAAAAACGGTCCTCCTTCAGACCAAGACCTATTTCGGAGGAGGCCGCTGGTATACCCTCGACCTCGACTACGCTCGTATCGCCAAGATCATGAAGAAGGCGAACTACCGCGGCTACGTCTCACTGGAGTTCGAGGGAAAAGAAGATCCGCTCACCGCAGTGCCAAAGAGTCTCGAGATGCTTCGTAAGCATTTCTAGGAGATAAAAAAATACCGACCCCGCGAGCGCGAGATCGGAATTTTGAAAATCGTATCAATTACGCGTCGATCTTACGGTAAGCAGCGACGAGCGCATCAAGGCCTTCTTTGCCCTTCTTGCTCGCGCCGTGCTCCATGCCGATGACTCCGGTGTAACCCTTCTCGCGCAGCTGCTTGGTCAGGGTCACGTAATCCAGCTTTCCAGTGCCCGGCTCCTTGCGGCCTGGTGATGCGCCATACTGAACGTAGGCAATCTGATCCCAAACCTTGTTCGTGATCTCAGTAAACTTCTCACCATGACCGATTTGGCCTTCGTGATAATAATCGGCGAGGAGCTTGCATGACTTCCGGTTCACCAACTCACAGAGCATGTGCCCATCTTCAAAGGAGCGAAGAAGTGGTTCACCACCCTTGATCCCATGAGAAAGCGGCTCATTCACCATGATGAGATCGTGTTCTTCGATGAGATCGCAGCAAAACTTCATTCCATCGACCGACGCTTTAATCTGCGCCTCACGGGTCATCGACTCGTCACGCACTCCGGGGAGCATCGTCATCACGGTTTGGCCAGTCCGTTTGGCCACTTCGACCCCCTTGAGCATGTCTTTTTTAAGGGCCACTTTATTTTCAGCAGTCAGTTCATTAAACTGCATCGCGCCTCCAAAGAAAATGACCGAGATTCCGATCTCCATATCGGTGTCCTTCATGAACTCACCGATCTTTTCCTGCACCGCAGCGGGCTGGCTGTTGAGATGATTATCTTCCCACCCCCGGAAACCATGATCATGAGCAAACTTGAGCTGATCAATATAATCGGCCTTTTTACCAGGACCAGTAGCAAGGAGGCCCGGGTGAGGGCCGAACTTTGATTTAAATGCGGCTACCTTCTTCTCCCCGTGATGATCGGCGAGAGAATTTCCTGTGAGGGCTGCGAGAGCGGTTCCGGTAAGTTGGCTGAAGTGACGTCGGTTCATAATCTGGATAGTTCTATTACGAACGAGGGATGAGGGGAAATTTCAAATATCGCTTTTTTATCCCGCTCTTCATTCTTGAATTCCCAGTAGCCGAAAAATCCCTATCCTTCCCCTAGATACCATGGATAAAAGCATTCGCGAACGTCTCAACAAGTTCATCAGCAAGAAAGGTCTCCGGCAGACCGCTCAGCGAGATGAAATCGTGGAGGTGATTTTTGCCTCGGATGAGCATTTTACACCCGATGAGCTCTTTGATCGACTCCGCCTCAAGGGCTCGAAGGCCTCTCGCGCCACCGTCTATCGTGCTCTCAGCCTCCTTGATGAAGCGAATCTCATCCACGAGATCGACTTGGGAGATGGTCAGAAAACATACGACCCAAACTTCGTTGAGCATCCTAATCACAACCACCTTGTCTGTGTGGACTGCGGAAAAGTCGTCGAATTCGAAGATTCCCATCTTGAGCTTCTCAATGACTGCGTCACCCGCCGCCTTGGCTACCGTCCGGTCCGGCAGTCTCTGCGGATCGAGGCAAACTGCGAAAAGCTCCGCAAGAGCGGTGGCTGTCCCGATCTCATCCAAGCACGCTTGAAAGGAAAACGTCTCCCGAATCGCAAAAAATGAAGGGCCTCTTTTTTCTCTTCCTTTCTACCTGCCTCGCCTCCGCCCAGATCAGGATCGATACCGAAAGCTTCGATGTCTCGGAAAAGAACGTCCGCGCGATTTTGGAATCAGTCGTCTTAGCGCTCCCCGACACCAAACTTCCACCGCTCTACGTCACCAATTCAAAAGAAGGGCCCATCACCCTCTTCGATCGCAGCCCACGCGGTGAAGTGATCATTCATCTCAATGTCAGGAGTTCCTACTGGTCACAATACGTCTACCAGTTTGCTCACGAGCTCATGCACGTGCGCGCGGGATTCCGAAATGACGCGCGGGAAAACAAGTGGCTGGAAGAAACCTTCTGCGAGCTGGCCTCCCTCCATGTTCTCAGGACCCTCGGTGTCACTTGGGAAAAGGACGCACCACTGCCGCATTTTAAGGGCTTCCGACATCACCTTAAGGACTACGCCCAGAAAATCATCGCCTCCCGAGAGAAGATCGACCTCGAAAAGCTTCCCCTTTACTACAGCGAGCACCGCGCCCAGCTGCGAACCGACTCGGCCCGAAGGGAACTCAATGGCGCAATGGCTGTCGCACTTCTTCCTCTTTTCAAGAAAGACCCAAAGCACTTCCTCGCCCTTAGCACCCTTAACAAAACCCCGGCAAAAAAAGATCTCTCGCTTGGAGAATTCTTTATTAAATGGGAGCGCGACAGCCCTCGCGAGCACCACTCCTTCATCCGTTCACTTCAGCACCACTTTTTGAAACGTCCATGAACCACACCGCCCTCCCCCAGCCTTCCAAGATCATCTGCGTCGGCCAAAACTACTCTGCCCACGTGCGCGAACTCGGCGGTGATATTCCGACCGAGCCCGTCCTTTTTCAAAAGGCTCCCAGCAGCTGGGCCGCGCCCTTTGCTCCGCTAGAGCTCCCGCCCGGAGCAGAGAAGTTGGACTACGAAGTCGAGCTTGGCATGGTCATCGGCAAGCGCGCGCAACGAGTGGCACAAGAATCAGCATTCGACTACGTTCAGGGCTTTCTCGTCCTCTGCGACTATTCCGAGCGCGCTTGGCAAAAGGAACGTCAAGGTCAGTGGAACAAGGGAAAGAGCCACGATGGTTTCTGCCCCGCCGGCCCCGCCATCATTCCCGCCGCGCAAGTCCCCGACCCCCAAAACCTCCGCATCTGGAGCAAGGTCAATGGCGAGATCCGCCAAGACAGCAACACGGACGACATGATCTTTCGTATCGACCACCTCATTTCCTACATCTCCCAATTCATGACCCTTCTCCCGGGCGATGTCATTGCCACCGGAACCCCGGGCGGAGTTGGGGCGGGCATGACGCCACCGCAGTTTTTAAAAGTAGGCGACGTCGTGAATCTCGGCATCGATGGAATCGGCGAGATTAGTCAAGAAATCGTCCCTACTCCTGCAGCTGAATCTTAGGAAGGCTCGGGGTGATTTCGCTTCGCATCTTCCCCCTCATGAGAGACGATCTTGAATCATGATGAAGCTTTTTACCTTCCTTTTCAGTAGCCTTTTTCTCCTCCTCTCTGCGAATGCTCCTGCAGAGGAGACCAAGCCCCAGATTATCTGCTTCGGCGATAGCATCACCAAACGAGGCTATCACGAAGAACTCGGTACTTTGTTAGAAATCGAGACCTTCCATGCCGGAGTCGCAGGACACAACACCAAGCAAGGGCTTCGCCGGATGGAGAAGGATGTGATCGAAAAGAAACCTGCCCTCGTCGTCATCCTCTTCGGCACCAATGACCTGCGGGCCGATAGCGAGCGCGCCCATGTCCCGCTGAAAGACTATCGCAAAAACCTTCAAGAAATGGTGAAGCGCTGCGAAGACGCGGGCAGCAAGGTGATCATCTGCACCCTCCCTCCGATCACCGAGGCGGTCTATTTCACCAGACACGAGCCCAAGGAATACGATGCTAAGGGAGGACTCACAAAAATGATTCAGGAGTATCGTAAAACCGCTACTGAGGTTGCTCAGAAGAATAAACTTCCGCTCGTTGATCTCAATAAACTCCTCAGCGCCCATCCTGAATGGGTTTCAAAGGATGGCGTCCACCCCAGCCCTGCAGGTGTCTCGCTGATTGCAAAATATGTCGCAGAGGCTGCTCGGCCCTTGCTCGTTGAGGAGAAAGCTAAGTAGTCTTATTTCCCCTCGATTCCCTTCGCACCCGGATACCAGGCAGGAAGTGGCTTCGCTTCTTGCTCGAAGATCGCGAGAGTCTCAGCCGAAACGTGCTTCTTGTTTACGATGATATTGTAAACGTGCTCATCGAACCAGCTGTCGTAGAGGGTCCACTTCCCCTTCTGGCCTTTTTCATCGCCCCAGCTGTTTTCTACGAGCCATTTGACGGGCTTCCCCTCTTTCATGTCGACTCCCATGAGGACCATCGCGTGATTCGAGGCTCCGGCGGCGAAGTAGGAGCGTTCTTTTTTCGACATCGAAAGGTCGAGGTCGAAGAGAGTCTCGTAGTCGAAGAGACCTAGTTCCATCAAGCCGTGCTCAGAGGATTGATCGACGCTCATGTTCACCGCGAACCACATTGCTTCGTTAGCGAGAACGGATTTGACCGCGATCCCTTTCATTTTCTCGATCCCGATATTGGCAAAGTTCATCTCGGTCTGTCCCGCCATATTACGGGCGCGGGCGAAGCGGTAATGCGCGCCCATCTTCTGGCTGGGGTCATTGTAGAGGCAGACGAAGTCATCGAGGTTCACGCCCACGAATTCGGTGTAGAATGACTGCGGGGTGTAGGTCTTCGCTTCCGTGAGCTTATCATTCCCAGCACCCGTCTTTTCCTCGTCATCATCAGACTTCTCCGGCTTGGCCTCATAGCGCCACTCGAACTCACTAGGAGGTTCACCGAGATTGATGACGAGGAAGCGGTAGACATCCTTGAGGTTTTTCTCCTTGAGAGCGCGGAGATCTTCGAGCGATGCGCCATCGCGGCTCGCTTTGATCAGACCGGCGGCTCGGGAGTAGAGTAGACGACCAAGAACCTTGTTCATCGTGCTCGTGTTCTCGCTGCTGTGGGTCTCAGGCATCGCCGAGGCGGGAACGACGCCATATTTTCCAATGAGACCCGTGACGTAGTTCCACCAGCCCCCATCGCCGACAGCGTAACCATTCACGAGAAGCCAATCGCGATCAAGGCGGTCGACATCGCGGAGTTCGATGATGTCCTCAAGATAGAGGTTCGATTTTTCCATCTTGTCCCAGAACTGAAGGTAGGACGTCGAGAACTCGAAGCCATCAAGGCCCCGCTCCTCGATCACCTTCGGACGCATGACGTTGAACCCCGCGAACATCCAGCAACGGCCGGAAGACTTCTGGTTCGTGATCCCCTTTGTCTTCACCTTGTGGCTGAAGAAGCCGTCCTCACCGGAAACGATCTGACGGTTGAGCGCGAGATCCTGGATCGCGTTATTGGTGACCGCATTGTGACGGGCAAGGTCGCCGTCGGTCATCTCGAAACCATCCTCTAAGCTCTTAAGGAGATCAGGAGTGAGGGCACCATCAGGATTCGCTTGAGCGGGAAGAGCGAGGAGACCAAAGCTAGCAAGGGCGAAAAGAGTGCGATCAATCATTGCGCTAAGAGATAAAAGCTCTCGGGCAGATAACAAGGAGAGGTTTTCACGACCTCAACTAATCTGCGATCTTACCATCCTTAATGGTGAGGACGCGGTCTCCGTGGCGGGAGAGAGCAGTGTCGTGCGTCACGACGACGAGGGTGGCATTCCGCTCAGCAACGACTTCGAGAAGGATCTTCATGATCTCGTCACCATTTCTCGAATCGAGGTTTCCGGTGGGTTCATCGGCGAAGATGATGGAGGGATCATTGACGAGAGCACGGGCGATGGCGACGCGCTGTTGTTCACCGCCGGAGAGTTCGGCCGGGAGGTGGTCGATGCGCTCGGCGAGGCCGACTCTGGTGAGGGCTGCCTTTGCTTTTTCGCGGTCACTTTTCCCACCGATCATGCCGGGGACGAGGACGTTCTCGATGGCGGTGAGCTCGGGGAGGAGGAAGTAGCTTTGGAAAATGTAGCCGATCTTGTCGTTCCGCAGGTTGGCCTGCGCACTGGACGAGAGTTTGTAAAAAGAGGTGTCGTCGAGGAAGACTTCGCCATCGTTCGGACGCTCAAGTCCGGCGAGGGTATACATGAGGGTGGTCTTGCCAGCACCGCTGGGACCACAGAGGAAAATCTTCTCTCCTGCCTTGATTTCGAGGTCGATGCCACGGAGGACCGAGACTTCTTTTTTCGCGAGGTAATAGGAGCGGTGGACGTTGGTCGCTTTGATCATATCAGCCGCCGAGGTTTTGCATCGTTTGGAAAATCGCGGTCATCATGAGGTAGGCCATGGAGCCGATAAGACCAGCCATTACGAGAAGAATGGCAGGCATGATGAGGGCCATGATGCGCTGGAGGGAATTATCGAGATCTTTATCAAAGCGGACGGAAGCCTTCCGGAGCGCTTGGTCGATCTTACCCGTCTGCTCGCCAACGGAGACCATATCAATCAGGAGAGGGCTGAAGACGTCCGACTTTTTCATCGAACGAGAAAGAGAGCGACCGTCACCCACTTGCTCGATCATGTCATCGAGGTGGCTCTGGAGGTAAAGATTCGGGGTAGCGTCTCGGGTGAGTTCAAGCGAGCGCAGGAGCGGGAGACCATTTGCGGTGAGGTTTGCCATCGTCTCAAGAAACTGGACGTAGAAGCGGCTCATGAAAGCGCGACCGATGAGCGGGATGTTGAGCTTTTGGCGATCCCAAGTGGGCTGATTTGCTTCGTTATCCTTCCATGCTTTGAAGAGAATTAAAGCAGCCACGATCACGAGGAGAATGACGATCCACCACTTCGAGATGAAGCCTGTGAAGAGCATGAGAAACTTCGCTCCAGCAGGGAGTTTCCCTCCCGGGGTGGATTCAATGAGTCCAGTCAGCTGCGGGATGAGCTGGGTCATAAAGACGAAGGAAACGGCGATACCGGCGACGACAAGGAAGGCGGGATAGATCAGCGCGAGAATGAAGCGGCCCTGAAGTTCCTGAAGCGTCTTGAGGTAGTGGGCTTGGCGCGCGAGGATGGTATCGAGCGCACCGGAGGCTTCACCGGCAGCAGCGAGCGAGCAGTAGAGCGAGCCGAAGCTGGGGCTGGTGCGGCGAAGAGCGGTGGAGAAATTATTTCCATCACGCACAAGTTGGCGGATCTTGGTGGAAACGACCTTCAGACTACCAAGTTCCTCGCGGTTCTCCATGGCACGGAGGGCGGGCTCGAGCTGGAGTCCCGCGGCGAGCATGTCTGAGAGTTCCTCAGTAAAAAGGACAACCTCGGCGCGCTTGAGTTTGACCGGACCATCCGGCATCGGATCGTCATCGGGGGTCGTTTTTTTCGCGGCAGCGGGAGCGGGCTTGCCTCCTTTGGCAGGTTTCGCAGCTGGAGCGGCGGAATCCTGAGTGAGTTTGACGGGCTGAAGACCCTTGCGACCGAGCTGGCGGAGTGCTTCGCCTCGATCACCGGCACTGAGTTCACCGGTGACGATTGATCCTGCGCCATCGAGGGCTTTATATGCGAAACTGGCCACGTTCTTTTAAAATAGGGGTTACCCGACGAGGTCGGAAGCGGTCACTGAGATGACTTCTTGGATCGTGGTCTCGCCCTTGAAGACCTTCCGCCAACCATACTCGCGCATGGGGACATAGCCATCTTTGACCGCTTGGGCTCTGAGTTCGGGAAGTGGAGCCTTAGCGGCGACAAGGTCTTCCATCTCGGAGCCAACAATGGCGACCTCATAAATAGCAAGACGTCCGGAGAACCCAGTGTTTCGGCAGTGATCGCAGCCTTTTGGCTCGTAAACCTGACCTTCGAGATCGAAAGGGATTCCGAGAAGCTCGCGCTGATCGTGGGAGACATCAATAGGTTGCTTGCAGGTCTCACAAAGCTTTCTTACGAGACGCTGGGCGAGGAAGGCGCGCACGGAAGCGGCGACAAGGAAGGGCTCCACACCCATATCTACGAGACGGCTAATGCCGCCGAGGGCATCATTGGTGTGGAGGGTAGAGAAAACGAGGTGACCGGTGAGCGAGGCGCGGATTGCGATCTCGGCAGTCTCGAGGTCTCGAATCTCTCCGATCATGACGATGTTAGGATCCGCACGAAGAATGGAGCGGAGGCCGGAAGCAAAGGTGAGGCCAATTTCGCTCTTCACCGCGATCTGCATCACACCGGGGAGCTTGTTCTCCACTGGATCCTCGACCGTGACGATCCGAGTCTCGGGGGTGTTGAGCGCAGAGAGGAAGGAGTAGAGACTAGTCGATTTACCAGAACCTGTAGGACCGGTGATAAGGATGATGCCGTTGGGCAAATCAAGCATCCGCTTGATCGGATCGAGCACGAAGTCCTCCATTCCGAGCCGGGCGACATCGAATTTTTCTTGGTTCAAGAGACGAAGACTGACGCTCTCTCCTTCCACGGTGGGAACGGTGGCGACACGAACGTCGATCGAAGCTCCTTCAAACTGGAGGTTAATCCGGCCGTCCTGCGGGAGGCGGCGCTCGGCGATGTCGAGGTGCGACATGATCTTAAGTCGGGCAATGACAGAGGATTGCAGGGATTTGATCTGGTCAGGGACCGCAATATCGACAAGAGAGCCGTCAATCCGGTAGCGAATGCGAAGATTATCAGCGAGGGGCTCCACGTGAATATCTGTGGCGCGCTGCTCAAGGGATTCGCGAATGATCTGGTTCACGAATTTGACAACGGAGGCTTCCTCGTCCTCAACTTCGTCAATGACGCTGGCCTCGTCCTTCATATCAAGGTTGTCGAGATCAAGCTCGCGACCTTCAAGAAGCTGCTCAAAGGTATCTGCTCCAACTCCGTAGAGCTTGCGAAGCGCTTCGTGAACCCGGCGGCGGGAGGCCATGTGCCAGATGATGGGAAGCTCGATAGACTGAGCCGAAGCCTGACGCGCAAGAAGATTCAGCGGGTCGTAAGTGGCCATGAGAAGGCGGGCATGGTCCCCTTCCCCCTCGATTGCGATGGGGAGAACACGGTGCTTAAGGGCAACCTGCGGTCCACAAGCGGCACGTAAGGGCAGAGCACTCTCAAAGTCGGGAATCTCCGCAAGCCATTCCATGCCAAGCTCTCCGGCGAGATGGCGCATGTAGGGTTCCTCGTCGACAAGTGCTGAGTCGAGAACATCATCGACAGGCGAAGCTTGCCGAAGGGCAGCTTCGGAGACGAGTTCCTCAAGGGCCGGAAGATCCGAGCAGCCGGTCTCGCGCGCAGGTTTGATGAGTAGCTCTGTCATGTGTGTGAAGTATTAATAAAACGCACGAAGAGGAAAGATCTGTCTGTGGATTTTCTCCTGATCGCAAATAAGATTCCAGTTGCGAAACGATGGAGCCACCGATAAGGTCTTCACGTCTGCCTCGTTCGCCGAAAATGGTTGATCAGCCGACCCGATAATAAAACAAATGGGGGCGGCCCCGGATGACCAATGTCACGCCTTCACTGGAAGACAGCGGACTGAAGGATGTCCCCAACTTATTGAGTCTCGGGAATGCGGCTCATGCGCCATGGACGGCGAGGCAGTATTCTTAAAGCCCGCTCTTCTCCCGAGGAGTGGGTTTTTCTGTGTCTTATTCTACAGGAAAGGGACCGCTACGAAAGCGATGGAGCTGGCCGCGGACGGAAGGGTCTAAGATACCGCGATCAACCGCCTTTTCGCTCCAGGAAACCGCTTCCTCGCGCTTACCCATGGCGAACTTCACCTCGCCCATGGTATCGAGGAGAGCTGCTGAAAAGGAGTCACCTTTGAGGGCCTCAATCATCATCTGCTCGGCCTCGTCAAGGTTCCTGTTCGCTCGGGAGGCTACCCAAGCGAAGGTATTTTTCACAGAATGATCATTCGGGAAGGCCGAAATCTCCTGACGAAGGAGATCGAGAGTCTTGAGACAAAGACGGTCATGAAACTCAGTGAGACCACGCTCACGAATCGCCGGGAAAAAGTGATCAGCGAGAGATCCACTTGCGGGAAGAAGAGAATGAGCGGCTTCAAGGAGCTTTATTCCCTCAGCACGACGGCCTGTATCAAAGGCGATCAGCCCTTTACACATTTCTATTTTGAATCGGCTGATGAGGGCAAATGCGGTATTGGAGGCATCTTCGGAAAGAAGGGCCGCCTCAAAAAGCGCCGAGGCTAGCTTCCAATTCCCGGAGTTCAGTGCGGACTCGCCGAGGTAAGTCAGTGGAAAACGATAATAACCATTTTCTTGTGGCACACCCTGTCCGAAAATAGCGTCCTCGCTTCGCAAAATGGCAGCCTTTAATAGCTCATCACTCTTTCCATTTTCTTGGTATTCCTGATACTGCCTAGAAAGCTGGATTGAATAACCCGGCGCGCCGTCTGAAAGCAGCTTAGAAAGCTTTAAGAGTTCTTCCCCGTCTTTCTTTTTACCGGCCTTTGAAAGCGCGAGGCCCTTTTGATAAAGGAAGGAAGAATAGACTGTTTCTAAATTTGGATTTTCAGCTTCATAGAGCTCACCTGCCTCTTCCCACTTGCCAAGCCGAGTGGCGAGCATTGCATGCGGATAGACAAATTCTTCAGCAAGACTCGGTAACTTGAGTAAGCGCCAGCGCTCACTTGCACGTCCATTAAAGGACTGAAGCCGGTAAAAGTTTCTAATAGAGGTATCATCGCCGTTTTTGAGATCCTCAAGACTAGCGACCTTGAGTCGCACGCGCCATTTTTCAAATTCCCCGCGAGGGATGGAAGGCGAATCAGTAAAGGAGTGGACGAGATGGGCCAAATAAAGATTGCGAATACTCGGTTCTAACTTCTTTGCTTTCTGCACAAGCCAGACAAGGGTGTCTACGAGTCTAAATTCTTCCTGGATAAGCTTCTCAAGCTTGAGGGACGTTTTATCGGCTTTTTCAGCAAGCGCAATCAACCCGCCGAACGGCGCATCATCTCGGATAATCGCTAGAAAATTCGGGACAGCTTCTTTTTCCTTTTCTCCATAGACGGATAGAAAACCGCTAAAGATTCGAGTCGATGTCTCGATCTCTCCGCGGCTTTCGAAGAACGACATGCACTCTTGGAGAAACTTGGTGGTCTTTCCTGAATAATCTCCGCTGCGAAGCTCCACGCGGACCTGCGGAAGCTGCTCATCGATCCACTCTTGGGTCACTTTTCCATCGGGAAGACCCAAGGCCGCTGGGATTTTCTGATTCTGATCAGTGATGAGGTAGTGCTGGATGAGCTCTAATTCGCCGTCTTTCTCCGCGCTCTCTCGGGCGAGCTCGACCAGTCCTGCACGGTAGAGATTCAGGCGGGTCCGATGAGAAGAGTTCCGCTCGAGACTGAGTTTGGTGAGAGCGCTGACAAAGCGGTCGCTCTTTTCCTGATCCCCCTCTTGGCGAGCGAGAAGAAGCTTTGCGAGGAGTTGATCTTCGGGAGGGCTCGTTTCTTTATCGGCATAAATCTTGAGAAGTGGCAGGGAATCACCAAGGACGAGAGCAGCAGTGGCGGCGGCATTTTCATCGCCGAGTCGCTCGGCCTCCTTCCGCAGAAGCGAGGCATCTCCCTTCACGCGGAGGTAGGCCAAGTAACGACGCTGTTGCTCGAGATCGGTGGTCTTCTCAAGCGAGTTAATCGCTTCATCAAGCTCGCCATGGACCTGAAGGAAGTTCCCGTAGCGAATGAGGCTTTCAAAATCATTCCCAAGCTTCAGAAATGGACGCGCCTTTTCCGTCTCCCCCGCGATAAGGTGCTTACGAATGAGCTGGGGAATGATCCGGCCGATGCGGGTGTCGAGAAGCTTGAGTATATCTTCATCTTTCTCGATCGAACGGAGCCGAACCAGGAGTTCGAACTGCTCATCCTCGTAAAGTTCGTTAATAAAACTACTTTTCGCTCTCACATCACTATCAAAGTAGCTCTCAAGCGCTTTCGCGAGTTCTTTGGGAGTATCAGGGAGGATTCCAATGCGGATTTTTTTTCGTAAGGTGGTTGCGCGGGCCGCGAGCTCGGGGTCATCGCTATTTTGAAGTTCGGCGAGAAAGTCGAGGGCACCATCTCCCAGCTCCCAGAGGGCAGTGGTGGCCTTGGTGCGGCTTTTAAAATCATCCGACGCCAGCGATTTGCGCAGTTCCTCCAGCGAGGGCTTAGCCGGCTCCGCTTCTTGGGAATAGGAGGGCGCTAGCGAAAGAGTGAGGAGCGCCGCGCAAAGAAATGATTTCATAGCTCCACAAATCTCTCTCATTTCCGCCAAGGATCAAGACCAGCTTTCAGTCACCGCTATTTCCCAATGCAGAAGCTGCTGAAGATCTCACCGAGGATATCCTCGGTATCAACGACGCCAGCGATTTCGCCGATGGCTGCAAGCGACTCCCTCAGGCTGAGGGAGGTGAACTCAGGCTCCTCCCCTGCCTCCATGGAGGAAATGGCGGAGTCGAGCGCTGCCCGTGAACGGGTGAGGCAAGCTTGATGCCTAGCATTCACCGCAACGGAATGGGCTCCCCAGCTCGCTTCATCAAGCGAGAGGAGACGCGCAACTTCTTCTTCGAGCCGATCGAAACCCTCGCCTGATTCGCAGGAAATCCGCAAGCCTTCGACACCAGACCAGCTGGGATCCTCCTCATCACTTTTATTAAAAATGAGCAGCCTTTTCACCTCCCCTGCTGTCTCAGGAAGGGTGCCGCTGAAGGGCCGAGAGAGATCGAGAATTTCCAAGACAAGATCGGCGCGGGAGACTTGGGCATGGGTCATTTCGATCCCCGTCATCTCGATCTCATCGGTGGACTCGCGCACTCCGGCGGTATCGACGAGCCGAAGCGGGATGCCCCGGAGATTCACCACTTCCTCGATCGTATCGCGGGTGGTGCCCTCGATCGCGCTCACGATGGCACGCTGGTAGCCGAGAAGACGATTTAGGAGAGAGGACTTCCCCACATTTGGCTTCCCGTAAATCACCGTGCGCACTCCTTCTCGTAAAATACGGCCCTGATCGGCGGTTGCGAGTAGATTAGAAATGCGGTCGCGCTGAACGGCCATGCGCTTTTTCAACGCCTCCCCCACTGCTGGGTCAATGTCTTCCTCCGGGAAATCAATATATGCCTCGAGGTGTGCCGTGGCTCCAAGAAGTTCGGCGCGGATATCTTCACAAGTCTTTCCCAAACGACCTTCCAGCTGCTCAGTCGCAGAGCGCAGCGCGAGTGACGTCTGGGCTGAGATAAGATCCATCACGGCCTCCGCTTGGGTGAGGTCCATCTGACCATTTAAAAATGCCCGCTGGGTGAACTCGCCCGGCTCAGCAGGGCGCGCACCTGCCTCGATAAAGCGTTCAAGAACCTTGCGGGTCACCACCACGCCGCCGTGGCCGGTGAACTCAGCGACATTTTCTCCCGTGTAACTCGCCGGTGCGGAAAAGGTGACGAGTAAACCCTCATCAATCACAAGTCCGGCGGAATCGCAGATCTGACGAAGCCCCACTTTCCGAGGCGGTGGTAATTTTTTACCCCCACTCGCCGCTTTCGCGATCTCCAGGGCACGGGGGCCGGAAAGCCGGATGAGAGACA
The DNA here is from genome assembly GCA_039769075.1 of Akkermansiaceae bacterium. Lineage (GTDB taxonomy): Bacteria > Verrucomicrobiota > Verrucomicrobiia > Verrucomicrobiales > Akkermansiaceae > SW10. Next base: position 64,585 of record JBDMZE010000010.1, on the reverse strand, counting down.
CTGCGCCAGTTCCAGCGGGACTCGCAATGGCGACGATGGTGTCCGAATCGGCTCCCATCGAACTCCTATTTCGGGCTTATCGGCTCTTCGATAGGATCATCCAAATTCGAGGGATCTCCTCCAACATCGAGATACTCCCAGCAGAGAATCTCATCAATCACGATCCGAGGATCAGGTTCGGAAGTCCAGCGAAGACGGACAGTCGCGGTTGTTACCCTGACCATCTTACCAGGTTGATCAGTCCAGTGAAATGGGGTGAGAAGCTGGCCGACGGTGCTGCTTTTGGAAACCTCGACAGTAATCTGATCTTCATCGGAATGGGCTGCATCTGCCACGCGGTAGATCCGGAGATCTGGATTTTCCTGTACCGTCGTAGTGACATCCTCGATGAGGTAGACTCGAAAAACTCCGGTCCGTCCGGGTGCTGAAAAGTCCGTGAAATCACGGAAAAGGCGGAACTGGGTTTGGACCATCGTGTCCCAATCCAATTTGTAAGTGCCAGCGATCTTCTTGAAGAAAGCGCGCGCACGCTTGGCATCCATCTTGAAGTTATCCACCAGTGCTCCAGACCGGACACTCAAACTTGGCTCCTCGACCTTTAAACTAACCTCCAGCGTTGCAATCGGACGAAAGAACTCAGTAAAGTTGAACTGCATCGGGCGATGGTAATCCAACAGAAAAATACCACGTTCATAATCCACTTCCGCCATCGGGAAGGCCGTGAAATTTTCCAGATCAAGCGCCTCGTCTACATCCTCCTCGGAAGAATAAAAAGCTCTGAGCTCTTCGATTCTCGAATCGCCGCCGATGATATATTTTACCCGTTCCTCTGCGGTCTCGGCTTGAAGAAATCCATCGAGCACCTCTCGCGCTTCCTTATAAGAAATTGGATCGATTGTAGCTACGGGGGGAAGTGGCGTAGAGCTTCCCGTGGGTTCCAAATTCCCAGTATTAGGAGCTGGAGCGGGGTCCACGCGGAACTTCGACATTAACAAAAATCCGCCAGCAAGAAGGCCGACAAAACCAAGACCTGCGACCGCCCAAAGCAACCCCGCGCCTCTTTTTTCATCCTCAATCGGCTGAAGACCGGGGGCCTCGGCGATGGGATCGGGCGCGCGAGAAGGAACAGGCTGCTGAGGCGCTTGCATATCCACCGGCCCGGGAGAAGTCGTTGGCGTCCCGCAGATTGGGCAAGGAGCCGTAGTCGGGGGAAGATTCGCCGGAATGGTGATCACTCCTTGGCAGTTTCCACACTGGAATTGCCGTTGGCCGGGGTCTGTGCTCATGCTTAATTAGGGTAACCAAATAACTCTCAAAATGTCAACTGGCGAGGATCACGTCGAGTTCCGCAAGGCAGCGCTCGTTCTGCGAAGGCGTCCCTACCGAAATGCGAACCCACTCCGGTAATTTGTAGCCCCGCATCGCTCTCACGATAACTCCCTTTTTCAACAGCTCCCCGAAGACGCGGTCGCCATCGCCCACATTCACGAGGACAAAGTTCGCCACGCTGGGCACGAACTCCCAGCCCCGCTCCGCAAAGGCGCTCTGGAAAAACTCCAGCCCGATCCGGTTGTTCTCAACCGTCGCCGCGATGTGCTCCTCATCCTGCATCGAGGCGAGAGCCGCCGCCTGCGCGATCGCATTCGCATTAAAGGGCTGCCTTGCTCGGTTCAAAAGCCCCGCAATCGGAGCAGGCGCGAGACCGTAGCCGATGCGCAGCGCCGAGAGACCCTGCGCCTTCGAGAACGTCCGCATCACCACGACATTCTTCCCCGCCTTCACGTGCTTAATGGCATCCGGCGCGTCTGGCAAAAATTCAAAGTAAGCCTCATCAAAAACCGCCACCACATGATCCGGCAAGCGCTCGATGAACCGATCAATCTCCTCCTGCCCCACCAGCGTGCCCGTCGGATTATTAGGATTCGCGATAAAGACGAGACGCGTCTCCGGCGTGATCGCATCCGCCATTCCCTCAAGATCGTGCACAAAGCCCGGATCAGGAACCTCCTTATAATCAGCGCCAAAAAGCGTCGCCATCAACTTGTAGACCACAAAGGCATGCTCGGCCGCGATGAGCGCCACACCCGGCTTCAGGAAACTGTGGCAAAGCAGCTCGATGATTTCATTCGAGCCATTCCCCAGGATGACATTTTCAAAAGCGACCCCGTGCTTCTCCGCCAGCGCGGTCCGCAGCTTGTAGCCGCCGCCATCGGGATAAAGGTGCGCCTTCTCGATCTCCGCGCGCATTGCCTCCTGTGCCATCGGCGATGGCCCCAGCGGGTTTTCGTTACTCGCCAGCTTAATGATTTCTTCAGGCTTCAGCCCCAGCTCACGGGCCGTCTCCTCGATCGGCTTCCCCGGCTCGTAGGCTACTAAATCACAGACCCATTGGTTCGATGCGCTCTCGATTGACATGCGGGGAAATTAGCGAGCCCGCACCACTTCGCAAGACCGATCTCTTTGGCTCTAAAATCCAGCTCCTCTTAAAAAAGATTCTATTTGAGATACGATTCGGCATCGAAAAGCTCCAGCTTGGGAGTCAGAAAAGCGGAGATCTCAGCGGGATCTTCAAGGAGAAGACCCCAAGCGTCGACGAAGCAGACTTTGTTCCCTTTTCGAGTGATGAAGGCAAAGCCATAGCGTTCATTCTCGGTCACCTGAAAAGCGAATTTTGAATCATCCCCCCAGGAAAACAATTCGTTTGCCTCCTCAAGGCCCGCGTCGGCTTCGCCGATGCTGTTTCCCAATTTCAGGGCCTGCCATTCGGCTAAGTAGGAGATCACTGCGTCACTCATGTTCCGTTCGATCAAGATCGTGCAATCAAGGGCCGTCGCCTCATCAGAATAGAGATAGTAAATCTGAAGTGAGCCATCGATATACTTCTCGCAATCCCATTCTTCCGTCCCCAGTGATTGATCGATCTCAAAAAAATCAACCGCATAGGCAACCGTAAGGACCGTCTCCTTCTGGGAAGCCGGTGGCTCAAAGTCACGCGCGGTGAAAAGAAAGAGCGCTCCGAGAGCAACAATAAGAAGGAGAACGCCAAAGATCGACCCGATCACAATGAGGGGAATCTTCCAGCGGGATCGCTTTGGAGCTATCGGCGGGAGAGGCGGTGGATTGGTCATTTTCTTTTAAACAGTAGGAATCAATGAGCCCAGCGGAGCTGGAAATGGGTGAGCCCCTTCACTACTTAACAACGCCCGTGTAGATCGAAGCAATCCCCCCACTCAGCGGGGTCCAAGTGGTATCCTCAAGACCCGCGGCGCGGAAAAGGTCGAGCATCGCTTCGCCTTTCGGGAATTCCCCGATGGACCCGGCGAGGTATTCGTAGGCCTCGCGCTGGCCGGTGAGGGCACCGGCCATTTTGGGGAGGACGTTGTTGAGATAGAATTCGTAGGGCTTGGCGAGGAATCCTTCGGGGAGGGAGAAGTCGAGCACGAGGAGGTGGCCGCCGGGCTTGGTGACGCGCGCCATTTCCGTCACCGCATCCGCCCAGTGCGACATGTTTCGCAGACCGAAGGCAACGGTGACGAGGTCAAACTCGGCATCAGCGAAGCGGAGGTTCATGGCATCGGCGACTTCAGTCTCCTTGACGCCGGCCTTGGTGGCGTGGGCGAGCATTTCAGGGCAGAAGTCGGTGCCGAGCATCTTGGCATCGGGGCAGCGGCGCTGGAGCTCGAGCGCGAGATCGCCGGTGCCGGTGGCGACATCGAGAATGCTCTGTGGGTTCCACTTCTTCACGAGGCGTCCCACTTTTTTCCGCCAGAGAATGTCGGTGCCTGCACTGAGGACGTGATTGGTAAGCACGTAGCGGTCGGCGATCTTTGCGAAAGCGCCTTTGACGAATGAGGGATCTTGGCCGGTCACGATGGGGTGGGTGGTTCGGGCAGAATGTCCACGTAAATCCCAGGATCGCTACCAGCAATTTCAACGGCACCGACGGCCTTGGCGTAGAACTCCTTCGGGCCGACGCCGCCAATGAATCCGTAGGCGTAGCCAAGGTCGCGGAGGCCTTCGAGCGCCTTAAAGAGAAGCGCCTTGCCGATGCCGGTGCCACGCGCGGCCTCGGAAACTCCGGTGGGGCCGAAGTAGGCCTTTCCTGTGGTCTCGTAGCAGGCGAAGCCGAGAATTTCCTTATCCTTCGTGGCGATGAAGCAGGTCAGGGGCTGGCGCGAAAAGGCGACCTGCACTTCGCTGACCCACTTAGGGGAGAAGTGCGCGCGCACGAAGTTCTCGACGAGATGTTTCTCATAAGCGCCGGGGCGCCTGAGGATGATCCCATTTTCCTCTACCTTCTTGTAGATCCCCGCCGAGTCCGACAGGTCGTAGAGGCGCACCAGCATGTCAATCATCGTGCGGGAAGCTTCCATGGATCGGGCGGGAGCTGCAAGGATCTTTGTGGCGAAGGGGATGATGGGGTCTGCGGAGTTTGAGCTGATCGCTTGTTAGCTCTCGGCCTTTAGCTCCTTGGTTGAGGGACTTCCCTGAAAAAAGCTAATCGCTAAATACTCCAAGCTAATCGCTGAAAGGTCCGCATGGCTCTGGAGCTCACTTCCCCCTAGACCTCCTCGCGGCTCACGACTTTCATCTCGCCGCGCCAGTGGCGCTCGAAGGTGATGCGCTCGCGGGTGGTCTTGCGCTTTTTGGCAGAGCCGTGCTCGATGAGCATCATGGCACGACTGTGCCGAAGGAAGACCTCGCGGATGCGGAAGACGGGTTCTCTTTTATGACGAATGAAGCAGTGGAAAGGTAGGTCCCAGTGATCAGCATTCCAGAGGAAGGCAGCAGGAAGGAATTCGGGAAGCTCGGAGAGAGCGAGACAGAGTTCCCGCAAGCTGGCCTCGCCGTGCTGGTTGATGAGCTTTTTGGCCATGCGCTTGTTCGAGAGGCGATCAATATAAGCGGCTATAGGATTGGCCCGTTCTTCCTCGGCTTCCGCGAGAATGGCCTCTTGGTGCTGAGCCATGAGGGCGTGGAGTTCCTCGCGCTTGATCTCGCCTTTTTCCCACTGCCGCACGAGGGCGCGAGGGCTAGGAAAAGGAGCTAGCTTCATCGAGGGGAGTTTACTGAAGAAGGAGGATTTGTCCACTTGGCTTGGAGATTTTCCAGAGTGAGCGCGGCTACTCTTGCAGGGTCGCTTTTCTGCCGCCAGAGTAGCGCGGATGATTTCTTACCAGCGCTTCATCGATCTGCTCGCGATGAGCCGATTCGCGAACCTTCCCACGGTGTGGTCCAATGCCCTGCTGGGGACGCTTTTTGGGTTGGTTTCTTTTAAAAGTGACCAAGCTCCAGCGTTCGGGCTGATCGCGGGGGCAATGACCTGCCTTTACCTCGGCGGGTGTTTTCTCAATGACTGGCACGATGCCGCTTACGATGCGGAACACCGTGAGGACCGCGCCATTCCTGCGGGGCGATGGTCGCGCGGGACCATCGGGGCTTTCGCCTTCTTCCTTCTCGGACTTGGTCTTGCTCTGGGTTTCACTGCAGCCACCACGACGGGCGCCTTTGCAGTCGGCATCGTCATTTGTATCCTCGCCTACACGCGCTGGCACAAGGTGAATTCGGGGAGCTTCTTCTTCATGGCGGGCGCACGGGCGCTGATTTATCCAGCCTGTGCATTTAGTTTTCTCAGCTGGGGAAAGTTCACCGCATTGAGTCCTCAGCTTTATATCGGCTTGATCGTCATGGCTCTTGCTCTCGGCTCTTACATTCTCGGCATTTCACTTTTGGCTAAGAACGAATCCAAGCCTAACCCGACCTCGGCCCAGCAGATTGTTCCCGTCCTCTTTCTCGCCGCTCCCGGATTTTTCATGGGCGGCTTAATGCTTCTTCTGACTCAAGCGGCAGCTTTACCTGCACTGATCATTTTCCTAGGGACTCTCGCCTTTTGCGTGCGCAAGCTGCGAAGCACGAAAAACATTGGGCAATTCGTCTCCCGCGCCCTCGCCGCGATCCCCCTCGTTGATTACCTCGTGATCGGGCCGATCGCCCTCGCCGAATTCATAGAAGGTAACACTACAGCTGGTCCGCTCTTGATCATCTGTCCGTCACTCGCCCTCCTAGCGCTCCTTTTCCAAAGAATTGCCCCCGCCACGTAGACTCGCTTTGCATGAGGTCAGATTGGTGTTAGTGATCCTTCCACGATGAAACACGAAACTCTTTGCCTCCACGGCGGCCACACCCCTGATTCTGACACTCACTCCCGCGCTGTCCCTCTGTATAAAAGCACCGCCTTTACCTTCAAGGACACCGAGCACGCCGCTAACCTCTTCGCTCTCCGTGAGTTGGGTAATATTTACACCCGCCTCATGAATCCTACCACCGATGTGCTCGAGAAGCGCATCTGCCTCCTCGAAGGAGCGCATGAAATGGCGGGACTCGCTCACTCCTCCGGCACCGCTGCGATCTTCAACTCCATCATCAACCTCGCTCAAGCTGGCGACAACATCGTCTCCGCACGCAATCTCTACGGCGGCTCCTACACTCAGTTCAACGACATTCTCCCTGCTCTCGGCATCGAGGTCCGCTTCGTTGACTCGCAAGATCCGCAGCAATTTGCAAATGCGATCGACGACAAAACCCGCGCCCTTTTCTGCGAGACCGTCTCCAACCCCGCGCTTGAGGTCACCGATCTCGACGCCGTCGGCGAAGTTGCGAAAGCCCACGGCATCCCCCTCATCGTCGATGCCACTTGCTCGACGCCCTACCTCACCAACCCACTCAATCACGGAGCAGACATCGTCGTTCACTCCCTCACCAAGTGGCTCGGTGGACACGGCACCGGCCTCGGCGGCATCGTGATCGACTCCGGTCGCTTCAACTGGGCAGGCGGCAAGCACCCCCTCTTCGACGAGCCCGATGGCTCCTACCACGGCCTCCGCTGGGGACACGATCTCCCCGACATGCTGGCCCCACTCGCCTACATTTTAAGAATGCGCACTGGCCCTCTTCGCAACCTCGGAGCCTGCATCTCACCCGATAACTCCTGGCAGTTCCTCCAAGGCATCGAGACCCTTCCCCTTCGCATGGATCGCCATTGCGAAAACTCCCTCGCAGTCGCAAAGCACCTCAAGAATCACCCGCAAGTCGAGTGGGTTCGCTTCCCGGGCCTCGATGACGACCCTGAGTTCGCAAAAAATGAGAAATACCTTCGCGGAAAAGGCGGAAGCGTCGTCGTTTTCGGAATCAAAGGTGGAGCCGATGCTGGAGCAAAGTTCATCAACTCGCTGGAAATGTTCTCCCACGTCGCCAACCTCGGCGACGCCAAGTCACTCGCGATCCATCCTGCTACCACGACCCACTCCCAGCTCACCGACGAGCAACAACTCGCAGGCGGCATCAAACCCGAGCTCGTCCGCCTCTCGGTAGGAATCGAGCACATCGATGACATCCTCGCAGACCTCGACCAAGCGCTAGCAAAGGCGTAGCCTGAGGATCACTCAACCTTGGCGGTTGGCAGGAAGCTAAATGCGAACCGCCAATCGCTAAAAGCCAGCCCCGCATACCCCCAAACTCCCGAACCCAATCATGGACTCCCTCACCATTCCCGAAAAATGCGGCGTCATCCTGCTGCCTGACACCATCCTCTTTCCTCACGGAGCGATGCCGCTGCATATCTTTGAGGATCGCTACCGCCAGATGGTCGAGGAAGCCCTCGAGGGCGACTGCATGTTCTGCATAGGAAACCTCCTTGGCTCCGATTCCTCAAACCCCGAGGACCACGCCGCAAAGGTCGGCACCATCGGACTCATCCGTGCCTCCCGCGAATCGCCCGATGGCACCTCGAATCTCGTCCTCCACGGCGTCTTCCGAGTCCACTTTGATGAATGGCTTGATGAAAAGCCCTACCCCTATGCCCGCATTCACCCACTGATCGACACAACCCTCACCGAGGAGGAAGAAGAGGACTACCTCGTCCTCCTCCGCGCAGCCGTCAACATGGCGCTCAAGAAATTTCCAACCCAAGTCAGCGACCAAGTCAACGAACTCCTCGACCGAGCCGATGACGCCACTACCTCTGCCGACGCCATCGCCCAGCAGTTCATCCACGACCCGAATGACCGCCAGCGTCTTTTAGAAAATGGCGAAGTCCGCCAGCGCCTCGATTTCGTCATCACTTTTCTCCAAAAAGCGGGGCTCAGAGCCGATGAGGATAACAAAGATGGCGACTTCCCTTTTTAGACTCACTCGCCTTGCCAAATCCCGGCTCTTCCCCTATTCCAACGGGCGTCATGAAAATCGTCGTCGCCTACTCCGGAGGACTTGATACCTCCGTCCTCCTTCTCTGGCTGAAAGAGAAATACAACGCTGAGATCATCGCCTACTGTGCCGACGTCGGCCAAGCCGAAGAGCTCGATGGGCTCGAAGCCAAGGCCCTCGCGACTGGTGCTTCCAAATGTTACATCGGCGATCTCAAGGAAGAATTCGCAGCTGACTACATCTTCCCGATGTTCCAGGCCAATGCCGTCTACGAAGGCCGTTACCTCCTCGGAACCTCTATCGCTCGCCCCTGCATCATCAAAGGCATGCTCGATGTCGCCATTGCCGAAGGCGCCGACGCCATCGCCCACGGAGCCACTGGCAAAGGAAACGACCAAGTCCGCTTCGAACTCGCACTCAATGCGCTCGCTCCCGACATTAAGATGATCGCTCCTTGGCGTGACGATTCCTTCCGTGAAGAATTCCCCGGTCGTAACGAGATGATCGAATACTGTGAGAAGCACGGCATCGATGTCACAGCTTCCAAGAAGAAGCCCTACTCAATGGACCGCAACCTCCTCCACATTTCCTTTGAGGCAGGTGCGCTTGAGGACACCTGGTATGACGGTTCCACTGACGCTGACAAAGACATGTATATGCTCTCTGTCTCACCAGAAGACGCACCGGACACCCCGGAATACCTTCAGGCACTCTTCGAAAAAGGCGAAATCATCGGACTCAAAAACGACAACCTCGCCGGCTACATCAGCGAGCTGGGCGATTTCGAGGTCAAAGGCGAGCAGGACGGTTACACCCTCCTCACGCCCTACGGCGTCATGCGCGTCCTCAACCATCTCGGTGGTAAGCACGGCATCGGCCGCGTCGACATTGTCGAGAACCGCTTCGTCGGCATGAAGTCCCGCGGCATCTACGAGACACCAGGCGGCACCATCCTTCTTGCTGCTCACCAGGATCTCGAGACGCTCACCATCGACCGCGATGCACAGCACCTCCGCGATAGCCTCATCCCCGCCTACGCGAAACTCGTCTACAACGGCTTCTGGTTCGCTCCTGAGCGCAATGCTCTGCAGGCTCTCGTTACCGAGACTCAGAAGACGGTGAACGGCGAAGTCCGCATGAAGCTCTACAAAGGCAACATCATCAACGCCGGACGCCGCTCGCCAAACAGCCTTTACGATGAGGACATTGCAACCATGGAAGGCGGCCAAGAAGAGGCCTACAACCAGAACGACGCCACCGGCTTCATCGCCCTCAACGGCCTCCGCCTCAAGCAGTTCGCCCGCGTGAACAAGCTCTAAAGCGGAGACACCACTTCTTTTCAAAAACCCGCCCTTAAAAAGAGCGGGCTTTTTTGAACCTCTTAGAGTTACAAACCCCAAGAGATATTACCATCGCTCTCAAAAAGAGATTTTGATAAAACTTTTACTATGAACTCACTAGGTGGACCGGAAATACTCATTATCATTTTAATCGGCATCGTTTTTGTTGCCATCATGGGTCTCTGGATCTGGTCGCTCATTCACTGTATTCGTAATAAGCAACTCAGTGAGAATAACCGCATTATCGGCATCGTGCTCATCGCGATTCTTGGTCTCATCGGAAGCCTGATTTATCTCTTCCTGCCCCGTGAGCAGCAAGGCGGTGGAACCCTTCCGCCGAACGATCCTAGGCTGACGCGCTAGCAACGAAACATCTCTCTCCAAAGCCCGCCCTCACTGGCGGGCTTTTTTGTGATCCTTCTGTAACAAAAAGGCGAGTCGCTCGAGGGAGCTGCTACCTCCTTCTTCATTCGCTCACTGACAAACCGCAACCACTTCCCTACGATTGTAGCTCATGACTTGGATTATCGCAGCCTACCTTATCTCCTTAGCCTTCCTTTCCGTTCATCAGGAAAAGCTCACTAATCCCCAGAAGCTAAAAAGTGCATGGTTTTTCTGCGCCGTCGCCTTCTTTAGCAAAGCCTTCATGACCTTGATTCAGGTAAACAATTTACGAAATTCTCAAGACGTCTTATGTGGCCAACTCTGGCAAGAGGGCATCCCCTGCCTATTCATCGGCCTCAGTATCCTATCCCTTTCGAAGTGCTTCATCCCGAAAGAATGATTCCTTGAAAGCAAGCTTCAGGACATCGCCAACAAACTCACAATTTTGAAATCATCGCCCATCACGAGCAGTATTTCTTAGTAGCTATGTTCGACGCACAGACTCGCCGCCAATTCCTCAATGCCACCGGTATGGGCCTCGGTGCTTCGGTCCTCGGTAGCCTCGGGGCAAATGCCACCGCCTCGCCGCACGGTACGCCGGAAGCAAAAGCGAAAAGAGTTATCTTCCTCTTCATGGCCGGCGCCCCTTCTCAGCTCGACCTCTTCGACTACAAACCGGATCTTCACAAGCGCTTCAAGGAAGCCCTTCCCGAATCCATCACCCAAGGCCAGCGCGTCACAGCCATGACCCGCGGTAAGGAAAAACTCGTCGCTCCTTCCATGTTCAAATTTAAGCAACATGGCCAAGGCGGCACTCACCTCTCCGAGCTCCTCCCCCACCTCGGTTCCGTCGCCGATGATATCGCGCTCATCAACTCCACCTCCACCACCGCGATCAACCACGATCCTGGAAAAACCCTCTTCTGCACCGGCACCGAAATCCCCGGAAAAGCCTCCACGGGCGCTTGGCTCTCCTACGGCCTCGGCCGCGTGAACCAAAACCTCCCCGACTTCATTGTCCTCAACTCCGCCTTTTGGACTGGCGGATTCGCCAACGTCCAAGGACTCTACTCCCGCCTCTGGGGATCCGGATTCCTACCATCCAAGCACCAAGGCGTCCCCTTCCAGCCCTCCGGTGACCCCGTTCTCTTCCTATCAAACCCCAAAGGCGTCAGCCGCGAGACCCGACACAAGATGCTCGATCTCACCACTAAGTTGAACGAGGAGCATATGGCAAAAATGGGCGATCCCGAAATCCAAACCACTATTGCTCAGCAGGAAATGGCCTTCCGCATGCAAGCCTCAGTTCCCGAGCTCACCGACCTCACCGGCGAGAACGAAAAAATCAACGAAGCCCTCTACGGACCCGAAGTTAAAAAATCCGGCTCCTTCGCGCGCAACTGCCTACTCGCCCGCCGCATGGCCGAGCGCGGCGTCCGCTTCATCCAACTCTTCCACCGCGGCTGGGACCACCACCGCGAACTCCCAAAACAAATCAAAGGCCAAGCCTACGACGTCGATCAACCCTGCGCTGGCCTCATCAAAGACCTCAAGCAGCGCGGCATGCTCGATGACACCCTCATCGTCTTCGCGGGCGAGTTCGGCCGCACCACCTACGGCCAGGGCAAACTCGAGCGCGATCAATATGGCCGCGACCACCACCCCAAATGCTTTTCCACTTGGATGGCTGGCGGCGGGATCAAAGGCGGCATCACCCACGGTGTCACCGATGACTACTCCTACAACGTCGTGAAAGACGAAGTCCGCGTCCGCGACTTCAACGCCACTATTCTCCACCAACTCGGCATCGACCACAACAAGCTCACCTTCCCGTTCCAAGGCCTCGACCAAAAACTTACCGGCGTCAACCCCGCCCAAGTCGTCAAAGACATCATCGCCTAGAAGCTTTCAGGGCACAAAAAGCCGCAGTTTCAGAGAACTACGGATTTGATGAAATCTATCTTCAGACTCCGACTAGCGATACTGACGACGGAACAATCCGGTTATTTTTTCCTCACCGTGGGCAATCAGTGCCTGCCAGCTCGTATCGAAGGTGCCAACCTGCACCCAGAGAAAGATGACGTAGGAATTCATTGTGACGCGTGAGGAGGATAGCATCATTGGCCTCGCGACTGATGCCCGATCTATGTGAGTGACAAAATCCCACAATCCGATGAACAGCGTCCGAAAAGCGTGGCACGGGATATCATCACTAAGAAGCAATCGGAGAAAATACCGGGCTTTTTAAAAAACGATGATCCCGTAAAGACTCCTCAAAACAAGTCCCGCCCCCCTAAGAGTAGCTACCCCTGGGAGAAGCCCTCCTCCCGCCCTCGTTCTTCCAAAACCTCACTGACAATCTGGATCATCTGCAGCTTTACTTTGATTCTGCTCTTCACCGGCATTTGGATGTTTCACTCGATATCAGATCAGAACAATGAATCCTCACCCCCACTCTCCAATCAATCATCCGGATACGATCGCTACCAGACTCTCGATGTCCCCGAGGACACCCTCTACGACCTCCCCCCTCTCACCGTCGCTAAAAACTTCGCTCTCAGCGACAGCGTTCGGGAACGCCTCAAATGGGCCAGCAAACCTGAAGAGATCACTTCCCGTCTTCCGGAGTATTCCGGAGTATTCCGAGCAAGCTCTCGAACTCCCCGCGTCCAGCATTCGCTACCTTTCCCAGATCACCCTTAAATCCCTCATCTACGAAACATTCGTCGCGGAATTCGCCGATGGCAGCCAGCTCCTCCTCTGCGTCATCGGAACCCCCAGTGGCCCCAAGGTCGATTGGGACGCCTACGCCCGCTATGGCAACGCATCCTGGGAGAGCATTTTAAAAGGTGAAGTCGAAGGCGCCACCGTCCGTGTCATGCCCACACCGAGCACTTACTACACCGGCCGTTTCAGCGACCGTGACAAGTGGTCGGCCTACGCTCTCGAAAGCCCTGACATAGAAATCCCGGTCTACGGCTACCTGCCAAAAGGTAGTCAACTCGATAAATCTCTCCGCAACAGAGTCCGAGCTGGAGCAAAGTGCGCCGTGCTCTCTTTAAAATTTACCAAAGAAACAATTTACGGCCGCCAAGCCGAAATCACAGAGATCAAAACCTCCGGCTGGGTGGAAAAGTAACCCCCCGACGTCCACTCCGCCTAATATCGTCGGTTTTATGACCGAAAAGTAACGATCAGAGCGTAGCAATATCTATGACACTCAAAGTCCTCTCACTCCTCGCTCTCACCCTCAACGCCTCCGGCCTCGAATGGGACAAAATCTTCAAACCCCAAAAAGGTTGGCAGGAAACCACCACAGCTGATGCCCGAGGCAAGAAAATCATCGCCGAACCCGGGGCGAAACCCTTTTTCTTCACCAACGCCGCCGATCCAAAAAAAGGCGGTTACCTCGAAACCCTTGAGAAATACGGCGACTGCACCGTCGAAGCCGAGTTCCTCATTCCCAAAGGCTCCAACTCCGGCATCTACCTCCAGGGTCGCTACGAAATCCAAATCCTCGACTCCCACGGCAAAGCCGATGCCGGCCCCGGCGACATGGGTGGCATCTACCACCGCTGGGATGACAAACGGAAACCGAAAGGCTACGAAGGCCATCCTCCTCTTGAGAACGCTGCCAACCCTCCCGGAAAGTGGCAAAAACTCGTCATCAAATTCCGTGCTCCCCGCCTCGACGCCACCGGTAAGGTTCTCGAAAAGCCCCGCTTCCTCTCAGTCCACTTGAATGGAAAACTCGTTCAAGAAAACGTCACCGTCCACGGCCCCACCCGCTCCGCTCAGCGCAAAGACTTCACCGCCCAAGACCCCATCTTTATCCAAGGCGACCACGGACCCATCGCCTTCCGCAAATTCCAAGTCACTCCTGAAAATTTCAAGTAGCGGAACGGACCCTACCGACTGACTCACGCCGGATAAATCGGGTGGGAAACTCAGCGTGCTGCGGTGTCCCATTTCCCTTACCTTCGATTCGCTCGAGCAAAAAATCAATCGCTTTTCCGACCATCTCGTCATAGGGCTGAACGACCGTTGATAACGAAACTTGGAGTTGCTCGCCCAGTGGTATCCCATCGATCCCTACCACGGAGACATCGTCTGGAACTCGTAAGCCCAGATCTTTTGCTGCACGCATTACCCCGATCGCAGCTAGATCATTCAGCGCGACCACCGCACTTGGACGCCCGTCTTTATCCAAAATCCGACGACCTACTTCGCGCGCTTCCCTGATCGAGGGACCGCAATCTACCACCTCAGCATCGACATCACCGAACTCTTCGACAACCTTCTTAAAGTAACTGGGACGACCTCCCACCCTCTGGCCCTTAGAGCGCGCGGCTAAAAAACTAAATCGCCGATGCCCAAGATCATAAAGAGTCGTAGCGGCTTCCTTCAATCCGGTCGAAAAATTTGGGTTTACGACATCGACCGGAGCTGGCCCAGCTCCAGGCATTGCAAGGGCCACGATTGGAAAACCTATCTTGGCTTGGCTCTCGAGAAAATCACGGTGCTCATCCAAATCACTGACAAATGCTACCACTCCATCAACATTCCGATAGACTACCTCCTCTAGAAGCTTTTTCTCGCGCGCGAGATCGGTTTGCCAATTCTCGATCACAAGATCGTAGCCCTTTTTCGCAATCTCGTTTCCAAAGACTTGGGCAAAATGGGTATAGTAAGGATTGTCTAAATCGGCAACCAACAAGCCGACCGTCTTAAAACTCCCGGAGCGCAGTGCCACAGCAGCTCGGTTCGGACGATACCCTAAATCCTTAGCGGCAGCGAAGACTCTCTCTTCCGTTTCCTTTGATGCCCATGAGTTAGGCCGCTTATTCAAGATCGTGGAAGCAGTATTCACGGCGACACCCGCGCGTTCCGCGACATCCTTAAGTCTCACCTTTCCAACTGCCATCTGCGACCAGATTGAACTGTTAGACACCTTTTGGCAATATCATTGAAGGTCAGCTTTTTGTATTTACTGATGACGCTAGCTCATCGCTCTACTCCCCTATTTCAACTCTCAAGATCCAGATGTCAAAATTTCGCAACAAATCTGATTCTAGAAGAAATAATTCATCGGTCTGAGACCGTAACTCCACGGAGAGAGTCTAAAAAAAGTAGCCTCACCTCGAGCCCCATCCATAAGCGAAATGCAGAACTCATTATCCATCAACTCCCTTCGGTGCATTCTCTTCACTGCACTTTGCCTTTTCACTTCCACCCTATTCGCTCAGACACCCTGGCCTGCGACCGATCACCTCGGCCGTAGCCTTCCCCTACACGAAGAAACTGGTCCCATCAAAAACGACCGCACGGTCGGCATCTTCTATTTTCTCTGGCTAGGAGGACACTCCACCAGCGGCCCTCACGACCTCTCAAAAATCGGTAACAAGCTCGCAAAACCCGGCATCTTTCACCACTGGGCGGAACCAGAGGAAGGCTACTACTACTCCCGCGACCCGTGGATCCTCCGCAAGCATGCCACCCAGCTCAGCGATGCCGGAGTCGACTTCGTAGCTCTGGATGCCACCAATGCCTACGTCTACGCCCGTGAGGTAGACGCCCTCTGCCAGACTTGGCTTCAGATGCGAAAAGAAGGCCTCAAGACTCCTAAAATTACTTTTCTGACAAACAGTAATCACATTCGCACCGTTAACAAAATCTACGACCGGATCTACAAGACCGGAAAATACAAATCCCTCTGGTTTCACTGGCAAGGAAAGCCCCTCCTGATGGCGAATCCCGAGGGACTCTCCCCCGAGCAAAAATCCTTCTTCACCCTCCGCCGCTCATGGGCTTGGTCAAAAGGCCAAAAATGGTTTGGCGATGGCAAAGACAAGTGGCCTTGGCTCGATCACACCCCTCAGACACCCGGCTGGAACACCCCTGGCCAGCCCGAGTTCATGACGGCAGCCGTCGCTCAGCATCCCATCTCAAACATCGGGCGCTCCCATCAAAACAAAACTCAGCCCTCTCCCCAAGAAACCAAATCCTCAGAGGGACTCTACTTCCAGGAACAGTGGGACCACATCCTCAAGATCGATCCTGAGATCGCCTTCATCACCGGCTGGAACGAATGGGTCGCCCAGCGCTTCCTCTTCACACCCGGAAAAGGCGCGCACAAAATGATGGGGAAAAAACTCACCAAAGGAGATTCCTACTTTGTCGACTGCTACAACCTGGAGTTCTCGCGCGATATCGAGCCCATGAAGGGCGGCTACCAAGACGCCTACTACTACCAGATGATGGCGAACATTCGCCGCTTCAAAGGCAGCCCTTCTCTCCCTTCGCCCCTTCCTCATCAAGAAATCGCGATCGATGGAAAGTTCGATGACTGGTCGGAAGCCCTTCGCTTCAAAGATCCTCTCCACGACACCGCCCACCGAAAACAAGAAGGCTGGGCTGGCAAGATCTACACCGAGACCTCGGGCCGAAATGACTTCGCCAATATCCGTGTCGCCACTCAGGAAAAAACTGTTTCATTTCTCCTCCACACCCGTGCTCCATTGACGACTCCCCAGGGTGATCACTGGATGATCCTTCTCATCGACGCCGATCAAAACCCCGCTACTGGCTGGCATGGGTATGACTACGTCCTCAACCGAACCCGCCAAGGGAACACCGCTTCGCTTGAGAAACTCGATCGTTCAGGGAAATGTAGCGGGGCTCGCTATGTCCCCTTCGCTGCAGAGAACAACATGCTGGAGCTCCAAATCCCCCTCCTCCCCGGATGGGTCGACAATCTCGCCTTCGATTTCCACGCGGCTGACAACGCGCCTTTTAGTGAGCAATTCTTCACCGAAGGCGACCACGCGCCGAACCGCCGCTTCAACTACCGATTTCAAACGTCAAATTAGGCCTGCTCAATCTCCTACCTCTTGCGCTTCGTCCTCTCAAGTCGAGCCCGCCGCGACTCAGCAGAACTCTCCGGAAGTTCGCCCGTGTCTTTCTCATTGACCTCCACGATCGGCTTCGCCTTCTTTCCCTTTTTCAGAGCAATCATCGATTCGGATCCCTCGCTGCCACCACGTGTCCAAAGTGGCCAGCCTGCTCTCGTGATCACAGCATCCAGCAAAAGAAGCATCAGAATCGCCGCCGCCAACCACACACGAATATCAGCAACCCGCAGCTGATCCGGCATCACCCAGGCTTTTTGTAAATCAAGTAACTCCCTCCCGCCCGTTGCTGACGAAAGGTGACGCAGCTCCTCCACTCGCTTACGATCAAATGCCCACTCCGCACTGCTCCCAATATTGAACGGACCAAAAGGCAGCGTGAAGCTTCCGACAATCGCGCTTCCTCTCACCACACTCCCTTCACTCAACTCATGAGTAAGGTTGAAATGGCCCGGTGCAATCCGCTGCCACATCACTTCATAACCCCCAGCACCATCCTCACTCAAGCGAACCTGCGGGGGCGACTCATTGAACTTTGAACCCCACTCACCTGGATCATAGAGCAGATCCAAGCTCAGCGTCGTCCCCTCGATCTTATGCTTCAGCGCCAGCCCCGGAGGGAGATCAAGCCCCATCAACCAACTCCTCGACTTCAGCCTCAAGGCGACCCCAAGTATAAGGCTGATTCTCAGGCTCACTCGCACTCGCTGGCGCAATGGGCACCAGAAACCCCAGCAACAGAAATCCCAGCGCTAGCAAGATCGGAAAAGTCATTTGGCCAAAATGCCAGCGCACCGCCGGATCGGTCACCCTCATCTCAGGCCACGCCCCTCTTCCCGCAGCCGCCGTGCTCAGCTGATTATTCAATCCAAGATTTGCTTCCAGCCGCACGAATGCGCCTTTTAAATCGAGCCATTTCTCCTTTGAACGATACCACGCAAACCCCATCGCACCTGCCACGCTCAGCCCCAGCACACTCCAAAAAACAGCTCCCAATTCGCAAGAATAAAGACGTGAAGCCACCACCGCCAAACCCGCAAGCACGCCAAGAATCACGAGTGGGGTCGTGAGGGCCTCATACCACCACCCTATGTTTATCGAGCGCCAGAGTCGCGACGCTGCTCGCGTCCACTCTTTTTCACTCATTTTAAGACTCATTATACACTTAATTCCTGATGGAAATGCTACCGCCCAAATTGATTCCAACAAGAGAAAGGACCATCAACCACCCATCAGTAAATCGCTTTAAAATCATTCTCTCGTCTAAAAATGCATAAAATTCGTCAAAAAGTCGATCTCACTGGCGTAGTATAGAGAGTAGGCTAAATTCTGTCATACAAGATTTCACCTCCCGATGATTCCACGCGCGCTCACTTTTTCAATCTTTGCCGCAAGCCTCACTCCGGGCCTTGCCGAGGAGCACGTGGGCTACAATGCCGACGTCCGACCGATTCTCTCGGACAAGTGCTTCCTCTGCCACGGTCCCGACAAGGGAACCCGCGAGGCGGGACTCAGGCTCGATATTGAGGAGGAAGCCTACAAGGTGCTCGCTGAATCACCGGGAAAGCATGGTATCGTGCCGGGGTCGCTGGACAAGTCCATCGTCTGGCAGCGCATCAGCGACACCGAAGATCCCATGCCGCCGGAGGACGCCAATCTTTCACTTTCGGATTCCGAAAAAGCGACTATCACAGCCTGGATCAAGCAAGGAGCGAAGTATGAAAAGCACTGGGCTTTTGTGAATCTCCCGAAGAGCGTCAGCGTCCCACAGCTCAAAGACGCTTCGTGGGCGCGCAATCCGATCGACAATTTCGTAGCCGCGCGCCTTGAAGAGGAAAATCTCAGCCCTTCCCCGGAAGCCGACCCGCTGCGCTGGCTTCGTCGGACCAGCCTCGCCATCACCGGTCTTCCTCCGACGCTTGAGCAAATCAGCACCTTTCGAAAAGCTCTCAAGCAAGCGCCCGAGACGGCTTATGAGAAAGCTACCGACGCCTTTCTAAACACCCGCGCTTACGCGGAGAACATGACGACGCCGTGGCTCGATGCCGTGCGCTACGCCGACACCTGGGGCTATCACGCCGATAGTAATTTCAACGCCTGGCCATACCGCGATTATGTCATCCGCGCCTTTGAAAAGGACATGCCTTACAAGCAGTTCATCACCGAAAACATTGCAGGCGACCTCCTCCCCAATGCCACCCGCGACCAGAAGCTCGCCACCGCTTCGAACCGCTTCAATCGCATGACGAATGAGGGTGGCTCAATCCGTGAGGAATTCTTTCTCGATGGCGTGGCCGACCGCGTCAACACCTTCGGCACCGCTTACCTCGGGCTCACCATGGAATGCTCGAAGTGCCACGATCACAAGTATGACCCTATCACGGCAAAGGAATATTTCCAGCTCAGCGGCTTCTTTAATTCCATCAACGAGGACGGTCTCTATATTCACGGAAACATCTCCCCTCCTCCGAGCCTTCTCCTCCCGAGTGAGAAGCAGGAAAGTGATCTCGCGAAGCTCGCGCAAACGTCGACGAATTTAAAAACGAAGCTCGCAGGGATAATAGATGCCGCCCGCCCTGCCTTCGAACAATGGAAAGCAGCACTCACCCCAAACACGGCGCTCACGATGGCCGATCAGAGCGCCTTCTTTGACTTCAATAAATCTGATTCCAAACCACTGGAGTCACGCACTCCTCCGCAGCTTACGAAGGATGGCAAGCCAAACCCGATTCGATTCCAAATAAGAACCCCCTCATACGAAGAGGGTCCGATAGGAGGAGGAACCGCTATTTCATTAAATGGCGACGATGGCGCCACGGTGCAAAATGGTTTCTTCAGCAAGGATCGCTACAATCCTTTCTCGGTCGGCCTCTGGATCAAAGACACGATCCGCGATGAAGATTCGGTCGTGATCTGGCACCGCGCTTTCGGCACCGAAATCGGCTACCACGGGATCGATCTCCGCATCGAGAACGGATTCCTGTCCGGACGCGTCTTCCGAGCTTGGCCTGACAATGGTCTCGGGATTAAAACCAAGACCGTGCTTCCGCAAAACGAGTGGCACCATTTAACCTGGACCTACGATGGCCTCAGTGAGATCGGCGGGATGAAGTTTTTTCTCAATGGCGAGTTCATTGAGACTGAAGTCACCAACGACAAGATCTTCAAAAGCATCACGACGCCGACCTACTCCAACGGACGTCACTTTACGATCGGCGCGATCTTCCGCGGCCCAGGTTTCGCGGGTGGCCAGGTCGATGACATGGCGATCTTTGATCGCGCAATCACTCCGATTGAAGCACGGAAAATCGCGGGAAAAGCGAGCGATCTGAATACAGCTTCGGACGAAGATCTCTTCCCCTACTATCTCGCGAACTTCCACGAGGAATATCGCAAAACGTCGGGTGAAATCATCGCTGCCGAGAAGGCCTTCGTCTCACTCGAGAATTCCTTCATCGAGGTTCCCGTGATGGAAGATATGGCGACGCCCCGGCCTGCGCGCATTCTGGACCGTGGTGAATATAACTCCCCCGTGGGTGACCCACTTGAGCGGGACACCTTCGCCTTCATGCTTCCTTTTCCAAAGGATGCCCCACGTAACCGACTTGGCCTCGCTCAGTGGCTTACGGACCCGCGCCATCCACTGACTACAAGGGTTTATATCAACCGAATCTGGCAACAAATTTTCGGAAATGGCCTCGTCGGCACGACCGAAAATTTCGGACTTCAAGGAGATATCCCCACCCACCCCGCGCTACTCGACTGGCTCTGCCGTGACTTCATCAAGCAGAACTGGAGTACAAAGACTCTTGTAAAGCAGATCGTCCTATCCGCGACCTTCCGTCAAGACTCAGCACTCACCGCTGAGCTTCAATCGCGCGACATTCACAATGAACTCCTCGCCCGCGGCCCAGCATTCAGAATGGGCGCCGAGCAAATCCGCGACAGCGCGCTCGCGTCATCGGGCCTCCTGCGTGAGTCAAATGGCGGTAGCCCAGTCCACCCCTATGGTCCAATCAAGGCAAAGAATGAGCGGCCCGATCAAGTCCACCACCGCTCGATCTACTCCTACTGGAAGCGCACAAAGCCACAGGAAAACATGACGATCCTCGATAAACCGTCGTTGGAGGTCTGCAGCGTGAAGCGCTCCCGCACAAACAGCCCCGCGATGGCTCTCGTCCTACTCAACGATCGCCACTTTATCGAAGCGGCCCGCAAGCTGGCGACCGATGTTCTCAGTGAAGAGGACGGCGATGACAGCCGCCTCACCAAGGCTTGGCTGCGCGTTGCAAGCCGCGAGCCAAACAACTTCGAGCTCACCACTCTAAAGGAACTCCTCGCCGAGCAACGCACCTATTTTAAAGAGAGCCCGGAGAAAGCGCAAAAGCTCCTCACCATCGGCGTCACGCCCCAACCCACAGAGATCGACGCCATCGAAGCCGCGGCCATGACCACCGTCTGCCAAACGATCTTCAACACCGACGCTGCCGTCTGGACCCGCTAAGTATATGAGCGATTATCAACACGACCCTTTCGCGATCAACCGCCGTCACTTTTTCAATAAGTCGACCACCGGGATTGGCGGCATGGCGCTGGCGTCGATGCTCGCCAGAGGCTCGGAGAATGGCATCTACGGACTCCCCACATCACCAAAGGCGAAGCGCGTCATCTACCTTTTCCAATCAGGAGGCCCCTCGCAATACGAACTCTTCGATAACAAGCCGCACCTCCGGGAAAACCACGGCGTCGAGCTTCCCAAGGACGCCCTCGTGGAGACCACCGGCATGTCATCTAATCAGTCCTCTCTCCCGATGGCTGGCTCGGTCTGCACCGAGTTCAACCGCCACGGAAAAAGCGGACAGGAAATGAGCGACTTCATCCCCTGGCATCACAAGATAGCCGATGACATCTGCATCATGAAGAACGTCTACACGGACGCGATCAACCACGACCCCGCGATCACTTTTATCCAGACCGGAAACCAAATCGCCGGCCGTCCCTGCATCGGATCGTGGCTTTCCTACGGACTAGGAACGGACAATTCAGATCTCCCAAACTTCATCGTAATGGTGAGTAAAAATGGCGGAGGTCAACCGCTTTACTCCCGCCTCTGGGGCTCCGGCTTCCTCGACTCCCGCCATCAAGGAGTAAAGTTTCTCGCCGGAGAAGACCGCGTTCTTTTCCTCAATAATCCCGAGGGCATCACGCGCGAGAATCGCCGCACAATGCTCAATAAACTCAACGCGCTAAACTACGATCAGTTCCAGCGCGAACTCGATCCCGAGATCGAATCCCGCATCGCCCAGTATGAAATGTCCTACCGCATGCAGGCCAGCGTCCCAGAGGTTTCCGACACCACCAACGAACCGCAATCGACATGGGACCTCTACGGTGAAGGAGCAAAAGAAGCCGGCACCTATGCTGCGAACTGCCTGCAGGCGCGTCGCCTCGCCGAGCGCGGGGTTCAGTTTATCCAGCTCTACCACCAAGGCTGGGATGCCCACGGCGGCCTCCCCGGCTCAATGAAAGATCGCTGTAAAAAAACCGACCGCGGCTCCGCGGCTCTCGTAATGGACCTGAAGCAGCGCGGACTTCTCGATGACACTCTGGTGGTCTGGGGCGGAGAGTTCGGCCGCACCGCATTCTCACAGGGCAAGCTTTCCAAGACAAACTACGGCCGCGACCACCATAAGAATTCCTTTTCAATGTGGATGGCAGGCGGCGGCATCAAAGGCGGTATCACCGTCGGGAAAACCGACAAATATGGCTCCAGCATCGTTGATACCGATGGCAACCCGGTGAAGCTAGACAAGCACCACAAACCCACCGATGCGATTCATGTCCACGATCTCCAAGCCACCATGCTTCATCTCCTCGGAATCGACCACGAGCGCCTGAGCTACAAGTTCCAAGGCCGTCGCTTCCGCCTCACCGATGTCCATGGTTTCAAAGTGGATCAGATCCTCGCTTAAGCCGAGATTACAAAAAACATCGGGATTTTTGCGTCAGAACTCACTGAGGATTAGAGGGCCCTTAGTTAAGGCTTTCTAAAGTTTAATTTTTACTGGTAAAAAGTCCGAACAGAGATGTTTATCTGCTGTGGAAGGGCTGATTCGTCAGCCCGTTTCATATGTTGTTTGTTGTTTGTTCAACCACCCTCCGGTGCTTTCAGTGCCGGGGGGTGTATTATTTTCGGGTCGCCTCTTTCCGCGTCTCTGGCTTAGATCGTCTCAATGAGCGATATCCCCAACTGCCCCGAATGCCAGTCTGAATATACTTACGAAAACGGCCCCCTTTTCAACTGTCCAGACTGTGGGCATGAGTGGTCCGCGGAAGAAGCGGCGGCAGAAGCGGAAGCGGCAATCACGCGCGATGCCCACGGCAACCCACTCGAAAGCGGCGACAGTGTCCAGCTCACGAAAGATCTCAAGGTAAAGGGCACTTCCACCACCCTCAAGATCGGCACCAAGGTAAAGAACATCCGCCTTTCGCCAAGAGCGGACCACGATATCGACTGCAAAGTGGATGGCATCGGCCCGATGAAGCTGAAATCCCAGTTCGTGAAAAAGATCTGATTTCTAGCCGATAAAAAACCCGCAACGGATAAACCGAAGCGAGCCTGAATAAAAAGCAGCCTAGCGCCGACGGCGGATGATCATCAGTCCGCCGAGAAGCGCCAAAAGTCCGGTGCTCGGCTCGGGAATCGGCTGAGCAAGAAAGACGTTATCCTGTAGTCCTGTCGCACCAGTATTGAGAGCGATAATCTCGGAGAGGGTCTCATGATCGATAAAATCGTAGGTTGTTTCAAAGTCTACCTCATTCCAAGAGGCTACCTCTTGCAGGTCGTCGTTCACTCCATCGGCATTGTTCTCGAAGTAGAAGCGGTCGCCTTCTTGCAAGCGAGAAAACTGGTCGGCAAGAATCGCCATTCCCACTTCACCCATGATCGAATCCGGAAGGTCACCCTCGAGAAGCATTCCCACGTAGAGATCGACATCATCCACTCCGGCAGGCCCATAAAGAGTAGCAAGGGCCAGAGCGACTACTACGAATATGCCCTCGGCAGTCACCCAACCAATCCTTCTCTGACCGATCCCCGCCACCAAAAGCTCGCCGCATCCACCTACCGGCTCCTCTGTAATCCAGATGCCCCGGAGGTCCTTCGCCGCCTCGAAGTCAGCAGCGACCTACAAAGCTGGCGCCCCGCCCTCGCCTCGGAAGTCCGTCTTCCCAACACCCGCTCGTGCCTGACGTGGACCCTCCAACCCGGCTTTCAGCATCTCTTTTGTCGTGTCAAAATCATTGTCTCGGAATAGGGCGCATGAATTGGGAGAGACAGGCGGGACGCCTATACCACTTAGGCCATGATCTCGGGGATGATCTCGCCGTGGACGTCGGTGAGGCGGACGTCGCGGCCGCCGTAGCGGAAGGTCTGCTTGGTGTGATCGACGCCCATGAGATGGAGCATGTTGGCGTGGAGGTCATGGACGGTGAGTTTGTTCTCGGTGACGCGGTAGCCGTATTCATCGGTGGCGCCGTAGGTCATGCCGCCTTTGGTTCCTCCGCCGGCCATCCAGACGCTGAAGCCTTGCGGATTGTGATCGCGACCATCGCTGCCTTGAGCGAAGGGAGTGCGGCCGAATTCTCCGGCGAAGACGAGGAGGGTCGATTCGAGGAGACCTCGCTGCTTGAGATCCTTGATAAGGGCCGCGATGGGTTGGTCGACGGCGCGGGCATTATTTTCATGCCCTTGTTTTAGATTGCTGTGCTGATCCCACCTGTCGCCATTTCCGGTGGTGACGGTGAGTTCGATGAAGCGGACGCCTTTTTCAACGAGACGGCGGGCCATGAGGCACTGCGCTCCGTAGGTGCGGGTGTTATCAAAAGAGGACTCGAGGCCATACATCTTCTTGATGTGATCAGGTTCTTTTGAAACATCGGTGACCTCGGGGACGGCCATCTGCATGCGGTAGGCCATCTCGTAGTTCTGCACGGCAGCGCGGATGAGATCGGAATCCGGGCGGCGCTCTTCGAGCTTGTCCTCGATCTGGCGCAGGAGGGCGAGCTTCTCGTCTTGCAGACCGACCTTTTTCTCAAGGGCGTTGATATTTCTTAAGACCACTCCTTTTGGGTGGAGAACTGAGGGCTGGTGAGTGGCAGGCAGAAAACCATTTCCGGTCATCTGCATGCCACCGGAAGGGACTTGTCCTCCGTGGATGACGACGTAGCTAGGGAGATCTTGATTCTCACTTCCGAGACCGTAGGAGGCCCAAGCTCCCATGCTGGGACGTCCCGCGAGGATCTGACCACTGTGGAGAGAGTAATTCGCACTGGGATGATTCGCAGAGAATGCGGTCATGGAGCGGAGGACGCAGAGGTCATCGGCGCAGCTTCCGATACGGGGAAAGAGGTCGCTAATGGGGAGGCCGCTCTTACCGCGATTCTTAAACTCCCAAGGGCTGGCGAGGATGTTGCCGTTGTTATTAAAGACGGTGGCATCGACTTTGAACTTGGGCTTCTGCCCGTTTTCTTTTTTCAGGAGGGGCTTGGGGTCGAAGCTATCGACGTGAGAGACACCGCCATCCATGTAGAGGAAGATGACGTGCTTCGCTTTCGCTTGAAAATGAGGCGAGTGCGAGCTGGCTTGAGCCTGCTGATTGAGAAAGCCACTCAGAGCCAATGAACCAAAGCCCATGGAGCCTCGGTGCATAAAATCACGGCGACTGAGATGGCTCAGGGGGCTGGTATTAAAAGACATAGATAAATTCCTTTCGGTTCATCATAAGGTGACAGAGGGAGGTCCATGCGGCTTGCGGATCTTCGCTGACTCCGAGTTGATCAAGAGCGGCGAGGCCCCAAGTGATTTCATCGGGCTGAGGATCTCGAGCAAAGCCTTGGCGATGCATGAGGGCGAGGCGCTCTTCCGTGGAGGCGGGTGAGTTGAGAATTCGGCGGGCCCATTTCCCGGCTTGGTCGTGGACGAGGGGGTGATTCAGAAGGGCGAGAGATTGGGCTGGGACGGTGGTGATGGGGCGCTGACCGACGGGCTCTGTGGAGGGAGGAAAGTTAAAGGCTCGCAGAAATGAGGGGAGGAAGTTGCGGCGCACTTCGAGATAGATCGAGCGGCGGCCTGCGCCATCGAGCGGACCCGAGGGCGGCTTGGCGCGGCTGTGTGGCTGATCTTGGACGTAGGGCCGAATGCCCTTTCCAAAGAGTTCGAGCTTGAGTTCACCGCTGGAGGCGAGGAGGTGATCACGGATGCTCTCGGCACTCATGCGGCGGATGGGCATGTGCTGGAGCCATTGGTTATCGGGATCGAGTTCGGCGGAGCGCGAGCTAGGGACGGAGGACATACGGAAGGTGCTGGAGGTGAGAAGTTTTCGGAGAAGAGTTTTTGTGGACCAGCCTTCGCTCACGAAATCCGTGGCGAGGAAATCGAGAAGTTCGGGATGGCTCGGGAGCTGGCCCATTTTTCCAAAGTCGTCCACTGAGGCAACAATCCCACGACCAAAGACGCGTGACCAAATACGGTTCGCGCGGACGCGGGCGGTGAGTGGATTGGACGGGTCTACGACCCTTTCAGCCCAAGCGAGCCGGCCGCTGCCCTTTGCGCTAAGCATTTCCCCGCCGAGACCATCGAGGAAGTGACGCGGGTTGGGAGTCTCACTCGGTCGCTTGTAATTTCCTCGAATATAGATGGGCTCGTGATGCTCATCGCCATCGACCAAGCTGCGGGCGTAGACCGGTGTCTCGACGGCATCGCGAAGTTGCTGGAGTTCGGCGAGGGCGGGATTTTCGGAAGCGGGTTTGAGAAGACCTTTTGAAAAGAGAGCTCCAAGAACTTCGGTCTCGGCAGGGCTGAGATCGTCGCGGGTGAGAAGAGAGTTGAGCCGCTCAGCAATCGCTTGGTCATCTTGCCAAGCTTCATTCCAATCTGGAAGTTGGTGGGCGACCGCGGCCCAAGCTTCATCGCTCGGAGGAGTAGAATTCTCAGAAGGCCTCAGGTGAATCTTTGAGCGTCCTTGCTGAAGAATCTCTAGGTAAGCGATTTCATTTTTCCAGAGAACGGTGGGAAAGTGGAGTTTGGTCCATTGGTCGGTATTGATCTGTTTTCGGAGAACCGAGGTGGTGGGACCTGCCCCACTGAGCTCGAAATTCCGAACGACGAGGTTTGCGGTAGCTGCGTGACCTTTGACCCAGATCTCGACCGGGCTTCCATCGAGAGTGAAGTCTTCCGAGCGGATGGCACCATCGAGTCGTGGCGAAAGATGACCGGCGATCATCCCCTGCCCTGCCGAAGCTACGATCACTCTAGGTCGGGTGGGATTGACGACAAAGGCGCCTTTTCCAACCTGAGCAAAGCCAGCGCCATCACTTTTCCAAGTGCGTCGTGTCACATGCGGCACGGAAGGCCGTAGGGGCGGTGCCTGCTGGTGCAAGAGCCAGTAGCGGAGACCTGCTAGCTCAGGTGTTGTCCCGGTAAAGACTTCAAGGAACCACTGCGCGACTTTGGGACTACTCTTCGCGATGAGGGCCGCTCGGAGGGAGGCAAGCTTGGTCGCATGCGGTTCTCCTGTGAGCTTGGCGAGCTCTGCGAGATCATTTTTAAACTCATCAGATTTGGCGAGTGCGCGGACTTGATTGATGATTTGCGGAAGCTGATCAGCTTGGATTTTCGCACTGGAGAAGGTCGCGGAAAGCGCGGCTTGATGGGCTTTCTCGAAAGCATGCTGGCGGGCGGCGGTCCATTTTATCTCAGCAAGATTCGCGTGGTGGAGGCGGGAGCTTTTAAGGGTGCCATAGAGAGAGTAGTAGTCCTCGTCAGTGATGGCATCGAACTTATGATCATGGCAACGGGCGCAGGAAATGGTGAGCCCGTGATAGGCCGCACCGACAGCCTGGATCATGCCATCGAAGACGCGCGCTTCGTCTTCGTGAAGATCGGTAGGGCCGTGCTGCCCGTCGGTGAAGAGAAGAAAGCCAGGGCCGATGGCGGATTCATTGAGACCAGTGGCGGGATCGACTCGGGGATTTTCTAACAGGTCCCCTGCGAAGGCCTCGAGAGTCATTTTATCAAAAGGAACATCGGCATTGAAGGCGCGCGTGAGGTAATCACGGAAGCGCCACGTGTAGGCCATGGTGTAGTCGTTCTCAAAGGACTTCGTCTCACCAAAGCGGACGACGTCCATCCAATGGCGCGCCCAATGCTCGCCAAAATGCGGCGAGTCTAAGAATCGCTCGACCGCTTTTTCATAAGCCGTGTCACTTTTATCCGCCAGCAATTCTGCGAGCTGCTCCGGGGTCGGCGAGAGTCCGGTGAGGGTGACACTGGCGCGGCGGAAGAGCTGCTCCCGCGATGCGGAATCGGCCGGCTTCCAGCCCTGCTGATCGAGGCCGGCTAGGATGAAGCTGTCGAAATCATTGCGCGGCCAAGCAGAATCCTTGACCTCGGGGACGGCGACCTTTTGAACGGGCTGGAGAGACCACCAGGATTTTCGGGCTTCGAGATCGAAGACGTTTTCGGTCGCCTTTTCACCGATCGCTTGGTCACGGGGATCCGGCGCGCCCATTTTGATCCACTCTTCAAGGGTGGCAATTTCCGATGCACCGAGGGCGGTCTTGGGAGGCATCGCCTCATAGTCGTCCTCGCGCTTCACCATGTGGATGAGCAGCGATTCTTCGGGCTTCCCGAGGACGATCACCGCTCCGCTATCGCCGCCCGCTTCCCAACCGGCCTTGCGGTCGAGGAGGAGCCCTCCTTTGATCTTCTTTTCTTCCGAATGGCACTTAAGACAATTCTCCGCGAGAATGGGACGCACCTTTTCTTCAAAGAAGATGAATCCTTCATCAGCCGCATATGCTCCCACGCTGAGAGCGAGAAAAAGGCTGTTATACAAAAGAGGCCGGAGCATCAGCATATCTACGGTCTCGACTCCAAAATATTTCAACGAAGCAGCTGTAAATTAATGATCACTTTTTCGGAAATTCGCCTAATTTTGTGATCGAATCGCTAGGCCGAAAAATGAGCATTCAAACTCTCTATCTTGACTAATCAAAGTTCATCTCTATTATCTGGTGTTATGAAACGACGTCTTCTTCTCTGCCTCGCGCCTATCGCCCTTCTCTCAACGAGTTGTGTAAAGAAGAAGGTGACCACTGATGACCCAAAGAACTACCCTTTTGAGATCACGACCACCGTCGGGATGATCGCAGATGTCACCCGCGAGATCGCAGAGGAACATGCCGAGGTTACCAACATCATCAGCGAGGGCATCGACCCACACGCCTACATGGCGACGAAGGGTGACATCGACCGCCTCGATCAATCCGACCTCGTTTTTTACAACGGCCTCCACTTGGAAGGCAAGATGGGCCAAGTCCTCGAAAGCCAGCGCAAAAAAGGAAAGCCCGTCCATGCGGTATCCGAAGCGCTGCTCGGAAATGACTACAAGATCATCGGTGGTGCCACCGAGTCCGATCCGCACGTCTGGATGGATGTCGTGGCCTGGGCGCTCGTCGCGCGAGAGATCACGGATCGCCTCGCTGAGTTCGATCCAGACCACGCCAACGACTACGAAACGAACCTCGCTTCCTACACCACCAAGCTCGCCGACCTCGACGCCCAAGCCCGCCGCTGCTTCGCCTCCATCCCGGAGAAAAACCGCGCGCTCGTCACGGCGCACGATGCCTTTTCCTACCTCGGACGCGCCTACGGAATCGATGTCCGCGGCATCCAAGGAATCAGCACTGAATCTGAAGCGGGAGTGAAGGGCATCGAAGACCTCGTCGACTTCCTTGTAAAAAATGAACTCCCCGCCGTTTTCGTAGAATCCTCTGTCTCTGATAAAAGCGTCAAAGCGATCATCGAGGGCGCCGCAGCACAGGGAAAAACAGTCATTATCGGCGGCGAACTTTTCTCAGATGCCATGGGCCAAGTAGGCAGCTACGAGGGCACTTACATCGGCATGATCGATCACAATATCACCACCATCACCCGCGCACTCGGCGGCGAGATTCCTGCTCAGGGAATCTATGGAAAACTGACCCCAACCCAGCACTAACATGCTCTCCGATCACCCTCCCGAATTCCCGCTTTCGGTCCACGATCTCACCGTGGCCTATCACCGCAAGCCGGTCCTCTGGGACCTCGACCTTAATATTCCCAAAGGTAGCCTTGCTGGAATTGTCGGGCCAAATGGCGCAGGTAAATCCACCCTCCTCAAAGCCTGCCTCGACCTCATCCCGAAGGCTTCTGGTGAGGTTCGTATCTACGGCAAGCCCTACGAAGACCAGCGCGATCTCGTGGCCTACGTGCCGCAGCGCGAGTCCGTCGATTGGGACTTCCCTGTGAGCGCGCTCGATGTCGTGGCGATGGGCACTTACCGCAAGCTCGGATGGTTAAAAAGGGTCGGTAAAAAGCAAAAAGACCAGGCCCGGACTGCGCTAGAGCAAGTCGGGATCGGGCACCTCGCCGACCGCCAAATCTCCCAACTCTCCGGCGGCCAGCAGCAGCGCGTCTTCCTCGCTCGCGCGCTCGTGCAGGATGCCGATATCTACTTCATGGACGAGCCTTTCGCCGCGGTCGATGCCGCGACCGAACAAGCCATTATCGAACTCCTGCAAGATCTCAATAAGCGCGGAAAAACCGTCCTCTGTGTCCACCACGATCTCGCCACCGTCTCGCGCTACTTCGATTGGCTCGTGCTCTTGAATATGCGCATCGTCGCCAGCGGCCCGACCAAAGACACCTTCACGCGCGAGAATCTCCAGAAAGCCTACGGAGGAAAATTGAACCTCCTCGAAGACGTCGCCCACGCTTTGAAAAATGTCGGTCGCTAGTGTCATCGCCTTCTTAAGCTTCCTCGGAGGCTTCAGCTACAACACCACCGTGGTAGTGCTCGGCACCGCCTTGCTCGGTGCCACCGCCGGACTCGTGGGCTCCTTTCTCCTCCTGCGGAAACAGTCCCTCCTCGGCGACGCCCTCTCTCACGCCACCCTCCCGGGAATTGCCATCGCTTTCGCTGTCATGTCCGCGCTGGGCTTCTCAGGCCGAAGCCTTCCCGGCCTTCTAATCGGTGCCTCCGTCACAGGCCTCATGGGCGTCCTTCTCGTCATCGCCATCCGCCGGACGACTCGCTTAAAAGACGACGCCGCAATGGGCATCGTGCTCTCCGTCTTCTTCGGACTCGGCATCGCCCTTTTAAGAATGGCGCAAGAAATCCCCGGCGTCAGCGCAGCCGGACTCAGCTCCTTCATTTACGGCAAACCGGCCTCGATGATCCTGAGCGACCTCATCCTCATCAGCGGAACCTTGGTCGTCACCATCATCGTCTGCCTCCTCATTTTAAAAGAACTCACGCTCCTGTGCTTCGATGACGCCTTCGCCTCCGCGCAGGGCTGGCCCACCACGCTTATCGACATCCTCCTCATGGGACTTGTCACCGCCGTCACCGTCGTCGGACTACAATCCGTGGGGCTCATTCTCATCATCGCCTTCCTCATCACCCCTCCCACTGCCGCGCGCTTCTGGACGAATAAGCTCAAGGTCATGCTCTGGCTCTCGTCGGTCATCGGAGCCATCTCCGGCTGCTTTGGGGCGTGGCTTTCCTCGCTCTACCCCGACCTTCCCGCCGGAGCAATCATCGTGGTAGCCGCCGGATTCATCTTCCTCATTTCCATGATCTTCGGACCCACACGGGGAGTCCTCCCCCGCTACCTCCGCCAGCGCCAGCTGAAGCGAAAAGTGGGCCGCCAGCACCTTCTTCGGTCCGTCTTTGAAATCATGGAAGTCGGGCAAAAGAAGCACCCGCTCCGAAATCTCCCCATCTCACTCGACCGACTCCGCGAGCATCGAGCTTGGTCAAAAGGCGAACTCCCCAGACTCATCCGCCAAGCCCGCAGGGAAGACCACCTCGAGCGCCAACCCAGCGGCGAACTCCGCCTCTCCGAGTCCGGCTTCGGCGAAGCGTCGCGCACTACAAGAAACCACCGCCTCTGGGAACTCTACCTCATCACCCACGCCGATATCGCCCCCTCTCACGTCGACCGCGACGCCGACATGGTGGAGCACATCTTAGGCGCTGAAATGGTCCATCAACTCGAAGCCGAACTTGATTTGCAGGATCATACTCTGGAATCCCCACACTCACTCGAATCCTAGCACCATTCTCTCTCCCCTCATGACTTGGACTGAAAACGACACCGGCATCATGCTTGTAGGCATCCTCTGTGCCATGGCTTGCGCCTTGCCCGGTTGCTTCCTCTTGCTCCGCCGCATGAGCATGATGGGAGACGCTATCAGTCACGCCGTCCTCCCCGGACTCGCCATCGCCTTCCTCATCTCCCACAGCCGCGCCAGCTGGGCGATGTTTGTGGGAGCGGCGATTGCCGGCATCCTCACCGCCCTTTTCACGCAGTGGATCACGAAGTTTGGCAAGGTCGATCGAGGAGCGGCGATGGGCATCGTCTTTACCACCCTCTTTGCCATCGGGCTCATTCTTATCAAGCAGACCGCGGATCACGTCGACCTCGATGCGAGCTGCGTGCTCTACGGCGCGATCGAGCACACCCCGCTCGACTCAGTCACCCTTTGGGAAAATGCGACCTCGGTATTGCGCGTTCCGCGAGCCGCTCTCGTGGTCGGTGGAGCACTTCTTTTCAATGCGCTGATCATCGGCCTTTTCTACAAGGAATTCACCCTCGCCTCCTTCGATCCCGCGCTTGCTCGCACCCAAGGTTTCCACCCCATGCTGATGCACTACCTCCTCATGATGATGGTCGCGATCACCACCGTGGCGGCTTTCGAAGCAGTCGGCTCGATCATCGTGATCGCCATGCTCATCGTGCCTCCCGCCACGGCCTTCCTCCTCACGCGGAACCTTCCACTTCTCATCGGGCTCAGCCTCGGCCTCGCGGCGCTCGGTGCCATCTTAGGTCACCTCAGCTCCCAGCTCATCCCCACGCTCACCGGACTCCCGGAAACGACGAGTTCAGGGATGATGGCGACTCTTTCAGGCTTCCTTTTCCTCCTCGTCTGGATTTTTGGACCACAGGGACTGCTCCGCAGATCGTCAATTGAGTTAGAGGAACCGCCGGAGCTGTGACATTTCCGCTCCTTTCCCGGTAACCTTTTTCACCTTCACGGCGTACTCCCCGTGAATATGAAAACTCTCTTTTTCCTCAGCCTCCTCGCCAGCCCCTTCCTCCAAGCAGGGCAATTCGATCACACCCGCGTCCCCAGCAATGCCGAGTGGTATCTCCACCTTGACCTCGAACAGCTTCGTGAAACGAAATTTGGAGAAGTCGTCATCAGGGAGATTAGCAAGGATCACGATGACAAGATCGCCCACATCGAGGGGATCTTTAAACTCAATCCACTCGAAGACCTCCACGACATCACCCTTTTCGGCGATGGAAAAAAAGATCATGCTGCCGTCCTCATCAAGGGCGGAATGGATCGTGAATATCTCGAAAAAACAATCACCCAAGCCGACGACTACCGCGTGAAAGCCCACGGCGATGTCGTAATCCACACCTGGATGGATGACAGCGGCACGAAGCGCCAAAATGCGGCCTTCCACGGACCAGACCTCCTTATTTTCAGTGATCGTGGCGACCTTGTCAGACTTGCTCTCGACACCCTTGCGAAGAAGAAGCCTCATCTCGTAGATGATGAAAAAACGTTCGAGAGTCAGTTCCTTCATGCCCGTGCCAACATTCAGAAACTCGCGCTGGCAGATGATGACGGCTCGCGACTCCTCCGGAAAGTCGAGCACCTCACCATCACTCTTCAAGAAGATGGAGACCGCATGGCTGCTCAAATGTTCGCGACTCCAAAGAACGAGCGTCATACCAAGCACCTCACGAACATCCTCGAGGGCCTCGTCTCCTTTTACATGATGAATAATGAGCACGTAGATGAAGCCACCCCGAACATCAACATGGGCTCTGCCGATGGCGAAATCTTCATGTTCGCCACGCTACCCGTGGAAAAAACCCTCAGCCTTCTCGCTGAACTCACCAAAAAATAGCTCCCCTCTTCGCCCTTCCTCTGGAAAGCTCTTCTTAAAGAATGTCTCAGGATCTCACCGACCGTGAACTCGTCCTCGCCGCGCGCGAGGGCGATTCTCCGGCTTATGGCGAACTCATCCACCGCTACCACCAGACGATCTATGCCTTCCTCATGCAGCTCACGAAGAATCGGCAAGACGCGGAAGACCTTACCCAAGATACCTTTTTACACGCGCTCCAGAAGCTGGGAACCTTCAAGCTGGATCGTAAGTTCCGCCCCTGGCTCTTCACCATTGCCCGCAGGTTGACGATCGCGCAATGGCGACGTCACAAGCCCACCTTTCCCCTTCTCGATTCCGATCACCCCGAGACCGCTTCGGCCAAGCCCCACGATGCCATCGCCCTCTGGCAAATCGCCCAGAGTCATCTCAAGCGAGATGAATTCATGGCACTCTGGCCCCACTATCAGGAGAATCTTCCGATCAAAGAAGTCGCCCGAGTTCTTCGTAAAACAGTGACTCACAGCAAGGTCATCCTCCACCGCGCTCGAAAGAAGCTCGGTAAAAAACTCGCCTCCACCAGCGACGCTTGGCTCCCCGGCCGCCATGGCCAAGCGCTCCCGCTTTCAAACCCCACCAGCTCATGAATCGCGAAATCTTGGAATAACGCCTCCGCCAGCCTCTTGAAAAGGCTCAGCCACGCCCCGGCTTCGAGACCCGTCTACAGGCGATGGTGCATCATGAACTCAAGCCGACGCGGCAACTCAAACGCTCCCGCCTCTGGCTGGCCGTGCCCGCCTTTGCTGCGCTCTTTCTTCTGCTCCTGATCGCTGATCCAGAGAAGCGGACTACGGCCCCCGTGGCGCAGGTTCCGCCGGAGCCCGTTGAAGAAAAAGTCACTCTTGTTGTCAGCGAAAACTCGGCCCTTCATCAAGAAGCACGCGGTTTCGAAAAAGACGCCAAGCGCACCGCCGATTTCCTCTTTAAGGCGATGCCTTCGATTTCGATCTCGAAGCAAAAGCCAGAATAGCGCGAAAGTTCGTCATTTAGGACGAATCTAAGCCGCCCGGTCGGCGGACAATTTCTCGCAATCTTCACATTGGGATCATCAAGCCTTCACATAAGGGCGGCAGAGTTTTGCCGTCATGAAGACCACGGTTCTCTTTTCCCTCCTCGCCCTGCTGCTGTTCCTCTCCAGACCACCGGTGACAGAGGAAGCTCCGAAGCTGGAGACAATTCCGATCAGCTACCGCATTGAGTTCCATGAAGAACCCGATGAGTCCTCCCTTCCCCCGTTGACTCAATTTTTCTAAATGCTCGCTCAACTAACAGCTCTCCTACGAGGCGCTCCCGATGATCTCCGGGAGTGGATCGAGAATCCCTCCCGGAGGAATGTCGTGATCTGCGTCGCGACCATCATCCTTGGATTTGGGAGCTACGGGCTCACCGTCGGGCTTTGGCGGGCTCCGGTGATGGGCGCTTTTGTCGCCTTTAAGATGCCCGCGCTCATCTTTATCACTCTCGCTTGCAATGGACTTCTCAATGGCATGCTGGCCCTTCTTCTCGGCAGCGGGCTCGGCTTTCGGCAGTCCCTTTTAGCGCAGCTCCTCAGCTTCTCGGTGGCTGCTCTCATTGTCGGTTCTCTCTCTCCGGTGCTTTTCTTCATGGCGCTCAATGCCCCTTCGCCTGATGCCGAAAATGCGATGACCGCTCACGCGAACTACATGCTCATCCACACCGCGCTCATCGCCTACGCCGGAGTGATCGCAAATGTCCACCTCGCCCGACTCCTCGTGGTGACGACGCCGAGCAAGACGATCGCGGGAATGACACTCGGAGCTTGGCTCGCCGGAAATGCCTTCATGGGCGCGCAGTTCTCGTGGATTCTCCGTCCCTTTTTTGGAACTCCTTCACTTGAGGTCGCCTTTCTCCGCGACGACCCCATGCGCGGGACTTTTTACGAAACGATCTGGCGCTCGATGGATGTCATCACCGGGGGCGCTCCTTTCTTCGGGCTCATGGCTGCGCTCTTCGGCCTCTTCCTGATCCTCCTCCCTCTTATTAAATTCTTCACCACCCCTGACTCTCCAAAATTATGAATGACCAAAATCCTACTCCACCCGTCCTCCCGCCTAAGGATGACTTCAGCAAAGAGCCCGCTCTTGGAAAGACAGCCTCGATCACCGAAGTCTTCGAGTGTCTCCTCAAGCACCCGCACTCTCTCATCAACACCATTCGCCAGAACGAAGGTCCGCCGGCCCTGGCAGGCAAGCTCCTCCTTCTCACCCTCGGCGGCTTCATCATCTTCGGCCTCACCTTGGGGTGCTTCTCCTTCAATGACCAACTCTGGGCCGCGCCGCTCAAGACGATCATGGGCCTCATCATCAGCGCCGTGATCTGCCTCCCGAGCCTCTACATCTTCACCGCGCTCACAGGAACTTCGCTGAAACTCCCAGAGATCGCGACCGGACTGGCGGCGACACTCGCGCTCATCGCAGCCCTCTTGCTCGGCTTCACTCCCGTGCTCTGGGTCTTCTCACAATCGACCGAATCCGAACCCTTCTTCGGCTTCCTCGTTCTCTTAGCATGGCTCATCGCGGTCGGTTTCGGCACCGGAGTTCTCGTAAAAATGCTCAAGCACACCGAGACCACCAAGACGACCCCGCTGCGGATCTGGATCGGAATCTTCATCCTCGTCACCTTGCAAATGTCCACCACCCTCCGCCCGATCATCGGGGAGTCAGACACCCTCTTCACCAGCGAAAAGCGCTTCTTCCTAGAGCACTGGGGTGCGGAAATGACACCTGATAGAACTTCGAAAAACAAGAAGACAGATCGCGATGCCTCCCGCGGTGACGGCTGGGAGGATGTGAGCGAATAAGTTATTAGGTTATTAAGTTAAGAAATCATTTGGCCCTGAGCACGGTCTTCACCACATCTCCCTGAAAAATCCTCATGAATCCTCAAGGAAATTCTCATCAATCTGTGTTTAAAAAACTCAAAGTCATGAGGATTAACTCAGGTTCTTGAGGATTCCCCGTGCTAAACATCGCCCTTTTCTCCCAATGAAACCTCAAGCGACCAACCACTTCACCTGCTTCGTTCTAACGATTTTTCTTAGTGTTATTCTTCTGTCGTTCATCGTTCCTTCCACGCTGTCGTGTGGGAAGTCAGCTCGGTCGCGACGGCTAAGATTAATTCCGAAGGAAAAGCGATCCTCAAAGACGGGCAGACCTTTTTCGAAACTGGTCCCGGAACCGTCTGGGGAGACGACACGCCGAGACTTCATCACCCGCTTTTCTACGAAGTTTCCGGCGCTTCCGATCCTCCTTCAAAGTGGCCCTTCCTTTTCGGAGGGTTGGCGCTTTCGATCCTTGTGTGGATTTTCTGGAAGAGATCTTCCTTCAAGAGAAAGCAGCTCAGCGAATCAGCTCATCCATCAACTTAAGATACTGCTCCCAATCGTAGGCCTTCACATCGTGTTTCCCTGCGCGGACGTGATAACGAATCGTTCCACCAACAGGCTTTCCGACGGGAGGCAAAGCCTCGACTCCCAGGCCCTCTTTTCCCAACAGGGCATAGACAGGTTCGGCATGTTTTGCGGAGAGAAATTCGCCTTTTGGATCCGCCCATTGATCCTCTTGCGCACTCGCAATATAAACAGGCCGAGGTGCCATCAAGGCCACCAGCTGATGCTGATCGAAGGGCAGCTCCTGCTCCCTTAACCCGTATCGATGAAACTTCTTACAGAACCAATGCGGAAAGACTTCGTTGATCCGCCCCACTGTTTCGCCATAGGCCCTGCGACTCAAGGCCGCGCCGCCGCAGCCAGAGTTGTTTGAAATGACGCCCGCTAATCGTTCATCAGAGGCTCCAGCCCACAGCGATGTTTTACCCAAACGTGAGTGCCCGAAGACGACGACTTTTGAGCCATCAACCGGTTCGTAAGTTTCTAGAAAATCGAGCCCACGACTCAAGCCCCAGCTCCAAGCCGCGATCGAGCCCCATGAGGAGGCAGCCCGCTTTCCGGGTGTCTCGACCGCGCCGTGAATGCCATCCCGAAAGCCGTCGTTCTGATCAAGATCGATATCGCCATAAAAAGCGGTCACCAAACCGTAACCCCGCTCGATGATTTTCTCGACCTGCCAGCGCTCGGCCCGCTCTCCGCGACCTGCCTTGATATCTCCGCCGATTCTGATCGCCTCACTGGGATGGACGGTGTGATTCCCTTTAAAATTGAGACCTAGAAAAACAGGCACGGGGCCTTTCGCAGCGGTGGGGGTCACGATCAGGAGATTCAGCTTGGGTCCTTTTTTATCACCCAGGAGCGAGATCGAGACTTCCTGAAGGAGCGCTTTTCCATCAAGAAAGTCAGTCACTTTCGTTCCCAGCTCAGCGGTCGCTTTCTTCTCAATCGGAGGCACCACGCCGAACATCTCTTTTTCAAAAAGCGCCAAAGTCTGAGCACGAAGACTACCACGCCAATCTTCGGCACTGCTTCCTTCGGGAAAGAGCGCAGGCAGCACGAGTTCAGGGACCTTTGATTCGTCGGTGTGGAGACCGGGCGGCAACGCCGACAGGACAGAGGAAAAGGCGACAAGTAAGAATAGAGACGAACGCATTAAACAGAAGATGCCCAAGCACCCGTCCTCTCACAAGAGGGAAGTTATCACTCACTGGGCAGCCCTAGGACGCTCACAGCAAGACAGATCAAAGCGAGCAGCGCAAAGAGAAAGAGGCGCTTGCTCCCCTGCTGCCTTGCGAGAACTCCCGCGACGAGACACTGGAGAAAGTAGTAAGCCGCAAATGCGCGAGAAGCGTAGGAGATGATCTCATTCACATCGGCTATCCAAGTGAGCAAAACAGTGACGCCGAGAATGACAAGATAGGCCCATTTCTCCCTCAGTCGGTCCTTGCTAAGGTCAGCCAGAAGTCCACCAGCACCCGAGGTATCCGCCACGGCGGCGCTGAACTGGCTCCCTACCGCCGTGATCGTCAGGAGGAGAGGAAGAACGACCGCGATCACGATGGTTAGGGTAACGATCAGCACACTCGACACCCCCGCACCCTGCCCCGCTGCGCGAAAAGGTCAACCCGATCACCATTTCCAAAATCACTCCTCCTGTGCTACCTGTCCTCCATGCGAAAAGCATTCCTTCTCGGAGCTGGGCTCGGCACCCGCCTCAAGCCGCTCACCGACATCCTTCCAAAGCCGCTCATCCCTCTTGAGAATCGGCCGCTGATAACGCACGCGATGGATCATCTCATCGACGCTGGGATCACCGATATCGCGATCAACACGCACCACCTTCCGGAGACTTGGGAAGCCGCTTTTCCCGATGGAACCTATCGTTGGGCAAAACTGGCTTTCTTCTACGAACCCGTCCTGCTTGAGACTGGAGGCGGGATTAAAAACATCGCCGAGTGGATCGGGAGCGACCCCTTTCTCATCTATAATGGCGACATTCTCACCGATCTCCCGATCGAGCGACTCATGACTGGGCACATGGTGAGCAATAATACTGCGACCCTCGCCGTCACCGCTGATGGACCATCGAAAAAAGTGACCGTCGATGGCTACCGCATTCTAGATGTCCGCAGTGAAGTCGCGGGACTCGCCGGCACCCACCAATTCACCGGAATCTACTGCGCTGATGCCGAAATCCTCGATCTCATCCCGCCGAATGAAAAGATTTCGATCGTCCCCGCCTTCCAAGAACTCGTCCGTCGCGGCGAGCTCGGTGCCTACCACGTCAAGGAATGCTCATGGCTCGATCTCGGTGAGCGCGACACCTACATGGAGGCTAGCTTTCAGAAACCAGCCCAAATTTCCCCCACCGCGCAGGTCGATCCTTCAGCAAAAGTGACCAATTCTTGGATCGGCGAAGGCTGCCACGTTGGCGCGAATGCCCAGATCACCGATTCCATCCTCTGGCCCGAGACAAATGTTTCCGCAGATGCGGAATTGACAAAGTGCATCGTTCACAGCAATTCCTCCGCAACTGGTGTCCACACCGACGCCGACCTCTAGCCCCTTACACCAATGCCTGCCGACACCCTTCTCACCGCCGTTCGCGCTCACCTCAATCTTGCGCCCACGCACAAGGTTCTCATGGAGCCGATCCAGAAGGGAGCTTCCGGCCGCACCATCATCCGCATCAAGCCAGAGGATCACGGCTCCTTCATCGGCGTCCACTACACTCTGGAGCGCTCGGATAATGCGAACTTCCTGCCTGTCGGCCAGTTTCTCGATAGCGCCGGACTCAATGTTCCACAGGTTCTTTATGACAACATCGGCCGCCACGTCGCGATCGTGGAAGACCTCGGTGACACAGATCTCACCTCTCTAAAAGGCGAGCCTTATGAAGTCCGCGAGCCCTACTACCGCTCCGCCTTTGAGCAGCTCGATAAGCTTCTCTACGTCCGCCCGCCGAAGGACTTCGATCTTCAACCGAAGTTCGATGAAGAAATGTACCAGTGGGAGCAGGAATATTTCATCGAGCACTTCGTTGAGACCCATCTCGGAAAAGACGGCGCTGCACTTCGCGCAGATCCCATCCTCGCCGGTCTTCGTAAGCGCCTCGGAGCCACCTCTCCACACATGGTGCACCGCGATTACCAATCGCAAAACCTCCTTTTAAAAGACAGCGAATGCTACGTCATCGACTTCCAAGGCATGCGCATGGGCCGTCAAGAATACGATCTCGCTTCCCTCCTCTACGATCCCTACATGGATCACACCGCCGAGGATCGCGTGAAAATGCTCGAGCTATGGGAAGAAGTCACCGAGGAAATGCCCATCGAGCCCATCCTCAAGGACTGCGCCGCCCAGCGCCTCATGCAGGCCCTTGGAGCCTTCGCGAATCTTGGCCACAATAAGGATAACGAGTGGTATCTTGAGCAGATCCCAGCCGCCGTCCGCGCGCTGAAAGAGGTCATCGATGACACCCCGCTCGAAGACAGCCTCGGGGAATACCTCTAGGATCTCGCAATTTTCGAGTTCCCCCATCCCGCTGCGCCGTTCATAAATCACTGTCTTGAAAGCAGCCGGCCATTCAAAAGCCCTCGTTCTCCTCCCTCTCGTGGTCGGAGTAGCGCTTTCTTTTGCCCTTCCCCACCTTAAGCCGCTCGCCCAGCTTGAGCACGCCCTCTTCTGGATTCCTTCGCAGAGTGAAAAAAGCGACCTCTTGATCGAGCGCGAACCCCTCACCGACTTCCGGATCACCGTCTCCGATGTCAGTCCATCGGAAAACTTAGCAAAAGAAACCTCTCGTGTCCTCACCAGCAGCGGAGAAGAATCTGTCACCGACTGGCTCTTCGCCCTCAATGCAGTCCGCACCCATGGGGCTGAAAAAGTCACCCTCTCTCCCCTCCTTTCTTGGGACGAGGCCGATGAGCTCGAACTCCGCACTCTCGACCACGAGATCGCCAGCTTCCCCGCCGCCGCGCTCGGCATCACGCTCCGCCTAGAGTCGGTCGCGCAGCCCTTTCCCACTTATCTCGAGAAATCGATCATTCCCGCCGCCAATTTTCACGGCAGAATTTCTTCCCTGCCTGAGATAAATGCCATCAGCGGCACCCCCTCGACTTCCACCGGGCTTCTCGGCTTCCGCATCCTTGAAAATGCCCAGCCTCAGATCAAGGGAGACGACATCTCCATTCCCTTCCTCGCTCGCTGGGACGAAAGGATTTTTCCATCGCTCGAGCTCGCCAGCCTCATCGTAAGTAGCGGAAACCAGCCGAGCGATGTCACCATCTCCTCAAACGGCCAACTCAGAATTGGAAAGACCGGCCCCGTCTTCTCGCTCGACCACCGCGGCTATTTCACCAGCCCCTCCAAGCAACCCCCCGAAGCAGCAGCCCTCAAAACCCTCTTAGATCCCAGCGCGCAAGATTCTCCTAAAAAAGTGACCTTCCTTGGGCCTAGCGATCCCCTGCACCTCCAACAATCTTCTCAGATCCTCGATCACCTTTCCTCCAGGGTTCCTCGGAATCCCACCGTCTTCCACCGCCTCCCCTTTTGGATTGAGATCCCCATCCTCATCCTTCTCTCCCTTCTCCTTCAGGTCAGAAAACCTCTCGCACTCATTCTTTTAGCTCTTCCCGCGGTGCTCGCACAAGGCCAACAGCAATGGCTCGTTCTCACCCCTGCTCTCGCGCTCGCACTCACTTATCTCATTCTAAAATCGAGATTCAAAAAATCAGTTCCTGAATCTAAAAAGACAGCGCAGCCAAAAGCTAAAAAAAGGCCCAAAGAGATCAAACAGGAGTCCAAAGTAAAACCGGAGTCTATTCCGGAACCCGAAACGGAACCAGAGATTGCCCCAACTCCAACGCCCAAACCTTCTCCCAAGACGAAGCCTTCTAAGAAGGCAGCAAAAAAGGCGCCAAAGAAAAAGACAACGGCTCGTCGTAAGAAGAAAAAAGCGCCGTAAATAGTCTTAGCTAATAACTCCCGAGCGATTCGCCTTTTCCACTCCCACCCCACACGCTATTTCTCTCCCATGCGCGAAGACGTTCAACAGCTCCTCAAAATCCAAGACCTCGACCAGCGAATCGTAGCCATCGGCAAAGAGCTCGAGCGCATTCCGAGAGAGCAGGAAGCCGCTAAGGACCGCCTCGCAAACAATCAGGCCGCGCTCGCTTCCGCAAAGACCGCTTATCAGGAAAACGAGATGGCCATCAAAACGGTCGAACTTGATATTGGCACCCGTAAGACCACCATCGAAAAACTCAGCAAGCAACAGTTCGAGACCAAGAAAAACGACGAGTTCGATAAGCTCGGCGAAGAAGTCATCCGCTACAAAGGAATGGTCGACGAACTCGAAACCACCGAGCTCGAGCTCATGGAAAAGGCCGATGAGTGCCGCGCTACCATCACCGAAGCAGAAGCCTCCCTCGCCAAGACTCAAGTCACCGTCGATGAAGAAATCGCCGAGCTCGATGCCCGCGCCGTCACCCGCCGCGAGGAACTCTCAGATCTCAAGGAAACTCGTAAAGAAGAAGCCACCAAAGTTGAAGAAGACCTCCTCAGCGACTACGACCGCCTCTTCATCAAGCAAGAAGGCAAAGGCATCGCCGCCGTGAACTCCGAGCGCATCTGCAGCTCCTGCCACCTTCAAGTGGTGAACTCCACCTTCATCGCCGCCAAGTCCGGCGAGAGCATCGCCGCGTGCGATAACTGCAGCTCGATCCTCTATCTCGCTTAGCAGACCACAGAGGGAACCTCCCGAAAAGAGGCTCTCTTAAAACTCGCCGCGATAAGAGTT
Organism: Akkermansiaceae bacterium; assembly: GCA_039769075.1. Classification (GTDB taxonomy): domain Bacteria; phylum Verrucomicrobiota; class Verrucomicrobiia; order Verrucomicrobiales; family Akkermansiaceae; genus SW10. The sequence continues at coordinate 21,473 of JBDMZE010000010.1, read as the reverse complement.
TCCTCTCGGAAGCTTCACCAAGTCATTACTGATGCCTTACCGAACGGGACGCTACAGGAGAGTAACTGCCGTCTCAGAGCGACACGGTGCGAGGACAAAAAACCCAGGGGGCGGCCCTGGGTTTGATTGGAGGTTAAGTGACCTTAAAGTCTCAACAGCGTCCTACTTCACATGGATGACTCCGCGCATGAGGACGGCATGGCCAGGGAAGGTGCAGACGAACTGGTAGTCACCAGGCTCGGTGGGTGCGGTGAATTCGAGTTCTTCGGTTTCCCCTTTTTCGAGGAGCTTGGTGGAGTGAAGGATGTCTCCGCTTTCGGGGAGCCAGCCTTTTTTGAAACCTTCAGCTCCGAGAGCGATGGCAGCGTTGCCTATGGCATCAGCAGTGCCTGGCTTCACGATGACGAAGTTGTGCGGCATGAAGTCGGGATTGACGAAGATGAGCTTCACCTTCTTACCCGCCTTGAGATCGAACTCCTTCACATCGAAGCTGATTTTTTCGACGATCGTATTTACTCGGACGGTGGTGAGGTCCGCGGTGTCTGATTCGATGCCACCCTTCGTGATAACCATTTCCTTTTCTTCCTCGATCTCCTGACGACCAAGGGTTGGATCCGCGACTTCCCAGAAGTGCTTCACGGTAGCTGCACCGATGGCCACGTGGGGATCAGCCGAGCTGAGAGCTTTTGCCAAGAGGTCGTTATTTTTGACGTTGTGCTGCTGGTGAACCCAGAGGGCTTCGAGGAGCGGGAGGCCGTCTTCTTTTTTCGCTGGATCGAATTGCTTCACCCACTCCTGGGTCGCTGCGATGACTTCATCGGTATCACGCTCGCTGATCTCGACGCGGGTGCGGTGCCGCACACCGGTGGTAGGGTGCTTGAAGTTCTCAAGAAGAGCAGTGATGGAAGCACCATCGATAGCGACGGGCTTCTGGAGAGGACGCTCGGTGTGAGTCATGCGGTAGATGCGCCCGTGCTTCTTGTCACGATTCGGGTCGCGCACGTTGTGCTGCATATGGCCGATGATGACGTTGTGCCAATCGGCAACATAAAGGGCACCATCAGAGCCGAAGACCGCGTCAGTGGGACGGAAGTTCTTGTCATCACTGTAAAGGAGCTCTTCATCTGGCGTGCCCCAGACTTCTCCCTGCTTGTAGTTCTTCTCAGCAAAGCCATCGCGGTGAAGCTTGTATTGCTTAATGCCGAGGTAGCCGATGGTGTTACAGAGGATGAAGTTCTGCTGCATCGAGTCAGGGAAGTGCATGCTGGAGACAATAGCGTCTGCGGCGACTGGACGGACTTCCTTGTCCACTAGAGGGAACATTTTGAATCCCTTCCCGCTTAGGCGAACTTGGTAGGAACGACCTCCGGTGCCATCATTTGCGTAATGGTAGCCCCACTGGTCAAAGCTGATTCCGTGTGGGTTAGGGCTGTTGTTCGCGTGGAAGGAAATCGTGAAACGGCGAGGATCAAAGCGATACATCCCGGAGGCTCCGGTGCTGAGTGAAGGCCCCCATGGAGTCTCGTGATTGTGGTGAAGGAAGATGCCACTCTGCCAGTAAATCCCTCCGTCGGGCCCGAAGATGAGATTATTCGCCGCGTGGTGGGTATCGGAAGAGCCGACTCCCTGCATGAGGACATAGCGGACATCCGCGACGTCATCACCATCGGTGTCTTTTAAGAAAACAATGTCGGGCTGGGAGCTGACAATGACGCCGCCATTCCAGAACTCGAAGCCAAGTGGGTTGTGAATCTTAGCAAACTCAGTGGTGCGGTCTGCAACGCCATCTTTGTCATCATCATGGAAGATGAGGAGGGAATCATTCATCTCTTTAAGAGGCTCCCACTTAGGGTAAGTGGGCCAGCAAGCAGCCCAGAGGCGGCCCTTTGTATCGACCTGCATCTGGACGGGGTTGGCCATCTCGGGGAACTTCTTTTCATCGGCGAAAAGGTTGACCTTAAAGTCCTTGGCGATGTGCATCTTGGCGATCGCGGCTTTGCCATCGAGATACTTGAGGCTGCCCTCTTTTGCGGCACTTGAGCTGCGCGAGCCTCCGCCGACATTCGAGATGACCTTGACGGGAGCGGGGACGTTTGAATCATCAACTTTGAGGTCTTTTCCTTGAGCGAGGGATTGAATTCTTTTGTCGCGATTTGCGGTGGTGACATCGAGCATTTCAAGTTCATGCCAGAGGACATCCTTGTTGCTCTGGCCATCAACAAACTTGAGGCCGGAGCGGCTGCCCCAGACGTCGTTTCCATCAGTAGCGCGGTAGCGGTTATACCAGTGCCAGTTCTTATCAGTGACAGCAGCACGGAGAGGCTGATGGCTTGGCGAAGCGGCGACTTCTTTTTTAAGGAGATCTTTCGCGATGACCTCGGCGACCAAGCGGTTACCATCCTGATTCGGGTGGATGCCATTCAGCGTGAGTGGAATCTTACTGGTGGAGTAGAGCTCTACCGTGGGGTTGAAAAGATCGAGAAAAGCGACGCCATTTTGCTTAGCCGCGAGCCGGGTGGCTTCTGTAATCGCGAGGAGTCGCTTATTATTCGCGCGACCGTTTGGAAGATTCTTATCTCTGAGATTCTCGTGCGCGATGGGACTAGCGAGGATGATGCGGGGGAAACTCTTCCCATTTGGCTGAGCTTTGCGCAGATTCTGCACCAGTCCTGAAAGCTGCTCGGTGTAATCAGCTGGGCTGGTGTCGAAGGACTCATTGTAACCGAACATCGCGATAATGACATCAGCACCGACCTCTTGAAGATAAGCTGGCATCGGAGTGAAGCCCTTCGAGCGGGGATACTGATTCGCGCGGTCTCCACTGAGGCTCATGTTACGGAAGCTCAGGTTCATCCCGGGCTGCTCTGCTTGAATGAGGGCCTCCATCCAACCATCGTGCTGCATGCGCTCGGCGAGGCTGTTCCCAATAATCGCGATGGTATCACCTTTCTGAAATTTGAAGGGCGAAGGATCGCGGTAGTCGGCGGGGACCGTGACGACCTTGTGAGCCTCGATTACTTTACCCTTCGCATCGAAATAGCTGACTTTATTTCCGGCGCGGAAGTCGATACCCACTGAGGGATCGGGAGCAGCAAGGTCACCGATTCGGTAAATCTTTTTACGATCGGAATCCAGCAAGGTCAGCGCGAAACCTTCCAGGCGATCGCCGAGATTCTCAGCTCGGTTCCAGATGGCAATTTTATCAATGGCAACTTCTTTGCCGAGATCGAGCTCCCAGAAAGGATTCTTCCCATCGTGCGCGGTGTGGGTCTGCCCCTTATCGTTAAAACTGGCGCTTTTATTACCATCGATCGCGCGGTCCGCGGTGGCACCATTCGAGTCGGTGGACTGTCTGGCCTTGCCTGAGGGGGCTATATTTTTCCCCTCAGCGAAGACCTCGACCTCAGCGAGAGTGAGAACGCGATTTTTCCCTGAGAGGGAAATGCGAACGTAGCGGGCGTCGACAGGATCAGCGGCAAGCGCAAACCCCGAGACTAAGGTAAAGAGAAGTGGTGCGATGAATTGTTTCATAGAGAAAGAGAAAGATCCTTACGAAACTCGCGCACGAAAACATCCAAAAAGTTTACTCTTTTGTCACCAATGCGACAGCCTGCTCTATTTCTCAAAGGCCATCACCTCGCTGATCCGACTGAATGACGGGAAAGTGAGGTCCTGACAGCCCTTGGTGACGACCTTGATGAACTTCACTTCCGGCGCACTCGGCCTTCATAAGCGCTCCACCACTCCCGACACTCCGGAAGAAATCTCGCACGAATACACCTGCATCACTCTCATCCAAGCAGCGCTCCACTATGCCGACCACCCCACCGACTCCACAATGCGGGGCGGATTCCTAGACATCGTTACCCCTGCGCAGGTCATCCACAGCGCAAAAAGCCTCTCTAAAAAAGGCCCACCAAATCCAAAATGATCTACTTCTTCACGACAGTTTTCGAGAAAGCATCTGAAAGCTCTTGGATCTCCTCGCGCGCCGGAAGATCCCCCGTCTTCACCATAATCCCGTGTGCGAAGCTCAGGGACTCGCCCTTCGAAACATCAGCCTGGAAGAAGGCCCCGAAGCGACCGTAGTCACGGTAAGCAGAATAAACCATCCCCTTTGGGTTCTCAGGATGACTCAAGTGCATCACGCCATATTTTTGCCCCTTCAGCGTAAAGCTCTCGGCAGCCCAAGCGATGTCCTTTGATTTCTTCACGTCCGTCACTCCTTCTGGGAAAAGGTAGCTCGTCTTCTTTTTCTCTACGTCATCGGCAGGACGAAACTGCACTCCCGCGTGCTCAGGATCTCCCTTCAACGAGACATCCCCGCGCTTTGCTGACAGCTCAGACTTCACTACAATAAAACAAAGATTCCCTTCGACCATCGAGATCTCAAAAGTGCGGGCTTCTTCGAGAATCGGCTTCCCTCCTGCATCCATCCAATGGGTAACAGAGGTGAAAGTCGCGGCACCATCCTTGACCTCCTGATTTTCAAACTCTTGATGGATGATATCGCCACCCTTCATGTGCCAGCGGTCGTAGACCTTGCCATTGAAGCCGATCTTATTCCAACCGACGAAAAGACCACGGTGATGAGGAAATTTCCCACCCGCGCCTTTGGTGATCGGAGCTTTCCCCTCGGCATCGAAGACATGCAGATAAGGCTTATAAGTCTCTAAATGGCGCTCCTCGGTTGAAGTGTCATGCGCATACATGTAGCGCACCACAATTTTGCCGTCATTGAGAACATCAAGATGCTCACCAGCGGTGTCTTTGAATTCAATTTTCGCCCAAGCAACTGAGGAGAGGGCGATTAAGGCAGTGGAAACTTTTCTGATCATTGTTACTAGAACTACAAGGCGTCGCCAAATATTTCAAACAATCAAAAATTTGCACCGCCTTATCGCGATCTGAAGATCTCACTCGTCAGCGATTCCACCACGAGCGTCCTCAACCCTCCCCCATCGGCATTCACCTTCGTCTGGATATCCTGAATCGTAAATTGATCCACCGCTTCCATGTGGCGGCCCGTCGCGTGCGCCAGTAGAGTCGAAATCAGATGGCGCTGAAAAACCTCCGCTCGTGTCGAAACCAAGATCTTCCTTAGCTCTCCAAAGCCCGAGAACTTCTCACCCGATGACATCTCGCCCGACGGATCAACCGGCAGTGCCTCCGCTTTTTTGTTCGCCTTAGGGTAGCGCGTCCTCCAGCGCCCTAGCTCGTCGAATTGCTCAAGCCCAAACCCAGGCGGGTCAATCTTCCGATGGCACTCCGCGCAAGTCTTCGAGGCTAGGTGCTTCCCCAAGCGCTCCCGCAAAGTCTTCGCGCCCCGCACGTCTGGTTCGATCTCCGGCACCTCGTCAGGCGGCGTTGGCACCACCACGCCCAAAATATTCTCCGAGACAAACACCCCACGCGTCACGGGCGATGTCTCCACGCCGTTCGAACTCACCGTCAGCACCGCTGCCATTCCCAAAACTCCACCTCTTCGCCGCGCATCATTCACTGGCACCTTCCGAAAACCATCTTTCAACCGCAACGTTTCTCCTTCCGGAAAATCATAGTGCCTCGCCAAATATTTATCCACGAAGGTGTAATCCGCCTTCAGCAACTCCATCACCGGCCGATTCTCCTTCAACAAATGCCTAAAGAAATGCCGAACCTCCCCCTTCATCGACGCGGGCCAATTCTCGGCATAATATCTCCGATGCTTCTCCCTCGGCGGAGGCATCCCACCCAAAGCTCTCAGGTTTAACCAACCATCTAAAAAGCTCTCCACAAAACCCTCCACCCGCTCATCTCTGAGCATCCGCAGCACCTGCCCACGCAGCACTTCTGGCTCATTCAGCCGACCCTCCTTGGCCAATTCCAACAACTCCTCATCCGGCAGACCCGCCCACAGAGCATAGGAAAGTCGAGCGGCCAAATCATAAGGCGCAAGCTCTGGCTTCTCTTCCGGCGTGATCTCACTCAGGTAAAAAAACGAGGGCGAACAAAGCACCATCTTCACCACATCAAGCGCCGCCTGCCGCGTCGACGCCCCCTCCTTCAACCTCTTCCCATAAAAACTCTCCAACCGCTTCCGGTCTGCCTCATCAAGCGGCCTCCGAAATGCCCGCTGCGCAAATCTCCCCAGCTGCTCCAGCGCCTTCTTCTCATCAAAGCCACCCTCACCAAAAACTGCCTTCTCCTCCAAGCTCCCACCCTCTTCAGCAAGCGGCCCACGCACCTTGATCTCAGAGATCCGAATATGCGGCAACTTCCCCTCCCGCAAGATCGTCGTCCGGCTCACATCCTTACCCGGATTCTTAAACTCCTCTTTGTAGCGCTTGTTGATCTGAATAATCGAGCTCCTCGACTCAAACGGCCCGTTCGGAAAAATAAACCGCGGTGTCTGCCCTTTCTCCAACCACACTCGAAACTTCACCCACTCCGGCTTGTCATCTGGCACCACCGACTTCGCCAGCACCGGCTCGATCCTCTGCGGATAATGAATGTGCCCCTTCATCGCATCCCCCGGCACCACCCCCATTACAAAAGGCTCACTGAAATCGATCCCAAAAATCTTCGGATCATAGTGCGTGTCTCGATGCATCGCCTGCACCAACACCTCTAAATCATAAAGCCCGGACACCGGAACTCCCTCCAAAAAATCCTCAATATGCCCATAACTCCCCTGCCGTGTGTCCGTATCCGGCTGCTCGTAGATGCAGAGAAACTTGTATTTGAAAGCAGCCCGATGACTCCCCTGCAGCTCTTCATACTGCTTAAAATTCTCAGTGAAGTGCCACTTCTTCGGCTCGATCTCCGGCTTCCCCAGTCGATTCTCCACCAGCCGCTGGGCCGATTGAAAATACTGATCTAGGAGAAAGCCTGAAGTCACCAAACTCTCCCCCACAGTGTCAAGGTGATGACTCGTCTTCTCCTTCGGAAAATCAAGCGTCAGACCCAGGGTGTCGACTCGGCGGCCAAACAACACTTCCATCGTGTTTTCATACTCTCGATCCGAGAGCCGCCGCATCACCGTCTTTCCGCCGTTGCTTTTAAAACGATTCCGCGCAGCCGCCACCTCTCCCCGTAAAGCTCGGATCACCGCCAGACGTTCTTCATCCTCAGGTTGCTCCTTCTTCTTCGGCGGCATCTCCTTCAGCGTCACCTGATCGATGATCTCCTGCGCCATGATCAAGTCCTGCAAACTCGTCAACGGAAGATTCAATTGCTCAAACTCTCGATCCCCCTTCTGCGTCGCCGAGTCATGACACTCGTAGCAGTGGTAGTCCAGAAAATCGACAATCACCTCATGTCGATTCACCTCATCAGCCTGCCCCAAAAAGCAGCCCAAAATTACCGCCCCTAAAAAAGCAACCCTCCTCATATTCGCTTAGGAAAAGGTTCCCGTACTATTTCCAAAGGACTCTGTCTCCACGCCCATCCGCTGAGCGAGATCGACGAACAAATTACAAAGCGGAACTTTCTTCACCCCCTGCGACGCCACCTTTTTAAACTCACCGTGACGATACCCGCCCCCTGTCAGCAGAACCGGCAAGTCCGAGTTCTTGTGTGAATTGGCATCACCAATTCCGCTCCCAAAGAGCACCGAAGTCGAATCCAGCAACGTCCCCTCACCATCCTGCACCGAGGACAACTTGTTCAGGAATTTCCCGAAATGCTCGATCTGATAAGTCTCCAGCGCCAGCAAGTGAGCCACCGCATCCTCTTTATTTCCGTGGTGAGACAAGCCGTGATACGACTTATCAATCCCGAGATGCTGCGGCAAAAAGCTCCCGCCGATCTCCAGCGTCGCCACCCGGGTCGAATCCGTCTGCAGCGCCAGCGCGATCAACTCATAAAGCATCGGTAAATCCTCCACCGTGTTCGCATTCGCCGGCTTATCAAAAGGAGCATTTGGCTTCGGCTGATCCGCCCATTGACGTCGCAGCTCAAGTCGCTTCTCCACGTCACGAATCGAAGTGAAATATTCATCCAGCTTCTCACGATCCTCGTGATTCACTTTCTTCGAAAGTCCCTTCGCCTCCTCATTGATGGCATCCAGAATCGAACCTTGCAGGCCATTCTCCTGAACCAATTCCTTCCGCCGCTGCGGCGACTCCGTTGAAAAGAGACGATCAAACAGCTCCGACGGATTCGTGATCGGCGGCACCCGCACCCCCGAGCGGGTCCACGAAAGCTGGCATCCGCCATGAATCCCGCCCTCGGAACCCACCGTGAGCGAGGGAAAGCGCGTCTGCGAGCCAACCTGCTCCGCGAGATATTGATCGATCGTGACATTGCCATCCTCCCGATCCTTCGCCTCGGAGTGCAGCACTCCGGATAAAAATGAGTGCACAGCAAAGTGCCCACCCTTAATTCCGTGATCCAAGCCACGATAGACCGTCATCTGCTCCCGCATCGCCTCCAGCGGCTTGAGCAAACGAGTCGACTCATACCCTTTGCCATCCATCTCCGGGAAAAGACTCTTCGTTTGAAATCCCAACAAATTCCCCACCCCCACAAAGCGCTTCGCTCCAATCCCTGCCCCCCGGGTCGCCTGCACCGTGGCAAGCGAATCCGCCGTCTTCGCCAAAAGCGAGGTAAGCCCCGGCAGCGCAAGTGTCGCTCCAGCAGTCCGCAATAAAAAGCGACGACGATTAAGGTGAGAGTTCATAAGTAGGAAATAGGGAAAATCAGCGGAAAAAGCCCTCCCTTTAGTTACTCTGGTCACAATAAAAGCCTTTCAGTCTGACTCGCGAGTTTTCGAGCGTCTCTTGGACTTTAGCGAGAGACACTGAGCAATCCTGGGTGTGATGGAGGGACCGACAGTTCAAAAAAGAGCCCTCATTAAAAACTTCCCCACCATTTCATTGCTCGCTTACCTCGCGCTGCTCGCCTCCTGCTCCACTGCTTATTATGCGGCAATGGATAAATTCGGCTACGAGAAGCGCCACATTTTGGTCGATCGGGTAAAGAGCGCCAAGTCCTCACAAATCGAAGCCAAGGATCAATTCGCATCAGCCCTCGATGAATTTATCGCTGTCTCGAATTACAAGGGCGGCGATCTCGAGAAAATGTATCGCAAGGTCGAAAAGGCTTACGACAAGTCAGTCGACCGCTCCGATGAAGCCCAGGACAAGAACGACAAGGTAGCTGCGACAGGAAAGGCGCTCTTTAAGGAATGGAAAAAGGAGATTAAGGAATATTCCGATCCCGAATTGGCCGCAGCCTCGAAAGAGAAATATTACGCCGCCCAAGAGCGCTACGAGGAACTCATCAAGGCGATGCGCAGCGCCGAAGCAAAGCTCGATCCGGTGCTAAAGAAGTTCCGCGATCAGACCCTCTTCCTGAAACACAATCTGAATGCCAAGGCCATCGCGGCACTCGAGTCGCAAGTTTCTCGCGTGAAAATCGATGTCGCCCGCTTAATCCGTGACATGGAGCGCTCGATTGCTGAGGCGAATCGCTTCATCTCCCAGATGAAGTAGGAGAAAGGTCAACCCTCCTCTATTTCAGAGTGAATCCAAGCCCTCTCAAAGTTCTTCTCATCGCGACTGATCGCTCTAGTTTACCGGTCCAGATCGTGCTAGGAACCCGCCAAGGATGTCTATCGAACAGGAAAGGTTGGCCGAGGAGAAGGCCAGGGAGAAGAATTGGCGGCGCTGGGGCCCCTATTTGAGTGAGCGTCAATGGGGCACAGTCCGCGAAGATTACTCGGACCACGGCAACAGCTGGGAGGCCTTTCCGCACGATCACGCCCGCAGCCGCGCCTATCGCTGGGGGGAAGATGGCCTGCAGGGCTGGTGCGACCGGCAATGTCGCTTGTGTTTCGCTCCAGCTCTATGGAATGGTCAGGATACCATCCTCAAAGAGCGCCTCTTCGGCCTCACTGGTCCTGAGGGGAACCATGGCGAAGATGTGAAGGAGTGCTACTACTACCTCGATTCCACGCCCACTCATTCTTACACCAAGGCACTCTATAAATATCCTCAAGCGAGATTCCCCTACACCCGACTCCGCGAGAAAAATGGCGCACGCGGAAGAGACGAGCGAGAGTTGGAGCTCGAAGACATCGGCGTCTTTGATGAGGGACGCTATTTCGATGTCGTGCAGGAGGTCGCCAAGAGGACCCCGCAAGATCTCCTCTGGAAGTTCACCATCACCAATCATGGTCCGGAAGAAGCCGAGATCCACCTCCTCCCCCAGCTTTGGTTCCGAAACACCTGGAAGTGGGGAAATGAATACGAGGAGCCCCGGCGCCAACCGGTGATCGTGAAGGAAGATGACCACTTACTTGCGAGTCACGACATCTTGGGCGACTTCTATTTTTACGCGGAAGCAGAAGGAGAAGTTCCCGTGGATCAGAAGTGGATCTTCACCGACAACGAAACCAATTATGCGAGAATCTTTGGTAGCAAAGGCTCCGAGCCCTTCGTCAAAGATGCCTTCCACCGTCACGTCTGCGATGGTGAAAAAAAGGTTCTAAACCCCGAGGAAAAAGGAACCAAGGCGGCCGCCCATTTTTTTCTCAAAATCCCTGCCGGAGAAACCGCAGTCGTGCGCTGCCGCCTCAACCTCAAGGATGAGGACAGCGGCTTCGCGGGACTCGAGCATTTCGAGGAAACCTTTCAAGAACGGATTAGGGAGGCAGATGAGTTTTATGAAGCCATCAACCCCAAGAAGCTCTCGGCGGAAGAGACCCAAATTTCCAGGCAAGCTTGTGCGGGACTCTTGTGGACAAAGCAGTTTTTCTACTACGTCGTCGACGATTGGTTAAAAGGTGACCGTGATGGCCCGCTCCCTCCGCAAGAGAGATTGCAAGGACGCAATGCGGACTGGAAGCACTTCTTTGCGCGAGACATTCTTTCGATGCCCGATAAGTGGGAGTATCCTTGGTTCGCAGCCTGGGATTCTGCCTTCCACATGATTCCCTTTGCCAAGCTGGATCCTGATTTTACCAAGCACCAACTCCTTCTACTACTGAGGGAGTGGTATATGCACCCGAATGGTCAAATGCCGGCCTATGAGTGGAACTTTTCTGATGTCAACCCGCCCGTGCACGCCTGGGCGGTCTGGCGGGTTTACAAGATCGCAGATAAAAAAGGAGAACGCGATTTAGACTTCCTTGAGCGCGCATTTCAGAAGCTCCTCATCAACTTCACCTGGTGGGTGAATCGAAAAGACGTAGAAGGAAATCACGTCTTCGGCGGCGGCTTCTTGGGGCTCGATAACATCGGGGTTTTTGATCGTTCGCACGAACTTCCCAGCGGCTCAGTTCTCCATCAAGCAGATGGCACCGCTTGGATGGGTTTCTATTGCCTGACCATGCTCTCGATGGCGCTGGAACTCGCTGAGACGCGCCCTGCATACGAGGATATTGCTTCTAAATTTTTCGAACACTTCGTCGACATCACCGATGCCATCAACTCGCTCGGTGGGAATGGGCTTTGGAATGAAGAAGATGGCTTCTACTACGACAACCTCAAGATTGGGGATGACAAACCCATCCCGATGAAGATCCGCTCCTTGGTGGGCTTGCTCCCTCTCATCGGAGTGACCGTGATTAAGGAGACGACCCTCGAAAAACTGCCCGGATTCCGGAAGCGGATGGATTGGTTCCTCACCAATCGGACCGAGGTTTTAAAATACGTCAAAGTGCGCCGAGCCGAGGGAGAGAAGAACTCAGGTCGAGTCCTGCTCGCTATTCCTCCCCAAGAGCGCCTCGAAAAGACGCTCCACCGCCTTCTAGATAAGGACGAATTCCTCTCCGACTTCGGCATCCGCTCTCTCAGCAAAGCACATTCCGAAAAGCCGTTCACTTTTACCCATTCGAAGCAGACCAGCACGGTAAGCTACGTCCCTGGGGAGTCAGACACCGGGATGTTTGGTGGAAACTCGAATTGGCGCGGACCGATCTGGTTCCCAACCAACTTCATCCTCATCGAAGCCATCGAGCGCTATCACTATTTTTACGGCGATAGCCTCAAAGTGGAGTTCCCCACCGGCTCCGGAGAGATGGTAAGCTTACGCCGAGTTGCGATCGAACTCTGTGATCGTCTCATTGCCCTCTTTGTGCCAGATGAAGACGGTAAGCGACCCTGCTTTGGACCCAACACCCGATACGCAGAAAAAGACGACTGGAAAGACCTCCTTCTCTTCCACGAATACTTCCACGGCGAAACCGGCGAAGGCCTAGGTGCCTCCCACCAAACCGGCTGGACCGCTCTCGTGGCGAGGCTCGTGCGCGAACGCCGTGATAAGTTGATATGCGAGACAGAGGAGTGGGATTAAAGCCTTCCAGTCCCCACTGTTCTCAGAGGCCCAACGGGCCGACCGCATACCAGCTCAGTCCGAAAGGCTGGGTTACCTCATTCTTGCAAGAATTCCGGCAAGCCCAGAGATCGCTGAGTGATCGTCCTTCTTCCGCTTGTATGCCAAATCTTTGTTTTTTTGCGCAAGCCACGCGATGCTAGAAACGTTCGAGATAGAGGTTACCGGAGTATCGACCTTATCTATCAAAAGGGATATTCATGGCTAATGTAAGGCTCAACCACCTAGCACCGGGAGGGAGGGTTGCTTCATCTTAAAAGGTCAAAGCCACAAGTCAACTCGACGGGTGCTAGTGTTGCACTTCACTATTGAACCTAAGCTTTGCTAGTCCTGCCCCAAGTAGCTAAAATTACCTGTCTCAGTATTTATAATACCGAACTGAGACGAATCGAAACCTATCCCGATATAGCTGCCAGATTCGCCGATCAGCCACGAAGACTTAGCCTTATCGATAAAATTTATTCGAGGACGGGACACTCGATAAGGCTTCATCTTTGCATCAACAAAAGAATTACGCTTCCAAAGCAAACGCCCATCATGAGAGCGCGCAATTACATGTCGGCCATCGCGGGCAACTGAATAGCTCACTCCTGACTGCTGATCGACATAAGGGGTTGGTTTCTTCCAAACCCTCTCTGGAATACCTGGAATCTGGCGGTATGGCTCACAACTAGTTCCACATGAAGACACCAACAACATGATCAATACAGCAACTACACTCACGAGGTATTTTGATGAGGTGTCTGAAATCATTTTTGGCACAACAGCGTTTATTCATAGCCCATTGGAGAGTGATATCAGCTCTAGGCCATAGAAGGAAACTTGTCCTCTAATCCCTTTAAATCAAGGGACTGGACGCGAGTCTGTCAGAGCAGTTTTCACTGTGATCTGACTCGTTCCCGCTCCGACTACGAGTGCCTGATATCCTCAGCCGAGGTGATGAAGACGATATCTTCCGCGATGTTCACCGCGAGATCGCCTATGCGCTCTAGGCTTCGGGAGATGAAAAGAATATTAAGGAGCGACTCGGTGTGACTTTGCCCTCCTTCCGCGATTTTTGAACTGAGGGCCTTACTCAGGGAATTGTGGATCTTGTCCACCTTACTATCCATCGCGATGACTCGGATCGCCGCTTCCTCGTCTACGTCTGAATAGGCGGTGAGCGCAGCTGAGACGATTTTCTGAGCTTCCGAAAAGAGAGGTTCAAGAAGCCTAACTTCATCGACACTTCCCTGTTTAAGAATCTTTCGTGAGCGCTTGGCGACATTCACGGCGTGATCTCCGATGCGCTCTAGTCCGCGGCAGATATTAATCGAGGAGAGAACGAGGCGAAGATCGGAAGCGACGGGATTAAAGCGAAGAAGGATCGACATCCCCTGCTCATCGATCTTCTTCTCAGTGGCATCGATGATTTCATCTTCATCGATGACATCGGAACACAGTTCGCGATCACCCTCGGTGAGGCCTTTCATGCCCTTCTCCACCGCTACGAGCGCGGCGCTGCCCATCTCGAGCACGCTGTCTTTGAGTTGGCCTAGATCGGAGTCGTAGTTTTTGAGGATATGTCCTGACATGGTCTTGGGAGTTTGAAGTTTTTACCCGAAACGTCCGCTGACGTAGTCTTCGGTTTGTTTCTTCTCGGGGTTGCCGAAAATCTTAGTGGTATCGTCATACTCGACAAGCTCGCCGAGGTAGAAAAAGGCGGTGCGATCAGAGACACGTGTCGCCTGCTGCATATTGTGAGTTACGATGACAATGGTGAAGTCTTTCTTGAGCTCAGCGATGAGTTCCTCGATGCGTGCGGTCGCGATGGGATCGAGTGCGGAGCAAGGCTCGTCCATGAGAACGATCTGCGGCTTCACCGCGATGGTGCGGGCGATACACAGACGCTGTTGCTGACCACCGGAGAGTCCGAGCGCGCTGGAGTCGAGGCGATCTTTCACCTCGCTCCAGAGGGCTGATTTTCTAAGGGAGTTTTCGACCGCTTCATCGAGAATCGTTTTGTTTTTGATCCCCTGAACCCGAAGTCCATAAGCGACATTTTCGTAAATCGACTTTGGGAAAGGATTGTATTTCTGGAAGACCATCCCGATATGCTTGCGGAGCTCGATGGCGTCGACATCGGGTGCGTTGATGTCTTGCCCGAGGATGGACAAGGTGCCGGTGGTGACCTTAGCTGTATCGACGAGATCATTCATACGGTTGAGGCAGCGCAGGAGGGTAGACTTACCACAACCGGACGGCCCGATGAAAGCGGTGACCTTTCCAGCGGGGATATCGAGAGAGATATTCCGCAGGGTGTTTGTCTCACCGAGATCGTAGCTAAAGCTGAGATCGTCGATCCTGATGATAGGATCGTTCGGGGCCACGTGAGGCGCATCGGCGGAGTCGAGAGTGACTTGGTCGTTCATGGGAAAAAGAATTACCACTTAATTTTTGCGCGGTAGTGGGCCCGCAGGACGATGGAGATCATGGCAAATCCCATCACGAGAAGAAGGAAAACAAAGACAGAACCGTAGCGCATATCACGGACAGCATCAGCATCCGGAATGCGGGCCGAGACGGTGTAGATGTGGTAAGGGAGCGCCTGAACCGACTGAGTGAACATATCGGAGAACCAGAAGATCGGCGAACCGTTCGCCTCTTCCCAAGGAAGCTTCGCCTTATCGGCAACGGCAGCGGTGAACATGATGGGCGCAGTTTCGCCAGCGACGCGAGTCACCCCAAGGATTGAGGCAGTGAGGATGCCGGGCAGCGCGTATGGGAGGACGGCGGTGCGGATCATCTGCCACTTGGTCGCGCCGAGGGCGAGTGAGGCTTCGCGGAAACCTTTAGGAACCGCTTTGAGCGACTCCTCACAGGCCGCAATGATGACGGGGAGAGCCATGACGGCAAGGGTCATACCACCGGCGATGAGCGAGTTGCCCCAGCCCTGAAAACTGAGGAAGCCATCGGAAAAGGGCACCTTGAAAGCTGCCACGGAGGTCTCTGGATTCACCTCGTAAGTAAGAACCGGAAACCAAGGAGCGAGACAGAAGAAGGCAAATCCGAAGAGACCATAGACGATAGAAGGAACTCCAGCGAGGTTCATAATGGCGAGTCGGATAGCTCCTACAAGTCGGCCGTGGTCGGCATATTCATTGAGATAGATGGCAGCTGAGACCCCGACAAAGAGCGAAACGACCATACAAACAACAACAAGGAGCGCGGTGCCAACCAGCGGTCCCCAGATGCCTCCACCAGAGTAGGAAAAGGTATGCTCGTCTCTAATGACGGCAGCGGGATTCTCTTCTTTAAAGACCCGAAAATCGGAGGAGTCCATGCGAACGATCGAGCCTCCCTCATTCGTGAATTCGACAAGGGTTTCAGGACTACTGAAGAGGAAGTCAGTATTCACGAAGGGAGCCTCGGCCTTAAAAAGGACTGGTGCGCCATCGTAGGTGATCTTTCCAAAAATGAAGAGCGCGCAGGCGAGCACGAAGTAGGTGAAGCCCGCGAAGATCACGGTGCTAGCACGGTCCTTATTCTTCTGCTTGTTGGACAGAGCAACAAATGGGTTCTTAGCTTGTTCCTGCATGACCGAGTCGTTTGATGATTCGTTGGGCTGCGACGTTGATGCACAGCGAGATGGTGAAAAGGACGAGACCCACGAGAAAGAGGGCGCGGAAGTGAAGGGTGCCTTCGGAAACCTCGCCCATTTCTTGAGCGATGATTCCGGTCATGGTGTGAGTGGGCTGGGTGACTACACCAAAACCGGCGGTCCAATCGGGAAGGGAGATTTTATTTCCGGCGACTAGGAGCACCACCATCGTTTCTCCGATAACCCGACCGAAACCAAGAAGGACGGCAGCTAGAATTCCGGAAATGGCGGTTGGCACGATGACCTTGATGATGGTCTGAAGCTTCGAGGCTCCGAGTGCGAGCGAGGCTTCATTATAGGCCTTAGGAACGTTATTGAGAGCATCTTCGCAAAGAGTGAAGATGGTCGGAACAGCCATGAGAGCGAGGAGAAGTCCGGCGTTGAGAATATTGAGACGCTCCTGCATCGGAAATCCGGGGATCCAGGAAAGAGCGCCGATCTGGCTCAGCTCACGGAGCCCTTCACCGAGAACCATAATGCCGAAGAATCCGAGAACCACGGAAGGGATTGCCTGGATGAGTTCGATAGCGGGCTTGATGAAAGTTTGCTCAAACTTGCTCGCTAAGCGATTCACATAAATGGCAGCTCCAATTGAAAAAGGAACGGCAACTGTCAAAGCAATGATCGAAATCAGAAATGATCCGGTGAAGAGCGGAAGGAGTCCATAAAAGTCGTGCCATGAACTATTGGTGACCCACTCACTACCGAAGAAAAACTTCATCGTGGAACCAAAGAACCCAAGTCGATCATCCCACTGCCAAGCTGCCGCTTTCTCTGCGCTGACATCGAGCTTCTCAACCAACTTGGGATAACCTGTCCTCACTTGATCAATGAGAGCTGACGCTTGGGGTGATCCTAGCTTTTCTGGAAGAAGGGCAATGGAAGCGGAAAGCTTTTCCTTGAGCTCAGCAACAGCCATTCGGTGCTCGTCTTTAGAAGCAGCGATCTCCTTGGTGCGCTCAGCGAAGGGAAAATCCTCACGAATGACAATGGCCTCGGCCTTTTCTATCTGCGCTTTCTTTTCCACCTCATTGCTCATCGTTTCCGCACCAGCGAGAAGGGCGGCCTTACGATCCTCGGCAGACTTCTCCGCAGTGGCATCTTCTTTAATCTTGGCCGCGATTCCGACCAATTTTCCGCGCAGCGACTTGAGACGAGAACCTGCGGAAACGACTCCGCTTTTGGCGGCTTCGAAGTCAGCCATGCCCTGTTTCAATTCCTGCTGAGCCTGCAGGACGTAGGCGGGTGACTCTTCCTCGATAGGATCGTAATCAACCATCGCCTTTTTCAAAGCAGCCCAGCTCGCGTCATCAAGTCGATCGAAGGAATCGATCTCGGAGCGGTCGACTTTTTCCACTATCTCGGTGACGAAATTTCTCCAATCCCCCTTCGCCTTTTCGAGAGCGATCGGATCATCTTCGGCATCTTCAAGTGCTTCGATGAAGTCTTCCCCATCGTCCTCCAGCGGGTCGAGAAAAGCTTCGAAGGAATCGCTGACCCCGCGCTGAACTTTATACTGGTCGTTGAGTTCCTGAAAGTAGGCCTGATTGGTGAGGCTGACGAGCTTGGTATACTCGTCCATCTCCGTGATGATGTGGCCGACGTATTCTTGGCCGGACTTTCGGTAGAGCTGAAGGTCTTTGTGATGCTGCGGAAAAAAGCGAACTGCCTCTACGATCAGGAAAAAGCAAATTAGGAAAAGAATCACGATCGAGAGTGCAGCATTACTGCTGAAGAATCCCTTGATCCAGCCCTGAAGATCGATGCCTAGAAGCTTCCGACCTTTACGTTGAAAATGTTTCGCCATGCGTGTGTGAGTGCTGCGTCATCTCGGACGCCTCTAAAGTAAAAAGGCGGGTCTGGAAAATGCAGACGCCCCTCGGGTGACATCTTTGTCACATTAGATTCAGTCAACGGGGATGAAGCCGACTTTGGCGACAATCTCCTTCGCCGCAGCGGAGTTGATCGACCAGTCGAGGAACTTCTTCGCCTCACCGGTGGGCTCGTTCACGGTGTAGTAGAAGAGCTTACGGGAGAGAGGATAGTCCGCCTTGTTCTTAGGCTTGGGAGAAACATCATCCACCTTGAGGGCGCGGAGACCGTCCTTACCTGCGTAGGCAAGACCGACGTAGCCGATGCCATTGACGTTGCCAGCAACCTCGGTCGCAATCTGCTCGTTACCCGCCATTTTCTGGGAGTTGGAGCTGTAGTCACGCTTGGCCATCGCAAGTCCCTGGAAGGTCTTGTAGGTTCCAGAGGTGGTGTTCCGGGTGTAGACCGAGATCTTACCGGACTTACCGCCGACCTCACTCCAGTCGGTGATGTCACCGGTGAAGATGCCTTCGATCTGCTTGGTGGTGAGCTTACGCACTCCGTTTTCCTTGTTGGTGACAACTGCGATCATGTCCCAACCTGCGACGTGTTCGACGAGCTTCTGACCTTTTGCGGTGAAGGAATTGATTTCCTTCTCTTTGGCATCACGGCTGGACATTCCGATGTCAGCGGTGCCAGCGATAAGATTTGAGAAAGCCTGGGAGGAACCCTCGGCTGCGATTTCGAAATCTACTTTGTTACCTGCGGCAATGTAGGCTTCTTTGAGTTGTGGAACCATTTTGGCTCCGAGGGTGTCAGACCCTTTGATCACGATTTTCTCTTGGGAAAAAGCGGACCCGGTGAGCATTGCTCCGAGAGCAAGAAGAGCGGTGTATTTCATGTTTATAGTATTCGTTTCGTGTCGTTCGTTTTGTAACGACGTCGTAACAATAAGAGAAATTCATGAGACGCATAACGGACATGTGTGACTCTTCCGTCACAAGCCGGAAACTCTATTTCAACTCAGGGATGTTCTCGAACCCGATCGGCTTGCGGCCTTTCGGCGCGCTGCGGCCGCTTTCCTTGAGCTGCTTGAGGAGAGCTTGGAGTTCTTCGCGCTTGGCTGCTTCTTTGAAGTAAAGGTTCCTCGTTTCACCGGGGTCGGTCTTGAGGTCGTAGAGCTGTCCTGGGGCATCGGGCTCGTCTTCCTTGAGGGCATATTTTTCAAGGGTGTTGTCTTTGTAACCATTTCCACCGGAGCCTTTGTGATCGAGGTATTTCCAATCTCCCTGACGGATCTGGAACTCGCCGCGGAAGCTCTGGGTGAGGAGGTGTGGGCGGATTGATTTCTCGGCTGGCTGTGAGCCGAGCAGGGCGGGAAGGATGTCGAAGCTATCGGTGGCGGTCTCGTCTGGGAGTTCGTAGCTCACGATGGAGGCTAGAGTGGCGAGGATGTCGGTGGTGTTCGTCATCTGCGCTGAGACCTGACCTTTTGGAATGCGCCCTGGCCATCTCGCGATGAAGGGGACGCGGTGGCCGCCTTCCCAGCCATCTCGCTTCATGCCGCGCATTCCAGCTGCGGCGTCGTGATTATGATCTTGGCGCATCCAGTCGACGTGGACGGTTTCGGCGCCGTTGTCGGCGTTGAAAAGGATGAGGGTCTCTTCCTCGATGCCGAGATCCTTGATGAGGTCGATGACGCGGCCGACGAGGGCATCGAGCTGGAACACAAAGTCACCGCGAGGGCCAGCTTTGGTGGCGCCATTGAACTCCTCTGCAGGAAGGACGGGCGCGTGAGCGATTTGGGTGGAAAAGACGGCGAAGAAGGGTTTTTCGGGAGTCTTTTCACGATGCGTGGTGATGAAGGACTTCGTCTTATCGTAAAAAAGGAGGTCGGCATCGACGAATTCGTAGCCGGGGGCCATCCACCCTGCGTCATTATCCCAACGCCACTTGCCGCCGGGGTTGGGGGTAGTCTTGGGGTCGTAGCGGCGATCGGCTGGCAACGGGACCATGCCGTTCTCAATGTAGCAGTAGAGTGGGTCGGTGGTGGGGCAGTTCGGGGTGACGAATGATTCGTGGAAGCCGCGCTCACTCGGCCCATCGATAAGCGGGGTGCTTTTTTCGTAGTCGATGAGAAGAGAATTCTTGAAGCCTCCCCCGAGTCGCTTGCCGTCCTTATCGAGCCAGGTGAGACCAACATGCCACTTCCCGAAGATCCCGGTGCGGTAGCCTTTTTCCTGAAGCATTCCGCCGAGAGTCAGGGTGCCGGGCTTCAGATAACTTGGTCCGCCCGGTCCCTCGAAAGCTCCCCCACCCCGTCCGGTAGAGCGGTAGATCTGCTGACCTGAAAAAAGGCCGTAGCGCGAGGGCGAGCAAATCGTGGAAGGACTGTGGGCATCGATAAAGCGGATACCTTCCGCGGCCATCTGATCGAGGCGCGGAGTCTTGTAAGCGGCCTTGGGATTGTAAGAAGAGAGATCACCGATGCCGAGATCATCGGCATAGATGATGACTATATTGGGCAGCTTTGCGAAAGCGCATGTCGTCAGCGCGATCAGAATTAAGAAGGCGGATTTAATCATCGGTTCACTGGATTATCATCTGATAAGCCGACGAACCAAGGGGATTCGGTGAAAGAATCGCTTGAATCAAGGTCATGGCAATCGGTGAGGTTTCTTCACTTCATCAGTATCGATTTCTCAAAAAACTAAGGCCCACATATGCGCGCCATCGGCGTCGTGCCAGCGAGGGCTGTGAATGAAATTCTCTCCCATGCATTAGGATCGATTTCATTCGATGCATTGAGTAAAAAGCGTCTTCATGCTCATCTTTCAAAAGCTTAATTCCAGCTTCGCCAATCTTATGGGCACTATCCTACTGCTTTTGCTCACTTTGACTATCCTGGGTGACTACCTTTATAAAAAATGGAAATATTGGGAGGTTGAGTTGGCCATCAGTCCCAGCCCACGATTTACGGCACTCTTCAAATTACGTCGAAGGTCCCTCAGGATTTTCTAGATCTGGCGATTTCACAACCTCCGGCGCAGCAATTAACAAACTGACTTATCATTATCAAGTTAATGAAGTCACCTACCGTGGCTCCATGCGAACGCCTGAGAAAAACGACGTTATTTTAGTCATCTCGTTTGACGAAAGTGAAGACAGGAAAGAGGAACTGAGAGCTTTCTACAAACCTAACGACCCTTCAGTTGCTGTCCTCAGTCCTGTTCCATTTGAAGGTGATTATCACCTTATCGTCATTCTCTTTGCCGGACCACTTTCTATAATTTGTTTCTATTGTCAGATGAAATCTGGCGGTTTCAGAGTGCTAGCGAATAATTGTTAGAGGTACAGAGACGGGAATTTTTCTAGTCTGGTTTTACAACAAACTGACTATGAACGAAAAATATCACCGTCTCTGTACGGAGAATCGTAAGACGATTTACAACATGAACCAAGCCGACTTTAGCCAGACTGAAATCGGAAGAGCGATTGGCTTCAGCCAATCAGCAGTCAGCAAGGAGCTGAAGCGAAACAAGGGCAAGAGGGGCTACCGACACAAGCAGGCGGATGAACTGGCAAGGGCAAGACAGAAGAAAAAGGGGCGTGCCGCAGTCATCACCGGAGAGGTGAAGGAACAGGTGGATGCCCGGATACTTCTCAAACACAGCCCTGATCAGATTAGTAAAAAATTGGGATT
>JBDMZE010000009.1:0-67581 GCA_039769075.1 Akkermansiaceae bacterium | reverse complement strand
TAACCCATTTGCTGGCGAAGGTAGCGCCAGGGCGTGGCACGGCGATGATGCCAAACGAAGGCAGCGGGACTAAAGCCGAGGGTCAATTTTTCATCCCGCACTCGCCAGCAGAAGTCGACGTCATCGCCAGCAGTGTGAAAAATCGCGTCAAAGCCACCCACCTTCTCGAAGACTTCACGGCGAACCGCAATATTACATCCCGGAAGGTGCTCGGCCTCGCGATCAGTCAGCATGACATGAGTCGGTGCACCCGGCGCGGCAGTGGTGAGGGCGAGAGAAAGAGTCCCGGACGGGGGAGAGAGATTCGGCCCCCCTACCGCCGCATAATCGCTAGTGGTGAAGACGCGAGCGAGTTCCGCAAGCCAGTGCGGGTCCACTTCGCAATCATCATCTGTGAAGGCGAAGATTTCTCCCGTGGCCTGCGCTGCGCCGAGGTTCCGCGCAAGAGAGAGTCCACCGGGATCGAGGTGGAGCGTGCGAATGTCGCTTTCCTGATCTAAGAGAGATCTCGTCCTATCAGTGGATCCATCATTCACAATGATGATTTCGAAATCAGGGTATTTCAGAGCCTTCGCGGATTTGAGACAAAGCGGAAGTCGATCCGCACCATTTCTGGTGCAAATAATGACCGAGATTCTCGGAAGATTTTCAGCAAGGGAATATTCAGTTTCGGGAAGGTTATTGAGAACTGGTTTCGCCGAGCCATCACGGCGGGTGAGTCCAAAAGACCACTCATCCATGCTGCGGTCATTATTCCACCAATGATCGGACCAGGCATAGAGGGCACAGCCGGAAAGACCTTCTTCTTGGGAAATGCGTAGAGCGCTCGAGAGAAGCTCCTGCTGTTTTTCCTCAGAGTTCCGCTGGGTATCAAGCCCAAACTCAGCAAGGAAGACGGGACGATCTCCTGCGATGTGATGAAGCCGAGCGAGGTAACTTTTGAGCGCGAGCGCGTCTTCAAGAAAGACATTGAAAGCGGTAAAATCAGCGTGGAGCGGCTCGAGATATTCCGTGGTGGGGAAACTGGCGTAGGCAACGGGGAGATCGGGTGCGATCTGCTTCGCGGCGAGAATGAGTTCATCGATTTTTTCGCGAACCCGCGCCGGCCCCATCCAGCGCGCGATGTCTGATGGGATTTCATTTCCTACCAGGAGAGCTCCCAGCGCCGGGTGATCCAAGTAAGCTTCGAGCCAGCGGAGGAGGTCTTTTTTGGCCGAGTGATAGATTTCTGGTTCCGCCCGGAAATCGCAACCATGCGCCCAAGCGTGAGTGGGAATGACCACGAGCCCTGCCAGTTGCGCTTCATCGAGCAGATCCTGGGAAGGGAGGCGATAGGTGCGGATGGCATCAAAACCTGCCTCTGCTATTCGCGCAAGTTCAGCGGCATCGTCGATCCCAGCTTCCGATGGAAACGGGCCGTAGGTGACACAGCGCAGAAAGTGCCGCTTCCCGTCTAGGAGGAAGTGTTTTCCATCGACTTTCAAGCGTGGCACAGCCGGACCCTAGCAAAAGATTGCGCCACGACAACAACCGCTGAATGGCTTTTATCATCCTCGCGGTAGATGCCGGATCAGCGCAGGGCGCGAATCAACAACGCGTAGCTCAGCGGGGAAAGCGAGGTGGCCTGGAGGAGGGCGAGGTCACGACGAGCTTCTTCCTGACGATCCAGAAGAGCGAGCGCGAGACCGCGATCGTGAATGAGGGTGAGGTCCGGGCGGGCGGGCTGGATGCGGGGGGCGAGTTCCGCAAGCGCGAGGGTAAGATCTTGGCGCGCGAGTTTTGGATCTTCTTTCATCAGAAGACGAGCGCGGCGGATACGGTGACTGGCACTGAAGCGAGAGGTCTCAATTTCGAGGTTGAGAGTTGGGAGAACTTCATTGACCAGCCCGGCGCTAATCGCGGCATCGAGCCAAGAATTTCTAAGTACGATACTTTTCGTATTATTATGAGCAGACTTTAGAATAACCGCGGCTTTTTGGGAATCCTCTTTTTCTTCAAGGAGATGGGCATGAAGAAGGTGGGTGGCGTCCTTTGCTGGAGGTCCATTCTGAATGTGACGCAGGGCGGCAGCGGAATCACCTGAGGCAAGGGAAAGTTCCGCGAGAAGAAAGGAATGCGCCGGGGCAGGATCAAGCTTAAGAAGGCGCTCGCCTAGCTGGAGAGCTTCACGGTGCTCGCCACGATCCGATAGGAGTTCGGCCAAGGCCGCGAACGATCCAGAATGAGGCTTGAGCTTCAGAGAAGCACGAAGATCAGAAATGGCGTGCGCCTTTTCGCGCAACGCGCGGAACTCGACTGCTCGGCGATAATAAAGGTCTGCGGTGGGAGCCGCCTTAATCTCCACAGTGAGTACCGCGACGGCGGCATTCACGTCATAGTGGGCCCGTAGGGGCAGGCACAGAATGAGAAGAAGAAGGACGCGGGTCATGCCTACTCGGCAAGTAAAAGGGTGGGATGGAGGGTGAAGTCCGAGCTATCCAGATTCGCGTTATGTCCCTCGATGCTGAGAACATTTTTTCCGTCGAGGTTGAAGAATTTTGCGGCTTCGCGGAGTGGGAAGTAAGTGAATTTTCCATTCGCCTCATGAAGAGTGAAGCCTTTCGCAGCAGCTCCCTGCTTCGTATCAACTCCCACGCGGAGAATTTCTCTGCCGTTCAGGTAGGCGATAAAAGCGTCATCGTAGGAGACGCTCAGGCCAAAGTTCGCAAGCTTCGCATTTTCAGGAAGCTCGAAGGAGCTACGAAGGTAAACGACGCTATAATTCCCTCGCATGTCATCAAGTTCGGTAGCGTCATCCTCATCGCCATAACCAAAGCCTGCTTCTCTAATCTTCCAAGAGGAATCATCGAAACCGGCTGCGGTCCACCTTCCCGCAGGATGAGTGCCCACGAGGTAGGACCACTTTGCATTCTTGGCGATGACTGCCGTGGCATTTTTAGGAACAGGGGTCGCACTAGGCTTTTTGTTGCCCGGCTCGAGAAGATCGGGCTTTGCTGGATTGTCGATGCGGGTGTGAGTGACTGTGCCCTGCTTGGTGATCGCGAAGGTGTCGCGGACAACGGCGTTGAGACTGATCATTTCCGCAAAAAGGGTATCGCCCTCAATCGAGATCAGGCAGGAACCATTTTCGACCACAATGCGCTTCATAATCGGGGAGATTCCTTTGCGCCTTACTCCGGTGCCGCCGTGGCCAGTCACGATCTGAACGACGCCGTTGTTTGGTTGAAGACCCTCACTTTTACGGTAGGCGCCATCTCCTGCAGGGTTGCCATCGCCATCATCAAGCACAACGCCCTCAGCTGTCGTCGGGGTTTGATAAGCACCATCAATGAGCATCGAGCGCTCATAAATATGGGAGTGACCAGTGAAGACGATATCAACTCCACCCGACTCAAGAATCGGCATGATGTGCTCGCGCATCTCGATCAGCTGAACTTCATTGTCGGAGTCGTGAGATCCTTTCGTGTAAGGAGGGTGGTGGAAAAAGGCGACGAGGAATTCGGCTTTCGTCTTTTCAAGATCTGCCTTGAGCCACTGCGCCATCGCTCCGGATGGACGACGATCAAGATCGTGCGAGTCGAGGCAGATGAAGTGCACCTTTCCGTAGTCGAAGGAATAGTAAGCCTCAGTTCCAGAAGCCAGTCCGCCCGCTTCGCCTTGCGTGGGACACATGTAAGCGTCGTAGTAGGGACCTGTTCCGCTTGCTCCCTTTGAAGTGCGTCCTTCGTGATTCCCCATCGAGGGCCAGCACACCGTATTGCGGAGGGTTGGCTCATACATGCTGAAGAAACGATCGGAGAATTCTTTGTTTGTTCCAGAACCGTAAGCCATGTCGCCAACGTGAAGGTAGAGATCAAGTTTACGACCGTTGCCAGCAAGGTAAGAGCGCATGGCATCATGGACCTGTGCCTGGGCGCGGCCTCCGGTGCCAGAATCACCGACTACCCAAAAATAGGTCGCCGCATCACTACCCGGCTCGGGATGAGTGACAAAGTGGTAGGACTCATCTTCCTCAGTAAGGCGCTCGTCGCCATCGAAAATCGCATAATAATAAGTGGTGCGCGGTTCGAGCCCGGTGATCGTCGCCTCGAACTGCTGCGTCTCCTTGGAAGCATCTTTAAAAAGTGGAGCTTCTCCATTTTCTGAAGGGTGAAGACGGGTTAGGATCTGAAATGCTGAAAGTTCCTGGTTCAATTCGTCGGGCTTAAGGCCGATTTTGACGATAGCATTCATCGGGACCTCGGTGCGCCACACAACACGCATAGAGTCGTGGGTTGCAAACTGAACGTAGGGATCACGGGAAAACTCAGTCGCGGCAGCCAGAAAAGAAAGGGCGAGGAAAAGGAAAACATGCTTCATCGGCGCAGAGTATCAGGCGATTTTTCGCATTGGGCAACTCAACAAAAGAGCTTTTCCCACGATCATTCTTCTAGTTCGCAAGATTGACCTGTCCTCCATCTCCCTCTATTTCTGAGCTATGACCTACTTTCTTCGTCGCTTCGCTATCGCCTCACTGGGACTTGCCGCACTGACCTTCAGCTCTTGCGGAGTTGCCCGCTCACTCATCCAGATTCCTGGGCGCACCCTCCAAAGCATGGGACGAACCGTAGGCTTAGGAATTGAAATGACCGAAACGGTACCCGAAGAAATGGATGTCAAAAAGAGACGCTGATACTTAATCAAGGTTGATTTTTTGTTATTCGGGACTTGTTTTTTGTTAAACTTGTTCCCAATGAATTGGTCACCGACACAGCGACATCCGGGCTTAGTGAAAGCGATGTCATTTCTTTTTCTGTCTCGCTGCCTAGTCGGCCTTTGCTTTCTCACCACTGTCGGCTGGGGGATCTACACCCTCGATTTGCTCATCCTTGCCATCGCCGGTGGAATTCTCATCCTCATGACCATCCTCATGGGCGTGCAGATTGCCGAGGGAGGAGGCTGCCGCTGCGCCGTCTGCACCACTCCCCTCTTCCCAGCCTCACGGAGCCAAAGTGGAAACATCAGCCCTCGCGCTAAGTCTTTGATGGCCAGTCGTCGAATCTACCGCAGCCTCTCTGTCCTCGCTGGTAGTTACTATCACTGTAATCACTGTGGAGAAAAGGTCAGCTGCCGGCCAAAACAGCCCGAATTACAGGAATTCACCCGAGTGCCCCAAGTGACACGGATGCGCTCGCTCCCTAAGCACGATCCGTGGCCTCACTGAGAACCCGACCACCATCAGCGTGGCTCATTTTCAGCCAGCGCGTCCCCTTTGGTAAAAGTTCTGGAAATAGCGCCGGCCACTCTACCACTACGATTCCTCCACGCTCGAGGTAATCATCCCAACCGAGCTCAATGAGCTCGTGCTCGTGCTCGATCCGGTAAAAGTCGAAGTGGTAGACCTCCAACTCCCCTCCCCCATATTCCTGCACCAGAGAAAAAGTCGGGCTCGTCACCTCTCCTCCGCCCAGCGCCTTTACTAGCCCTTGCACCAACGAAGTTTTCCCGGCACCCAAGTCCCCCACCAAAGCCACCACCCCACCGGGCTCCAACTCCCCAACCAAAGCAGCTCCCGCAGCATGAGTCGCAGCGAGATCAGAAAGATGAAGTGGCAATAAAAGTGGCATCATTTAGGAGTCCTGCACCCATCCAAACGCGCCCTCGCACATCTTCACAAGTTTCTTCCTCTTCTTTTTCAAAAAAATCTTGATCTTCTCGATCCACTGTGGTGAATTCCCGCCTCCTGAGACGGCGAGTTGGTCTCGTAGCTCAGGAAACAACCCAGCCACCTCATTCCTAACATGGCCTACGCAATTTTTAAAACCGGCGGTAAGCAATATCGCGTTTCAGAAGGTGACACCATCAGTGTCGACAAACTTCCCGTGGCCGCTGACGAGGAAATCAAGTTTGGCGAGGTTCTCCTCGTAAACAATGGCACCGACACCACCGTTGGCGCACCTACCGTCGCCGGAGCAGGCGTCACCGCTAAGGTGATCGAGCAGCACCGTGGCAAAAAGGGCATCGCCTTCAAGTTCAAGCGTCGTCAGGGTTACCACAAGACCATCGGCTTCCGCAGCCACCTCACCAAGCTCGAGATCACCGGGATCCAGAGCTAAATCATCACACTTTTACACCACTTTACTATGGCTCATAAGAAAGGACAGGGCTCCGTCAAAAACGGACGCGATTCAAACAGCAAGCGCCTCGGCGTGAAGAAATTCGGTGGCGAGTCCGTCATCGCAGGAAACATCCTCATCCGTCAGCGCGGCACTAAGTGGCACCCAGGTGCGAACGTCGGCATGGGCAAGGACCACACCCTCTTCGCGCTCACACCTGGTAACGTCTTCTTCGATAAGAAGGGCCGTCGTATCAACGTCGCACTCGCGGACTAGATCCCCGCAGCGATCATTTGTCAAAAGGCGAATCCGAAAGGGTTCGCTTTTTTTGTGTCCCGCGGTGATGCCATCCTTCACTCTTCGGCGATGCAGACACAGCCCTCTCTTGTGAAAATTCTTCTTCTGGCATTCACAATCATCTCCGGACCACTCACCGCGCAAGTCGAACGAGAACGGGATATCATCTATATGAAAACCGAGGGCGTCGTCCTCACCATGGACGTCTTCAAACCAGCCAAACCCAATGGAATCGGAATCCTAAAAATCGTCAGTGGTGGCTGGAAATCAGGACACTTCAAGGTGAAGGATCATTTCTCAAAACCCTACACTGACCACGGCTACACCGTCTTCGCCGTCGTCCACGGATCGCAGCCACGATACAAAGTGCGGGATATCATGGCCATGATGCAGCGCGCCGTTCGCTTCGTGCGAACAAATGCCGATCGCTGGGCCATCAATCCTAAAAAAATTGGCGTCACTGGAAGCAGCGCCGGTGGACACCTGAGCTTGATTCTCGCCACCAAAGGTGACGACGGGAATCCCGACGCTAAAAAAGATCCTGTTGAGCGCGTCAGCAGCAGAGTCCAAGCTGCCGCCGTCTTCTATCCACCCACTGACTATATGAACTGGGCTGAGCCAGGAGACATGGCCGTAGGAGTCGGGAAACAAGCAAAGTGGCAGCCCGCTTTTGGACCAGAATCGGAAACCGCAGAAGGCCGCGAGGCTCTCGGCCGTGCCATGTCTTCCATCTATCACATCAGCAAACAAACCCCGCCGATCTTTATCATCCACGGCGATGCCGACCCCATCGTTCCCCTCCATCAGGCCACAAGTTTCAAGAAGGTAGCCGATGCGAAAGGAGCCACCACCGAGATCATGGTCAAAGAAGGCGGCGCTCACGGCTGGCCGAATCGGATCGATGACGAGATCCACTTTGTAAAATGGTTCGATCAACATCTCCTCGGAAAAACGAACTAACTCAACCAACCATCATGAAAAGACACCTCATTGAACTCTTCGGTCTCTTTCTCGCTCTGACCTCAGCCCTCAAGGCGGAGCCCGTCCCTCAAGACCTCTTGGGTGACTGGAGTCTCGATCTTGAATCCGGAACTCCGGCTTGGCTCAGCGTCTCTGAAAAAGAGGGCGAGCCCGTCGTCTCCATGCGCCTCTACATTGGCTCGCTCAAGCCCATCAAAGGCGCCCAAGTCATTGATGGGAGATTGAGGTTCGAACTCAAAAAGGGGAAAGCCAAGAAAGCGATCATCGACCAAGCGGTGGATATCGGAATCAAGGACGGTAAGCTAGACGGCTCCATCCTGCGCAAACTCCGCGATGGCAGCTCAGAAGCGATCACCTTCAGCGGCAAAAAGATTCCCCCCATTCCCAAGAACGCACCGGACCTTTCCAAAGTGCGCTTTGGACACCCCATCTCGCTCTTTAATGGAAAAGATCTCACCGGCTGGGTTCCCCATGAACCTGAGAAAATCAATGGTTGGAGCGCAAAAGGTGGCCTGCTCGTGAACGCGACCCCCAAGACTGATTTTAGCGCGACAGGGGACCACTCGAACCTGAAGACCGAAGCCATCTACGATGACTTCTGGCTCCACATCGAGTTTCTCATCGGAAGCCAACGCAATAGCGGCATTTATCTCCGTGGGGCCTACGAAGCACAGGTCGTAGATCGCGACAGTAAGATGCAAGGGTTACAAGGGGTAGGGGCGATCTTCAACCTCATCCCACCTTTGAAAAATGCCGGGAAAGTCGGCAACGAGTGGCAAAGTTACGATATCACCTTGGTCGATCGACACGTCACCATCGTCCTCAATGGTGAAACAGTCATTGATAACCAACCTGTTACATCCCCAACCTCCGGCGCGATCCATACCGATCCTACCACACCTGGCCCCATCTACCTCCAGGGAGACCACACCAGCGTCTCTTATCGAAACATCTATTTGGCACCCGTTATCAAAGATAAGTAAGCTGAGACGAATAGTATTTCCAACAGGCGAGCCTCGGGGTTCGCCTTTTTTATAGGCGCGGGAAAGACCCCCCTTACGGAGTGGTAGAGATCTAGCCGCTCGACAGTCCTTAAAAACGGACAGAACAAATGCTTTAGAAAGCCTTATGTTCTAAAATTGGAGAGCTCCTCGTTGAAACTGAAGCCAATCGTGAATATTTTTTTGACGAATTAGGACAAACTTTTCTTTTGCGAGATTCTGGTAAAGAGGGGACAATTCCAATGATTTTATCTACCACCGAAAACGCTCTTTGGAAACGATCTACTTCTAAGAGGGCTATTTTTCACTTTATACCGCTCTCTAGAGTGGTTTGTTTTTCTCTCCGAAGATCCCGCTTGAATCCCAAGCAGATTCTCGCAGTCTCACAGCCGTGCTTTCGGGAATTCTCATTTGCCGAAATCAAACACCTCTTTACTCATGAACATCGTCCTCGTCGCTCCCGAGATTCCCCATAATGCCGGCGCCGCTGGGAGACTCGCTCTGGCCACTGGTGCGACTCTTCATCTCGTTAAGCCACTCGGTTTCTCACTCGATGAGAAAGCAGTCCGTCGCGCCGGGCTCGATTACTGGAATGAGGTCGATCTCCAAGTCTGGGATTCCTTCGATCATCTCCTGGAAGAGAACCCCGATGCCCGACTCTGGTTTCTCAGCACGAAGGCCAAGACCGGTCTCTGGAACGCAGACTTTCAAAAGAAAGATTTTCTCGTCTTCGGTCGAGAGTCAAAAGGCCTCCCTGAAGAGTGGACTCAGCGCGCCAACGCCCTCCGCATTCCCATGCTTCCCGGCAGCACCCGATCGCTGAATCTCTCAACCGCGATCAGCATCGTGCTCTACGAGGCCTGCCGCCAAAGCGGAGAACTTGCCTAAGATTTCTCCAACTTCCGAAGGTAGATTACAAGGAGCGTGATATCAGCAGGGGTGATCCCACTGATCCTACCAGCCTGACCCAAGGTCCGGGGGCGGATAGTTGTGAAGCGCTGACGAGCTTCGTTCTTGAGGCCCTTGATCGTGTGGTAATCGAGATCCTCTGGGATGAGGGCAGACTCCTGTTTTTTGACCCGCTCAACCTCCATGCGTTGACGCTCGATGTGGCCCTCATATTTAAAATCAGACTCTAGGATTGGCCAAAGTTCCACGTGGAACTTCGAACTCAATTCCTCAGGAAGATCCTTCCAAGAATTCCCCCCACGACGAAACCAATGATCCAGCTTAATGCCCTCATGACTCGTTGCTCGGATAAAGTTACGGCCCTCTTTCAATGAGGCCACTTTTTGATCAAAGAGAGCTACTTTTTCAGAAGAAAGGAGACCCAGTTCGCTAGCGACAGGCGAGAGGCGCTCGTCGGCATTGTCTTGTCGGAGGAGGAGGCGATACTCCGCCCGGCTGGTGAACATGCGGTAGGGTTCAGTGCAGCCCTTTGTCACTAGGTCATCGATCATGACGCCGAGATAGGCCTGCTCACGGCCCAGCACAAAATCAGGTTTACCAGCTGCTTTGAGCGCGGCATTGGCACCGGCGAGAAGACCTTGCCCAGCCGCTTCTTCGTATCCTGAGGTGCCATTAATTTGACCCGCAAAGTAGAGTCCAGAGATCTTCTTCGTCTCCAAGGTTGGGTGAAGCTGGGTAGGGGGGCAGTAATCATATTCCACCGCATAGCCCGGTCGGATCATCTCGCAATTCTCGAGCCCCTCGATACTCCTGAGGAAATCGAGCTGCACATCATAGGGCAGGGAGGTGGAAACACCATTGACGTAATATTCCAAGGTGTGCCGACCCTCTGGCTCGAGGAAAACTTGATGCCGTTCCTTTTCTGCAAAGCGGACCACCTTGTCCTCGATGGACGGACAATAGCGGGGACCGACGCCTTCAATCTGACCAGAATACATCGGCGACTGGTGGATGTTCTCGCGAATGACATCGTGCGTCTTCGGGTTCGTATAGGTCATCCAACAGGGAACTTGTTCCACGTGGAACGCGTCATTTTCCCAATAATTGAGCGTGAAGAGGTCGTTCTTGCCTCTTGTAATCAGCTCTGGGTGGTAGGAGAAGAGGGGAGGGCTGCTGTCGCCTTCCTGGCTCTCACACTTGGAGAAATCGATGCTCCGTCCATTCAAACGACAAGGGGTCCCTGTCTTGAAGCGCTCGACTTCGAAGCCGAGTTCCTTGAGCGAATCGGAAACAGTCGAGGTGGCATCGCCCATGCGTCCTCCTACTTCATTCTTCTTACCCACGTGCATGAGGCCCCGCATAAAGGTGCCCGCAGAAAGGATGACCGACTTCGCCGCGATCTCCATCTGAAGTGAAGTCTGGATGCCTCGGACCTCATCGTTCTCAACGAGGATCTTGGCGACGTTTCCCTGGTGAAGATCGACACCTGGCACCCCCTCCATGATGCGCTTGATCCGGAACTGGTAAGCTTTCTTATCGCACTGAGCACGAGGAGCGCGGACCGATGGTCCCTTCGCCGCGTTGAGCATGCGCCACTGGATTGCGGTCGCATCGGTATTCTCTGCCATGATTCCACCAAGCGCATCGATCTCGCGGACCATGTGTCCTTTGGCCAAACCCCCAATCGCGGGGTTACAGCTCATCTGTCCGATGGTGTCGAGATTCTGAGTCAGCACCGCCACCTGAGCACCAAGCCGGGCAGCAGCAAGAGCAGCTTCAACTCCGGCGTGTCCAGCTCCGATGACGAGGACGTCGTATTCTTTAGGGTAGCGATACATGGAAGGAGGCGCAACCTAGCAACTAAACCCGAAAAGACAAGACAGGCTCGCTAATCAGAATCTTCGTCCAAGCGGGCCCTAACCTTGTTCAGGGTACTTCGTTAATCTACTCCAAGAACTCCATTTTCGAGAGCATTCTCTATTTCATCAAGAGCTGAGTTCCGAGCGGTCAGATGACTTTTGTGGAGCTCAGAAATTAATCGTCGGGAAATTTCTTGGTGCGCCTTCGAAGAACGGCTCACGAGGGGAGCCCTCTCCATCCTCGGAGCAGAACGAGAGTCGCGATCTAGATTCTCACTGCGTGGCTTCGTGCCTCGATCGCTAACCCGGATCTGCTTCGCATCTTCTTTGGCCCCGCCTTCCAATTCATGATGCTGGACCTCTGATATTACCCATCCAATGAATCCGCCCATCGTGATAAAAGTGAGGGGAGTAAGAATCGACCGCTTCACTTCCTCAGAATACTCAAATTGTCAAAAATGTTCAATCCAAGAGTCAGCTCCTTAAATTTCCGACGCTTACAAAATCGCATCGTGAGACCATGACATAATGGATGATCTCAGAAATACCAAAACGGGCCTTTTTCCAAAGTCGTAGCTGACGAAAAAGGACAATTTGGGGCCTAAACTAGCCAATTTGCGTCATTTAGCTAAAAAAGCGCTAAAAAACGCCCTATTTCATTGATCTTGTAACTTGCTGATTTAAAGCGTTTTAAATAGGTTTTGTCGCTATTTTAAGCCCCTGAGAGTCTCACAGATTTTCGCACCCTGCACCAGTAGCCGTTCTGAGCAAAAACTCGGATCTGCCGATTGAGCTCCAAATCGAGTGGAATCACTCCACTCTAAAACCGACCTCCCGTAAAATACAACAGCGGTCCATCCAAAAGGAAGAACCGCTGCTGAACACACATGCAACAACAAACACTTGTTACAGAGACTAGAACGTCTGAAACCGGATACTTTGTTCAAGTGAATAACCGGTCTCTCATCTTTCTATCAGACTGTCTCGGGGGCGGGGGGAGTAGGAGTAATGACGTCAGCTGCCTTCTCTCGTGCTCGGTCACTCGCGGCACGTCCTGCTGATACACCTTTGGCAAATCCATCGCGCACCGCCTGAGGAACAAACTCCTCAGCAAAAGCTCCGACAAAGTTAGATCCAAAGGCAACTCCGTAAGCAATGTCATGGAGAGCTTCAGCAAAAGCGGACTTCACCGTCGGGGCTGCCTCACGTGCCTTATCGGCACCGGCTTGGCTTCCCGAACGGAAGGCATCTTTCATGTTTTCAAACTGGCGCTTAGCGGCATCCGACTCTGGGTTTTGATTCTCTTCGTTCATATAATTGGTTTTTTCGTTACCTCATTAGACCACAGATTTCAGGAAACATTCATTATAATGTCAGCCCCTTTTTGGAATGACCTCTCAACCCTAAAGCGACACCACCAAAGAAAATTTCTTTGAATGAAATCCGAATAAGCCTCGTCGCATTGTTCAGCACCGGGAAACCAAAAACCCGAATTAAGACCATGAGAAAAATACTGACCATCATCATCGCCCTCGCCGCTAGCGGGCTCGCTCTTCCTACAATCGCTGAAGCAGGCACTTTGCGAGTAGGCTACTCCACCACTTACACCAGCGGTCATCATGCCTGCGGATGTGCCATCCAAACGAAGCGCGTCTTCGCTGGTTACGATTGCAACCGCCACCCAGTCTACCGCTACTACAGTGTCCCCACCGTGCACCACTGCAGTCAGCACGGCACCGTCCATCGTCAAAGTCACTACCAACAGCAGCGTAGACCTTATGTCCAAAGCCGTCACCAGCAGCGGAGCCACTACTCTGAGCGTGGCAGATATCAGCAGCGCTCGTCTTACCGTAGCAGATACCGCACACCGACCTGCCGATAAATTATAATGGAATGATGAAGAAGGACTCCCTCACCGGAGTCCTTCTTTTTTGGAAAGACAAGGAAGCTCTCTCGTTATAATCTCCACTATGCTTCGCATCATCCTTTTGCTCGGCCTCATCTCCCAGCTCGCCACGGCAGCTCCGCGTGCCACCGATGAAATCCTCTCTCGCTTACAAACTTGTATCGAGACCGAAACCAGCACCGATAACCTCATCGAAAGTCTGGAGGCCCTTGAGGGAAAAGAAGTCGAAGCCATTCTCAAGGAATATGATAAAACATGGCCCAAGCTCCGCGATAAATATCTCTCGGACTACGAAGCCGAAGCTAAGGAAAAATATTCCGGTGCGCTCAAGACTGATCATAGTCGTATGATCAAAACCTACCGCGCTGACTTCATGCGCGTGCGCAACATGCCCGAGGGTCCGATGAAAAAGGAAATCCCTAAAGTTTCAAAACCCGCAATCGATGGGCTCCGAAAAATCCTCATGCCGAAGCCCGAGGAACTCCTCGCGACTTCGAAACCCTCTCTTCAAAAATTAAGAACGATGATTATCGTACTTGCGAACTTCCGCGATGCCCTCGTGGAAGCTGCGGTATTACCTGATCAAGAAGAGGCCCAAGTCATGATTCTTCAATCTGAAAAAGACGTTGCCGAAAAACTCGGTGGTCTCGATCGCGATGGCCTCCGCATCATGAAGAAGAATGATGACATCGCAGCGAAGTCGAAAATCCCCGCCGGGGAGCGCGAGTGCATCCGCGAGGTCAATGAGTGGCGCATGCTCCTCGGACAAAGCGCCCTCGTCATTGACCCAAAACTTTGTGAAGCAAGCCGTGGCCACTCCGAGGACATGAACAAGCTCAAGTTCTTCGACCACATGTCTCCCGTCCCCGGAAAAAGGAGCCCCGGAGACCGCGCTGCCAAAGCCGGCACAAGCTGGTCTGGCGAAAATATCTACATGGGGTCTCAGTCACCTGCAGCGGCCAACAAAGGGTGGTTCTACTCACCCGGCCATCACAAAAACATGTTTAAGGGAGGTCACAAAAAGATCGGCGTCGGCCAATACGAACGTCACTGGACACAGATGTTTGGGTAGATTTTTCAAGCGATCAGCGTCACCACGAAGGCAATACGATCTGAGGTGACTTGAGACACTTCGATCGTTCCACCCAAAACCCCAATGACTTCTCTCGAGAAGCTCAATCCTAATCCTGCGTGGTTTCCTGCCTGGCCCGTCAGCCACGCCCCACTTTCAGTGAGCGTCGGCATGCCCCAATGTCTCCAAGCCGGGCTTCTTTCTACTCTCGCACACTCAAAGGTAAGAAGGCCAAAGAATTCCTCAAAGAACAGGGCATTACTTACTGGATTCAGCGATAGTGATTTAAGAACTTTCTGCGCTGGCTTCTAGGCAAGAAAGAATTCCAACACGCCTAGGAATAAGGACGCAAGAACCACACAAATGATCCACAGTGGAACAAAAAAGTAGCTTGATCTGATCCCAAACATTCGTCCGATGAGATCGGTAAATCCGACGATGATCAGCACCGTAATATGATCACGGGAGATTAAAAAAGTCACCGCGGCCATGAAATACCAAAACAACTTCCCGATCGTCGAAACCGTCATCTCGGCATCATCTAGGGTTGGCTTCGACCACAGCCTTAACTTCAGGCAGAAGCAAACGAAAGGATGCTTTTTCGAAGAAAAGGAAACGGACGGAAAAATGAGCATCGGAACCTTCTGACTACCTTTCCAATGGTAGGGGACCCTCTCGATCAATGATCCCGCGCATCCGAAGATCGGGACCGATTTGGACGAGAGTGGTGTCCTTGAGAGAGTAACGTTCTTCGAGGCTCCCTGGGCCTTTACCACCAATCGCAGGAGTAGGACCACCAGTGACAATGGGGGCGTAGTAGATGACAAATTCATCAATGAATCCTTCATCAAGAAAAGCACCCACTAAATCACCTCCTGATTCCAAGAGGACGGTATTAATCCCCTCGCTTGCTAAAGTACGAAGAACTCCCGAAATTGGAACGTCTTGAAAGAGGCGGGTAGGGTAGCTGTCGTTGAAAATTTGGTAGGCCGATTGATCGATCTCAGAGCGCGTGAGGACGACCCGAAGAGGTTGCTTCTTCTGAGGAGAAATAGCGGCACTGCGGAGAGTTAGAGAAGGATCATCTTGGCGGACGGTGGCGCCTGAGGTGATGATGGCATCGACCTCCGCTCGCACGAGTTGAACATCTTCTCGTGCTTCGGGGCCAGTGAGCCATTGGCCTTCGCTGGGGGGGCGGGTAATTTTTCCATCAAGCGACATCGCGGTCTTAGCAATGACCCAGGGGCGGCCCTGAGTTTGCACCATCGCGAATCCGCGAATGAGGTGGCGGCATTCTTCTTCGAGTAGGACAGAGCTGACCTCGATCCCCGACGCACGGAGAAATTCATCGGCTCGACCAGCATGAGAAGGATTTGGGTCAGGGATGGCATAAACGAGGCGCGAAATTCCGGCTTCGATTAGGGCATCGGTGCAAGCGCCGGTCGTCCCTTGACTGCTGCAAGGTTCGAGAGTCACGTAAGCTGTCGCGTCTTTAGCCTGGCCGGACTCAAGTTTGGAGAGGGCGTTGCGCTCAGCATGATGAGTTCCAGCCTTTTGATGCCAGCCCCTAGCGAGTTCTTCACCATCGCGCACAAGGACACAGCCGACCGCGGGATTAGGAGCGGTAAGACCAATGCCCTGTTGAGCCTCCTCTAAGGCGAGGGTCATCCAGTGGAGGTCATCGTTGCTCATATTTATAACTTTTGGGATCGTAACATCTACCGTTGCCGATCCGATGAATAAACCCATCGCAGATCAAAGCCAATCTGAAATGACAATTAGTAGGAGGGTCCTAAATTTTGATAGAACGTCCTTCTTTTTAGGAGACGAGGTCTTTTTAGGAGACGAGGCAGCTGTTCTTCCACGACGACTTTTTCCAACGTGCCTGGATAAGCGCCATATTTATCTGGGGAAATGTCTCCATCCTCGATCAAGGCCTAGCAGTAGTCCTTCGCTTCCTCGACATCTCGTTCTAAAAGAAGTTTCCCAATGGGACCCGTGGCGGCGAGTCCTGCCATGGAAAGCGCTAGAGACAATGCATTCAAACTATCTCGCACCTCTTCCTGCCTCCCTTTGCCAAAATGTCTGGAAAATTTTATGATTCCAAAAATTGCAGAAAGGATCCCGATCCACAGGAAAGGGACCCACTGCGCACCCATCCAGCTTGCTCCACGGAAATCGGTGCCGAAGAGAATATAACAATAGATGAAAAATGACCCGATCAGAATCTGGATATATGGCTGCTTCAGTCTGTCCTTCATGACGTCTCGTGTGCTCTCTTTTCAGCCCGTCGGTAACTCTGTGAATAGGTGGGTAAGAAAATAGAGTAAGTGGAGCCATTCCCAATTTTATCCCCGTTTGGCTCTGCTATTCGCGGTGCTCCTCGCAGGTTATTCGTCCGGTGGAACGCTTGAAGTGACGCGGTGGAACAGGGATTCAGACGAGTTGTTCTTCCCTATAAGAAGAAGAAGATAATAGAAAATGCCCGTTCACAGTCTCTGGGGGATGGGGACAACCAACTGAACATCGAGCTCTAAACACTGAACGTTGAAATACTTGGTTGAGGGAAAAGAACTGAGGCTTGGTTGAGGAAGAATTGCGACAATTCGATTACTTCTTTTTGGCGGTATGAAACATAGAGACATTTTCAGCGAGGGTTCCTAGGCGGAGTTTGCTCCAGTTCTTTTCCTTACTGAGGTTTCGGTCATACCAGCTCTTGGGGATCGCTTGGGTTTCGCGGATCTGCATGAGCGTGTTGATGATCATTGCCTCGTTAGTAATGGAGAGTTTGGCGTCGAGCTCTTTGACGAGGGCTTGGACGGCGGATTGCTTGTGGCCGATGTTGTGGAGGGCGATGGCAGCTTGGGCGCGGATGAGCGGAATCTCGTCCTTGAGGCCGGCTACGATGACCTTTTCGCTGGAGATTGCTTTCTCACCGAGGGTAACGAGCCCACTGTAGGCCCAGAAGCGCGCGATGGGGTTTTTGTGAGTCGTAGCCTCCTCGAGTCCTTGCTGGCCGTCAGGATCGCCGGAGGAGGCAATGAAGGCGAGATTGAGGAGCTTCTCGCAGGCGTCTTGTGAAGTATCAGCGGCGGTTTCCATAATGGTCTTGTCACCGCGGACGATGTCGAAGAGCGGTTCGGGGACGAGTCCGGTATCGCGAATCATGAGCATGTGAGCGACAAGCTTACCGCGCATGGATCTGAGGCGCTCGGCGTGGGTGGGGTCTGTGGCGAGGTTCTTAATTTCCCAGGGGTCGATCTGGGTGTCGTAGAGTTCTTCGGTGGGCTGGTTGTTTTCCCAAAGGGTTGCGTGGACGCCAGAGAGCTTTCCTTTTTTCCAAGCTTCATGCCAAGCGGGCCAGGAAGCCATTTGGAACTGATAGAAGGAGTACGGTGCGCCCCAGGTGTGTGGAGTAAAGTGGCGGACGTATTTGTAGCGACCGGTTGTGAGGCCACGTCGGAGGCCGTAGATCTCATCGAAACGGTCGCCGAAGAGAAAGGCGTAAGCGTCTTCGGCGGGTTCCTCGCGATTGGGGCCGAGGAAGGGGCGGCCTTGCATGTTGGGGTCGTCTTTGAGGCCAGCAAGGGAGAGGAGGGTAGGGGCGAGATCGACGAAGGAGACGATTTCATCACTGACGCTGCCGTTTTTGAAAGTGCTGAGGTGCTTCCATTTTTCGGGGACGTGGAGGGTCATTGGGATGCGGACTCCGGTGTCGTGGAGGTAGCGCTTGCCGCGTGGGGTAGGGCCGCCGTGGTCGCCGTAGTAGAAAACGATGGTGTCATCAGCGAGGCCGTCCTTCTCTAGTTTTGCAAGGATACCGCCAATCTGGGTGTCGAGAGCGGTCATGGTGTCGTGGTAGACCGCGAAGTCGTGTCGCATCTCTGGGAGGTCGGGGACGTAAGGTGGGAGGAACATTTTCGCGGGGTCAAGTCGGGGCGTCTCTGGGATGAGGCCCTTTTTTCGATTACTGGCGATTTTTGCGGGGAAAAGATTACTCTCGTGGGAGACGGTGAGATTGAAGATTGAAAAGAAGGGTTTTCCGTCGGGGCGTTTGGAGTAATGGGCCTTGCCGGAGCACTCGTCCCAGAGGGCTTTGTCATTTCCCTCGAAGTTGTAGTCGGTCTTCGAGGCATTGCTGGTGTAGTAGCCAGCTTTCCGAAGGTGGGTGACGTAAGGGGTCAAATTTGATGGGATGTCATGTCGGCTGCGCATGTGTTGGGTGCCCATCGTGGGGGAGTAGATTCCCATGAGAATGGTGGCGCGGGCGACGGCGCAGACGGGCGCGTTTGAGTAGGCGGCGGTAAAGCGGGTGCTTCGCGCGGCGAGGGCGTCGAGGTTAGGGGTCTGGGCATCTTTGTTTCCATAGCAGCCGAGCCAGTGGGAGGAGTTATCTTCACTGACGATCCAGAGAATGTTGGGTTTATCGGCGGCGAGCGCGAGGGTGGGGAGAAGGAGAACAAGGAGGTATTTGATCATTATTTGTGGGAAGTGTGTCGGATTGGAAGAATATGGGAATATCAAAGAGCGCTAATTCTTTGCTTTCTGCATGTTGAAAAAGGAATTCAGTGCTAGCTTAAGCAAATGAAAACAATCGTTCGCCTCAACAATCTCGATCTCATTCAAACAATGAAAATGACGCTAGGGGCGCACGGGATTGAAGCTTTTATCCCAGACGAGGTAAGTGCGAGCGTCGACCCCTTCATCGGAATGGCAAAGCAGGGGATCCGGCTTCAAGTTCCTGAGAAAGACGCTGAGCCTGCGATTCAGATTCTCGAAGAGCACAAAAATAGAGATTTGGATGGCGATCCATTAGAATCCTAAGCGACCCTATTTTTGATCCCAAAGCGGGTAGGGATCGTGGAGGCGTTCCATCTCGGATTTGAGGAGGGCTTCCATTTCCTTGAGCTTGGCGGCGTGCTCTTTTGAGGTCGCGAGGTTGGTGAGCTTTGGATCTTTTTTGCCGTGCTCGGGGAGGAACTCGTTGGGGTTATCCTTGAGGTTGAACAACTGGGTTTCTCGTACTTTGCCATCGAGGACGTCGAATTTGACGAGTTTCCAATCGCCTTTTTTCACCGAGCGCATGCCGGGTTTGGTTCCACCGGCGTAGGCTCCGAAGAGCGTGTCGCGGACGATCTTCTTTTCACCGGTGAGGACGGGTTTGAAGCTGGTGCCTTCGTCGCTGGAGGGAGCTTCGATGTCAGCGAGGTCGCAGAGGGTGGCGAGGGTATCGAGGAGGTAGATGTTTCCTTGGACGCGACCTTTTTTGACGCCGGGTCCTTTGACGATGTAGGGGACGCGCCAGGTGTGCTCGTAG
This sequence comes from Akkermansiaceae bacterium, assembly GCA_039769075.1. GTDB lineage: Bacteria > Verrucomicrobiota > Verrucomicrobiia > Verrucomicrobiales > Akkermansiaceae > SW10. The sequence continues at coordinate 48,144 of JBDMZE010000009.1, read as the reverse complement.
AGGTTTTGTTTTCCTTGAAGGCCGTGGCGGCCGATGGCCATGCCGTGGTCGGAGGTATAGATGATGTAGGTGTTGTCGAGTTCACCCATCGCTTCGAGTTTCTTGAGGACGCGCCCGATTTGGATGTCGATATTTTCGGAGCAAGCGAACTCGCGACCGATCTCGTTTCGGATGGTGGCTTCATCGCGGTTCTTCCAGACGCCGGGGACACTCACTTCATCGCGGAGGCTGGGATGGCCGTGTGAGAAAGGGTGTTTTTTGAGGTAGTTGACGGGAAGGGCGGGTTGCTTGGGATCGAGGGCGGGGAGGGAATTTTTATTACGGTGATTTTTAGCGCCATACTTCGCGAGGAGTTTGGAGGTGCCATTGCGCTCGTCGTGAGGGTGGGAGAAGCCGAAGTAGATGAGGAAGGGTTCCTCGGTTTTCTTGGTTTCGCGGTCGCCGAGGTAGTCGATGACTTGTTGGCCGTGCCAGTGGGAGCCGCTTTTTTTGTCGCCGCCACGCTTGGTGGCGTCTTTGACGATTTGGAATTCCTTGTTGGCGCCTGCGTAGGAGTTGCCTTTTTTACAGGTGCGCATGGTGTCGTATCCGGCGCGATTGAAGACCGCGGGGAGGGAGTTTTTCTCGAGATTCGGGGGAACGAGTTTTAGCTGGCCGACGTTGGCTCCCTTATCCTTGGTCTTGAAGCCGGGGAGATGCCAGACCGTGCGTCCGGTCATGATCATGTGACGGGAGCAGGTGCAGACCGCGCCCTTCCAGGAGCCCATGTGGTAGGAGCCATCGAAGACGAGGCCTTCCCTAGCCAAGCGGTCGATGTTGGGGGTTTCGAGGGCGGACTTGGGATCGTAAACCTTCAGGTCGAAGGGTGATTGGTCATCGACGATGATGAAAAGGAAGTTCGGCTTCTTAGCGGAGAGAGAAGCGGTGAAAAGGAAGCTCAGGAGAATCAGGGAGCGCATGATAGCGGCCTGATACGCATCCTTTAGCGCTAATCTTCCGCTATTTCGCTATCGCCTCCCGGCGTGATGGCATCGATTCCCGCGCCGGCTGCTTTTCCGGTCAAACCGATGGTGGTGGTGGCTACTTTCCCGACGATTTTTACCGGGGTCGTGACGAGGGAGCAGGAAGAAATCAGAAGTGGGAAGAAAGAAATCAAGGCGCAGCGGGGCATTTAGAATTTTTACTAAAGATATCCGAAATAAGCAAGGTTCGCAAAAATTTGTCCGCTCGCGTCAAGTTTTCCCAACAGAAGGAGAGAATGCCCCAGTGGGCAGGAACCCGATCAGATACTTCTTCATAAAAGCCCCGCAGGCAATCTGGGAGAAGCATCACCGGGAAAGATAGACCTCCAACAATAAAAAGAACGACCGAGTAAAAACGGCGCTTCTGGAAGTTTAGTGGGTAGGGCTCCTCATGGCTGGGATCTCCAGGCGGCCTGCAATCCAGTATGCCATCGCTCGGAAGTTCTCAAATCTGCGATAGCCGCGGGCTCGACGCCATGCGAGTTGGAGAAGTCCGTTGATCGCCTCAATCGCAGCGGACGTCGTGAGTTTTACCGGACTGCTTTCGGGAGATATCAGTGGCTCCCAAAGCTCGACCTCAATTGCTAACCAGGTCGTTACAGGCAAGTTTCTCACAGGATTCACATCCAGCACAGGAACCCCTACGTAGGGAGATTCCATTCTCTCTGCTCTAGGGAAACGCTGATTAAATCTGAGTGGTCGGCGAGTGGAATATCTGAGATATTTTTGTCCATGGATCACCAGCCGGTGATTTTCAGAATTTGAGTTCGCAGGGAAGGGCAAGACGACTCGCCGGGAGAAGTTTCTCGCGGAGATGGAAATTACCGTTCCCTGGGATCAACTTCTCGTGGCAATCTAGCCCTACTACCCGGACGGGAAACGTGGACGACCACCGATCGGACTGGAGCGAATGCTTCGTCTTTACTTCCTTCAACAATGGTATGGCCCCGCTGAAGAAGCGCTCGAAGATGCCGTTTATGACAGTCAGGACCGCTAGGAATTTCCAGAAGCGCCTCTTTTTGTTGTTGGCAGGGCATGGGAAGCACCCGTCTCCTTTCTTTTGGGAGGTGCGTGTGGAAGCAAACAAAATTTCTTCAAGAAACAAAAAATCCCGCGTTCCGATCAAGGAAGCGGGATGAAGATCGCGAAAGGTGCGAGGAAGCCTGTGAGTCGGAAGTCCTGTGGCTTGCTGCTCATGTTTTGGGAAGAAATCTGAGGGCGGCCGCGAAGTTTCGTGCAAATCAGGAAAGAGATCGTCCCCTTGCAAGATTCCTTCGAGTGGCTATGAGTATCCCCTGATGAAAGCAATTCTCGGTTTCTGTTTGGTTCTTCCCCTCGTTCTCAAGGGAGCGGAGTGGCCTGGTTTTTTGGGATCTCAAGGCAATGGGATAGTTGCTGAGGAGTTCAAAATTGATTGGGCAGATCAGGCACCGAAGACTCTTTGGAGCGCAGAGATTGGAAAGGGATGTTCCTCAATTGCGGTGGCGGGTGGATCTGCGATCACAGTGGGAAATTCATCTAACAAGGACACGGTGTGGTGCTTTGATGCCGCGACGGGAAAGGTGCGGTGGAAAGATACTTATGAAGAGAAATTGGATCCCAAGTTTTATACAGGTGGTCCAGGTGCGACGCCCTTGATTAACGAAGATCGGGTTTACACTTTATCCAAGAGTGGGCGCTTGGTGTGCTATGACCTCAAGTCGGGGAAGATTCAGTGGATAAAGAATTTCAAGAAGGACTTCAAAGGGAAGGCTCCGACCTGGGGTTACTCCGCATCGCCCGTTGTTTTTGGGGAACTCCTTCTCTGTCTCCCGTGTTCAAAAGACGGAGCGATGGTGGCTCTCGATCTGAAGACTGGAGAGCTGAAATGGCAATCGAAAGACGAGACCCGAGCCGGTTACTCAGCGCCCGTGATTGAGAATTATCGCGGAAAGAAAACCGCATTCGTTTTTCATGGCCGCACGCTGGTGGCCTATGATTTGGAGGCGAAAGGCGATGTCATTTTCGAGCATGGCTGGAGAACGCCCTACGACGTCAATGCTTCCAACCCGGTTTTCCAGGATAATATGCTCTACTTTTCTTCCGGATACGGCATGGGTTACATAGTGCTCGAATTGTCAGGCGAAGAGCCGAAGGAACTGCATCGTGATCGGGAACGTCGCATGATTTTTCAAAATGCCATGCCAAAGAACAGCGACATCGTTGGGGTCTTCGGAGACAAAGGGATGAGAGCGGAGGTCTATCGCATGGAGATGAAGACGGGAAAAATGAAGTGGGTGTCGCCGATTCCAGGCACCCGTGGATCGGCTCTGATGTCGGGCGACCATCTCGTCATCCTCTCTGAAACGGGTGAGCTCATCTTTGGAAAAGACAGCGGGAACCAATTTACGATGACGGGAAAGCATCAGATCCTTCCCAAGCTTTGCTGGGCGCCGCCGGCCTTCTCGGATGGCAAACTGTTTGCCCGTTCGAATGGTGGTAAAATGGTGGTTGTTTCCCTTAAGTAGAGATCCGGAGGGATTTCATTCTTCGGTTTTATTGAGTAATGCCAAATTGGCTGACGTTTGATCATTCTGGGAGGTTTTAGGTTGAGTTCTCCTAGAGGATTGGATAAGAACATCCTGTTTTAGTTAAACAAACAGAACTATGAAGAATAAACTTATGGGTGTAGGTGTCTCGACACTGGCCCTTTTAACCTTACCGTCCCAAGCCGTTTTTACGCTCTTGGATGATTTTGAAAGCTACACCGCGGGCACTAATGTCAATGGCGTCGGTGGTTGGACCGCTGACCCTGATCAGATCTCGGTTTTTGCTACCGATCCGTCAGATGCCGGGAATACAGTTTTGAGCACCACCCGTGACACGAACACATCGAGTGTATTTAAAACGATGCCGACCATCGCAGATGGAACCACTGGAACGGTCTTCTTCCGTGCACGGGCTACTGATTTTGCAGATTTCGTCTTGGGAACTTCAGATGTGGCGGACCCCACTGGTAACTGGAATAACTACGAAGGCTACATGCGTTTCAACAAGGTGAACGTAGGAGATCCAAATAACATTGACGTGCGTGATGGCGGAGGTTTTGCAAACGTTGGCACTTACAATGCGGATGAGTGGTATAACGTATGGTTGGTTCTTGATCACACTTTGGATGTCACGACAGTCTATATCAATCAGGGAAATGGTGATGCTACAACGGCCGCAGGCTCCGGAGCTTTCCGCGCGACTGCCCAAAATACAGTGCATGACGATTTAATTAATCTGTTTATCCGCGGCAACAATGCTGGAAATGCTGGCCTTGTCGATGACATCTATGTGGATACCGCAGGAGCGAATCTGACCAATCCAGCTGCGATTCCAGAGCCCGCGACTTCGCTGCTTGCTCTTGTTGGGCTGGCCTTCGGACTGCATCGTCGTCGTTCCTAGGAGCGTTCACGTTTTTTTTGCAGCATCCGTTGGCTTCAATTTGCCAGCGGATGCTTTTTTATGTTACAGTTTCTCTCCCCCACTATTTTCGTATGAAACCTTCTCTCTTTCGTTTTTTGCCTTTCGCGCTCCTGTCCTTTTGCCCGCTGTCGGCGGATTTTGTCATTTCTGAATTCATGGCGTCCAATCGGACGACTTTGGCCGATGAGGATGGCGATTTCAGTGACTGGATCGAGGTCACCAATGAAGGAGATGCATTGCTGGACTTGGAAGGGTGGTATTTGACTGATGATGTGGAAGCGCTGGGCTCGCGGTGGAGTTTTCCGTCGCGATTCGTTGCTCCGGGTGGAAGTGTAGTGGTTTTTGCTTCAGGGAAGGATCGGAAGCCCGTGGGAGCGTCGGAAGAGCTGCATGCGAATTTTCAGCTTTCTGCGAGTGGGGAGTATCTGGCGCTCATCGAGCCGGATGGTGTGAGCGTGGCGACGTCCTTTAACCCGAAATATCCGCAGCAAGAGGAGGATGTTTCTTATGGTCGTGGAATAGCGACGCTGGCGACGACGGATTTTGTGAAGAACGGAGACGGCGGTAAGGTCTTGGTGCCGATTGATGGAAGTCTGGGTCTCTCTTGGACCGGTGGAGGACCTCTTGATGACTCGGTGTGGCAGGTGGTGAAAACGGGCGTGGGCTTTGATCAGGGTGGAGGGCCTACGGGCTTTAATCTGGTGGAGAGTTTTGACTCGCTGAATGCGGGCGCGCTGGATGGTCAGGGGGGATGGTCGACTTCAGCCGCGACGGCAACGGTGGCGAATGATCCAGCGGATGTGGAGAATCAAGTCATGTCGCTCACGGCAGATAACGTGAGAACTTGGAAAGCGATGTCGATTTCGGACGGGCAGACTTCGACTTTATTTTATCGGGTCAGGCGTGAGGGAATTGTGGATGCTTCCATAGGATCAACGGACATGGGCGCGCCGGGAACGGCTTTTTCAGATTTTGAGACGCAGTTCAATAACCAGAAAAATGATATTTGGAACGTGCGCGATGCGGGTGCTTTTGATCCGGTGGATACCTTCGCTGACAACACTTGGTATGAGGTATGGATGGTCATTGATAACGCGTCCGACACCTATGAGGTCCACATGAAAGGTGGGGCCTTGACAGAGCGGACGCAGCTGGATGCGGGAGCGCAGACGGTCTTTGGATTTCGGAACGGAAGTGCGACAAATGCGATTGCTAACTTTTTCGCACGGACGGGAAGTGGGACCACGGGAGCGCTTTTGATCGATGACATTTATCTAGCCGACGGAGAGAATCTGGGGAATCCCGCGAGTGGTTTGGGCTTGGCGGATTTCATCGATGCCGAGGGAGATATTGAGGCGGCGATGGCGGTTAATTCTGCGAGTGCTTACTTCCGGATGCCATTTGAAGTGGGTGATTTAAATACGCTTGGTTCCTTGATGCTTCGGATGCGCTATGACGATGGCTTTATCGCTTATTTAAATGGCACGCAGATCGCAGCGGGGAATGAGCCCGCGAACGTGAGCTGGGATTCGAGTGCGGCGGGCGAACGAGCGAATCAGGATGCGATTGAGTTTGAGGAAATTGATGTCACCGCTTTCACCGATTTGTTGGTGGCGAATTCCACTAATGTGCTGGCGATTCATGGCTTGAATGTGAATGCGGCTGACGGTGATTTTCTGATCTCGCCCGAGCTAATTGGAGTGGCCGCGAGTGAGACTGTGGAGCTGCTTTACTTTACCTCGCCGACGCCCGGTCAGAGCAATGGGAGCGGGTTCGTGGGATTTGTGGGTGACACGTCGTTCTCAATGGACCGTGGGGTCTATGATCAAGCGATCACGGTGGTGGTCGACGCGGGGACGGAAGGGGCCACGATTATTTACACCACAGATGGTTCGCTGCCTTCACCGGGAAATGGCGCCGAGGTGGCGGCACCAGCGTCGATTATGATTTCGCAAACGACTCCACTTCGGGCGATGGCATTTAAGGAAGGTCACCTTCCGACGAATGTCGACACGCACACTTATATCTTTCCGGCCGATATTTTAACGCAGGGAAATTCTCCGGCAGGCTATCCAGCAACTTGGAAGGGTGATGGGGGAAATGGGACGGAAATAGCGGATTATGAAATGGACCCGGAGATCACGCAGAGCGCGCAATATGGCTCGATCGTGGACGATGCCTTGCTTTCGATCCCGACGATTTCCTTGGTGACGGATAAGGGAAACTTGTTCGATCCGGCGACAGGAATCTATCAGAACCCACAGCAGAGCGGGAGCGCATGGGAGCGGCCGGTGTCGTTTGAAATCATTCACCCCAATGGGGAGCGCCAGGGGATTCAGGTAGATGCGGGAATCCGGATTCAGGGAGGGCACACCCGGGTTCCTTCGAAGAACCCGAAGCACTCTTTCCGGGTTTCTTTTAAAAGGGAATTTGGACCGACGAAGTTGGATTATGATTTGTTTCCAGATGATCCAGATGCGACGAAGCAATTTGATCAGTTGATTCTGCGTGGCGCTGGTAATCAATCGTGGCTGCACCACAACACCTTTAAAGGGGATAACCGAGGGCGCGCGCAATATATCCGGGACCAGTGGGCGAAGGATGTTCAGCTAGCGATGGGTCATCCGGCAGCAAGATCGATGTATGCGCACCTTTATATCAATGGAATTTATTGGGGAATGTATAACCCGACTGAGCGGGGATCCGCTGGTTTTGGTGAGTCCTATCTTGGTGGGGATAAGGAAGACATTGATGCGTTGAACAGTGGAGAAGCGATTGACGGGGAGAATGCCCAAGCAGATTTTTCGGCATTGATGAGTTTTGCAAACGGTGGTCTGGATGATCCTGTGAAATATGCACAGCTTTCTGAGATGCTCGATCTGGAGTCGTTTACTGATTACATGATGATTCAGCAATATGGCGCGAATTTGGATTGGGATCATCACAACTGGTATATCCTCCGGAATCGGAATGGCGGGAAGTGGCACTTCCTGAGCTGGGATAGTGAGTTTGTTTTCATCAATCCGACGGACAATGTGTTGTCGCTTACGACGGCAAATAATCCTTCGCGAATTTGGCGGAGCTTACTGGCGAATGATGAGTATCGTATCTTGTTTGCGGATCGGGTGCAGAAGCATCTTATGAACAATGGATTGCTCACTCCGGATGCGGTGACGACGATGTGGGACGTGCGGAAGGATCAAATGTTTGACGCGATCGTTGCGGAGTCTGCTCGGTGGGGAGACTACCGCCGAGATGTGGATCCACGAGGAACGCCATCGCCGATTCCGCTATATGATAGGGACGGGGATTGGATGACGGAGCGGACGCGCTTGTTTGATACTTATTTCCCGGTGAGGACGGATAATGTCATCGCCCAGTATCGGGCGGCGGGTTACCTGCCGTCGTTGGAAGCTCCAGAGTTTGATGTTTATGGTGGACGTTTGTCGGTCGGGCATCCTCTCGAGATGAATAGCGGGGATGGTGAGACTATCTACTATACCACAGACGGAAGTGATCCACGGATTCCCGCGGAGGTGAGCACGGTGGAGTTGATTGAGGCAGGGGCAGCGATGCGGGTTTTTGTCCCGCTGGACAATGCCTTAGGCGCGACTTGGCGTGGTGGTGCTGAGCCTTTTGACGATAGCGGATGGTTGAGCGGAACTTCTGTGGGCTACGAGAATTTTCCGAGTAACTATGCCGATTTATACGATATCGATGTCAGGGATGAAATGCGCGGTAATAGCCCGTCTTGCCTGGTGCGGATGACTTTCACGATTCCCGATCAATTGACCTTGGACAGAGTTCAAAATCTGACTTTGGGGGTGCGTTATGATTCCGGGTTTGTGGCCTTCGTGAATGGAATGGAAGTAGCTCAGGATAATGCTCCCTCAGTGCTGGATTGGGATGCGACAGGCTTGACTCATAATGAATCGCTGGCGGTTCTTTATGAGCCCTTCGATCTGGGGGCGACAGGAATTTCTGCGCTGCAAGTGGGGGAAAATGTGCTGGCGATGCATGGATTCAATGCGGGTGCCGGTTCGAGTGACTTTTTGCTCGATGCAATTGTTTCGGCGGTCCTGGGATCCGAGGTCGCGATCAGCCCGAGTGCGACTCTCTACACCGGAACGGTGCCAATCAATGAGCCGGTTCAGGTGCGGGCACGGGTCTTTGATGGGAGCAGTTGGTCCGCTCTGACGGAGGCGACTTTCTATACAGGTGTGCCAGCGAGCGCGGCAAATCTGGTAATCTCCGAGATCATGTATAACCCGGATGGTTCTGATGAGACCGAGTTTATCGAGTTCCAGAATATTGGAGCGGACGTGATTGATTTGAGTGGAGTGCGCTTTAGCGAGGGCCTCGATTTTGAGTTTCCACTAGGGACCATGTTGGATCCAGGTGCTTGGATTTTGGCGGTGCGAAATCAGATCGCTTTTGAGGCACTTTATGGATCTGGATTACCGGTAGCAGGTGTCTTTTTAAACGACAATTCGTTGGATAATGGCGGAGATCGTCTCACGCTTCTTGCGGCAGATGATTCCGTCATTCGAACTTTACGCTATGGGGATGAGGCTCCATGGCCGGAGACTGCTGATGGGGACGGTGCGAGTTTGGTGCTGATCAATGCGGAGGGAGATCCTGACCACGCATTGCCGGAAAGCTGGCGTGCGAGCTTGGTGCCAGGGGGTACTCCGAGTGCTCCAGATGGAGTGATGTTCACTGGTTCCGCGGATGCTGATATGGACTCTGATGGAGTCTCAGCTCTCATGGAGTTTGTCTTTGGAACCTCCGATACGGATGGAAGTGATGTGGGCCTTGGCTTACGCTATCTGGATGCCTCGACTCTGAAATTCCGTCGTCGGGTCGGAGTAAGCGGAGTAGATGTGCAGCTCGAGGCATCGACTGATATGAAGAACTGGGCATCCGCAAATGATGTCATGTTCCTAGCAGGCCAAGTCGCGGTAGAGCCGGGTGTCGTTGAAGAAAGCTACAACGTATCGATCGGAGCTCAGCAGATGTTCTTCCGGGTGAAGGCTACCCAAGAGTAATGGTGATTACTGAATTTTGAATCTCACAAAAACGGCTTGTTGATCTTTTCAACAAGCCGTTTTTTATGACGCAGCGCTGGATATTTAGGGCTTTTCGACGCGATAGAAATAGCGAGATTCGGTGAGCTGTGCGGCCGGGACGAAGAAGGTGTTTCCATCGTCAAGGATAGCATCCTCAACCTCGGTGAAAGGTGCGTTGAGATTATCGGACGCGGTGAGGATGTAGTCTTCGCCAGCCGGGCTGAAGATGATCGTGAGATCGCCATTTGCTTGAAGCGAAGTGGAGGTGATCTTGATTGCGTCGGAGTTGCCTTTTGAAGGAGCCGGCCTCGAAAGATTCTCGGTGGTGGGATCGACGTAAATGTTGTCTACGAGCATGAAAGATCCGGCTTCTCCTCCGAGGGCGGTGATGAGGAGCAGGCTTGAAAGGCGATCGGTGGTGCCGTTTCGGAAGTTGAAGGGATCGACACCTCCGTCATCAGTGATTTCAATCTGTCCTATTTGTCCATCCGGGGATTCCACGTAAACTTTAAGGAGGTCGCTTGCGTTGTCAGCAACGATCCAAACGTTCATCCAAGTGTTCGCGGCAAAGAGGCTTTGATCACGGAAGTCCGCGCCATCGCGGGCGCGGAGGTTCCCGCTTGGGAAGAGGACGGATTGGGCTTCGAAGTCACCAAAGCCGGAAGGGGAAGCGACGTCGCTGAGTCCAATGCTTTGATCGACCTCGGTTGATGAGGCGAGGACTTGGAAAAAAAGAGTTCCGGTATCGCCTTCAAGAATCTGAAAGCCGAGCTCGTCTAAGCTCTTGGAAATGGCGTTTGACGTGGTGGCATCGAGAAGGCGCTCAAGGCGGCCTACTTGATCGGTGGTTCTTTCTTCGGTGGTTACCGAAATGGCAGCGGAGACAGCGGCAGACCAGCCGTTCACGCCGTCGAATGTTTCATCGATGGTCATGCCCTCGCCTTCAAAGTTTTCTACGAGAAGGAAGCCGGGAGGGCGGGCCGGGATGCTGAGAGGGTCGTTGGGATCAGAGGAAGCGGCTCCTTCTTCGGCGTCATCGAATCCGTCGTCATCTGAGTCGGCTTTGACGGGATTGGTGGCTGCGTTGTCGAAGGGGTTGGCAGAGCCCGCGAGCTCGACATCGTCATCGATGGTATCTCCATCGCTGTCCTTAAGAGTGGGGTTGGTGCCCCCGTCGTGTTCAGCCAGGTCCGTGAGATTGTCACTATCAAAATCGTCCGTGCCATCGCGGGAAAGGTCGCCGAAGAAGGTTTCTTCCCAGGCATCGATCATGCCATCGCTGTCACTGTCTTCAGCAAATGGATGGGTGAGGTTTTCGCCGGAGAGATCGAGGTAAATGTCATCGATGTAGGTCGTCGTGCCAGCTTCGTTGTTGATAGCGAGGAGGGTGGTGAGGCCATTGGTGGTTCCGTTTCGAAATCCTGACCCGATGAGGGAGATGGTTCCGGCTGCTGTTGCGTCAACTGTGGTGGTGTTGTAGTAAACATCGGTGGTATCGGCCGTGTTATCGAGAACGAGCCAGACGTTGATCCAGACGTCGGGGTCGGCGCCACCGACTTCGGTAAACCCTCCTCCGTCGCGGACATCGATATCGAGATCATCTGCGGTGCCGCCATCGGAAAAACGGACGTAGCCTTCGTAATCGGGCCAATTAGTGGGGGCGGCGATATCGGAGGAGCCGACGACCCAGTCAGCTTGGCCGGCATTCGCGCTGGAGCGGAATCGGAAGAAGAGGGTGCCGGTGCTTCCTTCCGGAATCGGAGTGGTGAGAGGGAGGTAGTTGACGAGACGATCACCGATGTTTTCGACCGAGTAGACTTGGTTGACGGCGCTATCAGGATCGGCGGCGATGGTGCCTTCGCCATTCCAATTATTGCCGGATTCCATGTCATCGACAAGAGCCCACTGGGAGTGGAGAAGTGGGCAGGAGAGTGCGAAAATGAGGGAGGAGAATTTCATGGGAGGTTACGGTTAGATTTTTCGCTTATAACGATTCTTATAGCATAGAAAAAGAGAAAATGGACGGAAAGAAAGGCGAGCCTCGTAGCTGGGGTAGAGATTCAATCTTTGCGAAAGTTTGAAGACGAAGGCACTTTTCAACGTGGGACTCTTTTCTGAATCAGATCACCATAAGTTCGTCGGGTGCTCTGGTAGCCGGCATTCGGCGAATATCCTTTTCGATTTGATGGCGCTTTTTTTAAATCATGACCGGGAGAGGACTTATGAAAGAACAATTGCCCAAGAAATCTGAAGGTTGTTTTTCTTTCAGTCTCGAAAGAAAACGGGAGCTTCCAAAACTCCGCATGATAGGTGTGCAAATTCCGCCTGAGATAATGATCTTTCCCAGTTTTACACTCACGAAGTCTAAGCTCTTGTTCCAGCGCCTTCGTCGGCGTTGATGCTCGCCTTGACGATGGGTTGCTTAGGCGCGCGCCGGATTCGTTCCCAGACCGGGTGAAGAGGGAAAAGAAGGCGACGATGGATTATCGTCGCGGGTTTTAATTTCATCCTGGTTTGAAATTCTATCCAAGTGGAAGGAATTTTGTCAGAATCGGGTCGTGCGCGAATTGATTGTGATCGGAGGAGGAGCGGCTGGATTCTACGGAGCGATCACCGCTGCCGAGATGGGCGTGCCGGGCGTGCTCATTTTAGAAAAAGGACCCGAGCTTCTGACCAAGGTCCGTATTTCGGGTGGTGGGCGCTGCAATGTGACGCATCATTGTTTCGATCCGAAGGAACTGGTGGAAAGTTACCCGCGCGGGCAGAGATCGCTCATTGGGCCGTTTCATCGCTTTCAGGCGAGTGACACGGTGGAGTGGTTTGAGTCGCGAGGGGTTGAGTTGAAGGTGGAGGCCGATGGGCGCATGTTTCCGGTGACGGATGATTCAAAGACGATCATCGATTGCCTGACTAAGGCCGCCCGTGATGCAGGAGTGGAGTGGCGGACGCGCTGTGGAGTCGAGTCGATCTCGAAAAATGACGAAGGCGTCTTTGAGCTGATCACCTCTGCGGGCGAGACCCTTCAGGCCGAGAAGATTCTCGTGGCCACGGGAGGGATCCGCACGAAGCAGGCGCGCATTCCTGCGGAGGACTTTGAGCATGCTCTAGATCCCGCTGTGCCTTCGCTTTTCACCTTTAAAATTAATGATTCTCGCCTCAAAGATCTCCCCGGAGTCTCGGTTCCGAATGCCACCGTGCACGCCGGGAAACAGGTCACCACTGGGCCGGTTCTCATCACCCACTGGGGCTTGAGTGGCCCTGCTATTTTAAAAGCCTCGGCCTGGGGCGCGCGCAGCTTGGCTGAGATCGCTTACCAGTTCGAGCTCCGCATTAATTGGACCGGAAGTGCGACTGAGGAATCCATCGCGGGCATTTTTAAAAACGAGCGGCAGCATCATGGCTCACGAAAAGTGCAGAAGCGCTCGCTGATCGATGGCGTCACGCGTCGGCTCTGGCAGAGTCTTTGCGAAGCTGCGGGAATCGTCGATGAAATGACGTGGGCCAAGCTCACCCGCGATCAGGAGAAGGCGCTCGTCGCACAGCTGATTGACTCCCGTTTTGAAGTGCTCGGAAAGAGTATCAATAAAGATGAATTCGTGACCTGCGGCGGCGTCCTTCTCAAGGATGTGAATCTCAAAACGATGGAAAGCAGAGCCACTCCCGGACTCTTCTTCGCAGGCGAGGTGCTTGATATCGATGGCGTGACGGGCGGGTTTAATTTCCAAGCCGCTTGGACGACGGGGCATCTCGCAGGCATGGCGATTTCTGGAGTGGGGTAGGGCCCGATATCCCTCTGAATATTTAAAGTTCGGAAAATTGTGGTATCGCGGTTCCGCATGGGCTACGGGCTTAGGTCGGCTCGTGCCTTCGTCAGTCGATCAGACTGAAGTCTCACTGCACGAGCCACTCTTAAGACAATGAAAATGTATGTAGGCAACATGTCGTTCGATACGGCTAAAGAGGGGCTTGAGTCCTTCTTCTCTCAATATGGATCAGTGACTGATATTCACATTCCAGAAGACCGGGAAACGGGTCGTCCACGCGGCTTTGCCTTCGTGACGATGAGCTCTAAGTCAGAAATGGTAGACGCTATTAAAGGTGCCGACGGCCAAGATTTGGACGGACGCAACCTCAAGGTGAACGAAGCCAAGCCACGCGAAGAGCGCGGTGGAGGACGCTACTAATCCAAGCTCAACGGATTCCCTCAAGGGGCAAGGCACGCTATGGTGCTTTGCCTTTTTTTGTGCCCTTTCGGTAGAGGAAGGCGTCGGAGGTGAGGAGGGATTTTAGGAGGGCGTTCATGCTGCCGCCGCTGTCGCGGTAGGCGGCGTGGGCGGCTTGGAGGACGGGGCGATCGTGGAGGGTTTCGTTGCGGCCCATCCAGTAGCGGAAGGCGTGGCGGACGAAGACTTGTTCGACGCGTTCGCTTTGGGAGAGTTTGGTGATGAGGTCGAGGGCGTCGGTGACGGGGCCGTCGAGGGCGGGGTCGCCGGAGTCGATGATTTCGCCGGAGGTGTCGACGGGTTTGCCGTGCTCGGTTTCGCGGTAGAGGCCGACGTGATTATACATTTCGAAGGGGAGGCCGAGGGGGTCCATTTTTTTGTGGCAGCTCCAGCAGTATTCTTCGCGGGTGACACGCATGCGGGAGCGGAGGGTGGTGTCGGGTTCGTCAGGGAGTTGGGCGTCGACGGTGATGGGGACGTCGGGGACGCCGCCGCCGAGGAGGCGCTTTTGAATCCAGAGGCCGCGGTGGATGGCGTGGTTGTCCATTGCATCGGATTGGGAGATGAGCCAGGAGGGATGAGTGAGAATGCCGAGGCGCTGGCCTTCGGGGGCGGTGGCGAGTTTGCGCTCGGGTTTGAGGGAGCCTTTTCCAAATGACATGTAACCGACGCGGGCATTGATTTGGGGGCCGTTGAGCTTGGCTTGGGTGATGTCGAAGCTGTTTTGTTGGAGCAGTTCTGTTCGTTCTTCGATGATCTCTTGGCGCCGGGTGCGGATGTCGGAGTATTGTCTGAGAAGTTTCGTATGAGCTTTCTCGGAGAGGTTTTGATCCCGCAGTTTAAGGGCGAGTTCTTTTTTTCTTAGGTCGGCTTTATCCAACTGTTCTTTCTTGGCCTCGATTTTCTTTTTGATTTTGGCGGAGGCAGGGGAGCTTGTGTCGGGGATTTGTTGACCGAAGTGGGTGCTGGCGGTGGAGGAGGCGACGACTTGTTGGGTGGTGAGGAGGTTTTTGAGAACGTCCTTGTCTTCAGCAAGGATGAGTTCGATGAGTCGGTCGGTGCTGGCGGAGGCGTTGAAGAGGCCTTTGTGATAGCTCATGCCACGTTGTTTGATGCCGGTGGCTTGCAGGGCTTTTTCGTCTTTGCAGATGTAGCCGGCGAGGTCGTAGTCGAAGTAGTCGCGGAAGAATTGCAGGACGCGGGGTTTGCGGACGCTGTCGTCGTCGAGCATGCGGGTGACTTCGCGCTGGACGTCTTCTTTGCTGCGCATGCGGCCGTCGACGATGGCTTGGCGGAGGATGGGGTCGGGCTTGAGGTAGCTGAGGGCGTGATTGACGGCGAGTCCGAGTTCCCAGTTTTGCAGTTTGGCGCGTCCGTGGGAGTCGGTTTTGACTCCTTCGGCGAGCTCGGGCCGGAAGAGGGCGTCGCGGTCGAGGAAGATGGCGGAGAGGCCCATGAAAAGTCCTTCTTCTTTTCCGAGCTTGGCGATGGTGTCTTTGACAAGGGCGAGGTAGCTGTCGCTTTCCGCGGGGGTGGGAGGTCGGAAGGTGAGCATCTCGAAGAGGTGGGCGATGGCTTCGCGGAGGCCTTGGTCGGTGAAGTCGGCTTCGGGATTTTTGAGGAGATGGTAGACGGGTGTGAGGGGGCGGGTGACCTTGGCGTTGTACGTGATGGCGGAGGGGAGGCCGCGGATGTCGCCGGGGGGTTTGACGCGTTGATAGCTGGCGCGGTCGTCAGTGATTTGCGCGGAGGAAGCGACGAGGCTGAGGGGGCCGTAGGCCATGTATTTGAGAATGTCGTGAGCTTTGGCGAGGATTTGGGTGGTCTCGGCGCTGTTGACGGTGGCGAGGTCGGCGTAGTTATCGAAGCCGTGTTTGCGGGCGGAGGAGAGGACGACGGGAATGCTTTTGACGGCGGTGGCGTAGGCGACGGTGCCACCTTCCCAGTTGGTGATGCGGTCGACGCCGAAGTAGAGTTTGAGTTCGCCGCCGTGGTTGGTGGAGACGGCGTCGCCGTGTGTGCGGAGGCCGGGTTTGGTGGGGTCGTATTTCGGCTCGGTGTTGATGAGCTCATTGAGGCGGGTGATGTGCTCGGAGGGAGTGATGCGCCAGATGCGTTTGGGCGAGGAAGTGGGTTCGAGTTTGAGGCCTTCGGGGAGCGGGCTGAAGAGGAGGTCGTGGTCGATAAAGTTGGCCTTGGCGGGATCGCGATGCGCGTGGAAGCCGCCTTTGTCGGCCATCGTTTTTTCGAGATTTTGAATGATCCAGTCGGTGAAGCGGAGGCGCTCGATGACCTCGGGTTGCTCCTTCTTTTTGGGAGGCATTTCCTTGAGCGCGACTTGGGCCCAGATGGATTTCCAAAGGTCGGTGTTGGTCTCATCGGGCGGGCCGAGTTCCATCAGGTTGAGGTCGGCTTCCGCATCGGCGTCGTCGTGGCATTCGAAGCAATGGAACTCGAGGAAATCCAAGCCGATGGTGTCAAAGCTGCCGGGCACGATTTGGCCGGGGACGTGGGTCCCGGCGGCTTGTGAGGAGGCTTTTAGAAAAGCGAATCCGAGGAGGAAGCAGAGGGCTTTCATGCGACACTTTTTAGGCGAGAACTTCGCGAAGGGGGCCGGTGGCGGAGTCGTAGCGGGCGGCCATTTTTTCGGACATATTGAAGCGGTCGACATTGACTCCAGTGCTGCGGAGGATGGAGCTATAAAGGGCGTTGATGGGGCGGGTGCCATCGAGTTGGGTGAAGCGTCCGGACTTGAAAGCACCGCCGCAGTTGCCGAGGAGCATGACGGGCCAGGTTGCTCCGTTGGTGTGTTGTTTGTCGGCGTTGTTGCTGGTGTAGAGGATGAGGGTGTTGTCCATCATGGTGCCGCTGCCTTCGGGCACGCTCTCGAGTTCCTCCATGAGCTTGACGAGCATCTGGGTGTTGTATTGTCGGATTTTGTCCCAGATGGGATTGCCGGCTTGAGCCATGTGGCCGAGATTGTGGCCTTGTTTCTCAATGCCGAGCCCTTTCCACGAGCCAAAGATTTCGCCGCGGCCGGAGCCGATGGTGAGGACGCTGGTGGTGCCGGATTTGAGAGCGGAAATACCGAGGTCGAGGAGGGTGTCGTGCCAGTCGGTTTCGAAGACAGGGTCGGTGTAGCGGTCGTCGACTTTGGGGGCGAATTTTCCGAGATGATCGGAAACGTCGGCAAGGCGTTGGCGGAGTCCGTTCATGTCGTTGAAGCCTTGCGTGAATTCCTGGTAGCGTTGTTGATCGGAGGCGGGGAGTCCGGTGCCTTTGTGGTCGGCGAGTTGTTCGATGCGCGCGAGCATGGCGGAGCGGGCTTCGTGCTGGTTGCGGATGTCGCCTTGGGAAATGCCACCGTAGAGAAGCTCGTAAAGGTGGTTGGGATTTGAGTGCATGAAGATGGGCTTGCCTACGCCGCGTGCCGAGAGGTTGGCGACGGTGGGCTTGGCCTTCATGTTATCGAGTGAGTCCATCCCGATGCAGAGGTGGGGGAGGAGAGTTTCGGGGAGCTGCTTGCTGAGCTCGTAGTCGATGGTGGCGGCGCTGGGCGGGACGCCATCGCTCCCGCGGTAACCGCCGAGGGCTCCGAAAAAGGCGCTGTGGGCAGGGCTGGTGTGCTTGCCGTGGAGGCCGTTGATGATGTGGAGCTTTTCCTTGAAGGGCTCGAGAGCGGCGATGGGATCAGGGAGGATGGCTTTCGCGAGGGAGCCGCTGTTGACCATGTTGGTGGGGATGCAGGTCTTGGGGTCGAAGCCTTGGTTTTGGAGGAAGAAAATGACGCGCTTGGGTCCACCGATAGAGGAGGTGAGGGGGCTGGCCGCTTGCCCAATTTGCGGGAAGAGGGAAGAGCCGAAGCTGGCCGCGCCTAAGCCAGCGGCGAGCGTCTTGAGTGAGTCTCTGCGGTTCATGACGGTAGGCTTACGAAGCTGGGAAGCGCGCTTTTACAGAAAAGCTCACAGGTTTCACCGCAATGGGTTCTCATACCAGGCGACATTTTTGGTGGCGCGGCCGGCGTTGAGAAGGTCGAGGTCTCCGTCGCCATCCATATCGAAGGTGCGGAGGTCGTAGGATTGTTGAGCGGTGTCGAGGTCGTGACGTTTGAATTGGCCTTTGCCGTCGTTGAGGTAGATGGAGAGGCGCTCGCTTTTGAAGCCGCAGCTGGCGGCGTCGAGGTCTCCGTCTTGGTCGAGGTCGGCGAGGGCGAGGCTGTGAGGGGAGGACATCTCGTCATCGATAAGATTCTTTTTCCAATTGGGAGCCTGGAACCAGAAGACGCCGAGGCCGTGGCCATTGGAGGCAAGGAGGTCGGGGTTGCCGTCGCCGTTGAGATCGCCGGGGAGGATGTTGGTCGCTCCGGTTTCGTTTTCGGCAACGGTGGTGCGTTGCCACGGTTGTTTGACTTTTTCCGCGCCGGGGTTTTTCCAGTAGGCGAACCAGTTTCCGTTCTCGAAGGGTTTTCCTTTGGCGCCGACGGTGATTTCGCTCCAGCCGTCGCCATTGAGATCGCCGAAGCCAAAGTAGTGGCTCCCGCCGCCAGCGTCTCCTTTAGCAAAGACATTCCGATCCCAGTGGGGGGCTTCTTTGACGGAGTCGGGAATGGAGAACCAGGCGATGGAGTCTGCCAAGGGGCCTTCGGGTTGGAAGTTGTTGATGATGAGGTCCATGCGGCCGTCTTTGTCGACGTCGGCTTTGAGGAAGCAATGGATGCCACGAATGTCAGGGTCAATGAGGCGGGAGGTCCAAGGAATCGCGGTGGTCTTGCCGGGGTTTTCGAGCCAGAAGGGTTTGCCGGAGGCGAGCGAGCCTAGCCAGTCGAGGTCGCCATCTCCATCGACATCGAAGCTCTCGCTGTGGATGCATTGGCCGCGGCCCGGGCCCGGGAGCGAGCGGATGAGAGTTTCCTTCCAGTCGGGTGCGGTGAAGAGGCTGACTTGGCCGGAGTAGCTGGTGATGACATCAGCTTTGCCATCGCCGGAGTAGTCGCCCGCGGTGGCGGTGGTGATCATGCGGCCTTTGTCTTCGCAGACGGTGTGCTTTTTCCAGACGGGTTCTGCGGCGAAGGTTGGGACAAGGGGGCCGATGAGGAGAGCGGTGAGGGTGAGAAGGCGAGGTCGCATGTTCGATAGGTTGGTTGTGGGGGATTGAACCGCAAAGACGCGGAGACGCGAAGTTTTTTTGAGGACGATAGTATCACGAGATGCCATCAGGGTCGACTTGCTGACGATGGTCCCTTGCGGTAAATCTTCGCCATATCAGCAAACGTTCTTTAGATATTACCTGTTTTTAATTAGGGTTTTATTTGAAATTCATATAAAATTCAGAAACATATTTTTGAGAATAGAAAATCTTGACCTACCTCCATCTCTCTCTCTGAGGCTACTCTTATGAGAACTTCCTTTTCTTTCCTCCATCCCGTATGTTTTCCTTTCCCCTTGAATGCAGCCATTCTCCTTCAGGATACTTTTGACGACAACTCTCTCGATTCGTCCAAGTGGGCCGTCGTGACAACCGGAATCCCTCAAAACCCCAAGAGTGTCGTCGAGCAAAATTAGTAAATTGAGCTTCAGGGCCGGGCCCACCTCAATACGGTTGCCACCTTTGATCCTGATGTTCTCGGTGGGCTCTCGATTACGGGAAGAATGACCTTCGTAAGCGATGATGATTTCGCTCAATTCCTAACTCGGACCGATGGAACCCCTTATGGTGGCTTTGGCGAGACAGCCAATGGACTGGAATTTTTCTTCAGCGCAAATGGAGGTGCGGCGTCACTGGGAATTCGAACAAAAAGAGCAGGAATCACTATCGGAGCAATCACATCTGGGCCAACCATTAATGTTGTAGCGGGTGATATCTTTGATTTCACCATTATTGACGAAGGGACCTCCGGGGTATCATTCACCGTTACTAAGGTCGGAGGAACTTTTTTCACCTCGACGTCCACTGCAGTTGTTACTGGCGACAGCGTAACCCCCAGCCTAGTCAGTTTCCATAACCGTGAGGGAGGTCGCCGGATGAATTTAGACAATATTGTCATTTCAACTGTTCCCGAACCCTCCAGCTCGTTGATGGCACTCGGAAGTCTTGGTCTCCTCTTCCGTCGCAAGCGCCGCGCTTAAGACCGCAGTCTTCTCTTTTTATAAAGCCCGGCATTCGTGCCGGGCTTTTTTGTGGCTACTTGGGACAGCGCCAAGCGCCTCGCTAGTGCTTCCTTTCTTGCGCTGTTGTTTGTCTTGCCAGAGAGTTATCTGCATGTCTTCCCAAGAATCATCTCCTCAAGTTGCAGCTCACCCCATTCCCCAGGAAGCTTTCGATTGGTATGACGAATATGCTCACGGGGTGATCGATCGACGGATTTTTATGGCGCGCTTGGGAACCTTGACGACGGCGTCACTCACGATGGGAATGCTGCTCCCGGTGCTCATGCCAGACTACGAGGCAGCCGAGCAGGTTTCCTTTAACGATGGGGCGATTAAAGCAAGCTATGCCACCTTTCCCTCACCGAAGGGCCACGGGGAAGGACGAGGCTACTTGGTCACTCCGGTTCCTTTGGAAGGGAAAGCTCCGGTGGTCTTGGTGATTCATGAGAACCGGGGACTTAATCCTTACATCAAAGATGTTACCCGGCGTCTTGCGAAAGCGGGGTTTGTGGCATTTGCGCCAGACGCCCTTCATCCTGCTGGAGGTTATCCCGGCAATGATGACGAAGGACGGGCGATGCAGAAGAATTTGGACCGAGCCAAGATCGAACAGGATTTCATTGCGGCGGCGGAATTTCTAAAAGGTCACGAGTTGAGCAGCGGAAAGCTGGGTGCGGTGGGCTTCTGTTTTGGGGGCTACATCGTCAATATGCTGGCGGCGACTCTTCCTGAAAGTTTGAATGCGGGCGTTCCCTTTTACGGGACTCCGGCAGCCGAGGAGCTTCGGAAGAAAGTGAAAGGGCCCCTTCTCATTCAGCTCGCAGAACTTGATAAGCGGGTGAACGGAAGTTGGCCTGAATACGAAGCTGACTTGAAGGCCAATAAAGCAAGCTACACGATGCACATGTATCCTAAGGCCAATCATGGGTTCCACAATGACTCGACCGGCCGCTATGATGAGGAGAACGCGGAGCTCGCCTGGAAGAGAACACTTGAGTTCTTTAAGAAGAGCCTTTCATAGTGCGGGGCTACTCTGGGCATTTGATCCGACCGGTGAGATGCTCGGTCGGGCTGGTGGAAAGAAGAATCGCCGGAGTGACCTTGCAAGGGGTGGCACCGGTGGGGGGAAGGGGGCGTTGACTAGTTGGCCTTGGAAAGAAACCCGGTGATCTTCGTCAGCACGGATTCTTCATAGAATTCCCGCCCACCGTGCTTCCCCCCCTTTACGGTGACGAGTTCACAGGGGATTTCTAGTTTCAAGCAGGCTGCATAGAGATCTTTCGATTGCTGATAGGGCATCTGGGGATCCTGATCACCATGAATCAAGAGCACCCGAGGATCCTTTGAGTCCAACTGGTGGAGAGGGCTGGCCAGACGAGCCAATTGCAACTTTTCCTTTGGTGATCCTCCTAACAAAAGGTTCAAGGCAGGAACCCGCACGCTCAATCCGTGGGGGGTGGATTGGCCAAGAATCGAGAGTAAATCTGATGCTCCATAAAAACTCACCACAGCCTGAACCTTGGAAGATACTTTCCTGAAATCCCCAACCACACCCTCGTGCTTTGCGCTCCGATTAGTAAGACCCACCAATGCCGCCAGATGCCCACCGGCAGAAACCCCGGCAATCGAGATTTTCTCGTCATTAATTCTGTATTTTACGGCATGGGTTCGGAGAAAGCGAATCGCCGCTTTGATGTCGTGAACATTCGCGGGATAGGGAGCAACGGGAGTCAGACGATAATCAACACTCGCGATCGCAAAGCCCTTTTTAAGTAGCCCCTTGATGGGCATCGATTTCCGGTTCCCCGCCCGCCAGGCACCGCCATGGACCCAGACGATGAGTGGCCTCAGCGTCGAAAGGTCATCAGGCTGATAGAAGTCTAACTTGAGACTCTTTCCGGCAACCTTCGCATACTCCACGGTCAGAGCTTTGATCTCCCCTCCTACAAGTAAACCTGGCAGGATCGACAGCAATAAAACGACAAATTTCATGAGATTTTTTTCCGATTGGTAAATCGACGATCCTGACGACCCGACCGCCGAAGCAATACCATCATGAGCGAGACGGTATCGATCAACAGCCATCTTGCGATCCAAAAGGAAGCCGCCGTCGAGCGGAGGGTAAGGGGAAATCCTAGAATTCGTATTGAGTCTTCTCCTCCGGATTGCCTATGCTGAACATAGAAATGATGAAATCTCTATCCTTTGCACTGTTTAGCTTATCTCTCTCGCTCGTCGCGATTGCTGACTCCAACTGGTCGACTCAACGCGGACCTCACTCCGACGGCACCGGCGAAGAAGGGATGGAGCTGCCCACCAAGTTCTCACCTACTGAGAATGTGGTGTGGAAAGCGGACCTTCCGGGTGGCTCGGCTGCCACTCCAATTGTTTGGGGAGACCATGTCTTTGTCACCGCCGCTGATCATGAGAAGAAGGAACTGCACGCCATCTGTCTCAACGCTTCCACCGGCAAGCCCCGCTGGTCGAAGATGGTCTCAAAGGGACGGGTGCATCTTGATGACCGCAGCGACTTCGCCACACCTTCGCCGGTCACGGATGGCAAGCGGGTCGCCTTCTTCTTCGGCAACGGAGAATTGGTCATCTTCGACATGGAAGGAAAGGAAGAGTGGCGCAAAAACCTCATTCCAGAGGGCGACAATTACTTCGCGTTTCAATGGACCTTTTCCACCAGCCCCATTCTCTCGGGCGACAATCTTATCATCCAGATTTTGCAGCGTGATGTTCCGTTCAAATACGGCGACATGTCGCGCGGAACGGCTGGAGCAACTGACATCCCGTCCTATCTCGTCGCCTTTGATTTTGCGACCGGCGAGCAGCGCTGGAAAGTTGATCGTCCGGGCGATGCGGTGGCTGAGTCGCTCGAAGCATTTACCACCCCAGTCCTCGCTCGCACCGCCGATGAGGGCGGCGACCTACAGCTTCTAGTGGCCGGAGGTGATGCTCTCACTGGTCACGACCCCGCCAACGGCAAGGAACTCTGGCGTTGGGGAACGTGGAATCCCAAGAAGATTGGCCACTGGCGACTTGTTCCTTCTCCGGTCGCGGGAAGCGGCGTTGCCTTGGTCTGTGCTCCCAAGAAAGCCCCAGTCTATGCCATCGATATGAAGACCGGAAAGCTCTTGTGGAAGAGCGAGGATCCCGAGGTGTCCTCCGATGTCTGCACTCCGCTCTACCACGAGGGACACTTCTACGTCCTCAATGGAGACTACAAAGATAAACGAATTTCCTGTCTCGAAGCGAGGAGCGGCAAAGTGCTCTGGACCGGCGCGATTGGAACGCGGGCCAAGATCGAGGCATCGCCAACCCTTGGCGATGGAAAGATCTACTTTCAGGACCACAACGGGAAAGTGTTTGTCGTCGCGGCAGATCCCAAGAAGTTTTCCCTCCTGCACCAGGTTGAGTTTGGTGACCGCACTGTGCGCGACCAGCGATGCAGTCTCGCCTTGGCGAACAACCGAGTGTTCCTCCGCAGCCAGAAGACGCTCTACTGCTTTGGGAAGTAGGCGGGAGGCTGTGGTTTCCGCAACGAGGCGTAGGACAATTGGGCCTATGGGAAGAATGAGTCCGCAGATTGAGACGATTTACGCAGATTGGCTGAGGGGAATTCTATGAGTCCGGAAGAGAAGTGGATGCGGGGGTTCCTTTTTATGGGACTCCAGCAGCCGAGGAGGTGCGGAAGAAGGTCAAAGGGCCGCTGCTGATTCAACTGGCGGAACTGGACAAACGGGTGAACGCAAGCTGGCCGGAATACGAAGCCGATTTGAAGGCGAATAAGGCGCGCTATACAATGGAGATGTATGCGAAGGCGAACCAGCCCCGGGTTGGCGAGATCGTGTTTCACATCCGCGTTCTCAAAATCAAATTCGCCAGTGGCTGGATTGAAGTTGTAGCAGCCTTCCGTGACCAAGGGCATTTCACCCTTCGCTGCGTTAAGTTAGCCCTTTGGGCTTTTTAAAGAAGGTTGAGAGGAGAGCTAAGGGTTGGGGGGCCGGGATATCTTTTGGGCCTTGATAGCGGCGAGGCGCTTGCGGAGTTTAGCGGCAATCTCAGGGTGCTCTAGGATGATGTTTTTGCTTTGGGAGGGGTCCTTGGAAAGGTTGTAGAGTTGGGCTGCGGGGGCGTCTTTTTTGAGCCTACCGTTTGCGATGTCGCTGTTTTTTTGTTCGGCAAACTTGAGGGCGGCGGGGCCGCCGAATCCGTGGCTTCCGACCTTTTGGCTGTTGAAGCCGCCGCCGCCTTTACCGGTGATAAGGGCCCAGTCACCATCGCGGAATGCGAGGTGGGATGACTTGCTTGCGCCGAGGACGAGGTGATCGCGGATCGGTTTTTCTGGTTCAGTGGTGAGGGCGGGGAGGATGTCGAAGCTGTCTGGGCCATCGTCTGCTTCTAGTTTCTGACCGGTGAGGGAGGCCATGGTGGAGAGGAGGTCGATGTTGCAGATGAGCTGGCTGGATTCGCTGCCGGCTTTTATTTTTTCTGGCCAGCGGGCGATGAAGGGGACGCGATGGCCGCCTTCCCAGGCGTCGAACTTAAAGCCGAGGAGGTCGCCGTTGAGTTGGTGGCCTTGCTCGACGGCTCTTTGTCCGGTGATGTTGATCATGCCGCCGTTGTCGGAGGTGAAGATGACGAGGGTGTTGTCGCTGAGCCCGTTCTTTTCGAGGGTGGTCATGACTTCGCCGACGATCCAGTCGAGCTCGTGAACGAAGTCGCCGTAGAGTCCGCATTGGCTGCTTCCCTGGAAACGTTTTGCGGGGGTAAAGGGGTGGTGGATGTTAGTGGTGGAAAGGTAGAGGAAGAAGGGCGCGTCTTTGTTTTCCTCGATCCACTTGACGGATTTTTCGGCCATGCGGGTGCCGACGGCGTAGTCATCGTAGAGGGCGTGGGCGGCGTCTGCGCCACCGATGTCGCGGATCATTTTTTCTTCGATGATCTGGGTCTTTGCTTTTTTCCCGTAGACGAAGGGGTCCTCGGGGACGAGGCCGACAACGTGATAGTTTTCGACGTAGACGAAGGGCGGGTGGCTATTGACGACGGGGACGCCGTAGTAGTAATCGAAGCCCATTTCGATCGGGCCGGGTTTGAGGGCGCCATTCCAATCGGGGGTCTTTTCGCCAAAGCCGAGGTGCCATTTCCCGATGCAGGCGGTGGCATAGCCGGCCTTTTTCATGACGTCGGCGATGGTGGTTCTTTCTTGATCGATGACTAAGCCGGTCTTGAGGAAGACGGGGCGGGAGAGGCCTTTACGAAAAGGGTAGCGTCCGGTGATGAGGGCGTAGCGGGAGGGGGTGCAGACGGCGGATGCGGAGTGGGCGTCGGTGAAGCGACGGCCTCCGGCGGCGAGGCGATCGATGTTGGGGGTTTTGAGTTTGGTCGCGCCGTAGCAGCTGAGGTCGCCGTAGCCGAGGTCGTCAGCGAAGATGATGATGACGTTGGGTCGCTGCGCGCAAAATGCTAAATTCGAGAGGAGCAGAAGTCCTAAACAGGTGGTGAGGAGGTTGTTCATTGATGCTGAAGATTAGGCGCGAGGTTAGATCGCACTTACAGTGCTCTTGAACTTGGGTCGAGGGAATTCCAGGGCGTTGCACCCGAGGGCATTTTACCCTTCGCTATGTTAGCGCATCTCGTTGGGCTTTTGGGAAAGGTTGAGGGACTGGCTATTGCTAGCGGTTGCGCATGAGTTTACTCATGAGGATGCGGCGGAGGAGGGACTTGAAGCGGTAGTTGTCGGCTTTGGACTGGGTAGCGATTTGATCGACGAGTTCGAGGTCGTTGCGGTTGAGTTTGCGGCCTTTGGCGTATTCGGCGATTTTGCTGGTGAGGCTGATGGCGAATTCGTGCTCGCGGGCGCGGAGGAGTTTCCGGAGTTCGGGGAGGGTTTTGAAGGTGCGGCCTTTGATCTCTCCGGCGGGGTCAATTTTGGGGCCGCGCTTTTCGTATTTTTCGCGGTAGCGGCCGATGACGTCGAAGTTCTCGAGGGCGAGGCCGATGGGATCCATTTGTTTGTGGCATTCGAAGCAGGATGGATCTTCGCGGTGGCGGACGAGTTGGGCGCGGGGGGTGTCGACGCCGGTGAGGTCGGGGACGAGGGCGGGGACTTCTTCGGGGGGAGGCGGTGGTGGGATGCCGAGGAGTTCATCAAGGACCCAATGGCCACGTGTGACGGGGAGGGTTTCGACGCCGTTGGAGGTGAGGGAGAGGATACTGCCGTGGCCGAGGAGGCCTCCGCGGATAGAGTCTTCTGGGAGGGTGACTTTTTTAAAAGCGGCGTCTCCTTTGAAGGGGATGTCGTAGGCTTGGGCGAGGGTGTTGTTGAGGAAGGTGTAGTCTGAGTCGAGGAAGTCTCCGATGGGTTGGTTCTCGAAGAGGATGTGGCGGAAGTAGGTGAGGGTTTCGGTGCGGATCGCGGATTCGTATCTTCCTTTGTAGTAAGCTTTGTAGGGGCCTTTGGTTCCGGGGCGCATGGTGCCGAGGACGTCGAGCGAGAGCCACTGGGTGGCGAAACGGTTGACGAATTCTGAGCTGCGGGGGTCCTCGATTAGGCGGTCGATTTGAGCGGCGTAGACTTCGGGTTTGAGGAGGTCTTCGGTGTAGGCGAGTTTGAAGAGTTCCAGGTCGGGCATGGCGCTCCAGAGGAAGTAGGAGAGACGGTTGGCGAGTGCAAAGGGAGGGAGCTCGCCGATGGGTTCTTTGATGTAGAGGAAGTCCGGTGAGGACATGACGGCCGCGAAAGTCTTGATGAAGGCCTCGTGCCAGCTTTCGGTTTTGCGATGCTGCTGGTTGAGGTAGATTTGGTAGTCTTGGAGTTCGGCTTCTTTGACCGGACGACGGTAGGCGCGGGTGACGAATTTTTTGATGAGGTCAGCGCGGACTTTAGCTTTGTCGAAGTCGGGAATTTCATCGGTGTGGAAGATCGTTTTGTAGGTGGCGGGAGGCCATTCGAGGTCGAGGGGGCCTTCGATGGTGAAGCTTGCGATTTCGACTCCGGGGCCGCGGTAGTTTTTGGGGGTCTCGGAGGGTTTGAGTTTTTTGCGTCGAATTCCAGATCGGATGGTGGCGGCGGGTTTGCCTGCGCCATTGGCAA
Organism: Akkermansiaceae bacterium; assembly: GCA_039769075.1. Taxonomy (GTDB): domain Bacteria; phylum Verrucomicrobiota; class Verrucomicrobiia; order Verrucomicrobiales; family Akkermansiaceae; genus SW10. The sequence continues at coordinate 21,132 of JBDMZE010000009.1, read as the reverse complement.
AACGGACCCAGGGATAGGCCCCTTTTTCGAGCCACATTTCGATTTCGATCGTTTCGAATTCCTCGTCTTTGAGATCGAAGGTTTTGATGTGGCGTGAGTTGCTTTCCTCGCCAATACGACCATCGAGACGGGAGCCAACTGACACTTTGATGGGGCCGCTTATAGGAGGCATTTTTATGGGGTAGTTATCGCGATCCACTCCGGCGGCAGAGACAGTGATCCGGTAGTTTCCGGCGACGGTGATTTTTTGGGAGGCCTCTTTTGAAAAGAGGGTGCCGGGGCCACGGAAGACGACGGACTTTTTCTTATATGTGGTGTATCGTTGGTTGCCTCCTTTGAATTTGGAGGGATTGAATGAAGTAGTTTTGGTGGATGGCGGGTCGAAACTATCGAGATAGAGTGCGGTTCGGAGGCTACGCTCGGCGGAGTCGAGGTATTCGAGGAGGAGTTCGTTTGAGATGACCAACTCGTGGGCGTTGGTGTCGAAGGCGTGGTCGATCTCGTCTTCGAAGATGCGGGCGGCGGGATCGTAGAGCTCGGACTTTAGGCCGAGGAGTTCGCGGACGGTGTTGGAATACTCGCTTCGGTTGAGGCGGCGGTAGCCGGTCGAGATGGAGAAGGAATCGTCGCGCGAGATTTGGTCGACGAGTTTAGCGATGAGAGCGCGCTTTTCCTGCGAGGGTTGTTTTTCATCCTCGGGCGGCATTTCGCTGTGCTGGATTTGGTCGTAAATATTAGCCCAGAGTGCGCCGTCGATGGCGTGGATGTCATCAAGTCGGACCTCGCCTTTTTGTTTGTTGGGACCGTGGCATTCGACGCAGTAGGTTGTGAGGAAGGGTTTGACCAGGGCGAATGATTCCTCTGCTTGGACGAAAGGCAAGGTTGGGAGGAGCGCGAGAAGAGATTTCATTATGCTCATCTTAGGTGAGGATGTGGTTGAGGTCTCCGCTTGCACCGTTGAAGGACTTGGTCTTGATGCCGAAGTTTTGCAGCATGGTGGTGAAGAGGTTGTTGAGCGGGGTTTGGCGACCGTTGGGTTGCTGGGCATTGAAGTGACCTTTGTGCTTGAGGCCGCCTCCTGCGAGGATGACGGGGAGGTTGCGGTTTGAGTGGCGGGAGGCATCGCTAATGCCGCTGCCGAAGAAGACCATGGTGTCGTCGAGGAGTGAGCCGCTGCCGGAAGCGGGAGATTTGAGTTTACCGATGAAGCGGGAGAATTGCTCGATGTAGAAACTCTCGATGACTTGGAGTTGGCGGACTTTATCTTCCCGTCTTCCGTGGTGGGAAAGTGAGTGGTAGCCGGAGGAGACGCCATCGAGTTCGATGACGCGATTGTGCATGCCGAAGTTTACGGTGACGATGCGGCTGGAGTCTGATTGGAGGGCGAGGGCGATGAGGTCGAAGCTGTTCGGGCCGAGGAAGTCGTAGTCTAAGCTGCCGTGTCCCCTCTCGCCGGGATCGTAGACGTCTTTGGCAATCTTGGGCTTTTCGATTTTTTGCCACTTGCGCATACCCTGGAGGCGATCTTCTGCTTCGCGGATGGCGGTGAGGTATTCCTCGAGTTTTTCTTTGTCGGTGCGGCTGACGCTGCGTTCGAGTCGGCGGGCTTGGGCACGGATGAGGTCGAGGACGCTGCCTTGTTCTTCGAGTTCAAGGGCGCGGGCTTTTTGGGCGGCAGCGGAGTCTCTGACGAAGAGTTTTTTAAAGAGATCTTGAGGTGAGCTTTCTTGGCGGAGTTGGATTCCGGAGGGGGTGAAGGAGGCATTGTGTCCTGCCCCGAGAGAGATGTGGAGCGAGGGGAAGCGGGTGGTGTAGCCGAGGTGAGCGGCGGCGACTTGATCAACGGAAACATTTTCGCCAGGTTTGGCGTTGGTGTTGAGGACACCGTTGAGGAGTGATTGGATGCCTCTGTGTTTGTTAAAGATGTTCGGGTGGTCCATGTGCGAGAAGACGGTGAAGTCACCTCGGTGTTTCATGAGGGAGGGGAGGACGGGAGAGGGAGCGAAGTCGGTGCCGAAATTCCGAGGGAAGAAGGTGCTGGGGTTCATGCCGAGGCCGGTGCTGACGAAGACCATGCGCTTGGTGGCTGGGCGCGCGGGGGCGGCGCTGAGGGACTCTAAGAAAGGGAGGGCGATGGTGACGCCGGCGCCTTTTAAAAATTGGCGTCTGGAGGGAGAGGACCTTGGGTTCATGGGTCTAGTGAAGGATGAGAGTCATGGGAGGGTTTTTAAACCGCGAAGACGCGAAGGCTCGAAGTTTTTTCAAGGCTTGGTTGAGGACATGGTTCACGAGCTACAGCAGAGGGGAATAGCTGTGTCTTTGATCAAATGATTCGTTACTTACTCCTCTACGAAGTCCTCAACATCATTCAAGACGATCTTTTGTCGTTCATCTGGTCCTCGGAGGGTCATGGTTACATTCTTGAATTGGATGTTTTTGGCATGGCGGATGTAGGCACCCCAGGCGGGGAGGACGCCGAAGAAGTATTGCTCGGGGTATCGCGCGATATCCTCGGCAACTTCGCGTTTAGCATCGGCTTGGCTGCCGTGTCCTGGGTAGGAGATCTTGATGTTCTCGAGAACTACGTCTTCCACCAAATGACTTGGAATCCCAGTGATCATGATTGGGCCGGCTTTTGATTTTTCCTTGTCCGTGACTCCTGGTGTGCGGTCGACTTTACGCCTCTTGTAGTGAGCAGCGGCAGCTTTTTCCCGGTCCTCGATTGTGACCTTTGCGACGATATCGCTAATGCGGATGTTTTTGATCGTTCCCACCACTTTGGACTCTTCAGCGCCATATTTTTGACCTCGGTTTCCGAGACGGATAAAAATGGGATTGCCGACATCCTCCATGACGATGCGCGAAATGGAGACATTCTCGAGTTGACCACCATCGACCAGCTGCAGCTTGATTGCGCCCATTGGGCAGTCGTAGAAGTAGCAATTGTGGACGTCGATATCGATGAATCCACCGTGGGAGGAGCTGCCGAATTTCAGGGCGGCGGTGTTGCTGCTAACGCGGCAGTTCTGCACGACGATCTTGCGACAGGGATTTTTTGAACTCTTGAGGCAGATACCATCATCGCCGGCGGCAATATCGCAATTTTCGATCAGGACATCCTCACAGCCATCGAGGTCAATGCCGTCGTTGTTGTAGTTGTTGTTCCTCATGCGGACCGTTACTCCGGTGAAGTGGGCTTTGTGACAGTCGATGAGGTGGATGCCCCAGAAGGCGGGATTTTTATAAGTGAGACCGGAGAAGGTAAGATTTTCACAGTTTTCAAAACGGAAAAGGCGCGGGCGGGTGTCTTTGCCTCGAGGACCGGAGCGGCGTGGGAAATGGTCTGGGTCGCCGCGGCCGTCGATTACCCCAAGACCTTGCAGCTGAATGTTCGTTGCGTCTTTGGCATAGAAGAGGCAGTGGGATTGACCTTCACGTGCTGGCTGAATTTGATCGATGGGATAGTCCTCCATCTTTTGGCTGCCCAGCAATTCGGCACCGTGATCGAGTGAGAGGGTCACGTAGCTTTTCATTTCCACGGTGCCTATCACATAGCGACCGGAAGGAACACGAACGACTCCACCTCCGGCCTTCGTGCAGGCATCAATCGCCTTTTGGAGCGCGGAGGTATTTAATGTGGCACCATCCCCCACCCCGCCGAAATCTTTGAGGTTGAAATTTTCAGCTGCGCAAACAGGCAGGACCCAAGTGATGAGGACGAGTAGGAAGATCTGGGGTCGTTTCATTGGGGACTATTTGACGATCATGGTGCCCTTCATGATGCGCCAGTGGCCGGGGAAGGTGCAGATGTAGGGATACTTGCCGGGCTTGGCGGGGGTGGTGAATTTTTGTTCCGCTTTCCCGCCGTGGGGGATTTGGGGAGTGGCGAGGAGGATGGCGTCGGACTCGGGGATGAAGTGGCGCTTCATGGCGTCGGGTGCGGAGGCCATCTTCTCGGAGAGTTCTCCGACTTCGGTGGCTTTGCCGGGTTGGGTGATGACGATGTTGTGAAGCATGTGGTCGGGGTTTTCGAAGACGAAGTCGTAGGTGGTGCCAGCTTTGACGGTGAAGGTGGTGACGTTGAAGGCGAGTTGGGAGGGGATGGCCTTGAGGTAGATGCGGGTGTCGGTGACGGTGGCGAATTCGACCTCGTATGCTTTGGACCATGACTGGTGCTCGGGGAGGTCTTTGGCGAAGGTGGTGGCGTCGGGGCGGTTGCCGACAAGGTTGGCGAGGTAGAGGCTGGTTTTTCCTTTTTTGGGTTTGCCGGCGATCTCTGAGAAGTAGGCGATTTTATTAATGCCGGTCTTGAGGTCGACGCTGAGCTGGCCGTCTTTGGAATGCTGGCTGCCGGTGGCGCGGAGGAGGGGGATGCCGTTGACATCGATGTTCATGAAGGGATTGCCTTGGTAGCCGAGGACGACGGATTGGTCTTTGCTGCTCTTAAGGTAGAGGGTGCCGGCGAGGCTTTGGTCTTTTGCGATCCAGCCGGAGAGCTTGCTGTCATCGGAGACTTTCAGGAGGGGGAACTCGGGGCTGAGGGCGGGTGCGCTGTGGAGGGCGGCGAGGGTTTTCATTTTGTCCAAGGGCGAGCTTTTTGGGGCGTCGATGTTTTGGATGAGGTCGCCCCAGGCGGGGTCGCTTGGTTGGAGGTAGCTGGCGGTGGAGATGAGGCTGAGCTTAGTTCGGTCGCCTTTGGTGGCGAGGGTTTGGGCGAGTTCGAAGGGCTTGTCGATTGAGCTGGCCCAGGTGCGGAGGGAGCGGGTGGCGGACTGGCGGATGGCGGGGTTTTGGGATTTGGCGAGTTGGAGAAAGAGGTCTTTTCCCGCGGGATCGTGGAGGCGCTCGAAGAGCCAGAGGAGTTCGAGGCCGAGCTGTTCGTTTTGGGTGGCTTTGGGGATTTGGGTTCTGGCGTAGGCGAGGACTTCGGGGTTGGGGCGGCGCTCTAGTTCGTAGCGGGCGAGTTGGCGGACGTTGACTTGAGGGTGGGTGAGGAGGGCGAAGAGTTGGGGGAGGTCGGCTCCTTCGATTTTTGGTTTTTTGGAGAGCGGGGCTCCTTTTTTGGTGACGCGCCAGATGCGGCCGTTGGAGTAGTCGCGGTTGGCATCGCGGATGGAGTGCTGGGCGTGGCCGATGATGGGGTAGTAGAAGTCGGAGATGTAGAGGGCGCCATCGAGTCCGAATTCGAGGTCGACGGGGCGGAAGACTTTGTTGTTTGAGGAGATGAGGTTTTCTGAGGTGGCGGCTTTGACGAAGGTGCCGCCTTCGAGTTTCAGCGGGGTGTAGAGGACGGCATTTTTTCCGAGGAGGTGGCCGGTGAGGAGGCCACCTTGCCATTCGGATGGGAAGTGGGAGCCGGAGACGAAGGTGAGGGTGCAGCCTTTGTCATCGCGGAAGGGCATGCCCATATCGGATGAGCTGGAGACTCCGACGGGGGTGTGGATGTTGTAGTAATCGCAGTCGATGATTTGGCCGCCGCCGAACATTTGGAGGGAGTCGCCGAAGGTGTTGTAGGAAATTTTCCAAGGGTTGGGGTGGGTGGTTTGGCGCTCGATGGTGAGTTTTTTGGAAACGGGATCGAGATAGAGGGTGGCGGCATTTTTTGTGCGGACGGGGCCGTGGGGTGTTTCGAATTGGCCGCGGTGGAAGAGGGCTTCGTTGACGATGATGTGGCCCTGCGGAGCGCGGGCGAGGTAGCCGCCATGGTGGGTGTCGGTGTCGTCGCGGCCGCGGAGCCATTCTTGGCGGGCGTCGGCGATGCTGTCGCCATCGGTGTCGCGGAGCCAGACGAGTTGGCGGGCGACGGAGACGATGATGCCGTCTTTGTAGAAGACGAAGCCATCGGGGAGCTTGAGGCCGTCGGCGAAGACGGTGCGCTTGTCGGCTTTGCCGTCGTTGTCGGTGTCTTCGAAGATGAGGATAGTGTCGTTGGCGAGCGAGCCGGGAACGGGGACGGGGTAGCTGGCGTAGCAGGAAACCCAGAGGCGGCCGCGGGCGTCGAATTGGATTTGGAGGGGGTTGATGAGTTCAGGGTAGTCCTCGCTGGAGGCGAAGAGGTTGACCTCGAAGCCATCGGCGACGGTGAAGTTGGCGAGGTCATCTTTAGAAGAGACGATGGTGCCGAGGCCTTTGCGTGGTTTTCTTGCGGGAGGTTTGGCTTGGGTTGTGGTGAGGGTCGGGAAGGGGTTTGCTTTGCTCAAGTCTTTCGCTTGGAGCCAGATCGCTTCGTCGAGTTGCTGGGCGAGCTTGAAGTGGTGGGGGATTTCTTCGGCGTACTCGAAGGGGCGGCTGCGGAGGCCGTAGTAGTGGATGCCGTTTGCGGGCTTGTAGGCCATGGCGGCTTCGTAGGCTTTGCGCGAGACGAGCTTGCGGAGGGATTCGAAGCCGGGGGTTGACTGGTCGATTGAAGTGACTTTTTCCTTGGATCCGAGCTGGCATGCGAGGCCTCTGGCGATTGCCCGGTTACCGACTTGATTGAGGTGGAGGCCGTTCTCAGTGAGCGGAGTGTCGATCTGATGATAGGCATTTTGGGTGACATTGAGGAGATTGATGTAGCGGGCGCCTTGCGTGGTGGCTGCTTCTCGAAGAGCGGCGCAGTAGAGAGCGATGTTGGTATTGCGGGTGGCGGCTTTTGGAAAGTCGCCGGTGGGGAGGTCTTCGACGGCGGTAGGGGAGACTAGGATGAGCTCGCTACCGGGGTGGCGCTCTTTGATGATGCCGAGGAAGAGGGCGAGGTCCTTTTCGAACTTGGGGAGGCCATCGGCACCTGCGAAAGATTCATTCATGCCGAAGCAGAGAACGACGCGGTCGCAGGGGAGCTGGCTGGTGATGTAGCCGAGGTGGTCGCCGAACTTGGCGGGGCGGATGCGGAAGCCGACTTCGTCGCCGGTGTAAGCGAGCGAGCGGAACTGGAGTTTTTGATCGGGGTCAGCGGCGTGGAGGAGGGCTTCGAGGGTGCCGTCTTCTTGGAGGCGCTCGACGAAAGAGTTGCCGTAGAAGAGAGTGAGGCCCTCGGCTTTGAGGGTGGTTTTTTCGAGGGTGGTCTTCGGGGTGGGTTTTGCGGGAGCTTTTTTACGGCGTTCTTTTTTTGCGGGAGCGGCTGGTTTGGTTACCGGTGTTTTGGTGGGTTTTCCGCCGAAGGTTTTGATCTCGGTTTTGGCATCGGGGACGTCTTGGCCGGCGGCCCAGAAGAGGCCGTTGACCATGACGCGCATGGATTGGGGGACGGCGAAGTCGCCGACGTGGCCGAGCGAAGTGGTGAAGGTGCGGCCGCCCCATTTATTTTTCCAAGTCCAGGCGACGGTGTCGGTCATGACGGGGTCGATCTTGTGGGTGCCGAAGCCATTGCTTTTGGTGGTGGTTTTATTGCCGCCAGATTTTCCGGTGCCGATGAGGAGCGGTTTAATGCCGGGCTGAAGCTTGGTGAGGTAGAGGGTGCCGGGGGATGTCCATTCGCCTTCCGGGACGCCGGCGAGGATGGGGTGGGAGTTTGCTTCGGGGGCGAATTTGATCTGGGTGCTTCCCTTGAGGTGGATTTGGTAGGGAGTGCCAAGGGCGTCGCGGCCGAAGGAGTGGTTGAGATCGAAATTAGGGCTGTCTTTGGGGTATTTAAAAGCGTGGGTGGAGGTGCGGAAGCCGACGACAGGCTTTCCGGACTCCAGGTATTTGGTGATGTGGGTGAGTTGCGCGTCTTCTAATTTTAAGAAGCGGACGAAGAAGAGGGCGACGTCGGCGGTTTCGAGAGCTTCGAGGCCGGGGAGTCCGCGCTTGTCTTTTTCGGGGTCCCAATCGGGGCTGATGACGGTGGTGCGGAAGCCGAGTCGTTCGAGTTCGGCGGCAAAGGGCGGCATCGTTTTTTGCGGGGAATAGTGGTAGGTCCCGCAAATGATGACGGCGTGGGGTTTTTCGGCAGAAGCGGAGGCGACGAAGAGGGCGAGAAAGATGAGGATTCTAATCATGGGGAAATTTGACTGCTTTTAAGGTGAGTCATTGATGGCTCTGATTTTGATTTCGCGGCCGGAGTCGTCACGTTCAATAAACAACTAAAATTGAGGTGATCTTTACGGGAAGGGGGCGGTGGGTTCTTTCGCTTCCCCCCTTTTTTCTTTGGGTTGGGAGTTTGGCGCGCTTTCTATCATTCGATACAAATGATTTCCTTCATCGTGTGGGCATAGAGTCTGTCTCCAGCAAAGGTCAGGGAAGCGAGGGTCCAGGTTTCACCTCCCGGGCCGAGGTCGTTCACGGAAATGAGAGAGGTGGGAGAAAGCTGTTCGGCTTCGGTATCGATGACATGAACTGTGCCGGTCACCATTGTGAGGAAAAGATACCGACCGACTCTGGTGGGGCTTGCGACAGAAATATGTCCGAAACCGGTTCCATTGTGCCCTTTGTTTCCGACGGCAAGCCCGGTTGTATTGAGAGGCTTGTTTCCTTTGTGTCCTTTTCCCCAGAGGAGGACATCGTTTTTCCGGGCATTCTCGTCGGGCATTAGTTGTGCGGGTAGCTCCAAGTATTCCACCTCGCCGGTTTCGATGTTGACCCGCCCAAGGTAGGGGTGGTCATGCACGAGGAACCAATGCCAATCACCGATCACGAGATTTGCCTGATTGGTGTTGGGGTGACGTTTTCCGGGTTTTAAAGCGACCTTTGTTTTCTTGGCCCATGTCCCCTTGTCTGGTTCGTATTTCCAGAGGGTAGCGTTGTGGTTGACGGGTTGTTTGCGTAGGATCTTTCCGGTTTGCGAATCCATCACGAGATGGTTCATGCCTTGGAAGGTGAAGACATATTTTTCGTTCCAATGTGAGGCAAATGAGGGGTCGAAGCCTTTGAGTTCAGTGCTCCAAAGAGTTTTGCCCTCTTCGCCCGGAGCAAGGCTGGTGAGGCTTTGGCCGGCTGGTTTTTCAAGCGGACCGTGCGGGCCTCCCCGGGCGTGTGCAATGGCCATTTTGCCGTCGGCGGTTTTGCCGATGACTGGGGTGTTATGGACAACCGTTCCGACGTTTTCGCGCCAGAGAACCTTGCCGGTGCGTTTGTCCAAGCCGTGGATGTAGGTCCAGACTTCCTTTGGCTCGATGCCGTCTGGAATCTTGATACCGCCTTTTGCTGGTTTGCCTGGTGCGGCCCATTTTTGCATCTTCGCTCCGGCCTTCTTGTTGGCGACTTCGACATAGAGGATGGTCTCACTAATTAGGATGGGTTCGGCTTGTCGGTTGTTGTGTTTAAATCGAGGTGTCCATTCACGGGTCCAAATCTTTGTCCCAGTGAAATCATAGCAGCCCATCGATCCGCAGCGATTGAAGAACCAGACGTGCTCGCCATCAGTGACAGGGGCAAAAACCGTCCCGTCGCTGAAGCCACCAGCCAAGGAAATAAAGGCACTTCCAGGCAAGGTGACTTGCCAGAGAATTTTACCGGTGTTTCCATCTAGACAGAATCCGATGATGTCTTTGACGGCTTCCTTTTCCTCGAGCGCTTTGATCGGAACATGAGTTGTTATAAAGACACGGTCTCCCCAAATTGTGACGTTGCTCATGCCGGCCTCTGGAAGTTGAGTTCGCCAGCGAATGTTTTCGTCCCGCGTGGCACTCCATTGAGTGGGAGGTGAGCCTTCGACCTGCCAATTGCCATGAGGGCCTGCGGGCTGGGGCCAATTTTCTTCTGCAACTGCGCAAAGTTGTGTGAGAAAGAGGACGACCGTAGCGAGTAGTTTCATTTGAAAGAGATTTGTCATGATGCTCTGTAACGAGTGCTTTTCAGAGGAGTTGTTGAGCCCGATCTATCGCCGGATTCTAGTCATGTGGCTCCCTACGATTGGGATCACAGGCCGCCTTCGGGCTGAAATTTGACTTAGCGGTCGACCTCGATGATTTTGAAATTTCCTGAACTTTGAATCCACCTTCGGAGCTTTTCTTTGGACGGGGTCTGCGAATTGATGATGACGGTGTCGAGGGAAGGGAGGGAAAGAGGCTTTCCTATCTTTAGACTGGCGCATCCCGAGAGGTCGATTTTTTGAATGGCTAGCCCATTGAATTGATGAAGGTCGATTTTTTCAGGGCTTTCGACGGTCAGGGAACGGAGATTGAGGTAGCGTATGACACATTCATCGGAGTCTACAGGATCGGCGATGAGTTTGATGGCTTTTGCGGTGCGGAGGATCATCTCCAATTCCTGGGGAAGCACTTCCAGCTCGATCTCTGGATTGTCAGGGTTGAGATACTTCACGAGCTCCAGAATCACATCGTGATAGGATTCTTTTGAGGGTCGAACGGCGGAATCGTAGGAAATGATTCGTTCAATGAGGGGGCTATGACTGGGGTCAAGCTCGCGTGCTTTCTCGATAAACTGACAGAGCTGGTCCAGCCGTGGACGTTCCTGGCGGTGATAGTTAAAGTCCGGAAAGGCTTCGGCAAAGGACATGTATCCGTAGCGAGAGTGGTCTTCCGGGATAGGGTAAGCCAAGGCTTCCTCGAAATTGAGTTGGATCAAATTCAGGGTAAAGAGTTGGTATTTTGCGGATTTTGATTCTGGGTTGAGGGCGAGAGAGAGTTCCGCGAGTGCGAGAGCTTCACGGACACTTTTCATCGGAGTATCGAAAATGCCCTTGTTCTTGAGATTTTTGACCGACGACATCAAGGACTTCGAAAGAGCAATCCGTTGCTTCTTCGATTTGGAGAGAGTTTCGAGATGTTGCTCGTTCGCGGTATTGGCTTCGTTCGCGTATTGTCCTGCGAGCTGGGATTCGTGGAGAACGGATTGATGGAGGAAGTCGACTTTTTGGATGAAGAGGGTGCTGAGGACCGTGAGCAAGATGAGGGAGAGAAATCCGATGACGACGGGGGTGCGATTTCGAGAGATGAAGAGGGAAGCTTCGCGGAGAAAATTGGTTTCTTCGGCATTGGTCGAGAAGCCTTCCAGGTAGCGTTGGACGTCGTTTTTGAATTCGGAAACCGACTGGTATCGATCATCGGGGGCGTTCGCCAAGGCCTTCAAGGTAACCGCTCCCAAGCTTGGTGGTATTTTGAGATCGGAAAAGCTTTCGCAGGGGTCGGTCACGTCACCTTGAGAGGTGGCCTCGATCCTTGAATGAAGGTCGCCCTTGAATGGCGGTTCTCCGGTGAGAATAGCGTGTAGGATGCAGCCGAGGGAGAAGATGTCGCTGCGATGATCTTTGTCCGCACCGCTTTCGATTTGCTCGGGTGCCATGTAGCCCGGTGATCCTTTGATCTGGCCGACGAGGGTCATGTTATCGAGGTGATCGGTGGGTGCTGTGAGAGAATTGTCATCCTCATCCGAGATGATTTTTCCGAGACCCCAATCACAAACGAGAACCTCTCCGAAGGTGTCGGTCTGGATGTTATCGGGTTTGAGGTCGAGGTGGATGATCTCTTGCGAGTGGGCATAGGCGACCGCTTCACAAATTTTGAGGAAGATACGAAGGAGGATATTTCTATCCTGATCGTTGGAGGTGATGAGCTTGGCAAGGGTGGTGTTTCCCTTGAGGGCCATCGTAAAAAAGGGATGGCCCGAGGAGTCGATGCCGACATCGTGAATGCTGATGATGTTGGGGTGATTCAGGGAGGAGGTGAGCCAGGCCTCGTTGACGAAGAGGTCATAGAATTCCGGGCCGCGGTCCTCGCGGAGGCGCGCCATGGCGACCGATCTGCGGGTGCGGTTGTCGAAGGTGCGATAGACTTCTTTGACTCCGCCCTTTCCGATGAGTTTCTGGTCTTGATAGCGGGTCGAGATTTCGGAGAGTTCGATGTAAGACGGACAAAGTGCTTCCAAGCCATCTTCATCGAGATTGGTCGCTTCTTTGTAAGCCTGAATCAAGCGATGATCGTTTTGATACTGGTCGCCTTTGCCGGGATTTTTGATGAATTTACTCATCTCTCTAGCTCGGAGGAAAGCTGCCTAATCTCGAGATAGAGGCGCTTCTTGACTCGTTTTTTGAGGGTGTAAACTGTGGCAACGGTGAGCTTCGTTTTTTCGGCGATGTGAGCTGCCGAATGGCCATCCAATCCCATTTCAAAGACCTCGACCGCTTGTCCTTGGAAGTTCTCCCGGACGCGCTGCATGGCCTGGCTTGCGATATAGGCGGCCCATTCCCGATCGATGATCACCTCGATCTCGGGGGCGGTAATTTCGCCATGCACTTGGGATTCATTGGACATCCGGTTGAGAGATCGCTGCGTGCTATATTGCTTCCGGAAATAGCTGTAGGCTTTGTTGCGGACGATGGTGCTCAACCAGACGCGAAACTTAGCCCGGTTCCGGTCATAGCGTGGGAGGCTTTGAGTGAGTGCGATGAGAATCTGCTGGGAGAGGTCTTCGAGATCATCACGCGAGACACCGAGCTGGTTGAGAACACAGAGGATAAAATGGCGGTATTGCTGAACGATTTCCTCCCAAGCTCCCTCGTCCTTCAAGTCGGTCGCCCTTTGAAGAAGAGAATGACGGGTTTGGAAGGTCGATGCCATGAGGACTGGAAACAGGCCCTAGCGCGTGGATGGGCCACGGTGGGAATCCGCCCAAACTAGGCAATCAGCTCTCCTGTGTGAAGGAAATGTTTGAGAACTCTTTTGGCGTGAGAAGGTTTAGACTACTCAGTTACAGAGGCTTCAATTCTGAAAAATAGTTGTTCCAGATTTCCTTCGATTCCATCCTCGTTGTCGATCGGTCCAAGGTCGACCGTTTGGCTCAGTTCAGCTCCAGTTCCAGGAGTGCTGATGATGGGAGACCAGTTGATGAGATCGAGAGACCTCTCTAGCTTGTAGGTGCGGCCAGCGATGCTCGGCCAGCTCACGTTAACGGTGCTACTTTGCAAGTCGAAAGCACTAATGTGTAAGACATCGTTATCATCTGTGGGGTTGGTGCCAGCGATGAACTCGGCAAGGTTCGTAGCTCCGTCGCCATCAAGGTCTCCGTTGGCATCAAGAGGCCAATCTGGGTCGAGGCCGTTGGCGATCTCGTAGGCATTGGGCATGCTGTCGCCATCGTTGTCAGGGATGCGAGGGAAGATGGAGGTGGACTCGTTGTTGCGCAGTTGGTCGAGAAGACCGAGGAGGTCTTCGCCAGCGAGGGAGGTGATCTCGCTACGGATCTGGGCATCGCTGGTGAGGCCGGCGATGAGGTTGGCGTTTTCGCCGAGGTCGACGGAGTGGTGGAAGAGCTGTTTAGGGCTTCCCTGGTCGCTTCCGTTGGGCGAGGTGAGGCGGACGTTGAAGGAGTCCCAAGAGTTGTCGTTTCCTCCGCTTCCGGTGGAATCAATGAATTTCCATCCATCGATGGTTTTGAGCCCGAGGTGGCCATTGATGGAGGACATGACAAAGGCTTTCCGCTGGGGGTCGGCTTTCCGCTGGCCGCGGAGGAGGTTGAGGAAGCTCTCGCCGTCGGGGGCGGTGGAATCAGGGATCTCGGCGTTGAGGTAGGCGGCGATGGTGGCGAAGATGTCGCCCTGCCAGATCGGGTAGTCGACCTTCATCCCGGCGGCGGCCTGGCCGGGCCAGCGGACCATGAAGGGGACGCGGGTGCCGCCATCCCAGGTGTCGCGTTTGTTTCCGCGGAGGGGGCCGTTGGAGTCGGCGTTGTTGGCGATGCTGTCGATCATCGCGCCGTCTTCGGGGCCGTTGTCGGCGGTGAAGATGACAATGGTGTTATCGCTGAAGCCGCCATCTTCGAGGGCGGTGAGGACGCGACCGACGCGGTCATCGACCTCGCGCATCCAGTCGGCGTAGAGAAAATCATTCGCGACGCCATCGCCGACAAACTCATCGGTGAGTGCCCAGGGGTAGTGGGGCGAGTGCATGGAGACGTAGGCGAAGAAGGGATCGGTGTCGCCGCTGGTGGCGCGGTCGGCGAGGTAGTTTTCGACATCGGTGAAGAGCTGCGGGCCGACATTCACTTGGCTGTAAGAGGGGTCGCCAACGCCGTCGCGAGAACCCTTGCGGCCGCGCACTGGGGCGTTGATTTGGGCTTTGGTATAGTCGCGGAATGGGTCGGTGTTTAGGGCGGGGCGGTAGCCGCCGGTGCCGCCGTTCAAGGTGGTGTCCCAGAACTGTATGCGGTCGTCGATGAGGTAGACGTAGGGGACGAAGTTGATGGCGACAGCATTGCCGCGGAAGGTATCGAAGCCATGATCGACGGCGTGGAGGTCGACGCTACGTTGCCAGTCGATGTCGTTCGGATCGCGGGGGTTTCCGGTGATGCGGGAGCCGGTGCGATCGTAGAAGGCGCCACCGAGGTGCCATTTGCCGAAGGCGGCGGTGTCGTATTGCTGAGTCTTGAGGAACTCAGCGATGGTGACATCGCTGACGCGTGGGAGTTCGTCGCCGCCGATGGTCCCGCCCCAGTTGCTGGTGATGCCGTCGAACTCTCGCCAGTTGTATTTTCCGGTGAGGAGGGCGTAGCGGCTCGGGGTGCAGACGGCGTTGCCGGAGTGTCCCTGAGTGAAGGTGACGCCGTCGGCAGAGATTGAGTCGATGTTCGGGGTGACCGCAGGACTGGTGGTGCCGAAGAGATTGCCGTAAGCGGAGATGTCTCCGAAACCGAGGTCGTCGGCGTAGATGATGACGATGTTTGGCTTCGTCGCTGGTGGCCGGTGATCGGGGATGTTGGAATCGTCATTCGGGTTCGAGCCAAAGGCGACTTCGGCTTCATCGCGGTAGCTGTCGCCATCGCTATCGACAAAAGGAAAGATCGGGCCCGTGTCCGGTGGGCGAACATTTGGGTCGGTGCCGGCTAGGATTTCGGCGTTGTCGTCGACGCTGTCGCCGTCGGAATCCGGTTCGAGTGGGTCGGTGGGGTCTCCGGGAGGGCCGGACTGCACGCCTGCGATCCAGGGGTTGAGAGTGCCGTTGACTTCTTGTCCGTCGAGGAGCCCGTCGTTATCGGAATCACTGTCCTGAGGGTCGGTGCCGGCGATGTATTCTTCCAAGTTGGTCAGGCCATCGGCTCCTCCGGAGGCGTCGTTATCGAGGGTGGCATCGTCAAGATTGGGATTGAGGCCATTTGCCGTTTCGTAATTGTCGGGCATGCCATCATTATCGGTATCAAGGGCACTCGCGATGACGAGTCGAGGATTGCTAAATCCTGCTGCATTGGATTCTAGGGAGCCGATAAAGACGACGAGGCCGTAGTTGTCGATGGTGCCATTTACCCAACCTGCCACAATGCTGGTGATGTCTGCGGAAACTGAGGCCGGAGGAGCGAGAGCTGCGATGTCGGTGATCAAGGTGGTCCTGTCGCTGGCGTCATCGATTCCCCAAGTGTGAAGAGGAAGGGTGGCAGTGCCGTCCCAAGCGCTATTGGTGACGCGGCCCACAACGGCGGCGGCGGGGCCATTCACGTTATTGAGTTGGAAATCGTAGTCGGCGGTGAACGAGACCGAGAATCCGGGGCTGCTCAGATCAGCAGGGGTCAAGGAGCTGACATCGAAGTTTAGAAAGGAGCTGATGCGGCGGTCGGTTTGGGTCGCGCTTCGTCTCTCACGGATGTAGAGGTCCGAGTCGGTGGGAGAGTCGCCGCTATTGACGGCGGACGCTCCGGTGACAGCTGGGCTTTGGCTGTCGGTGGTGAAGGTGAGGGTCGGGGCGATGTCCACGGCAGATAGCTCCAAGAGCGATCCACCGAAAAAGGCCAAAGAAACGGCGATGCCTGTGGGAAGGGGTGAGGATTTTGGGGGGGGGAGCATCTGTTTTTGGTAATGTAGAAAGGGCCTAAGTTGTTCACTTAGGCCCATAGGGAAAAATGCAGAACTAGCCCTGAGGCGTCAACTGCACCTTGAAGAATAACTTTGTTACATTATCCAAGCCAAGATCGGATAGATTGAAGGTGTGAGTTGTCGTTGTTCCCGGACCGGCTTCAATACTGTCATCGATCTCGTTCTCAAAGTTGATGAGATCAACCGAGTAAAACAGGCTGAAGGTATCCACCTCTGCGGAATCCCAAGTCAAAGTGACGGTGCCATTGGCTTGGTCGACCGAGACATCTGTAATGGTAATCGTTCTTGGGCTCACCTCACGAACTTGAATGAAGTTGACGACAGTTGCGGGGGTTCCTCCTCCGCCTGAAACGTATTGTTCGACTTCAAAGCTCTGAACGGGTGCCGAGGCAGTAAAGGTGCCAGTGAAAATAAGGGCGGGGTTGGCCGCTCCTCCAAAAATAGTATTCATTGGTCCGACTGGATCTACTGGAGCTGGATCGACGATCGTTTCTCCACCAACTCCATCGATCACGAGGTAGCGACCGGTGACGCTTCCGATATCCCGGTCATCCGCGCGCCCTACCTGAACGGCATAGGTGCTACCCGGAGTGAGGCCGAAGATGGAAACGGTGCGATCCGTGCCTCCGGTCCAAATATTTTCCAAAAGAGGGGACAGCTCTGGAACGAGGTCCAAGTAAAACTCAGGCCCCCCCGCATTGGTATTCATTCCGGTGACGACGTTTGATGTGGTTTTTGGTCCCACGGTATCAATGGCGCTGGCAAAAGGGATTCCGTTGACTGTGGCTTCAGGTCCGTTGAGGTTTTCCGCGTAGAGCAGGGTGCCATTGGTCGAGAGATCAGTCACATCATCGAGGGCTGCGACAGACCAAGAAATGGGTGCGAATGTGGGAGTAGACGAGAAGTCGTTGGGGTCGCTCCCCGCGGCAACTTCAACTCCATCCAAAAATTCGTCGAAGTCGGAATCGGCAACGAGCGGGGAGGTAGTGCCGCCATTAATTTCTTCGCCGTCTGTCAAGCCGTCCCCATCGGTGTCGGCGTCCAAGGGCTCGGTCATGTGGGTGTTCACTTCGTCGCCATCCTTGAGAGTGTCGTCATCCGAGTCATCGTCTTTGGGATCAGTGCCTGCGGTTTGTTCCTCGAGGGTGGTGAGAGAATCCATATCGGGATCACCAGCGCTGCCATTGTCTTCTGTGGCATCGGTAGGATCGAGCTCGAAGGCGAGCTCATAGGGGTCAGTCAGCTGGTCATTGTCGGTATCAGCGTTGTTAGGATTGGTGATGATGAGGCCGTTTGCACGATTCAGTTCTGCAAAATCGGAAAGTCCATCATTGTCACTGTCAGCTTTTAATGGGTCGGTTTTTAATCCAGGTGCGGTCGTTGCGGCATCGCCTGCTACGTCAGTTTGATAGGGGTTGAAAGTGCCGTTTACTTCTTCGCCATCAAGGAGACCATCGTTATCGGAGTCCGCGTCTTGGGGATTGGTGCCGGCGATGTATTCTTGGAGATTAGTTAAGCCATCGGGGCCGCCTTCGGTGTCGTTGTCAATTGCGGCATCGTCGATTAAAGGATCGAGCCCATTGTTATTTTCATAGTCGTCAGGCATTCCATCTTCATCGGTATCGAGAGCTTCGCTAATGACGAGTTGAGGATTGTTTAATCCGGCTGCCTGAGCTTCGAGTTGGTTGATGAAAAGAACGAATCCATAATTGGGTGCGGTTCCGTTGCTCCAATCCCGGACAATCTTGGTGACATCGACAGAAAGGGTCTGTTCTGTCGGAGGAAGGGCGGCGATGTCATCAATAAAAGTGGCGACATCGGCAGCATTGGTGCCGACACCTGCTTCGAAGCCATAGGAATGGAGAGGTGGGGTGTCCGTGCTATTCCAGTCCGCAGTAGTTACGGCTCCAATGGAAGCCGGGGCGCTATTGGATGAGTTGAGCTGAGCCGCGTATTCAATGGTGAATGAGGCTTCAAATGATTGACTTTGTAGGAGTGCGGTTACGGAAGGGTCTGTGAGATCAAATTTAACGAAACTGCTGATGCGTCGATCATTCTGTCCAGCGACTCTTCGCTCGCGAATGACGAGATCACCTGAGACTACTCCATTGACTGCTGCAAGGGTGGCTGTCGCGCCCGTGTTTGCGGGATCAAGATTGTCTGTCACGGCTGTATCCGACGAGCTGAGTGTGACCTGAGCGTTGAGGCCGATCGAAAGCGATGCGAAGCCAAGGAGAGCGAGCCGATTGATGGGGGCAATTGTTGAAAACTTCATGTGTTGGTTAGGCTTGGGGGGTTGAATGTGGGCCAGAGATTGTGTCATGTCTGATTCGCATGCCAAGATGGCATTTGGGACACCTCCCAGCGGTATCATTGGGAAAAAAATGATCCCGTTCCCCGGGTTATCTCCGGGGATGCGGGATCATGATGAGCAAGTTCCTCGGGGAGGAACGAAATCGATATTGCTAGCGACGGCGGCGGGCCAGAAAGCCAAGCAATCCCAGACCTGCCAGTGCCAGTGAGGAGGGCTCGGGGATGGTTCCAGTGCTGATCGAAGGACTCACCAAGTAGGACGCCTGACTGAGACTTCCGCCCCCTGCCGAGGCGGTGCCAAATAAAACCAACCCTTCATTATTGAAGGTGCCATTTACCCAGCCTTGGACGATTGGAGTGACGTCGATCGAAAGGGCCTCAGCATCTGGAAAACTATGAACGTTTTCGAGCAAATCGCCTTGATCTGAAGAGGCAGCGGCCCATGCAAAATCGGGATTGGTTCCGGATGAATCCCAAGCTCCGGAATTGTTTCGCCCGATCGACAGATCCATGCCGGGGTTCAAGTTATTGAGATGGCCCACGTGACTAATGGTGAACGTTGCCGAGAAGCCCACCGCATTTACCTCAGCGAGGGTGAGCGCACTGGTGTCGAACTCGAGGAATGTCGCGACTCGACGATTAGTCTGTCCCGCGTTGTTCCGTTCACGGACAGCATATCTGAATGCGGCCGCATTTGAAGGTCCACCGGTATTTGATAGAGCGTCTCCAAAGGGAAGGACGACGCCATCTGCGGCAATCAAAATTTCGTCCGACAGGGAGAGAACTGCGGATTCCGCCGTTTGACTTGCGCTCGTAGTGATCAGAGCAAGTGCGCTGCAAAGAGTAATGTGTTTCATGGGATATTTTGTATGTTGTGTGTTCAAGAGATAATCAGTGCTGCGACGCCCTTCTTCTCACGTCACTTACATATTCGACACGAAAGGTTGGATTGGGACACCCAAAGCAAAAAAATAAGAAATCATCGAGAAACCTCCTGATTTTCAAGTGGTGAAAGGTGTCCGGTGACTAAACTGGCTAATCACATGCCGCCCTCGGGTTGGAATTTGATGGGGGAGCCGGCAGGAGTTGTAAATTCGAGCCGGAGATTGGGCTTTTTGTCCAGGTGGAAGAGGAATTCGTGGCGGCCTTTTTCTAGGTTTAGGGACTTGGTGGGGTCTTTGATTTCGCTGCGGTTGAGCCAGAGGCGGAGGCTTTGTTTAAGGTTGAGGGCTGAAGGTTTAAGGCTGAAGGTTCCTCCGTCACTAAAGTTAAGGAGGACAGGGCCGGGGGTGAGGACTTCGATGGCGGCGCGGGCGTAGATTTTTTTGCTTTCGGTTTTTGGGAAGTCGGTGGCGGGGAGGTCGCCGTTAACTTTGGAGTAGGCGGTTTGCCAGGGGGCGGTGTTTTTGGGGAGCTTGCTTTCGCTTGGGTCGGCGGGGGCGGGGAGGAGTTGCCACTTGCGGATGATGGGGCTTTCGTTGTTGGCGAAGTCGCCGGGTTGGCCGAGGACGGAGAGGAATTTGACGAGGTCGAGGAAGTCTTGGCGGCTCGAGAGTTGGTCGGCGAGGCCGGCAGGCATAAGTGAGGGGAGGATTTGTTCGCTTTTGATGTCAGCGGCGGGGAGGCGGATTTCTTTTCCGGCTTGGGCGGAGTCGCGGATGACGACTTCCTTTTCGCTCTTGAAGGTGATGACGCCCATGCGGACGGAGCCATCGGCTATGGTGAAGAGGTGGTTTTCGTAGTGCTCGGCGATCGCGGCGTTGGGCTCTAGGATGGACTCGATCATGTAATTGGTGGTGGCGGCGGTGCCGACGGCGACGAGGTTGGGTCCGATCTCGGGACCGGCGGATCCGATGGCGTGGCAGCTAGCGCAGGCGGATGCTGATTGACGGAAGATCATTTCTCCGCGGACGGCGTCGCCGTGTTGGTCGGCGTCGGCGGTGAGGGTTTCTTGGTTTTCGGCGAGGAGGGTGGCTGAGAGGGAAGCGCCGGATTGAGGGGTGGCTTGGAAGAGGTCGGCGAGGGATTGGGGGAGTTGGCCGGAGCGGCGGTGGAACTCGCTGACGCGGGATTTGACGCTGGGGTGGAGGGTGGCGCGGGCGAGGGTTTTGGTGAGGCGCTGGGCTCCGTTTTTTTGCTGAAGGATCGCTTGGAGGGCGGGGATGGGATCGGCGTCTGCGGGGTCGGAGGCGAACGCGCGGGCGGCGGACTTGAGACCACGGCTGAGGTTTCCGGTGGCGAGTCCGGTGAGGGCGAGGTAGCGGGTTTGGGGGTCGTTTTCTTCAGCTTGCGTGATGAGGCTTTCTAAGGTGGCGAGATTTGTGGGGACTCCGGATTTGCCGAGGGCGATGGCGGCGGCTTGGCGGGACTCGGGGTTTCGGGCCTTGGTCTTGAGAAAGGCGATGAGCTGTTTGTTGGCTCCGGGGACACGCCAGGCGCTGATGTTGCGGATCGCTTGGGTGGCGATGGCGTCGTCTGGGTGGGTGATGAAGCGGGTGAAGACTTTGAGCTTTCGAGTGAGGATTTTGTCGGGCTTGGCGAGATTTTGGGGCGCCATTTGGGAGAGAGTCTGGAAAAAGGCGATGACGGAGGCGCGCGGGATGGGGTTGTTTTTTTTGCCGAGGGCATTAAGGGTGGTGATGAGGTCGCTGGCGGTTCCGTTGGCTCGAAGTTGGGCTTGGAGGTCGGTGATTTCCTGCGGGCTGGGGGCGGGGTTTGCTAAGAATTGATTGAGTCGTTTTCCAAAGCCGGTGCCGGTGGATTTCTCGACGAAGGATCGGTGGCTTTCTTTGGCGAAGGTGAAGGTCTTGGCGGCGAGGGCGGGTTGCCAGTGAGGGGCGAGGGCTTTTTTGGTCTGGCTAAGGGCGAGGTCGAGGAAGCGGTCGCTCTGGTGATCGAGGGTGTGGAGGGCGGCGGCGAAGGCCTCGGCTTGCGGGATGAAGCCGGCGGAGAGGACGGCTTCCATGCGGGCGCGGGGGAAGGGATCGTCGGCGAGGCGGGCGATCAGGGCGACGGGGTCGCTGAGGTGTGGATGCCAGTAGCGGATGACGCGTGCTCCGGCGGCGCGGGCGTGGCCGTCTTTTGCGGCGAGGACTTTGGTG
>JBDMZE010000008.1:0-88335 GCA_039769075.1 Akkermansiaceae bacterium | reverse complement strand
GGCATGGATCAGGGACTTTTCCTGCCGAAATCCCCACAACCGCCAAACCAAACCACCATCTCAGCCCCTCTTTCCCCCGCAACCCCCTTTCTCCCCCAGCCGATCCGGTCCAAAGGCGGCTTCAAAGCCCTCCCGCCAAAAGCAAATTCCTAGCAGTCAAAAAACTCTTTTTATCTGCGCTACTCACTCCGGCAATTTTTGTTGGCTCGGCCGGAGCCGCTGTCATTGCTTCGACTAATTTCGATGGTCGAACCCTCACGACTGCGACTTTGGCCAATGATACCGCAACCGGTCTTAACTGGACGGTCGACGGCGTCGCAGACCCAGGGAACATGACGGTCGCTAGAGAAGACAACGCGGCCTTCCCAGGTCTGTTTAACGGCAACACACTCACCCAGAACTCTTTCGCCCCCGCGATCAACGTGGGAAACACGAACCTCGGCTGGCGGACGAGCATCGCGCTGACGGTTTTGCCTGGCAGCACCGTTACCCTAGAAGATGTCACTTTCATCTATTCGGCTATCAATGGCGGCCAAAGCCTACAGGGAGTATTCAACACGCGGCTATCTGACTTTACCATCACCCTGTTCGATCCGTCTGCGACATCTGTTGGTTCGGTCTTCGTTGACGACACACCAGGAGCTCCGACTGCTGTCTCAGCAGTGTTCTCCTCCCCGATCACATTGAGCGCACCTGGCACCTACAACCTCGAGATCTTCGGGGATGAAGCTCCAGAAACTGGCAACCACATCGCGATCGACAACCTGTCGATCAACGGAACCGTAGTTGTTCCCGAGCCTTCGGCGCTTGTTCTGTCGGGTCTCGGACTAATTGCCGTGTTTGGCCGTCGCCGTCGCCCAAGGAGCTAGAAACGGACTGGGATCAACCCCCTATCTCCTCCTCGCATGATGCTCTCGACCACCTCACCCAAAAAGCAAATTCCTAGCAGTCAGTGAAACCAGATGATGATCACGAACCACTCCACCTCATCCCACATCGCCCCTCGCTGGCGGAAGGGCGGAACCCTCATCAGCTTGATCGCGGTCATGCTTTTCATGGGAATCCTCGGCGCATCGGTAATCTCCTTAACCCGCACATCCGAGCACAGCTACCTCACCGCCAATTCCGGATCCCGCGCCTACTATCTAGCCGAGTCCGGATTGCGCTACGCCCAGCAGGTCTACTGCAGCGATGATGGTTGGCTTCATGGGCGGCAACAAACCCTGACCCTTCAGAGTAGTGAGCAGGTCGATATCATCCGGATCGGTGACTTCTTCTGGGCGACAGCCATCGTTCATGCCGGCACCGCAATGGAGGCGCGGGCCCGCGTCCCAATGCCGGTGAGCCCCTGTGGAGGCGATCCCACCGTGGGCACCCCGAACGAGTTCGCTCTCCTGGGAGAGTCTGCCATCAACCTCCGGATATTCGCGCTCATCCAGGGCGACATCGCCATTGCCGGCGACGATGTCGATGTGCAGGGAGTCGTGGACGGAAACATCTTCGCCGAAGACGTTACTGCCTCGGCCTTCTCGTGGGCGACCGTGACGGGAGACATCTTCGCTTCGGGAATGGTCGACCTCTGGACCGGATCGTTCCAGGGGGACATCCATTCCGAGGAAGGCATCCGGCTGACTGGTGGTTTGAGTGTAATCCGCGGCTGGCTCTTCTCGAACGGGACCATTGAGGTGGATCGCTACGCAAGAGTGAGGGGGCACATCCACAGCTGTGGTGGCGATGTCTCCATCGGGGGCAATGCAACCATCGGCACGGCCTCCGATCCGGTTGAAATCCGCGCCGCGGGCGACGTCATCATCAGCAGCAATGCCACTGTTTATGGGGACGTCCATGCTGGCGGAACCATTTCCTTGGACGGGACCATTGTCGGGAACGCCTACGCGGGAGGAGCGATCACGAATACCGGATCGATCAGCGGAACGGAAATGAATCTCTCCCCAAATCTGGTGAAAGAACCAATTTGTCCCAACCTCGAAGCCTTGGATGAAATCAGTCTGCCCGATGCGACTGTATTCACAGCAGGCGGCTCGGACGTCAGTCTCCCCGGTGGCGAGTCGACCGTTCTCCCGCCAGGCAGCTACGGCGCGCTCTCCTCACCCAGCAATTCAAGAGACACGAGGCTCTACCTGAACGCCGGGGCGACGGATCACGGCAACTACTACTTCGACAGCGTCAACATGGGTAGACGGATGGCGCTCTACCTGAATCTCTCCGGTTCCTATGACATCAGGATCTTTGTCGAGGGCAACGTGGAGGCCGACTGGCAACAAGGCGTATTCATTTCGACAGATGGCACGAACTACGTGCGGATGACCGACTCCTCACTCGATCCACAGACTGCTGCGAGGGTTTACTGGGAGTCCCACGGCGATTACACCCTCCTCGGTTTCAGCGGCTGGTTTGGCTCGGTTTACACGCCCTACGGATACCTGAGCGTGGCCGTCGGCAGCAACCTTTACGGCTCCTTCTTCAGCGGCGGCGGACATCGTATTTCCGCCAGCAGAATCCTTCACATTCCGCCGAACTATTTTGACGATTAGTCCCGCGGAACTCCGGCCGCAAGTTCATCCTTGATCACGATCGAGGCCCGAATAAGCCACACTAACAGCACCTTCGGGGCGGCAGATCAACCCCCTTTCTCCCCCGTCCGCTCCGGTCCAAATGCGCCTTCAAAGCCCTCCCGCCAAAAGCAAATTCCTAGCAGTTTTCCCAGTGATTCAGTCTCTCGGACTTGGGCAGCTGGTGCCGAAAGCCTCACCTTCCAAATTGGAGCTGTTGTCCCGGATCCCTCATCATTGGGACTATTAGTGTTGGGGGGAGCAATGGCACTACGCCGCAAGCGTCGCTAGATTCCAAAAATAGACGTGCCAGCCTATGTGCCATTCATGCCGGCACGTTTTAACTAAAATATGCCGGGCATGTTTTTTAGATGGTTAGCTGACAATTGGAGTCATGAAAAATACCACTCTGCGGAGTGGCATTGAAATTCTATGCGAGATAATTCATTTAGCGCTTGCGGCGCAAAAGCAGCCCAAGCGCTGTAATTCCTGATAGTAGGACTGAAGATGGCTCGGGAACACTGTCGAAAGTCAGGCCTCCGATTCCATTGCTATCCTGAGCGCCGCTTCCAAAGCGAGCATTGGTTCCTGAAATAGTAAAGGTATCGCCAGGTTGGGCATTGATGATGTCGAAAAAATACCAATCAGTATCCGTGTTTGGCTCTACATAGGCCGGAATCATTCCGCTATCTCCTACACCACCGGAGGTTTGAAAAATACGGAGATCGTTAGGAGAAATGTCTGCAAAATCAGCATTGTCTGTCAGCACACCCACACGAAAACTGCTTGCGACATTCACCGTGATTTGAGCCAGATCGTGTTCCTGATTAGTAACGCCCCCTGTGGTATACCAGACTCCCGTCCGTAAAGGAGATCCTCCCGCTGGGTTGTCTATACTAGTGTAAGCACCATTTCCTGGGAAGGTAAGGGAAGACAAGCGAGTTACGGTAGCATAACTGGGATTACTCACAAGACCTGCGCCTCCCGTCAGCATATACCCGTCTGTGCCATAGATATTGTTGCCATCGGGGTCTAGCGGCTTGATGACGCCGGCGGTTCGCCAGTTAGTGCTCGTGGCAAAATCACCACCGACAAAATTAACGACCGCAGAGTGGGCGGGAATTGTGATCAGAGCGGTGAAGCTGGTAGCAAGAATGTGTTGTTTTTTCATGGGGGAGATGTGCCTCCTATTCGATAAGAATCTGAGTGGCAACCATTTTACAAATGGCAACACCAGGAAGCAAGGTACCCCTAAAGCAAACTTCAAAAGCTCCCTTCCCGCCATCTAAAGCTCCCCACCCGACCGAGGGTAATCGCGGCGGACGCTCTATATAATACGGTGAGAGATTTTTTGGCCTAATATGGGTGCTCAAAAAAAACACCCCCTTTCTCCCCCGTCCGCTCCGGTCCAAATGCGTCTTCAAAGCCCTCCCGCCAAAAGCAAATTCCTAGCAGTCGCAACACGCACGCGGCCTCATTTAGCCAGAAAAATCTTGACCCGTGGAGGGCCGTGTTGGCATCGTAGATATTTCTACATCAATGGTTAGAAAGAAGATTATTACCCACATATAGACCTTTAAGAAGCATGAATATCAAACACACCGTCCTCACCCTGAGCGCCTTTGCGGCTTCATTCCAGTTCGCTTCTGCGGCAACCATCTTCCAAGTCGATCTACAAAGGTCAGGCAGTCCTGCCAGTCAGGAATCTCAAGCAGGCTGGACAGCTTGGGATGTAACGAAAACCGACGGGGGTGCAATTCCTCACGTACCTTCAGTGACCAGCACGATCGCGGGTATTGGCATCACCATTACCGCCAATGGTGCAGGGGGACGTGTTACCCCTCGTGGGGGCAGCCCCGACGACCGGGGCGGCGAAATCACCGGCACTAGTTGGGATGACATGGTCGAAGATTTCGTTATCGTCAGAAATGGGGACGACACCGCGACCGTGAGTCTCACGAATCTCAATAGTTCCCTGAGCTACTCTCTCACCGTTTTCCACAATGAGCCTTACGTCCTCAATGCAGGTTTTTCGGGAGGCACCCAGACGCCCAGCATCACGACAGGCACCCTCGTCTCGGCGGACGCGGGATTGATCACTAATGTCCAGCCCGGCGCTCGCTCGGATGGCGATTTTGACACGTCGGTCATCACCTTCACACCAGACGGTGGCGGCGCAGCCAGCATTCTTTACAGTAGCTCGACTGACTTCATCGTGTTCGGCGGCCTCGAACTCGATAGCATCCCAGAGCCATCGACCAGCCTTCTCGCCGCAGTGGCCGGGCTAGCTCTAATCCGGCGCCGTTGCAGGTAGCCGACCGCGTTCTCCTTCCAATCCATTTCCTCCTAACCCAAGAGTCTCCATGTTAGCAGGACTCACCCTCATTCTCGGGGTGCTTGTCACCTGTTCGCAGATAACCCCCTTTCTCCCCCGTCCGCTCCGGTCCAAATGCGCCTTCAAAGCCCTCCCGCCAAAAGCAAATTCCTAGCAGTAAAATGAAAAAACTAAGCAAAACAACCATGTTCCTTGCCGTCGTGGCGATGACATCCTTCACCCTGACCAGCGAGGCCTCAGCAGCGACCATGTGGGTCGATTGGACCAGCATCTCGGCCGCAGACACGACGGGGGCCACCATCACTGGCTCGGTCGGCGGCGCCACCGTCACAGGAACCCTCGGAGGATCGGCGGAGTTCAACAGCGGCACGATCCTTGACGGAACGTCTACCTCTTTCAGCAGTGCGGACTACACGCCTAGCATCGCCAACACAGATAAGATTTTGCAGCGGTTCTACCACACCGGTGATACGATAACGATTACTTTTTCGTTACCGGTCGTGAATCCTCGCATCCACCTCAACGGTGTCCAGACCCTCGTAAACTCTTCCTCCCTTCCGCAAGACGTCATGAGCTACAGCGGGACTCCGACTAAGCTATCGGGGACCGCCGACTGGTCGATCAGCGGCAACAATCATCGATGGACCTCCGGCACCAGAACCGCCGAGCTGAATGGGACGGTCGAGTTCGACGGGACATACTCGTCGATCACAGTCACGCGATTGCTGGACCTGGGCACTGCATGGGACACCCACGGTATGCAAGTGACCGTGGAGTCTGTCGTTCCCGAGCCAAGTGCATTTTTGCTGGCCACATTGGGCTTGCTGAGACTCGGCTTGCGTCGTCGCCGCTAGCAGTGGACTGGCTGCCCATAGCTTTACGCTTAACATCCCGGCTGGAACGACTCTGGATCTTTGCAATTAGACCACGAAGCTACGAGACAATCATGGCTTGTAAGTAACGGGTAATTGATACCGCTCAACCGTATTTGATTAACAAATTCACCAATCACCAATCGCGCTTCCTTAGTACTCATTGAGAAAGAGGGCTTTAAAAGAATGGCGGACCCTGAGGGATTCGAACCCTCGATACCCGCAAGGGTATACTCCCTTAGCAGGGGAGCGCTTTCGACCACTCAGCCAAAGGTCCTTTGGTTCGTCGAACTGGGCGGATATGAGCAGCTTGTGACTTGTTCGTCAATGGGAGTTTTGCTCAGAATTGAAGATTTGTGACTTTCTGGAAAAGGTGGCACCTTTTCGCGGTGACTTGGAGGATTTTAGCGGCAGGGAAACCGGCTCTCGCTTATGCGAAGAAGGGGATCGAGGAGTATCTTAAGCGGCTGACGCGCGGGGCGAAGGTGGAGTTGATCTATCTGAAAGCGGGTTCGTCTGAGGTGGTGTCGGCTGATTTACTGGCGTGCTCGGAGGGGACGTATCGGATCGCGCTCGATGAGCGGGGGAAGGCTTGGACGACGGGCCAGTTTGTAAAAATGGTAAATGCTTGGGAGATGGATCCGGGGATTAAGACGATCTCGCTCCTGATCGGGGCATCGGATGGGCACACGGAGGAGCTGCGGCAGAAATGCGATCAGACTTGGGCGCTTTCGCCGCTGACGCTGCAGCACGAGCTAGCGCTGGTGGTGTTGCTGGAGCAGATCTACCGAGCTTATTCGATTAAGCGCGGGGAGCCGTATCACCGATAAGCTTGATTAAGCTCCAGGGGAGTCTTTTGGGAGAGCGGCGGCTTCAGTTTCTTCCTCCTCGGGCTCTAGGATGATGACCTTGGAGCCCTGGGGAGCAGAGGAAAGGCGGGAGGTGGAGAGGAACCAGCCCTCGGTGATGTTATCACGGACGATGAGATTCTCGGCATCGCTCCAGACTGGCTCGATGCGGGTGCGGGCGATGGTGAGTTCCTCGGGTTCGATGAGGACGATTTCCTCGGGTCGAAGAAGGGCGGAACGGGGGACGATGTAGACGTTTTTAATGAGGCCGCCTTCTAGCTCAGCGCGGATGGGTTGGCCGATGCGGAGCGGTGGGGCTTCGGCATTTTCTTTTTTGAGTGCGAAGGGATCATCGACGCGGGCAATGATGAAGAGTTTACGCGATCTTTCATCAAGTGAGCCCTCGGTGCGAACGATCCGGCCTTGCCAAGAGGAGGGGTTTTCAGCGGCGAGAGCGTCGGTGAGGATGACGGGGACGGGGGCGTCGTCGGGATTATTGGGTAAATCTACGTGGATGAGCTCGCGGGCGGAGAGGGAAAGGCGGACTTCTGCGAAGTCGGTCGAGAAGATTTCACCGAGGGTGGTGCCGGGGCTGACAGACTGGCCAAGGCCGACGCTGCGTAGGCGGACGCGTCCGGCGTAGGGCGCGCGGACTTGAGCACGAGCAGAGTCATTTTGCGCGCTGAGGAGATCGGCTTCGGCCGCTTTGACGTTGGCTTCAGCTTCTTTGAGCTGCGGCTTGCGGAGGACGAGGTCGGTGGGAGGATCGGTATAGCCGAGGTCCTTCCAGTCTAGGAGGGCCTGCTTCGCGCGGGCGTTCTCTTGGGCGAGGCTGGCCTCGGAGCGGGCGAGGCGAGCTTCAGCAGCGGAGAGGGCTGCGAGGAAATCAGAGGGATCGAGTTCGAGAAGGATGTCGCCTTTTTGAAAGAAGGAGCCGCTCTCGAAGTTGGGGGAAATTTTGATGACGCGGCCGCTGACTCGAGGAGTGAGTGCGGTTTCGTTGTGCGGGCGGACGATGCCTTGGGTGGAGAGGGTGACGCGAAAATTGGTCTTGTTCATGATCGTGACCTCGGTCTCGATCTTTCGGGGCTCCGGGCGGCTTCGCTCCTTGGGCTCTTCCTTTTCTGAGAGGAAGCCGTAGCCAAAGTAACCCACGCCAAGAATGATGAGGGGGATGACGATGCGGAGTAATTTTGCCATGGGTCGTGAAAGGATAGCCTGATTTTACGCGAAAAGCGAGGCGGGTCTAACACAGAGAATGAGATTGAGGAAAGTAATGTTTGGATCGGTGGAATCGATTTTGAAAAAGGGAGTGGATCATTCTAGTCTATCACCATGAAAAAGCTACGCATGTTGATTCCTCCTCTGCCGGGGGAGCAGGCACGTCATCGACCTGCCGTAGGTGACCGCGTGATCCTTCTTCACGGATTGTGGCGGAGCGTCTGGGCGATGGAGCATTTGGCGGAACTGATTCATGAACAGGGCTTTGAGACTCTGAGTGTTCCTTATGCCTCCTTCCGCAAGCCAATGGACGAGATCGTGGATGATGTTGCCAGAGTGGTGCAGTCTTATGATGACGGAAAGCCGGTGCACTACGTGACGCACTCGATGGGCGGGATTGTGGTGCGGCATTTGGGACATCGTTTTCCTGAGTTGGTGAAGGATCGTGCGATCCTCCTCGCGCCGCCGAATCAGGGGAGTGAGATCGTGGACTGGCTGGAAGACTTTCCGCTGAGTCACTGGGCTTTTGGTCCTGGAGGGATGAGTCTTTCGACAAAAGTCGTCTCACAGGAGGTTCCAGGATTTTCAGGGGAGGTTGAGGTCGCAGTGGTGATGGGGAAGTCAAATTCGATGCCCTTTTTTCAAAGCCTTCTTGGAGAGGAGAATGATGGGATTGTCTCTGTCAAAGGGGGCGAGGTCGACGGAATGAACTCATTGCGAGTTCTTGAGGGTGATCATACTTTTATCATGGCGGAAAGTGCGGTGGGGCAAGAAGTGATCTCGTTTCTCCAAGGAGAAGAATCGGGGGTTGATTCGTAAATTCCCTGAGTCAGAATTGACCCCATGGTCCTCGAGATTTCGACCCCAGCGCTCCTTTTTCCAGCGGTGAGCCTTCTCTTTTTATCCTACACGAATCGCTTTCTTCATCTCGCCGCGCTGGTGAGGAAGCTTCACGGCGATTGGCTTCGCGATCATGAGGAGGGA
Source organism: Akkermansiaceae bacterium (assembly GCA_039769075.1). Lineage (GTDB taxonomy): Bacteria > Verrucomicrobiota > Verrucomicrobiia > Verrucomicrobiales > Akkermansiaceae > SW10. Next base: position 79,502 of record JBDMZE010000008.1, on the reverse strand, counting down.
ATTAAAGAGCAAATCAGTAATCTCCGCCACCGACTCATTCTGATTCGCTGGATGCAGCTTCTCGGCGCAGTCAGTCTTTTCCTGTGCGTGATCTCGATGATTTCTATCTTCATGGGTTATCAGGCTTTGGCAAATGGCACCTTTTTCTCTGCAGTGGTGGTGATGAGTCTCTCGCTCGCTTCCCTCGTCATTGAGGTCATCATTTCCGGTGGGGCACTCCGGATTCTTCTGAAGCAAATGGAGGAGCCGAAGTAAAAGAATCGCCCTCGATGAGATCACTTCTCGACGCGATGTCGTCGGCGCTGTTCACTCGATCTCATGAAGATTTACCAGACCAGTGAGGGCTCGTTGATCGAGGATGAAGCGGGCTGCCACTCGGCGAGCGACGATCTAATCAGCCGCCTTTTTCGATCTGGAAAAGGAGAAGTGGAGGGAATCATCGCAGCTGAATCTACGGGAGATCCTTCCGTTCTCCCTCCGGATCTTTTATCGCCCGCCCCTGCTGATACCGAAATCTGGGCCGCCGGGGTGACCTATCTCCGCTCAAAGTCCGCTCGTATGGAGGAATCTGAGAACGCGGGTGGTGATGTCTTTTATGACCTTGTTTACGAAGCTGATCGGCCGGAGCTCTTTTTTAAGTCGATGGGCTATCGTGCGGTGGGGACGGGCGGTGAGATCCGAGTGAGAAAAGATTCCTCTTGGGATGTCCCGGAACCGGAACTCACGCTCGCGATCAATTCCGCGGGCGAGATCTTCGGCTTCGCGATCGGAGATGATGTGAGCTCCCGCTCGATCGAGGGCGAAAACCCGCTCTATCTCCCTCAGGCTAAAGTTTATAATGGTAGCTGTGCCATCGGCCCTTGTCTCACGATCGGGCGCGATGCGCTTGTCGATGATGCAAAAATATCCCTCGAGATCACCCGCGCGGGCGAGACTGCTTTTTCCGGATCCACCGATTTGACACAACTCAAACGGACTCTCGAGGAACTCGTCGAAGCGCTCTACCGCGAGCTTGATTTTCCGAATGGCGCGATGCTCATGACCGGCACTGGGGTCGTCCCAGGAACCGACTTCACGCTGACCTCGGGCGATGTTGTGAAAATCGAAATTCAGGGTCTTGGAGTTCTCGAAAATATCGTAGCATAGCCTCCTTATGAGTTTCCAAACAACCAATCCCATCACCGGTGAATCTCTCTCGGGTGACTTTTCTGAATCTTCTTCCGCTGAGGTATCCCAAGCTTGCGCGCTCGCCGCTGAGGCTGCTCCTTTTCTTCGTGGTAAAAGTGGTGCTGAAATTGCGACCCTCCTCGAAACAATAGCGACCCATCTCACCGCTGCACGCGATGAAATCCTCGCCCGCGTCCAGGCTGAGACTGGTTATCCCGATGGCCGAGTCCAGGGCGAGTTTGGCCGCATGGTTGGCGGGTTTGGGGCGTACGCTCAGGTCGCTCGTGATTGCTCATGGGTCGAGGCCACTATCGATCACGCTGAGCCGGACCGTGCTCCGGTGCCTAAGCCTGACCTCCGCAAAATGCTCATCCCCATCGGCCCCGTCGGGATCTTCGGTGCCAGTAATTTTCCGCTCGCACTCTCGGCCGGTGGATCTGATGTCACCAGCGCTCTCGCTGCCGCTTGTCCTGTCGTAGTGAAAGGTCACCCCTCCCACGCGGGCACTTGCGATCTCATTGCGAAGGCCATTCAGGCTGGAGTCAGCGCAGCGGGCTTCCCGGAGGGCACCTATCAGATCGTTCAAGGCCAAAGCAACGAGGTTGGTGAGGCCATTGTCCAGCATCCAGATATTGCCGCCGTGGGTTTTACTGGTTCTCTAAAAGGAGGCCGCGCTCTTTTCGATCTCGCCGCCCAGCGCGAAGTCCCGATCCCGCTTTATGCGGAAATGGGGAGCGTCAATCCGCAGTTCGTTCTTCCTCAGCTTCTTGATGCCGACTCCGTAAAATTCGCGGAAGGCTTCTTCGGCAGCATCACCTTAGGCAATGGCCAGTTTTGCACCTGCCCGGGCATTCTTTTCGTCCCAGAGAATTCGGATGCAATGCTCAGTAAGCTTGCCGAACTCGCAGGAGCGAGCACTGGACAGCCAGTGCTCAATGAAGCGACCGCAAAAGGATTCACCTCCGGGATCGAACACCTTTCCTCGCTGGAAGGTGTCGAAGTGCTTGGGAAAGGCACGCTTGAAGGCGCAGCCATCGGAGCCCCCGCCACAGTCCTGAAAGTCTCGCTCGCAGACTTCCTGAAAAATCGTGTCGCCCTCAGCGAAGAAGTCTTCGGACCTTCGGCGGTGATTGTCGTTTGTCCCAGCGCCTCGGATTACCAAGAAGTGGCCGCAGGATTTTGCGGTCAGCTCGGTGCTTCGATTCACGGCACTGAGGAAGAGCTTTTGGAAAATGGAGACCTCATTTCTCAAGTCGAGCGCTTCACTGGTCGCGTCGCCATTAATGCCTTCCCGACCGGACTTGAAGTTTGCCATTCGCTTGTCCACGGCGGTCCATACCCCGCCACGACGCACTCGCATTTTACCTCCGTGGGACAGAGCGCAGTCACTCGCTGGGCTCGTGCGATGAGCTATCAGGGCTTTCCTGATTCGCTTCTTCCTGCCGCTCTTCAGGAAAGTAATCCTCTTGGAATCGCCCGCCGTGTCGATGGCACCAATACCCTGTGAATGACATTTTAGAATCCGGCCAGGAGGGGATCGACGAAGTCGTGACCCGTGCTGATGGACCCGATGGTGAACTCCCAATCTCGGGAGATGATCTCGCGAAGGGAACCAGCGGCGACCTTTTCGGTTGGATGCAGAATGTCGGCATGGGCTGGAAGACATCCGCTTGGGGAAAAAAGGAAGTTCTCGTACTTTCGACCCAAGGCGGAATCCGCCAACCGGATGGCACTCCGACCGCACTGGGCTACCACTCAGGCCACTGGGAGGTCGGCCTCCTCATGGAAGCGGTCGCGAATGAAATCGCGCGCTTGGAGGGAGTTCCCTTCGCAGGCTTCTGTAGCGACCCTTGTGATGGCCGCACGCAGGGAACGAGCGGGATGATGGACTCGCTTCCTTTTAGAAATGACGCCGCGATGGTGCTGCGCCGTCTCATCCGCTCACTTCCGACTGCCAAAGGAGTCGTCGGTGTCGCCACCTGCGATAAAGGTCTCCCTGCCATGATGATGGCGCTCGCGGGCTGCGGTCATCTTCCCGGAGTCCTTGTTCCCGGAGGGGTCAGTCTTCTGAGCGAGGATACCGAGGATCTTGGAAAGGTGCAGTCGCTGGGTGCACGCTTCGCCCACGGCGAGATCAGTCTCGGAGAAGCGGCGGCTACGGCGTGCCGTGCCTGTGCGAGCCCGGGTGGTGGTTGCCAATTCCTAGGAACCGCCGCCTCCAGCCAAGTGATGGGAGAAGCTCTGGGAATGAGTCTTCCTCACAGTGCGCTCAGTCCAAGTGGTTCACAAATTTGGAAGGACCTTGCGACCCGCAGTGGACGGGCTGCTATGAATCTCGGCTATCCGATGAGCGAGATCCTCACCGAGGCATCTTTTAAGAATGCGATGATCCTGCATGCTGCTTTCGGAGGCTCGACGAATCTCATTCTCCACCTTCCCGCCATCGCTCATGCTGCAGGGCTTCCCCGTCCTACCGTGAAGGAGTGGCAGGAAGCGAACCAGCTCGTGCCTCGCATCGTCGATGCACTGCCGAACGGTCCAAATGGCTACGCCACGGTGCAGGTCTTCCTCGCCGGTGGAGTTCCGGAAGCGATGCTCAAGATCCGCGAGCATCTCGACCTTAGCGTCCGCACTGTCAGCGGCCTCACTCTTGGTGAAAACTTGGAGTGGTGGGAAAAATCGGAACGCCGTAAGCGCTGTCGTGAGCGTCTTTACGAGATCGATGGCATCGACCCCGACCAAGTCATTCGCTCACTTGATCACGCTCTTCCCAGCACGGTGACTTTTCCGCAGGGGAATCTTGCGCCAGAAGGCAGCGTGGTGAAGAGCACCGCGATTGATCCCTCGATGATCGATGAAAATGGCATCTTCTTCCTCGAAGGTCGCGCCCGCGTCTTCGGAAGCGAAACGGCCGCAATCACCGCTGTGAAATCACTAGGCGATGACCGTATCCGTGCGAATGACATCATGATCCTCGCCGGGATTGGCCCGATGGGCGCTGGGATGCCCGAGACCTATCAAGTGACTTCAGCGCTGAAATATTGCGAAGTCGGCAAGCAAGTCGCGCTCATCACCGATGGTCGCTTTTCCGGCGTTTCGACGGGAGCCTGTATCGGCCACGTCAGCCCCGAGGCCCTCGCCGGAGGACCGATTGGAAAACTCCGCGATGGCGATCCTGTTCGCGTCTGCATCGACACCATTAATCTCTCAGGCACCATCGACTACCTCGGTGACATCGATGAACTCATGGCTCGTGACCTTCAGCCTGCGATCAAGGTCCATCCCGATCTCCCCGCTGATACCAAACTCTGGGCCGCGCTCCAAAATGCCAGCGGTGGAAGCTGGGGTGGTTGCGTCTACGATCCGGATTCAGTGGCTGCTCTCCTTAATGGGCAATAAGGGATTCAACACCTTAGATATTGCATTAAATTGCATTAGTAAAACTTGCGAGTTTTCAATCTGCTTTTAGTTCCTTCTCGAGTCTCCTCGTAAAGAGATCTCATCCATCCTCAGAGATATGAAGAAACAAAATACCACCATCCAGAAATCACTTCCATTGATTGGAAGTGCCGCACTTCTCAGCTTCGCTTTATCCGACACAGTTTCGGCAGCGAATATCCTATTAAACTCCGGTTTTGAAAATGGCACCGCTGCCGATGCGGATGACTGGCTCGAACTCGGAACCGGGACTGCTCGCAGCGACATCTCTCCCCGCACCGGCGGTTTCCATGCTTACATGTCGGTCAGCAACCCAAGCACCAACCCTCCTGGAGCTGCCAATTTCATCGAGCAAGCGGGTCCGGCAAACATTATTGATAATGCCCTCAACTATGATCTCTCCTTTTATGCCAAGGTCGACTCTACCGACTTCACGGGCCAAGACATTTTCTTCCAGATTCTCTGGCTTGATGCGGATGGTAGTGATGGTGGCGGGGTGAAGGGTGAGACCCTGACCCAGCTCATTCCCGCGGGGATTAGCACGACCTACCAAGAGTTTGGTATCCCCAACATGGACGCTCCTGACGGTTCCGATTCGTTCCTTCTGCGCTTCCAGCTTTCCGCGGGCGCAGTGCCTGACATCACTCAAGGATTTTCCGTGGATGACGCCTCTCTCGGAGCTGTTGTTCCCGAGCCAGCTTCACTGGGCTTATTCTCCCTTGCGGGTCTCCTCACTCTTGCTCGACGCAAGCGCGCGTAGGGAACTTCCTCTTTCAAACCGGCAGCTCATTGAGCGGTCGGTTTTTTTGTGGTCACGTGGATAAAGAAAAAGCCCGGTCGCTGATCGCAACCGGGCTTTTTGGAAATTGTGGAGAGCGAACTTACTCAGCAGCCTCTTCAGGAGATACGACGGTGATGGTCACGGAAGTGGTGACATCAGCGTGAAGCTTCACTTCGACATCAGTCTTACCTGAAGTCTTGATGGGCTTCTCGAGCTGGATCGCGGTGCGGTCGATCTCGATTCCCTTGTCCTCAAGAGCCTTGTGGATGTCGATGGAAGTGACAGAACCGAAGGCCTTGCCATTTGCGCCGATCTCAAGAGTGAACTTAGGCTTAAGACGAGCAATCTTACCTGCAAGGTCTTGAGCGATGGTGAGCTCGCCAGCTTCGCGCTTCACGCGGGCTTTCTCGAGGTTCTCGATTTGACGGAGATTACCCTTGGTCGCCTCGTAGGCTTTACCGTGTGGGATGAGGAAATTGCGGGCATAGCCAGCCTTAACCTTAACGACTTCAGCTTCGACGCCGAGGCCCTGGATTTTTTCGCGGAGAATTACTTCAGTGGCTGCCATAACAATAAAATTTAGTGGACGCAGGGAGTAGGGGGAGAGAGAGGGGTAGTCAAGAAATTATGTGCGTGATAAGAAGTTCTAAGGTTTCCTAAACCTTTGTTTCAAGAGAGGCTGCCACGGCTCTGAAGCTCGCTAAACCGGCCTCAATGTTTTCAATGATCTCTTCCGCGATGATTTCGGGTTCCGGAAGGTTATCGAGATCTGCGAGGGAGTCATTCTTAAGCCAGAAAAGATCGAGGCTGGTTTTGTCGCGGGCAATGAGTTCGTTGTAGGTGAACTTTTTCCAGCGTTCGGATTCACTGCGCTTTTTGGCAGAGTAGGAATCGATGAACCCGCGGAGGTCTTCGAGGCGGAGGGGCTTTCGCTTGAGCTTGGCGGTGGCGTAGCGGGTGGATTGCTCCTCGACGGTGGTGATGTTTTGGCCGAGGTCCTCGCGCTTTGCTTCGATGATGCCGACGGGCTGGCGATTGACGAAGAGGACGTAGTCGGCGGGGCCGGTGTCGGTTTGAAATTAACGGACCGCTTGGCCTGGCCCTTCGTGGTGATTCCAGTCGCCCTTGTTTTGAATGGCCCAGCCGGAGGAGCGGAGCTGCGCATCGATGGTATCGCGTGCGAGTTGTTCTGGGTTTTGGTTCGCTTCTGCCATCTGGCCCTATCAAAGCAATCTATCTTGTTTGGTTGAAGGATAGATTGGGCGGCTGGAGGTGAACCCGCTGGTTTTTTAGGAGAGTGGAGGCCTGCCTACCGGGTTACTCCGGCTTTTCGACCTGGATTCTTGGGAAGACAGGCTTGGGCTTTCCTGTGAGGTGACCAGCTTCTAGGAGGCCCCATTTGAGATCGGCGAGCTTGAGTTCGGCGAACTCGGGTTTGTTGAGCTGGCCGTAGATTTTTTCCGCTGCGGCGGGGAGGACGGGGGAGAGGAGGATGGCAAGGTGGGCGCAGGACTCGGCGGTGTGGCTGAGGATCTCGCCAACTCGGGGGAGCTTGCTCTCGTCTTTCTTCATTTCCCAAGGCTTGTTCTGCTCAAGGTAGACGTTGCAGTGGGTGACGTGGTCATTGATCGCTTGCAGGGCGACGCTGAGCTCGCAGTTGTCCATCGCGGCGGTGTAGGCGGCGGTGCTTTTTTCCAAAGATGCTCGGAGTTTAATGTCCCCTTCATCAGTGGTCTCGGTGGAGCTGATGGTGGAGTTACAAAAGCCCTTGGTCATGTTGATGGACCGGTTGAGGAGGTTGCCGAGGTCGTTCGCGAGCTCGGTGTTGAAGAGCATGACGAGGCGGTCGAGATCGAAGTCGCTGTCCTTGCCGGAGTTGATATCACGGCAGAGGTAGTAGCGGACTGTGTCGGGGCCGAATTTATCAGCGAGTTCATCAGGATCGACGATGTTGCCAAGGGACTTGGACATTTTATCACCGCGGATGTTCCAGAACCCGTGGACCAAGAGGGTGGGCATGTCGGAGGACTCGAAGCCCATGGCGTGGAGCATGCAGGGCCAGTAGATGGCGTGCGCGGGAACGAGGATATCTTTTCCGATGATCTGAAGATCGGCAGGCCAGAGGCCATCGAACTCGGGGAGATCGGAGCCCTCGGGTTTCTTGTAGCCGGCGAAGGAGATGTAGTTGATGAGGGCGTCAAACCAGACGTAGGTGACGAACTCGGGGTCGAAGGGCAGGGGGATGCCCCAGGACATGCGCTCCTTCGGGCGGGAGATGCAGAGATCGGTCTCGCCTGCGCGCTCGATGGCATTGAGGACTTCGTTTTTACGAAATTCAGGAATGATTTTTAGGTCGTCACTCTCGACGGTGGACTTGAGCCACTGGGCGTGATCAGAGAGTTTGAAATACCAGTTCTCCTCTTCGATCTCTACCACTTCGCCCCACTCGGCGCCGAACTCGCCTGCTTCATTCCGGTCACGGTCGGTGAGGAATTGTTCTTGGCGCACGGAGTAGAATCCGTCGTAGGATTTCTTATAAAGGGAACCTTTTGCTTCAAGTTCAGTGAGGATGGCTTGGACGCAAGCCTTGTGGCGGTCGTCGGTGGTCTCGGCCCATCCGTCGTAGCGGACGTCGAGTTTATCCCAAAGTTTGATAAAGCCCTTGGTGTTCCGCTTTGTGAGGGTGGCGACATTCACGCCCTCGGCCTCGGCGGTTTTCATCATCTTCTGCCCATGCTGATCGACGCCAGTGAGGAAGTAGGCTTCTTCGCCCTTCAAGCGCTGGTAGCGGGTGAGGACATCGGCGAGAATTTTCTCATAGGCATGACCGATGTGGGGCTTGCCGTTTGGGTAGTCGATGGCGGTGGTGATAAACTTCATGATGAGGTGGAACGTGAGTGGTGAGGTGGAAATCCTAAATTCTAAATTTTGAAACTCTAAACAAATCAGAAAAGAGAAATTCTAGACGAAGAGGAGGAAGGAGAGTGGGAACTTTAAAGGCTGCCGCTGGATTTGGTGACGATGGCTCCTAGGATTTTCATGAGCTGGGTGGATTCGTCGCGGAGGGTTTCGCGGGTGGATTCTAGTTCTGGTTTGGATTCGAGATCTAGGAGGCGGAGGAAGAAGGTGGATTCTTTGGCTTCCTTGCGGGCGATATTGACGCGGTAGGGGAAGTCTTTTTTACTGAGGGCTTCGTTTGCCTCGATGTAGTTTGCCCCGATAAAGGCGGAGCAGCGGATGAGTTGCTTGGCGTCTTCTTTGTTTCCCATGGTGACGGGAAGCGTCTTGATGAAAACTCTTGCGTCTTTGGCGAAGCTGAAGGTTCGTTCTTCCAGATCATATTCATGTTCCGCCATCTCAGTTTCAGATCTTGAGTTTCCTCATTTCTGATTTGTTTAGAGTTTCAAGATTTAGGATTTAGAGTTTCCCAGCTTTGAAACTTTGCCTCCCATAGAAAGGATCCGTGCGTTGGCTTTGGCGTGCTCGGCTTCGGCGATTTGGCCGTCGCGGACATACATTTGCGAGAGGCCGGTCCAGGTGAGGAGATCGTCTGGATTGAGAAGGGTGGCTTTGATGCCACAGCCGATGGCTTCTTTGACCTGCTCAAGCTTGAGAAGGACCATGCCGAGGGCCTGCCAGCCGTCGAAGAAATCGTCGTCGGCTTCGACGGCTTCACGGTAGGCGGCTTCCGCTTCCGGAAGCTCGCCGAGAGCAAGATGGGTGTGACCTCGCTCGAAGGCGGCGTCTCTGGTAGCGAGGTCAGGCATGGAGCTTATTGGTCTTCGGGGCTGCCGTAGTATTCCGCGCCATTTTCAGTGTAGCGGTCCTTGAGCCAGTTCTGGAAAGTGGCGAGGCGGAGTCCGTTATTCTGAGACTCGATGAAGTTTTCAAGTTGGTCGTTGAAGGTGTCATCGACGGTGACCTCGCGCTTTTCGACGAAGACGATGATGGCGCTCTCGGGGTCTTCATCGTTAGGGATGAATTTGATCTCAGCGATGGAGCCGGGGTCGGTGTAGCGACCGGCGTCGAATGCGGGAGGAATGGTCGACTGACCAAAGCGGCTTGGAGGAATGGTGAGTCCGGCGAGCTTTTGCACGGTGAGGTCACTTTCCTTAGCTGCGTCCTCGAAGGACTTTTTCGCTTCAACTCCGGCGACAAGCTTGGCGTGAAGCGCGGTGGCTTCGGTCTTAAGCTGCTCACGGGCGAGTTGCGCCTTGAGGTCGACGGTGGCTTTGACCTTGGCCTCCTCATAAGTGAGGGGGCGGGAGGCTTCGGTTTCTTCGAGCTTGCCCACGAACCAGCCATCGGTGGTTGGGTAAGGCTCGGAGATGAGCTGATCGTCCTGCGCATCAGCAGGGATGGCGAAGGTAATGTCTGCGAGGGTGCCGAGAGGACTGTTGAGAGCGCGGAGCTCGAGGCCCTTTGGTGGGCTGCTTTTTGCGAAGAGTTCGGTAGTGATGATCTTGAGCTTCTGCTCTGCAGCGAGTTCTTCGAAGGTGGCACCGGAGAGGTCTACGAGGGGATCGTAGAACTTGTTGATTTGCTCAGTGAGGGCATCAATCGCGGCTTTCTTCTGCTGTGGAGTAAGCTGATCTTTCGCTGATTGTTCGTCGGGCTCGGGCTTTTTAACGATAGGAGCTGGGGTCGCTACCGGAGTGGGTGTTACCGCTGTAGCGGTTGTCACGACAGGAGCCGGAGCTTCTTCTTCGGGAGTGGTTGGCTCGGCTGGCTCGCCTTGGGCTCCGATCTCGCCTTCAGCACCTTTGGTAGGAGCGGGAGCCTTTTCAGCAGCGTCATTATTCGCTTTGTCGGCGGCGGCTTTTGCTTTCTTGGCCTCTTCCGCGAGCTTCTTGCGAGCTTCGTCTTCGGCTTTTTTTGCCTCAGCTTCCTGCTTCTTGCGGGCGGCGTCGGCTGCGGCTTTTTGCTCGTTAGCCTTTACAAGGGCGGCGTCCCAGTCGGGCTCTACGAACACGTAAGCGAGCTTACGTCGCTCGTCGGTGTTGTATTTTGACTGGTGATCTTCCCAGTAAGCTTTGATGTCTTCCTCGGATGGATTCTGGTCGATTTCGTAAGTGGCGGACTCGAGGCTGACTTGCTGAGCAGTGATGCTCTGCTTTTCATTGCTGAAGAGCTTGCGAGCAGCATCGCGGTCAATCGAGACACCTCCGCTGATCATGTTGGAAAGGTTTTGCGCGGTGAGAAGGTCGCGGATGTATTCGTTGAACCCGCGGGTTCCGATGCCGAGTGAGCCGATCTTGTCGTCGAGGAACTCGGCGTAGGCGGCTTGATCGAAGTTCCCATCAGGGTCAGCGAAAAGAACGCCTTCGATAAATTCTTCGACCTCCTTAGGTCCGGGGCTGGCGCCGTATTCGATGCCTGCTTTTTGAACAGCGATGCGGTTGGCAAGAAAGCGGTCGGGCTGATCACTCTCGAGAGTGATGTTCATGTAACTAAGGAGGCCACTTGGGCTACTCAGGTAAGGGTTTCCTTCGACAATATCGCCTACGTAGCGGCTGGCGAGCTTGAGGGATTCTTCGGAAAACATGTTTGCGAAGGGATTGCGCGCGTCGCCGATGCGGCTGGGAATTTCGAGTGGATTCAGAGCAAGCTTACGGAAGTCTTTTTCGCCATATTTTTTCCCGGAGACGGCGGCGATCGGCTTGTCGACGCCGACGTTCGAGGCAGTGTCGCCGAGGAAGACGAGGCCAATAAAGAGGAGGACCAGCACTACAATCATGAGGCCGGTGTATTTGCGGATGTTTTCAATCATATCGAAAAGGAGTGGCCGCTTGGAAAATCTCAGCGGCTTGGGAGCGCAGAGTTATAGGGAAAGCGGGAGCGGGAGCAAGTCTGATGGATGACATTTTACCTTCGCCTCCCGGAGGGTCGAAATAGGCTCCTCTCGGAATAGGGGTAAAAAAAGACCGCAGAAGGCCTTTCGACCTTCTGCGGCTGAGTTAATCAACCTCAAAACTGAAAAGTTAGGAAGCTGACAACTGCTGTTCACCCTTACATGAAAACTGCGACTAGGTTGCGGTTTTCAAAGGGAATAGACCCCCCCGCGCAGAATTTGTTCAACGAAAAGTCACTTTCTTCTCAATAAAACTATAAAACATTGATTACAAACGAGTTAAAAGTTTTTATTTTTTGGGTTTTTATCGGGGGTTGAGTCTTTTCGTAAACGACTTAGCCTCATTTCATGACCAAATTTCTGCTGATCGCACTCATTTTCACCGGTTCTCTCCTCGGGAAGGATGGAGCCGACACCACTGAGGCGAATCGCCTCGCTAAGGAGAAATCGCCCTACCTTCTTCAGCATGCCCATAACCCTGTCGACTGGTATCCCTGGGGTGAGGAAGCTTTTAAAAAGGCGAAGGCTGAAAAGAAGATGATCCTGCTGAGTATCGGCTACTCGACCTGTCACTGGTGCCACGTGATGGAGCGGGAGTCCTTTGTGAACCCAGAGATTGCGGCCTTTCTCAACAAGAATTTCGTCGCGATCAAGCTCGACCGTGAGGAGCGCCCAGACGTGGATCAAGTTTACATGACTGCTTTCCAAGCGATGACCGGGCAGGGAGGCGGCTGGCCGCTGAACATGTTCCTTACGCCAGATCTTAAGCCACTCACCGGAGGCACCTACTTTCCGCCGAAGGACCAAGACGGTCGTCCCGGCTTCCAGACCGTCCTCCAGAAGGTTCACGCCGTTTGGGCTGAGGATCCTGATGAGATGGCAAAAAATGCGGCAGCGGGATTCGGAGAGATGGAGAAATACTTCAATGGCCTCCATGCGCTGGACGCGCAAAAAAGCGACCTCAAGCGCGAGCTCATCACCGAGGCAGCTACGCAGACCGCTAAGCTGATGGACCCGGTGTGGGGCGGCGTGGGTCAGGAGAATAAATTCCCCCAAGTGAGCCTCCTCCGCTTCCTTTTTCAGCAGGGCGATGAAGCCGCGAAAAAATCAGCTCTCATGACCTGCCGTCGGATGCTCGATGGTGGGATTCATGATCAAGTCGGTGGTGGGTTCCACCGCTACGCCGTGGATAAGCAATGGCTCGTGCCGCACTTCGAGAAAATGCTCTATGACCAAGCTCAGCTTGTAGAACTCTACCTTGATGCTTGGCTCGAAACCGGAGAAAAAGACTACGCGATGGCCGTCCGCTCGACCGCTGATTACGTTTTACGCGATCTGACCTACGCGGAAGGCGGCTTCTTCTGCGCGCAGGATGCGCAGAGTGAAGGTAAGGAAGGAAAATACTTTTGCTGGACTCTCGCGGAGTTAAAAAAAATTCTTAGCGCTGATGATCTCGCGCTCGCCCAAGGGGTTCTCGGCGTCACCGAAAAAGGAAACTTCTACGACCACAGCGACCCTGAGGCACTCGATTATCAAAACGTCCTCCACTTTAAAATCCCGCGCGCCGAGTTGGACGCGGAGAAGCGCAAAAAGGTCGACGCCATTTTGGCGCAGCTCGCCTCCATTCGAGCCAAGCGTGTCCCTCCCGCGACTGATGACAAAATTCTCGCCTCTTGGAATGGCCTAATGATCGGCGCACTCGCGCGTGCGGGTCACGTCCTTGATGAGCCCCGCTACCTCGCTGCTGCTGAGAAAGCACAGGCTTTTATCAAAGCGAAACTCTGGACAAAAGAAGGTGCGCTTTACCATCGCTGGCGTGAAGGCGAGCGAGATGAAACCCGCCAATCCGAGAGTTACCTTCATCTCCTGCAAGGCACACGCAAGCTCTACGAGGTCACCCTTGACCCGGCGCACCTTGCCTTCGCCATCCAGCTCGCCGAGGAGGCTAGAAAACTTTTCTACGACGAGAAAAACGGCGGATTTTTCCAAGGTGAAAAGCGGGCCGACCTCGTCCTCCGCCTCAAGGGTCAGTTCGATGGCGCGCTCCCTACCGAGAGCTCGGTCGCATCGCGTGAATACGCCGTCCTCGCCGCAATGACGGGTCGAAAGGAATTCCGTGAGATCGCCGAAAAAACCCTTCGTGCCTACGTCCCGCTCATGCGCGAGAGTGGATCAGGAATGGGAGAGATGATGCGTGCGCTCGACTTCTATCTCGAGAAGCCCGCCCGTCTTGTTATCGCTGGAGAAGCTGGAAAAAAGGATCTCTTAGTCGTCAGTGCGGGTCATTGGGATCCCACCATGATCACGCTCGGGACGCTTGGGAAAGTCGATGAGTTCACCGCAGGGCTCAAACCGATCAAGGAAAAGGCAACGGCCTACTACTGCGTCGGAGAAACCTGCCAACTTCCCGTGAATACCCCTGAAAAGCTCGCCGCGCTCCTCAAGCGAATGAGTGAGAGAAAGGCTCAGTAGAAGTGGCGCCGATTTCAGAGCGAACGTGATCGCCAATGACTTCAGCAGTGCCGTGGGGATGTGCCGAGACGGAGCGCATGACGGCCAGCCGCTGGGCGGTCACGGGGATCCCGTGATCGCGGAGGAGGATGGATGGAGCGGGTTGCGCGCAGACTCCTGTGTTGAGTCTTCCCATTTTGTTGGCTTTGCTGATCGCGCCTTTTGTTCTGACGGGCATCATTTTAGCAGTGCTGAAGGAGCAAAAGTATCTCGATGAGTTGGAGAGTGAGACCGAAGATAAGGTAGAGAAGTAAATCTCGTGTGGTCGCAAGGAAATGGAGAGAGATGACCAGGTGCCTGCTAAGCTAAGCGGCGGTGGCGCCGCGACTCCTTTGCCTGGGTTCTGGTGGTGGGCGGGACGCACTCGAGGGTATTTGACCCACTCACCCTTAGTTCGCGACGATATTCACGAGCTTGCCGGGGACGACGATGACCTTTCGGACGGTTTTTCCGTCGGTGTGGGTCTGGACGTTTTCGTCGGCGAGGGCCTGCTTTTCGGCGTCTTCTTTTGAGATGTCGGCGGGGACGGTGATTCTTGCGCGGAGCTTGCCGTTGACTTGGACGATGAGCTGGATCTCGGACTCGACGAGGAGGCTTTCGTCGAGGACGGGCCAGGCTTGCTCGGAGACGAGTTCGGTTTCGCCGAGGAGGGCGTTGATCTCTTCGGCAAGGTGCGGAGCGAAGGGGCTGAGCAGCTTGAGGAAGGTGAGGAAGAGGTCCTTTGGGATTTCTTTGGCCGCGGTGTAGGCATTGGTGCACTCCATCATGGCGCTGATGCCGGTGTTGAAGCGGAGGGTGTTGATCGCTTCTTCGACGCGCTTGATCGTTTGGTGCGTTGTTTTGGCGAGGTCGTCATTTTGACTGTCGGCGATTTTTCCGCTGAGTTCCCAGTTTCCTTCGGCGTCTTCTGAGCAGGCGACACGCCAGACTTTGGCGAGGAAGCGGGAGACGCCTTCGACGCCTTTCATGGCCCAGGGTTTGTCTTGATCGAGGGGGCCCATGAACATTTCGTAGAGGCGGAGGGAGTCGGCGCCGTAGCGCTCTACGACGTCGTCTGGGTTGACGACGTTGCCGAGGGATTTGGACATTTTTTGACCGTCTTCTCCCATGATGAGGCCGGGGGCGAAGTAGCGCTTGAAGGGCTCGGAGGTTTTGACGTGGCCGAGATCGTTGAGGACTTTATGCCAGAAGCGGGAGTAGAGGAGGTGGAGGACAGCGTGCTCTTTTCCGCCGACGTAGAAGTCGACAAAGCCATCGCTATTTCCCCAGTAGTTTTCGGCGTCTTCGCCGAGGAAGGCTTCGGTGTTATGTGGGTCGCAGTAGCGGAGGTAATACCAACAGGAGCCAGCCCACTGGGGCATGGTGTTGGTTTCGCGCTGGAGTTTGTCGGAGTAATTGATCCAGTCGGTGCAGTTGATGAGCGGTCCGCGCGGGTCGCCGGTGGGCTTGAAGTCTTCCATCTCGGGCTGGAGAAGCGGGAGTTCTTCGATGGGGACGTGGCTGTGTTGGCCGCTTTCTTTGTCCCAGAGGAGTGGGAAGGGCTCGCCCCAGTAGCGCTGGCGAGAGAAGAGCCAGTCGCGGAGTTTGAATTGGATTTTGCGCGAGCCTTTTCCATTTTCGCCGAGCCAGTGGATGATCTTCTTTTTGGCGTCCTTGGTTTTGAGGCCATCGAGAAAGCCAGAGTTGATGGCGGTGCCGGAGCCGGAGGTCGCTTCGGCTGGGGTCTCGGAATAGGACCTATTGGACTCATAGGACTTATTTTCTACGACGACTTGCTTGATGGGGAGGTCGAATTTTTGAGCAAATTCAAAGTCTCGCTCATCGTGCGCTGGCACGGCCATGATGGCTCCGCTGCCGTAGCCCATCATGACGTAGTCGGCGATCCACACGGGGATTTTCTCGCCGTTGACGGGGTTGGTGGCGAAGGCTCCGGTGGCGACGCCGGTCTTTTCTTTGTCGAGGCCTCGCTCCATGTCGGACTTGGAGGCGCAGGCGGCGATGTATTTTTCGACGTCGTCTTTTTGCTCGGCGGTCGTGATTTCTGAAACGAGCGGATGCTCGGGGGCGAGGACCATGTAGGTGGCGCCGAAGAGGGTGTCGGGACGGGTGGTGAAGACGGTGATGTCATTGCCTTCGACATCGAAGGTGACCTCGGCTCCTTCCGAGCGGCCGATCCAGTTGCGCTGGAGGGCTTTGATGGATTCGGGCCAGTCGAGGGGCTCGAGTTCATCGATGAGGCGCTGGGAGTATTTCGTGATGCGGAGCATCCACTGGCGGAGCGGGCGGCGTTCGACGGTTTCGCCTTTTTTCTTCCATTCCTCGACTTCCTCGTTGGCGAGGACGGTGCCCATTGACGGCGACCAGTTGACGGGGGCTTCGTGGATGAAGGCGAGGCGGACGTCATCGATCTGTGCTTGGGTCCAGCCTTTGGCTTCGAGCTCGGAGACAGGCTTTGCTTTTTGATCTTCGTCGCAGAAATAGGAGTTGTAGAGCTGGATGAAGATCCACTGGGTCCACTTGACGTAGCCGGGATCGGTGGTGTTGATCTCGCGGTCCCAGTCGTAGCCGAAGCCGAGTTCCTGAAGCTGACGGCGGAAGTTGTTGGTATTGGCCTCGGTGGTGACGCGCGGGTGCTGGTTCGTCTTGATGGCGTATTGCTCGGCGGGGAGGCCGAAGGCGTCCCAGCCCATCGGGTGGAGGACGTTGAAACCATTCATGCGCTTGTAGCGGCCGATGATATCGGTAGCGGTGTATCCCTCAGGGTGGCCTACGTGGAGGCCCTCGCCGGAGGGGTAGGGGAACATGTCGAGGATGTAGTATTTCGGCTTGGACGCATCGAAGCCTTCATCGCCGGGACCGGGAGTGCGGAAGGTTTTGTTCTCGGCCCAGTGGGACTGCCATTTGGACTCGAATTGGTCGAAGGGGAAAGGCTTTCGTTTGTCAGACATGATCTTGCGGGGAGAGAAGCGGGGACGAGCGGGAAAAACACGCACAAAATGAACGATTGAACAATTGCAGAATGAACAATTATCAGAGCTGGGGTTGAGGAAGTGGGGAGCGCGAATCGGAACGAAGTGGAGATAGTCGAAGGCAATTTTACGAATGAGGATTGGGGAGCTTGTGGAGTTAGCGATTGGCATCGAGCTTCCTAGTTGATTAGAGTTCCCCCTTCCCCATGAAATTTGCTCTTTCTCAAATCACTTCTTTGTTTGCCGCGTCGCTTATCTGTGGGGCGCCGATCGTTTGGGAGGCGGCGATTGATACCGTGGATCCGACGGTGGTGGTCACCGAGGGGACCTTAGTGGAAGCGATCAACGGAAGTGGAGGTGCTGGGGTGGTGACGATCAACGGGGTCACGTTTTCTCCGTCTGATGCAATTCTTCCTAATCCGGCGGCGACCGGGATGTTATCGGGGCAGACGACGCTTGATCCGGGTCTTGATTCGCTGCTGACGACGGTGGACTTTGGTGGGGGCTCATCGACCACGACGACGATCGGTGGAGGAAATCTGGTGATTGGGCAGACTTATCAGGTGCAGGTATTTTTTATGGACTTGCGGGGTGGTGGGGTGTCGCGAGTGATGACTTATGGCGACAACCTAGGCAGCGGTGCCGATGTGAGTGCGTCGGGTGGAGCTGGAAGCTTTGGGCAGAATGTGACGGGCTTGTTTATCGCAGACGGGACGAGTCAGACTTTGAGTCTCGTGGCGAACGGGTTTGGGAACGCGCACATTAATGCTTATCAGATTCGGACGGCGACAGCGGCCCCGGTCATTGAGAGCTTCACCGCGACTCCGGCGATGATCGCGAGTGGGGAGTCGAGCAGTCTGAGTTGGGAGATTACGGGAGCCGACAGCGCGGAGATCGACAGTGGAGTCGGGGTGGTGAGTGAGGATTCCGGCGCGTCGGTGGTGATGCCTGGAGCGACCACAACTTACACGCTCACGGCGAGCAATGCGGGAGGATCGGTGACGGCGGAGGTGACGATTGGGGTGGATGTGGTGGTGCTGGATCCGGTGATCAGCGAGTTTTTGACAATTAATGATACGGGGATTGAGACGAGTGATGGGGAGACTCCAGATTGGATTGAGATTTATAATCCGAACGTTTTTCCGATCGATCTTGGTGGCTACTTTTTGACGGACGATACGATTGGTGCTCTCGGTGCTGACTTACAAAAATGGGAGTTTCCGCCCAATACGATGATCGATGGGCAAAGCTACATAGTGGTGTTTGCGTCTGGGGTGGCTCAGACGACGCCGGAGCTTCATGCCAATTTCAAACTCGATTCTGATCAGGGGAGCATTTCCTTGGTTGCTCGAGATGGGAGCACGGTGGTCAGTTCCTTTGCGAATTATCCTTCGCAGCGGTCGGATGTTTCTTTTGGGATAGGAGGATTTTTTCCTGCACCCACTCCGGGATCGGTGAATGGGAGTAGTTTTTCGGGGTTTGTGGCGGATACGGAGTTCGATGTTGATCGGGGATTCTTCGATGCGCCCTTCACGGTGACTGTTTCGACGGCGACTGCGGGAGCAACGATTTCCTATACCACGGATGGCAGTGAGCCCTCGTTGAGCAATGGCATTTTGGCGGGGGGCTCCTCTGTGGGGCTCATGATTTCAGAAACGACGGTCTTGCGAGCAGCGGCTTTTAGAACCGGTCTTGGTTCGACGAATATCGATACACAGACGTACTTGTTTACGGCTGATATTTTGGAGCAAGCGGAAATGGATCCTGATGTGGTCGATGATCCTGCCTATAGTGCGGAGATGGTATCGGCGATGAAGTCGATTCGGAGTCTTTCGATCGTGACCGATTCGGACAACTTGTTCGGTAGCTCGATAGGGATCTTGGCGAATACGGGGGGGCGGGGGCTTGCGTGGGAGCGGCCGGTTTCGATTGAGTTCCTTCATCCTGACAACGCAGAGGATTCGTTTCAGACGGATGCGGGATTGCGGATGCATGGAAATGGTTCCCGGGGGAGCGCGAAGAATTCGCTGCGTCTTTTGTTCCGCGGGGACTATGGGGACAAGAAATTGGATTACCCTTTGTTCGGAGAGGACTGGGTGGCGCAGAAATTTAACACGGTGGTCTTGCGGGCGCAGAATGCGAATAGCTGGATGAGCTCGCGGGCGGAGGATCGGACTGCGACGACCTTTTTACAGGATAGCTTTGCTAAAGATGCGCAAGGGGCGATGGGTCATCCGACGGCGGGATCGACCTTTGTGCACTTGTTTCTCAACGGCACTTACTGGGGAATGTATAATCCGACGGAGCGTCCGGACGGGTCATTTGGGGAAGATCATTTCGGCGGGGATGATGCCGACTACGATGCGGTGAATCGGCGGTTTAGCGTGGAGGTGCTCTCGGGAACGAAGACGTTTTGGGATGACATGATTACGCACTCTAACACTCTCCTCGACACGCAGGCGGAGTATGAGGAGATGGAGGACTACATCGATCTCGATAATCTCATTGACTACATGTTGATGCACCAGTTCATGCAAGCGCGTGATGGTCCAGATGACTTTGGGCACAACAATATGCGGCTGGTCAGGCGGAATAATCCATCGGGTCCCTATCGCGCTTATGCTTGGGATATGGAGTATTCGATGATCGATACGACTGGGACGCGGGACTACGATTATCCTTTTCCGATCTACTCCAGTCCGAGGTCGAGCAATCGGGACATAACGGACAGTATCGCTTCGGTTTATCTTCGCTTAAAAGACAACAATCCGGAGTTTCAGCTTCGATATGCGGACCGTGCTTATCGTCATCTCTACAACGGGGGAGCGATGAGTCCTGAGAAGGCGTCGGCTCGTTTTGAGGAGCGGGCGATGGAAATTGAAAGTGCGGTGCTGGGGGAGTCAGCTCGCTGGGGGGATCATCGAAGAGCTGCCGACCCTTACACCCGAGATGTGGAGTGGGCGACTGAGCGTAATCGTATCAACACCGAGTTTTTCCCTGCGCGTCCGGACCATGTCGTTTCTCAACTACGGGTTCATGGTCTTTATCCGATGATTGATCCACCGGTTCTCGGGCAGCACGGAGGTGAGGTGGCGATAGGATATGATCTGACGATGGTGGCTGACGGCGGGACCATTTATTATTCAACCGATGGGAGTGATCCGCGGGAAGCTTGGACGGGATCGGCGATGGGGATGACTTATGCGGAGCCGATTGATCTGACTGATTCGGTGACAGTGAAAGCGCGAACTTTGGAAAACGGGGAATGGTCGGCGCTTGCCGAGGCGAGCTTTATTGTGGGCACGCCTGCGGACAGTTCGAACCTCGTGATCTCGGAAATTTTCTACAATCCGAACGGGCCTTCCGAGCTGCTGGAGTTCATTGAACTGAGGAATATTTCTTCCGGAGAGATCGATCTGACGAGTGTGACTTTTGGAGCGGGGATCGATTTTGAGTTTCCTCAGAACACGCGATTGGGGGCGGGGGAGCACCTTTTGGTGGTAAAAGATCTGATCGCCTTTGAAGCCACGTATGGAATTGGGTTGCCGATCGCAGGAGAGTTTCAGAATGAGACCTCACTGGCGAACTCCGGGGAGACGTTCACGCTGCTGGCGGCTGATGGGTCGATCATTGATAGCTTCCGATATGAGCAGGATCTCCCTTGGCCGACGGCGGCGGATGGTGCCGGTTATTCCTTGGTGTTGATCAAGCCTATGTCGAATCCCGATTCCGCACTGGCAAGTAGTTGGCGGTCCAGCGCTGCTCTTGGAGGAAATCCCGGGGCGACGGACAGTGACGGCTATAGCGGGGGTGGCCTGCTTGAGTATGCTGGGGCCTCGGTGTCAGTGTTCTACGATGCGGGAACAGTCATTCTTGGCTATGATCATGAGATCGCCGCGGACGATGCCGACCTGACACTTCAGTGGTCTGAGGATCTTGTGATGTGGTCGCCTCTGGGGATCACGTTTGATCTCAGTAAGAGGGTCTCCTCTGGAATTGGTCTTGAGCGGGTGGAGTTCATCTCGAATCCAGGGGTCTTCGACGGTTCAACGAGAGTGTTTTTTCGCCTGATGGCTACTCTCCGAGTGGAGTGATTTTCTGAGCGCTGGGAAGCGGACGATAGTATCCAATCTTCCTATTTACTTCCGTTTTCTCTCCAACGTCGCGGAGCGGTAGAAGACGATGGAGTCGCAGATCGAGCTAGCGAGGGCCTTCTGGTAGGCGGGGCTGTGGATGAGGCGACTTTCGGTAGGGTGGCTGAGGAAGCCTCCTTCGAGAAGAATCGCGGGGTGCTTCACTCCGGTGAGGACGCTGAAGCGGGCGCGGCGGATGCCACGGTCCGGCACGTCCATGCCTGCTTTTTTGAGCTTCATACGGGTGCCCCAGTGGACAGCGGTGGCGAGGGCAATGTTGGCAGAGTCCTGCCGGTTACCGGCTTTTGACTGGAAGTCGGATGACTTGAGCGCGCGTCCGTAGTGAGCCACGCCGACGGGAGAAAGGGTGAATGTTTCGATCCCACGAGCACGGGAGGCACCGCGACTGCCTACGGTGTTGAAGTGAATACTGACGAAGACCGCGTTCTGGTATTTGTTAGCGATGGCAACCCGCTGCTGAAGGGTGAGGAAGGTGTTGCTATTGCGCGTCATGACGACCTTGAACTTCAGCTTGGTGAGGTGGTCCTTGAGCATGCGGGCAACCCTGAGATTGTAGGAAGCTTCGGTGCCGTAGCGGCTCGATCCGCCGGGATCACCACCGCCGTGGCCGGGGTCGATGATGACTGTGTCAAAGGCATTCGCCGACGCGATGGACGCTGGGCGGAGGATGGGATCAACGATCTTGAGAAGGTCGGTCACGGAAATGTGGTAGCTTCCATTGATCGCGGAGATAGGGTTGCTGAAGATAAACTTTACGTTGTTCATGAGAACCTCTTGCGCACCGGTGGTGAACTTGAGCGTGATGTCCTTATTTTTCATCTCAATACGGGAGCCGGACTGAGTGAGGGTGGGAAATTTGTAGAATTTCTGAACCTGCTTGAGAGAGACGTATTCTACGCCTTTGCCATTCTCGACTTTCTTCCAAGCATACTCTGCAGCTTGAGAAGGGAGGGCAAGGAGGAGCGGGATCGCGAAGACGCAGAGAGCCCAGAGAGAGATTTTTTTAAAAGACCGGATCATTAAAAGAGTCGGGAGGAGGTGTGAGAGGGATTCTTGTATAGAAAACCCCGATGCCAAGGTGAAAAAAGCGGTGTTGCTTCGGTTTTCCGAAGTATTCCTGTGTGATGGCCCAACTCTCAATGAATCAATGATTGGCAAGTGCGGTCTCGAGATCTAACTTTCCGCGCATGGAGCCAATCTATGAGGGCAAAGCCAAGAAACTCTTCGTCACCGACGATCCGGAAGTCCTCCGCATGGAGTATAAAGACGATGCCACCGCCTTCAACGCACAGAAGAAGGCCCAGTTCGAAAACAAGGGGAAGCTGAACAAGGCGATCACGCTTCTCATGTATCAGATGATGGAGGAGAAGGGCGTGCCGACGCACCTCGTCGCGGATGTTGATGAGGTGAATCTTCTCGTGAAGAAAGTGGATATTCTCATGGTGGAAGTCATCGTGAGGAATCTCGCGGCGGGAAGTTTCCTGAAGCGCA
This sequence comes from Akkermansiaceae bacterium, assembly GCA_039769075.1. GTDB lineage: Bacteria > Verrucomicrobiota > Verrucomicrobiia > Verrucomicrobiales > Akkermansiaceae > SW10. Next base: position 57,140 of record JBDMZE010000008.1, on the reverse strand, counting down.
CGGGGATGGCCGAGGGCACGGAATTTAAAAAGCCCATCGTCGAGTTTTCTTATAAGTCAGATGAGCTGGGCGACCCGCTCATCAATGACGACTACGCCCGTGAGATGGGCATCGCGACGCCGGAAGACTGCGCCTTTTTGAAGGAGCAAGCGCTCGTCATCAATGACGTCATGACCGAGTTCTTCTTGGAGTGCGGCATGAAGCTGGTGGACTTTAAGATCGAGTTTGGAAAAGACAGCAGCGGTCAGATTGTTCTAGCCGATGAAGTGAGCCCGGATACCTGCCGTCTCTGGGATGCCACGACGGGGAAGAAGATGGATAAGGATCGCTTCCGTGAGGATCTTGGTGGCGTGATGGAGGGCTACGAAGAAGTCCTTGCTCGTCTTGAGAAGGCGCGCGGGTAGTTTTTGAGCTGCTCAGTTTTTAAGATTTAGATTCCTCCTATGCTCTTCGAGCTAGGGGGGATTTTTACTTAGATTCACGGAGATTTTGATCCGGGAGTCTTCGCTTGTAGGGGAAGGGGTAATGCTGCTCAATGAGAGGTATGAAAAAAGAGGTTGTTCTCTTTGTGGCGGGAGCTGTTTCTTGCGGCGGAGTTTTGACTCTGATGCAGGGTGGTTCTCTTGTCGGAAGGGAAGAAGGCTCGAATACCAGGGAAGAAAGGTCGGTGAGGCTTTCCGAGCGATCTCGGAGCGGAGACCAAGGTAAAGCTGCCAGCACTCTCGAGCAGGTTTATAATGGCTACGCTCTCGATCCTGCCGGAAATGAAGACGCTCGGGTGAAGCTGGAGAACCTCGTCACCCAGCAAGCGGTTGTCGGATTGAATACCAGACGCCAGCGCCTCTATCTCGATAACCGAGCGCAAGTCCAGCAGGGCGATCTCAATGACCAGATCGAGGTGGCAGCCAATGCCAACCCCGTCTTTTCAGGTAACCTCAACTGGGGCGCAGAGGACTTCGCCAATGTCACCATGGGCAACGGCCTCGAAGTGAATCGCATGTTGAACACGATCGCCTCAAAGTGGATCAAGCATCAGCGCGTCACCGAGTCAGTCCCCCAGCTCCTCGACCCCGTCATTTCCCCTTCGGGAATAAGCATCGTCTTTGAGCGCGAGATCCAAGTCAGCGGCGAGAAAGCCCTCAAGCTCGAACTCGATCTCGAGAAAAAAGGTGGCTCCAGCAACTTCCTCACCACCGTCTGGCTCTTCGTTCTTCTCTGCCTTAGCTTCTTCCTGATCTGGAGAGTGCTGGCAAAGCGGAGTGTCTAATCCCGAACCCTTCGTGTCTCCTTTCCGGACCACTTTTGAAAGTCACTCGGTCTCAGTCTGAAGCGCGCGATGTTTCCTTCATGCAGGCCGAGGAGTTCACGATCAACCACCTCCCGCATTTCGACCATTTCTGCAGGAGAAAGTTCTACCGATAGCTTCGCCCTCAGCCAAGCGAGCTCCTCTTCTCTCGGGACATCGTTGAGGACAATTCCCTGCACAATATCGCGGATCACTCCTCGGTATCTCAGCCGAAAGGGATCAGGCTCGCCGAGCGAATCACGCACACTCGGATAGCGCTGTGCCGAGCGGACATAAGCGCGCACGAAGACATCCCGTAGATATTCAATCCGGTTGAGTTCATAGACTCCAAGGAGTCCCTTGAGATAATGCTCCGCTTCCACTTCCACGAAAGAAAGCGGACAGAAGTTATGCTTCAGCAAAGGGATGTTGGCAGCGAGACGCGAGGTCCGCTTGTTGACATCTTCAAAAGGCTGGAGGTGGGGCAAATGGACCATGATAAAAAAGGCCGCCTCGAAAGGATCTTTAATTGCCTCCGCCTTTATCAGAATTCCATCAAAGCATTCCTCAATCGTTTGCGGAACTCCGGTCGGGCTGTAGACCGACCCCGAGATCCCGACACCGCGTAGGCGCAGCCGACCACAGGCTTCATTATCCATGAGGAGGTTTTCTGAAAGCAGGGCGTGAAGACTGAAGATCGAGTAACGATTGAACCCGATCTCATCAGCCTGTTCCGAGAGCAGTTCGATGGCAGCTTTATGGTTCACGATCATCTGGGTCTCGTTGGTCTTTTTCCCAGTGATCCCTTCACCGAGATTAAGAAGGCGCTCGGTTTCAAGAAGCGAGTAGGTGTTTCCCTCTAGGCGACTCGAGTTCCAAGCGAGATCGATAATGAGCCGATCAAGCACGTGTCTGAGGTAGGTTCCGGCAGGAAGATTCTCTTCGCCCGAGCGGCCGACCCGAGCGAGCTTGGCACGAGTTTCTTCCGGGAGGTAAAAGGTGACGTTCGGCTGATAGGCCGCGAGAAAGGTGACGTCATATCCGACGTAATCACGCTCGAAGATCGGGCGATCGATGAGCGCACGAATTTCTTTGGCCTCCGGGCTGAGCCATTCATCACCGACATCATTGAGAAGGGTCTTCTTTCTAGGCTCTTCAGGATTTTTGTAAGTGCCATATGGAGAAGAAGGCTCTGCAAGAATGTGAGGGGGATATTCTCGAGGAGATGAAGAAGGGGAGATGGCAAGGTAGCGCCGCCCCCGGCCTTCTCCTTGGGGCTGAAGCGCTCTGCCGTTAACAAGCGCATCAATCCGCCGCTGTAAGGTGCGACGGCTGAGCTTGAGCGTGGCATTTCCCATCAGTTCGCCAACTGACCTACTTTCGTTTGCAGCGGTGATGATGTCGTGAACTTGGCGCTCTTCCTGTTTGGCACGATTACTCATGAATCTGGCGCAATTATGGCACGATTCTAGAATCGCGCCAGATTATTCTCCCTATTTGGCAACGATTAGACCTTTAATTGTGCCAATAATCGATTTTTTGGCACGATTAGACCTTTAATTGTGCCAACTTTAGCCGTCGCTCGACTCTTTCAAGAGACGATCGCGCCATTGCATTCTCTCGCCGAGCTGCCATTTTTTCCAGACGCCATGCCCAACAAGCCTTTCATGATCACGATGCTCATTTTGCGCATCGCCCTCGGCGCTTTCTTTATCTGGAGCGGCGCGGTGAAGCTGGCCGACTTGAGTTCCTTCGTTGATACAGTGGGGAATTATCAAATCGTTGATCGGCCTTGGGATGCGGTGTTTGGTTACTTTGCTCCTTGGTTTGAGATTGTTGCTGGTTTCGCGATCGTCACTGGCTTTGGTTTAAAAGGTGGCCTCGTCAGTCTGATGGGGATGCTTCTTGGTTTCAGCATCGCGATTGCATGGGTCTGGAGCGAAGGGCTTAATATTAACTGCGGCTGCTATGGAAAAAGTGACGAGCCAACGAATTACGGCCTCCATATTATCTACAATGCGCTGCTCTTTCTCACCGCAGCAGGGCTTTTCTGGACGAGTCTGCGTGGGGGCGCTAAAAGAAAGCCGTGACTTACGCCGAGAAACTGAAAAAGCGCTGCCTCGAAACTGGCTCTGGCCTCTGTGTCGGGCTTGATCCCCGACCTGAACTCACCAAAGGGGGAGTCGAAGCAATCCCGGAATTCCTTCGCCGAATTGTGGGCGAGACCGCTGAGTTCACCGCCGCCTTTAAGCCGAACATGGCTTATTTCGAGGCCATGGGACTTCGCGGAATCGAAATCCTGCAAGACCTCCTTGGCGAGATGCCCACGGAAGTCCCCGTCATTCTCGATGCCAAGCGCAGCGACATCGGCGAGACGCAGAAATATTACGCCCGCTCCTACTTCGAGAACTGGGGGGTCGATGCGGTCACGCTCAATCCTTTCCTCGGTTATGACACTCTCGAGCCCTTCCTCGATTGGGAGGGAAAAGGGGTCTACCTTCTTGCGGTGACCTCGAATCCTGGAAGTGTCGATTTTCAACGGCGCGACTGTGAAGGAAAAGCTCTCTTCGAGCGCGTCGGTGATCTCTGTGATCGTGCCGCAGCGGAAGGTCGTAAGACTTCGGCTGGACTTGTCGTCGGTCTCACTAATGCAGATCAGAATGTCCTCGGAAATCTTCCCGACGTGCCGCTTCTCATCCCCGGTCTCGGTGCGCAAGGCGGAAGCCTCGACTCTCTCAAGGACTCGGGTCGCGAAGCTCCAAGCGTGGTCAATGTTTCCCGCGGAATTACCTACACCGACTCCAAGGATTACGCTGGTCTCGCAAAAGATTGGGCGCAAAAAATCGCCGACGGACTAAGCTAAGCGGAATGTCCTCCAACGAGTCAGCGAGCGAAAGAAATTCCGGACTTCTTCCAAAAAAAGGATGGCCGGGGCGGAACTATCGCTTCTGGCGGTATCGTCTTTTACCGCAGATTTTAAAAAAGCGCGAGGGGCATATTCAAGCTGCGGTCATGACGCCGCCGGAGGATGGCAAGGTGCGCGCGACTTGGATTGGGCACGCGACTTTTCTCGTGCAATTCGGCGACCATGCCGTGATATTCGATCCTAATTGGGCAAACTGGCATGGTCCGGTGAAGCGCCAGTGCGAGCCGGGTCTTGAGTTGCGGAGTTTGCCAGAGCTCGATCTCGTTCTCGTTTCCCACGCGCATTTTGACCACCTCCATAAGCCTTCGCTCCGCGTGATTGAAGCGGAGCATGGTATTGTCGTTCCCAAGAGCAGCGGAAGTCTTGTGAAGGGGCTTGGTTTTTCCAAGGTTCAAGAAATGGCGGTGTGGGAGGAAAGCGAGATTGGCGGTATGCGTGTCGTGCACACCCCGAGTCATCACTGGGGTGCGCGCTACGGTGCGGATACTCATCGCGACTACGGTGGATTTCTGGTGGGATCGGGACATCGCAAAGTTTTTCATGCGGGCGATAGCGCCTACTTCGATGGCTTTAAAGAGATCGGCAAGCGCGAGGAGATCTGCGTCGCGATCTTACCCATCGGTGCCTACGATGCACCGAGCGGTCGTGACGTTCACATGAATCCTGAGGAAGCGCTGCAGGCTTTTGAAGATCTCGGGGCGGAGTTTATGCTACCGATGCATTACGGCACTTTTCCACTTGGGAATGAGCATCCGGATGAACCGATCAAGCGCCTTTTAGCGGAAGCGGAACGACGAGGAATCGCGGACCGCGTGATCGTCTCCGCGGCAGGCGAGGGCGTGGAAATCTAATAAGCTAAGCTACCCAAGGTTCTTGAGAAGCGCGGCGATCTGCTCTTCCGAGTGGGCGGCGCTCAGCGTGATGCGCAAGCGGGCGGTTCCCCTGGGAACGGTGGGGTATCGGATGGCGGGGACTAGAAAGCCGGACTCTAGGAGTTTTTTGGAAGCGTCTAGGGCGGCTTGGTTCTCGCCAATGATGATTGGGATGATGGGAGTTTCTAGTGCTTCCGGAATAGGTCTTATCGGGCCTATAAGACCTATATTTTGGTGGAGCTTTGCTCTGATCGCTTGACCCTCGCTTGTGCTGAGAAGCTTGAGCGCTGCCAAGGAGGCGGCCGCTTGCGCGGGTGGGGGGGCGGTGGAGTAGATGAAGGAGCGAGCCTTGTTGATGAGGAGGTCGATCCATTCTTGAGAGGCGGCGAGGTAACCGCCTGCTGAGCCGATCGCTTTACCAAGGGTGCCCATCTGGAAGTCGACTTTTTCCTGAGCTCCAAGCGCTTCGGCGAGGCCTTGGCCCGTCGGTCCTAGGACGCCGATAGCGTGGGCTTCATCGAGGAGAAGGAGGGCTCCGAAGCGCTCCTTGAGCTCTACAATTTCCGCGAGCGGAGCGAGATCGCCATCCATCGAGAAGACGGATTCGGTGACGACAAGGACACGACCGGTGGCAGTGCCTAGGAGGCGCTCGAGTTTGGCGAGGTCGTTGTGGGGGAAGACACGGAGGGTGGCGTCGGAGAGCTTTGCAGCATCGATGAGGCAGGCGTGGGAAAGTTTGTCGAGAATGACGGTGTCACCTTTTCCAACAAGCGCGGGGATGGTGCCCATGGCGGTGGCGTAGCCATTTGCGAAGCTGAGGGCGGCTTCTGTTTTCTTTAGCTGGGCGATGGTTTCCTCCAGCTCGTGGTAAATATCGAGCGAGCCGCAGACGAGTCGGGAGGCGGTGGAACCGGTGCCGTATTTTAAGAGCGCATCGCTGGCGGCCTCGACAAGCGCGGGGTGGCGCGAGAGGCCGAGGTAGTCATTGGAGGAAAAGTTCACCAATTCCCGACCGCCGATGGTGACGAGAGGGCGCGCGGGTGAGGAGACTCGGCGCAGGTTGCGGAGGAGGCCTTTTTCCCGGAGGTGATCGAGTTCCTCCATGGTTTATTCGAGAGACCAGCGGAGCAGTTTTTCTGAGTCATTCCAGATCTCGGAGGAGTTCGAGCCGAGGGCGATGGCGATGACGGCGCGGCCATTGAGCTGGCCGGAGGAAATGAGGCAGCGGCCGGCGGCATTCGTGGTGCCGGTCTTCATCCCATCACAGTATGCGAGGCGGGTAAGAAGGCGGTTGGTGTTCTTGATGGGACGAGTGCGGCCATCGGAGTGGGTGAAGACGTAGTCTTTGACACGCATGCACTGGCGGATGTAGGGGATCTGGTAGACGGCGCGGGCGAGGATGGCCATGTCGCTCGCGGTGGAATATTGACCCGGCTCGGTAAGGCCGTGGGGGTTCACGAAGTTCGAGCGCGTCATGCCGAGCGAGTGTGCCGTCTGATTCATGAGGACGGCGAATTGCTCTTTGGAGCCGGCGATGTCTCGACCGAGGGCGAGAGCGACATCGTTTCCGCTTTTCACGATGAGAGCCTTGAGGAGCTCGCCGCGGGTGTAGGATTCGCCTTCTTTAAGATAGAGTTTGGAGGGTTCGACGAGGGTGTCGGAGCGTTCGACGATGACTTCGTCACTGAGCGGACCGGAGCGCATCACGATGAGCGCAGTAAGAAGCTTCTGGGTGCTGGCGACCGCGCGCTCATTGAAGGCATTTTTTTGGAAAAGGATTCGGCCGGAGACGGCATCGATGACCATGGCGCTCTCGGCTTTGACGCTCGGGGCGTTCGGGCTTGGGAGGGCGGGTCGGACCACTTGCGGGGTCACGAGGATAGGAGTAGCGGTCGGCGGATTCCCAACAGGAGGGGCGGCGGAACTACAAGCCGAGTAAAGGCTGAGAGTGAAGAAAGCTGCGAGCGAGCGCGCGATGACCATGACGGGACTATGTCTCTTAAATGATAAACTATCAAGGGTGCGGGCACTTTTCTCTGGACCTGTGCTGGCTTTTTGAATAGTGTTCATCAAATCACTGTTCGATTAATATGGCAAAAGGACTTACCAAACGGCAACAAGAGCTTCTCGACTTTCTTAAGCAACACCAAAGCGATCACGGCGTGATGCCCTCGACTCGCGAGATTCAGGCATTTTTTGGCTTCGCAAGTCAGACGGCGGCAATGAGCCACCTCCGGGCGCTTGAGAAAAAGGGCGTCATCGTGCGTCTCGCCGGTAAGGCGCGGGCAGTGGTCTTTCCTGATGAGTTGGAGCGCGAGCAGATTGTCGATATCCCAGTTTATGGAAGTATCGCAGCCGGTATGGCGGAAGCGGTTGAGGAGGAGAAGGAAGGCTGTATTTCAATCGACATCGCATCGCTCGGAATTCCGAGAAATGCGCGGACCTTCGCGCTGAGGGTGCGTGGTGAATCGATGATCGATGCGCATATTTGTGATCGTGATGTCGTGATCCTTGAGTTCCGTGAGCCTCGCAATGGAGACATCGTGGCAGCGCTGATCGATGGGGATACGACTTTGAAGAGATTCGTGATGGATAATGGTCGTCCTTATCTTCATGCGGAGAACGAAAGCTTCCCTGATATTGTTCCTGCCCGTGAATTGGTGGTGCAGGGCGTAATGGTCGGGCTGCTTCGGAACGGTGGATTTTAAATTTGGGGTTCGAATCTCTCGGTCGAGCGTGTCCCACCGCCTTCCTCTAGCTTCTACCGCTTTGGTTTTGGGATTAGAAAAACCTGAGGGTCTGCGTGATTGCACCTTGGGGCCGTTTCTTTAGACTGTGGGCATGTCCCGTAAGAGTCGTCGGAAATCATCTGCCCGTAAGTCATCGGGTTCGCGCTTTTTTAAATGGCTCGCCATTGGTGGTGGGCTTTTTGTGGTGCTCGCGATTGTCGGAGTAGTCCTTGGCTACCGAGCGGTGCGTTCTTATCTTAAGAGCGATGATTTCCGTGTGATGCTTGAAGAAAAGGCGAGTGATTCTCTGGGCGGGCAGGCGACATTTCAGCCGTTCGATTGGGCGGGCTGGTCACTGACTACGAATGAGTTTCAATTCGCCGGCGAAGAAGCGGTGACCAATCTGCGGGTCTCGAATATCGGGGCGAGCGTAGATATTGGCGCGGTATGGGATGGAATTTACCGGATTGAGAATGTCAGTCTGCGCCAGGTCGAATTAACAGCTGACCTGCGCGGGGGCGACGAAGTGATTCAAGATGAGGCGGTAGAGGGAATTGAGGTGGTGCCGAGTTCTGGGGATGCTGGATTTTTTGATCAATTCATTCCGAAGAAGGTCGAGATCACGGGCGTCGATATCGCACAGATCACCGGCATGGCTTTGACCGATGATGGGGAGTGGAGTTTCGATGGCATTTCAGCAGCACTCCGCCCAGGCGCAGGGGATGATATTTACGATCTTTCGCTTGATGGCGGAACGATTAAGACGCCGATTTCGTTGGTGGAAGAGCTGAATCTTCGAGAGCTGAGGGGCCGCTATTCGGGAGATCGCTTTTACCTGCTGTCATCGCAATTTGACATCTTGGAGCGCGGGACGCTGACGGCGTCGGGTGAGTATGACATAGATCGGCGAGCGTGGTCGGCTCAGGGAAAAATGACTGGAGTGCGTGCTGAGGAGATTGTTTCGGAAGATTGGAAGCAGCGTCTGATGGGTGCATTGGAAGTGGATTTTAAGCTCAGGGGCGAGCCGGAGCAGGACGCTGTGGTAAGCGGATCGCTCGAGCTCAATCAGGGGATTTTGACCGCGCTGCCGATTCTTGATCGCATTGCGGCTTACACGAATGCGGTGCGCTTTCGTCATCTCGCGCTGAGTGAAGCGAGCCTCGATTTTCGAAAAGAAGGTGAGCGGATAGAGTTTACGAAGATCAAATTAGCGAGCGAGGGTTTGGTGCGCATCGAAGGACGGCTGACGGTCGAGGGAAATGTGATCCGCGAAGGAAACTTCCGAGTGGGGATCACACCGGGGACTTTGGCGCACATCCCAGGTGCGGAGACGACAGTTTTTCAGCGCGGTGAGTTAGGCCTGCTCTGGGCGCCGATGCGGGTTTCGGGAACTCTCGATGCACCGAAGGAGGATCTGAGTGATCGCTTGATCGAGGCGGCAGGGCTTCGGATGTTCGAGATGATTCCCGCAACAGGCGAGTGGGTTCTCAAGAATACCAACAAGGTGGTAGGTGAATCGACAAAGAATTTGCTCGCGAAAAATGGCGTCATTTTAGGGGTTGCCGATGCATTGCTTCAAAAAGGAACTGGGGCAGTAAAGGATGCCGCAGATCAAGCGATCGACGAGGGTAAGAAGGCTGCGGAAGATGCCGTGAAGTCAATTTTCGATATTCTCGGGAATTGAAGGAAGCGCAGTGGCGAAGATAAGGAATCGGAGTAGCGTGTCTCACAATGAAAGTGCACATCCTCAAGCGTGAACAGTTTCTACCGATCCCAATCGAGGAAGCTTGGGCCTTTTTTTCAACACCACGGAATCTTGATAAGATTACTCCGCCGGAGCTCGGATTTAAAATAGAGACCCTGCCATCCGAAGAGATGTATGAGGGGGAGATCATTACCTACAAGGTGAAGATGGCGCCCGGTTTCTGGATTCCATGGGTGACGGAGATCAAATCGGTGAAGAAGAATGAGGCCTTTATCGATGAACAGCGCGCGGGGCCTTATCGGTTCTGGCATCATCGGCATCATTTCAAAGAGAAGGATGGTGGGACTCTGATGACAGATCTGGTGCACTACTCGGTGGCGATTTGGCCTTTCGGCATGATCGCCCACGAACTCTTCGTGAAGAACAAGCTGAAGTCGATTTTTGATTTCCGTCATGAGGTGATTGAAAAGCATTTTGCGAAATCGAAGTGACCGATTGCTTGTTGGAGTCGAAAGAGTTAGAATCCGACCCAACAAGTTAGATGATGGATTTACTGAGTGAACACTGGAAGAAAGCGGTTGAGATCGCGGTTCTCTGGTTGCTCATTTATCAGGTATATAGCGTCTTTCGGGCCACGCACGGAGTTCGGATTCTGGTAGGTCTTGCTGTGGTGGTGATCGCGCTGACGATTGCCTCGCAAGCGCTCGATCTGAAGGTGATTGAGTGGATTATTAAGTCGGCGGCCGCGGTGCTGGCGTTCGCGCTGCTCATTATTTTCCAGCCCGAACTACGCAATGGCCTCGCGCGCTTGGGGAGTAGCTCATTTTTTTCATTCACCACAACAGAGCAGCAGGCCTTCCTCGATACCCTTGCTGACTCGGTGGTGCAGCTGTCTAAGAAGCGCTTCGGAGCCCTCTTTGCGATTGAGCGCAGCATTTCCTTGGAGAACTTCGCCGAGACCGGGATCATGATTGAGGGTGATCTTTCGAAGGAGCTGGCGGTGACTATTTTTCATCCCAAGACAGCTCTGCACGATGGTGGAATGACGATCGCCTCTGAGAAAGTGGGTGCGGCAGGCTGCATCTTCCCAGTCAGTCAAAAGGAACTCAATGATCGTTCGTTCGGGCTCCGGCATCGCGCTGGGCTGGGCGTCACTGAAGAAACGGACGCAGTCGCGATTGTGGTGAGTGAGGAGACGGGGTCGATCTCGATTTGTATCGATGGCAAGATCGAGCATCGTCTCAGCGAAGAAGAGTTTCGCACCCGTCTCGCCGACATCTTTTTATCCCAAGGAAAATCCCATGAAGAAGAAGATCACAAAGAATTGGACAGCAAAGCTGGCCGCCTTAGTTCTGGCGATAGCGATTTGGTATCTGATTAACCTGCATCTCGCGGACGAGATTGACTTTCCCTCAGTGGATACCGAGGAAGAGGCATGAAGCTTGATCAATACGAAGGCATTTTTGTCACTGGAACCGACACTCATATCGGGAAGACTTACGTTTCGGCGCTCATTATTGAGGAAATCCGCAAGCGCGGAATAAAGGCGGTGGGGTTGAAGCCGGTCTCGAGTGGAAGCCGTGAAGATGCCGAGCGACTCTGGGAGGCTTCGGGAGGCGCGCTGGATCTCGATATTTTAAATCCTGTTCACTATCAGAATCCGGTCGCTCCTTACACGGCGGGCCAGATCGAAGGTCCTCCACTGATTTTGGCTGAAATGACGGAACGGATTACAGCTGCGCGCACGGGATTTGATTTCACGCTTGTCGAGGGAGCAGGCGGCTGGGAAGTGCCGCTCGGAAAAGGGTTTGGTATTCCCGAACTAGCCCGTGAGGTGGGCTTTCCAGTGCTTGTGGTAGCTGCCAATTGGCTGGGCGCGATCAACCACACCCTCCTCACGGTAAAGGCGATTCAGGCGAGCGGGCTTGAGTGCCTGGGAGTTGTTTTAAATCACCTCGAAGCCGAGCGTGATGTTGCAACGACGACGAATCGCGCCATTCTCGAGGAGCTTTGTCCGGTGCCGATTTTGGGCGAAGTGATGACTGAGGGGATCGAAGTGGATTGGACAGTATGAAAAGTCCATCCTTGCCGCGTTCCGCTCGGAGGCTCATATTTTTGATATGAAGCTTATCGCCCTGCTTGTTCCCGCTTTCGCATTTTCCGCACTCGTGTCCTGCGAGTCCACCAATAGCCGAAAGGCCGGCGGCGGCGCCTTTAGTGATTCTCATCTCGCGCGTCAGCTCGATGCCAATGCGCCACTCGATGATCCTGAGACTCCTGGCTCTGCTTCTTACGAGCAGTGGCGCGATAAGGAGTAATCCTCCTGCTGGGCGACTTTAGAGTTTAGCCCGCGCCGTTTCAGCTCTAGGGTCCGGCCATGGATCCACGCTTTACTGAGCTCGCCAAGCAGCTCGTTCGTTACTCGACTGCTCTTAAGAAGGATGAAAAGATCCTTCTCGATATTGTTGACGTTCCCGAGGATATGGCGATTGCCCTCATCCGTGAGGTGCGTGCTAAAAAGGGAATTCCTTTTGTCCGCACGGGAACGAATCGCATCAGTCGGGAGCTCCTGATCGGTGCGACAGACGAGCAATACAAGCTCACCGCAAAGCATCTCATGACTGAGATGAAGGACATGGACGCCTACATCGCGATCCGTGGCTCGCATAATATCACCGAGACGAGTGATGTCGCCTCAGATAAAATGGCGACCGCGATGAAGCATCTCCGGAAGGTGCTCGATCACCGAGTGAAGAAAACCAAGTGGTGCGTCCTGCGCTGGCCGCACCCTGCGATGGCCCAACAGGCGGGCATGAGCACTGAGGCTTTTGAGGACTTCTACTTCGACGTCTGCCTTCTTGACTACAAGAGCTATATCCCGGCGATGAACAATCTCAAGAAGCTCATGAATCAAACCGATCAGGTGCATATTAAGAATAAAGGCACCGACCTTCGTTTCTCGATCAAGGATATCCCTGCGGTCATCAGCGGTGGAAATTATAATATTCCGGATGGCGAGGTCTTCACCTCACCGGTGAAGGATTCAGTGGAAGGAGTGATCACTCATAATGCCCCGACGATTTACCGTGGTATCGCCTTTGATGGAATAAAACTCACTTTTAAGAAAGGGAAGATCATCGAGGCCGAGGATGCTGGCGGAAAGACGAAGGAGCTGAACGAGATTCTCGATACCGATGCCGGCGCGCGCTACGTCGGTGAATTTGCCCTCGGGTTCAACCCGCTCATCCTTGAGCCGATGCGTGACATTCTTTTTGATGAAAAGATCGCGGGCAGCTTTCACTTCACTCCTGGTCAAGCCTACGAGGAAGCAGATAATGGGAATCGCTCAGGGGTCCACTGGGATATGGTCACGATCCAACGTCCTGACTACGGCGGTGGTGAAATCTTCTTTGATGGAAAACTCATCCGGAAGAACGGAAAGTTCCTGCCCAAGAATATCGCTAAGCTGAACGGCTAGAGGAGGTTACTCCGGCGACTCGCTTTGAATAAGAGTGCAGAGGACCTCGGTCAGGCGAGTGCCATGTCGGTTTTCCAGGATGCCTTCGGTTCGGAACCAGCGGGTGACTTTCAAAAGTTCGCGCTGATCGAGGGCGAGATTTTTGAGTTCGTCGAGTGCGGTAGAGTTCTCGCGATGCACCGCCTCGAAAAGGGCGAGATATTTCAAGCCCGGGCGTCCGATTCGGCTGACCCGGAGCAGGCTTCCGTGCTCGGCGACTTCTTCTTCCTCAAAGAAATCCTCCGGTAGCTTTTCCTGAGCGACCACCATTGAAAAGGAAGCATGCATCCAGGTCGCGCCGAGTTTCCGCTTTTCCGCGACCATGATGATCCCGTGGTGAAGTTCTGCTGGAAGGGGAAAGGAATCTTCTCGAGCGTCGTTTGCCGAAAGCGCGATGACGTCGAATGATCCCGCTACCTCTGCGACAATGAGATGCACCGGATCAGCTCCGGACTCGGTCAGGGCTTCGCCAAGGTCTTCAAAAAGGGTGCTCATCGATCTAGGGAAGATAGGGCGCGCAGCGGACTTTGAGAAGGGTGATGAGATCTGGATCCATGTATTCGTAGTTGTCTGGGATGCCGAGGACCGCGATACGCTTGCCTCCGAGCGACTTATTCCATCTCCGGTTCAGACGGGTGCGGTGCACTGTTTCCATGACGATGATGGCATCGGCCCAATCCAGCTGTTCGTGGGAAAGTGGCACGATGGCGTCATGATTCAGCCCCGCCGAGTCCACATCGACCCCTGGGAGTTCCGCGAAGATCGTCTCCGCCGTCGGACTGCGGAGCTTATTTTGGGAACAAATAAAAAGGAGATGCTTCATCGCGGGGCGATTCTCGCCATCATTCTCGCTCTTTCGATGAGATTTCCTTGTTTCTTTAAGGAGTGTTCATTTGAATGCTCTTGATGGCGACAGTTGAAAAAGCACGTGAGGTTCTTAAAGAAGTCTTTGGCTTCGAGGATTTCCTCGATGGCCAGGAGAGCGTGATGGAGGAGATCCTGTCTGGAAAGGACGGCTCAGTCGTGATGCCCACAGGTGGAGGTAAGTCGCTCTGCTACCAGCTTCCGGCGCTTTGCCGGGAAGGAGTGACCCTTGTGGTGAGTCCGCTGATCGCGCTGATGAAGGATCAGGTGGATGCTCTTGAGCGAAAGAATGTGGCCGTCACTTTCATTAACTCGACCCTCAGCTGGGACGAGCAGCGCGAGCGGCTCGATGCCATGAAGCGGGGTGACTTTTCCCTCGTCTACATCGCGCCCGAGCGCTTCAAGGCGAGCTCCTTCATGAATGCGATGAAGGAGGTGAAGATTTCGATGGTGGCCGTCGATGAAGCCCACTGTCTCAGCCAGTGGGGTCACGATTTTCGTCCGGATTACATGCGCCTCGGCGCGGCCTTGGAAGCGCTTGGTCGGCCGCAATGCATCGCTCTCACCGCGACTGCGACGCCTGTGGTGCGAGAGGACATCCGCACGGTTCTTCGGCTGCGTGATCCCTTCGAGTGCATCAGTGGATTCGAGCGGCCGAATCTCAGTTTTACAATCACTCCGGTGGAAAAGGTGGCGCAAAAGTATGTCCGCATGAAAAAGGTCATCGAGGCGCATAAGACTGGCATCGTCTATTGCGCGACGCGTAAGAAGGTCGAGGAAGTGGCGGAGACGATCCATAGCTGGGGCCATAAGTGTGTCGCTTACCATGGAGGGTTGAAAGATAGCGAGCGCGAGCGGACGCAGAATAGCTTTATTAATCGTGAGGCTGACATTGCGGTCGCTACTAATGCCTTTGGTATGGGAATTGACCGCGCCGATGTCCGTTTCGTGATCCACTTTGAGATCCCTGGAAGTGTCGAAGCATACTACCAAGAAGCAGGTCGTGCGGGACGTGATGGTGAGGCCGCAGTCTGTGATCTCCTTTTCAACTATGCCGATACCCGCACGCAGGACTTTTTTATTGAAGGAGTGAATCCCGGAGCTCAGCTGATCCGGGAACTCTACGAATTTCTCCTCAATGACGCCGATGAAAATTACGAGGTTATTCGTACTTTAGATGAAATTAAAGAAGCGACCGGAGCGAAGAATGCCATGGCGCTTGGGAATGGTCTAGGTCATCTCATGCGTTCTCGAATGGTGGAGCGATTCGACGTTCCCGGTTCGCGAGCAAAAGGGACCCGTCTTTTGAAGCCGGAAGTCCTCACTCGAGATATCGAGATCAATGAGAAGGCACTGGAGGAAAAGGAGCGTCGGGACCGCGAGAAGCTCGAGAAGATGGTTCAGCTTTGCTACGCGAACACCTGTCGCCAGCAGTGGATTCTAGAATACTTTGGAGAGGTTGATGCTCCTGTTTGTGGAAGTTGCGACGTGTGCCAAGGGTCTGAGAATAGTGAACGTCGTGGACCTACCGACTCGGAAGCACTCATCGTTCTCAAATTTCTCAGTGGCGTGGCGCGCATGTCTCGGCGGACTGCCACTGGCTGGGAAGGATGCTTCGGGCGAGGTCGCGTGATCCAGATGCTGGTGGGAAGCAAATCGCAGGATATTTTGCGCACCCGTCTCCATGAGCTGAAGACCTACGGTATTTTAAAAGACGAGGGGACTGCTTATCTGAATTCCCTCTGTCGCCTTCTCCATGAAGGTGGGCTTCTAGTGACTCAGATGGGGGAGTATCCTCTTGTGACATTGACCGCCCGCGGGGAACAGGTGATGAAGAACCTTACGAGCTACTCGATCGAGTGGCCCGGACAGACAGGTGCGCCAGCGGGAGTAGATATGGAGGACTTGGGCTTTGATGCGCGTGTTTATGAAAAGCTCCGTGACGTCCGCACTCAGCTGGCCAAGACAGAGAGGGTTCCGGCCTACGTCATTTTTTCAAATGAAACTCTGGAGCATCTTTCCCGCCTGCGTCCCACCACGATGGAAGCAGGCTTGCTTGTGAAGGGAATTGGACAGGCAAAAGCCGATAAATATCTGGAGCCTTTCTTACGGGTCCTGAGAGATCTTTAGTCTTCTTCCACCAGAATCGCGCGCGGCGGTGGCTTGTTGTCTTCCGGTTGGACGAAGACAGGTTCTTCGATTCCCGATGGTCCCACTTGTCCTGGCGTGAGGGCGAAGGGAGGAGTTCCTGGTGGTGTTCCGGGAATGACCGCTACCGGAGGAAGGACGATGGGAGTCTCTTCCACAGTGGCTGGAGTAGGGGTTTCGCTGGCTGGATTTTCAGGGAGCGAAGATGGAGAAGATTCTTCCTGCTCTGCGATGGGATCATCGGCAGTGATTTTCTTTTCAATCTGAAGAAATCCCCAGACGGCACCGGTGATCAAGCTACCGGTGATCAGAAAAATGAGGACGGTCTGGCCGAAGTTCCCCGAGGATTCTTTGGTCTCTTTTTTACGATTCGGCTGAGCAGAACGCGCTTTCGCTGGGCGGGCGGGGCGGCGCGGCTCAGGGTTATCCGGCACGAGGTAGTCGAGATTCTCTGAGTGGGAAAGGACGTTCCCGGTCTCAAAGCAGTCGAGCCAATCATCGGCATCGATATTTAAAAATTCAGCATATTGGCCTAGAAATCTCTTGGCGTAAGAAGGGCTGGGGAAGCCGGAGTAATCGTTTTCCTCCAGAGCGCGGAGAGTCGCCACGGGGATGCGCATCTCGTGGGAGATATCCTCGAGGCTCATCTTGCGTTTCTCGCGGGTGACCTTGAGTTGTTCGCCGATGTCAGTCCATTCGCTCATTATTTTATAAATTTACAGTGCTCCCTCGATGAAGAGAGAGCAAGGGGGTAGATGGCTTAAGAAAGAGGCGATACTCATCTCAGACCGAATAGTAGCAAAAATGAGGCATTTGTAAATAAATCCTGATTTTCATAAAAACTAAATTATTTTACCGGCGACTGAGCTGCCAATGTGGGCGCTCAATATGTCGTCGGTTGTTTCGCTCATACTCCTTCCATCGGACCGGATTCCCTCTTTGGCGATATCGAGGCCGCTAGCGCCAGCGGCTACTCCATCTTTGTTGAGACGTATGGCAGCTCCATCTCGCTTGCTTCCGTTCTGCTGCTTCGTAGCAAGCGTTGCTAGGCTTTTGATTCATGGTGAGAGAAGGCACTTTTCATGACAGAGTCCACTCAGTTGGCACAGCTGATGCTTTTTATTTTGCGACAAGAGGAGTTGTGTCCCTTTGTTTATTTCAAAATATAGTGTGTGTGAAAGGGCAGGTCTTCGGATCTGCCCTTTCCCTTGTTTAGATCACTCGAAGAAGCCTCGTTCGACTGGGCCTTTTAGAAGCTCCAAGGCGTAGAAGCGATTTCCGAACTGGCTGGGGTGGATGAGGGTTTGGAACTGGCGGAGCTCGCTCGCGTTCGGTGGTGTTCCCGAAAGAAGCCATTCCTTGGCGCAATGAGTGAGATAGCGGCTCTGGCTCATCACGGGGGCGCTGCTGAGGCCCAGTTGGGTCGCCGTTTCCTCCACGGCGGAAAAATTGACATCGGAGGTGAGGTCCTGCTCGCCGGGGTGATCGAGCGGGTGCGCTGTCATTGAGTGCTTGCGGTAGCAGCGCAGCGTCCCTGCAGTGCGTGAGGGATGGTAGAGCGAGGGCTCATCGAGGCCGTAGTCGATGAAAGTCATGAGTCCTTTTTCAAAACATTCCGTCAGGGGTGAGATGAACTCGACGAGGTTTGGTCGACCCTCGGTGACATAGCCTTCCGGGTAATTGCCGAGGAGGGAAAAGTCGGTGGCGCGGGTGGCCCAGTCGAAGCCGTCATCCCAAGTTACGGTGGCTTCATGCCACTGCTCATTTGAGAATAAATAGAGCGGGACAGGAAGGGCATCGAAGACTTCATTGGCCACGACTACGCCCATGGTCGTCGCTTTTTTCAGCGGAGCGGAGAGGATGGTAAATTCGGGGCCGAGGGTTTTTGCGAGATGAACTCGCTGGTTTTCGAGCGGCTCAATGATGTGATAGCGGGTCACTTTTCGAAGTTCTGCGCTCAGCCCGGAGAGGATGTCTTTGGCGAGAGACCCATTGTGAGCTCCCACCTCGAAGATGCAGAAATCCTCCGGTGCGCCATTTAATTGCCAGAAGCGCTCGATTCGACGGGCGAGTAGCTGACCGAAGACGGGGCCGACCGAGACGCTGGTCATGAAATCACCATCCTTTGAGACAGTGGTGGCCTCAGGGCGGGCATAGTAGCCCAGTTGAGGGTGGTAGAGGCACTGAGCCATGAAGTCAGAGAAGGGGAGGGGGCCATTTTCGGTAATTCCGAGACGGAGTTTCTCCCCTAAGTCAGAGATTGCCCCTTCCGCCGATCGAGGGTATGCAAAGGCACGTCGGAGACCTTCGAGACTAGGGAAACGGTGAGCACTCATGAGTTGGACAGAGAACAGAAAGAAAAAGCGAAGGTTTTACAAGCGCAAGGGCTTCTTGATCTTCTGTCCCGTCTGCTTGGTCATTGGCGGAATCGCGCTCGTGGTGGTGGATAAAAAACTCGATCCTTACCGCGATATTGCGAACGCCTACGAGCTGGAGCGCATCGGCGAAGTTGAGGAGGCGAGTCTTATTCTTGATCGGAAAGGCCGCGAGATCGGCCGCGTGTTTGTCGAAAACCGGAGTAAGATTCCTCTTTCTGAGATTCCGCCTGTTTTTATCGATGCCATGATTGCCCAAGAGGATCAGCGCTTTTTTAAGCACGATGGGGTGGACTGGATCGGCGTCGGTCGAGCCGCCTACCTGAATGCAAAAAGTGGTGGGATTACTCAGGGAGCTGGCACAGTCACGATGCAGCTAGCCCGAAATGCCTTTGACCTTCTCGGCGAGGCCCGTCGGAAAGAGTGGAGTGGTTACGAGCGGAAAATGATCGAAGCCTTTCTTGCGATCCGAATTGAGGAGAGCCTCCATGACGAGCTGCGGGGGGACTACCCTGATGATGTGATGCGGAAGAAGATCGTGAAGGAGCAGATCCTCGAATTCTACCTGAACAGGGTGCCATTTGGCTACGGCTACTTCGGTGTCCGCTCTGCTTCGCTGGGATATTTTGGAAAAGAGCCTGTCGATCTTGATGTCCACGAATGTGCTTCGATTGTGGCCTGCCTTAAGAACCCTAGACGTTTGGATCCAAAGCGCAATCCGAGCGAAAACAAGACAGCCCGTGACCACGTTCTCCGTCGCATGGCGCTTGAGAGTATGATCACCGATGCTGAGCGGGATCGGATGCTAAAGATAGCAGTCGTGGTCGATCCTGACCCTATCCTCCGCGGTAAGTCCTATCTCTACGAGCGCGTGGCGCAGGATGCTCACCGCCTCGTCGGCGAGGAGACTCTTTCGCAGGGCGGTTACGTCATTCGCACGACCATCGATTACGATATCCAGCGCGCCGCTGAGCAGAAGCTCTCGGCCCAGCTTGAGGAGATCGAATCCAAGCCCGGCTACGCTCATCCGAAGCACGCTGACTTTGTGAAGGACGGGAATAAAAATGTCCCCGAATATCTCCAAGGCGCTCTCCTGATGGTTGATCATGGGAACGGCGAGGTCCTTGCTCACGTCGGTGGCCGAGACTACAGCCACTCGCAGTTCGACTTTCTCCAGATCGGTCGTCGCCCGATCGGCACCGCCTTTTTTCCCTTCATCTATGCTGCTGCTTTCGAGCGGGGTCTCGGTCCCGCTTCTCCCCTTCTTGATGAACAGATGAATAACCGGGCTCTCATGGTCGGCGGCACTGAGGGTGTGGTAGGCGAGTGGGGGATGGAAATTCCCGACCCTCAATACGAAGGACAGATCACGGCTCGCCGGGCTTTGGAGGTTTCAAAGATTGCCGCTTCGGTGCGTCTTGGGATCGATGTTGGTCTTGAGCAAGTTGCTGAGACTGCGCGGGGCTTCGGGCTCGATATTCCGGATGACCGCTTGCGGAATCGGATGCTTGTGGGCTGGGATAAGATGAGCTTGCCCGAGCTTACTCTCGCCTACACCGCCTTTCCTCGCGGTGGGAATCGGGTCTCTGAGACTTTCTACGTCCGCGAGATCTGGGATAGCGAAGGCAAGCCGGTTTTTACTTCTGATCACCTCGATGGTAGCCCGCCCTCGGAGTCCTCTTGCTCGGATGCTACCGCCTTTCAGGTCCATACTATTTTAAATGACGTTGCCACGCGGGGAAATCTCGCGGAGGCTTCTTCTGGCCTTTCGGAGGCCCCTTTCCAAGGAGGAGCTAAGACCGGCACGCCGTATGGCTTCACTGACGCATGGATGGTGGGTTACAATAGTCGGATCACCTGTGGCGTCTGGATGGGTTTTCATAAAGGCGGGCGAAAGGCGATCCATGGTGATGCCTTCGCCAAGAATCTCGCTTATCCACTCTGGCAGGAAACGATGAATTCTGCGCTGCCGGATTTCCGGGGCGGGGAGATTGCCCAGCCTGACTCTATTGAGAAGATGATGGCTTGCCGCTCTTCCGGAATGCGACCCACGCGCTATTGTAATGAGGCAATTGAGAATCCGCTCACTGGGGCGCTCAGCTTCCGCTCGACCAGTTACGAAGAGTATTTTCGGAAGGGCGAACAAGTCGGTATTTGTTCGATCCACGGTAGCTCGGGCGGTTCGAATCAATTGGCTCAACGTGAGCCTCAGCGTGAGTCCCTCCCGGTTCCTCCTGTGAAATCTAAAGCACCTCTCTTGCTTGGCTTTGATCCCTATCAAAGCCAAAAGCCGAGCCTCGCGCCCGAGGATGAGACCGTGGGATTTTTTCTAAATCAAAACACTCTTATCGTTGATGACCAAGTGCGCGGAGAGCGGGAAGCTCTGCTAAAACTTTCCCGGCCAGCCCGCTTTGAGCTTCCTGCTGACGAGTAATCTTCCTCATGTCTACTTCCTCCTCCTCGACCGCTTGGATGCCCTTCCAGTGCCCGGCCTGCTTTGGACTTTTCCGTGTCACTCGGGAAGAAGCCAATGCCCAGGGTAGCTGCCCTTCCTGTGATGCGCGACTTCTTATTCCCTCGTTAGACGAGATTAAAGAGATTCTTCAGAGGGAAAAAACGAGCTTCAAACAGGGGCCTTCCGAAATTGAATCTGCGCCCGAACCAGCTCGGGTCGAGCGAGAAGAATCTTCTGCTTATGCCCAAGCCGAAATTGTAAATACTTCAGAAGACAGCGCACCCTCGAGAAAAAAGAAAAAAATTTTCATCGGATCGCAGCCTGAGGAACTTGATTGGGAAGAAGGACAAGAGCAAAAAAGCGAGGAAGGAATTCCATGGTTCCTGATTGGAAGTGTCGTTCTTTTTCTAGTGCTGATTGTCGGAGTAGGTGCGCACTTTGTGAGAAATACCGCATTGTCGAGAGGTGACGGAACCGCAACGAATCTCCCCTTTGACGAAGAAGTGGCTGAGCGTAAGCTGGAGTCAGCGGATGCTGATGCGGAAGATGACATTGCGGTCAAGATGATTGAAAAATTTGAGCGCTTTGATCTCGAAAAAGTGTTGGCGGCTGTCGAGGGATTTATGGAAGCCGATACAGTCGCCGAGCGGGCTGGGTATTCTCGTTTTCCCAAGCCGGTGCTTTCGCTGATGGAAGAATATTATGGCGGGACGAGTTTCGAGGCCGAGGGCTTTCGTAAATTCGACCAATTGCAGATTTCCTACCGCGATAATCTACTCTCAAGTTTCGTGCAGACGCGCGATTTCAGCTGGGTTCCGATTGTCGTCGAGAAGAATGGCGATGACTACCGTGTCGATTGGGAAAGCTGGGTGGGCTACAGCGAGATGACGATCGGTGAGCTGATCGAGAAAAAGCCCACCGATCCGGTTAAGGTGCGTGCGGTTATTCTGCGACAAAGTTATTTCAACTACGGTTTTAGCGATGACAAAAAATGGTCATCCTTTCGGCTTTCTCTTCATGATGAAGATCGCAGTTTGTGGGCCTATATCGATAGATCTGATGAACTGAGTGACCGTCTTGATCTCATGCTGAAGGACGGGAGAGAGGTTCCAGCTGTTTTTTTGATTAAGTATCCCAAGAATGCCCGGGCCGATGATCAAGTCATCATCGTGGAAATGGTCAGCACAGGCTGGGTAGAGAAAAGAGAGACTGAAAAAAAATGAAAGGCCCCCTTCTTACCGCAGACGACAAAGCTCTTCAGTTGAATCTTGATCCTTCGATTTATGGCACCTTCGCCGAGATTGGGGCTGGGCAGGAAGTGGCGAACCGCTTCTTCCGTGCTTCCGCATCCGCCGGGACGGTAGCGAAGACGATCTCAGCCTATGACATGACGATCAGTGATGCGCTCTATGGCAAGACCTCCCGCTATGTCTCGCAGGATCGCCTGATCGACATGGTGAACTACGAGTATGAATTGCTTGAGGAGCGTCTTGGTGAAGAGCGGGGAGATCGTTCGAAGTTCTTTTCCTTTGCCAACACCGTTCGCGCGCGTGGTTATCAGGACGAAGAAGAGTGTCATGGCTGGCTGGGTATCCGCTGCCAGTCGCGCTCGGGCGGCCCATCGGGCACCATCGTCCTTCACACTCGGCTTCTTGATCGAGGAAATGTCGATCAAATGGAAGCGCTCGGAATCTTGGGCGTGAATCTCATATGGGCTGCTTATAAGCACTCGAAGGACCTTTCGGCCTTCGTGAAATCTCTCGTCGACTTCCTGGTTCCCGGTCGGATTGAAATCGATATGCTCAAGTTCCTCGGGGACCGCTTTACGATGGTCGATAACCGCCTCTGCGCGCTCGAGCTGGTGCGTCAGGGGCTCACACCCGCCACCGTCTTCATGCCAGATGGCGATGTCGTCCAGCCTGCCGAAGCCTTTTATAAAACACCTCTCCTAGTCTTGCGCGGCAGCTTCATCCCAGTGACCAAGCTTCATCTCGACATGCTAGAGCAAGCGGGGAAAAATTTCCCGCCCGAGGGAGTTTCAGAAGGTGCTCGGCCTTGCCGTGAGGTCTGTGAGGTATCGCTCAGTAATCTCCTGCGTGATGGGGAAATCGATCTCGTCTCCTTTATCGATCGTGTCGATGTCCTCCAAGCCCTTGGAAAAGTGGTCATGATCTCGAATTGCCCGGAATTCCACCGCGTCGCGGCCACCCTACGGCTTTACACCCGCGAGCCCGTCGGGATGGTTCTCTCGATCGGTCTTCTTAACGAACTTTTCAAAGAAAAGTGGTCCGAGAAGCTTGCGGGGGGAATTCTCGAATCCTTTGGCCGCCTCTTTAAAGCTGGCGTCACCCTGCTCGTTTATCCTTGGCAGAATAATAAGGACGGCGAGCTGGTCACTGCTGAAAATTTCCGCGCTCCCGAGAATCTTAAGCATCTCTACCGCCATTTTATAGCGAGTGGTCGGATCTCAGGGATCGACTGTAGTGATCCCAAGCTTCTTGAAATGACGGGTCGTGATATCCTGCGCGCTGCCCGTGATGGTGGGGACTGGGAGGAATGGGTGCCGGAGGAAGCTCGACCTTTGGTCAAAAGTCATGCTTAGTCTCAGGGCATGAACTTGCTCGATACTGCGGCTGTCCTCCTGAGTCTCGCGGCCGTCTTCGGTTACATCAATCACCGCGTCTTCAAGCTGCCTACCAGCATCGGTATTCTCCTGATCGGTTTGGTGCTGAGCGCGCTCCTTCTGCTTCTCGGCAATCGCTGGCCCGGCGTGGTCGAGGGTGCGGATTACTTCGTCACTCAGATCGATTTCAATGAGACGGTCATGGGCGTGATGCTCAGCTTCCTGCTCTTTGCGGGAGCACTCCATGTCAATTTGGGCGATCTTAAGGATCAAAAAGGAGTCGTGGCGATTCTCGCTACCGTAGGTTTGGTGGTCTCGACCTTCATCGTAGGCACGGCCTCTTACTTCGTCTTTAAGTGGTTCGGGGTGAATCTTTCCTACCTCTGGTGTCTCGTCTTCGGAGCCCTTATTTCACCAACTGACCCGGTGGCAGTGCTCGGTATTTTGAAAAAAGTGGGCGTGCCGAAATCGCTTGAGACGAAGATCACCGGCGAGTCGCTTTTTAATGATGGCGTGGGCGTGGTGATCTACATCGCGCTGGTGGGTCTCGCTGCGGGAACCCGGGAAGCCTCGGTTGCCAGTATCGGGGATCTTTTTCTCAAGGAAGTGGGTGGGGGAGTCCTCCTCGGAGGGGCGCTCGGATTCATCGGATACTACATGCTGAAGAGCATCGATAACTATCAGATCGAGATCCTCATCACTCTGGCTCTTGTAGTAGGCGGCTACCAGCTTGCAAGTGCGTGGCACCTCAGTGGCCCGCTCGCGATGGTGGTGGCGGGTCTCATGATCGGAAATCACGGACGACTTCTCGCGATGAGCGATACCACGCGGGAACATCTCGACCTCTTTTGGGAACTCATCGATGAACTCCTCAATGCCCTTCTTTTCCTTCTCCTCGGTCTCGAAATTTTTGTTCTGCAATGGAGTAGCGGAGCCTTCTCAGCCGGGATTATCTTAATCTTTGTCGTTCTCGGTGCCCGCATGATCGCGGTGAGCTTCCCCGTCATTATCCTCAAGAAAACCCGTGAATTTTCGCCCGGCGTCATCCGCATCCTCACCTGGGGCGGACTGCGCGGCGGTATCTCAGTGGCTCTGGCGCTGGCCCTTCCGAAAGACGGCCTCGATGAAGGAGGCCGCCAAGCGATCCTCATGGCGACCTACCTCGTCGTCATCTTCTCGATCGCCGTCCAGGGCCTCACTCTGAAGCCGGTCGTGAATCGGCTTCTGGGGAGAGACTAGGCCGAATCAACAATTGAGCGCGTCGTCTCCGATATTCGAAACGGGGGGGCGGGCGAAAAAGCACCCGCTCTCTGAGATCTTTAGCGCTTTGTGGAGTTCTGGATCGAGATAAACCGTAGCACGTTTGAGTTTATCGGCGACGGACATGCAAAAATTAGCGCGATCACGTCATGATGTTAAAATTAGGCTTCCTCAGGTCTGTCGTGGCTTTTACAGAAGATTAGTCTATCGAGTAAGCGATCTCCTCCCCGCCATTCCTATGATCGCCACTTGCATGCTTTTCATTGCCCTTCTCGCCAGCGCCTTGCCCAACGCGCTCCTCGCTGAGGAGAGGCCCGCGCCAATGGTCTTCTCCGCGATGGGTTGTGGGCCCTATTATCCGGCTGATCTGAGAGCTGCTAAGTTTTACGTCGAGCAGGAGAACAAAGAATCGACCTCGCAGTTCCTGATCCACCTCGGCGATATTTGCACGGGCGTGGCGGCGCGCGACGGGAGCCTTACTGAGAAAACTTACGCCGACATCAAAGATCTCTTCACTCAGGGTAACGCGATCCCATCTTATATCGTTCCGGGCGACAACGAGTGGAACGACCGACCTGACCCCGGCGTCGGATGGGCCCATTGGAGCAAACATTTGTTAGGGCTTGAGAAAAAATTCGAGGCAGGATGGGTGACCGCCCGTCAGCCCGAACGCCCGGAAAACTTCGCTTTCGTCGCGAATGGCGTACTGGTCATCGGCATCAATCTCCCCGGCGGCCGCGTCCACGATAAAGAGGAGTGGGACCGACGCTTCCGTGAAAACAACGCTTGGATCGAAGCTCAGTTCAAGAAGCATCAAGCTGACGCCAGCGCTGCAGTCGTCTGCGCCCAAGCCAACGCCGTTGGTCAGGGGATGGTGGCCGCTAAGGTCAACACTCTCTTCTCTCCGTTCACGAAGCCATTCGTCAAACTCGCGGCGAGCTTCGAGAAACCGGTTCTCTTTCTGCACGCCGATGGTCACAAGTGGACGGTCGACAAGCCTTGGGAAAACGGCCGGAACATCAGCCGAGTGCAGGTCGACCGGCTTGATCCCAATTTTCCACCGGTGCAGATCACGGTCGATGTCTCCGCCGAAAAACCGTTCAGTTTTAAGCGGCGTCTCAAGAATCCAGATTGGAAAGTTCCGACTTCGACGAAGTAGCCCTCGTTCTTTGCGGCAGAAAGAATTTGGCTCCTTCACGGTGAGCCAATCGAACCTCGATGCAGTGCAAGCCCACTTTGAAAAACAGCGGGAGCATTATCGGGTGAAAACCTTCAAGGACGAGTTTCGTGAATTCCTTGTGCAGCACAATATCGAGTGCGGCGAGGAGGCAATCTGGTGGTAGACGCGTGCCTGCGCACCTTCGGAGCTGGGGGATCTTGGGAAAACAAAACCCCCAGCCGAGGCTGGGGGCTATATGCCAGCGCACCTTCGGCGCTTTCCCGAATAATGATCGCTGACTTCTGTCTACTGGATTCCGCTCTACGGCTTCTTAAATCGGTAGTGGCTGACGATCCATTCTTCGCCGTTTTTGAAGCCCCAGAGTTCGGCGCAGGCTAGGTAGAAGCAGCGCCACCAGACCCACCATTTTTTGGCTTGGTCTTGTCCGTAGGTTTCGGCGATGAGGGGTTTTAATTCGTCGGCGTGCTGGTCCATGAGGGCGAGCCAGGCTTCTGAGGTTTTGGCGTAGTGGGTGCCGGAGACTTGCCAGTGGTCGTCGATCTTGAGGTGGTCTTGGAAGTATAGGAGGAGGTCGTCGGAGGGCATTTGTCCGCCTGTGAAGAAGTAGCGGGCCATCCAGTCGTCTTCGTTCTTTGCCTCGTAGTGGTAGGCATATTCGCGGTGGGTGAAGATGTGGACGAAGAGTTTGCCGCCGGGTTTGAGCCAGGTGGAGATACGCTCTAGGAGGAGCTGGTAGTTCTTCATGTGCTCGAACATTTCGACGGAGACGACGCGGTCGAAGACGTCTGGTCCTTCGCCTTGGTAGTCGATCATGTTGACGGTCTTGATCTCGATGTTGGTGAGGCCTCGGTCTTTGGCTTGGGCGTCGATGTATTCCTTCTGGGTGCGGGAGTTTGAGACGGCGGTGATTTTTGCCTCAGGGAATTCTTTGGCCATCCAAAGGGTGAGCGATCCCCAGCCGCAGCCGAGTTCGAGGATGCGGTGGCCGTTTTGAAGTTCGGCGCGCTCACAGGTGAGGGCGAGCATGCGTTCTTCGGAGGTTTTGATGTCGGTGACGCCGGGGTCCCAGTAGCCGGAGCTGTATTTCATGTTAGGCCCGAGGCATTTTTGGAAGAAGACGGTGGGGAGTTCGTAGTGCTGCTCGTTGGCCTCATCGGTGGCGATGGCGATGGGGGAGGCTTTGAGGTCGGCGATGTGCTCCATGAGGAGCTTTTGGCGGCTTTCGCAGTCGAGCTTTTCGAAGGGCTCAAGGGTTTCCTTGAGGCGCTGTCGGATGCCGTGACGGATAAGAAAGTCGGGGAGGATGTCCTTGGCGAGGAGGTCGTCGATGGTGCTCATGATGATTTTTTGGGTGGAAGGGGGATGAAGGAGCTGGTGGTCTTTTGGTAGTCGAGATAAGCGGCGCCGCGCTTTTTGATCGAGGAGGCTTCCGAGGGTGGGATGCCGGTGACTTCTAAAAGGAGGTAGGTGATGATGGCGGGGGCGAAGAAGGTGGCCCAGCCATACGATGATCCGCAGGCGAAGAGGTAGATGCCGATCCAGATGACCATCTCGAAGAAGTAGTTCGGGTGGCGGGAGTAGCGCCAGAGGCCGGCCTTACAGAGGGCCATGGGGTTCTTGGCGCGCTTGATGAAGGCGGAGAGTTGCTGGTCGGCAAGGGCTTCTCCGGTGATGCCGATGAGGGCGATGAGGAGGCCGATGGTCTCGAGGATTCCCCATGGGTTCGAGTCGCGGGCGACGAGGAAGTAAGGGAGGGCGAGAAGAAGGACGGAGAGGGCTTGGGCTTGGAAGAACCAAAAGAAGGCCGAGGATTCGCGGCCGCGCCAGACTTCGCGGAGTTTCTGGTAGCGTGAGTCTTCGGTGGGATGGTGGTTTTTGATGCGCTTGGCGAGGTGGGAGCCGAGGCGAATGCCCCAGAAGGCGGCGAGAGATCCGGCAACGAGGCGCTTGGGGAGGTCGCCATTTCCGAGGAGAGAGAAGGTGATGCCGTAGAGGGCGATGCCGTAGGCCCAGAGGGCGTCGACGATGGAGTAGTTGTTGATTCTGCGCGCCCATGCCCAAGCCGCCGCGAAGAGGGCGGAGATGGCGAGGGCTGTGGAGAGGAGGAGCATGGTGGGGAAGGGGGTGATGTGGCGTGCGGGGGTTTGAGCGATTAGCTTTTAGCGGTTGGCTATTAGCTTCTGGGTTGTAGGAGGTCTCACGCAGAGCAGCGGAGCAGCAGAGGTCTTGGGCGCTTGGTTGAGGGACTGGCTCACGCGGAGGCGCAGAGACGCGGAGGATTTTGGAGTTTGGTTGGGGAACTAATGGCTAAAAGCTAAATGCTAATCGCCGGGCGTGAGTGGCTCTGCTGGCTGCTTTTTTACCCGGGTTGCGAGGCGGGTGAGGAAGGGGGTGATGAGGGCTTTGATGAGGAAAAAGAGGATGGGGGCAACGAGGGCCCAGGCGATAATTCCTTGACCGGCGGCGAGGCTGAAGTCTTTGATGAATTTCCAAGGGTCGGCGGTGAATTGGCTGATCAGCTGGGGGATAGAGAGGGTGATGGGATCGGATTGGAAGATCCACTGGCCTGCGCGAATGAAGACGAGGATGAGGGCAAGGTGGAGGGCATAGACTGCGTGGCAGGCGACTTGGATGATGGGTTGATTCAGCTTGAGGAGCCACGCGGCGATGAGGCAGAGGAAGGTGGTGCTGCCCATGATGGGGAAGATGCCGAGGACAATCCCGGCGGCAATGGTCCAGCCGAGTTTGTCGGGGGTGATGCCTTGGGTGAGTTGGTTAATGACGGGTTGGACGAACCAGCGCTTCCACCAGGGAGGGCTTTGTTCGGGTTCGTCTGTGGAGGGCATGGTTGATGGGGGGGCTCACGCGGAGGCGCAGAGACGCGGAGGGTTTTGGGGGCTTGGTTGAAGGGGAGGTCTAGGGTTTCTTGATTTAGGATTTAGAGTTTGAACGAGGAGACCTTAGGACTGAAGAAGGGGGTTGTTGGGGCGGGTGTAGACGGCTTGGACGACGGAGATGTTGCGGGTGGCGAAGCCGGCCTGGCAGTATTTGAGGTAGTAGTTCCAGGTGCGGATGAAGGGTTCATCAAAGCCGAGGGCGGGGAGCTTTTCGAGGTTGGCATTGAAGCGCTCGTGCCATTCGCCGAGGGTTTGGACGTAGTAGGCTCCGAAGTCCTCGAGGTCGTGGAGGAAGAGGTCGGAGGTTTTTTCTAGGACGTCGTGGACGCGGCCGACGCTCATGAGGAGGCTGCCGGGGAAGATGACTTTTTGGATCCAGTCGACGCCTTTGGTGAGGCTCTTGTAGCGGTTGTCGGGGACGGTGATCATTTGGATGGCGAGGAGGCCATCGGGGGCGAGGACTTCATGGCACTTGGCGAAGAAGGGCTCGTGGAATTTGTCGCCGACGGCTTCGATCATTTCGATGGAGACTATCTTGTCGAATTGGCCTTCGATGTGGCGGTAGTCTTTGATGAGGATTTCGAATTTGTCTTCGAGTCCGGCGTCTTTGACGCGCTGGCGTGCGTAGTCGGCTTGCGCTTGGGAGATGGTGACGCCGGTGACTTTACAGCCATATTTTGCGGCGGCATGGCAGCCGAAGCCGCCCCAGCCGCAACCGATCTCGAGGACGTGGTCGTCTTTGGTGAGCTTGAGCTTTTGGCAAAGGGCGTCGTATTTTGCGGTCTGCGCGTCTTCGAAGATGGCATTGGGATCCTCGAACTTGGCGCAGGAGTAGGTCATTGTTTTATCGAGCCAGAGGGAGTAGAATTCATTGCCGAGGTCGTAGTGCTCGGAGATGTTCCGGCGGCTGGTCTCGACGGTGTTGGCGCGCTTGAGGTGGCGGAACCAGTTGACGGCTTTGAGGAGGTTGACGCCGGGGAGTTTGTCGGAGGCGGTGTCGGAGCCCTGGAGGGCTTCCATGTTGAAGATGAACCAGGAGATGACGGCGCGGATGTCGGGGGTGTCCCAGATGCCATCGGTGTAGGCTTCGCCCATGCCGACGTTTCCGTAGTAGGCGCAGCGCTTGAAGAATTCGGCGTCGTTGTTGATTTTGACGGAGGCGGTGATCTCGGAATCGGGGGCTCCGAATTGGCGAATGGTGCCATCGGCATATTCCATGCGGAGGCCGCCGAGGGGCATCTTTTTGAGGAGGCCGAGGACGAGTTTCTCGGGGAGGCCGTGTTTTGCGGGGGCCGATGGGGTGGAGGAGGTCATGATTTTTTAGAGAGGGAGGAGTGGGGGCGGAGGACGTCGGTTTGCGCCTCGGGGCGGTCCGCTTTTTTAAAGTAAGGGGCCTTTTTTAGCCAGAGCTTAAGAGCCTGCCAGTGGATCATGGTGATGATCTTGAGGGTGAGGAGGGGGTATTTGAAGGTGTAGAGGAGGAGACGGACGGAGGTGAGTTTTTGTTGCTGGCCTCGGACGGTGGAGGTGAGGGAGACTTCGCTCTCGGTGATGTTGTTGATGGTGACTCTTAGCTTTTCGGTGGGGTGGCCTAGGCGGAAGTCGAAGGCGTCGGCGGGATCGGAGAAGGGGGAGACGTAGAAGTTCTTGGCGATCTTCTTTTGCCAGGAAGTGTCCCCTTTTTGATCGATGAGGTAGAGCTTCATCTCGCGGAAGGTATTGACGACTTCGGCGACGGCGAAGAGGGGGGAGCCGTCTGGGTTGCTGAGGTAGAAGAAGGAGACGGGGTTGAATCCGTAGCCGAGCATGCGGGGGAGGGTGACGAGGCGAATTTTTACGTCAGGGGGGACTTCGATTTTTTGCTCAGCGAGCCAGGCGAGGAGGTTGGGCTTGATGCCGCCGGGGTGGCCGAGGTCGATGTGATCGGCGTCGTTGATGGAAAAAAGATTGAAGCGGTTGTGGCTGAGGAAGGCGGGGGTGGGGATGGCATCGAGGTCGATGCTGAGCATGAAGATGCGGTAGTCGAAGCGCTTGAGCTCGGGCTTGAGGCGGCGGTGCATGACCTCGCATTCGTAGAGTGAAGCGCTCATGCCCAAGGGTCCTTTCCGAGGAGAGATTTGCAGAGCTCGACGGCGGACCAGAGGCCGTCCTCGTGGAAGCCATTGCGCTGCCATGCGCCGCAGAAGTAGCGGCCGGATTGCTGGGCGGCTTGGTGGAGCTCGGGGATGCGGGCTTGGGCGTGGATGGCGGGGAGGTCGAAGAGGGGGTGCTCGTAGTCGAGGCGGCGGATGACCTTGTCCCCGGGGATGGGGCCGGAGGGGTTGATGGAGACGAAGTAGCTCTCGCGATCTGACATGCCTTGGAGGCTGTTCATCCAGTAGATGGTGGAGTGCTTGTTTCCGGAGATCTGGTAGTTCCAGGAGGCCCAGCAGCGCTTGGTCTTGGGCATGAATTGTGGGTCGGTGTGGAGGACCGCTTCATTTGCCTGATAGGAGAACTTGCTGAGGATGTCTTTTTCTAAAGGAGTAGGCGCGGTGAGGAGGCGGAGGGCTTGGTCTCCGTGGGCGGCGCTGATGATGAGATCGAAGTCGTGGGTGGAGCCGTCGGTGAGGGTGATTTGGTTCTCGGGCGAGATGGATTTGACGCCGGAGCCTTGATGGATGCGATCTTTGAAAGGGGAGCTGATTTTTGCGACGTATGCGCGGGAGCCTCCGCAGACGGTGCGCCATTGGTGCTGGGTATCGAGGCCTAAGAAGCCGTGATTATGCCAGAAGCGCATGAGGGTGAGGGCGGGGAAGTCGTCGATCTTCTCGGGCGGGCTAGACCAGACGGCGGCGGCCATGGGGGAGAGATACCAGCGGAGGAAGTCTTCGCCGTAGCCGCGCTCTTTGACATATTCGGCCAAGGTGAGGGTGGGAAATTGTGGGTCCTTGACTTCGGCGATGGTCTCCTTGTTGAAGCGGTTGATCTGGAGGAGCATCTTCCAGAAGCGGGGGCGGAGGAGGTTGCGTCGCTGGCCGAAGAGGAGGTTGAGGGAGCCGCCATTGAACTCGAGCTTGTCCTTGAGGTGCTGGACGCTGAAGGACATCGAGGTCTCCTTTGTCTCAACATCGAGCTCTTTGAAAAGGCGAGTGAGGTGAGGGTAGGTGACTTCATTATAAACCATGAAGCCGGTGTCGATTGGGACCTCTCTGTCTGACTCGGGGGCTAAGACGGTGTGGGAGTGGCCGCCGATGCGGTCGTCTTTTTCAAAGAGGGTGAGGTCGTGGTGCCGGTGGAGGAAGTGCGCGCAGGCGAGGCCGGAAATTCCGGTTCCTACGATGGCGATGCGCTGTCGGGACATGAGTGATTTACGAAGCGAAGTTCGCCTCGTCTTTCACCTTTTGCGGGACGGGGCGGAGGTCCCAGATGAGGCCGAGCCAAGAAAGAGCCTTGAGGCCCATGTAGGTGGGGTCGAACTCCCACCAGCGGAAGCCTTGGCGGGTGGAGTGGGGGTAGCGGTGATGATTATTATGCCAGCCTTCTCCGAGGGTGATGATGGCGAGGAGCGCGGAGTTGCGGCTGTCGTCTTCCGTGTCGTAGCGCCTTTTTCCCCAGACGTGAGCGAGGGAGTTGATGAAAAGGGTGCCGTGAAGAAGGACCGTGGTGGAGATGAAAAAGGTCCAGACGAAGAACTGTCCCATGGTGACGCCGAGGGAGGGCGCGAAGGCTTCGAGGGCGGCTCCGATGGCGAGCATGACGAGGCCGTAGATGAGAGGGACGACTTGGTCGAAGCGGTTGAGGAGGACGAGCTCGGGGAATTTTTTGAGGTCGGGGATGTGCTCGTAGGGGGTGGGGAAATTCTTCATCGAGGTGAGCCATCCGATGTGGGACCAGGCGAAGCCGTGGACGACGGGTGAGTGGGCGTCAGTCTCCTCATCGGAGTGCTTATGATGGTGACGATGGGTGGCGGCCCACCAGAGCGGGCCTCTTTGCATGGAGGAATTTCCGAGGGCTGCGAAGAGGAATTGGACGGGGCGGGAGGTCTTGAAGGATTTGTGGGAAAAGTAGCGGTGGTAGAAGCCGGTGATGGCGAACATCCGGATGAGGTAGAGGAAGATCGCGGCAATGATGACGGTCCAATTGATCCCGACCCAGAAGCCAAGGAGGCAGCCGGCGTGGAGGAAGATGAAGGGGAGGGTCCGCTCCCAGTTGACCTTATCGGGGAGCTTGGCGGGGTCGGGGGCGTCCTCGCGGCGGAAGTCGGAATCGAGCCACTGGCCTACGACTCTCAAGAATGTCTGAAGGGGACCTTTTTTAGGAGTGGAAGGAGAGGGCATGATGGGAGGAGTGGTAAGGGATTATTCCTCGAGGCGCTTTTTGACGATACCGATCATGCCACCGACGACGGGGATCTGGCCATAGATGTTTTGGCCCGAGTCCCAGAAGTCTTGATGGAAAGCGACTTGGCCGGAGTTATTAAAGCGGACTTGGCTGATTCCGACGGAGTGGATGGGCTCGCCGCCGCCCAGCTTGGGTGCGGAGAAGATCATGGTCCAGCGGACATAGTGGTCGGAGCCGGAGCGGGAGGTGTCATCAATCGTGACCGAGAAGCTTGTCATGGTCTCTGCAGTCTTAAGGAAGTAGGCTTTGATTTCCTCGGGGCCGTAGTGGGTGACGAGGGTGTCATTGAGGTAGGCTCCGGGGGCGTAGGCCCTAGCGGTGTTTTGCTCGATGTATTCTTTATTTCCGACGTTCTTGAGGAAGTTGCCGAAGGTTTCGAGAGCCGCTTTTTCCTCAGAAGAGCCGGGGGCAGGGCCTGATTCGGAGGCTTTTGCCATGGCGGAGCGGTAGGTATCGACGCTTTCCTTGGTGGTGTTCGGGCCCGAGCAGGAGCTTAGGAAGAGAATGATGGCGACGACCGCGAGGAGGACGCCAGCGGTGAAGGTGGTCGCGGGGTGGAAGAGAAATGACGTCATACTTAGGAAGAGATCGCCTTCTTTTGCTCATGCGCAAGCGGTTATCACCGGAGAATGCGGTCGAAAAAGTCGATGCCGCGGTCCACGGTGCTTCCGGAAAAGAGGAAGGTGGTAATATGGGCACGGCCCTTGAGCCAGGTCATATCGTAGGGGACGTTGTTTTTCTGTAGGGCGGCTAGGTAGGCTTCGGCTTGGTTGGGCGGGACGAGCTTGTCCCAGCGGCCGTGGTAGAGGAAGACGGGTGGGGTGTCTTTGGTGACAAAATTGACGGGTGAGGCGTCGCGGTGAACTTGAGGTTTTTCGGCTTTGGTGCCGCCGGTGAGCATGCGGACGAGCTTGCCATCATTGAAGAGCATGAGATCGGAAGGGAGGCCGCCGAGGACCATCGCTTCGATATCGGGGTTGGTGGAGCCGAGGATGGCGGCGAGGTGGGCTCCGGCGGAGTAGCCCATGGCACCGATTTTTTCGGGATCGACTCGGAGCGAGGGAGCATTTTTTTGAAGCCAGCGGAGAGCGAGGCGGACGTCCTCGATCTGGGTGGGCCATTGATTCTCGGGGGTGGTGCGGTAGGTCGTGTTCATGACGACGTAGCCGCGGGAGGCTAACTTTTCGGCCAAGCCGTTCATCTGCGAGCGCTTGTCGCCGCCGGTCCAGCCGCCGCCGTGGATGAGGAGGATGGCGGGGCGCTTGCCGGAAGTTGTGGGTTCGTAAATGTCGGCGGGGAGTGCTTTGGGCCAGTCGGCGGGGGTGAAGATGACGTCCTTTTTGAGGTCATATTTCACTTTGGCGGATTTCACCGGTGGGCGGTCGGAGAGGGTGCCGGATCGAGTGGAGAGGCAGCTTGGGAGA
Source organism: Akkermansiaceae bacterium (assembly GCA_039769075.1). Classification (GTDB taxonomy): domain Bacteria; phylum Verrucomicrobiota; class Verrucomicrobiia; order Verrucomicrobiales; family Akkermansiaceae; genus SW10. Next base: position 22,497 of record JBDMZE010000008.1, on the reverse strand, counting down.
AGGGTGGAGAGGCCCGCGAGCGAGAGTTGAAGTGCTTTTTTTAGGAGCGGCATTTGGAAGGAGAGTAGTTTGGAAAGATGGGACTGTCTCGTGGGAATTTGAGGGAGAAGAAAAGGAAGGCGAAGTTTCTCCGTGAGGTCGGCTCTTTTTGCGGCTAAGTAATGAGGGGTAATTTATGTCTCTGGAATCTTATCAGCTTGAAAAGGTGAACTGTCTCTTGGCGGCGCTGTCGGCTGGGGGGAACTCATTTTATCAAAGGAAGCTGGAGGGCTTGAGTGCGGTGGGGAGTTTGGCGGAGTTTGCGGAAAAGGTTCCTTTTACGACTAAGGCGGAGCTGGCGGGGGATCAGCTGGCGGTGCCTCCTTACGGGACGAATTTGTCTTATCCGTTGGAGCGCTACTCGCGCTTTCATCAGACGAGCGGGACGAGCGGGCAGCCGATGATCTGGCTGGATGATGCGAAGGGCTGGGATTGGCTGCGCGGAAATTGGGAGTGGGTGTGGCAAGAGGCGGGGGTGAAGGCAGGCGAGGCGGCATTTTTTCCATTTTCGTTTGGGCCATTTTTGGGTTTTTGGGCGGGTTTTGAATCGGCAACTTCGCTGGGGATTCGGGCGATTCCGGCAGGGGGGCTTTCGAGTGAGAATCGGCTCAAGATGATGGCGCGGCTTCGGCCTGAGGTGCTTTGCTGCACGCCGACTTATGGGCTGCGGCTCGCAGAGCTTGCGGATGATGCTCGAGCGCTGGGAGTGAAGAAATTAATTGTGGCAGGCGAGCCTGGTGGGAGTTTGCCAGAAGTTAGGGCGCGTCTGAGTGAGGCTTGGGATGCGGAAGTGATCGATCACCATGGCATGACCGAAGTCGGCCCGGTGACTGTGGGAGATCGTGATGATCCGTCGCTTTTGAAAATCCGGCACGTATCCTATTTCTGCGAGGTCATCAAGCAAGATACCCACGGGGTGGGGGAGCTGGTGCTGACCACGCTCGGGCGTCATGGGTCGCCGCTGCTGCGCTATCGGACGGGAGATTTGGTGAAGCCGGTGGAGTCAGTTGACGGGTTCGCTTTGAAAGGTGGGATCATCGGGCGTGCGGATGACATGGTGGTGGTGCGGGGGGTAAACCTTTATCCGGGTGCGATGGAGGAAGTCGTCCGCTCTGTGCCGGGCATCTCTGAATACGAAGTGCTCATCGAAGAAGTGAATGCGATGTCGGAAGTGAGACTCCGGATCGAAGGCGAGGGGGCGGAGGAACTTGCTCAGAGACTTCAGGAAGTTTTCAGCCTGCGCATTTCTGTGGAGCAGGTGGCAGAGGGGACGTTGGAGCGCTACGAAATGAAGTCGAAGCGATGGAAAGCGGTAAAAGATCCAAGATCGAAGTGATTAAGATGGGAGCCTCGCGGAGAGAATTAATAGGGGAGGTTGTAGGGACCTTTATTCTGGTCTTTTTTGGGCTCGGGAGTGTGGCGTTGGAAGTGGCGACAAATGTGTCGCTGGGACTTCCTGTGATTGCTCTCGTTTGGGGAGCAGCGGTGGCGCTGGCGATCTACGTAGTCGGGCCGCTGAGTGGGGCGCATATCAATAGCGCGATGACGCTGGCCTTTGCGCTGTGGAATGATTTTCCGTGGAGGAAGGTGCCGGCTTATGTGGGGGCGCAGTTTGTGGGGGCGATGCTGGGGGCGATGGCGGTTTATGGATTTTTCCGCGGAGCAATTTCGAAGTTTGAGGTGACGGCGGGGATCGTGCGGGGGGAACCGGGGAGTGAGGCGAGCGCGAAGATCTTTGGGGAATATTTTGGCGATGCTCCGCTGCTGAAGGCGATGATTTGGGAGGGGTCGGGCACGTTCCTTTTGGCTTTTGGGGTCCTTTGGATCATTGCAGCGACGCGGCATTCTCGGCTGAAAAAATGGCAGCCGGTGATGGTCGGCTTGTGGCTCGCTTTGCTGATTTGGTTGGTCGCACCGGTGACGCAGGCTGGATTTAATCCGGCGCGAGATCTGGGGCCGCGGATTGTGTCGTCGCTTTTAGGTTGGGGGAGTTGGACGTTTGAAGCGAATGGCTGGGGGTGGTTACTGGTTTATGTCATCGCCCCGGTGATTGGTGCGCTCTTGGGAGGAGGACTTTTGTCGGGAAAAGTGAACCTTCTGAAGAGGGGGCTGAGCGTGCTGCTGGGTTTCGTGTTGCTTTGGTTTTTAGTGGTGAGGGCAACGAGTTCTGCGAGGCGGATCGAGATCGAAGGTCCGAGGATGCAGTTGGCTTACGTGCCGTCTGAGTCGCTGCGGATCGGGGCTTACAACATTGCTCATGGACGGGGGTATGAAGAGGGAAAGAGTAATTGGGATGGAGGAAATCCTGCAGAGCGGTGGGAGCGGCTGGAGAGCTTGGCCGCAGTGATGAAGAGCGAGAACTTGGATGTCATCGTGCTCAATGAAGTAGATTTCAATGCGTCTTGGAGCTACGGGGTCGATCAGGCTGCGGTGCTCGCTGATTTATTAGACATGCCCTATCTCCTTCGTCATAGGACATACGACACGGGCTTGCCCTTCTTGTCCCTGGAGTTTGGGAATGCCGTTCTGACCCGCTTTCCTCTCAAAGATACGAAGTTTATTTCCTATCCAGCGGTGAAGTGGTGGGAGCCGGTTCTCGCGGGCCAAAAGCACGGAGCAAAGGTGACGGTGGAGGTCGGCGAAGATGAGTTCGAGCTGGCGGCGGTGCATCTCGACACCCGGAGCGCGGAGGTCCGGCAGGAGTCAGTGCAAATTCTCAGCGAGCTTCGAGGGAGGAATCTCATTTTAGCAGGCGATTTTAACTCCAGTCTCTCCAAGGAAGGGAATAGTGCCATGGATTACTTAAAAAAGTCGGGAAGATATGGTGCTGCAGGAGGCTGGACCGATGTTGAGGGTCAATTTTTGACCTATCCGGTTCCAGCGGGGGAGAGACGAATCGATTGGATTTTGGTGCCTGGGCACTGGACTGAAAGCTCCGCAAAAATGCGAGCTGTTGAACTCTCGGATCACGCTCTTTGTCCTCTTCTTGGACTTATCCCAAGTGACTAGGCTCGTTGCCGGCCTTCCACTTGATCCCACATCCGCTACTTGGCTCGCCGTGTTCGGAGGGCTCTCCTGCGCGGAGTTTATGAACCGCGGCTCGGAGGTCTGAGCCCGTCACTGGGTCATCGCTGCCGCGCTCGGTGGCATCGAAGCGGCCGGCGTAGGTCAGTTTTCCTTCGGCATCGAAAAGGAAGAAATCTGGAGTGCAGGCGGCGTCATAGGCTTGCGCGACTTCTTGTGATTCATCGTAGAGGTAGGAGAAGTTCCAGCCTGATTCGGCGGCAAAGGTGACCATCTTATCCGGGGAGTCAGCGGGATAGTTTTCAACGTCGTTTGAATTGATTGCGATCGTTGCGACGTCCTCTCCGCTCATTTCATTGGCGAAGTCCTTCAGCCCTTCGGTGAGTCGGACCACGAAGGGGCAGTGATTGCAGGCAAAAAAAATGACGGTGCCATTTTTCCCTAAGAGATCGCTAAGGTGGTGAAGTTCTCCATGTCCGTCAGGGAGAGAGAAGTCCGGAGCCGCGTCACCGGGCTTGAGCGTGAAGTTTGAAAAAGCGAGAGCCATGACCAGAGCTTCGCTTGCTCTTCCCAATCGTCAAGGCGACTTCTTCTTAGAAATCGTGATATGCGGAGGGCGGATATAAAAAGCCTCTGCCGGAATTGCCATCAGGGCATCCTTTTCCTCTGTTGATTTTAGCTGCCATGCCTTGAGAAGTCCTTCGGCAGTGGGAGTTACTTGTGTCACCGATCCTTCCGGGCAGTTCAGTTTCTTAACTGATTCGAAGGTTCCGATCTCACCCTCGCACTCCGCGAGTTGCGCTAAAAAATCTGCATGCTCATGTAGGACTGGCTCTCCTCCGATGGTCATCAAATAAAAGCTTCCCCGGCGTGCGTCTCCAGCGGCCCAAGTCAGAGTCGGCTCCGCTTCGAAAGAGCATATTCCCGCTACACCGCAGCCATGGACTTGTGCGATAGCCTGGCCTGCTGCGATTCCCACGCGCGCGCCATTGTAGCTTCCCGGTCCGGTGCCGATCACCAAAGCGGAGAGCGATTTCCCTTCAGGAAGGTTGGCTAAAATTTCCTTAAGAGGACCAAACAAATCGACCTCCTGAGACCGCTCGCTGGTGAACTCAGCGCGTGCGATGATCTCGCTGCCACAGGCGAGAGCAAGCGTCGCCTGTGGCACGCTCGTCTCCATTGCTAGGCTCCATTTTTCTTCCACTGAGGTTAGGCTGTCAGACGCTTCGCTTAAGCTAAATAAAAAAACCACCTTGCGTTGTGAGAAACCCTTGCGCCGCTTCAGTCTCCGCCCTATTTCTCCTCAGTCTAAATCATCGTTTTTCTCACGCCACACCCTATTATTTACCATGTCTGATTATGCCAAAGGTCTCGAAGGAGTCATCGCCAATGAATCCGCTCTTTCTAACGTCGAGGGCCTTGAGGGCCGTCTCTCATACCTTGGTTACGATATCGCGGAACTTGTAGAGAATTGTTCCTTCGAGGAGGTGACCCACCTCCTTCACCGTGGCAAACTTCCCACCACTGATGAACTTTCCTCCTTCGAGGACGAGCTCCGTCACGACCGCGAGATTCCCCAAGGCGTGATTGATTTTCTTAAGGCTGCGCCAAAAGACGCGAACCCGATGGATGTTCTCCGCACCGGAGTTTCCATGCTCGGGCTCTACGATAAGCGCGCTAAAGTCGGCGATCCAGATCAGGAAGCTAACCGTCACGTTGCTCTTTCCCTTGTCGCTCAGACTCCCGTCATCGTCGCTTACTTCCACCGCGCGCGTCAGGGACTTGATCTCCCACCAGTTCGCAGCGATCTTTCCGAAGCGGCTCACTTTCTCTACCTCATCACAGGAGAAGAGCCTTCTCCTGCGGCAGTGAAGACTCTCGATGTCGCCTACACGATCCATGCGGACCACGGCATGAATGCTTCTACCTTCTCTGCTCGAGTCACCGTCGCAACTCTCTCTGACTTCTACTCCGCGATGACTTCCGCCATCGGAACTCTCAAAGGGCCACTCCACGGAGGCGCCAATGAAGGCGTCATCAAAATGCTCAAAAAGATTGGCAGCCTCGATAAGGTCGACGCCTTTGTCGAAGACTGTCTTGCGAATAAAAAGAAGATCATGGGCATCGGTCACCGCGTCTACAAGGTGCTCGACCCACGTGCTCCGCACCTTCAGAAAATGGCGATCAAGCTCACTGAAGAACTTGGTGAGTCCAAGTGGATCGACATGTCCGAGCGCATCGCCACTCTCATGCGTGAGAAAAAAGGACTCAATGCCAACGTCGATTTCTACTCGGCCACGGTTTACTACTCACTCGGAATTCCTACCGACCTCTTTACGCCGATCTTCGCCATCTCCCGCATGGCTGGCTGGTCTGCGCAGGTCCTTGAGCAGCTCGAGGACAGCCGTCTCTATCGTCCGCTCACGAAATACGTCGGGCCGACGACTCTCTCGAAGGTTACTCCCATCGAGGAGCGCTAGACGATGATCAAGGCCACCAGCGTCTTTGACGAAAAGAGCCTGAAGATCGGCTCCGCGCTTCACATGCGGAACCGGCATCCGCTCTTTTTGGTGATCCGCTATCTTTACCTTCTTCTAATTCCACTTGGGGCCTTCCTCTTGTGGAAAGGGGATGAGATGTTCGGCTACCTTTGCCTGATGACGGGGCCGATCCTCTTCGTGCGGAAGTTCTTCTGGCAATACCGGCTCATTCAGAGTGCAAAAAGTTCCCCACAAGCCGGCGAGAAACTCCATTGGACCTTTACCGAAGAAGGCATCCACCAGGTCTCAAAATTCCACGAGGTGGATCTAAAATGGGGCTCGTTCTGCGACCGCTACCTCTCGCCGAAAGCGATCCTCCTCTACCCGCAGAAGAACCAGTATCTCATTCTCCCGAGGAAGGCCTTCACCAGCCAAGCGGACTTCGAAGAAGTTTCGAAACTCTGCGGAGAGAAGATTAAGACCTCGTAGGATTAGCTTTGAGTAGTTGTATTCTTGCTTCCCAATCTCACTGCCTGTTGGGCCGTGGGAAACTAATTTTTAAATTCTACTCCAAGAGCTAGAGGCTCCGATAAACCTGCTCATCAGTAAAATCCGGTAACTCTTTTTGTGTTCCGTGGACTTTTTCTTCTCGTCTGGTTTGTCCTTCGACCTAGCGTCCGTTAAGAAGATGGAGAATCCCTATCAGCCGCCTAAAACAATGATAGAAGAAGTTCCAGTAGAGGAAGTTCCAAAAGGATTACCGTGCAACGAATGCGGGAGTCCGAATACCATGAGGGATTCTCTTTCGCGGAGCAGGCCGAGTGTGATCGGCGTGATACTTTTCGGATGGATATCTCTTCTTATCCGAGGAGCTTTTACGATGCGAACTTCCACCTGTCGTGAGTGCGGGGCGACTCGTCGCGACAAATCTGTGGGATCTTGGATTGCTTTGGGTGTGCTCCTCTTTCTGTGTGCGATCTTCCTCACCGCAATTCTTACTTAAAACTGGGACAAATCCGTTCATCGCGGAAGTTAGGGACACCATCTTTCTTCCTCACGATCCGCTCGTTCACGTGGGAAAATTTACCCGCCTCCTGATACCGGAGTTCACTTGAAGCAAAGTGCGCCGCCACCGCGCGTCGCGGCACCGACCCAAAATTCTGCGGATTTCCATGCAGCAGGTCTGCGCCAAAAATCACGAGATCTCCCGCATTGAGGACCATGCGCTTCATCGCCTCTTTTTCGCGTCCTTGAGGCACCAGCGTGATCGGACCCATCTCGTGGGTAAAGTCGACCAGCGGAATCCAAGCCGTCGCCATCTGCGAGGCCGCGCAGGTAAGCCAGCGAGAGTCCTCCCGATGCCAGTGGTAGTTCAATGGACCCGGCTCGCGGGGTTCCTCATAAAGAAGTTGGTCATGCCAAAAGCGAATGCCCTCCATGCTCATCGTCTCCTGCACCAGCTTCGCTAGACGGCCATCGCGCAGCAGCTTCGCCAGCGGAGAGAGGAAAAATGAGGCATAAGGATGCTTCCGCGAGCGCGCCCGACATTTCCGCGGAGCGGGCCACTCGAAGTCCGGCTGCAAGTCCGCCTCCCCCCGATAGTACGCATCCTGAGCTGCCGCCACCTCCGCAATCTCCTCCTTCGTGAAAAATTGCGGCACCACGACGTATCCCTCGGTAGCAAGGAATTCACGACGTCTCTCAATCGGGCGCATAGCGATGAGCTACTCTCGCGGGCTAAAAAAGGCAAGCGGGAGCTATCTCAAGAAGTGGAATCGTGAAAAGGGAGCGTTCGAGTCGATCAACTCAGAATTTAATGATCTGATTCTTGGAGAAAAGCCTAAGCTCGAAGGTTATCCAGTGAAGCTTCTTTAATGAGAGTTTTCCTCGTTGAGAAAAACTTCCAGGAAGCGGAGTTCATCAGATTCGTTGTAATCCCGGAGCCTTTTTAATCTCATTTCCCGAAAAACCCCTAAACCTGTTTCACTTATTTCAATTTCTTGTGCCTTGAATCTCTCTGTGAGCCAGTCTCGGTAAAGCTTCACTTCTTTAAGCTCTTTTTCGCTATAGGTTTTTTTGCGAGCGGCATATTTCGCCGCAATCTCCTTAAATTTCACTTTTCCTGAGATTGAAGTCCACGAGTTCACCCAACCTAGACTAACTAAGCCGCCAATCGCCGCTACTCCGAGCATCACAATTTTTTCAATTCCATCGATCTCCTCAAAAAAGAGCGTCATCGTTATTATGCTGATCGAAACACCAAACGCGCACGCAGGAATCTCTAAAGATTCGACCTCGCCATGTTCACGCGACAAGTAAAACGGCCAATTCGTTTCACTGTTTCCGTAATCAAGAGCCCACTGAGGCAGATGTTTCTCCCAAGACTCCTTATTCATTACGAGAATGGGATGAGGTAATCATAGCAACGTAATCGTATAACTTATCGTCCACTCTTCGCCCTAGGGCAGGCCAGAAATTCTGTCGCCGTCTTATATACGGAGGCGCCGATCACGGTCATCGAGCACTCTTCCGCCTAACCCCGCAGTCTCTTCCGGAGGACGTCGCTGATGACATCTCCCGCAATCACGGCCCCAGCTCCCAGCAGGGCGAAGAAGATAATCTGATCGTAGTGGAAGAAGGCTTGGCGGAGGGAAATGTAGTAGCCGAGTGAGCTGACGCCGAGCATGCCGAGGACGGTGGCTTCGCGGACGCAGGATTCCCAGCGGTAGAAGAAGAAGAGGAGGAAGCGGTTGAGCGACATGGGGAGGAGGGCTCCGAGGAAGGCTTGCAGGCGGGAGCCGCCGATGGTGAGGACTTGGCGGGGTTGGGAGGGGAGTTGGTTCTCGGCAGCTTCGCCCCAGAGGCGGCCGAGGATGCCGAGGTTGTGAATGGCGAGGGCGATGACGAGGGGCCAGGCGCTGGGCCCGAGGATTCCGACGAGGAGGAAGGCTAGGAGATATTCGGGAATGGCGCGGGTGAGGATGAAGAAACCGCGCACGAGGAGGCCGAGGAGTTCGCGGATTTTTCCGACTTTCATTTCGAGCCCGAGGGGGCGGATGGAGGCCAAGCTTCGCATTCCCCACGGGAGAAGAAGCATTGCGCCTGCTCCGGCGAGGATGACGGCGGCAAGGGACATGGCGATGGTGTTGATGAGGGCTTCTTTGCCGGGGTCTTCCCAGAGATCGGCAATCCAAGGGAGGAGGTCATCGGAGCCCGCTTCCCAAGCGGCGCTGCGCTCTTCGCTGGTTGGGACGAAGGAATCGGGGGCGACGGGATCTGGAGTAATATGAGCGAAGAAGCGGGAGAGGCGCTCGCCGCGCTGGCCTTCGAAAATGGCGGGCTTTAAGAGAACATCGCCGAGGCTCCACGCGGCAAAAATTCCAAGCGCTGCGGTGAGTCCAAGGGTGCGGACGAGGGAGTCTTTCGGGCGGGTTTTGCGGAGCTGGGTTTCTTTGATTTCGGCGGCTTCTTTGGTGCGTGAGCGGCCATCGCGGAGGCGCTTGCGGATGAGGTTTCCGGTGGCTTCGACCGCGATCACGAGGCCGATGAGGATGTAGAGCTGGGTCCAGACTTCGCCGAAGTAGAGGTTTTCAAAGGAGCGGCTGATGCCAAGGCCGATGGTCTCGATGCCGATGAATCCCAAGACGGCGGAGGCGCGTAGCGAGCACTCGAAGCGGTAGAGGGTGTAGCTGATCATGTCCGGCAGCGCGGCGGGGAAGATGGCGCCGAGGAAGCCCTGCGTGCCGCTGCCTCCGGAGGCGCGGATAACCTTCTGTGCGGAGCGGCTTTGTTCATCGATGAGCTCCGAGAAGACTTTTCCTAAAATGGCGGAGGCAGGAAGGGCCAGCGCAAGACAGGCAGCGAGGGGCGAGTCACCCACGGCGGCGAGAAAGAGGAAGGCCCAGATGAGTTCGTGGATCGCGCGGATGAGCGAGAGGATCATGCGCAGGCCCCAGCGGAAGACATTGAAAACAGGTCGTAGACGGTGGGAGGGAAGCCAGAGCTCGGAGGCGAAGAGCCCGAGGATGAGCCCGAGCGGGATGGCCATCGACATCGCGATGATGGCGTAGCGGAAGGTCCGCAGGAGGTCGGCTCCGACCCGTTCTAAAAAGGGCGTGGCTCCCTCTGGGAGGGTCGTGTTTTCATCGGTGAAGGAGGGTGAAAAGGCGGCACTGATAAAGCGACCAGAGGCGGCCCAGGGATCGGCGGAGTCGGAGAGATTGACGACGTTGGTGCCGAGCCTTGCGACGGTCCAAGCGAAAACGAGGGCGAGGATGAGCAAGAGCCATCTGCGCCCAAAGAACATCGCGCGTGCCGATTTCATGACGCGTAGAGATCGGCAATTTCTTGATCGGTGGGAGATCCATCAAAGGCGACTTTTCCCTCCTTGAGCCCGATGATGCGGGGGAAGAACTCGCGGGCGAGTTCGACCTGATGCAGGGAGATAATGAGAGTGAGGCCAGCGTCGGAGCAGAGCTCGGTGAGGAGCTTTAAAACATCGCGGCCACGAGCGGGATCGACGGCGCTCAGGGGTTCGTCGGCGAGAAGGATTTCCGCGCCTTGAAAAAGAGTGCGGGCGAGGGCGACGCGCTGACGCTGCCCGCCGGAGAGGGAGTCGGTGCGGTCATACATTTTTTCGGCAATGTCGAGCCGTTCCAGGGAGGCGAAGATGTCTTCGCGGTCGCCTTTGGAAGGAAAGAGGAGGTCGCGGACGGTGCGGAGAGTGCTCCGCGTGCCGCTGCGACCAAGGATGATATTTTGGATGACCCGGAGGTTCGGCACGAGGCCGAGGTCCTGCGGGAGCATGCCAATACGAGAGCGGATCTCGCGAATCGTTTTTCCACAGCCTTGAGAGAGATCGCAGCCGAGGGTTTCGATGGTCCCTGCGCTCACTTTTTCTTGGAGACCAAGAAGACGCATGAGCGTGGTCTTACCACTCCCGGAAGGGCCAATGATGGCCACCTTTTCTCCGGGTTCCAGAGAGAACGAGACCCCGGATAATGCCGAGGTCGCGCCGTAACGCCGTGAGGCATCGCTGACTGTGATAAGACTCACAGGGTTGATTTACTCAAGGCCGACGGCCTTCATGACCTCAGCGATGTTGTCGAAGTCAGAGCTCTTGACCTTAATCATCTTCTTACGACGGAGCGCTTCGAGAACTTCTGGGTCCTCGCATGCGACGATGGCGTCTTGGAGCTTGGCGGTGAAGCCTTCGCCGAACTGCTTCTCGAGCGCGGGGTGTGCGGTGAAGTTGTAGTCGGCGTAGCCCGGAGTTTGCCAGATGAGTTGCATCTTAGCGGCAGCTTCTGGGTTCTTAGCGACGAACTTGTCGTAAGCTGAGTAGCTCAGGACACCGACATCGAAGGTGCCATCGGCAACCTGCTGAGCGGTCTTGTCATGTGCACCGGAGAATCCGATGGGCTTCTTGGTGAAAAAGTCCTCAGGGCTCTTGCCACTTGCTTCGGTGATGAAGTGAGTAGGCATGACGCGTCCAGAAGTGGATCCAGTGCTGCCGAAGGTGAAGGTGTGGTTCGCGATTGCTGCGGGGAAGCTGTCGCTTGGGACGAGGCCGGTCGCCTTGTTCGCGATGAAGTAGGACTTGTAGTTCGGGTCGATGGCACCGCAAGCGATGGCTTCTGCACCGTCGACTGCCCTACGAGCCTGCACTCCGGAGACGCCTCCAAACCAAGCGAGCTGGATGTCTCCATTGGAGAATTTTTCGACCGACGCGCTATACTTAGCGGAGGGGACGAACTCGACTTTGACGCCGAGCTCTTTGGCAAGGTAGTCAGCAACCGGCTTGAACTTCTCAGCCTGCGCGGTGGTGTCGGTGTCAGGAATGGCTGAAAAACGAAGGACGGCATCTGCGTCCGCTACGTCTTCTTTATTTCCACAGCTGGAGAGTGCGAGGGCTGCTCCGGCGATCAACATGCAGCTTGCGCAGCCTTTCAACATCTGGGAGATCGACCGATCCCCCGGTTTGAATGAATTCATTAGTTTATTTAATAAAATGCGCAGGATGTGACCCGCGCTCTGAAAGACTTTCGATGGATTCGTGAAAAAGGCAATGGCGAAAGTCGCAGGGAATAATTGAGTTCCTGCGCCCTCGTCTAGGTTCGCCATGCTTCCCAGAAGGCATCGCTCTGGGATTTTGAGGGCACCACTTCGAGGAGGAGAGGGCACTCGGCAGTCTCTAAGAGGTCGAAGTCTTCCACTTGGGTCACCTTTAAATGATGCATGCCCCACATCTCGGCCCACTTGGAGAGATCAGCCGAGTGGGGCTGGACGATGGCGTCGCGCTGCTCCTCGGTCATGCCTTTGAGACGGGGGAGTTGGTCGAAAATGGCGCCGCCACTATTGTTGATCACGACGAGGACTCGGCCTACGGTCTGGACTTGGGAAAAGACGGCGGGGGAGGAGAGATCGTAGAGGGTGGTGAGATCCCCGAAGACGCCCCAAGCATCTTCTTCATCGGCGGTTGCGCCGAGCCAGGTCGAGAGCTGGCCATCGATGCCATTGGCCCCGCGATTCGCGCGGACATTGACGTAGGGGACCTCGCGCTGGGCGAAGTCATTCCACTCCCGGATGGGGAGGCTGTTGCCTAAAAAGAGACTGTCGCAGACGGTGGCGTAGACCGAGAGGGCGCGCATGAGGCCGGGCTCGCTATCGGGGTAGGCTTCGAGCTGGCCATCGGTGCGGGCGAGTGCGCGGCGGGCGCTGGGCATGTCATCGCGGACATCGCCGACTTCTTCTGGGTCGCCGAGTCCGCGGAGGACGCGGCCGACCTCGGCCTCGACCACATCTGAGGGGCGCGCGAGGCCGGGAAGGCCATTGCGGCAAATTGAGAGGACTTCGACTTCGGGATGGTCCTCGAGGTCACGCCAGAGTCTGCCGACGGGGACTTCGCCGAGACGGAGAATTTTTCCGGGGAGTTCTTGGCGCACGACATTTTCAGGAATGACGAGATGATTGAGCGCTTCGCGGAGGCCGCTGGTGACATCGACGACTACGGGGACGCCGAGCTTGTCGAGGAAGTGGAAGGTTTCCTCGCGGTCGTCTTCATCAAGTCCGCCGAGCATGACGATGAGGCCTTTGAAAATTCCTTTGCCGATGAAGGCGCGGAGCTTGAGGACCTCAAAGGAACGTCGCTTGGGGAGGAAGGGGCCGGGCTCGGTTTCCGAGGCATCATTTCCTAACTCTGCTTCGCCGAGTGCGACATTAAGATGGAGTGGTCCGTGGCCGGCCCAATCTGGGCCGACGTGGGCGTAGCTCGTGAAGATGCCTTCCTGCTCGATGGCTTGCGGAGCGCCGCTGCCGCGATATTCCTCGGGGCGATCCGCCGAGACGATGATGAGGGGGAGGGAAGAGTAGTGCGCCTCGATCACGGCGGGGAGGCACTCGGCAACGGCGGTGCCACTGGTAGTGACAACGGCGCAGGGAAGTCCGGTGGCCTTGGTGCGACCGAGGGCGAAGAAGGCCGCGCTTCGTTCCTCAAAATGATGGAAGGTCCGTAGCTTGGGATGGTCCGTGATTTGGCTGACGAGCACAGCATTGCGCGCGCCGCCACAGAGGACGAACTCATCGCAGCCTAGGGCGAGGAGTTCGGAGATGACTTCAGCTTCGGTTTTCAAGAGCGCGAGCCTGCGCAGGTGCGGCGAGAGAAGCAAGAGCGCGCGGAGCTTTGATGGCACGAAAAAGGCCCCGATCAGAGATCGGGGCCTTCCACACAAACAATAGAAAACTAATCTACTGAGATTCAAGAAAGCGGAAGAAGGTGAAGTCCTCGTCGTATTGGATGCCGACCGCAGCGCGCCCGCCATTTCCCTCGAAGGCGGGCCCAAGGTTATCAAAGTCCTCCATGGTATAGCCAATCTGGGCTTGGTAGGTGAGGCCATCGACGGTGGAGAACTCGATGCCGACACCGGTCTCTTGTCCGCTCGTCGCCAGAACGGTGCCGGCGCCGAGTCCCGCCTCACCTTCGAGCGAGATGTCATCGATGAGGACTTCGCCTTTGGCATTGACACTTGCTACGGCACCTGTGGCCCCGAAGATCTGGATGAGAGCGGTCACGGTTTCGGCAGGAGCGATCAAGCCGGTTCTCTTAATCTCGACCCAAGTTCCATCACCTCCGGCGAAAGGAGTGAAGCCAAAGGCTTCCTGCACTACAGCGCCTTCGCTATTGAGCCACTGGACACGGTAGTTTTGGACGTAGCTGACACCGCTGGAAATTTGCTTCGCCTGAAAGGAGAAATCGTAGGTTTCACCAGGGGTGATGGAGCCGCCAGAGGCCGCTACATTATACTGAATCTCAGATTGATTGGGAGTCGGAGTCGTATCGTTTTGCGCAGCGATTCTCAGAGAATTGGATCCTTCGAAGGCGTCTGTAGTAGTTACTTGAGGCTCCTGTCCGGTTCCCGAGATGCCGGTCCATGAATTAGGGATGCCAGAGTCGTTCTCTTCAAATCCACCATTCAGGATCGCTTCCCCCGAGACAGCTGGCGCTTCAAGAACGCGGGAGAATTTAGCATTACTAGGATCGAAGGCCTGACCGATCGCACTTCCGGTGAAGGCTGGTCCAAGGTTTGTCCAAGTGACTTCGTCATCAGAGACCTGAGGCTGGAAGAAGTTGCTTGGATTCGATCCACTCCAGTTAAAGAGGGTTCCAAAGACGAGCTCGGCAGGAGCAGGAATGTTGTCTGGGTTGGCTGGAGGAGCGACTCCGTCACCAATGATGACATTGTCAAAATCAACGGTAGCTCCGGTAGCGCCCAAGACGTTGATTTTTACTGCTTGGGCACTGACAGGAACGGTGACCTCGAATTCGTAAGTTTCCCAAGTCGTGCCGTCTCCGATGATTGCAGGGAGCATGTTATCGGTATTTAGGACGATCGCTGCTCCACTGAAAAACTCTAGGCGAAGTCCGCCGATGGCGCTTCCGTCGCCTTTCATGTCTACTTTAAAGGTCACCGTCTCGCCGGGTTCGATTCCGAGAGGTCCGAGATTGAGAGGAGCTCCGCCAGCAGCGGTCCAGAATCCACCTTCGGTCGTGCTGATAATACGGCCGTGGCCGTCAGGGTTTCCACCGGTGGAAGGGTATGCAAAAGAAGCTCCGAGACCTTGCTCGAGCCAGCTTGTGCTGCCTTCTTCAAAGAAGGCATTTGGCACGGGCTCTACGGGCGCGGGAGGAGTTTCGATGCCGTTCGGATCGAAGCCGATGTTGTCGAATCCAACTTCCAGCCCGACTCCCCAAACTGGCACCACTTTGATGCTCTCGGTTCCCTCCGGGATAGCCACTTCAAATTCGTAAGTCTCCCAAGTTGTGCCATCTCCGATGCGGTCTTGTTTTTGATCGCCTGTATTGGTGCCATCAGATGGTCCACCGTAGAACTCGATTTTCAAGCCGCCTGTTTGAGAGTCCCCTGCCATGTTAGGGCCACCGAGGATCTTCATGTCCTGACTGAAAGTGTAGGTAAATCCTCCGGACAAACCGAGCGAATCAAGAGTGATGAGTGCGCCATCGTCGGCAACCCAGAGTCCGTAGCCGGCCTCCGTCGAGTGGTTGATGATCCCAAATCCGCCAGGGTTACCCTCGGTAGTTGGGTAAGAGAAGGAGTAATCGGCAGCAGGCTCGCCGACTTCCTCCCATGAGGTGCCGCCGTTTTCAAAATCCCCATTAGAGAAGAGATCAGCTAGGCAGGGCTGACAGAGTAGGCTTAAGGGGACGGTGTATTTTAAGAGGTTCATGGTTCTGTTTTCGAGCTTGGGTGAGGAGACTCACTGCAAATTGACTACCTCGCAAGTAAATTTGCATAAAATTGCATTATTCTTCTAATAATCTTCTTATTTAGAGAGAAATCCAAGGATGTGTGGTGGTTGGCAACCTCGTGGGTGGTGACGGAGGAGATTTGAAAAGTGAGAGATCTGCCGTCAATACCAGCTACTTAACCACAATAACGCCGAGCATGGTGTTCTCGTGACCGGGGAAGGTGCAGATAAAGGGATATTTACCACGGGTTTTGATAGTGATCTCGATGGTGTCTTCCTCGTTTTCGTTGAGCATCTTGGTGGCGGCGATGATATCGGGGTGGTCGGGGAGCCAGCCTTTTTCGAATCCTTCCGCTCCGAGAGCGACGGCGGCTTTAGCGACAGCTTTATCGGTGCCGGGTTGCACTACGACGAGATTGTGGGCCATCTTATCGGGGTTGCTAAGGGTGAGTTGAATTTTCTGGCTAGGTTTGGCCGGGATGCGGGTTTGGTCGAAGCGGAGTTGGCCGGGGATGGCTTTGATTTGGACGATGATGACGTTGTCACCTTTCGGAAGGGGGATCTTCAGTTTGCGGGCGGCGTCTTTTGCGGCGGTGGCAACTTTGGAATTGGGATCGGTGGTGGCGGCTTTGATGCGATCGTTGATTACGGTGTTACGTAGGTCACGAGCGGCATTGATGTAGTTGATTTTTTGGGGCGTCTCGGCCCAAGCCTTCTCGATGGCTTTGAGCGACATCTCGCGAGATTCGGGAGAGCCTTTTTTCCGGGAGGCGAGTTCGAGAATGGCCATGGCAGACCAGCGGCCTTCGAGGGAATCGGGCTTTTCGGCGGCGATTTTTTCGAGAACGAGGTGGTGATTTTCGAGCTTGGGCGATTTGAGGAAATAGCCTCGGGCAGCGGTCGCTTGCTTGCCGGAGCCTTTGACTCGGTCGATGAAATTGAGAGCGGCGATTGCTGCTGGGATGGCTTCGGCGTGATCGCTCTGCATCAAGATTTTGACGGCATCGGCATGCACGGCGGGGCCGGATTCGAAGGTTCTCGCACCTTTGAGGACGATCGGAAGGGCGTCGGATGGAACCTCGCTGGCAACCGCGATTTGGGAAATGGCGGCGGGGATGAGTTTGTCGTCCTTGGTGGCAAGTTCGATGACGCGCTTGAGAGCGCTGTTGTCTTGAATACGATTTTTATTGAGCTTCTCGACGATGAACCCGGCTTCCTCCGCGGACGCTGTTTCGAGGAGTGATTTCAGGGTGCTCAGGATTCGCTCGGACTGTTCCCAGGTGGTGAGTTCATAGTAAGGTCCGCGCGTGTCCGGGCGGGTTCCCCAAGAGGTCCCCTTCCATTCGGCTTCCTTGTGGTAAAGGCGGGCGAGGATGGAGATGAGCGGGCGACGTTTTGGGAATTCCTTTTCGGTAGCGAGGCGTGAGAAAAGTTCGTTGACGACTTCGACCTTGTGCATGCGCATAAGGGCCCAAGCGGCGGCCTTTCGGGTGTCGATGTCATCGGAATCGATCACGGAAAAGGCTGCTTCGTGCGCGGACATTTTTGCCAAAGCTTGGAAGGCAGTGTGACGGATGACGGGGTCAGTTGATGATAGATGGTTGGCGATGGCCGGGGCGACTGACTCTTCCTGATGCCTTGTCGCCGTGATAAGTGCTTCAAGGATTGTCCTTGGGCTAGAGCTTTGAAGAGCCCTTTCCAACGTCATGAAAGAACCAGAAAATACGATTTTATCGGAATCTCCGATGGCTTTTATGATATAAGGCTGAAGCTCGTCGTCGGGCTTTCCTGAAGCGGCGATCCCTGATCTGAAAAGAATGTCAGTGTGAACGAGCGCATAAACTGCCGCAATTCTCGTAGTCAGGGATTTCTTTGGGTCTGACACGAGAAGGTTGAGTTTTCCCATTGTTTCCCGGGAAAGCTCTCGTCGGATAATAACGCGTTGAGCAGCAAGAGTGCGGATGTGGGAGGGAGAATCCAAAGCAGCGACGAGTTCCTCATCGCTCATCTTTTCAAGATTTGGCAGCGGCTCTGGAGTGTGACCTTTCGGAGTGACACGAACGATGTAGCCTTGATCTGGCCCAGCCCAACCGAAGGTGGCGGGGCCTTTCCAAGAGGCTTGGTAGACGGCGGACATGCCGTCGACGGTGGCATCGGTGGGGCGCGTCATTTTGATGAAGCGCTGGGGCTCGGCGGTTTCCTTGAAGGTGGCTCCGTGCAGTTCGACGGTGTGGCGGAAGGAGCCGGCGCGGCCCCAGTCGATAGTGAATGGGGCGTTGTTCCACTCGGCAGGGAAGCCGGGTTCGGAAATGTAGACGCCGCCACAGCCGGAGCCGCCGCCGTAGTCAGCGAGGGGCTGGATGTGCTCTTTCTCGAAGTTCATGTAGAGGCGCGGGTAGCCGTGGTCCGAGAGGCCGGTGAAGTGGTGGAGGCGGATGTCCCAGCCGCCGCCATCGTTCGTATTGTCACGGGCGAACATGTCGAGGGTGGGTGACATGGGGGTGGCGAGGATGTTGCGGGTTCCGGTTGAGAAGATTTCAAGTCCGGAGCCATCGGGACGGAAACGGACAACTCCACCTGCGCGGTGTTGCAGGGTGCGGCCATCGGTGCCTTTCGCATTCATGAAACCGAAGTCTCCGGCGGCGACGTAAATCCAGCCATCGATGCCCATCTCGAGTCCGTTGGTGGTGTGGTCGGCAGGGCGGTCTTTGAAGCCGAAGGCGATGTCTGAGATGAGGCGCTTGGAGGACTCGGCGACGCCATCGCCATCGCGGTCAAAGAAAACCGAGATGTGGGGTGGGTGGAGGAGGTAGAGGCGGTCGTGGTCCCAGATGAGTCCGCGGGGGGAGTCGATCTCGCGGATGAACTCGGTGACCTCATCGGCGCGGCCGTCTTGGTCGGTGTCGCGAAGGCGGAGGACACGGCCGCGTCCCGGCTGGCGGCCGAGGGAGCCATTGCCATCGGAGGAGACGTAAAGGTCACCCCCGGGGGAGGCGGCGACGTAGACGGGGTAGTTTGCGGTCTGCCAAGGGGCGAAAAGGGTCATCTCGAAGCCCTCGGGAACGGAAGCGTCCTTGAGGATTTCTTTTTCCTCGGCGGGGGTGAGCTTTACGATGCGTGGGGTGATGTTACCTGACTTTTCGAGGCCTTTGCCGCTGACGCGCTGGGCAGGGTTTTCGAGGGGGAAGAGGCCGAGTGGGCCGTCTTTTCCACTGAGCTTGATCTCCCAAATTGCGGGCCATTGGCCGTACTCTTGCTTGAGGGCGGTGACGCGGAGGAACTTGATGTTCTCGGCGGTGAAGGCGTCCTTAGTGTCTCCGATTTTGACATTCGCGGAAGCATCGGCGGCGAGGGTCCATGCCTTGCCATCGAGGGAGGTCTCAATGCGATACTGATACCAGTGCTCGGGCTTTTCCCAAGAGATCTCGGCTCCGGTGACGGTGGTCGCTTTTTGAAATTCGAGCTGAAGCCAGTTCGGCATCGAGGGGCCATCGCCGGTCCAGCGGGTTTTGGGGTCGCCATCGATGGCTTTCCAAGGAGAGTGCGCCTCTTGAACGGACTTGGCGGTGACTTTGACAAAGGTGGCGTCTTTTGGAGCTTCGTGTGAGAGTTTTTCGGACTCCTTTTTTACTTCCTTGATGACGTTCGATCCGGTGTAGGGGGTGAGGTAGTCGTCATTGAGTTTGCCAGTGGTCCAGAGGAGGCCACGGGTGATGAGATCGAGATAGCGCGGGTCTTCGATGGTGTAATTATTGTGCCCGATGGTGGTGGAGAACGAGGGAGGTCCTTGCTTCGTGTTTACCCAAGCGACGATGGCGGAGCGCTCTTTTCCTCCGACGGTCTGGTGACCCAGTGCGAGTGGTTCGGCATCGTAGACTTTGGCGTTGTTGTAGAGCTCTTCCTTCTTCGTGACCCAATCTTCGAGGCCCTTGGTGATGGGGTGATCCGGATTGGTGAACTCGATCGAGACCGGCTCTTGGGGACCGTGACTGGTGGAGAGAAGTCCGAGGTGCTTCCCCCATTTGTCGGTGCCATTTCTGAAAGAGTGCATCGCGCAGTGGAGATGGACGGCAGGGATCGTTTGATGGGCGGCGAGGATGTGATCCATCGCCTTGAGGTTTTTGTTAGAGGCGGCGCACTCGTCGTGGATGATGACGTCGTATCCCTTGGCCCAGTCGGGATCGTCATAAAGGGGAAGGGGCGGGTTGGTCGTGCGGTCGTTCGTCCAGATGACATCGACCCTGACATTCGCGCGTTCTTGGATGCCTTTGTAGAGCATCTCGTGCTGCGCCTTGTAGTCATGGCAGCAGCCTCCAGCGATGAGGAGGGCTTTGAGCGGGAGAGGGGCTTCTGCTTCGACCTTGGTGGGTTCCGCCTTTAGAAAGAGGAGCGGTGCGAGGAGAAGGGTGAGGGGAGCGAAAATGCGAAGTGACTTCATTTTAAAGGGTCTACTATTCGTGAATTTTCGGGTCAGTCTTTCATCGCGGGACGATCAGGGCTGTTTTTGAAAGTGAAGTGCGTCATTTCTTGAAAAAAGCGCATTCCGAGTTTGGGGTGATCTGCAGCAAGGCCGAAGATCATGGAGGAATAGTCGATGGATTCGATGCGGTCTGCGCGCCACTCGGGTTGATCGATGCTGAAGCGGGGGAGGAGCTTTCCGACCGGAGTTTCGGCGTGGTGCTTGGGGTCGCGATAGAGCTTGAGCAGGTGATCTTTCGCGGCGGGAAGCGCAGGGATGAAACCAGCGATGATATGGGGGGTGACGACCTTGCCGGGATTGTGATCGAAGCGACTGGCGAGGTAGCCATTTGCGGGAGTCATGCCGGCGCCGCAGCCCCAGAGTTCGGCGGAGCCGTTTTGCTTGGAAGAGGTGAGCTGATCGATTTTGGCCTGAGCGGTGACGAACTCAAGATAGCGGGGATCTTTTGTGCAGGGATGACAGAGATAGAGGGGGAATTGGATCGCAAAGGATGAGAGCGCGGTGTGACGTGGTTCGCTGAGGAGATTGAAGCCGCGATGCTTCCAAGTGGGGAGTTTGTTGATCGGCGGGAGGCTTCCTTTTTTATCCTCATTGATGAGCCAGGCGAGGAGGTAGTATTCGTTAAAGAGGCGGGTGATCGCTTCTCCCTTTCCATCCTTCATGATCATGAAAAGGTGGTCGCCGGAGGGTGAGGCGAGTGCGGCTTGCCAACTGATGGAATTCCAGAGGGCGTCGGCTTCACTCTTGAGGTTCTCGTTTTCAAAAGTGTTCCGGCAGGAGAGCGCTCCGATGACCATGATCGCGGTGTCGATGGTGGAGAACTCGGAAGTTCCCTTGCCTGTTTTACTGGAGAAGAAGTGGCGGAAGTAACCCGCTTTGTCGCGCCCGAGCGTCTGGCCATTGAGTGCTCGAAGAGTTTCTAAAGCCTTCTTTTCCGCGAGTGGATCGCGGCCGAGCTCGTGTTCCATGCAAAGTGCGATGAGGCCGATGCCGATTGCCGCTGTCGAGCAACGGTGGTCCTCCCGCTGATCCAGATGGTAAGCGTCGCGGTAGAATCCCTCTGGAGTGCGCTGGAGGTCATCGTAGAAATCGAGCGAACTGTGGAAAAGCTCGGTGAGTTCCTCGGCCCCAGTGAGCGGAAGGAGGAGTAAGAAAATGAGGAGGCCTTTTCGCATGAGAGAGATTAGCTCAAGATCGGTTTCACGACCTTGCCATGGACATCGGTGAGGCGGTAGTGGCGACCTTGGAACTTGAAGGTGAGCTTTTCGTGGTCGAGGCCGAGGAGGTGGAGAAGGGCTGGTAGCCTCCGGGTTCGCCTTTGAGCTTGATGAAGAACTCAAGGGAGAAGGAGGTGTCGAAGGCGGCATCATTTGCGACCTGCAGGCGCGAGTTCGCGAGGGTGGCATCCATTGAGAATTGGTTCGGATAAGTCAGATCCGAGACAGGGTCGTAGATGCTGCTTGCGGGAACGTCTGCGGAATATTTTGGAGTGCCGCTGTTTCCGACAGCAGGATGCAGAGCTGAGACTTCGTTCGTTACTTCGAAGATGTCGTCGCCGGCTGCGGCTCCGTCCTTCTCCATGCGCCAGTATCCAGTGGTGTTCCCACCGCCGGTGGCAGGTGGGCGGAGGAAGTCGCTGGTGGTGAGGATATCATCCGAGTAGCGGACTTCGTCCAAAAGGAGGCCGTATCCGCCAGCGGAGAGTTTTCCAAAGCGAAGGTCCGCGGCGGGGTGGGTGTAACCATCGCCTTCGGTATCTGCGAGGGTCCTGACTTGGGAGAGGGCGTAGTCGAAGTAGAACTTAATCTCGCCAGTGGTCTCATCGAAGCTCATCGCAACGTGGTGCCACTCCGGGACATCGTTGATGCCGTCACCCTGCAGGGCGACATCGGTTTCATTCGGATTCGTGCTACCGGCGTCGTAGATGTAGTCGTTTGGGTTGCCGGTGTTTTGAGGTCCGACGTCTATGTCGTTCTCATCCTTTGCTCCGGTGTCGATGTAGATTTTGGGACCCGAGGCATTGCCGAGAGGTCCGAGGAGGAAGTTGACGTTTTCATCGACACCTGTTGTGGCGACGTCATCGGGTGCCCCTGCCGGAGTGTCCCAGCGGGTGCGGATGCGGCCGAACCCCGTGGTGAAATTATGATCAAAATCGACTTTCCAGACGAGGTCAGCGAATTCTCGGCGATCGAAGATTGACTCGAAGCTCGTGGGTTCACTGCTCATCTTAACGAAAAACTCGACGGTGAAAGAACTGTCGAGACTGAGATCATTGGGGACAGCAAGCCGGGCGTTGCCGCCGGAGGCATCGAAGGAAAGGGTATTGGCGTAGGTCTGGTTCGCGATGGGATCGAAGATCTCGGCGAATGGGACATCATCGGAGTAGAGCGGCTCACCTCCGTTGGGTGCGGCGTCGAGAGAGCCTGGGCTGTTGGTGTTGGCGGCGGCGATAGGGGATCCGGAAGTGGCTCCGGTTTCTTCGAAGCGCCAAAGGCCGATGGTGTCGGCCATCGATGGCAAGGAGAGGGTGAGGAGAGATAGGAAGGTGAATTGCTTCATCGTTCGTGTGGTTTTCGGCAAAGAATCGCTTCTTTCGCTCTGTCTTCCTAGAGCTTTTTACTGACGGTTCAAGCTAGGGGATGAAATACTTTTGATCGATTCGTGAAGTTCGCTGTTAATCAGTGAGGCGATCGTTTTTTAAATCAAAGT